>NZ_SCMU01000010.1 GCF_005503695.1 Sphingopyxis sp. 2PD
TTTTTGGGGGGCAGTGGTCGGGGAGACAGGATTCGAACCTGCGACATCCTGCTCCCAAAGCAGGCGCGCTACCGGGCTGCGCTACTCCCCGACTACTGCTGGGCGCCTTAGACAGCGCGCGCACGCAAGTCTATCCCGCCGTTGCAAAAGGCAAAGAAAAAGGCGGCCTTCCCGAAGGAAGACCGCCCAATTCTAGTTTCGGTCAACGCCCCGAAGGGCTGTGACTTACTTCTTTTCTTCAGCCGGAGCGGCCGGAGCAGCAGCGGCGTCGGCCGGAGCAGCAGCGGTCGCAGCAGCGTCAGCCGGAGCAGCGGCAGCAGCGTCGGCACCAGCAGCGGCAGCTTCGGCACCAGCAGCAGCGGCGTCGGCGCCAGCAGCAGCGGCGTCAGCGCCTTCTTCAGCAACAGCTTCAGCAGCCGGGGCTTCCGTGGTGGCTTCTTCAGCAGCCTTTTCACCGCAAGCGGCGAGGGCGAACATGCTGGCAGCAACGGCGATAGCAGCAAATTTCTTCATGATGTGTGGGCTCCCTAAAATGCCTTACCGCGATGGGGAAACTTCCCGTCCCGCGAGCGGCGGGATTTAGCCGTTCCGTATGGATCGTCAACAAAAATAATTGAGATGCCGTGCGCTGGCGGAAAACTGTCATTTCCGCGCAACATTCACGGCAGCTCGGCGTCGCTGCTATTGGCGAGAATCGCCAGTGTCGCGCTCCAGACCGCGACATTTTTCCGCAATTGCACCGGATCGATCTTGTCGAGCGTATCGTCGGGCGTGTGGTGCAGATCGAAATAGCGCGTCCCATCCTGTGCCAGGTCGATCGTCGGCACCCCCGCGGCGACCAGCGCGCCAATATCCGCACCGCCACTTGCGGGCTGGCGACCGCGCACGACGCCGAAGGGAGCTACGGCAGCGGTCAGCCGGTCGGCGAGCGGCTTTGCGCTGTCGGGCAGCTTGAAATCGATGCGCCACACGCGATCGGCTCCAAAATCGGACTCGAGCGCGACCGCATGCTTCTGTTCGCCATGGCGCTCGAAATAGGCCTTGCCGCCGAACACGCCCACTTCCTCTGCTCCCGCCCACAAAATGCGGATCGTCCGGCGCGGCTGGCCCGCCGTCATCACATGTTTCGCCGCTGCGGTGATAACCCCGCACCCCGCGGCGTCATCGATCGCGCCGGTGCCCAGATCCCAACTGTCGAGATGACAGGCGATGATGACCGGGCTGGCGCCGCGATCGCTTCCGGGCACTTCGGCGATGACGTTCCCCGATTTGCGGATGCCGAGGTTCTGCGGAGTCAGGATGAGCTTCATCGTGAGCAGCGGCGCTTCATCGCTGCGCACCGGCTGCGCGCGTCGCCACTGCCGGACAAGTTGATCGGCATCGGGATTGGAGATCGCGCCCGCTGGAATCGGCTTCACTCCGGCGTCGAAATTGGTGACGCCGGTGTGCGGGTTCCGGTGGCTGTCGGTCCCGATCGAGCGGATCACGATCGCGATCGCGCCTTTTTGGGCGGCGACGTTGGGGCCGGAAAACCGCCCACGGCCATAATAGCCGTAGCCGCTGCCGTCCTGTGCCGGCTTCATCTGATGATCGATGAAGACGATCTTGCCCTTTACGCTGGCGGCGGGTGCGGCGGCCAGCGCGTCGAAGCTCTCAAAATAGGCGATCTCGCCTTCGATGCCCTTGGCGCCCGTCGATGCGCTGTTGCCAAGCGCGGTGATCGCCAGCTTCTGGGGCACGATCGCACTGGTCAACCAAGCCTCTTCGGCACCGCGCACCCACACGGGCATGTCGAACGCCTCCTCGCGGACGTTCGCGAAGCCCATGGCCTGCAACCGCCGCGCGGCCCAGCGGCGCGCAGCGGCTTCGGACTCGGTTCCGGGCATGCGCGGGCCGATCTCGGTTGTCAGGTCGCGGGTGATCGCCCATGCCGGATCGTTGCCTTGCAGCGCCAGCTCGGCAGCACTCGGTATAGGTTGGGCAGTTACGGCAGAGGAGAAGAGGAGTGCGGTGATTCCGGCAAGGCGGATCGGTGTGCGGGGGTTTCTCATCCCGCTGTCGTAGCTGCGCGTCTCGCGGGCGCAAGCGCCGATCGCCCCGATGATTGCCAAGATGGCCCCCATTCGCTAACCGCGCCACGATTCCATTGTTACCAAGGCCGCGCCTGCGGCCCAGCCCACACCGGAGCATTTCCATGGCCGCCCAATATAGTTTCGTGATGAAGGGTCTGACCAAGACCTATCCCGGCGCGCAAAAGCCGACGCTCAACAATCTGAGCCTGCAATTCTATCCCGATGCCAAGATTGGCATCGTCGGTCCGAACGGCACCGGTAAATCGACGCTGATGAAGATCATGGCGGGCATGGATACCGAATTTTCGGGCGAGGCCTGGCCGGGCGAGGGGATCACTGTCGGTTATCTCGCGCAGGAGCCCGAGCTCGACCCGACCAAGACGGTCAAGGAAAATGTCATGGACGGCGTTCGCGGTGTCGCCGACATGATGGACCGCTTCAACGAGATCAGCACGCTGATGGCCGATCCGCCCGCCGACGCCGATTTTGATGCGCTGATGGAGGAAATGGGCACGCTGCAGGAAAAGATCGACGCGGTCGACGGCTGGACGCTCGACAACCAGCTTGAAATTGCGATGGAAGCGCTGCGTTGCCCACCGGGCGACTGGAGCGTCGAGAATCTGTCGGGCGGCGAACGCCGCCGCATCGCGCTGACCCGTCTGCTGCTCGAAAAGCCGTCGATCCTGCTGCTCGACGAACCGACCAACCACCTCGATGCCGAAAGCGTCGCCTGGCTCGAAAAGCATCTGGTGGACTATCCGGGCAACGTCATCCTCGTCACCCACGACCGTTACTTCCTCGACAATGTCGTGAATTGGATCCTCGAACTCGATCGCGGCCGCTATTTTGTCTATGAAGGCAATTATTCGACCTATCTCGAAAAGAAGGGCAAGCGCCTCGAGCAGGAAGCGCGCGAGGACCAGGGCCGCCAGAAGGCGATCAAGGACGAGCTCGAGTGGATCCGGCAGTCGCCGAAAGCGCGTCAGGCCAAGTCGAAGGCGCGTATCAAATCGTTCGATCAGCTCATCGAGGCGCAGGAAAACCGCGCGCCCGGCAAGGCGCAGATCGTCATTCAGGTGCCCGAACGCCTTGGCGGCAAGGTGATCGAGGTGTCGGGCATTTCCAAGGCTTATGGCGACAAACTGCTCTTTGAAGATCTGTCGTTCACGCTGCCGCCGGGCGGCATCGTCGGCGTGATCGGCCCGAACGGCGCCGGCAAATCGACGCTGTTCAAGCTGATTACCGGGCAGGAAACCCCCGACAGCGGCAGCGTCGCGATCGGCGATACCGTCCGCCTCGGCTATGTCGACCAGAGCCGCGATGCGCTCGACCCGAACAAGAATGTCTGGGAAGAGATTTCGGGCGGCCACGACATGATGAACATCGGCAAGCACGAAATGCAGACCCGCGCCTATGTTGGCGCGTTCAACTTCAAGGGCGTCGACCAGCAGAAAAAGGTCGGCCAGCTGTCGGGCGGTGAACGCAACCGCGTCCATATGGCAAAAATGCTGAAGCAGGGCGGCAACGTGCTGCTGCTCGACGAACCGACCAACGACCTCGACACCGAAACCCTCGCCGCGCTCGAAGAAGCGCTCGAAAATTTCGCGGGCTGCGCGGTGGTCATCAGCCACGACCGCTTCTTCCTCGATCGCCTCGCGACGCACATTCTGGCGTTCGAGGGCGACAGCCATGTCGAATGGTTCGAGGGCAATTTCGAAGCGTATGAAGAGGACAAGATCCGCCGCCTTGGTGAGGGCGCGACCCGTCCGCACGCAACGACGTACAAGAAGCTGTCGCGCTAAAAGCGATGACGGGGAAGGCGGAGCCAATCTCGGAGCCAATCTCGTCGGGCGCGATCCGGCTGGACGCCGATGCGCTCAACGCGTTCATGGCGGACGCCTTTCCCAATTCGGCGCCGGGTTCGCGCGGCACCGTCGTGTCGGCGGCGCCCGGGCATATCCAGGCGCGGATGGACCCGAATGAAAACGCTTTGCGGCCCGGTGGCCTCATTTCCGGACCCACGCAGATGGGGTTCGCCGATATGGCGGCCTACGCGCTCGTCCTGGCGCATATCGGTCCGGTCGCGATGGCGGTGACGAGCGCGCTCAACTATCAGTTCCTGCGTCCGTGCCGGCCGGGGCCGCTGTTCGCCGATGCGCATATGTTGCGGCTTGGAAAACGGCTCGCGGTGATGGACGTCCGGATCTGGACCGACGACCCCGAAAAGCCTGTCGGACAGGCGAATGTGACCTACGCCATTCCCTAGATCGCTGCTTGAACGCCTATTCTCCTCGGCTATCCGCTGTGTTATAGCGATAACACAATTGGGGAGGAACATCATGCGAATTGCTCTTGTTGCTGCGGCCTTGCTGTCGGCCGCCGTCTTGCCCGCGCAGGCGCAGATGCGGACCGATCCTGCGGTCGTCGCCGAACAAAAGGCCGCGATCGCCCGATTGGCGAAACTGCACGGCGAATGGCGCGGGACCGCGACGATCACGTCGCCGGGCGGTACGATCAAGTTGGTGCAGACCGAGCGCGCCGGGCCGATGCTGGACGGCACCGCGGTGGTGATCGAGGGGCGCGGTTATGACGAGGCGGGCAAGCTCGCCTTCAATGCTTTTGCGGTGATTTCGTACGACGCCGCGACCGATCAATATGCCATGAACAGCTGGACCGACGGTCGCACCGGGAAATTCCCGTTTGCGGTGACCGATACGGGCTTTGAATGGAGCATCCCCGTCCCGAACGGCGCCACGATCAAATATGTCGCGACAGTCGCCGACGGCAAATGGACCGAGGTCGGCAGCTATGTCGGCGTCGGGATGCCGCCGGTCGAATTCGCCAAGCTGGAAGTCGCGCGGATCGGCGATAGCGATTGGCCGGCGGCGGGGTTTGTTCCCGCGAAACCGTGACGCGGGCCTTTCACGAGGAGCGAAGCGACGCGGCAATCCAGAGCCTGCGTAAACCTGCACTGCATTGCTCCGCTTCGCTCGCAATGACGCCGAGAAGAAGGTCAGGCGGGCGGCACCTCCCACAAGATTAATTTGGTCGCGCGGACATCTTCGCGCGCCTTGGCGGCGTCGAGGCGTTCGAGCTTGATGCTGCCCTTGAGCGCCTCCATTTCGATCATCGCGCCGATCACGACAACCCCGCCCGGGCCGACATCGATGTCGAATTCGGCGGGGTGCGCCAGCTTCGCCTTTGCCGTGGCGATATGTAAATGGTGCATTCCAGGCGCGACGTCCGCCATCAGCATCTGGCCTGACTTGATCTGCCCCTTCGCCACGCCGTCGAGCGTGACGTCCATCCCCTGCAGCGCCGCGACAAAGCCCCGGCGCACCACATAGAGTCGTGCCTTGCCGGCGGGCGCCTGCATCGTTCGCGCGTCGGCGGTCGCCGCGGTATCGGCCTTCGCGCCGCCCTTGTTGCTCGACAACGCCCAAAAGCAGAAGATGACAACGCCCCCGATCAGCAGCACCGACAGGATGAGCAGGGTTTCGGGCGCCAGCACGCTGGCCAGCGACGGTCCCATGAGCGCGCCAACGATGGCCGCCGCAAAAATCAGCGTCAACCATATCGCATTCTTGCTCATATCGCGCTCCCGTTTCAGGCGGCGGGCTCAAACTCCCGCGTCGCGTCGTCCATAAGGTGCAGCACCCCGTCGCTGATCGCGAAAAAGGCCCCGCGCAGACGCAAGGTGCCGCGCCGTTCCTTTTCCTGGATGCAGGGGAAGGTCCGCAGATTGTCGATGCTGACGCGCACCGCGGCCAGCTCCATCGCGCGGCCCGCTTCTCGGTTGTCGATGTCGGTATGATCGTGGCGCACCTGTTCACTGGCGTCGTCGAGCAGCGCGATCCAGTCGGCGATAAAACCGCCGCGGCCCGGCTCGGCGCCCGCCATCGATTTGTGAAGCGCGGCATGGCACCCGCCGCAGAGGCCGTGGCCCATCACGACGATTTCCTCGACCTTCAGGAATTGGACGGCGAATTCGAGCGCCGCCGACACGCCGTGACGGCCCGGCGTCGTTTCGAACGGCGGGACCAGAGCGGCGACGTTGCGCACGACAAAGATTTCGCCCGGATTGGTGTCGAAAATCTGCGACGGTTCGACGCGGCTGTCGGAGCAGGCGATCACCATCACCTTGGGCGACTGGCCTTCGGCCAGTTCGTCCCAGCGGTCGCGCTGTTGTTGCCAGCCGCCGCTACGGAAACGGCGGTATCCCTCGATCATGTCGGTAAAGTGAGTCATGGACTCGCCTTAGCATAGGTAGAGAGGTTGAGAAGAGGCGCGCGCGCGACTATGTGGGCGGCATGACCGCTCCCGCACAGCCCGTTTCGACTCCCAGCCAGCGCACGCGCAAGCCCGACTGGATCCGCGTCAAGGCGCCGACCAGCCCCGGCTATGCGGAAACGCGCAAGCTGATGCGCGAGCTCAACCTGCATACGGTGTGCGAAGAGGCGGCGTGTCCGAACATCGGCGAATGCTGGACCAAGAAGCATGCGACGGTGATGATCCTGGGCGATACCTGCACCCGCGCCTGCGCCTTTTGCAACGTCAAGACGGGGATGCCGCGGGCGGTCGATCCGTTCGAGCCCGAGCATACCGCGATTGCGGCGGCGAAGATGGGGCTCAGCCACATCGTCATCACCTCGGTCGACCGCGACGATTTGCCCGACGGCGGCGCGAGCCAGTTTGTGAAGGTGATCAATGCGCTGCGCCGCGAAACGCCGCAGACGACGATCGAGATCCTGACGCCGGACTTCCGCAACAAGCCCGAAAGCGCAGTTGCAGCGATCGTCGATGCGCGGCCCGACGTCTATAATCACAATCTCGAAACCGTGCCGCGGCTCTATCCGACGATCCGTCCCGGCGCGCGCTATTATGCGTCGCTTCGCCTGCTCGAAAGCGTCAAACGCCGCGATCCGTCGATCTTTACCAAGTCGGGCATCATGCTGGGGCTCGGCGAGCAGCGGATGGAAGTGCATCAGGTGATGGACGACATGCGCAGCGCCGACATCGATTTCATGACGATGGGTCAATATCTGCAACCGACGCCGAAGCACGCCAAGGTCATCGACTTCGTGACCCCGCAAGCGTTCGACGCCTATGCCCAGATCGCGCGCGCCAAGGGTTTCCTTCAGGTCGCCTCGTCGCCGCTGACGCGCTCCAGCTATCATGCCGGCGATGATTTCGAACGGATGCGCGCTGCCCGCGAAGCGCAATTGGCCCGGACCAAGGCGGACTGATTGCCAAGGCACCATGAAACCCGCGTTCTGCCGTATAGCGAAGAGCAGATGTTCGCGCTCGTCACCGACATCGAGCGCTATCCCGAGTTTCTGCCGTGGGTGATTGCGCTGCGCATCCGCAGCGACAGCGAACATGAAGCGGTCGCCGACATGATAGTCGGGTTCAAGGGACTGCGCGAAAGCTTCTCGTGCCGCGTCCACAAAGAACGGCCGCGCGAAGTGACGGTGAGCTATATCGACGGGCCGATGCGCCACCTGAACAATGAATGGCATTTTTCACCCGTCGAGGGTGGCGGCTGCCGCGTCGACTTCATGGTCGATTTCGCTTTCCGCAGCCGCATGTTCGAAGCACTGGCAGGGCAGATGTTCGACAAGGCGTTGCGCAAGATGATCGCGGCGTTCGAAACGCGCGCCGATGACCTTTACGGCGCGGGGAGGGCGATGTCCTCCGACGGGCGCAGCGCGTCCCTGTCGGGCTGAAGCAGGTCGAGCGCGAACAGCGTGGCCGCATGGCGGATCGCGGCGCGATCGGTCGACTCGAACTGTACTCGCTGGGTGAAATAATCGTCGGGATCCTGGCCGCGCAGCGCGCGGGCGAAAACGACCAGCCCGACGGGCTTTTTCTCCGATCCCCCGCCCGGGCCGGCGATTCCGGTGATCGCTACGGCAATATCGGCGTCGCTATTGGCGAGCGCTCCGGATGCCATCGCCCACGCCGTCGCCAGCGACACTTCGCCGAAGGTTTCGAGGATTTCGCTGCTGACGTCGAGCTGGCTTTGCTTGGCATGGCCCGAATAGGTGATGAAGCCGGCAGAAAACACGTCCGAACTGCCTGCGATATCGGTCAGCGCGGCGCTGACCATGCCGCCGGTGCAGCTTTCGGCCACTCCCACCTTGCGCCCCGCCGCGCGATTGTTTGCGAGCACGCTGGTCGCAAGCTCGTCGCGCGCGAAAAGGCGCGATTCAGGGTCTGGCAACACGGTATCAATTCTCCGGAAGTCGCAGGGTCGCGACGGCTTGGGCAGCTATCCCTTCGCGGCGACCGGTGAACCCCAGCCGCTCTGTCGTTGTGGCCTTCACACTAACCCGTTCGACCGGAATCGCAAGGATTTCGGCAATCCGTGCGCGCATTGCCGCACGGTGGGGGCCGATCTTCGGCGCTTCGGCGATGATGGTGAGATCGACATGGTCGATCCGGCCCGAACGCGCCGCAACGCGCGCTGCTGCAAAGGACAGGAAACGGTGCGAGGCGGCGCCGCGCCATTGCAGGTCGCTGGGCGGGAAATGATCGCCAATGTCGCCATCGCCAAGCGCGCCGAGGATCGCATCGGTCAACGCGTGAAGTCCGACGTCGGCATCGCTATGGCCTTCAAGCCCATGACTATGCGCGATTTCTATGCCGCAGATCCACAGCGGCTTACCGGCAACAAGCCTGTGGACGTCATATCCCATTCCGACGGCGGTTCTTGTCATGGTCTTAATCCCCAACAATCCTGACAGGATTGCCATATCTTCGGCATAAGTCAGTTTGTGGAGCCGCGCGTCGCCCGCGACGGTCGCGACGGAAAGCCCCTGGCGCCGTACTAGCTGCGCGTCGTCGGTTGCGGCTTCCTCGGCCGCCACGCCATGCGCGCGGCGCAATGTCCCAAGATGGAACGCCTGCGGGGTCTGAACGCGCGCCAGCGCCGCGCGGTCGACGACCTCGCCTGCTTCGCTCCCCGCGTGCTCGACGAGGGTATCGGGAACCGGCAGCGTCGGAATTGCAGCGTTGGCGACATCAAGCGCCGCAAGCAGCCGATCGATGACGTCGGCGGTCACGCCGGGCCGCGCCGCGTCGTGAACCAGCACCCGCACCGCGTCGTCGCAGTGGGCCAGCGCGGCGAGCGCGTTGGCGACCGATTGTTGCCGTTCTTCCCCGGGACCGGCGGAAATCCAGCCATCCGGCAGTGTACCGAGCGCCGCCATAACGTCATCATTGCCGACGACAACGCCGCCAGCGATCGCAGGGTGGCCAGCGAGGGCGTCGAGGCTCCAGCGCAAGACCGGCTTGCCGCCGAGCATCGCAAGCTGCTTGGGCATCACGAAACCGGCGCGGCTCCCTCGACCGCCCGCAAGCAATATAGCCATCGCGCGCGGCGTGGCGAGGGGAGCGGACTCAGTCATGTTGCGCGCCGGTTAGCGCAGCGGCGGCTTGCGGGAAAGCGGCTTAGCGTGTACGGGCTGCTCAAATTTTAGGCAATTTCGAGAAAGCTCCCGCCATGGCGCCGCTGCGGCCCATCCAGATCGGCAACATCACCATCGCGGATCCCGTGATCCTTGCGCCGATGACGGGCGTCACCGACCTGCCGTTCCGCAAGCTGGTGCGCTATTATGGTTCGGGGCTCAACGTCACCGAGATGATCGCGAGTCAGGCCGCGATCCGCGAAACGCGCCAGTCGATCCAGAAAGCCGCCTGGGATCCGGTCGAAGAGCCGGTTTCGATGCAGCTTGTCGGGTGCACCCCCTATGAAATGGGCGAGGCGGCCAAGCTCAACGAGGATCGCGGCGCATCGATCATCGACATCAACATGGGCTGTCCGGTGCGCAAGGTCACCAACGGCGATGCCGGATCCGCGCTGATGCGCGACCTGAAGCTCGCCGCGGCGCTGATCGACAGTTGCGTGAAGGCGGTGTCGGTCCCGGTGACGGTCAAGATGCGCATGGGGTGGTGCCACGACAGTCTCAACGCGCCCGAACTGGCGCATATTGCCGAGGATCTGGGCGCGAAGCTGGTGACCGTGCACGGCCGCACTCGCAATCAGATGTATCGCGGCGAGGCCGACTGGGCTTTTGTCCGTTCGGTTAAGGATGCGGTGTCGATCCCGGTCATTGTCAATGGCGACATCTGCTCGGCGGACGACGCGAGGACCGCGCTGTCGCAAAGCGGCGCCGACGGGGTGATGATCGGTCGCGGCGCCTATGGCCGCCCGTGGCTGCTGGGTCAGGTGATGGCGGCGCTGCGCGGCGAGGGCGAGCGCCCCGACCCCGGCATCGACGAACAATATGACGTCATTACATCGCATTACCGGGCGATGATCGACCATTATGGCGAGATTACCGGGGTCAATATGGCGCGCAAGCACCTTGGCTGGTACGTCAAGGGGCTACACGGATCGGCCGAGTTTCGCAACATGGTCAACCAGATCCCGAGCAGCCGTGACGTGCTCGACGCGCTCGAACGCTTCTATGCGCCCTTCCTGACCAAGGCCGCGGCGTGACCACGCTCACGTCGAGCATCCCGCGTTTCGACCATGACGAGCTGATCCACTCGCACCCCGTTCCCACCCTGCTGATCGACAAGGGTGCCGTCGTTCTGTTCGTCAACGCCGCCGCCGAGCAAATGTGCAATATGAGCCGGTCGGCGATGATCGGCCGCGTGGTCTATGACGTGATCGACATGGACCGCAGCTATCGCCAGCGAATGAGCGACGCCGCGACGTCGGCGCTGTTCGCGCATCGCGCCGAAATTTCGGTGGGTGGGCGCAAGGCGATTTATGTCGACATGCAGATGGTGCCTTATGGCCAGAGCGGCCACCGCATCCTCGCGCTGATTCCGGCCCACAGTGATGCCGAATTGATGGGCGGCGCGATTGGACGGTCGGGACGCGCCGCCGGCGGCGCGGCATCGATGCTGGCGCACGAAATCAAGAATCCGCTCGCGGGTATAAAGGGCGCGGCGCAATTGCTGGCGCGCAAGACCGACGCCAGCGGCGAACGCTTTACGACATTGATCTGCGCCGAGGTCGACCGGATCGCGACGCTGATCGATCAGATGGAGCATTTTTCGCGCGGGCAGCCGATCGCCTGCGCCGCGATCAACCTGTACCAGCCGATCCACCAGGCGATGGAAACCGCGCGCGCGCGCCAGTTTCCGGGGGTGCGCTTTGCGGAGGATTTCGACCCGTCCTTGCCGCTCGTGCACGGCAACCATGACGCCATGGTGCAGATATTGCTCAACCTGGTCACCAATGGCTGCGAAGCGCTGGGTGGGCGCGACGACGGCGTGGTGCGGATCGCCACCGCCTATCGCCACGGGCTGTCGATCGACAATGGCGACGGGCGCGGGCGCATCGCGCTGCCGATCGAGGTCAGCGTCAGCGACAATGGCCCGGGGGTTCCAGCCGATATTCGCGGCGACCTGTTCGACCCGTTCGTAACGACGAAGCGCGAGGGGCGGGGACTCGGCCTCGCCCTCGTCGCCAAGCTGGCGCGCGATATGGGCGGCACCGTCCAGCATATGCGCGACGGCGACTGGACGCGCTTTCGCGTTCATTTGCCGGTCGCGCAAAAGGTCCGCCCCGCATGAGCACCGCCAAAACGATCCTGCTGGTCGAGGATGATCCCGCGATCGCGATGATCATTCGCGAAACGCTGCTTGGCGAATGCGGACATTTCACATCGGTCGCCAGCATTGCCGAGCGCAACGCCTGGCTGACGGGCAACCGCCCCGATCTGGTCATCACCGACGTCGTCCTGCCCGATGGCGACGGCATCGATTCGCTTCGCATCGATGCGGCGATACCGGTCATCGTGCTGTCGGCGCAAAATACGCTCGACACGGCGGTGCGCGCGACCGGGATCGGCAGCTACGACTATCTGCCCAAGCCGTTCGACCTCGACGAATTGACCGCGAGCGTCCGCGCCGCGCTGCAACGCCGCGCCGAACCGGCGACGAGTGCAGACCCGGCGCAGGCCGACAGCCATGGGCTGGTCGGGCGCGCGCCCGCGATGCAGGCGGTGTACCGGACCATCGCGCGGCTCGCATCGAACGATCTCGCGGTGCTGATCCTCGGCGAATCGGGGACCGGCAAGGAAGTCGTGGCGCGCGCGATCCACGCCACGGGGCTGCGCCGGTCGGGTCCGTTCGTGGCGATCAACATGGCGGCCATCCCGCGCGAGTTGATCGAGGCCGAGCTGTTCGGCCACGAAAAGGGCGCCTTCACCGGCGCGCACAGCCGCAATGCGGGGCGGTTCGAGCAAGCGGCGGGCGGTACGCTGTTCCTCGACGAAATCGGCGACATGCCGCTCGAGGCACAGACGCGGCTGCTTCGCGTCCTGCAAAGCAACGAATATTCGACCGTCGGCGGCAATCAGGCGCTGCGCGCCGATGTCCGCGTCATTGCCGCCACCCATCGCGACATGCGGACGCTCGTCGCCGATGGCCGGTTCCGCGAGGATCTCTTCTACCGCCTCAACGTCATCCCGGTGACGCTGCCGCCGCTGCGCGACCGGCGCAGCGACATCGCGGCGCTCGTCCGCCATTTTGTCGACGCGGGGCGCAGCTCCGGGCTGCCCGACCGCCAGTTTTCGCCCGCTGCGATGCAGTGGCTCGAACGCCATGACTGGCCGGGCAATGTCAGGGAACTTGGCAATGTCGTTCAGCGTCTGGCGGTGCTGTCGCGCGACACCGTCGTCACCGAACGTGACGTCGACACGGTGCTGCACGAAAATGGCGAGAGTGGCGGCGTGGCGGCGCCCGCCGACCTGATCGCCCGCGCGGTCGATGACTGGGCGCGCGAGCAGATGGCGAATGGCGCCAGCGAAGGCGATCTGCACGGCCAGCTCGAGGCAATCGTCGAGGCCGCGCTGTTCCGCCGCATCCTGCGCGAGGTGCGCGGCAATCAGCTCGAGGCGGCGCGGCGGTTGGGGATCAACCGCAACACACTGCGCAAGCGCTTGGGTCAGCTCGATATCGACCCAAACCAGCTGTGATGACGCCGACCTAGTCCATAGTAGCGTCATTCAGTCTGCCCGAGCGCAGTTTGTGTGTTTTCTATGCAACAGGTTTGTCGTAGCATGGCAACAATGGCGCATGCGGCACCCCTGACTCACGATCATGATCTCGCCGAAGAGGAAGCGCGCTCGGGCTTCTGGCGCTTCGCCGCGCCCGAATATTACACGCTGGCGCTGATCGTCAGTATCGGCATCGCAACCTATGTCTTCGTCACCGGCGACGCGCAGAGCGAACGGCTGCTGACCCCGGCGCTGGTCGCGGCGATCATGGTCGCCAACCTGGTGCCCGCGATGGCGTTGATCGTGCTGATCGGCAGCCGCATCGCGCGGGCGCGCGCGGTGCGATCGATGGAGGGGGGCAATGGCCGCCTGCACGTCCGGCTCGTGGCCTTGTTTTCGCTGATCGCGGCTACTCCGACACTGCTTGTCGTGATTTTCGCGTCGCTACTTTTCCAGTTCGGCGTCGATTTCTGGTACTCCGACCGTTCGCGCGGCATGTTCGAAAACGCTGCAACGCTGGCTCAGTCGTTTTACGAGGAAAGTCAAAAGTCGGTCGCCGGACAAACGAAGGCAATGTCCACGGATTTGGGCAAATATCTGGACAGCCAGACGATCGATAGCATCAGTTTCCAAGACGCCTATGGATTTCAAGTTGTAGTTCGCGAACTGAATGAATCCGCCATTATCGAGATTGGGCGCGATGGAATCCCGCGGACTGCGGTGATGATCGACCCCGACAATAGGGCGGCGGAAGGGCGGATAACGCCATCGATTATCCAACGGCTCAACGCTGGTGAAGACGTAGTAGTCACGCGAAGCGCCAACAGGATTGAGGCGGTCACAAGACTTCCTGGCAGGCCCAACGCGTTCCTTTATGCGTCGCGTGCCGTGTCCAGCCTTGGGCAGCAGCAGTTTCAACTCGCTCGCACGGTACTTGCGGACTACAACGCGTTGTTCGAGCGCTCGCAGCTCTTGCAGCTGCAGTTCAACGGCGCCCTTTACCTCGGTTCGCTGCTCCTCCTCGCGTTGGCGGTCATCGCCGCAATCGTCGTCGCGGACCGGATCGTCCGCCCGCTCGGCACGCTCATCGGCGCGACGCGCACAGCGGCGGGGGGCGATCTGTCGGTTCGCGTGACGCCACCTGCACGCGATGACGAGATTTCGGTGCTGACCCGCGCCTTCAACCGCATGACCGAACAGCTGGAAGGCCAGACCGGCGCTCTGGTCAGCGTCAACGAACAGCTCGAGGCGCGCCGCAGCTTCATCGAAGCGGTGCTCAGCGGAGTGTCGTCGGCGGTGATTTCGGTCGATGCCGACCACCGGATCCAGCTCGCCAACGCCGCTGCGGAACGTCTGATATGTCAGTCGACCGACTGTTTGACCGGACGGCCTTTGGCCGAGGTCGCGCCCGAACTGGCGCAATTGCTGACCGGCGACGAACATGAGGCGATCGTGCAACTGGCCCGCCCTGATGCCGAGCCCGCGACGCTGGCCGCCAAGGCGGTTGCGCAGGGGGACGGCTTTGTCCTGAGTTTTGAAGATATTACCCAGCAACTATTGGATCAGCGCCGCGCCGCCTGGTCCGACGTTGCACGGCGCATCGCGCATGAGATCAAGAACCCGCTCACCCCCATCCAGCTCGCGGCGGAACGGCTGCAGCGGCGCTTCGGCGACAAGGTTGAAGGCGACAGCGCAACCTTCAAAAAGCTGACCGATACGGTGATCCGCCAGGTGCATGATATGCGGCGGATGGTCGACGAGTTTTCGAGCTTCGCCCGCATGCCCAAGCCGACCTTCGGGGTCGAAGATGTCCGCGATATTCTGCGCCAGTCGGTCTTTCTGTTCGAGGTCGCGAAGCCCGAGATCGCGTTTACGATCCAAACCCCGGACGAGATCGAACCGCTGGTGTGCGACCGCCGCCTATTGTCGCAGGCAATGACAAATATTGTCAAGAATGCGGTGGAAGCAATTGAAGAACGACTAAAACATTCCGATTCTACGCCAAGTGGTCATATTGATGCGACGCTCGACATGGGGCCGCGCGGGGAATTGATCATTCGGATATCGGACGATGGCATCGGGCTGCCGCAAGCGCGCGAAGCGATTGCCGAGCCCTATATGACGACCCGCCAGGGCGGGACCGGATTGGGGCTCGCCATCGTCAAGAAGATCGTCGAGCAACATTATGGCGAACTGGAATTTTCGGACAATCCGGCAGGGCAGGGGACGTGCGTCACACTGACGCTCCATCCCGACCGGCTGCGCGGATTGGAAGGCAAGGGCGAAGAAACAAGCATGGGATACGCAGAATCGGTTCCGGGGCGGATCCGCAACCGACAGGACAGAGAAGAACATGGCGCTTGATATTCTGATCGTCGACGACGAACGCGACATTTGCGATCTGGTCGCCGGCGTCATGGAAGACGAGGGTTATGAGGCGCGCATCGCCTCGGACAGCGACTCCGCGCTCGAAGCGATCCGCCAGCGACGCCCATCGCTCGCACTGATCGACGTGTGGTTGCAGGGCTCGCGGCTCGACGGCTTGGGCTTGGTCGAAGCGATCAAGGATTTCGACCCGACGCTGCCGATCATCGTCATTTCGGGCCATGGCGGGCTCGACACCGCCGTCGCAGCCATTCGCCGCGGCGCCTATGATTTCATCGAAAAGCCGTTCGAAGCCTCGCGTTTGCTCCATCTGGTAGCGCGCGCGACCGAGAGCGAACGGCTGAAGTTCGAATATGAGCAGCTACGCGAAAAGGCGGGGCCATCGGACGAGCTGACCGGAACCAGCGCGGCGATTAACAATGTCCGCGCGACGCTGAAGCGCGTGGCGGGCACCGGCAGCCGGGTGCTGATCACCGGCGCGGCAGGGGTCGGGAAAGAAGTCGCTGCGCGCGTGCTGCACGGTTGGAGCGGTCGCCACAATGCGCCCTTCCGTGTCATTTCATCGGCGCGCATGGACCCGGAGACCGTCGAAACCGAATTGTTCGGCGCCGAAGGCGACGACGGGGCGATTCGTGTCGGGTTGCTCGAACAGGCGCATGGCGGAACCTTGTTCCTCGACGAGGTCGCCGACATGCCGCTGACGACGCAGGGCAAGATCCTGCGCGTCTTAACCGACCAGAGCTTTACGCGCGTGGGCGGCCGCACGATGATCCGCGTCGACGTGCGGATCATTTCCGGATCGGCGCGCGACCTGATGACCGAAATCGCCGAGAGCCGCTTTCGCGAGGATCTCTATTACCGGCTCAACGTCGTGCCGGTGCATATCCCGCCGCTGCGCGAACGGCGCGACGACATCGCCAGCCTGTGCGACCATTATATCCGCCGCTACGCCGCCGACCGCCGCGTGCCGCCGCCCGAGATCAGTTCGGAAGCGATGGCGGCGTTGCAAGCGCATGAATGGCCGGGCAACGTCCGCGAGCTGCGCAATGTGATCGAGCGCGTGATGATCCTCGCGCCGAGCGACCGGTTGGCCCGGATCGACGCCGACATGCTGCCCGGCGAGCTCGTGCGCGGCGGCACCGACATCCTGCCCAATTCGGAATCGATCACCGCAATCCCGCTGAAAGAAGCGCGCGAGAATTTCGAGCGCGAATATCTGCGGATCCAGATCAATCGGTTTTCGGGCAATATTTCGCGCACCGCGACCTTTATCGGCATGGAAAGGTCGGCGCTGCACCGCAAACTGAAACTTTTGGGGCTCACCGAGAGTTCGGACGGCGAGGGGTAAAGGCTTTGCGCTAGACCTGAGGCAGGCTTTGCCGCATATTGACAGCAAGAAGAAGGTCTTAAAGCCGGAACACCGGTGCATACCCGCGGTCGTACCGCCAAAAACAGGAGGCAAATGTGTCCGATAAGAACCAGAATCTCCAGGATATTTTCCTAAACGCGCTGCGTAAGAGCAAAACCCCGGTAACGATGTTCCTCGTCAAGGGGGTGAAGCTTCAGGGCATCATCACCTGGTTTGACAATTTCTCGTTGCTGCTGCGCCGCGATGGTCAGTCCCAGCTCGTCTATAAGCATGCGATCTCGACGGTGATGCCGTCGCACGACTTCGACTTGTCTTTGCTCGGCGGCAATCTGCGCGAGGCGCCGGCCAGTAAAGGCAAGGCTTTGCAGGACGTATTCCTGAATGCGGTGCGCAAATCCGACGAATCGGTGACCATGTTCCTGGTCAATGGCGTGATGCTGCAGGGGGATATCGTCGCATTCGACCTGTTCTGCATGCTGCTCGAGCGCGAGCGCCAGGTGCAGCTCGTGTACAAGCACGCGATTTCGACGGTGCAGCCGAACGGCCCGATCAACCTGACCGATAGCGGCGAGGGTGACGGCGAAGCGGACGACGCCTGATCGCCTCGATTATCGACAGTCCGGAAGAGGTGACCCGCGGCGCGGCCGCGCTGTTGGTCGTGCCCGAATGGCATAGCCAGCGGCTAGCGCGCGATCTCGACGCGCGCGCCGAGGAGGCGCGGGGACTTGCGCTCGCGATCGGGCTCGACGTCGTTGCCGTCCACAGTTTGCGCCTGCGCCAGACGCGCGCAGCGACCTTGCTCGGCGTCGGGCAGATCGAAGCGATTACGCCCGACATCGAGAAATACGGCGTCCAACTGGTCGTGGTCGACGCCGCGCTTAGCCCGATCCAGCAGCGCAATCTGGAAACGGCCTTTGGCACCAAGGTGATCGACCGGACCGGGCTGATCCTCGAAATCTTTGGCGAACGCGCCGCAACTGCGGAGGGGCGGTTGCAGGTCGAACTGGCGCATCTCGATTATCAGGCGGGGCGGCTGGTGCGCAGCTGGACCCATCTCGAACGCCAGCGCGGCGGCTTCGGCTTCCTTGGCGGCCCCGGCGAAACGCAGATCGAAGCCGACCGCCGGATGATCCGCAACCGCATGGCCCGCATCCGCCGGTCGCTCGACGATGCGCGGCGCACGCGCCAGCTCCAGCGATCCAAGCGTCAGCGTGCACCATGGCCGGTGGTCGCGCTGGTTGGCTATACCAACGCCGGTAAATCGACATTTTTCAATCGCTTGACGGGAAGTGACGTCATGGCGGAAGACATGTTGTTCGCGACCCTCGACCCCACGATGCGCGAAATCCGGCTGCCCGGGATCGACAAAGCGATCCTGTCGGACACGGTGGGGTTTGTGTCGGACTTGCCGACCGAACTGGTCGCGGCCTTCCGCGCGACGCTCGAAGAGGTCACGACCGCCGACCTGATCGTGCACGTCCGCGATATCGTCCACCCCGACAGCGAAGCGCAATATGACGATGTCAGCGCGATCCTGGGCTCACTGGGCGTCAACGGGCCGCAGGACGACGGGGAGGGCGATGCGCCACCGCCGATCCCCCAGATCGAAATCTGGAACAAGATCGACACCGCAGACGACGACAGCCGCGCCGCGATCGAGGAGATGGCGGCCCGTCGTTCTGACGTCGCGGTCATCTCGGCCGTAACGGGCGAGGGTGTCGAAGACGCGCGCGCGCTGATGGCGTCGCAGCTGACCGCGCTCCACAAGATCCAGCGGATTTACCTGAGCTATCAGGACGGCGAAGCTGCGGCATGGCTTTACGCGCGCGGTGAAGTGCTCGCGGACGAGCCGCAGGGGGAAGGCCATGTGCTGACCGTGCGGCTTGATCCCGCCGATGGCGCGAGATTTGCGCGGCTTTGGCCTACGGACGACGCTCCGACGCCTTGACCGCCTGCCAATGGGCTTCCTGCACGTCGAGCGACAGCCCGGCCAGGCTGCCGCCGGCGCGATCTTCCATGGCGGCAAAGCGGCGCGCGAATTTCGCGTTGGCATCGCGCAGCGCGGTTTCAGCATCGACGCCCAGATGGCTTGCATAATTGACGACGGCGAACAGCAGGTCGCCGACCTCCTCGTGGCGCGCGGCATCGTCGGAGGCGGTCGCGACCTCTTCCAATTCTTCGGCAATCTTGGCGCGCGGTCCTTCGGCATCGGGCCAGTCGAAACCGACGCGGGCGGCGCGCGACTGGAGCTTTTGGGCGCGCAGGAGTGCCGGAAGCGACAGCGCCACGCCCGACAGTGCGCCTTTCGGGCCGTCGGCGGCGCGCTCGTCGGCCTTGATTTGTTCCCACTGCTGGCGGACGTCATCCGTCTTGCCGTCACCGAAGATATGCGGATGGCGGCGTTCCATCTTGTCGCTGATCGCGGTCGCGACGTCGTTGAAGTCGAACAGGCCTGCGTCGGCGGCAATCTGGCTATGGAACACGACCTGGAGCAACAGGTCGCCAAGCTCGTCGCAAATCGCCGCAGGATCACCGCCAGCGATGGCATCGGCGACTTCATAGGCTTCTTCGATCGTGTAGGGTGCGATCGTCGCGAAACTCTGCGCAAGATCCCATTCGCATCCACCATCGGGGTCACGTAATTTGGCCATCACAGCCAGCAGCCGATCGATGGGGTATTGGAGCGACGCGTCGGGCATATATTTATCCGATAATATATATTATGTTAAATACACATTGATGTGGTGAGGCCAGAAAGCCCCCTGCCGTTGGAATCAGGCAGCTTTCTCATCAACCGTCAGGCAACCTATTCGTCGCGGATCATGTGACGAGTTGCCACGTCCGAATGACCAGAAAGACCAAAGCGAAAATCGCGACCCACGCCAGCGCCATTTTGACCCAGTCGGTCATTGGCAAGCGCCGCGCGACCAGCGAGCTGATCACCAGCGCGAATGCCCCGACGAACCAGATCAGCTGGACGCCTGTGTCACCACTCATAGCTGCACCTCCAGCCCGTCATATCCCGGCTCGACACCCGGTGGCAATTCGGCCGCCAGATCGTCATAATCCATCGTGTTGTCCATGTGGGTGATGATCGCGCGTGGATTGCCGCATTTCTCAAGCGCCGCGAGCGTCATCGCCAGATGCGGATGCGTCGGGTGTGGATAGCGGCGCAGCGCATCGATCACGAACAGATCGACACCCTGGAAAAAGTCGACCATTTCGTCGGTAAATTTTGAAAAATCAGTGGCATATCCAATCTTGTGGACACCATCGCTAAAGACCAGTCCGCTCGCCTTGATCGGCCCGTGCGGCATTTCGATCGCCGAAACCTCGATGGGACCGATCGACTGGTGATCCAGCAGATCGATCGGATCGACCAAGGCCGGATAGCCGGCATTTCCCGCAAAGGCGTATGTGAAGCGCCATTTGAGCGTGTCGAGCACATGGCCGCGCGCATAGGCGGGCACCTGCGACCCGCGCAGGTGCATGATCTGGCGCAGGTCGTCGAGACCATGGCAATGGTCGGCATGCTCATGCGTCCAGATGATGCCGTCGATCACGCCGACCTTGGCATCGAGCAGCTGGAGCCGCATGTCGGGGCTGCTGTCGACCAGCAAGCGAAAACCGCCGAGCGAGATCAGGATCGATGCGCGGCTGCGCAGGTTACGCGGATTGTCGGGGTCGCATTGCCCCCAGTCATTGCCGATCCGCGGTACGCCCGACGACGTTCCGCAGCCCAGGATGCGAACCTTCATAGCGCGCTTGACGTCACGGCGCCGCCTTTTTGAAAAGCTTGTAAAAATTGGCGCTGGTTGCCGCGGCCAGCGTTTCTTGGTCCTCGCCCCGCAGCGTTGCCAGAAACGCCAGCGTATCGGCGACAAACGCTGGTTCGCCTGTCTTGCCGCGGTGCGGGACGGGGGCGAGGAAAGGGGAGTCGGTTTCGATCAGCAGCCGGTCCTGCGGCAGCCATTTGGCGGTCGCCTGCAGATCGGCGGCATTCTTGAACGTCACGATGCCAGAGATCGAAATAATCAATCCCAGTTCGAGCGCCCTGCGCGCGAAATCGTCACTCGCGGTGAAGCAATGGATCACGCCGGTAAACGCCGCCCTGCCCATCTCTTCGCCCAGCAGCGCCAGCGTGTCCGCTTCGGCGTCACGGGTATGGACGATGATCGGCAGCCCCGTTGCCTGCGACGCGTGGATGTGGCGGCGGAAACTGTCCTGCTGCCGGACGCGGTCGCTCTTGTCGTAATAATAGTCGAGGCCGGTCTCGCCGATGCCAACCACGCGCGGGTGCGCCGCACGCTCGATCAGCTTGGCGGTATCGACATCGGGATGACGGTCGGCGTCGTGCGGGTGGATGCCGACACTGGCCCACACGTCAGGATTGGCTTCTGCCGCCGCCAGGACATCGTCCCATTCGCTCTCGCGCGTTGCGATGTTGAGCATCGCCGTCACGCCGCGGGCGCGGGCGCGGTCGAGCACATCTCCCTGCTGTTCGGCGAGCCCCTTGTAATTGAGGTGGCAATGCGAATCGACGAGCATCACGCCTCCCCTTCCCCTTCCGGCACGTCGAGGCGCGGGAAGAGGGGGGTCGGCTGTCCGAGCGAAAAGCCGCTTTCAGTAAGCTTTACGAACCAATCGCCGTCGTTCAACGCCGCAAAATTGCGCGCATCTTCGGCAATGCCCATCTGATCAAGTAGCATGTCGGCCGCGGTAGGTACCACCGGGCGGATTGCTATCGCGAGGGTGCGAACGACTTGGAACAAGGTCATCAGCACGGCGCGCATACGGTCAGGGTCAGTTTTGCGCAGCGCCCAGGGGGCTTGGGTGTCGACATATTGGTTGCACGCGAACACGGCACGCAACCACTCCTCAATCCCGACCGAGAAGGCTAGCTGTTCGAATTCGCGCGGCAGCAAGTTGCGGCAAGTATCGTTTACGATTGAAAACAGTGCGCGATCATCCTCGTGCGACGCATAGTTCGCGGTCAGAGCGCCATCCAAGTTCTTGAAAATCATCGACAGGCTGCGCTGTGCCAGATTGCCGAAGCTGTTGGCGAGATCGGCATTGGCGGTCCACACGATCGCTTCCGCCGAATAGGTACCGTCCTGGCCAAAGCTGACTTCGCGCAGCAGATAATAGCGCAGCGGATCGACCCCGAAGGTGTCGGCGAGCGCCATGGGATCGACGACATTGCCCAGAGACTTGGACATCTTTTCACCGCGGTTCAGCAGGAAGCCATGGCCGAACACCTGTTTGGGGAGCGGCAGACCGGCACTCATCAGGAAAGCCGGCCAGTAAACGGCATGAAAACGCACGATATCCTTGCCAATCATATGGATATTGGCGGGCCAGAATTTGCCGAAATCGCCATCCAGATCTGGATAGCCCAGCCCCGAAAGATAAGTGGTGAGCGCGTCAACCCACACATACATCACATGCCCCGGCGATCCCGGAACCGGAACGCCCCAGTCGAAGCTGGTGCGCGAGACGCTGAGATCCTTGAGGCCGCCTTCGACGAAGCGCATCACCTCGTTGCGGCGGCTATCGGGGCGGATGAAATCGGGCTGGTCGTTGTAGAGCGTGAGCAATTTGTCCTGATAGTTCGACAGGCGGAAGAACCAGCTTTCCTCGACGGTCCACTCAACGGGGGTGCCTTGCGGCGACAGGCGGGCATCCCCTTCCCCGTCGACCAGCTCGCTTTCGTCGTAGAAAGCTTCGTCGCGAACCGAATACCAGCCCTCATAGCGGTCGAGATAAAGATCGCCATTGGCCTCCATTGCGCGCCAGATCGCTTGCGATGCGGCATGATGCGCTGGGTCCGACGTGCGCATGAAATTGTCATAGCTGATATTCAGCTTGGCATACATCTCACGGAAATAAGATGACATTTCATCAGCCAGGTCGATCGTTTCACGACCCTGGTCACGCGCCGTCTGGAACATTTTCAGGCCATGTTCGTCGGTGCCGGTGATCAGCCGCACGTCGCGGCCCTGGGCGCGCTGGAACCGCGCCATCACGTCGGTGGCAATCGCTTCATAGGCGTGGCCGATATGCGGACGACCATTGGGGTAGCTGATCGCGGTGGTGATGTAGAAAGGGGCGCTGTTTTCGGACATGGCCGCGCCTTAGCCGCTGGCGCGCGCGAGGGAAAGCGTCAGCGTGCCGGTTGCGTCGAACGCGGCGCCAGTTCGGCAAGGCAGTTGCCGATTTCAAACCCGACCATCGTGCCGTCATAGGAGCCGCGGATCGCGTCGCGAACCGTGCGTTGGATGCGGTCCCATTGCGCCAAGATGGGAGCGATCTCGGCTACTGACCGTTCGCGCGCCAGCCGCGCGAGCAGCCCGGGGACGATGTCGATCACCAGTTCGAGCCGAGGGCGATTGCTCGTGCCGCCGACCTCGCGCGCCAGCGCCTCGCGCAGCCGGTTTTCGGGGTCGCCGGTCGCGGCGATCGCGAGCAGTTTTTTCTCCATGGCGGCGACATCGCTGTCGATCAGTGCCAGCGCCTTGCCCGGCACGCCGCCCGATGCGGCGACGATCGCGCGCACCTCGGCGACATCGAGCATCGGGCGCAAATCATGCAGCCATGCGGTCATGACGTCACGGTCAACGGGTTGAAAACGCAGCGTTCTGCACCGCGACCGGATCGTCGGCAATAAACGTCCCGGTGAGTGGCTGACGAGCAGGAACAGCGTTTTTGCCGGCGGTTCCTCCAGCGTCTTGAGCAGCGCATTGGCGGCGTCGATTTCCAGATCGTCGATCGCGTCGACGATGATCACGCGCCAGTCGCCCAGCGACAGCGACAGATGCAAGCGGCGGATCATGGTCCGCACCTGATCGATCGTGATGTTGCGCGCCAGTTCCTTGCTCTTATCCTTCGGCTGGCGCGTCAGGTGCAGGATCTCGGGATGATTCCCCGCCTCGACAAGTCGCCCCGCGGCGCTGTCCCCCGGATCATCGACCCCAAATGCCTGCCCGTCGCCGCCGGCGCCATGGGTGACCAGGAAGCGAGCGACGCGGGCGGCAAAAGCCCCCTTCCCCATTCCCTGCGGCCCGGCGAGGAGCCAGGCGTGATGCAGCCTGCCGCCCTGCCAGCCTTCGAGAAAGGCCGCCTCGGCGTCCTGATGACCGATCATAGCCATTCGGTCAGCCCCGTGAGGATCGCCGCGGTGACCCGTTCGGCGGGGGCATCGGCATCGACGATCCGCCAGCGCTCGGGCTCCGCCCCAGCCATTTCGACGAAGCGCTCGGCCAGGCGCGCCTGATATTCGGCGGGCTTGCTGCCCATGCGGTCGCTGCCACCACGGGCCGTCAGGCGGCGCGCGGCCTCGGCGGGGCTGACGGTGAGCAGAAAGGTGCGATCGGGCATCAGCCCTTCGGATCCGACACCGTGCAGCGCCAATATGTCGGCGTCGGTCAGGCCGCCGCCGCCGCCCTGATAAGCTCGGCTCGAATCGACGAAACGATCGCACAGCACCCACGCGCCGCGGGCCAGTGCCGGACGGATGGTCCGCGCGACATGGTCGGCGCGCGCGGCGGCGAACAGCAAGGCTTCGCTGCGCGCATCCCAGCGGTCGTCGCTGCCTTCCATCAACAGCGACCGGATCGCTTCGGCACCTGCGCTGCCGCCGGGCTCGCGCGTTGCCACGACGTCGAGGCCGCGCGCCCTAATCGCCTCGGCCAGTGCGGCGATTTGCGTCGATTTGCCGACCCCCTCGCCGCCTTCAAGCGTGATAAAGCGCCCGGGTGTCATGCTGAAAGCCGACGAGGATCGAATGGGAGGCGCGCGTGCATTGCACCGCGGTAGCCGCCAGCACGGCGTTTGTCATCACGGCGCGGCGCGCGCGCCGCCGCTCGCGATCTTTTTGCCCTTGCCGCCTTCGTTGGTGGCCATCGATTTGGCGAAACCCCAAGTCATCAGCCGCTCGGCTTCGTCGCGGCGCGCTTTGTCGCTCGGCAGGCCGGCAACGACCATGATCAGGCGCCGACCATCGCGCTTGGCCGATCCCAGCAGGCAATAGCCGGCTTCCGAGGTGTGGCCGGTCTTCAATCCGTCGGCGCCCAGAACGCGCCCGAGGATGGGATTGCGGTTGGCCTGGATGATCGGTTTGCCTTCGGGCGAAATACCGTGCTGGAGCCGGGGAAGTGAAAAATAGCGGTTGTAGCCCGCAGGATGATCGCGGATCAGCCGGTCGGCAAGCGTGATGAGATCGGCGGCGCTGACCTTGGTCACTCCGCCGTCGGGCCAGCCATTCGGCGTTCCGAAATTACTCGACGCCATGCCAATCTTTGCCGCTACGGCGTTCATTCTTTTTACGAAAGCTTCCTCACTTCCATCGATACCGACGGCCAGTGCGGCGGCAGCGTCGTTGCCCGATACGGTGATCAGGCCTTTGAGCAGGTCGTCGACGGAGACTTTTTCGCCCGGGCGAAGGAACATCGTCGATCCGCCGTTGCTGCCCCGCCATTTCTTCCAGGTCGCTTCGCTGACCGTAAACTGCTTGTCGCGCGTCAGTTCGCCCTTTTTGATCAGGTCGAGCACGACATAGGCTGTCATGACTTTCGCCATCGACGCGGGCGCGAAGCGTTTTTCCGCACCGCGTGAAAACAATATTTCGCCTGAATCGAGATCCTTGAGCATCACGATCGGCGCCTGCGTGGTGTAGGCGGGGCGTGTTGCCGCTGCGCTTTTGGGTTGCGACCCGTCGGCTGCCACCGCTGACGTTGCCGACGCCAGCAGAATGGCTGCGAAAATCGCGACGCTTTGCTTTGTGGTCTTTCGCACGCGGCGCCCGTCAGCGATCGCGCTGGACCACCGCGTCGCGGAAGCCTTTCGCCTTCGCCGTGCCGAGCGCGGTGCGCGCTTCGGCGTCGCTCGCAAAGGGGCCGATCCGAACGCGCCAGAGGTTGCCGGCCTTGCTGACCGTCCCGCCCACCGACTTTGCGGCGGCATCGGCGCGGCTTTCGCTGCTGAAAGCGCCAACCTGGACGACGAATTTTCCAGACACCGCGGGAACGGGCTTGGCGGGTGTTGCCGGTTTGGCCGCAGGCTTTGGTTTTTCAACCGCAAGCCGGTCATCGCCGGGCTTCGCTGTTCCCGATGCAATGGGCGCCGCGGGCTGCGCTTCGACGGGCGGCGCGGCAGCCGACGCTTTCGGCACCGGCATGGCTTTGAGCTTGGTGCGCAGGATCGACAGCAATGAGTCGGGGGTCGCGATCCGCTCTGGAACCGCACGGCCCGTGCGCAGTTGCGCCCGCTCGGCGGCGGGCGGGTTGGTACGGCGGACCCGGACCGCGGATACACCGCCGGTTAGCCCCAGCTGTTCGGCGGCGCCGCGCGACAGGTCGATCAGCCGGTCGCCGACCATCGGCCCGCGATCGTTGACACGCACCAGGATCGTGCGTCCGGTGTCGAGCGCGGTCACTTCGACATAGCTCGGCAACGGCAACGTCTTGTGCGCGGCGCTGATCCCGGCGGGATCGAACGTCTCGCCATTGGCGGTCGGCCGTCCAGCGAGTTCGTCGCCATACCAGCTTGCGTAACCGACATCGTCATAATCGGCGATATCCGCGGGAGTGTAGGTGGTGCCCGCGATCGTATAGGGATCGCCGATCTTGACCGGCGTATCGCTCACGCCGCCGGCGGATTGGGCCGGTGTCGGGCTGGCGGTTGGACCGCCGTCGCGCTCGCCGCCAAAACTGCCGCAGCCGCCGAGCAGCAGCATCGCCCCGGCCATTAGCGCCGCTTTTCTACCGATCGATTTCATCCGCCAGCAACCCCACTGATAGTGCGTAAAAATTGGAACAATTATAGTCCAATATCGCACGATAGTTACCGGTCAGCAAATATGCGGTCCGTCCGGGCCCATCGGGTTCGAGCAGAACCGCCTGAACCTGTCCATCGGGCCAGCGCCCACCGATCGGCTGGATCCCATCGGCGCGCCATTCGGCCATCGAACGCCAGCGGCTGTGGCGGGCAAAGACGCGTGGGCAGCGGGTGGGTGTCAGGCGGCTGGCAAAACGATTGCGGTCAAAGCCGCTGGGTACCGTTACGGCGACGCCCCAAGGCTGTCCGGCGCGCCAGCCCGCGCGGCGTAGGTAAGCACCGATCGATTCAATCGCATCGGCCTCGCTCGACCAGATGTTGGCGCGGCCGTCGCCGTCGCCATCTTCAGCGACTGCCAGATAGACCGACGGCAGGAACTGCGGATAGCCGAAGGCGCCCGCCCAGCTGCCCTTCAAGACTTCGCGCGGCACCCCGCGCTGGACCATCTCCAGCGTCGCGAGGAATTCGGGTTCGAACAGGCTACGGCGGCGCCCTTCATAGGCCAGTGTCGCCAGTGCTTCGGGCAGGTCGAAGCTGCCGGTTACCTGGCCGTAAGCGGTTTCATGGCCGTAAATCGCGATCATGATGCTGGTCGGTACCCCGGTGCGCGCTTCGATCCGCGACAACAAGGGCAGCAGGCGGTCGTGGACGCGGCGTCCACCGCCGATCCGCGCGGCATCGACATGTTTGGCCTTGTAGGGCGCGAAATTCGGGATCGGGGTGTCGTTGGTCGGCGGGCTACCCAGATTGTCGCGGTCGAGCGCGACCACACGCGGATTGTAGCGCAGACCGGCGGTAACCCGGTCGAACACCTGCCGCGACACGCCGCGCGCCTGCGCCTTGGGCCACAGCGACTGGACATAGGCATCGAAGCCGCTGTCGCCGCTCTGCGCGTGCAGCGGCGCCGATGCGGTGAGCAGCCATGCCGACAGAATGGCAGTGGTGACAGCGAAAAGGCGTCCGATTTTTAAACTGATAGCGTGCATGATGCTCCCACCCATAGGGCGTGTCTCGCACAGATGCGAGCGGCTTGGCTAGGCAAGGGCGGGACGAGCCGAGTCATTCGCGCGGCGGGCCGAGCCGACAAGGTTTTTCTTGCCGCAGCGCATCCGCGCGCTATGGCGGCGGCCAAGCGGACAGGTGGCCGAGTGGTTTAAGGCAGCGGTCTTGAAAACCGCCGTGGGTGCAAGCTCACCGTGGGTTCGAATCCCACCCTGTCCGCCACGGCATGCACAAACAGCATGCAGCGTTTGGCAAATTACCGCGATGCCCGGTGCAGAGTGGACGCTACCCCAGGCCCGACGTCCGAAACGGTCGCGGCGAAATGCCACGGCGACCTTATGTTTTTGCCCCCCGTAGCGTGGTCGGCCATATCAGGCGGGTTGCCTATGGTAAACCCGATGTCCGGGCGGCTTTGAAGCGCGCGATTTTTGTTCAAGGCTGTGCCGCATTCGCTCCGTCTTGTGGTTGTCGCCGGGATGACATCCCGGCTCCGATCACAAGAGGAACCCGATGCGCAATACCTTGCTGGCCACCACCTGTCTGGCCGCCCTGCTTTCGACCGCGGCCCAAGCGGAAACGACGATCACCACGGCGACCACGGCGCCGGTGCGGACGTCGACGATCAAATCGGGCGCGCCCGACGATATCAAGGTTACCTCGACAGGTTCGGTAAAACCCGCGGGCGGCGCTGCGGTCACCATCGACAGCAATCACAAGGTGATCAACGAAGGCACGATCGAGATCAGCAACGTCAACGGCGCGCGCGGAATCGTCGCCAATGCGGGGACGGTCGGCGCGATCACCAATGCCGCGACGGGCAAGATCATCCTCGACGAACCCTATGCGCCGACCGACATCGACAATGATGGCGACATCGATGGCGCTTTTGCGCTGGGCAGCAACCGCGTCGGCATTGCGACGCTAGGCGACTTTACCGGGAATATCGTCAACAGCGGCGCGATCACGATCGAAGGCAATGATTCGGCAGGCATTCGCCTCGGCGGGCCGCTGACGGGCAATTTCACGAACGACGGCACGATCTCTGTGCTGGGCGACCGCGCGCTTGGCGTCGGCTTGCAGGATGTGACCGGCAACGTCCGGTTAGCCGGGACGATCACCGCGACCGGTCTCGATGCGACGGCCGCGCGCGTTGCGGGGAACATCACGGGCGCGCTCGTCGTTCAGGGCAATCTGACCGCGACCGGTTACCGCTTCACGACGCCGCCCGCCGACCCGTCGAAGCTGGACGCCGACGACCTGCTGATCGGCGGTCCGGCGCTGTCGGTCGAAGGGAATGTGACCGGCGGCATAATTCTCGCCGTCCCGCCCAAGGATACGAGCACGACCGACAATGACGAGGACAAGGACGGCATCCCCGACGACAAGGAAGGCAGCGCCGCGGTGCGCTCCTTCGGTTCGGCGGCGGCGGTGCGTATCGGGTCGGCAACGCAAAGCGTGACGATCGGCCCGGTCGCGGGAACCGGCACCGGCTTTGGCCTGATCATCGATGGCGGCGTGATCGGCAACGGTCTTTATGCGGGCAAGGACGGCAACGGGATGCAGATCGGCGGCCTTGGCGGCGCCGTGACCATCGCAGGCGGGATCGGTATCGGCGCGACCGGCAGTGTCGCAGCGCTGTCGAAAGATGTCGCGGCGACCGCGATCCGGATTGGCAGCGGTGCGACGACCCCCGAACTGCGCAACGCGGGCAAGATCGAGGCGACGACCGCAGGCAATGTCGCGGGTTCGGTCGCGACCGCGGTGCTGGTCGAAGCGGGCGGCAACGTCGCGTTGATCCGCAACAGCAGCTTGATCGCGGCCAAGACCGGCGGCGACAATGGCACAGCGCGGGCAATCGTCGACCTGTCGGGTACCGTCGCCACGGTCGAAAACAGCGGCACGATCAGCGCCACAGGCGCGCTAGCCACATCGGACCGCAATATCGCGATCGACCTGTCGGCCAACGCCGTAGGCGCAACCGTGAAGCAGACCGCGGTTGCGTCGGGCGTCACCGCCCCCAGCATCGTCGGCGACGTTCGCTTCGGCGGCGGCAACGACGTATTCGACATCGCCGACGGATCGGTGAAGGGGAACAGCTTCTTTGGCGGCGGCAACAACCGCCTCGCGCTGTCGGGTGACGCGATCTACACTGGCAACGCGCGCTTTGGCGCCGGGAACGACAGCATGACGCTGGTCGGCACGTCGAAGTTCACAGGAGCCGTTGATTTCGGTGGTGGCACCGATACGCTCAGCATCGGCGGTACGTCGATCTTCTCTGGCTCGCTGGCCAATGCGCAGGGACTCGCCGTCACGGTCGGGGGCGGCACCTTTGACGTCACGGGCGCAGCGCGGATTGCATCGCTGGCGGTTACCGACAAGGGAACGCTGGGCGTCCTGCTCGACACCGGCAGCACCGGCACCGCGTTGCAGGTCACGGGCAACGCAAGCTTTGGCGCCGAATCCAAGCTGGCGCTGCGTCTGTCGAGCATCGAACAGGCCGAAGGTCGGCACGTCGTCCTGACCGCCGGTACGCTGACCGGCGCGAACAACCTCACTGCGTCGCAGACGCTGCTGCCGTTCCTCTACAAAGGCACGTTGACGTCGAATGCGACGCAGCTGATCGTCGATGTGTCGCGCAAGAGCACATCCGAACTCGGGCTCAATCGGTCGGAAGCCGGCGCGTTCGACGCGGTGCTTGACGCGGTGGTCGCCGACCAGAAGATCGAGGACGTGTTCCTGGGGATCACCAGCGGCGATCAGTTCCGTAGCCAGCTGGGCCAGATGCTTCCCGAGCATGAGGGCGGCGTATTCGAAACCGTCACCTCTGGCTCGCGCGCGCTGTCGCGGCATTTGCAAGACCCCAACGCGCCGTTCCAGGACGAGGACAAATGGGGTTATTGGGTGAACCAGGCCGTCTGGGGTACGTCGAAAAGCGTCGGCGATACCGCGAGCTATGACGTCAGCGGCTGGGGCATCGGGCTCGGCGCCGAGATCAAGAGCGACATCGGCAACTTCGGTGGTTCGGTCGCTTTTCTCAGCGGCAAGGACAGCAACGGCAGCAATGCGAACGAGGTCAGCACCAGCCAGTTCGAGGGCGCCCTGCATTGGCGCCTGCGGTCGAAGGGCTTCATGGCCAACGCCCGCGTCTCGGGCGCGCCGATCAAGATGAAGGGCACCCGCATCTTCAGCGCCGAGGCGGGCGCTGACGACATCGAGAAGACGATGAAGGGGAAATGGGACGGAACCCTGTGGTCGGCGTCGGGCTCGCTCGCCTATGACGCCCGCGCCGGGGGGATCACGATCCGCCCGATGGTCGCGGTCGATTACTTCAAACTTACCGAAAAGGGCTATCAGGAAACCGGCGGCGGCGACGCGCTCGACCTGAAGGTGCTGGGGCGTGACAGCGATGAACTGGCGGTGTCGGGCACCGTGGCGCTCGGCATGGATTTCGGCGGCCTTGACCAATATGACGGCTGGACGCGCTTCGAAATCGAAGGCGGCCGTCGCCAGATCGTCGGCGGCACGCTCGGCGCGACGACCGCGTCGTTCAAGGATGGCACGCCGTTCACCCTTATCCCTGATGATCGCACGAGCGGCTGGGTCGGCCGTCTCCGTGGCATCGCCGGCAACTCGGCCTTTCAGGTCGCCGGTGAAGTGTCCGCGGAGGAACAGCAAAGCCATATCGGCTGGGCGTTCCGTGCGAGTCTGCGGGTCGGCCTCTAGCCCCCCGGCCGGCCCCGCGTGCAAGGGGGAGGCACCTCCCTACCCCCGCCTCCCCCTTGCTTAGACAGAAATGAAACAAGACGCCGATGTTTGCACAACCCCTTCCCTCTCGTCCGGCACCGCGGTTGCGCGGTGGGACTTGGCCGCTATATGACGGCGGCATCAGGGGAAGCTATGGCGCGCGCCGGGGCGGCGCCGACCGGCAAAAGATGGCGTTCCAGAGCAAGCAATCGATGACCAGTTCGAACGACCGAACCGATGCTGCGCAAGGCATCGAAGGCGTATTGCTCGCCAACCGCGATCGGATCGTCCGTTTCTTGCTGGCGCGCGGCGCGGGGGATGCGGCCGAGGATCTGTTCCAGGATTTGTGGATGCGACTGACCGATCGTCCCATGGGGCCGGTCGCCGACCCCCTGCCCTATGTCATGCGCGCCGCCAACAATCTGATGCTCGACCGGTATCGTTCAGCGCGGCAGAGCGCGCTGCGCGATCAAGCCTGGGGGGAGACGGCGGCCACCCACGCCCCGTCGGCAGAGATCGCACTGATCTCGCGCGAGCAGCTTGGGCTGGTCGAGGCGGCGATTGCGGGTAGCGGCGAACGCGCCGCCCGCATCTTTCGCCGGTTCCGCGTCGACGGCGCCAATCAACGCGATATTGCCAGTGAAATGGGGGTCAGCCTGAGCACAGTCGAAGCCGATTTGCGTAAGGTGTATGCGACGCTTGCCGCGTTACGGAGACAGTTCGATGCGTCCTGATATCGACAGCATTGAAGCGCGCGCCATCGACTGGCTGATCCGCCAGCGCGACCCGGCGTTCGACGATTGGGACGGCTTTACCGACTGGCTCGGCGAGGACCCCGACCATGCCGCCATCTACGATACCGTCGCGAGCCTCGATCAGGATCTTGGCGCGCTGCCTCCGGCGGCAAAGCCCATGGCAGCGACCGTGCCTACCACGCCGCGCCGTGCGTCACGTCGTGGCTGGTTTGGCGGCGCCATGGCGGCAGCCTTGGTCGCGGTTATCGCGCTATCGACCCTCAATCCCTTCGCTAGCGCCGATCGGATCGAAACCGCGGCAGGCGAACAGCGCACGATCGAGCTTGCCGATGGATCGCGGATCGAGATCAACGGCGGGTCGGTGATCGAAATCGACAAGGATCGCCCGCGCTTTGCTCGTCTGGAAAGCGGTGAGGCGATGTTCCACGTCGTCCACCGCGATAACGATCCCTTTGTCGTCGAAACGGGCGGCAACCGCATCGTCGATCTGGGAACCGCGTTCAACGTCGTTCGGCGCGAGCGCCAGACGTCGGTCGCCGTTTCGGAGGGTATCGTTCTTTACAACCCCGACCGCGACGAGGTTCGCCTGGTCGCGGGCAAGGCGATCGAGGTCCGCGATGGCGATCGAAAGGCGCCGGTTGTGCAGGACGTCGATGTGGCCAGTATCGGCGGCTGGCGCAGCGGGCTGCTGGTTTACAATGGGGCACCGCTGGCGGTGGTCGCCGAAGATCTGAAGCGAACCGCAGGAATGGATGTTCGGATCGCACCTGCGGCCGCCGACCTGTCGTTCCGCGGCGCGCTGATCATTGACAAGAACCGCGGTCGTACGATTGCCGATCTTGCCGCCTTGTCGGGAACAAAGGTGCAGCGACAGGGCGACGGCTGGATATTGACCCGCTGACCATGCACCCGCGCCTCGCCCTTGTCGCCGCTGCGACGCTGCTGGCCCTGCCTGCGCAGGCCTTGGCGGCGGAGGAACGCACGTTCGACGTGCCGAGAGGGAGCCTGTCGACTGCCTTGCCGGTGATCAGTCGGCAGGCCGGGGTGAGCATCAGCGTCGTTGACGCGAAACTGTGGAAAGCGCGGGTCAAACGGGTGCGCGGTCGGATGAGCGTCGAGCAAGCGATCCAGCGGCTGTTGAGCGGTTCCGACGCCCGCGCAATCCGTGTCTCGGCCACGAGCTGGCGTATCGAACGCCGTCCGCTTGCGCCGCGTGTTGCCCACCGCCCCGCCCCGCCGCCGCAGCAGACGCCGCAGCCGCGCGCGCGCGCGCCTTCGCAGGATATGGTCGCCACGGCGCAGGACGAGATCATCGTCACCGCGTCGAAAACCGACCTGCCCTATTCGCATTTTGCCGGCGTCGTCACCCAATTGAGTGGCGGCGATTTGGCGTTTGGCGGCGAACGCGGGATGGAATCGATCCTGTCGCGCACCGCGACGGTGTCCTCGACCCATCTGGGTTCGGGGCGCAACAAGCTGTTCATTCGCGGCATCGCCGATTCCAGCTTCACCGGCCCGACGCAATCGACCGTCGGGCAATATCTGGGCGACATCCGGCTCAGCTATAATGCCCCCGATCCCGACCTGCGTCTTTATGACGTCGACAATGTCGAAATCCTCGAAGGACCGCAGGGCACGCTCTATGGTGCCGGATCGCTCGGCGGCATCATCCGCGTCGTCCCCAAATCGCCCGATCCGCGCGCGATGTCGGTGCAGGCGATCGCGGGCGTCTCGGTCACCCAGCATGGCGACCCCGGTGGCGACATCGCCGCGATCGCCAACCTCCCCGTCGGTGACAATGGCCATGCGCTCCGTCTCGTCGGCTATATGCTGACCGACGGCGGCTATATCGATAACCCGCTACGGGGACAGAATGACGTCAACCGCGTCCATGTGCGCGGCGGCCGCGCGGCCTTTCGCTTCGACGCTGGCGATGACTGGACCGTCGATCTGGGCGGCGTTTACCAGTCGATCAAATCGAACGATGCACAATATGCCGACAAGGCGGCCGACCCGCTGACGCGCAATTCGATGGTCGAGCAGAATGCCTCGGCGCGTTACGGGCTCGGTACGATTGTGGTGATGAAAGACTGGGACGGCCTGCATTTCCAGTCGTCGAACGCCTTTGTCGACCATCGCCTGTTCGAACGCTTCGACGCCAGCCTGCCCGAAGCGCCGCCCGGATCGGTCGTCTCGAGCGGCGCGGTCGATGTCGAGCGCCTGTTCGCACCGATCCAGGTCATCCCGCTCAGCACGGTGCCCCGCGTGCTCGACCAGCGCAACGCGACGCGAATGTTCGTCAGCGAAAACCGCTTGTCGCGTCCCTATCATGACGGGTTGGGCTGGGTGATCGGCGCGAGCTTCATCGACAATCGCGCGCAGCAGAACCGCGAATATCGCTATGGCGCGCTGCGCGCGGTCCTCCCCGGCGTCACCAACAAAATTACCGAAGTCACGGGCTATGCCGAGGCGACGGTCGAAGTGACGCCGAACCTGATCGCGGCGGGCGGCGTCCGCCTGTCGCACGCGCGGCTGGGCGGGATGGCGGAAGGCGTCTCGTTCGCGCTCGCCCAGGCGGGCCGCGCGACGACCGCGTCGCGAAGCGAAACCGACCTGCTGCCCTCCTTCTCCCTGCTCGCGACGCCGCTGCATAACCTGCGCCTCTATGCGCGCTATCAGGAAGGATTCCGGCCCGGCGGCCTCGCGGTCGATGGCAATTTTGTGCGGCGCTTCCTGAACGATCAGGTGCGGACGTGGGAGGCGGGTGTCCGCTTCGGCGACAAGCGGCAAACCCTGTTCGATGCCAGCATTGCGGTGTCGCACAGTCGTTGGCGCAACATCCAGGCCGATTTCATCGACAGCACGGGCTTTCCGACCACCGCCAACATCGGCGATGGCCGGATCACCAGCGTTTCGGGCGCGCTCGCGATGCGCCCGACCGAGGCACTGACCTTTGAACTCGGCGCAGTCTATAACCACAGCCGCGTCGACGATCTGGCGCTGGAAATCCTGCCGGTATTTGCCGCAGCGCCCGCCCGACTGGGCCGCATTCCCAATGTCGCGAGCCACGCGGTGCGCGGATCGGTCAATTATGCGACCGTCGTCGGCGACGAGGATTTTCGTGTCAATGGCTGGGCCAACTATGTCGGACCGTCGCGGCTTGGGATCGGGCCGGTTCTGGGCGAAAGCCAGGGCGATTATATCGACACCGGACTGGCGATGCGCGTCGGCAATGAACGGCGCGGATTGTCGCTGACGCTGACCAACCTGTTCGATTCGCGCGGCAATCGCTTTTCGCTGGGGACGCCGTTTGTCGAGGGTAATGAGGGTTTCATGACCCCGCTGCGGCCAAGGACGCTGCGGATCGCGGTGGATGTAGCGTATTAGCGAATGTCGGCTTTGGGGTGGTGAGCGGACGTTCCGACTGACCGTCGCCCCCGCGAAGGCGGGGGCCGCTAGCTGCCTATCCCTGCGTCGCTGCGTAAACCGACAGCGGCCCCCGCCTTCGCGGGGGCGACGGCTTGTTTCGATCGGTAACCGCTACGCTCAATTCGTCATCCCGGCGCAGGCCGGGATGACGATGCTATAGATCCTCCCTGTGGCGAAGCCATGGGGAGGGGGACCGTTCGCGAAGCGAATGGTGGAGGGGCGGCGACGGTAGCGCCAAAGCCCCTCCGCCAGCGCTCCGCGCTGCCACCTCCCCATCGCTGCGCGACAGGGAGGATCAACGGCAGCTATCGGTCGATAACTGCCACTGCCGTCGTCGATGCCCCACTCCGCCCGAGAGGTGTTCGCTAGATCAATCCGCCAGTACCAACCGTTCGTAACGATCCATGTGATAATCATGGCTGCCGAACTGGCCCTCGATCATCGTAGCGCGCTTGAAATAATGGCCGATCGCCAATTCCTGCGTGATGCCGATGCCGCCATGCGTCTGGATCGCGTTCTGGCCGACAAATTTGGCGCCGCGCGCGACCTTCGCCTTGGCGGCGGAAACCGCCGCCATGCGTTCGTTCGCGGGCAGGCCGAGCTTCAGCACGCCCATGATCGTCATCGAACGCGCCTGTTCGACTTCCATGAACATGTCGACCATACGGTGCTGGAGCACTTGGAATTTGGCGATCGGAATGCCGAACTGCTTGCGCTGCTGGGTATATTCCAGCGTGCCTTCGTGTAGCTTCTGCATGACGCCGGTCGCTTCGGCGCACACCGCGACGGTCGCTTCATCGACGATCTGTTCGACCAGCGGCAGGCCGGTGCCTTCGCCGCCGAGCAGCGCGTCGCCGGGGATTGCGACATTTTCGAAATAGATTTCCGACGCGCGGCTGCCATCGACGGTCGGATAGTCGCGGCGGACGATGCCGGGCAGATTGGCGTCGATCAGGAACAGCGACACGCCCTCGCGGTCGCGCTGGCCGCCGCCGGTACGCGCGGTAACGAGCAGATGCGTCGCCCATGGTGCGGCGTAAACAACACCCTTGTGCCCGTTCAGCACATAGCCCGCGCCGTCCTTCTTCGCGGTGGTGCGCAGATTGGCAAGATCGTAGCGGCCCTGAGGCTCGGCATAGGCGAAAGCGATGATCGCGTTGCCGGCAATGATCTCGGGGATCATTGCGTCAGACTGCGCCCCGCCGACGGCTTTCAGTGCGCCGCCTGCGATGACGACGGTGGGCAAGTAGGGCTCGATCCCGATGACCTTGCCCAATTCCTCCATCACGATCGCATTTTCGAGCGCGCCGCCGCCAAGACCGCCATGGTCCTCGTCAAAGGCTGCGCCCAGCATGCCGAGTTCCTGCGCCAGGGCGGTCCAGATCGCCGGATCGCGACCGCTGTCCGAATTGATGAACTTCTGGCGCGTTTCAAAATCATAGGTGTCGCTGAGGAAGCGCGACAGCGTGTCGCGGATCATGTCCTGCGTTTCGGTATAGGTGAAATCCATTTTACATCCCCGTCGCCCCCGCGAAGGCGGGGGCCGCTATTGGTTTATACAGCGGCGCTGAGCCAGGCCGATTGCGGCCCCCGCCTGCGCGGGGGCGACGCATGCGTCAGAGCCCGAGCACCATCTTTGCGATGATGTTGCGCTGAATCTCGTTCGACCCGCCATAGATCGTCGTCTTGCGCATGTTGAAATAGGTCGGCGCGGCTCGGTGGGCGTAGTCGGGGCCGATCGGATGTTCGTTATCGCCCTCGCCGAATCCGCGGAAATAGGGCGCGCCATAATGGCCGACGGCCTCCAGCGACAATTCAGTCAAGCGCTGCTGGATTTCAGATCCCTTGATCTTGAGCAGGCTCGATTCCGGCCCCGGGCCACGCCCGGCGTTCGGGCCGGCGAGACTGCGCAGCTCGGTAAATTCGAGCGCCGCCAGATCGACTTCCAGCTCGGCGACCTTGCGCTTGAAGAACGCATTGGCGAGCAGCGGCTTGTCGCCATCGACTTCGGTGCGGGCGATGGCCTTGACCTTTTCGATCCCGCGCTTCGACGCCGCGACCCCGGCAATGCCGGTCCGTTCATGCGCGAGCAGAAATTTGGCGCAGGTCCAGCCTTTGTTTTCTTCGTAAACGCGGTTGGCGACGGGGACGCGGACATCCTCCAGCCACACCTCGTTGACCTCATGCTCGCCGCCCAAGGTGATGATCGGGCGCACGGTAATGCCGGGCGACTTCATGTCGATGAGGAGGAAGGAAATCCCCTCCTGCTGCTTGGCGTCCTTGTCGGTACGCACCAGGAAGAAGCCCCAGTCAGCGTGCTGCGCGAGCGTCGTCCAGGTCTTTTGCCCATTGACGATATAGTCGTCGCCGTCGCGGACGGCCGTCGTGCGCAGCGAGGCAAGATCGCTGCCCGAACCCGGCTCCGAATAGCCTTGGCACCACCAATCCTCACCCGACAGGATGCGGGGAAGGAAATGCGCCTTCTGTTCGGGCGTGCCGAAGGTGTAAATGACGGGTCCGACCATCGCGAGGCCAAAGGGCATCAGGCGGATGCAGTCGGCGCGCGCCGTTTCTTCCGACCAGATGAAACGCTGCGTCGGCGTCCAGCCGGTGCCGCCATACTCGACCGGCCATGCGGGTGCGATCCAGCCCTTCTTGTGCAGGATCTTGTGCCAGACAAGGAAATCCTCCTTGGACATCTCCTCGCCCTCATCCTGCTTTTCACGCAGTTCGGCGGGGTAATTTTCGGCGATGAAGTCGCGCACTTCCTGCTGGAAGGCGAGATCTTCGGGGCTGAATTCCATGTCCATCACGAATCTCCCATTGGGTAATGGCGCGCTTATACTGCGCGCTCACCTTTACGTAAACGGCAAGTTGCTACTTGCAACTTTCCTTGGCCCAATGATTGGGCGTAACATCGCCGCTTGTCCAGCGCGTGCATTCGTCACGGGCGGACAAAGTTGGGGGATGGGAGATGACAAAAGGCAAGCGTACAGCGCTCTGGGTGGCGACGATCCTTGGCATCGCGCTTCTGTCGGCGTGGTTGTTTCAGCGGCCGATCGGCCTTTGGCTCTTCGAGCGCGCGGTCGAACGCGCGGCGGCGCGCGACACGCTCAAGGATCTGCCAGACGGATTGCACGTCGGTCTCTGCGGTACCGGCTCCCCCCTCCCCAGCCGCGAGCGTGCGGCGTCCTGCACCGTCGTGATCGCGGGCAAGGCGTTGTTCGTCGTCGATGCAGGAGAGGGTGCGGCGCGCAATATTGCACAGATGGGCCTGCCCAATGGCCGTATCAAGGCGATGTTCCTGACCCATTTTCATTCGGACCATATCGACGGGATGGGGCCAATGATGCTGCTGCGCTGGACCGCCAGCGGCAACAAAAGTCCTCTGCCCGTTTATGGGCCGTCGGGTGTCGAGCAGGTTATTGCCGGGTTCAACGCCGCCTACGCACTCGATAATGGCTATCGCACCGCGCACCATGGCGAGGCGATCACGCCTCCCGCGGCTGCCGGCGCGACGGCGATCGCCTTTGCGCTCCCGGCGGCACCGACGGTCATCTACGACGCGGGCGGCCTTCGCGTCACCGCTTTCGCCGTCGATCACCGCCCGGTCCAGCCGTCGGTCGGCTATCGGTTCGACTATAAGGGACGCAGCCTCGTCGTCAGTGGCGACACGGCACCATCAAGCACGCTGGAAGTGGCTTCCAAAGGCGCTGACCTTCTGATTCACGAGGCACTGAACCCCGCGATGGTCAAGACGCTCGCGGCAAAGCTCGACAAGGCGGGCCGCAACCAGACTGCACAGATCATGCGCGACATCCTCGATTATCATGCCAGCCCGGCGCAAGCCGCCGACAGCGCGCGCGTCGCAGGGGTCCAGATGCTGGTGCTCAGCCACGTCGTGCCGTCGATGCCATCGCCCTACCTGAATGCGGCGTTCCTTGACGGCGCCGAAGATCGGTTCGACGGGCCGATTATCGTCGGCGAGGACGGCCAATATTTCTCGCTGCCCGCTGGCAGCAAGACAATCGACCGCGGCAGCTGGTTCTAGGCAGCGCGTCGGGTGACCAGAACAACCGCACCATCGCTGGCATAAGGTCCACGGACTTCGGCGATCGTCAGATCGACGTCGATGGCGTCGCCGTCGCGCGTCACCATTTGGGACGCGATGCAGACGGGCTGACCCGATCGGAACAGCGCCTCCAGTCCCTCAGAAAAACCTGACCGATCACCGACCGCCAACAACGCCGAAAAACGCACCCGCCGGATCGCGGTGGCATCGACCCCGAGCATAACGAGTAGCGAGTCGTTCGCCGCCTCGACCGCTCCGCGCACCGATATGCGGGCGTGACCGATACTGCCCTGCGCTTCGATCGCGCTCAACAGGGCGGCGCGTGCGTCGGTGGCGGCAAAATTGTCGATGGCACCGCTGACGTCGCGCAGGATCATCGCACCGCCGGTCGGGGTCGGCACAAGATCGATCCGCAGCCATTGGCGCGGTCGCAAAATGTCCGGCAACTCGCCCGAAAAACGCTCACGATGGTCGATCAGGCGGATGATATGCTGCGTCAGCATGCTGCGCTCGATCCGTGGCACCGCGGTCGTCAGGGGTACGCCGATCATCTCCGCGCATGATCGTTCCAGCATGTCGCAGGCCGCCGGGTTGGCGGCGACGATCCGCCATTGCCGATCGATCAGGATCACTCCGTCGCGGATCGATTCGACCACCCCCGCCAGCGATTGTTGCAGGCGGTCTGCGGTCCCTGCAACATTGTTCGCCTCGCTATCGAGCCGACGATAATCGTCGAGCGAGATCAGCACATGGGCATCCTTGCCATGGTGCGTCACGACGACAGGCTCGCGCGCCGATTGCAGGCGCCAATTGGCAAAGCCGCGAATGAAATCGGCTGCCGATACTCGCTGCGGTTCCTGCGCCGTCGCCACACTGACCTCCCGAAATGTCGATGCTTCGCGAGTATATTGGGGCGTTTTCCCAAAGCTTGGCCGCGAATTGCGTCCGATCCGGCGCCGGTCTGGCGGATCAGACCAGCTTCGCTTTCCCGCAACGCAGCGCGTTGACCCGCGCGTCGGCCTGTCCGACGTGCACGCCGAGCAGTCCGGTGAGGTCGGCGATCACGGTATCGACCACGGGCGCGGCAAGCGCGACGCCGTCGGCGACGGCGGAGCGCAGCGCGTTGAGGTTGAGCCCGATGCCCAGCACATTGACGCGAAGTTCCATGCGGTCAGCAAGCGATCGGGCGGCACCCGCGACGATGCCGCTGCTCGACACGGTCTTGACTTGCCCATCGTCAATATCGCGGCGCGAAAAGGCGACCGGCTTTTCGGCGAGGTCGGACAGCACCAGTTCGGCCTCGGCGTCAACGCTGGCCAGCGGCAGTTTCACCACGCGCGCCGGAGCGGGATCGAGCGGGCGCTTCATATCCTGGAAATCGGCGGCGTCGACGGTGCCGATCGCCAGCATGGCGGGCGAGGTCACCACCGCGAGCGACACCGCCGCGCTGCTGTCGGGACCACAATCGATCTCAGAAATCCGCGCCGATGCCGAGCCCAGTTCGGCGAGCACCGGGACGTGGACGCTGGCAAGCAGGGTCTGGACCCTCGTGTCGATCTTCAGCCGTACCTGCGCGGTGCGGACGACGACCTGATTGGTGTCGGTCACCGCAATCAAAGGCGAATGGGCTGGCGGCTCGCCGACGAGCAGCGCGATGTCGATGCCGGACCCGCCCGGCAGCGCACTCGCGACCGAAAGGTCGACCTGGCGATTGGCGTTGCTCAGCAACAACATCGCGCGCAGCAGGCTGAGCGCATTGACCTTGACGGGGTTGGCGGGGTCGACGCGGATGCTCGACGAGCGCGGCCCCAGATCGATCGCGCGCGACGGCAGCAGGCTGCGCGGCAAGGCGCGTCCGGCGATATGTTCGAGCACCCCTGCGGCTTGGCCATCCGATGCGCTAGCCAGCGCTGATACGACCTGCGGCAGCGTGACATGGCTGTCGAGCGTCTGGCCAAAGGTCAGCACATCGGCATCGATCTCGGTCCGGAGCGCCTCGGAAAAGGCGAGCAAGTCGATGTCGGTGCTGGCGAGAGCGTTATAATCCATCAGCGACAGGCTGAGCTCGCTGCCGGTCAACCCCGACAACAACGCGTTGGGAAGGCCGCCGTGCACCGCAGCGACGCGCGACCCGAGCGAAAAGGCCGCGTAGCCGCGCCGCGCGCCGGTGGCCGTGGCGCGGATGACGGTGTCGCTCTTGCCGGTCAGGAAACGGCCGAAGTAGAGCGGGCGGTTGCGGGTCAGGCTGATCTGCACGGCGTTCGCTGACGCTCCTCCGGGCGCGAAACGCTGCTCGGCCGCCACGGTCCGTTCGGGCGTATAGGTGCCTGTGGTGAGCGCTGCGATCTGGATGCCGCAATCGCAATTGGCGGCAATGATCCGCTCGGCCGCCGCCCGCTCCTCGCCCGGTCGCCCGGCTGCCGCCATTGCCGCCGCGTCGGCGATGCCCTGCAGTTTCCGCCGGTCGAGGTAAAGCGAGCCGACATCGACCGCGAGCGCCGCGGCACCGATCAGCATCGTCATCGCGAAGGCGGTCGCGATGCTGATTCCCGCGCGGCGGTCGCGGACCAAGCCGCAAAGGAACGGGAGCAGCGCCACGGTCAATCGACCGGCAATTCAAAGGTCGCGCGCGACCGAATGACATTGGTCGGCGACGGGACCAGCGCCGAACGCAGGAAGCTGTCCGGCGGAGCGGTAAAGGCGACCGCAACCGTGATGGCTTCGTTCGTTTCGGACACCGCGACGCTATGCGAGCCGCTCACCGATTGCAGGCTCCGCGCAACCGCGCGCGTCGCCACCGCGCTGCGATCGGCGGCATCGAGCCCGACGATGGCGGCGCGTGCACCGTCGTTCGCCGCCTGCTGGACGCTGTGCGCGAGCATGAAATATTGGCCATAGACCAGCATGCCCGTCAGCAGCATGAGGAGCAGCGGCAGCACCAGCGCCATTTCGACGATGGCAGCGCCGCGCTCCTCGCGCAGCAGAGTGGGGCCGGGCGGAGACGGACGGCGGGCGGGCCGCGGCAAGACAGGGAAAGCTGTCATGGCCGCCAGCATGACGGTCCGAAATGAAAGCGGCGTCGAGATCGCCCGACGCCGCTTTTGCGTATTTTACATAGCATTTGCGTGCAGTGCAGCGGCCTTGTCGGCGGTTTGCGCCATTCCTTGACGCAGCGCTAACGACGGGCGGTCGTCGCCCGTCGCAAATTGCGCTTATTGAGCGGTCTCCAGCTTGTCCTGGGTCTTGAGGTCAAAGTCCGATGCGTCGTGGCGTTCGCGAAGCTGACTCGCCGGATCGCCGGTAACGCGATTGACCATCCGCCCGCGCTTGACCGCGGGGCGCGTGGCCAGTTGGTCGGTCCAGCGCTGTACATTCTTATATTCATGCACCTGCAGGAACTCGCCCGCGTCATAGACCAGCCCCTTGGCCAGCGCGCCGTACCAGGGCCAGATCGCCATGTCGGCGATGGTGTAGTCGGCGCCCGCGACATATTCGCTCTCCGCGAGGCGCCGGTCGAGCACGTCCATCTGGCGCTTCACTTCCATCGCATAGCGATTGATCGGATATTCCTGCTTCGTCGGCGCATAGGCGTAGAAATGGCCAAAGCCGCCGCCAAGGAACGGCGCGCTGCCCATCTGCCACATCAGCCACGACAAGGTCTCTGCACGCTTCGCGGTCTCGGTCGGCAGGAAGGCGCCAAATTTTTCGGCAAGATGAATCAGGATCGCCCCCGATTCGAACACGCGGATGGGCTCGGCGCCGCTGCGATCGACGAGAACAGGGATCTTGCTGTTCGGGTTCGCCGCGACATAGCCGCTCGAAAACTGATCGCCCTCGCCGATGTTGATCAGCCACGCGTCATATTCGGCGCCGCTATGACCTGCCGCCAGCAGCTCTTCGAGCATCACCGTGACCTTCACCCCATTGGGGGTGCCGAGCGAATAGAGTTGCAGCGGATGCTTGCCGATGGGCAGATCCTTGTCGTGCGTCGGCCCGGCGATCGGGCGATTGATGTTGGCAAAGCGTCCACCGCTATCCTTGTCCCACGTCCACACTTTTGGCGGCACATATTCGGCTTGATCGGTCATCGCGGAGCTCCTGCACTGAATTTCATACTGAACGGTATTTAAAGATCGATGCCATCGCCGTCCACCCCTAGCCGGTCAAATAATAATTGCCGCACGTAAAGCTGCGACCTCAGTCGTGTCATAGCCGAGTTCGGCCAGGATCGCGTCGCTGTGTTCGCCGACTTGCGGCGCGCGCGTCGAAGCGACCTTGTCGCTGCCCGACAAACTGATCGGCGCCCGAATGATGGGCGCGCCGCCGGGCGTTCCCGGATAGTCGGCAGGCTCGACGAGCCCCATTGCGGCCACTTGCGGCTGCGCTAACGCTTCGGCTGCGCGCAGCACCGGCGCTGCCGGAACGCGGGCCGCGCCCAGTTCGGCGATGGCGTCAGCGCTGCTCCGGTCGATGCACCATGCCTGCATGATCGCGCTCAGCGCTTCGCCATTGTCGCCGCGCAAGATATCGCTGGCATAGCGCGGATCGTCGATCAGTTCGGGCCGCCCGACCAGATTGGCCCAGCGGGCAAAGATGCCGCCGCCGACGATCTGGGTAACGATCCACCCATCACACGTCCGAAAGATGTCGGTCGGCCCGGAGCTGTAACTCCGATTGCCGATCGGCTGACGCTCGACGCCGTTGAGCGCATGATCGATCGCCAACGCGTTCGAAAAGGCAAGCGCGGTGCCGAGCAGCGACCCCGAAACGCATTGCCCCTTCCCCGTCGTTTCGCGCTCACGCAGCGCCAGCATGACGCCAAAGGCGGTGTGCAGCGCGGTGCCGAAATCGACGTAATTGACCTGCGCGCGGTAGGGCTGATCGGGCGTCCCGGTCAAATGTACCGCGCCCGACATCGCCTGTCCGACCGCATCGAAACCGACGTTCTGCGCCAGCGGCCCCTCGCTGCCGAATGCCGACGCGGTGGCAAGGATGATCCGCGGGTTGATCGCGGACAAGCTCGCGAAATCGAGCCCCAGCTTGGTCAGCGCGTCGTGCGGCAGGTTGGCGACGACGACATCGGCGGTTTCGACGAGCTGCCGGACAATTTTGCGTCCTTCGGGGCTGCCGGGCTTCAGCGTCAGGCAGCGCTTGCCGCGGTTCATCTGCAGGAACATCGCCCCCGATCCGTCGTCGGCCACCGGAACCGTGAACCGGTCGTCATTGCCGCCCGGCGCCTCGATCCGGATGACGTCGGCGCCATAGTCGGCGAGCAGGGCGGCGCAATAGGGACCGGCGATATAGCGCCCGAAATCGAGGACTCTTATTCCCTTGAGCGGCACGCTTCACTCTCCCCATTGCTGTCTTTGGGTCGGGCTAGCAGCCGCCTGTCGAGCGTGCCAGCGCCTTCGTCGAAACCTGTCGCTTGCATGTTCGTTACAGCATCATATGGTCGGCACATAATTTCAAACGGGGATAATTTCATGGCGCGCTTCGCTCTCGCCCTTGCGGCGACTTTGGCTTGTTCGACTTCGGTTTTTGCCCAGCAGGCGGCACCAGCGCCCGCCGCAGATGCGAAAGCCCAGAAATGGGACGTCAACGCTCCGCCGGGGATGGCGACGCGCAAGGTGCCGATTGCCGTCGATGAAGGCAGCTGGATGAACGTCGATGTTTCACCCGACGGCCGCACCATCGCTTTCGACCTGCTTGGCGACATTTACACCATGCCGATCGAGGGTGGCACCCCGACGCGCATCGCAGAAGGTCTCGCGTTCGAGCATCAGCCGCGCTTTTCGCCCGACGGCAAGCGGATCGCCTTTGTGTCCGACCGGGGAGGCGGCGACAATATCTGGCTGATGAATCGCGACGGCAGCGACAAGGTGCAATTGAGCAAGGAAGATTTCCGCTTGCTCAATCAGCCAAGCTGGTCGCCCGACGGGCAGTTCATTGTCGCGAAGAAACATTTCACCACGGGCCGCTCGCTCGGCACCGGCGAGGTGTGGATGTACCATGTCTCGGGCGGCGCCGGCGTGCCGCTGGTCAAGAAACCCAATGAGCGCCACCAGAAGGAGCTCGGCGAACCGATCTTCGCCGCCGACGGCAAGAGCGTGTTTTACACGCGCAATGTCACCCCGGGCCCGATCTTTGAATATGCGCAGGACAGCAACACCGACCTGTTCCACATCGAACGCTATGATTTGCAGGCAGCGAAGGTTACCACTGCGGCGTCGGGCGATGGCGGGGCGGTGCGCCCCACCCCTTCCCCCGATGGCAAGCGACTGGCGTTCGTGCGCCGTGAAGCGACCCAATCGAAGCTTTATGTGAAAGATCTCACTTCGGGGATCGAGCGCAAGGTTTATGATGCGCTCGACCAGGATGTGCAGGAAACCTGGGCGGTCACCGGCGTCTATCCGAACATGGCGTGGACTCCCGACAGTAGCGATATCGTCTTTTGGTCGGGCGGCAAGCTGCGCCGCGTCAGCAGCCAGGGCGGCGACGCGCGGATCATTCCGTTCAGCATCAACGATGACCGCGTGATCATCGACGCCACCCACCCGGCGGTCGAGGTGGCACCGGACAGCTTTACGACACAGATGCCGCGCTGGGCCGAGGTGTCGCCCGATGGGCGTAGCGTCGTGTTCGAAACGCTCGGCAAGCTGTACATCAAGCCCGCCAGCGGCGGCACCGCGCGGCGACTGACCGCCGCGAGGGACGATGCGATGGAGGCATGGCCAAGCTGGTCGCGCGACGGCAAGTCGCTCGTCTTCGTCCGCTGGACCGACAGCGGGCTCGGCGAAATTCACGTCGTCGGTGCAGGCGGTGGCGCATCGCGCAAGCTTACGACCGTTCCCGGCCATTATGCCGAACCGCGTTTCTCTCCGGACGGCAAGACAATCGTGTTCGAGCGGCGCGGCAGCGGCGGGCTGACCTCGGCGCGCTGGAGCGAGGACACCGGCGTCTATCGCATGGCGGCGAGCGGAGGCTCTGCCGAACTGGTCAGCCGCGACGGCGCAAAGCCGCAATATGGGGCGACCAACGACCGTATTTTCATGGTGACCGCGGGCGACGGCAAAAGCCAGCTCGTCAGCACCGACCTCAGCGGCCAGGACAAGCGCACCCATGCTAACGGCGAACTGGTCAGCGACTATGAAATCTCGCCCGACGGCGGGACGCTGGCATTCCGCCAGAACTACGACGCCTATGTCACCCCGCTGATGCCCGGCGGGCAGGACGTGTCGCTCGGCACCAAGAGCGGAGCCTTGCCCGTAACGCGGGTTAGCGGCAGCGGCGCCGAATATATCCATTGGTCCAACGGCGGTCGACGCCTGCACTGGAGCCGGGGGGCGACGCTGTTCAGCGCCGACCTAGCGCGTTTGTTCACCAACGCGCCCGCCGACGACAAGGCACCCAAATTCACGCCGCCGACCGATGGCGTCTCGCTCGCCATGACGCAAACGGCGGCCAAACGCCGCGGCACCGTCGTCATCACCGGCGCGCGCATCGTCACCATGGCGGGCGCCGACGGCGGCATCATCGACAATGGCGCGATCGTCATCGAAGGCGACCGCATCACTGCGGTTGGCCCCTTGGCGTCGATCAGCGTCCCGACCGGCGCCGTCACCATCGATGCAACCGGCAAGACGATCGTACCCGGTTTCGTCGATGCGCACGCCCATGGCAGTCACGGCGATGACGAACTGATCCCGCAGCAGAACTGGTCCGAAATCGTCAATCTGGCGATGGGGACCACGACTAGCCACAACCCCTCGTCGCGCGCCTCGGAAATCTTTGTGTCGTCCGAAATGCAGCGCGCCGGGCTGATCCTGGCGCCGCGGATCTTTTCGACCGGCGAGATCATCTATGGCGCGAAAGCGGCGGGGGTCTATGCCGAGATCAACGGCTATGACGACGCGCTGGCGCATGTCCGCCGCCTGAAGGCGCAGGGCGCGCATAGCGTCAAAAACTACAACCAGCCGCGCCGCGATCAGCGCCAGATGGTGGTCAAGGCCGCGCAGGCCGAGAACATGCTCGTCGTGCCGGAGGGCGGCTCGCTCTACACGATGGACGTGTCGTTGATCCAGGACGGCAATTCGACCGTCGAGCACAATATCCCGCTCCACACCTTCTACAAGGATCTGGTGCAGCTGTGGGGGCAGACGCAGGTCGATTACACCCCGACGCTGGTCGTCACCTACGGCGGCCCGGCGGGCGACCCCTATTGGCGCGCGCACACCAATGTATGGGAGCATCCGATCCTGACCAGGCACATCCCGCCTGCCCAGCTCGCCGCGAACAACAAGCGCCGCACGATCGCGCCCGAGGGCGACTATGTCGACGATGATTCGGCGCGCGAGGCAGGAAAGATCGCCGCCGCAGGACGAATGGTGTCGATCGGCGCGCATGGACAGCAATCGGGGCTTGGCGCGCATTGGGAGATCTGGTCGTTCGTGCGCGGCGGGTGGAGCAATGTCGATGCGCTGCGCGCCGCGACCATCATGCCCGCTACCTCGCTCGGCTATGGCAAGGATGTCGGATCGCTCGAAGCGGGCAAGCTCGCCGATCTGCTGATCCTCGACGCCGATCCGACACAGGACATTCGCAATACCGAAAAAATTCACCGCGTGATGCTGGGCGGGCGGCTGTACGATCCGCTGACGATGAACGAGGTCGCGACGGGCAATCGCACGCGCGCGCCCTATTGGTGGGAAGCCGAAAAGCCCTGATTGGGACGCCATCGGGCGGCGGACGCGCGAAATTGTGACGAGAGGGTTGCAACTCGCGCGAGCCGCCGCTAGGGGCGTCACCTCTCAGCGAGGAGAGTTGGCTGAGTGGTCGAAAGCGTCGCACTCGAAATGCGAAGTGCCGGCAACGGTACCGAGGGTTCGAATCCCTCACTCTCCTCCATTTTTCCCTGATCTGACCACCAGCGGACGACCGCCCCGGCATCGCTATCGGGACGGTCGATTGATCTACATTCGAATGTCGGGCAGCGACGGTGTGGTCAGCGACGCGACGATCGCGCCGACGATCAGGAACAATACGATCGCGACGATGATCACGACCACGGTATAGCCCATCGCCTTGTCCTGCGGCACCTTCATCAGGATCGGTAGTCCCAGGTATAGCAGATAGAGGCTGTAGAGGCCGAGCAGTCCCAGGATCGCAAGCGCCGGGATCAGGCCGAATATTCCCGCCAGCCAGCCTGCCGTCGCCGAATAGGCCGCGACCTTCAGCGCCTGGACCTGATTCTTTTGCCCACCGAAGTTGGGCGCCAGCCCGTCGATCACCAGCGCCAGGGCAAAGGTCGTCGCGAGCGCCAGGCCATAAGACAGTATCGCCGAAACCAGCGCGGTGCCGATCGGGGGGTGAAAACTGATGCCAAATGCCCCGTAGCCAAAAACCTGCCCGCCGATGAACTGGGCGATCGGCCCGATCGCGGCCAGCACCAGCACGTAAGGCATGTAGATCGACTGGGTCGTCGCGGGCTCGGTGTCGATGACCGCCCACGTCTCCTTGGGTTTCAGGATGATGTTCTTGGCCCGCTCGATAATGCCCGATGCGGGGCTTGGCGGTGGGTTGCTCGTCGGAATGTCGCTCATGCTATGCCTTTCCCTGTTGCAATCAACACGGCCCGCAATCCAGCCCGGTATAACCGGCGGCCGAGCAGACAGCTTAGCTCGGCTCGCGCCAACATCTGTAACGCGTATCACAGCCGGGATTCGACCCACCGGCGGGCAGCCGAGTGTAACAGGGTTGAAACAGCAGGGAATAGCCATAGATTAGGCACATGATTTCCAAATCTTCCTCCGACCATCATGGGGCGGTAACGGCGCCGCTGATCGGTGCTGCCAGCTTCGCGCCCGGCGACATCGTGCGCCACCGCATGTTCGATTTTCGCGGCGTCGTGTTCGACATCGACCCGGTCTTTGCGAACAGCGACGAGTGGTATGAAGCGATCCCGGAGGAAATCCGTCCGGCGAAAGAGCAGCCCTATTACCATCTGCTCGCCGAAAATGGCGATTCATCCTATATCGCTTACGTTAGCCAGCAGAATCTGGTGCCCGACGCCGAAGGCGGGCCGATCGATCATCCGCAGATCGACGCGATGTTCGAAGGGCTGGACGACGGCCGTTACCGCGTCCGCGCCATCCATCGCCACTGATGGTCAGGCTTTGAGCTTCCAGCCGGAAGCAAGCAGGCGATAGGTCAGCAGTCCCAGCACGATATTGACCGCGATCAGCACCGCGATTGCGGTCACCACCGGCTTGTTGATCGTCGAATCGACCGTACCGATAAAGCCGTAGCGAAATCCCATGATCGCGTAATAGACGGGATTGCCGTGCGCGACGGTCTGGAACCAGGGCGCCAGCCGGTCGACCGAATAGAAGGTTCCCGAAAGCAGCGCGAGCGGGGTGACGACGAAATTGGTCACTGCGGCGGCATGATCGAACTTCTCTGCCCAGACCGACGTAATAAGGCCCAGAAACCCGAGCATCGCGGCACCGAGAACCCCGAACACCGCGACGGCCCAAAAATGCTGAGGCGTCACGCTGACCCCCGGCCACAGTGTCATCGCGAGCCACAGTGCGATCCCGACAAGGATAGCCCGCGTGATCGCCGCGCCGATCAGCGCGATGATCAGCTCACCCACCGCAAGCGGCGGCATCAGATAATCGACGATCGTGCCCTGGATCTTGCCGACGAGCAGCGAAAAGCTGGAATTGGCAAAGCTGTTCTGCAGCATTGCCATCATGATCAGCCCCGGCGCGATGAAATCGGCGAAGGGAACCCCGATCACTTCGCGGCCTGCGCCGCCGAGCGCCACGGTGAAAATGACCAGAAACAGTAGCGTCGTGATCGCGGGCGCCCAGATTGTTTGCAGCTGGACCTTGAAAAACCGCCGCACCTCCTTGACATATAGCGCCTGCATGCCGGGCACGTTGAGCGTCCGGATGTGCGGCACTCCCGGTTCGGCAAAGGGCGGGGTTGCCGCGAATTTGCTCGAGTCGGGTCGCGAAATTTGGGGCTGGTCGTTCATGGCGTTCTCGCCTATCGCCTCCCCGATCTTACCGCAAGCTGGGCAGTGGCGCCGATCCCTATGGATCGCATCGATGACCGCGACACCACCCGCGGCGTGGAATGATAAGGATTTGAATATGTCTTGGACCGATGAGCGCATCGAAAGCCTGCGCACCATGTGGGAAAAAGGGCTGACCGCCAGCCAGATCGCCGACGAATTGGGCGGGGTCAGCCGCAACGCGGTGATCGGCAAGGCGCATCGCCTCGGTCTGAAATCGCGCCCCTCGCCGGTCAAGGCGACCGACAAGGTCAAGCCGGTGAAAGTCGCAGCCCCTGCGGCGCCCAAGCCGGCGGCGCCCGTCGCCGCCCCGCGCGCCGCTGCACCGGTCGCGCCGCGGCCCGCCGCACCCGCGCCGCCCAAGTCCGAAGCACGGCCGACGGTCGATACGCCGACCGCCGACGGATCGGTGGGGGAACAGCCTCCGAAGAGCGACCAGCCGCGTATCGTGTCGATCGGTCCTGGCGGCTTTATCCGCCAAGGACCTGGCGATCAGCAGGCGCCGATCCCGCCTGCGCCGCCGCGCCGTCTGGTGCCGGCCAAGCCAAGCCCGGAAATCGCGGACAAAACCAGCCTGCTTGACCTTAATGACCGTATCTGCCGCTGGCCGATGGGGCATCCGGGCGAGCCCGATTTCCATTTCTGCGGGCAGGCCGTGAACCCCGGCTTCCCCTATTGCGTCGAGCATTGCGGCCGCGCCTATCAGGCGCAGTTGCCGCGCGGCACGCGCCGTCCGCCCCCGCCGCCGCCGTTCGGAGGTCCGCGCGTACGATAGGGCGCGTTCGGTGAGGCCGTTCGCTCAGGAGTTCGAGTTCGCGCGCGCGCTTGGCCTGCAAATGGTCGAGCGCGGCGACGGGCGCTGCGTGATGGCGATCGACGTCAATCGCCATCAGCATTTCAGCCCGCAAGGTGCCGCGCACGGCGGTGTTGCCTATTCACTGGCGGACACCGCGATGGGGGGTGCGCTGACCAGCGTGCTCGACGCCGATCGATGGTGCGCGACGCTGGAGATCAAATTCAACTATCATGTCCGTGTCGGTGAAGGGCGGCTCACCTGCGAGGCGCAAGTGCTGCACCGCGGCAAACGTGTCGCCAATATCGACGCCAAACTGTATCAGGATGGCCGCCTGGTCAGCAGTGCGAACGGAAATTTCGCGATCTTCGCGGCACCGACGCCCGAATAGCCAAAAAGGCGCCGGACCTTTCGATCCGACGCCTTTCAACTACTTATTTTCAATAGTTTAGAAACGGAAGCTCAGCGTCCCGCGCACGCTGTGGGTGCGGAAATGGTCGCTGCTGCGCTTCATGTCGGTCCCGCCACCATTGAGCAGGAACGGGTTGGTCGCGGGTGCCGTACCCTGGCCGACATTGACGACAAAATCATTGTCCTTGATGTCGGTGTACAGATATTCGAGCCCAACCGCGATGTTGTTGGTCACCATGATTTCGGCGCCGCCGCCTGCGGTATAGCCCCAGCCGTTGGTCTTGCCGTTGTCGGCAAAGCTGTTGGCGGTGTTGCTCGTGGTCAAGCGGTTATCGAGACGGGCATAGGCGCCGCCACCGGTCACATAGAACAACGCGCCGCCACCGGGGGTGTAACCGGCGCGCAGGCGGGCATTCGCCTGATAATCGGCTTCACGGCTGAAGGTGTAGCTCGCCGGCGTGGTCGAAAATGCGGTGACGCTGTCGCGCGCCACGCTGCGACCGCCCTCGATCACGGCGCCAAGGACGAAATTGCCCATGCGCTTGTCAAAGCCGAACCGGGCGAAATATTCGGGGCCGTCCTTGTCGTTGCGGCAATTGAGGTTGGCGGTACTGGTGGCCGCACCATTGCAGAAGCCGGTCGAGAAGGCGTTGGCGCCGCCCACGGTCGTGACCTGGTCGCCATAGGTGCCATCGCGGTTGGTATCGAACAGCACGGTTTCGCCGCGATCGCTGCCTTGCAACGTGCCGCCGCCGCCAATGCTGATGTAGGGACCGTCAAAATCCTGTGACGGGTCGCGGTCCTGCGCGAAGGCCGGGACGGCGACGGTGCTGGCCGCCAGAACGGCGAGGAGAGAAAGAGCTTTCATGTTTTACTCCGCTTTTTGAATGACTTTTTAGTCACCCGCCAAACCCGTCCTGCTTGCCCAAAGTTCCGTCGACACACAAAAACGGGACGAATCGAGTGCCTGCGGTCCGGTTCGCATCGCCCGAAAACCGCGCTTGCCAGCGGGCTTTCCCGCCCCCTATAGCCAAGGCATGAGTCACGATTTGTTCGACGCCGCGACCCCGGCTACCGAGAGCTACAATGCTTCGCAGATCGAGGTGCTGGAGGGGCTGGAGCCCGTCCGGCGGCGCCCCGGCATGTACATCGGCGGCACCGACGAGCGCGCGCTGCACCACCTGGCCGCCGAGGTGATCGACAACAGCATGGACGAGGCGGTGGCGGGCCATGCCAGCCGCATCGAAATCACGCTCGATGTCGGGAACCGGCTGACCGTCACCGATAACGGCCGCGGCATCCCGATCGATCCGCATCCGAAATTTCCCGGCAAATCGGCGCTGGAGGTGATCCTGACGACGCTGCATTCGGGCGGCAAGTTCGAAGGCAAGGCCTATGCGACATCGGGCGGCCTGCACGGCGTCGGGATCAGCGTCGTCAACGCGCTGTCGATTGATACCGAGGTCGAAGTGGCGCGCGGCAAGCAGCTCTATCGCCAGCGCTTTGCGCGCGGCACTCCGGTCGGCGGGCTTGAGGAGCTCGGCCCGACCCCCAACCGGCGCGGGACCAGCGTGTCGTTCATCCCCGACCCCGAAATCTTTGGCGACCATCAGCGCTTCAAGCCGCAGCGGCTGTATCGCATGGCGCGGTCAAAGGCCTATTTGTTCGCGGGCGTGGAAATTCGGTGGAAATGCGCCGCCGAGTTGATCGGTGACGACACCCCTGCCGAAGCCACCTTCCAATTTCCGGGTGGTCTCGCCGATCATTTGAAGGAGCAGATCGGAACGCGCGAATGTGCGACCGCCGAGCCGTTCATCGGCCGTCAGGATTTTCCGGGCGACCAGGGCCGCGCTGAATGGGCGATTGCCTGGCCGCTGTGGTCCGACGGCAGCTATAGCTGGTATTGTAACACCATTCCGACCCCCGCCGGCGGCACGCACGAGGCGGGGCTGCGCGCGGCGCTGACCAAGGGTTTGCGCGGTTTTGGCGAGCTGATCGGTCAGAAAAAGGCGGCGCAGATCACCGCCGAGGACGTGTTCAACGGCGGTGAGATGATGCTGTCGGTGTTCATTCGCGACCCGCAGTTCCAGAGCCAGACCAAGGACCGGCTGAGCAGCCCGGAAGCGGCGCGCCTGACAGAAAACGCCGTTCGCGACCATTTCGACCATTTCCTGTCGGACAATATGGACCGTGGCCGCGCGCTGCTCGGGCTTGTGCTCGATCGCATGGACGAGCGACTGAAGCGCAAGGCCGAGCGCGAGGTCAAGCGCAAGACGGCAACCAGCGGGCGAAAGCTTCGCCTGCCCGGCAAGCTGACAGATTGTGCGAATGATGGCCCCGAAGGCACGGAATTGTTTATCGTCGAAGGCGACAGTGCCGGCGGCAGCGCCAAGCAAGCGCGCGACCGCAAGACGCAGGCGATCCTGCCGATCCGCGGCAAGATACTGAACGTAGCGAGCGCGAGCGCCGACAAGATCCGCGCCAATCAGGAGATCGCCGACCTGGCGCTCGCGCTGGGCTGCGGCATGCGCAAGGATTGCGATGCCGACCGGCTGCGCTACGAAAAAATCGTGATCATGACCGATGCCGATGTCGACGGCGCGCATATCGCGACCTTGCTGATGACCTTTTTCTTTCAGGAAATGCCCGACATCGTACGCCGCGGGCATGTCTATCTGGCGCAACCGCCGCTCTATCGCCTGACCGCGGGCAGCATGTCGGCCTATGCGCGCGACGACGGGCATCGCGCCGAGCTTGAAGCGACGCAGTTCAAGGGCAAGAAAGTCGAGGTCGGCCGCTTCAAAGGGTTGGGAGAAATGAATCCTAACCAATTGAAAGAAACGACGATGGACCCCGCCACGCGCTCAATGCTGCGCGTTACGCTCCCACAGGAATATGAGGAGCGACATCTGGTCAAGGATCTGGTCGACCGGTTGATGGGCAAGCATCCCGAACATCGTTTCCAGTTCATTCAGGCCAATGCCGCGACGCTCGACGAGGCGGCGATCGACGCGTAGGATTGCCGCTGAATTTTCGCCGGAAACGGGGGTCGTCATGGTCCGAAAGACTATTTTACTGGCATTTACGCTTGGGCTGACGTTGCCCGCCGGACCGAGCCTGGCGCAGTCGCCCGAAATGCAGGCCGCGGCTGACTCCGCCTTCGAGCGACGCGCTGCGCAGCTTGTCGATGTGCTGGGCGGCTCGGTTGCCTTCGCCGATTATTTCGACCCGACATTCCAATCCGCCCTGCCCGAGGCGCAGTTCAGGGCGATGACCGCCAGCCTGATCGCGCAATATGGCAAGCCGATCGCCGTCGAGAAGCTGGCGTCGAACGACGGCCGTTCAGGCTCGCTTGCGCTGCGGTTCGAGAAGGGCGTCGGGACGGTACTGCTCGACGTTGGCGCCGATCCCGACGCGCGCGTCATCGGCCTGCGCCTGACCGGCTTTGAAATGGCGAACGACAGTTTCGACACCGTCGCCGCCGAAATTGCCGCATTGCCGGGGTCGACCGGCTTCCTCGTTGCCGAAATCACCGGCGACACCGTTCGCCCGCTCGCATCGGCCAACCCCGACCAGCAATTCGCCGTCGGATCGACCTTCAAGCTCTATATTCTCGATGAACTGGCGGCCCAGGTCGCCGCGAAGAAGCGCCGCTGGTCCGATGTCGTGCCGCTTTCGCATCTCAGCTTTTCGTCGATGGGCACCGCAAACTGGCCGAAGGATACACCGGTCACGCTGCAAAGCCTGGCGAACTGGATGATTTCGGTCAGCGACAACAGCGCGACCGACACGCTGATCCTCCAGCTCGGCCGCGAGGCGATTGAGGCGCGGATGCGGGCGGCAGGGCACAGCAATCCGTCGCGCAATATTCCGTTTCTGACCACGGTCGAGGCCTTTGCCCTCAAGGGCAACAATTTCGGAAGCGAGCGCTCCACCTTTATTGCGGGTGACGATGCGGCGCAACGCGAACTGATCAATGCCAACCAGCACCGATTGACCCTGTCCAATGTTGACGGCGTGAGCTTCGCCGGAAAACCGCGCTATATCGACAGTCTCGAATGGTTCGCCAGCCCCAACGACGTCGCAAAATTGATGATCGACCTGCGCAAGCGCAACTCGCCGACGGCGATGTCGGTGATGGCGATCAACCCCGGCGTAAATCCGGGCGCCACCAAGGATTGGAGCTGGCTCGGTTACAAAGGCGGGTCCGAACTGGGCGTAATATCGATGAGCCTGCTTGGCGAACGCAAGTCCGACGGCAAATGGTTCGTGGTCACCGCAAGCTGGAACAACCCCGACGCGCCGGTGGCAACCGAAACGATGGTCAGCCTGGTGACCCGACTGTTGGCGCTGGCCGCCAAATAGCGACCCGATGCGCGATGTTTACGCCGTCAACGCGGCAACCAGCGCCTTGACCTTGGCCTGTCGCCATTGCGGCGTCGGCGCGACCAGCCAGTAACCGCGCTTCACTGTAACGGCCTCGCCAATCTGGCGAACGCGGCCCGCCGCAATATCGGCCTCGGCAAGCATTGCCGGGACATTGGCGTGGCCAAGTCCGTTGGCTGCCGCATCGATGGCGAGACCGGCGTCGCCCAAACGCAGCGCCGGTTCGCCATCGGCGACCGGGCAGCCCGGCCAAGCGATCCGCGTGTCGCTACTGCTGCCCGGGCCCGCAACAGTCACCATCAGCGGATCGGCGAGCGCCACGCCCTCATGATCACCCGCGCCGTCGGTCCAGAAAATCGCGAGATCGAGGTTGGCCTCGGTGAAGTCGATGCCGCTGTCGGCGGACACCAAGGTGAAACGCACGTCGGGCGCCTGCTGGCTATAGCGCGCGAGCCGCGGCGCCAGCCATTTGGCGGTCAGATCGCGCGGCGCTGCAATCGTCAGCGATTGCGACGATTGCCCCGCCTGCATCGCGCGGACCGACTCCTCGAACTGCAGAAAGCCTTGTCGCAGCGCATCAAGGCCTGCCTCGGCCTCACCGGTCAGCTCCAAGCCCTTGGGCGTGCGGCGGAACAGCACGACGCCGAGCATATCCTCGAGCGCGCGGATTTGCTGTCCAACCGCAGCCGGGGTTACCGCCAGTTCGTCGGCAGCGCGCGTGAAGCTCAAATGCCGGGCAGCGGCGTCGAACACGCGCAGGGCGTTGAGCGGCAGGTGCGTGCGCTTCATGCGGCGGTCGCAGGCGCCACGAGCGGGAAATGCGGGATCGCGACCAGCATCTGCGATCCGTCGCCGATTTCCATCGCATAACTGCCGACCATCGACCCTTCGGGGGTTGGTAGCGGGCAGCCCGACACATAGTCATAGGCGCCGCCGGGCGCGATCAGCGGCTGTTCGCCGACGACCCCTTCGCCTTCGACTTCGCTGATCTGGCCGCGCCCGTCGCTGATCCGCCAATGACGACTGATCAGCTGGACCGCGACGTCGCCATGATTTTCGATCCGGACATGATAGGCCCAGAACCAGCGACCGAGCGCCGGGTGCGACTGTTCGGGCAGATAGCTGACCGACACACGCACCGTGACGGGGCCGGTGGTCGCGGCAAAGGGGAAGAAGGAGTCGATCATCGCGCCCACAGCGTCGCTCAAAGCCCGACTTTGGTCAATGCCTGGTCCAGATCGGCGATCAGGTCGCGCGGGTCTTCGAGCCCGATATTGATCCGCAGCATGCCGTCAACGACCCCCATGTCGGCGCGCGCTTCGGCGCTGACGCTATAATGGGTGGTCGATGCGGGGTGGCAGCACAAGCTCCGTGAGTCGCCGATGTTGTTCGAAATATCGACCAGTTCGAGCGCGTTGAGCAGCGCCATCGCCTGTTCGCGCCCTTCGAGAATGAAGGAAAAGATCGGCCCGCACGCCTCCATCTGGCTCATCGCCAGATTATGCTGCGGATGGCTGGCAAGACCGGGGTGGAGGATCTTCGGCACCCGCTTTTCGACAAATTTGCCGACCGCCAGTGCATTCTCCGACTGTCGCCGCGCGCGCAGGTCGAGCGTTTCGAGGCCTTTCAGCACCACCCACGCGTTGAACGGTGACAGGTTGGGGCCGGTATTGCGCTGGAACGGCAGCAGCACGTCGTTGATGAATTTCTCGGTCCCGCACACCGCGCCCGCGAGCACACGCCCCTGCCCCTCCATCAGCTTGGTCGCCGAATAGGCGACGACGTCGGCGCCGAAGTCCATCGGGCGCTGAAGCACGCTCGTGGCAAAGGCATTGTCGACCACCGTCGTGATGCCGTGCGCGCGCGCGACGCTGCACACATGTTGCATGTCGACAATATCCATCGTCGGGTTCGCAGGTGTTTCGAAGAAAAAGACCTTGGTGTTTGACTTGATGGCCTTTTCCCACGCGTCGTTGTCGCGCCCGTCGATCACAGTCGTTTCGATTCCGAAGCGCGGGCACAGCTGGTCGACCAGCCAGCGGCACGATCCGAACGCAGCTTTGGCCGCGACGATATGGTCGCCCGCCGACAGCTGGCAGAGCAAGGCGGTCGTCATCGCCGCCATGCCCGTCGCCTGCGTCCGGCACGCCTCGGCGCCCTCCATCAGCGCGATGCGCTCCTCGAGCATCGCGACGGTCGGGTTCTGGAGCCGCGAATAGGTCATGCCCTGCGCCTCGCCCGCGAAACGCGCGGCGACCGTCTCGGCATCGTCATAGGTGTAGCCCGAGGTCAGGAACAGCGCCTCCGACGTTTCGCCATGTTCGCTGCGCCAGGTGCCGCCGCGCACCGCCTGGGTCGCCGGGTGCCAGTTGCGGGTGGTGCTGCGATCGAAGCCCGTGGTCTTTTTCATCTCAACCGTCCGTGTATTTCTAGCTGTCTAAACCGTAGCCCTGAGCTTGTCGAAGGGCGCTCCTCGCCGGGAGGCGCTTTCGACAAGCTCAGGGCTACGGTGAGTAATGTGCGGCTTTCACGCGCTCAAAGCCGCAACGACCGCATCGCCCAGAGCAGAAGTGCCCATGTTTCCGCCCAGATCGGCGCCGCGGCAACCATCTGCGAGTATCTTGGCCACCGCCGCCTCGATCCGCGCCGCGCTCGCTTCGTCGCCGCCCGAATGGCGGAGCAGCATCGCGAGCGAGAGGATCATCGCCAGCGGATTGGCGACGCCCCTGCCCGCGATGTCGGGTGCGCTGCCGTGGATCGGCTCGTACAGGCCCAAGTGGCCTTCGCTGAGCGACGCGGATGCGAGCAGCCCGATCGACCCGACGCACATCGACGCCTGATCGGACAAGATGTCGCCGAACAGGTTCCCGGTGACGACGACATCGAACTGGCCCGGATTGCGCACGAGCTGCATCGCGGCATTGTCGACATACATATGCGTCAGCGCAACGTCGGGATATTCCGCCGCAACCTCGATCACCACGTCGCGCCACAGCTGCGACGTTTCGAGCACATTCGCCTTGTCGACCGAGCAAAGCCGCTTCGCGCGGCCATGCGCCGCGCGGAACGCGACATGCGCGATGCGCCGCACCTCGCTCTCGCTGTACGACATGACGTCATAACCCTCGCGCTCTCCCCCCACGGTCGTACGCATGCCCTTTTCGCCGAAATAGACGTCGCCGTTGAGCTCGCGAACGATCAGCAGATCGATCGCCGCCGCGACTTCGGGGCGCAGTGCCGAGCTGCCTTCGAGCCCGGCGAATAATTTGGCCGGGCGAAGATTCGCGAAAAGGCCCAATTCGGCGCGCAGCCCGAGGATCGCCTGTTCGGGGCGCAGATGCCGCTCGACATTGTCGAAGCGTGGATCGCCGACCGCACCGAACAGGATCGCATCGGCGGCTTTTGCCTTTTCGAGCGTTTCAGCCGGCAGCGGATGGCCGGTCGCTTCGAACGCCGCCCCGCCGACAAGCGCGCGGTCGAGCGTGACGGGAAGCGCGAGCGCGCCAAGGACCTTTTCGGCCTCCACCATGATCTCGGGACCGATACCGTCGCCAGCCAGCAGCAGGATTTTCAATGCGTCACCCTTTTCGTCCAGAAACACCGTTCGCCCTGAGCTTGTCGAAGGGCCGCTCTTCTCTTTGGCGCCGTCAAAGAAAGGACGGTGCTTCGACAAGCTCAGCACAAACGGAGTGGGCGGATAGTCCCGGTTCGACGCTGCTCCTCTAGGCAGCACGGCCGAGTCACGCAACCGCCCTCTTGAGCCGGTCGACCAATCTTTCCCTTGCCGTCAGCAAGTCCCGGTTGCGGCCATCGAGGACGTCACGGTCGAGGAAATGGCCGGTGATGATCAGCCCGTCGATTACATCGTCCATCGCGGGATTTGCATCGTGACCCGGCAGGAAGCCCGGCAGGCGAAACAACCGTTCCTCATAACCCGCCGCCGCTGCAAGGCTCACCGCGCCGCCCGATTTCGGGCTGACGAAAGCAAGCTCGTTCGTCGAACTCGTCACCACGCATTCCTCGAGGTTCAGCCCGAAACCCAGTTCAGCGAGCAGCAGCAATTCGTAGCGCGCCAGCGCGGCCGCCCATTGCCGCGCCGCGGAGGCGGCGCCGATCGCGTCGAGCACCGCCGAAAGCGCGGCATATAGCGCGGGGTAGGGCTGGCTTTCAGGCAGCGTTGCCGCGGTCAGGCTGGTCACCCAGTCGATCGCCGCCGCCGCGAGCGGTTCGGCCAATAGCGGCGCGCGGCTGGCGAGCAACTCGGCGGTCGCACTCGCCAACTGCTCCTCGGTCCGCGCGCGCAGCTCGATCGCGACCAGATTGCCCGGGATAAGGATCGGGCGCAGCCGCGTCGACCGCCCGCCGCGCACATAGCCGCCAACAAGTCCCGCTTCCTCGGTCAAAGCGCGCAGAATGGCACCATGTTCGCCATGCGCACGGACCGCGCAGACGATCGCGGTGGCGGTCAGGCTGGCCAAAGCACCATCTGCGTCTGCGTTACCAACGCCACGTCGGCGCCGTCCTCGGTGCGAATGCACGTCTGCCACACCGACAGCCGCTTGCCGATCTTCACTGGGGTCGCCTCTCCTACCAACACCGATCCGACCGGCCCGGCGCCAAGGAAATTGGTCTTGCTCTCGATCGTCGTCGTGCCCTGCGCGCCTTCGGGCAGCGTCAGGAACGCGCCGACAGCGCCAAGACAGTCGGCGAAGGCCATGATAGCGCCGCCATGGACGATATGGCCCGCGGTGCAAATCTCGGGACGCACGGGCAGTTTGCCCGCGACGCGATCCTTGCTTCCTTCGTGGATCGTAACGCCGAGCGTTCCCGCAAGCGGCATGGCGGCTGCAAAATCCATGTCCTGTCCCTTCCTAACCCAAACCCCTCCCCTGAAAGAGAGGGGCTCAATCTTCATCCCCCCGGATTGTAGAAATCATAGACCGCCTGCGCCACACCGGCACTGACCCCAGGCGCTTTCTGCAGATCCTCCAGGCTCGCCCCCTTGATCGCGCGGGCGGTGCCGAAGTGCATCAACAGCGCCTTCTTGCGCGCCGGGCCGATGCCCGGCACCTCGTCGAGCGGCGAGCTGCCCATCGCCTTCGCGCGTTTCGCCCGGTGCGCGCCGATCGCAAAACGGTGCGCCTCGTCGCGAAGCCGCTGGATATAGAACAGCACCGCATTGTTCGTCGGCAGCGTGAATTCGCGCCCGTCGGGGTGATAGAAGGTCTCGCGCCCGGCGTTGCGATCCGGCCCCTTGGCGACCCCGACGAACGGCAGGTCGTCGATCCCGAGCTCGGCAAAAACCGATGCGACCGCCGAAACCTGCCCCTTGCCGCCGTCGATCAGTACTAGGTCGGGCCATTCGCCCTTCGTTCGTTCGGGATCTTCCTCGATCGCGCGTGCGAAGCGGCGCTGGAACACCTCGCGCATCATCGCGAAATCGTCGCCCGGCTGGGTTTCGGCGCGCTTGATGTTGAACTTGCGGTATGCGCCCTTGATCCAGCCCTCGGGGCCGGCGACGACCATCGCGCCAAGCGCATTGGTTCCCTGAATATGACTGTTGTCGTAGATTTCGATGCGCTGCGGCGGTTCGTCGAGGTCGAACAGATCGGCGAGCTCGCGTCCGAGCTTGGCCTGGCTGCTGCTTTCGGCGAGGCGTCGGTCGAGTTCCTCGCCCGCATTGCGCACCGCCTGATCGAGCAGACGCTTGCGGTTGCCGCGCTGCGGCACGCTGATCTCGACCTTGCGCCCCGCCGCTTCGCCAAGCGCTTCGGCGAGCAATGCGCATTCGTCGGGTTCGCGATCGACGAGGATCAGTTTCGGCGGCGGCAGGCCTTCGTAGAATTGCATGAGGAAGCTTTCGAGTACCTCGCCCTCGGGTACGCCTGCGACATGCGCGGGGAAAAAGCTGCGATGCCCCCAATTTTGCCCGCCGCGGATGAAGAAGCCCGCGATGCAGAGCTGGCCGCCCTTCGCCGCGAGCGCAAACACATCGGCGTCACCCAGCCCGTCGGCGTGGACCGACTGGCTGCCCTGAATGAAGGTCAGTGCCTTCAGCCGGTCGCGCAGCACCGCGGCCTGCTCATAGTCCATCGCTTCGGCGGCCTTAGTCATCGCGTCGCCCAGCCGCTTCTGCACGGCGGTCGAGCGGCCTTCGAGGAAGTCCTGCGCGTCGCTTACCAGCGCCGCATAATCGGCCTTGGCGATGCGATCGACGCACGGCGCGCTGCACCGCTTGATCTGATAGAGCAGGCACGGCCGCGAGCGATTGGCGAAGAAACTGTCGGTACAGCTGCGCAGCAGAAAGGTTTTTTGCAGCGCGTTGAGCGTGCGCCCCACCGAACCCGCGCTCGCGAATGGACCATAGTAGCGCCCCTTGGCGCGCCGTGCGCCGCGATGCTTCTGCACGCGCGGAAAATCATGGTCGGTGCGCAGCAGGATGAAGGGGAAGCTTTTGTCGTCGCGGAGCAGCACATTGTACGGCGGGCGGTAGCGCTTGATCAGCTGCGCCTCGAGCAGCAGTGCCTCGGCCTCGCTGGTCGTCGTGACGATCTCCATCGCGCGCGTCTGCGACACCATCCGCTGCAGGCGCTGCGGCAGCCGCGCGACCTGCGTGTAGTTGGTGACCCGGTTCTTGAGCGCGCGCGCCTTCCCGACATAGAGCACGTCGCCGCGCGCATCGAGCATGCGGTAAACGCCCGGACGCACCGGCAATTTGCGCACGACGCTGCGGATCGCCTCGGCCCCGCGCTCGAGGTCGGGCTTGTCGCCCTCCTCGCCGCCGCCGCGCACGACATAGGTCGCCTTCTCTTCATTGAATCGGTCGGGAGCGTTCGGGCGGGCCATGATTTTGCATGTAGGCGAAGGTGATACGACCCGCCATAGTGTGCAGGGTAAAACATGGGAGGGGTCTTATGGAGTTACGCGGCAAACTGGCGCTGGTCACCGGCGGGAGCGACGGCATCGGGCGCGAGATCGCGCTACAATTGCAGGGGCTCGGCGCTGATGTGATCGTCACGGGGCGCTCGACGGAAAAGCTTCAAGCGATGGCGGCGCTGGGATTCGGCACGATCGCCGGCGATCTGTCGACCGCCGCAGGGGTCGATGCCGTCGTGACGAGCGTAGCGGGGAAACCGCTCGCCATACTCGTCAATAATGCCGGGATCGGCAGCGAATATGAGCTTGAGGACGCCGGGACGCTGGGCAGTGCGGAATTGTGCATCCGGACCAACCTCGACGCCCCAATCGCGCTTTGCACCCGCTTGCTACCTGCGCTGCGCGCCCAGCGCGAGGCGACGATCGTCAACGTCACCTCGGGCCTTGCGATCGCGCCGCGCGCCGGCGGTGCGATCTATTGCGCCACCAAGGCCGGGCTCCGGAGTTACACCCAGGCGATCCGTCACCTGCTCAAGGACAGCAATGTCCGTGTGATCGAGGCGTTACCGCCCGTCGTCGAAACCAACCTGACCGCGGGTCGCAGCGGCAAGAAAATGAGCGCCCACGATTGTGCCGCTGAAATCGTCCACGGCATCCGCACCGGCAAGGCCGAGATCAACGTCGGCATGGTAAAGATTTTGCAGCTGGTCCACAGCATCTCACCGGCTCTGGCGCGGCGGATCATGATCAAGTTCTGAGGCAGGAAGGCGTTTGCCGAAGCATAGCTGTCGATGGACGGAATGTCGGGCGTGGGGTGGCTTCCCGATCATCCCAACCTCCGTTCGTGTCGAGCGAAGTCGAGACATGCCGAAGGCCCACGCCAAGCCACGCGTATCTCGACTTCGCTCGATACGAACGGGGATTGGATTGAACGGCTGCTTCCAGTCGTCAGCAGCCGAGCCGTCCACATACAGCAAAACGCCCGCGGAAATCCGCGGGCGTTCTGTATTCGGCAATGTCCGGGTAATCAGCCCTTCGCGACGCTCGCAATGGCCTGATCGACCAGCGCCTTGTCGGCGTTGGCGTCATGCTTTTCGGCGATCAGCGCAGCTGCCGCGGCGGTCGCCGCCTTGGCGGTCGCTGCGCGGACTTCGGCGAGTGCGCCGGCTTCGGCCGCCGCGATGCGATCTTCGGCCATCTGCTTGCGGCGTCCGATCAGCGCGGTAGCGTCGGCTTTCGCCTTGGCGATCACCGCTTCGGCTTCGGCCTCGGCACGCGCGCGCATGTCGTCGGCTTCCTTCGTCGCCGTCGCCAGTTTCGCTTCATACTCGGCCTTCAGCGATTCGGCGTCGAGACGCAGCGCTTCGGCTTCGTTCAATTGCTTCGAAATCTCGGCAATCCGCTTGTCGAGCATGGCGCCGATCGCGCCCGGAACGCCCTTCCAGATCAGGATGCCCAGGAAAACGAGCATCGCGATCGAGACCCAGACCGTTGCGTCCATCCCGAATGCGGTCGGAGCGGCGCCTTCGGCAAAAATCAGCGTCAGATTAGCCATGGAGCACCGCCTTCACCGCTGCCTTGGCGTCCGCCGCAGCAACCTTTACGCCCGACAGCTTGGCGACCAAGTCGCCCGCTGCGTCGGCCGCGACCGATTCGATTTCCGCCATCGCCGATTTGCGCGCCGCTGCAACACCGGCTTCCGCTGCAGCCAGCTTCTCGCTGAGTTCGGCGTCGACCTTGGCCAGACGCTTTTCGGCATCCTTTGCGGCCTTGTCCTTGGCGGCAGCCACCGCCTTTTGCGCAGCAGCACGGCTTGCGTCGCTCTGCTGGCGATAGCTTTCTTCCAGATTGTCCGCGGCGGCGTGCGCCGCCTTGGCGGCAGCCAGATCGTCGGCAACCTTGCGGTCACGGGCGTCCACCGTCGCTTCGATCTTGGGCAGCATGCCACGACCGATCACCAGGTAAATCCCGGCGAAGACGACCAGCAGCCAGAAAAGCTGCGAGGCAAGATACCAGTTGTCAGCGGTGAGCTGGGCTATTTGAGGCATGGAAGGCGAGCCTTAACTTACTGAAAAACCTGCATGGGAAGGCCAACCCCGCCGGGGTCGGCGCTACCCGATCGTCGGATCAGACGACGAACAGCAGGATCATCGCAACGACGAACGCCAGCAGGCCGAGAAGTTCGGCAGCGGCGAAGCCGATGAACAGGCGGCCCTGCTGGCCGTCGGCGGCTGCCGGGTTGCGCAGCGCGCTTTCGAGGAAGCTGCCGAACACGTTGCCCACGCCGATGGCGGCCATGCCGGCACCAATGGCTGCCAGACCGGCACCGATCAGCTTTGCTGCTTCTGCGTCCATTATATTACTCCTTGGTATAATCGTTTGAAAATAAACGTAACTTAGTGAAGGTTGACCGCGTCGTTGATGTACAGCGAGGTCAACAGGGCGAAAACATAAGCCTGAATGCCGGCCACCAGCAGCTCGAGCGCGCTGATCCCGATCATCAGGATGAAGCTGAGCACCGACACGATCGAACCGAGCCAGAGCGTTTCAGCGTTGAAACCGTTGATGACAAAGCCCGACAGCACTTTCAGCAGCACGTGACCCGCGGTCATCGCGACGAACAGGCGCAGGCCAAGGCTGAACGGGCGGACCATGAACGACACGAACTCGATCGGCGCAATGATGGGGATCATCGGCAGCGGCGTTCCGTGCGGCACGAAAAGCGAAAAGAAGTGGAGCCCATGGCGCCAGAAACCGACGACGAGGACGATCGCAAAGCTGATCAGCGCGAGCACGCCGGTGATCGCGATATGGCTGGTGACGGTGAAGGGATGCAGCCCCAGCACGCCCAGCGGCAACATGCCGAGCAGGTTGCAGAACAGGATGAACATGAACAGCGAGAAGACATAGGGCGTATATTTGCGGCCTTCGGTGCCGATATTCGCTATCATCATGTTCGAAATGAAGCCGGTGAAGCCTTCGACCGCGGCCTGCCAGCGGCCCGGAACGAGCTGGCGGCGCATGCCGCCCCACATGAACAGGCCCAGCGCAATCGCCGCGATCACCATCCACAGCGCGCTGTTGGTGAACAGGACTTCATGCCCGCCGAGGTTGAAACCGCCGCCGAGCGGGGTCACCTCGAACTGGTGCATCGGGTCGATCTTGCCGGATTCCGCCGCCACTCTTCACTCCACGCGTCTGGCGAGGCGGCGAATGCGCCGTCCCGCTGAAAATATCTGGCGCGCCCCGCTAGTTGCGCGGCGTCTTTGACAGGCGAATGATGTTCCGAAAGGCCACGATTATGCCCATGAACAACATCACCAACAGACCCCAGGGTGACGTTTCCGCGAAGCGGTCGATCAGCCAGCCGAACAAGGCGCCGCCGATCAAACCGCCCAGCAGTTCGGCCAGAACGCGGTTGCCGAGCCGATAGTTGGCATCGGATTCCAGTCCGGCGTTCACCGCGGTCCGTTTTGCCTCTGCGGCTTCGGCCCGGTCCAATCGCTTGTTGAGCGAGACCAGGCGCGAATCCTCTGAGCCAAGTTCCGGATCGCTGCCGTTCCCCGTCATTTTGTGCCATCCTCCTGAAACAGAACCGGAAAGCCCCGATTCCGCCTGCGAAAAAAGGCCCGAAAATTCGGGGGACCCCTAAGGCGCGGTCCGTTTAGGAATGACGCCCGATTAAGTCAATGCTTGTGCGCAAGTGCACAAAAATGCCGCCGCGTTTAGGGGCGCGGCGGCATGTGGCGCCCGCGGGCGCCCTTGAACGATCGTTCGATTACGGACAGCTGGCGTTGCGGACCGGCGGACTCTCGCCGCGCGTCAGCCAGCGGCCGTCGGGCGCCTGATATTTCTCGCCCGGCTTCGTGTTGGCGATCAGGTTGCAACCGCTCGTAAAAGCGAATTGCTCCACCGTGCTGCCCGTCGCCTGCGCGCGTTCGGTATAGGCGGCTTTGCGCTTGATATTGAGATCCTGCACCAACGCCCGGATCGCCGGGGTCGGGGTGCTGGCGAAGCCCAGATAGCCGTCGGGCTGCTCGCCGATCTGGCCCGCGGCGCGCGCCGCGGCATAAGCGGGATCGCGCTGCGCCATCGCTGACGGCACCGCAAGCGCAACGGCGGCGGTCGCCGCGATCGCGGCCAGCGCCAGTCCGGTCGGTTTCCACATCTTCACACGCATCATATCATTCCCTGTCATCAGAATATCTCGCTATTCTGCTCGATGAGCTTTTTGGCGTCGCCATCCAGCCTGTACACCACTTCCTGACGAATGTTGATGTTCAGGTTGATTTCGATCGGCTTGTCGGGCGTTTCGATCTGCACGCAACCGGTTACAGCCGCTGCACCGATCAGAACCGCCAGACTGCGACCGACCATGGCCCGCCTCCTTGCTCCTGTCTTGGGTGTGTTCATCGCATGGGCTCGCTTTCTGGAGGCTGAACGGGCGCAGATCGGGCTTTTTCGGCCGCTTCGGCTTCTTCCTGGGCGCGCATCAGCGCGGGCAGATTTTGTTCGATCAGCAGCGACGGATCGTAAAATCCATTCGCCGAGGTCAGCAGTTGGCGGAACGGCGCGGTAATCTTCACGTTGAAGACCAGCGGGATCCTGGCGACCGCATTGGTCAGGAAGTTGCGCGTCGCGCCCTCGCCCTGCCCCACGCCGCCAAAGCGGATATCGGTCACCATTTCGCCGTCGAGATCCCCGTTCAATATGATCGTCAGATCATCATATTTCAGGCTGCGGAGCGCACCAAAAGCAAAATTGGCGATCGCACCGAGATTGCGGTTCGACAATTCGCCGACATAGGCCAGTGTGCCGCCACCGGCGCGCGAATCGATGCGTCCCCCGACGATGCGTCCGCCCAGCCCGCTGAATTCGACCGGCAGGGTGCCGTCGAACTTGCCGGTCGCGTTGATATTCTCGAACCCGAAACTTTGCAGGAATACCGCCGCATCGACCCCGACGATGTCGAATGACAGCCGCCGCGTCTGTTCGGCGCCGAAGTCGAGCGTCGTCGGGTGGAGCAACAACTGCCCCCCGGCAAAGGGCCAGCTGCCACCCTCGACCCGCACGCGATTGTCGCCGAGCAGCTGATATTCGATTTCGCCGTCGAGCACCGGGATGCCGGGATTGATTTCCTTGATCTTGGCGATCTGCCCGGGAGCCGAGCGCAGCCCGATCAGATCGTCGAAGGTCAGCGTCGACGTCAGCCCGCTCACCGGGCCGAACGCCGCCGCCAGGCTGGCGTCGGCGGTGGCAAAGGTGCCGCGGCTGGTTACGCCATCGGCGGTCCATTCGATCCGACCATCGCCGACGACCGACCCGCGCACATTGGCGACGACGCCCAGCGCAAGGTTGGTCAACCGGTCGGGCTGGAACCGTTCGTCGAACCGCAGTTCCTTGACGAGCAGATCCGCCGAACCGCTGCCATCGGCCAGCCGGTGACGAATGATCGCGTCCAGAATCTTCGTGCCGGTCGTACGCTCGTTGAACGCGGCCTTGGCGTCGATCACCCCAGCGGCAAAGCGCAGGCTCGCATCGTTGCTGATCAGCGGCGCAAAGCGCGCTTCCGGCGCCGCGTCGGTCAGCAGCAGCCCGCCGTCAAGCATCAGCGCGCCATCGGCCCAGCGCCATCCGCCAGCGATTTCACTCATGTTGAGCGGCACCGCGCCGATCTTGGCGCTGGCATCGCGCAGATCGCCCGCCATGCCCTGTGCGGTGGAACGCCCGCTTATCGCCTGGGCACTCAAGCGCGTAACGCTATCTCCCTCCCCTAGCCGTAAATCGGCGAGCGCCAGCGACCAGCGCATCGTGGTCAGGTCGATGCTTGCCGGTCCGCTGGTCACGGCAAACGGCGAATCGCCGCTGGTGCCTCGCAGATTGATGCCCGGAATGCGAATTTGGCCGCGCAGGCCATCCGGCCCCGCGCTCAGCAAGGGCGCACCGGGGCGACTGCACAGATTGATCGCGCTGCGACCGACCTGGAAACCCGATATGGCGACGCGATCCGCGCTCACCCGGCTGCATCCCCCATCGAGCGCCAGCGCGCCGGTCGGCGCCAGAAAGCCGCTCAACGGCACGCTCAGCCGGTCGATACGCCCGCCCGCAAGCGGACCCGACACATCGGCGCGCGTCGCAAACCGCAGCAGGCCGCTGCGGTCGCCAGAAAAGCGCACCGGTGCCAGCGCGAGGCGCGCGGTGCCCGCCTGATAGGGGTCGAAGCTCGCTACACCGGTCATCGAACCGTCGCTACGGCGATCGAGGTTGACCGAACCGGCGGGCAGATCGCCGCCGCCGAAACGCCAGCGCCCGGCAGCGACAACCGTCGGCTGTGGCGCGCCATAACCATAGCTGATGCGGCTGTCGGCGCTGCCGGTGAAGCGGGCGCCGCTAGCGCTCGTCAATTGCGGCGCGATCAGGTCGATGCGGGCAAGACTGCCCTCCCCGGCCAGGGCGAACGACGCGCCGCCCCCGACATCGGCGAGCATCCGGCTGACCGCCGCGGCTGCCTTAGCCGCGAGTGGGCCAAGCGGCGTTTCGTCCAGGTTACGCGCGCCGTTCACAAGCGCGCGCCGCATCGCCGCACTGCCGCTCGCGCGGGCGAAACGGATTTGACCGTCCAGTTTCGGCGCGGAGCGCCCGACCACACCCTGTGCATCGACGTTTACCGTCTGGGCGGTGAAATCCGAACCGCGGACGCGCGCCATGGCGGCGTCGATATTCAGCTTGGTCGCCGCCGCATCGCCGTCGAACCTGGCGAGCACGCCCACCCGGTCCGCTTCGAGCGCACCCGCGATAAGTTTCGCGACACTGGCGTCGGCTTCGCCCTTCCAGCTTTGCAGATCCTCCGACAACGAGAGGTCAAGCGCGATCTGCGGCGACGCCGCCGCGATGCCGCCCTCGGCGCACGACAGGCTTTGGCCGCGCAAGGGACCGACGAGTTGGGGGCGGACGTCGCGCACCAGCAGTGTGCCATAGAAGCTGACGTCCTTACCATTGCACCCCGCGGCGGCGACGCGCGGCGCGACGAGCGCCAGTTTGCCGGTGAAATCGCGGCGGAGGTTGCCGCCGCCGTTCAGTGCGGCGCCGACATTGCCCCACGGCGTGTCGACCCGCGCGCGCGCGTCGCGCAGCACGACGGTCAGGTCGGGCAAGGCAAAGGGGTCGGTGCTCGTCGGGTCGCGAAACTTGTCGAGCGCCCCGAACGAGAGCCGCCCTCCCGAAAAACCGCCGTAGAGCCGAACCCCCTCGGCGCGGATCTCGGTGACATAGGGGCCGGACCAGCCATAACCCAGCAATACCTCGACCTTTTTCGCCGTCAGGTCGGGATTTTCGGGATCGCCAATCACGACATTCGACAGCCGCTCGCTGCGGAACCCGATCGCGTCGATGCGATATTGCGCCGGAACGCCCCTGCTGCCCAATTCATCGCTGATGAAGCGGTCGGCGATCGGTTCGCGGGCAATCCATATCCCCGCGATCACGACGATGACCGCGCCCGCGGTCAGCCAGCGCTTTTTGAACAGCAGCGTGCGATGCCGCCACCTTGGCTTCGGGCTATGGTCGGCTTCGCTCACGGTGCGGACGACCTCAGCCAAGTCGTGTCAGCGGATGACGTCATGGCGTCCACTCGTCCTCCGGTCCGACCCATAATCCTGGCAGCAACGCCGGAAATCCCGTTTCGCTGCAACAAATTGGTCCGGATTGCCATCATCTGTGTCCTATGCCCGTTGAGTGCGGCTCACAAGGCGGTTATTCGGCGGACCGATGGCTAATGCCGACACGCCTGCGCCTGTGCCCGATCTGGCCCCCGACCATGCGGGCCATCGCTCGCGGCTCCGCGGGCGGCTGATCGGTGGCGACGCCGATGGGATGGCCGATTACGAGCTGGTCGAATATCTCCTCGCGCTGGCGATCCCGCGCCGCGATACCAAGCCACTGGCCAAGGCGTTGCTGCGCGAATTCGGCTCGCTGGCTCAGCTGATCAGCGCCGATCCCGAATCGCTGCGCCGCGTCGATGGGCTGGGCGAATCGGGCATCGCGGCGCTCAAGATTGTCCAGACCGCCAGCCTGCGGCTGTTGAAGGGCGGGTTTCGCGACAAGCCCCTGCTTTCCAGCTGGGACGCGCTGCTCGACTGGCTGCGCGCCGACATGGGGCCGATCGACATAGAACGTGTGCGCGTCCTCTACCTGAACGCCCGCAACATGCTGATCCGCGACGAACTCGCCAGCGAGGGTTCGATCGACCAATCGGCAATCTATGTTCGCGAGGTGATCAAGCGCGCGCTGGAACTCGGCGCGTCGGCGATCATCCTCGTCCATAATCACCCCAGCGGCAGCCCCGAACCAAGCCGACAGGACATCGCGATCACCCGCGAAATCGCCGATGCGGGCGCGCGCCTGGGGATCGTCCTGCACGATCATATCATCATCGGCGGTTCGGAATATCGCAGCTTCCGCGCGATGGGACTTCTCTAACCGCCGGGTCGTCGACGCGCCGTATTTGACTTCGCCCGTGCGCTGCGACATCATTCAGGCCATGCAGATCCGGCGCGGCCTTCTTCGCTTCCGTTTCCACGGGGGACAACTTCTCGCGGGCCTTTAGCCCCGGGTTCCGGCGCACTTGCCCCGAACCCGGGGCAACCTTCCTTTGCAACACTGCTGCGCGCGATTCCGATCGCCGCGCCTCAGCCGGAAAGCTCGTGCCATGTCATATACCCAGGCCGCGAGGCCGCACATCCATATGATCGACAGCGATGCCGACATATTGACCGAACTCACGCTGTTAAAGCAGCGCGATTCGCTCAACCTTTACGAAGGCTTGCTCGATGAAATCGATCGCGCGACGATTTGTAGCCGTTCCGACATTCCATCCGACGTCGTCACAATGGGGTCGGAGGTGACCTTTGTCGACGCGACGAACGGCGCCGAGCGATCGGTGCGCCTAGTCTACCCGGGTGACGCCGATATCGCCGCTGGCCGCATCTCGATCCTGACGCCGGTCGGCGCGGGCCTGATTGGCCTCAGCGTCGGCCAGTCGATCAGCTGGCCCGACCGCAGCGGCGACGATCATGAGCTGAGAATCGTTTCGGTGCGGCAGCCTTAGGCTTTCGCGCGCACAGCGATGCGGCCGCCGGATCGCTCCGACGGCCGCACCACCCCGCGGGAAGCCTGTTCAGGCGCCGCGCGAAAGGAAACCGGTCAGCTCGGTCTTGTTGACCGCGCCCGATTTGTCGCCATCGGCGGCGGCAAACGCCTGCCCGATCCACGTCTTCACCTCAGCCGACTCGGTGTCGACGGTCGGTTCGGTGGCGGCGCGGAGTTTTTTCATCCACGCCGAAAATTCGGCCTCGTTCAGATCGCCATTGGCATCGCCGTCATAGGTCGGAAATTCCTTGTCGACGATCTGCGCGATCTGGCTCGGCGTTGCCGGGGCGCCCGCGGCGGGAGCCGGTTCGGTCGCCGTCGGCGGCGCCGAAGCGTCGGGGGCCGGAGCCGGGGCGGGCTCAGCCGGCATCGTCGTGTCGGGCGTCGTTGCCGGTTCGGCAGCGGTCGTCGGGGCGGCAGGATCGGCCGCCGGGGGGGTCGTCTGCGCCAGCGCCGGGAAACTCACAGCGGCGGCACCGATCAAAAGCATCTGTTTCAACATGGTTATTCTCCTAATTTGTTCGTCGGGGGGATTATTCCGGGACCGGTTCGGGCGTCGGCTCGGGCTCCGGAGCGGGTTGGTCAGCCGGCGGGTTCGGCTCGGCTGCCGGGGGTGTGTCGGTCGGCATGGCGTCCTCAGTCGGCGCCGTGCCGTCGGTCGGCTTGGCATCATCGGCGGGCTTTTCATCCGGCGCGGGTGCCATGGTGTCGATCGGGGCAGGTTTCTCACCCGTCGGGGCAGTGGTCTGCGCCAGCGCGGGGAAGCTCACCGCCGCGGCGCCGATCAAAAGCATATGTTTCAGCATGAAATTCTCCTTTCGCGGCGACTTTTGAGGCTTGGGGCCGGTCGCCTGTTCTGATGGGGCATGAAAGCAACCGCCGGGTTTGGGCATGGTTGCCGGTCTGCGGCATTTGGCGAAACGCCCCGTCCCTGCTACGGGGCGCCCCGGCGCGGTTCCGCAGGGATTCCGCGATGGAGCGCCCTAAAAGAAAGGAAATTCAATGGTTCCGCGTTACGCCAGGCCGGAAATGACCGCGATCTGGTCAGCCGAGAATCGCTTTCGCATCTGGTTCGAGATCGAAGCGCACGCCACCGACGCCCTTGCCGAGCTTGGAACCGTGCCGAAATCCGCTGCGAAGGCCTTGTGGGATTGGTGGGCGACAAATCCCGTCATCGACGTCGCCGCGATCGACGCGATCGAGGCGGTCACCAAACATGACGTCATCGCCTTTCTGACCTGGGTGTCGGAAAACGTCGGCGAAGAAGCACGCTTCATGCACCAGGGCATGACCAGCTCCGACGTTCTCGACACCTGCCTTGCGGTCCAGCTGGCGCAGGCCGCCGACCTATTGATCGCCGACCTTGATGCGCTGCTCGCCGCGATCAAGCGCCGCGCCTTTGAACATAAGCTGACCCCGACGATCGGTCGCAGCCATGGCATCCACGCCGAGCCGGTAACCTTCGGCCTCAAATTGGCGCAGGCTTATGCCGAATTCGACCGCTGCAAGGCGCGCCTGATCGCCGCCCGCGCCGAAGTCGCCACCTGCGCCATTTCGGGCGCCGTCGGCACCTTCGCCAACATCGACCCGCGCGTAGAGGCGCATGTCGCGGCCAAGCTCGGCCTGTCGATCGAACCCGTCTCGACGCAGGTCATCCCGCGCGATCGCCATGCGATGTTCTTTGCCACGCTCGGCGTCGTTGCCGGATCGATCGAACGCCTCGCGACCGAAGTCCGCCACCTTCAGCGCACCGAAGTTCTCGAAGCCGAGGAATATTTCTCGCCAGGGCAAAAGGGTTCGTCGGCGATGCCGCACAAGCGCAACCCGGTGCTGACCGAAAATCTCACCGGCCTCGCGCGCATGGTGCGCAGCGCGGTCGTTCCGGCGCTGGAAAATGTCGCGCTCTGGCACGAACGCGACATCAGCCATTCGTCGGTCGAACGCTTCATCGGTCCCGATGCGACGATCACCCTCGACTTCGCGCTTGGTCGCCTGACCGGGGTTGTCGACAAGCTGCTCGTCTATCCCGAACGGATGCAGAAGAACCTCGACCGCATGGGCGGCCTTGTCCATTCGCAGCGCGTTTTGCTGGCGCTGACGCAGGCGGGAGCAAGCCGGGAAGACAGCTATCTGCTGGTCCAGCGCAACGCGATGCGGGTTTGGGAAAGCGACGGCCAACTGTCGCTGCTCGACCTGCTGAAGGCCGATGCGGACGTCACCGCGCGGCTGTCAGCGGATCAGCTGACGGAACTTTTCGACCTCGGCTATCATATGAAACATGTCGACACGATCTTCGACCGGGTTTTCGGCTCCGCGTAACGCGGGGTGGAAACCCGCTGGAAACTCGCATAGGGTCGGCGGACCCAAGCGAATGAGGAGCAGACGATAGTGGGAATCCTGCGAACGATCATCTGGGTGTTGCTGACCGCGGTGCTGGTCATTTTTGCCATGGCGAACTGGCTGCCGGTGACGGTGACCATCTGGCCGGGGCAGGTGCTCGATACCAAATTGCCCGTGTTGATCCTTGCTGCGTTCCTGATCGGCAGCGTACCGATGTGGATCGCGTTGCGTACCACACGCTGGTCGTTGAAACGCCGCCTCGACACCAGCGAGCGCCAGCTCGCCGACATGCGCGCGCTGGCCAATCGTCCCGTGGAACCCGTGTCGGCGCCTGCGCCCACCCCCGCTCCCGCCACCGGAACCGCTTCCCCCAGCCTGCCACTGGATATCCCATGAGCTCGCCGCTTTATCTCGCCATCGATCATCCCCACCTCGACGCCGCGGTGACGCTGGCGCAAAAGGTGCGGCATCATGTCGGCGGGCTGAAGCTCGGGCTCGAATTTTTCTGCGCCAACGGGCATCACGGCGTGCATGAAATGGCCAAGCTTGGGCTGCCGATCTTCCTCGACCTCAAGCTCCACGACATTCCGAACACCGTTGCGAAAGCGATCCAGGCGCTGCGTCCGCTCGAACCCGCCATCCTGACCGTACACGCCGCGGGCGGCCGCGCGATGCTGGAAGAAGCCAAGGCGGTGGCGGGACTGAACACCAAGGTCGTTGCGGTCACCGTGCTGACCAGCCTCGACGCCCCCGACCTCGACGACATCGGCGTCGGCGGCACCCCGCATGATCAGGTCGTCCGCCTCGCCGCGCTGGCGCGCGAAGCCGGGCTCGACGGCATCGTCTGTTCGGGGCAGGAAGTGAAGGCGGCGCGCAAGGCTTGGCCCGGCGGCTTCTTCGTCGTTCCCGGCGTGCGGCCCTCCAACGGGAAGGCGGGCGACCAGAAACGCGTCGTCACCCCGGCGCAGGCGATGGCCGACGGCGCGTCGATCCTGGTCGTCGGACGCCCGATCAGCCAGTCGCCCGATCCCGACCTTGCAGCGCGCGAAATCGAAGCGACGCTTTAGCCCACCCCAATTCCCGTTCGTGTCGAGCGAAGTCGAGACACCCATCGGTACGAAGCTTGGTCGAGGGGCATCTCGACTTCGCTCGATGCGAACGGATAGCTCGAGTCTGAACCATGTCCCCCTTCGTCAAAATCTGCGGCCTTTCCACCCCCGAAGCCGTCGACGCCGCCATCGAGCTGGGCGCCACGCATATCGGGCTCGTTCATTACGAGCCCAGCCCGCGGCACGTCGATCTCAAGACGGCCGCTGAACTGCGCAAGCGCGCCGGACGTCATGTCGAGGTCGCGTTGCTGCTCGTCAACGCGTCGCAGCAGCTGACCGGTGAGGCGCTAGCCGCGGTGCGTCCCGACATCATCCAGTTCCACGGCAATGAAAGCCCCGAATGGCTCGCCGTGGTCAAGCGGATCGCGCCCGCGCAGGTCTGGAAGGCCGTCGGCCTGAAGGACGCCGGAACGCTGGAGCGGGTCCAGAAGTATCAGGGAGCCGCCGACCGCATCCTGTTCGATGCCCCCGCAGCAGCGCTTCCCGGCGGGACCGGCACGCGTTTCGACTGGTCGCTGCTTCAAAATCATCGTCACACCATGGATTGGGGCGTTGCGGGCGGCCTGACCCCCGTGAACGTGGCCGAAGCGATCGCCGCGACCGGCGCGCCGCTGGTCGACGTGTCGTCAGGCGTCGAAAGCGCGCCGGGCGTGAAGGATGTGGACAAGATCGCCGCTTTCCTTAAAGCGGCGCGGTCATGAGCACTCAGCCCAACAGCTTTCGCACCCAGCCCGACGAGCGCGGCCATTTCGGGATTTTCGGCGGGCGCTTCGTCGCCGAAACGCTGATGCCGCTCATCCTCGACCTCGAACGCGAATATCGCGCCGCGCAGAGCGATCCCGCCTTCGCCGCCGAATTCGACGATCTGCTCACCCATTATGTCGGGCGCCCCAGCCCGCTCTATTATGCGGAACGGCTGACCGAGGAACTGCGCAAGGATGCCCCCGCGGGCAAGGGCGCGCAAATCTGGTTCAAGCGCGACGAGCTCAACCATACCGGCGCGCACAAGATCAATAATTGCATTGGGCAGATACTGCTCGCGCGCCGCATGGGCAAAACGCGGATCATCGCCGAGACCGGCGCAGGCCAGCATGGCGTCGCCACCGCGACCGTCTGTGCGCGCTTCGGCCTGCCGTGCGTCATTTACATGGGCGCACGCGACATGGAGCGGCAGCAGCCGAACGTGTTCCGCATGAAGCTGCTCGGCGCCGAAGTGATCGGGGTCGAAAGCGGCGCCCGGACGCTCAAGGATGCGATGAACGAGGCGCTGCGCGATTGGGTCGCGAATGTCCACGACACTTTCTATATCATCGGCACCGCTGCGGGCCCGCACCCCTATCCCGAACTCGTCCGCGATTTTCAGAGCGTGATCGGCAAGGAAACGCGCGCACAATTGCTCGAACGCACCGGGCGCCTGCCAGACCTGCTCGTGGCCGCGATCGGCGGCGGATCGAATGCGATCGGGCTGTTTCATCCGTTTCTCGACGACCCGTCGGTGCGGATGCTCGGTGTTGAAGCCGCAGGGCATGGGCTCGACAAGGAACATGCCGCCAGCCTCGCTGGCGGCGCGCCGGGCATTCTCCACGGCAACCGCACCTATCTGCTCCAGGGCGAGGATGGGCAGATCGACGAAGCGCATTCGATCAGCGCCGGCCTCGACTACCCCGGCATTGGCCCCGAACACGCCTGGCTGCGCGACATCGGCCGCGTCGAATATACCAGCGCGACCGATACGGAGGCGCTCGACGCATTCCAGCTGCTCTGCCGCACGGAGGGCATCATCCCCGCGCTCGAACCGTCGCACGCGATCGCCGCGGTGACCAAGGTGACGCGCGAGATGGACCGCGACGCGATTATCGTCGTCAATCTGTGCGGTCGCGGCGACAAGGACATCTTCACCGTCGCCGAGGCGTTGGGAACGCAGATATGACCCGCTTCGCTAACGCTTTCGCCAAGCCGCACGCTGCGCTCGTCACCTTCGTCACTGCCGGGGACGGCGACACCGCCGCCGTCCTCGACGCCCTCGTCGCGGGGGGAGCGGACGTCATCGAACTGGGTATGCCGTTCACCGATCCGATGGCCGACGGCCCCGCGATTCAGGCCGCGAACCTGCGCAGCTTTGCCGCCGGAACCACCACCGCCGACATCCTTGCCATCGCCAAGGGATTTCGCGCCCGCCATGCCGACATCCCGCTCGTCCTGATGGGCTACGCCAATCCGATGACCGTGCGCGGCGCCGACTGGTTCGCCGCTGCCTGCAAGGATTCAGGCGTCGATGGCGTCATCTGCGTCGACATTCCGTTCGAGGAAGACGACAGCCTTGGTCCCGCGCTGCGCGCTGCCGGGGTCGACCAGATCCGCCTCGCCACCCCGACCACCGACGCGGCGCGCCTGCCCGCGGTGCTCGATGGCGCGGGCGGTTTCCTCTATTATGTCAGCGTTGCCGGGATCACCGGGCTGCAACAGGCGGCGCAGGCGAGCATCGAGGAGGCCGTGACGCACCTCCGCGCCCAGACCGACCTGCCGATCGCGGTCGGCTTCGGCGTGCGCACCCCGGAACAGGCGGCGAATATCGCCCGCGTTGCCGATGGCGTCGTGGTCGGCTCGGCGCTGGTCGAACTCGTTGCGCAGCATGGCGCCGATGCGCCGCGCCACATCGAAAGCTTCACCCGCAGCCTGGCCGCTGCTATCCACGGCGCAAAGGAGATCGCCGCATGAGCTGGCTCGACCGCGTCCGCAACGCCCTGCCCTTTGGCGCCAAGCGCGATACCGCCGACAATTTGTGGCACAAATGCCGCCAGTGCCAGCAGATGGTGTTCGTCAAGGAATGGGAAGATAATCTGAACGTCTGCCCGCGCTGCGACCACCACGACCGCATCGGCGCGAAGGAACGCTTCGCGCAATTGTTCGACGGCGGGCTGCACGAGATGATCGCCGCGCCCGCGGCACCCGAAGATCCGCTCAAGTTCCGCGACACCAAAAAATATGTCGACCGCATCAAGGCGGCGCGCGCGCAGACCGGCGACCGCGACGCCTATCAAAACGCCTTTGGCCGCATTTCGGGCCAGGGCGTCGTGATCGGCGTGCAGGATTTTGCCTTCATGGGCGGGTCGATGGGCGTCGCGGTCGGCGAAGCCTTCGTCGCGGGGGTCGAAAATGCGATCAAGCGCGGCGCCCCCTATATCGCGATCACCGCCGCGGGCGGCGCACGGATGCAGGAAGGCACGCTGTCGCTGATGCAGATGCCGCGCGCGACGGTCGCCCTTGCGCGCCTGCGCCGCGCAGGCCTGCCCTATATCGTGCTGCTTACCGACCCGACGACGGGCGGCGTGACGGCCAGCTATGCGATGCTCGGCGACATCCAGATCAGCGAACCCAAGGCGCTGATCGGTTTTGCAGGCCAGCGCGTGATCGAGAATACGATCCGCGAAAAACTGCCCGAAGGCTTCCAGCGCGCCGAATATCTGCTCGATCACGGGATGATTGACATGGTGGTGCATCGCAAGGAGCTGCCCGAAACGCTGGGGCGCCTGATCGGTTATCTAGCGCCCGAAAAGGCGGCTTAGTTCTTCCCCTCCCTGCAAGGGAGGGGGTCAGGGGTGGGTCTCGGCGGTCGGGGCTCGATGCCCCGACCGCCGAAATCTCTTCCACGTTGCCGCGCGGCTCCGCCGCACCCACCCCCAGCCCCTCCCTTACAGGGAGGGGAGGAAACGATGCCCGACCACGCCCACTCATCCGACCCAGCCGTCCAAACCCAGATCGACCGCCTCGCCGCGCTCTCGCCGGGGCGCGATGTCCTCGGCCTCGAACGCATCGCCGAGCTGTGCGCGCGCCTCGGCAACCCGCAAAACCAGCTTCCGCGCACTTTCCACGTTGCCGGGACCAACGGCAAAGGCTCAACCTGTGCCTATCTGCGTGCGATCCTCGAAGCAGAGGGGCGCCGCGTTCACGCTTACACCAGCCCGCATCTCGTGCGCTTCAACGAGCGTATCCGGCTCGCCGGAACGCTGATCGACGACGCGCTGCTTGCCGCGCTGCTTGAAGAAGTGCTCGACGAAGCCGCGGATCTTCAAGCGAGCTTTTTCGAAATCACCACTGCTGCAGCCTTCCTTGCTTTCGCGCGCATCCCGGCGGACGACTGCATCATCGAGGTCGGGCTCGGCGGGCGCCTTGATGCGACGAACATCATTCCGCCCCCGGCGGTCGCCGGCATCGCTTCGCTCGGCATCGACCATGAGGCCTTCCTGCTTGCGCCCGAAGCCGGGACGCCGGGCGAGCCCGCAATGCGTATCGCGTGGGAAAAGGCTGGGATCATCAAGCCAGACACGCCCGTTGCCACCCTTGCCTATCCACCCCCCGTTCGCGACACCATCGCGGCGAGGGTCGCTGACGTCGGCGCGACGCTCTTTCCCGAAGGCGAGGTCTGGACGGTTGAGGCCGAAGGCGACGCCTTCCGTTGGCGTTCGAAGCTGGGCTCGGTCGAACCGCTACTCCAGCCGCGCATGGCCGGCGCGCACCAGATGCGCAACGCCGGGCTCGCCATCGCGATGCTGCGTTTGGCGCCCGATCCGCAGCCGACCGACGCGGCCATCGCGACCGGGGTCGGCAATGCCTTCTGGCCGGGCCGGATACAGCGCCTCGGCGCCGGGCCGCTCACCGCGCTGCTGCCCGCGGGCGCAGAGCTCTGGCTCGACGGCGGGCATAATCCCGATGCCGGGGTCGCGCTCGCCAAGGCGCTCGAAGGCCGCGCGCCGCTGCACATCGTCTGCGGCCTGTTGCGGAACAAGGACGCCACGGGCTTTCTGCGCCCGTTCGCCGATCGCATCGCGTCGTTTCAGGCTGTCCCGATCCCGGGCCACGAACATCACGATCCGAAGGATCTCTGCCATTGGGTCCAGGTCGACCTCGGCATAGCCGACGCGCAGCCGTGCGACGACGTCGGGGTCGCGCTCCGCCATATCGCGGCGCATCGGCCAGCGGGCGATGTCCTGATCTGCGGGTCGCTTTATCTGGCGGGCGTGGTGCTGGGCGCGAACGGCGAGATGCCGGTTTAGGGGATATCATGTGGGGGCGGTTCAACACCGCCCTTAGTTTCCGTTCGTGTCGAGCGTAGTCGAGACACGCGAAGGCACGCGATCCTCATGGGTGTCTCGACTTCGCTCGACACGAACGGGATGGACATGGTGGTTTGACCGCGCTCCCGGAAGCGGCTCACGCCACCTTCGGCGCCGGCCCCTTCCACGCCAGCAGCGCGCCAACGACCAGGGCGGCAAGCGACGCGTACATGATCTGCCACGCCAGCTCGAGCTGGTTGGCGAGCAACACGCCGACCACGCCCGCGACGATCAGCGCAAAGCCGGCGATGCGCGCGGCGCCGACGGGCTTGCGAAGCTTGCCTTCGTCGATCGCGCCGCTCTGGCGGATCGATTGCACGACATAGCCCTTGCGCCACATCATCCACAGCAGGATCATGCCCGGGATAGCGGCGAGGATCGTGAGCCCCCAGAAGCCTGTCCAACCCAGCCTTTCCGCGGCAAACCCGGCAGGCCCGGCCATGAAGGTTCGCCCGATCACCGCAACCGACGACAACAGCGCGAACTGCGTTGCGGTATAGGCGATGTTCGACAGTCCCGAGAGATAGACGGCTACGACAGTCAGGCCGATGCCGCTGGTGATATTCTCGGTCACGATCGCCGCCACCAGCATCCAATAGTCGTTGCCCACGATCGACAGCGCCATGAACATGACGTTCGAGAACATCATGAGCAGCACCGAAACCAGCAGCGCGCGGCCCATGCCGAGCCACAGCACGAACGGCCCGCCCAGCGCAGACCCGATAATCAGTGCAGCGAAGCCCCAGATCTTGTTCGCCGAAATATAGTCGAGGTCGGCGAAGCCGAGGTCGACGATCATCGGGCCGAGCATCGCCTGCCCCATCGCATCGCCGACCTTATAGACCAGGATGAACAGCAGGATCATCAGCGCGCCGTTACGGGTCAGGAACTCGCGGAACGGGTTGACCACCGTTTCGACGAGCCACTGCCCCGGCTTCATGCCCGATGCGCTACTGAAGCGGTCGACAAATTTGCCCTCACCCGCCCAGAAGGCGCCGAGGACCGCGGGAAGCACGCAGAGCGTCGTGAGCCCGTAGGCCATGGCCCAGCCAAGCCCCAGCCCTTCCTGCGAGGCGAAATAGATCGTCCCCGCGCCCGCGATCAGATTGCCGGTGCGATAGCCGAACTGGTTGGTGGCGGTACCGTGGGCGAATTCGTCCTCTTCGAGGATTTCGATGCGATAGGCGTCGATGACGATGTCCTGCGTTGCCGAAAAGAAGGCCGTGACGACCGCCCAGAACAGGAACCAGCGATAATCGTCCGGCTGCGGGTTGCTCGCGCCCATCTGCCAGATCGAGATCACAAGGAAGAATTGGACCAGAAACAGCCAGCTCCGCCGCTGGCCGAGCGCCTTGGTCAAGACGGGCAAAGGAATTTTGTCGACCAGCGGGGCCCACAGGAATTTGATCGTGTAGGGGATGCCGACCATCACCGCAAAGCCGATGGTTGTCGGCGTGAAGCCGACCTTTGCCAGCCAGAAGGTCATGGTGGCGGCAACCAGCGTGAACGGGAACCCGCTCGAAATGCCGAGAAGGAAAGCGACGGCGGGATTCTTGCGCAGATAGGGCCGGAAGGCCGGGACCGCGAGCGCGACGACGACCAGCCCGCCGAGGATGCCGGCAAAAATGAGAAAACGGATAAGGTCGACGGACATTCGGTGCTCCCCGCGGGCCGCGGGCGAGCGGCTCTGTGCTTGGCGTCAAGGCCTAAAGCCTTGGGGTCAAATTGGAAGCGGGTATTTGAGATGCACGCGGCCAGCCGTGCGGCTTACGCCGCCTCGGGGCGCCAATAGGTGGTGAGGCCGCTGACCTTGCGCGGCATCTTGTTCTGGCAGCTTATCGATTCCACCGCGCGCAACGCGGCAACGAGGGCCGAGGCGCTGTGCGGCTTGCTGAGGCAAGCCACCGCGATATCGCCAGCGTCGTCGGGGCATTGCCCGGTCACGAGCAGGACCGCGATACCCCGGTCGCGTGCCAGCCGCGCCACTTCGCGGCCCGTCATATGCCCGGCCAGCCCCAAATCGAGCACCAGTGCATCGACCTGATCAGCGGCGATGATCGGCACGGCCGCTTCGCCCGAATCGACCGTCGCGACGATATCGTAACCGCTGTGTTTCAGCGTCCGCTCGTTATCGAACGCGACCAGCGGATCATCCTCGATGATCAGCAGCCGCTTGATGCAGGACGGGCGGGACGCAAACAGCATGGATACTCCCTTTAACGGCGCCATGACGCGCCCGTTGGCACTGTGCAAGATTGCTTCTGCTTCCCATCGACGAAGCGACACTTTTCCGGCTATGAGCGTGGCTCAAGGGCAACACTGTGCCCCACATAATGACAAAAGGCCGTATCCGTTCCAATGACCACTCGCCGACCTCCCCGTGCCGCCCCGCGGACCGCGTCCAAAGCCGCCGGCGACCGCGACGCGCCAAGGGGACGCCGCGCCGCGCGCGGCGCCGCCTCCGCCCTCAAAACCAAGCCGGCAGAGGACGAGCGCGAAGATGGGCCGCAGCGGATCGCCAAGCTGCTGGCGCGTGCCGGCGTGGGATCGCGCCGCGACGTCGAACGGATGATCGAGGAAGGCCGCATCGCGCTGAATGGCCAGGTCATCGTTCAGCCCGCGCCTTTGCTCGCTTCGCTCGAAGGCCTGACGGTCGACGGCAATCCCGTCGCCAAACCCGTTTCGACGCGCCTCTACCGCTTTCACAAGCCTGCAGGCTGCCTGACCGCAGCCCGCGACCCCAAAGGCCGCAAGACCATCTATGACCTGTTGCCGCGCGATCTGCCGCGGCTGATGCCCGTCGGCCGTCTCGACTATAATACCGAGGGGCTGTTGCTGCTGACCAATGACGGCGAATTCAAGCGCCAGCTCGAGCTGCCCGCGAGCGGGGTCGAGCGCACCTATCGCGCGCGCGCCTTTGGCGACATCAGCCAGGCGCAGCTTGAGGAACTGGCGATGGGGATCGAGATCGACGGCGTTCGCTATGGCAAGATCGACGCGAACCTCGAGCGCCGCACGGGCCGCAACCAGTGGGTCGAAATGACGCTCACCGAAGGCAAGAACCGCGAAGTTCGAAAAGTGCTCGAACATTTCGGGCTTCAGGTGAGCCGCCTGATCCGGACCCGCTACGGCGCCTTTGAACTGGGCGGTATACCGCTGGGCGCGGTCGATGTCGTTCCGCGCGACGAATTGTTCAAATTCCGTCGGCAGATGGGATGATGCGGGTCATTTCGGGCGAATGGCGCGGCCGCAAGCTGCACGCGCCGAGGAATGACGCGACGCGCCCGACCGCCGACCGCACGCGCGAAACGCTGTTCTCGATGCTGACCAGCCGCGTCGGCAGTTTCGAGGGGCTGGTGGTCGCCGACCTGTTTGCGGGATCGGGCGCGCTCGGGATCGAGGCGCTGTCGCGCGGTGCCGAACAATGCCTGTTCGCCGAACAGGATCGCGACGCACTCGACGCGCTGCGCAAGAATCTGGCGACATTGGGCGCAACCGGGCGCGCCGATGTCCGCGCCGGGTCGGTGCTCGCGCTCGGTCCGGCGCCGCGCACCTACGACCTGCTGATGCTCGATGCACCCTATGGCACCGGTGCGGGCGGCGTGGCGCTCGACAAACTCGCTCGCCTCGGCTGGATCGGGCCGGACAGCTGGATTTCAATCGAGACGGCGCACAACGAAGACGTTGATGCTGCGGGGTTCGAAATCGATGCGACACGCAAGGTCGGCAAGGCCAAGCTGACGCTGCTCAGGCCTGCCTGATCATCTGCCGCCGCACCATCAGCAGCCCCAGCCAGCTCACCGCGCCCGCCAGCGCCAGATAAAGCCCGACCGTTTCGGTCCCGCCGCGTTCGGCGAGCGCCTGCGCGATGATCGGCGCCATCGCCCCGCCCAATATGCCGCCCGCGTTGAACGTCACCGACGCTCCGGTATAGCGGACGTGGACGGGAAACAACGCGGTCAGCCAGCTGCCGAGCGGACCATAGACCAGCCCCATCACGAACAGCGCGCTGGCCAGCCCCACAAAGATCATCAGCCAGCTTCCCGACGCCAACGCAGGCCCAAAGACGAAGCCGACGAGGATCGTCGCGCCGCAGCCCCAGGTCAGCACACGCTGCGCACTCGACGCGTCGCTCGCGTAGCCTGCAAAGATGATCCCCGCCGCCATGAACAGGATCGCGCCAAGCTGGATCAGCAGGAACTGCTCCTTGGGATAACCGAGCTCTGTCGTCCCGTGCGCCAGCGCGAAACTGGTCGCGAGATAGAAGATCGCGAAGCAGGCGACGACCGCGAACGTGCCCGCGAGCGTCGGCAACATATGATGCCGGAGTAATTCGCCGATCGGGACGCCCACCGGCTTGTCCTTCTCCAGCGCTTCCTGAAAATCGGGCGTCTCGCCGATCTTCAGCCGCACCCAGAGGCCAAGCCCGACGAGCAGCGCCGAAAAGAGGAAGGGAATCCGCCAGCCCCAGCTCGTAAATTCGGCATCGCTGAGGCCGAGCCCGAGCAGCAGGAAAAGCCCGTTGGCCGCGATAAATCCGACCGGTGCGCCCAATTGCGGAAACATGCCGAAGCGCGATTTCCAGCCCGGCGGCGCGTTTTCGACCGCCAGCAGCGCTGCCCCGCCCCACTCGCCGCCGAGCCCGAAGCCTTGCCCGAACCGAAGGACGCAAAGCAGAAGCGGCGCGACCCAGCCCACCATCGCGTAGGTCGGCAGGAAGGCGATCAGCAGCGTCGAGGCGCCCATCAGCATCAGCGAGGAGACGAGCGTCGATTTGCGCCCGATCCGGTCGCCATAATGACCGAATACGATCGCGCCGACGGGCCGCGCGAAAAAGGCAAGGCCAAAGCTCATGAAGCTCAGCATCAGCTGCGCCGACGGCGATTCGGACGGAAAGAAGAGCGGCCCGAACACGAGCGCTGCGGCCGTCCCGTAGATATAGAAATCGTAAAACTCGACTGCCGTGCCGACAAGGCTCGCGGTCAGGATGCGCCGATGCTGTCGATAGGGTGCCAGTTCCACGCCTAATGCCCCTTCCCGGATTGATGGCGCCGCCTTGGACGCGACGAGGCGATCGGTGCAAGGTCAAAATGCGCCTGCTCGCGCTGGACAGCCTGCCCTGCGTTCCCTAATCGTTCGCGCGTGAACATGCCCCCCATCTCGACCACCGACCTGACCCGCCCCGACCCGTCGGACCCGCCCTACCTGCAAGGCTTGAACGGGCCGCAGCGGCAGGCCGTGCTGACGACCGAGGGGCCGGTACTGATGCTCGCGGGCGCAGGCACGGGCAAAACCGCGGCGCTGACCGCACGGCTGGCGCACATCATCGCGACGCGGCGCGCCTGGCCGTCCGAAATCCTCGCGGTGACCTTTACCAACAAGGCGGCGCGCGAGATGCGCGAGCGTATCGGACGGATGATCGGCGACGCGGTTGAAGGGATGCCTTGGCTCGGTACCTTTCACAGCATCGCGGCAAAGATGCTCCGCCGCCACGCCGAACTGGTGGGTTTGCAGAGCAATTTCACCATCCTAGACACCGACGACCAGCTTCGCGTGCTCAAGCAGCTGATTCAGGCCGAAGGCCTCGACGAGAAGCGCTGGCCCGCGCGTCAGCTCGCGGGGCTCATTGATAAATGGAAAAACCGCGGACTGACCCCCGCCGACCTCGATGCCGCCGACAAGGAAGCCTATGCCGATGGCAAGGGGCAGCATTTCTACGCGCTCTATCAGGCGCGGCTGAAGACGCTGAACGCCTGCGACTTCGGCGACCTGCTGCTCCACATGCTCGTGATCCTGAAAACGCACCGCGACGTGCTGGAGCAGTATCAGCAGCGCTTCAAATATGTGCTCGTCGACGAATATCAGGACACCAACGCCAGCCAATATCTCTGGCTCCGCCTGCTCGCGCAGGCGCGCAAGAATATCTGCTGCGTCGGCGACGACGACCAGTCGATCTATTCGTGGCGCGGCGCCGAGGTCGCGAACATATTGCGCTTCGAAAAGGATTTTCCCGGCGCGACCGTCATCCGCCTCGAACAAAATTACCGCTCGACGCCGCAGATCCTTGCCGCCGCCTCGGCGCTGATCGCGCAGAACTCGGACCGGCTTGGCAAGACGCTGTGGACCGAACTCGAACCCGGCGACAAGCTCCGCGTCGTCGGCGTGTGGGACGGGCCAGAAGAGGCGCGGCGGATCGGCGAGGAACTCGAAACGCTCCAGCATCGGCAGGTCAGCCTCGACCGCGCCGCGATCCTCGTCCGCGCGCAGTTCCAGACGCGCGAGTTCGAGGACCGCTTCATCGCGATCGGCATGCCCTATCGCATCGTCGGCGGTTTCCGCTTCTACGAGCGCGCTGAAATCCGCGACGCGCTCGCCTATCTCCGCCTCGTCCAGTCACCCGCCGACGACCTCGCCTTCGAGCGCATTGTCAATGTTCCGAAGCGCGGGCTCGGCGACAAGGCGTTGCAACGCATCCACCAGTTCGCGCGCGCTGAACGTGCCCCGCTGTTCCACGCCGCGTCGCGGATCACCGAAACCGACGAACTGACCCCGCAGGCGCGCCGACAGCTCGCAAGTTTCGTCGCCCAGATGCGCAATTGGCAAAGCAAGGCCAACGAGCTGTCGCACCCCGAGCTGACCCAGCTGATCCTCGACGAATCGGGCTATACCGCGATGCTCCAGGCCGACCGCAGCGCCGAGGCCGCGGGGCGCCTCGAAAACCTCTCCGAACTCGTTCGCGCGATGGAGGAATATGAGACGCTCGAGGAATTTCTCGAGCATGTCAGCCTCGTCATGGACCGCGACAATGACGATCAGGTCGAGACGGTCACGATCATGACGATTCACGCCGCCAAGGGGCTCGAATTCGACCATGTCTTCCTTGCGGGCTGGGAAGACGGCGTGTTCCCGTCGCAGCGGTCGATGGACGAAGGCGGTATCGCCAGTCTCGAGGAGGAACGCCGCCTCGCCTATGTCGCGATCACCCGCGCCCGCCAGCGCGCGAGCATCTATCACGCCGCGAACCGTCGCATCTACGGCCAGTGGATGAGCAGCATCCCAAGCCGCTTCATCGCCGAAATCCCACCCGAACATGTCGACAGCGAAAACAGCTTCGGCGGCGGACAGAGCCTGTGGCGCGCCAATTGGTCGGCGCAGGGCGATCCCTTCGCGCATGTTGCGGAACGGCAGCCGTCGCGGATCATGACACGCGGCCCGGCGTGGCAGCGCGCCACCGCGCAATCGTCGACGATCACGCGCGCTCCTGCCCCGAGCGAAAAAGGCCCGGCGGCGTCGGTCGGCGCCAAACCGCGCGCCGACCTCGCGATCGGGATGCGCGTGTTCCACGAAAAATTCGGCTATGGCGAAATCGCCGACATCGACGGCAACAAGCTGGAAGTCGCCTTTGAACAGGCGGGCAGCAAGCGCGTGCTTGACAGTTTCGTCCGCCTCGCCTGAGCCTATTGTCAACTGGAACAGTTATGTTATGTCATCCCACGCGACCATCGAGTCGCGCTTTGGGAGAATCCTCGATGAAAATGAAGCTCTTAGCGGGCGCGATGGCGCTCGCCCTGGTCGGCTGTTCGGAACAATCTTCCGACGAAGCAAGCACCGGCACTGCCACCGACACCGAAGCCCCCGCGGTCGCCGAAGAAAGCGCCGATGCCGCGGCAGCCCCCCGCATCGGCATTGAGGCGGCTCCCGGCGTCGCCTTCGACTATGCCTACACCTTCCGCCTGGTCGACAAGCACATCGCCCGTGTACAGGAGGAACATGCCGCCGCCTGCGAAACATTGGGCGTCCAGCGTTGCCGCATCGTCGATGTCCGCTATCAGCTGAGCGATGAAAAGCTCGTCGAGGCGCAAACCCAGTTCAAACTCGAACCCGGCATCGCCCGCAGGTTCGGCGCCAATGCGATCGCCAGCGTCGAAAAGGCCGAGGGAGTGCTCGCCGACGCCAGCGTGGCCGGCGAAGATGTCGGCACCAATATCCTCGCCTCGCAGCAGCGCAGCGCCGGGTCGGAAGCCGAGATCGCGCGACTGGAGTCACGGCTCAAAGCGGGCGGGCTCGACAAGCGCGAGCGCGCAGAGCTGCTATCGCAAATCAGCCAGCTCCGCGGACAGCTCGGCGATGAACGCCAGAGCCGCCGCACGGGCGAAGCGCGGATCGCGTGGACGAGCGTGGCGTTCAATTACGTCAGCGACGGCGGCTTGCCCGGGATCGGCCACGAGAACCCCTTTGCCAATGCGGGCGAGACGCTGATGCGCAGCGGCAGCACCGCGCTGGCCTTTGTCCTGACGCTCGGCGCCGCGGTCCTGCCGTGGGGCATATTGCTCGCGCTGCTCATCGCCTTCTGGCGCAGCCGCTTCGTCGGCGCCGTTCGCCAGCAATTGCGAAGCACGCAAAAGGCGGTTGATCCGGTGATACCGCCTGGCGTCTGACACGAAGCGGCGCGCCGTTTGCAAAGGGCGGTTGCTGCGTTATGGCGTGGTCGATGACGCAGCAACCGACATGGCTGGAGCAAGCGCGCGACGCCGAACGCCGCGGCGATGTCGAGGCCGAAGCCGCTATTCTGCGGGCGGCGATCCAGGCCGATCGTGCCAACATCGCCGCGATCCTGGCGATGGCCGAATTGCAGCGCAGCTTGCAAGACGACCGCGCGGCGGGGACCTTCTATCGGCTGGCGCTCGGCACCGCGGCCCAGATGGGCAATGTGCCGACCTCGCTTCATCCGGGCCTTCAGCGCGCCGAACAGTTCATCGTGGCGTCCGAACGCGCCTTTGCCGACCATTTGCTGGGCCAATTGCGCGGCGCGGGTATCGATGCGCGAACCGCGGCACCGCGCGTTGCCGAAGCGCTGCGCCTGCTGGCGGGCGAACAGCAAGTCTATCTGCAGCAACCGAACATGTTTTATTTCCCCGGCCTTGCGCAGCGGCCTGTCTTCGACCGCGCCATGTTCGATTGGGTCCCGGCGATCGAGGCCGCGACCGATGCCATTCGGGCCGAGCTGCTGGCGTTGACCGACATCGCATCGGATCGCTTCGGTCCCTATGTCACCGCCGCACCCAATCGCCCGCCACCGAATAATCCGCTGCTCGATAAACCCGATTGGGGCGCGGCGTGGCTGTGGAAGGACGGCAAGGTCGCCGATGGGATGGACCTGCTTTGCCCCGCCACGCTTGCTGCGCTCGAATGCGCACCCCAACCGGTCATCCCGGGCCGCGCCCCGCTCGCGCTATTTTCGCGCCTGACCCCCGGCACGCACATCCAGCCGCATCACGGCATGCTCAATACGCGGCTGATCTGCCACCTTCCGCTCGTGGTACCCGATGGCTGCGGCCTGCGCGTCGGCCCCGAAACGCTTGGCTGGACCGAGGGCGAATTGCTGATTTTCGACGACAGTTTCGAACATGAAGCGTGGAATCGCGGCACCAGCGATCGTACCGTCCTGCTGTTCGAAATCTGGCGTCCCGACATCGATGCCGACGAGCGGGAACAGCTGACCCGCATTTTCTCGGCGATCGACAGCTATTCGGAATAATGGACCAAGGGACAGGAAAATAATGACCAATCCGGGAATGGACGCCGACATCTACGACGCCTTTATCGAGCAGTTGCAGCGCTATGTTCGCGAGCGACTGATCCCGGCGGAGGACCAGCTTGAAGAACTGGGCCGCGTCCCCGACGACATCTTGGCCGAAATGCGCGACATGGGCCTGTTCGGGGTGACCATGCCCGAACAATATGGCGGTGCGGGCATGAATATCAGCCAATATGTCGGCTTCATCCGTGAAATCGCCTATGCCTCGCCGGCCTATCGCTCGATCGTATCAATCAACATCGGCATGGTGTGCAAATCGCTGCTCGGCTTTGGTACCGAGCAACAGAAGGAATATTGGCTGCCCAAGCTGGCGACGGGCAGCATTGCAGCCTTTGGCCTGACCGAGCCCGACAGCGGATCGGACAGCGCAGCGATGAAGACCCGCGCGGTACGCGACGGCAATGGCTATGTGCTGAACGGCACCAAACGCTATATTACCAATGCGCCCTTTGCCGACATGATCCTTGTGATGGCGCGCACCAATGTCGAGCCGCTGCCCAAGAACGCGCACGTCAGCGCGTTCCTTGTCCCGCGCGATGCGCCCGGCGTCTCGATCGGCAAGCCCGATGGCAAAATGGGCCAGGCCGGATCACAGATCGCCGATGTCATCCTGGAAGACGTTCATGTCGACGGCGACGCGCTGCTCGGCGGCGAGGAAGGCATCGGCTTTCGCGCCGCGATGCAGAGCCTCGACAATGGGCGCCTGTCGGTTGCGGCCGCCAGCGTCGGCTATGCCAAGCGGATGCTCGACGCGGGGCTGAAATATGCCATGGAACGAAAGGCGTTCGGCGAACCGATTGCCAATTTCCAGCTGATCCAGGCGATGCTTGCCGACAGCAAGGCCGAAATCTATGCCGCCGACTGCATGCTGAACGACGCCTGCGCGCGCGCCGATCGCGGCGAGAAAATCCTGGTCGAGGCAGCCGCAACCAAGATGTTCGCCAGCGAAATGTGCGGCCGCGTCGCCGACCGGGTGGTCCAAATCCACGGCGGCGCTGGCTATCTGAAGGAATATCTCGCCGAGCGCTTCTATCGCGACTGCCGCATTTACCGCATTTATGAAGGAACGACGCAGATCCAACAGCTAGTCATCGCGAAGAACATGATCCGCGATTACGCGGGCTGATCGGTCGTGAGGGTGGATGGGGTCGCTGGTGGAGCCGAGGGGAATCGAACCCCTGACCTCTGCAGTGCGATTGCAGCGCTCTCCCATCTGAGCTACGGCCCCGCGACCGCGGCGTAATAAACGCACCGCATTGCAGTTGGCAACGGCTTTTCTGACCACCGCCGTCATCGCCGCGCAAATCAGGGAATGGGGGTTCCGATGAGCAAAGCCTGGCATTTGATCAGCCGCCCGCAGGGGCTGCCGACGATGGACAATTTCGCGCTGCGCGAGATGCCCGATACGGCGCTGGAACCCGATCAGCTGCGCGTGCGCAACCTGTGGCTGTCGGTCGATCCCTATATGCGCGGACGGATGAACGACGCCAAAAGCTATGCCGCGAGCTTCCAGCTCGACCAACCGATGACGGGCGGCGCCATCGGCGAGGTGACCGAGAGCCGAATGGACGGTTTCGCGCCCGGCGACCTGATCCTGCACATGGGCGGCTGGCGCGACGGCGGCGTCGTCGGACTCGACATGATGCCGAACAAGCTGCCGCGCGCGGCGCTGGACGCGGGGATGACGCCGCAGACCTTCCTGCACAATATGGGCCTGACCGGCGGCACCGCGTGGATCGGGCTGCTCCGCGTCGCCGCAGCGAAACCGGGCGATGTGGTGTTCGTGTCGGCCGCGGCGGGCGCGGTCGGGTCGGCGGTGGTCCAGATCGCCAAGGCGCGCGAGATGACGGTTATCGGTTCGGCTGGCGGAGCGGAAAAATGCGCATGGGTCAAGGAACTTGGGGCCGATGCGATGGTCGATTACAAGGCTGGCCCGGTGCTTGCGGGGCTGGCGCAGGCACTCGGCGACCTCGGCAAACCGGGGATTGACGTCTATTTCGACAATGTCGGCGGCGAACATCTCGACGCCGCCTTTGCGACGGCCAATGATTTCGCACGTTTTGCGATCTGCGGGATGATCGACGTCTATAATGACGGCAAGGCGCAGGAGATGAAATATCTCATCCGTTCGATCCCGGCGCGGATCCGCATGGAAGGCTTTATTTACACCGACCAGTTCTTCGACTGCATGGAAGAATTTTACGCCGACATGGGCGGCCTGATCGCCAGCGGCGCGGTCACGATCCGCGAAACGGTGCACAACGGAATTGAATCAGCGCCTGACGCCTTCCTCGGCCTGTTTTCCGGCGCCAATATGGGGAAGATGCTGGTCAAGCTCTGACGAACCTGACCGACTAATCGCTCAGCTCCCGAAACCGACTGACAAGAAGCTTGGGGTCGGGCCGTTCCAGCCGTCGTCGGGGCCATCCTGATCGTCGTGCCGCGGCGCAGGTTTCGGCTTTGACGGTACGGCCGACTTGCGATCGTCGCGCGACTTGGTCGCCTTGGCCGGGGCGGCTTTGGCTTCGTCGCGCGGCTGCTCTGCAACCTTGTCCGCCTTGGCGCCGCGACCGCGGCCACCACGCTCCGAGCGCGCCCGGCGCGGCTTGTCGTCCGCTTCGCGGGGTGCCGCAGGGGCGCCGTCGGCGGAGACGGCATCACCACCATGGACCGGAATTTTATAGCCGGTCAGTTTCTGGATATTGTCGATCGCCTCGTCATCCGACGGGGTCGCCAGCGTGAATGCGCGGCCCTTGGCGCCAGCGCGCCCCGTGCGGCCGATGCGGTGGACATAATCGTCGGGGTGCCACGGGGCGTCGAAGTTGAAAACATGGCTGACGCCCTTGACGTCGAGGCCGCGCGCCGCGACGTCCGACGCGACCAAGATATTGATCGTGCCATTCTTGAACCGGTCGAGTTCGGCGGTGCGGCTCGACTGGTCCATGTCGCCTTGGATCTCGCCCGCGCTATAGCCCGAACGCTGGAGCACCTTCGCCAATTCGCGCACCGTCGTCTTGCGGTTGCAAAAGATGATCGCGGTGTTGACGTCCTCCGCTTCGAGCAAGCCGCGCAGGGTATCGCGCTTGCCGCGTTCCGATGTCTTGACCAGAAACTGTTCGATATTCTCGTTTCGGCTTGCCGGGCGCGCGACTTCGACCGTTTTCGGGTTCGACAGGAATTTGTCGGCCAGCCGCTTGATCGGTGCGGGCATCGTCGCCGAGAACAGCAGGGTCTGACGGTTTGCCGGCAATTTGGTGCAGATATTCTCGATGTCGGGGATGAACCCCATGTCGAGCATGCGATCGGCTTCGTCGATCACCAGCAGGTTGCACCCGGTGAGCAGGATCTTGCCGCGTTCGAACAGGTCCATCAGGCGGCCCGGCGTCGCGATCAGCACGTCGACGCCCTTTTCCAGCGCCTTCACCTGATCGCCCATCTGGACCCCGCCGATCAGCAGCGCCATCGAAAGCTTGTGGTATTTGCCGTATTTTTCAAAATTTTCGGCCACCTGCGCCGCGAGCTCACGCGTCGGCGCGAGGATCAGCGAGCGCGGCATCCGTGCCCGCGCGCGACCGTGGGCCAGGATGTCGATCATCGGCAAAACGAACGACGCGGTCTTTCCCGTACCCGTCTGGGCAATGCCGATGATGTCGCGCATCATCAGGACCGAGGGGATCACCCCCGCCTGAATCGGCGTCGCTTCGTCATAGCCCGACTCGTCGATGGCGCGTAACAGTTCGTCGGAAAGGCCGATCTCGGCAAATTTCATGAGGTACCATGTCCGGAAAAAGAGGTGACGCTCAGCCTTCCACGCAGGCGGCGCTGCGCGGGCCTTGGGCAAATGGCGATGAAAAGTCAAGAAATGGCGACGAAATGCGCAATCAATCGTCGTCGCGGACCGGAACCATCAACCGAAACTTGTCGATTTCGCATTTGGCGCCAGTTCGCGCGTGGATCTGATCGCGATCCTCGCACAAATTTCCGTCCTTGCTGCCCTGCATGTAGAAACCGGCATAGAAGTCGAGCGCCCGGCACCCCCGATTGAGCTGCGCCCGCAGCCGCTGCTTCTGCCGGGTGATGATGTCGATGCTGTCGCGCTGGGTCGCCTGCATCCCCATGATGTTGCGCATCGCGACACATTTGGGCGCCTTTTTCTCTTTCCAGACGATCGGGATTTCGGTCGCACGCCGCGACGGCATCGGTCCAGCGGCGAAATTGTTGAGCTGCGAACGCTGCGCCGGAACGCGAATGATCAATTGCTGTTCGATCACCACCTGCCAGAACGCGCTGATCTGTTCGGGCGTCGGCGCGGTCAGCGCGACCAGCGGTTCGGGCGCGGCGACCGGCGGCAAAGCATCGCCCGCCGGGGCTGCCGCCGCAATCCACAGGGCCGCCGCCGTCAGCACCAGCGCGCTGCCGCTCCTTCGGCGTCCTGATCGAAATTGCTGGTCACTCTTTGCTCCCGCGTCCAAACCCTCTGGACGAAAATCCGGTATTCATCCAATCCCGCCTTAACAGCCATGATTGAACATCAAATGAACTATATTCGCCCGCGCGCCGCCGCAAGGTGGGAAAACAAGGCATGAGCCCGGCGCCATCGCCCGATCTGCTCGCTCGTCTGGCCGCGTTGCTGGGACCCAAGGGCTATATGGCCGACCCCGACAGCATGGCGCCCTGGCTGACCGACTGGCGCGGCAAATATACCGGGCGCGCCGCGGCGATGTTGTCGCCGGGATCGACCGAAGAGGTCGCGGCGGTCGTGCGCCTGTGCGCCGCTGAACAGGCAGCGCTGGTGCCGCAGGGCGGCAATAGCGGGATGGTTGGCGGCGCTACCCCCGACCCCGGCGGCAACCAGCTGTTGCTGAGCCTGCGCCGCATGAACCGTATCCGCAGCATCGATGCAGCGGCGCAGGTTGCGGTGGCCGAGGCGGGTGTCATTCTGGAGAACTTTCATCATGCCGCGCTTGCGCACGGGCTGCGTTTTCCGCTGACCCTCGGTGGCAAGGGGTCCGCGACGATCGGCGGCCTCGTGTCGACCAATGCCGGCGGCACCCAGGTGCTGCGTCACGGCACGATGCGCGCGCTGGTTGCGGGGATCGAGGCGGTCCTGCCCGACGGCAGCATCTTTGACGGCCTCGCACCGCTCAAGAAGGACAATCGCGGCTACGACCTGCGGCACCTGCTCTGCGGTGCGGAGGGTACGCTTGGCATCGTGACCGCCGCGACGCTGCACCTCGTTCCAGCGGCGATCGCCCACTGCACCGCGTGGATCGCGATCGATTCGCCGGAGCAGGCGCTACGCCTCCTTCGCCAGCTCGACGCCAGCATCGGACGCGAACTCGAAGGGTTTGAGATCATTCCGCACGCCTGCCTGGATGCAGTGCTGCGCCACATTCCGCAAACCCGCGCCCCGATCGCCGCGCCGCATCCCTGGTATGTGCTCGCCGAGCTCGCGGGCGACAATCAACAGGAATTGAGCGATGCGCTCGAACGCCAACTTGCCACGGCGCTCAATGCGGGGCTGATCCGCGACGTCGTGATCGCCAAGAACGATCGCGAAAGCGACGATTTCTGGCGCCTGCGCGACTCCATTTCAGAGGCGGAACGCGCCGAGGGGCCGGCGCTGCAGCATGACGTCAGCGTCCCGGTCGATCTGATGCCGACCTTCATCGCTGACAACCCGGCGCGGCTGGCCGCAGCCTTCCCCGGCGCCCGTGCGCTGTCGTTCGGGCATCTTGGCGATGGCAATGTCCACCATCATGTCCAACCGCCGGTGGGGACCGACGGCGCGGCGTGGCTGGCCAAGCATGGCGCCGGGGTCAGCCGCCTCGTCTATGCGCATGTCATCGAACTTGGCGGTTCGCTGTCCGCCGAACACGGCATCGGCCAGCTGAAACGCGACGTCATGGCCGAACTCGACAGCCCAGCGCGACTGGCCGCGCTGCGTGCGATCAAGGCCGGTCTCGATCCGGCGGGGATTCTAAATCCCGGCAAGCTGATCGGCTGATGCCGTAACCGCCGCCGATCATCGCCCCCTTGCGCCACGCGGCGCGGGTCAATAAGGCGCGCTGTTATCTTTTGCGTCCCGGCTGGTCGGGGCGTCCTACCGGAGTTTTGTCATGGCCACTGCGCCCGCCCCTTCCAACCTGCCGCTGTTCTACAAGGATCTGATGCCGCTTTCGAGCGTCGAGCATGCCGATTTCCACGCGCGTCCGATGGACAATGCCGATTTCCTGATCAACCAGCACGCGGTTCCGCTGACGTCGGACGAGTTTGTTTCGGCGTGCCGCTTTTTTCCCATCGTCTTTTCGGCGGGCGACAATCCCGTGCCGCTGGCGCTGATGGGCCTGAACGAAGGCGTGAACACCTTCGTCGACGACAATGGCAAGCTGATCAACCCGGTCTATGTTCCTGCCTATGTGCGCCGCTATCCGTTCATGCTGGCCCGGCTGCAGCAAGGTTCGGAAGAATTGTCGCTGTGCTTTGATCCGACCTCGAACGCGATCGGCAAGTTCGACGAAGGCGATGCGCTGTTCGAAAACGGCCAGCCCACCCAGCCGGTCGAGGCGATCCTTGAATTCTGCAAGAATTTCGAAGAGGCCGGCCAGCGCACCGGTCTGTTCATGGAAGAATTGAAAAAGGCCGACCTGCTGATGGAAGGCGAAGTCAGCATCCAGCAGGAAGGCGTCGACAAGCCCTATATCTATCGCGGTTTCCAGATGGTCGACGAGAACAAGCTGCGCGAACTGCGCGGCGACGTGCTGCGCAAGATGATGCAGAACGGCATCCTCGGCCTGATCTTTGCGCATCTTTTCTCGCTGCAACTGATGCGCGAAGTCTTTGCCGAGCAGGTCAAAGCTGGCAAGGTGCCGGACATGCAGGAAATGCCCGCGATCTGAGGAGCGTAAAAGCTATGGCTACCCTGGCAGAAACCACCGGCACCGCCGGTTCGCGTTACACCAGGGTGGCCATCTGGCTTCACTGGCTGATCGGACTGGCGGTGATCGCCAATATCGGCCTTGCCATGCTGACCGAAGACATGCCGCGCGAAACGCATCGTGCGGCGATGGATGTGCACAAGGCGCTGGGCATTGCCGTTCTGGGGCTGACCATCCTCCGCATCCTGTGGCGGCTCGGCCACAAACCGCCGCCGCTACCGATGACGACGCCAGCCTGGCAACGACTGTTCGCCGGGGCGGTGCATTTCCTGTTCTACGCGCTGCTGATCCTGCTCCCGCTGTCGGGTTGGGTTTGGATGTCCGCCGCGGGTCGCCCGATCGACTTTTTCGGGGTGGCGACCATTCCGACGATCGTCGCGCCTAACGAGGGGCTGGCCGACGTCATGCACGACCGGCACGAGGTGTTGGGCCTCGCCATGCTGGGACTCGCCGTCGTGCACATCCTCGCGGCGCTGAAGCACCAGTTTGTCGATCGCAACGGGCTGATGGGGCGGATGAACCCTTTTTGACGCGTCCGGCTGCGGTCACGTCAGAAATCGACGGCGATGCCTTTCAGCTCCCAGTCGCCATAGCGCACCGGATTGCGGCCGCCGGGCTGATCCTCGGCCTTTTCCTCGCAGATCGGTTCGGGGCGTGGTACCGGGCTGGCCGTCCATTCGGCGGGCGCTTTCACATGCGCAGGACGCTGCACCGCGCGCGGCGTTCCGCCGATCGTGTCTGTTTCGCTGCGGTCAGTCATAACGCGCATCATATAGGATTTTTCATGCATCACGCCAGTCTCGCCGAATATCGTCATGGTTGATCGCTCGCGGCGCCCCAGGCAGCGCCGGGGACATGAGCCCGATCCCCCGGGTACCGCGCCGCGCCGCGCTGCGCTGCGGCTGGTCGACGCCATCCTGCGCCGCGGCGATTCACTCGACGTCGCGATGCATGCCGCGGCGCAGGGTCTGACCGGCGCCGACCGCGCCTTTGCCGTGGCGATCGCATCCGAAACCTTGCGGTGGATGGTCGATATCGATGCGCTGATCGACAGCGCGACCGCGCAGATATTGCCCGAAGACGTCAAATCGCGCGCCGTGTTGCGGATCGCCCTGGCGCAGTTGCTCGTGCTCAAAAGCCCTGCGCATGCGGTGGTGGCGACCGCGCTGCCGCTCGTCGCGGGCGGCCCGCGCCGACTGGTTCACGCGATCCTGTCGCGCGCGCAGCAGGACGATTGGCACCTCCCCGACCGCGCCACCCTGCCGCTGCCCACCGCCGAACGATGGGCCGAGCAATGGAGCCTGCCAATTGTCGAGGCGGCGGAGGCCGGGTGGAGTTCGCCGCCGCCGATCGACCTGAGCTTCGCCGCAGAACCGGGCGCCGACGAATGGCCCGATGCCGTGTCGCTCGCACCGCGCCATCGCCGCCTGCCGCGCGGCCAGGCGGTCGAGGCGATGCCGGGCTACCGCGAAGGCGGCTGGTGGATTCAGGATCTGGCCGCAACCCTGCCCGCGCGGCTGCTCGGTCCGGGCGAGGCACGCACCGTGCTCGACCTGTGCGCGGCTCCCGGTGGCAAGACGATGCAGCTGGCGGCCGCTGGCTGGCATGTCGTCGCGGTCGATGCCAGCGCCAAACGCCTAGAACGACTCGGTGCCAATATGGCGCGCACGGGGCTGGCGGCCGACATAGTGCAGGCCGACATCCGATCATGGGCGCCTGCCGAACCCGCCGACGCGGTGCTGCTCGACGCGCCCTGTTCGGCGACCGGCATCTTCCGCCGACACCCCGACGTGCTGCACCGGGTGGAGCAGCGCCAGATTGACGAGATGGCGGTGCTGCAAGGCGAATTGCTTGCGCGCGCCGCGGGCTGGCTGAAGCCCGGCGGTACGCTGGTCTACGCCACCTGTTCGCTTGAACGCGCCGAGGGCGAGGAGCAGATCGAAGCCTTTCTCGCGCATCACCCGACATGGCGGATCGATCCCGTGCAGGCGGATGAACTGCCTAATGCGGTGACACCCGACGCAAGCGGGTTCGTCCGCACCCTGCCCGGTGTGCTGGGCGATGCTGGCGGGCTCGACGGTTTCTTTGTCGCCCGGCTGCGGGCACCGGCGGGATGAGGCCTGCGCGGATTCGCCACTGCCCCCTTGATGGGGGAAGGTTGGATGGGGGTGAGGGTGCGTCTATGTACCGTCGCTTCAGGCCGAGGCCCCACCCCCACGGCTGCGACTAGCCAGCAAGCTGGCAAGTCTCGCTCCCTCCCCCATCAAGAGGGAGGGAGCAGGTTTCAAGGGCCGGTCGCCTCAGATATCGGCACGCAGCCTCAAAACACCGCCTTCGGCGCATCCTCTTTCATCATCGCCGCGCGCACCATCGGAATCGGCGGGCCACCGTAGGAGAGGAATTCGTCGTGGAAGGCCTTCCACTTGGTCCGGTCGCCTTTCGTCCAGTCCTCGCGAAGCTTGCGGATCATCAGCTTGCCCATCGTGTAGTTGAGGTACAACGGGTCATAAGTGCCGCGCGCCGCCTGCTGTCGTGCATTGCCCTCATCCTGATAGCATTGCTCCTTGAACAGCTTTTCGGAGTCCGCGACGGTCATTCCCTTGGTGTGCAGGCCGATCGCCGACAGGTAACGGCAGTTGCGTAACAGCGCGTTCGACAGCTGGCCAATATGCGTTTCGGGATCGCCCTCGCCCAGCCCCGCTTCCCACATCATCTCCTCGGCATAATGCGCCCAGCCCTCGGCAAAGGCATAGCCGACGAACAGCTTGCCAAAGATACTCTCGGCACGGTTCGAATGGAGGAAGTTGAGGAAGTGGCCCGGCCACACTTCGTGGACCGATGTGAACATCAGATCCTTTCGTCCAGGGACGAAAGCATCCTGCGTTGCCTTGTCCCACGCCGGGTCGGGCGGCGAGATGTAATAGACCGACGGCAGCCCTTTTTCATACGGCCCCGGAATATCGATATAGGCGCTGTTCTGCCGGTTGTACGGTGGTGATTCCTCGACCTGTGCCTGTTCGGTACCCGGGATCGTCACCAGGTCTTTCTCGATCAGGAACGCCCGCAGCGTCGGTAACTGGCGCCGCGCCTCGGCGACCGGACCGTCGGCGGCTTTGTCGGCGCCCATTTTCTTCATGCAGTCGCCGATCGTCATTCCCGCGGCATAAGTTGCGCAGGCGGCTTTCAGTGCGTCCTGATTGCGCTTGAGATCGGCCTGTCCGATGCGCTCCAGCTGGTCCAGCGGGATATCGACGCCTTCGTTGGTCAGGATCATCTTCGCAAATTTGTCGGCGCCCAGCGCATAGCCGTCGGGCGTACCCGGCTGCGATCCGACATATTTGGCAAGATCGCTCATCGCCGCACCGGCTTTGGCGGCGGCCTCGTCAAACTGCGTCTGCAGCGCCGCGTCCTTCACCTCGGCAAAAGCGGCCTTGGCGTCGCCGGTGTAATAATCGGCGAAGCCGCCGAACCCGGCGGTTCCATATTTGACGAAGGTTGCGGGCAGCGGCAGCTTCAAATTCGCCTTGATCTGCGCGGCGGCTGCCGGAACTTTCTCGGCATAGGCGATGAACGCCTTCATCCGCGTCGTCGCATCGGCATAGGGCCGTGCGATATAGACATTGGGGTCGAGCGCGCCGGTGTAGAAGGCCGGGTTCTTCTGCGCAAAATCGGTGTCGCGCAAGAAGAACAGCTGGCCTTGCGCGACATGGACCAGATAGTCGCGCTCGAATTTTTCGGCGTCGGTCATCGCGCCGTCGAACGCCTTGGCGTCGGCAATCGCCTTTTCCAGATAGGCCGCCTGCTTCTCCAGCCCTTCGGGCGACCAGTTCGGCAGTTGCCCGTCAAACTCATGCTTGCCCTGATAGACCGCGAAATTCGGATTGAGCGGGAAATAACCGGCCAGGAACTGGTCGCGAAATTCGGTCCAGCTTGCTGTGCTGGGCGCGGTCGCGGACTTGTTGTCCGATGCGTTGCACGCGGTCAGCACCAACAGTGCACCAGCCATGGCCGCGCCGCCAAAACGGGTAAATTTGCGTGTCATTCGGCTATCTCCCTGTATTCCCAGCAGCCTGTTACTGGCATTCCTGCTGGCCGTTGACATCCGATAATCGACGAACGGCACCAGCAACCCCTCTGGACAGCGACAAAAAGCCGTTTAGGGCAAAGCGCAATGGCGACGATCCCTCCCCCCGAAGGTGTAGAACCGGTCCTGCCGGACGCGACACCCAAAACGCCGTCCCCACTCAGCTTTCCCGACTATCGCTATTATTGGCTGGCGCGCTTCACTGCGGTGATGGCAACGATGGCGATGGTCGTGGTCATCGGGTACCAGCTCTATGACACCGCGCGCACCGATTACGGCATGTCGATCCGCGAGGCTTCGTTCCAGCTCGGCTTGCTCGGGCTGGTCCAGTTCATACCGCTGGCAATCCTGACCCCGGTAGCGGGCTGGGTCGCAGACCGGTTCGAGCGGCGCAAGGTTGCGATCTTTGCCAATATGATCGACCTCGCCATCGCGGTCCTGCTCGGCTGGTACACCTGGACGGACGGTCTGACCCTGCCGCTGCTCTTTGCCCTCGCCGCGCTGCACGGCGTCGCGCGCGTCTTTGTCGGTCCCGCGATGAGCGCAATCGCTCCAAACATCGTCCCGCCCGCCGTCCTGCCCCGCGCGATCGCGATGAGCAGCATCGCATGGCAGTCGGCATCGGTCGTGGGCCCTGCCGCGGGCGGGCTGATCTATGCCGCGCATCCCGCATCGGTCTATGTCTTTTCCGCCATTCTGCTCGCCATCTCGGCCTTTACGATCAGCCGCGTGCGCCCGGTGCTGCCGCCTCCCAGCGAGGTCCGCCGCCACCCCTTGCGCGAGATGGCCGACGGGTTGCAATTCACTTGGCGCGAGCGCTTTCTCCTCGGCACGATCACCCTCGACCTGTTCGCAGTCATCCTGTCGGGTGCGACGGCGCTGCTGCCCGTGTTCGCGCGCGACATCTTGCAGACGGGTTCGGAAGGGCTCGGTTTCCTGCGCGCGGCCCCCGCGGTCGGCGCCGCAATCGTCGCGCTCGGGCTCGCCGTCCGCCCGATCGAACGAAACGTCGGGGTCAAGATGCTGTGGGCGGTCGCCGCCTTCGGTGCGGGGACCGTCGCCTTCGGCTTTTCGAGCAACTTTTTCCTCTCGCTCGGCCTGCTCGTGCTGATGGGCGCGGCTGACATGTTCTCGGTCTTTGTCCGCGGGACGCTGATCCAGCTCAACACCCCCGATCATATGCGCGGCCGTGTCAGCGCGGTGTCGGGGCTGGCGATTTCGGCGTCGAACGAGCTTGGCGAAATGCGCGCGGGATCGATGGCGGCGGCCTTCGGCCCGATCCCTGCGATCGTCGTCGGCGGCGTCGCAGCGATCGGCGTCACGGCGCTGTGGGCGTGGATATTTCCCGAACTGCGGCGCGCCCGAACTTTTGAACCGCAATTCAAGCAGCAGACGCATTAGCGCAATCGGTTCAACGCATTTGCCCGTCGGTCCATCTATCGGCTATTGTCAATTAGTTTGATTGAGTTAAATTTCCTCCACCCGTCACCGCGGTTTCCCCTCCCCCTCAAATGGAGCGACCGCCATGCATCACCTGACTATCCAGCACAAAATCTTGACGATCCCCGGACTTAACAACAGCGGCCCGACCCACTGGCAAAGCTTGTGGGAACGCCGCTTCGCGCGATGCGAACGCGTCGAGCTTGGACAATGGGATGCCCCCGACAAGGACCTATGGGTCGACCGGATCGCCGACGCGATCGGCGTTGAACCCGATCCGATCCTGATCGTCGCGCACAGCCTCGGCTGTCACGCTTTTGCCCACTGGTTCGCGGGGGCGAGCAGCGTCGCGCGCGACCGCATTGTCGGCGCACTGCTCGTCGCCCCGCCCGACCTGACGCAGCTGCGCCGCAATCATCGCATAGCGGGCTTTGCCGATTCGCCCGCGCTGTCGTCACGGACGCCGATGATCGTCGTTGCCAGCGATGACGATCCCTATGCAAAAACCGCGCATGTCTGGCGCTTGTCGCGGCACTGGGACGCGCGGTTCGTGAACGCGGGTCCCTTTGGCCATATCAACGCCGAATCGGGTATCGGGGACTGGCCTTATGGACAGTATCTGCTCGCCTCGTTACAACCCGCGCCGACGCCGGTGCTGGCGGACGAGGCCCGCTGGCTCCGCGCCGGTGACTGGCCAAACCGCGTCCGCCGCGACCCGCGTTTCGAATTCAACGAAAGAGCGCACCGATCATGAAAGCCAATTCGATCCTCGATACCATCGGCAACACGCCGCACATCCGTCTGGCCAAGCTGTTTCCGGGCGCCGAAGTCTGGGTGAAATCGGAACGCAGCAACCCCGGCGGATCGATCAAGGATCGCATCGGCCTCGCGATGATCGAGGCAGCCGAAAAGGATGGCAGCCTGACAGCCGGCGGCACCATCGTCGAGCCGACGTCGGGGAACACCGGCATCGGTCTCGCGATGGCCGCCGCGGTCAAGGGCTACAAGCTCGTCCTCGTGATGCCCGAAAGCATGTCGGTCGAGCGCCGCCGGTTGATGCTCGCCTATGGCGCGACCTTTGACCTGACCCCGCGCGAAAAGGGCATGAAGGGCGCGATCGAGCGCGCGATCGAGCTCGTCGAGACGACCCCCGGCGCGTGGATGCCGCAGCAGTTCGAAAATGAAGCCAATATCGACGTCCATGTCCGCACGACCGGCCCTGAAATCCTCGCCGATTTCAGGGACAGCCCGATCGACGTTCTGATCACCGGCGTCGGCACCGGCGGCCACATCACCGGCACCGCGCAGTTCCTCAAACAACATTGGCCGAACCTCAAGGTGTTCGCGGTCGAGCCCGAAGCCTCGCCGGTCATCTCGGGCGGCCAGCCTGCGCCGCACCCGATCCAGGGTATCGGCGCGGGCTTCATCCCGCGCAACCTCCACACCGACCTGCTCGACGGGGTAATCAAGGTCGACGCTGGCGCGGCGAAGGATTTCGCCCGCCGCGCCGCGACCAAGGAAGGCATGCTCGTCGGCATCTCGTCGGGCGCCACCCTCGCCGCAATCGCGCAGAAGCTCGGCGATCTGCCGTCGGGCACGCGCGTGCTTGGCTTCAACTATGATACCGGCGAGCGCTACCTTTCGGTCCCCGATTTCCTGCCGGAGATCTGAGGACGGTTCATGCGCCCCGTTGGCGATCAAGCAGCGTTGCCAATATGGCGCGACTGGTCCGGTTGGCTGTTCGTGCTGCTGGCCGCGGCCGCGATCGCGCTCGTCCTTTATGCCAGCGGCCGAAACCCCGAGCGGGCCTTGACCGCGCGCCCGCACCCGGTCGCGCCGCCCGCCGACGTCGTCCCCGACGTGCTGCCGATGGAATTCGCCCCGGTCGCGGAGGACGACGCCCGCGCTGCCAACGCGCGCATCGCCCTCATTACAAAGGGCTTCATTGCCCCGCGTCCCTTCATCTACGCCGGAAATGGCGATGCCAAGGCGCGCGCACGCGACTGCCTCGCCGCCGCGATGCTGTATGAGGCGGGTGACGACGCGAGGGGCCAGCAGGCCGTCGGTCAGGTCGTCATCAATCGCGCCCGCCATCCCGCCTTCCCCAAATCGATCTGCGGGGTGGTATTCCAGGGATCGGAGCGCGTCACCGGCTGCCAGTTTACCTTCACCTGCGACGGGGCGCTCGCCCGCCGCTATTCGGACGCCGCCTGGCAGCGCGCGCGGAACAACGCCGACCTGATGCTGTCGGGCGGCACCTATCCGCCCGTCGGCCTTGCAACGCATTATCACACCGACTGGGTGCGCCCTTATTGGAGCGACAGTCTTGAGAAGATCGCGATCGTCGATACGCACCTTTTCTTCCGCTGGCCGGGTTACTGGGGCACGCCGGGGGCGTTTCGCGGTGCCGTGTCGGGCAGCGACGGACCGGTCGCAAAACTCGCCGCCATCTCACCGCTCCACGCTATCGCGCTCGGGTTGCCCGCCGAACTCGCGACGGGCGTCGACGCCAACGCCGCGGTCGGCGAAGCGCGCGTCGTGGCGGGTGCGGGCGATAGCGCGGGCCGCGACACCATCTACACCCAGCTCGACCGCCGCGCCGCGCCCGAGAGCTTCGTCACCACCGCGCTCAGGCTGTGCGGCGACAAGCCTTATTGCAAGTTCATGGGCTGGACCAACCCGGTCCTGAAACCCGACAGCGACGCGATGAGCGACACGCAGCGCGCGGCAATGAGCTTTTCCTACCTCCGCGACGACAAGGCGGGGTTCGAAAAGGCGCTGTGGAATTGCAGCGAATATAAGCGCGACGATGCAAGGCAGTGCATGAAGCGGTAGGATGCGGGTGGCGGCATTGGGGTTGGGGCGGACGTACCTAGACCGTCGCCCCCGCGAAGGCGGGGGCCGCTGCCGGTTTACACTGCGTCGCAGGAATTGACGGCTGGCGGCCCCCGCCTTCGCGGGGGCGACGACAGTATTCGGACGAAACCGGCCCCGCGCCTATCCGTGCGGCTTGATCAGATATTTCTCGCCCGTGCGCTTCGCATTATAGGCCTGCGCCGTATCGACATCGAG
>NZ_SCMU01000011.1 GCF_005503695.1 Sphingopyxis sp. 2PD
GCCCCCGCCGCCGCCACCTCCGCCGCCGGTGCGTTCGCACACCGGCACCGCGGCGATGCCGTGGCTGCCGCCGGACACGCCGACCTGCACCTCGCCGGGGCCGGGGCCGCCGGGGCAGGGATAGGCGGCGCGGGCAGGCTGCGGCATCGCGGCGAACAGCGCTGCGAAAAACAGGCCAAGACACAGGAGGGAGCGCATCATCGATCGAACTTCAACGGGGCGCGGGGTTGAATTCATGTACAAAATCGCCCGCGACGCGGCTGTCGTAGCTGCGCTGCAATTCGCAGCATTGGCGTTGCCGTTCGCAATTCACCTGCGCCGCCTGCGCGGCGCGTCTGGCGCTGGTTTCGACGGTGGCGCTCTGTTCATTGTCGTCGCCGAGGCGATAGGGCTGGATGACGCCATTGCCGACCTGCGCGAGGATGGCGCACGGCCGCTTGGTCGCCGCAGCGCAGGCGGCGAGCGCGCGGCTTTCGGCGGTCGCCGCATCGGCCTGGCCGCTGGCGATGTAGAGGCGGCCGTCGAACCCGTCGGTGCCATCGACCCACGCGCCCGCGGCGTAGGATTTTCTGGCCGCGGCCGGGGTGGGCGCGTGCCGCCGTCGACTTGCCGGGAAGGTGCCGAGTATTTCGCATGGCAACAGCTGCTTGGCGCTGCATGCGGCGAGCGTCGCGGCGCTGTGGACGCCTTGCTCGCCATCCCACGCCGAGATCAGCCCGCCGTGCCGGTCGCGCAAGATTGTCATCGCCGAATTATGCCATGTGCCGATCGAGGTGCAGCCGCCGCCCATGGCGCGGTTGCACGCCGCCAGCGCTTCGCCTTCGACGATACTCGGGGCGCCGCTGTTGCCGACCATCCACACGTCGGCGGCGTCGGCGTGCCACGCGATCGAGCCATAGGTGTAAGTGGCGCCGCGCGGTATCATCACGGGGCCGCCCGGCGCGCCGAGGTCGCCCGGCGCATCGCCCGTACTGCCGACGCGGTTGCACAGCGGCAGGGTGGCAATGCCATGGCCGCCGTCAGCCATGCCGACCTGCACCTCGCCGGGGCCGGGGCCGTTCGGGCAGGGATAGGCGGCGCGGGCAGGCTGGGCGAGCGCGAGCAGGAAAAGGACCGCCGCGGCGATGCGCGCCAGAAGAAGGGGCCAGCGAGCAGCGCGAGCGGCGGTCGAGGGTCTCATGCGCCGATACTATAGGGTTTGCCGCGCCGGATGGCGCGATGCCACGGGGTACTGGTACAATCGGGCGGTGCGACGGACGGGCGATTGCTGTGTTAGGCTAGAGCCCTTATCCCGGGACGCAATCGGGCTGCGGCAGCGCCCCGAACCAACAACCAACGCACATGGAGCCAGCGCCGATGATCGAACCCCGTTTCAAGCGACGACAGCTGTCGCTGGCCACGCTGGCGCTGTTCGCGGTGGCGGCGTGCGGCGGCGAAGCGGCGGGGACCGCCGATGCGGCGGACAGCGTGGCACCGAGCGCAGCGTCGCAGACCGGTGCCGGTACTGTGGTTGCCGCTGCCGCCGCCAGCGGCGCCGCGGAGCAGGCGATGACCGAAAGCGACCGCCTGTTCCTCGACATGGCCGACGGCGCCTGCAACGCCGTCGATTTTTCGTCCTTTTTCAAGGCATTCACCGGATCGTGGGCGGTGCGCGCGAAATATACCGCGGCGACCGTCTCGCACGGGATGGCCGGCCAAAGCCGATCCTTGCCGCATCGCGACTATCTGGCCCTGGACGATTTCCCGATTGCGCCGATGGATTATGATTATGTCACCGCCGCGTCGGCGGCGGCGTTCGAGGGCAAGCCCGATGCATCGTGGCGCGACCTGTCCTATGTCCAGCTGGAGTTCAACACCGCGAACGACAACCGCCGCCGGGTCGACTGGCTGCCGGGGATTTTCCAGAAGCACCAGACCCCGCCGCCGCCCGAGCTGGAGGAAGGGCTGGGCGAGCTGGTGCGCGCGACGGGCGGCGGCGGGACGTTGCTGTTTTTCCCGACCGAGACATGCTGGGAGCTGGTCGAGGATGTGCGCAACCCGGCGCCGCAGCGCTGATCGGGCCGCGTTACCGGTCAGGCATGATCGAGCACATCGGCGCCGTTTGCGGCGAGCCGGGTGCGCTTGTCGTAATCGCCCAGCACCGCCTTGGTCAGTCCGAAATCGGTGATCGCCAGGATCACCAGCTCGTCGGTGGGTGACAGGTTTTTCGACTGGTGGAACACCCAGCGCGGGACAAAGGCGAGCCCGCCGGGGTTCAGCGTCAGCGTGGCGTCACCGATGCGCACCTCGGCGGTGCCGCTGATCACATAGAAGAGCGATTCATGCGCGTGCTTGTGCAGTTCGTTGTTGCACCCCGCGGCGATCCGCACGACGCGGGCATCGAACGCCTGGGTGCCGGGAAAATCGAGCACGTCGACGGAAAAATCGATCCCCAGCTTGGCGTTACAGTTGCGATAAATCTGCCGGTGGCTTTTGCCCGGGTCGGCGTGAAAGGCGGCGAGCGGCGCGTCGGTGGCGAGCGGCTGGCGCGCCTCGATATTCGTGATGAGGGCGAGAAGGTCGGGGTTCATGCGGATATTGTCCTGTTGAAGCGCGGGGCCGCGGGCGATGCCATCGCCGCGCGGCCTCGCGTCGGATCGGTCAGACGGCCATCGCCAGGGCGGGGCGTTCGGCGCGCGCCATCGCGCGTTCGTAGAGCCAGTCCCAAAAGGACGAGCGCAGCGACAACGCCTTGATCATCCCGCGACGCAGGTCGCCCTTGCCCGCCGGGGTAGCGGCGAACGCCAGCGAGATGTCCTCCAGCGCTTCCTGATGATGATCGTCGACCGCGGTGTGCAGCGGAAAGAAGACCGTGTCGCGCGGGTGAAGATCGGTGCGCGCGATCGCGTTGACGAAGGGGATATAGATGGTGCTGACGATATTTTCGGTGCCGAGTCCCAGCGCGCCGAGCGCTTCGGCGGCCGAACCATGGGTCAGCGTGGTCAGGAAGGATTCGCGCCAGCACACCAGTTCGATCGCGTCGTCTTCGGGCACATAGGGGGCGGTGACGCCGCTGGCCTCGCGGAAGCGGCGGAACAATTGCGGGTGCGGGATGCCCTCGATCCATTCGCGTTCGACGCCGACCGCGGCGAGTTCGGCATATTCCTCGTCATCGTAAATGCCCGATTCTTCGGTCAGATTCTGAAGCAGGCTATGGCGATGCGCCGGGATTTCGAGTTTGGAGATTACGGTGGTCAGATAGCGCGGAAAGTGCAGCGAATATCCGTAATAATGTTCGGCAAAGTCGCGCAACGCCCAATCGGTATCGGGAAAATCGCCGACATCAAGTGCCGCAAGATAGGGGTGATTTACAGCGCGATGGCTCAGTGATTCTTCGATAAGATCCTTGATGCAAACAGTCACACGACCTCCTGAGTGATTTTGGGGGAAATTATATTTTATGCACTTTGTTATTATTATTATGCCCCGGAGGATGATTTCTATATCCGCGCCCCTTGGACGATGAAAACCGGGCCAAAGACCCGGGTCATTATATTGGTGTCGGCAATTGGCGCGCAGACGCGCAGGCGCGCGAGTCCGGCGCTGCGAGTGTTAAGGGTTCGGGGTGCAGCGCTGGGCGTTGCCCCAGCGCGCGGCGGCTATTTGGCCGCGGGCGCCATGAAGTCGTGGACGAATTCGCCCGGGGTGCGGCTGTCGTAAACCCGCTGGAGGGTGCAGGCCTGACCGCGCTTCTTGCAATTCGCCTGCGCCGCCTGCGCGGCGCGCTTGGCATTGGATTCGACGGTGGCGCTCTGGTCGCCGGTGCCGAGGCGGTAGGTCTGGATCACGCCGTTGCCGACAAAGGTCAGGATTGCGCAGCGTTGCCGGGTCGCCTTGGTACAGGCATCGAGCGCCAGACGTTCGGCGGTCGCGGCGTCGCGCTGGCCGCTGGCGATATAGAGGCGGCTGTCGAAGCCTTCGGTCCCCTCGACCCAGGCGCCGACCGCATAGAGTTTGCGCGCCGTGGGTTTGGGCAGATGGCGGTTCTTGCTCGACGAATAGGTGCCGAGCACCTCGCACGGCAGCAGCTGTTTGGCGCTGCAATCGGCGAGCGTCTTTTTGCTGTGAACGCCGCCATCGCCATGCCATCCCGACCACAGCGCGCCGCTGCGGTCGCGGAAGATCCGCATCGACGAATTATGCCATTCGCCGATCGAGGTGCAGCCGCCACCCATCGCCTGATTGCATGCGGCGAGCGCGGTGCGTTCGGCGGTATTGGGGCCGTCGTAGCTGCCCTCCATCCACACATCGTCGGCGTCGGGGTGCCAGGCGATCGAGCCGTAGCGGTAATAAACCTCGCCGCCCCCGCCTCCCCCGCCGCCCTGGGCGCGATCGCAGACCGGAACCGCGGCGACGCCGTGGCTGCCGCCCGACACCCCGACCTGGACTTCGCCCGGACCCGGGCCGCCGGGGCAGGGATAGGCGGCGCGCGCCGCTTGCGGTTGCACGAACAGCGCAAGGGCGAGGGCGGCAAACAGGCCGAGAGCAAGGCGCAGGATCATCGCGCCATCATATCAGCGGTGGCGGCCAGGTTACAATGCGCCGGTGTACCAGTGCTGCGCCGGGCGCGCGCGATGGGGCTATCGTCGGCGGCGCATTTCGATCAGAATGGGCTGGGTCGACATGGTGATGGCGGGCGCGGCGGAGGAAAGCGATGGCGGTGAAATCGGGGTTGGCAGCGGGTCTGGCGCTGTTTCTGATCGCCGCAAGCCCGGCGCTGCGGGTCGACGATCTCGGCTGGCTGGCCGGGCAATGGATCAGCGAGACGGGCGGTCGCTGGACCGAGGAAAGCTGGACCGACCCACGCGGCGGAGTGATGCTGGGGCACAGTAGATCGGGGCGCGGCGATGCCTTGCGCGAATTCGAATTTCTGCGCATCGCGCCCGGCGCCGACGGCACGCCGGCCTATGTGGCGCAGCCGCAGGGCGGGGCGCCGGTCGCGTTCGCGCTGGTGCGGCACGATGCGGCGAGCGCGACCTTTGAAAATGCGGTACATGATTATCCGCAGCGTATTCATTATGCCCGCGACGGCGACACGCTGACCGCGACGATTTCAGCGATCGACGGGTCGAAACCGCGACGCTGGACCTATCGGCGGCGCTGACGGGCGACGGGCATCATGGCGGACAAAACGGGGCGGCTTTTTGCGATCATCGACAGCCTGCGCCGCCGCCGGCGGCCGGTGACCGCCGAGATACTGGCCGACGAGCAGGGCGTGTCGGTGCGCACGCTGTACCGCGACATCCAGGCGCTGATCGCACTCGGCGCCCCGATCGAGGGCGAGGCTGGGGTGGGCTATGTGCTGCGCCCGGGATTTTTCCTGCCGCCGCTGATGTTCACCGCCGACGAGCTGGAGGCGCTCGTGCTGGGCGCGCGCTGGGTCGAGGGGCGGCAGGACGGCAGCCTGTCGCGCGCCGCGGGGCTGGCGCTGGCGAAGATCGCGGCGGCGAGCCCCGATGCGCTGAAGCAGCGCATCGACGAGGCGGGGCTGTGGCCGGTGAGCAGCCGCTGGCGCGAGACCGACGCACCGTTGCTGGCGACGGTGCGCGAGGCGATGCGCGCCGAAAAGACGCTGCACATCGCCTATGCCGACGAGCGCGGCGCGGTGACCGAACGCGCGATCTGGCCGGCGGCGCTTGCCTATTTCGAGGACAAGCAGGTGATCGCTGCCTGGTGCCTGCTGCGCGAGGATTTCCGCAGTTTTCGCATTGACCGGGTGGCGTCGGCGCGGATCGGCAGCGAAGGTTTCGGTAGGCGGCGCGCGGTGCTGATGGCCGATTGGTGGCGCCAGAATGGGCTGGAGGCGGCCTCCTGACAATTTCTGTCAGGGGGTTGGGCTATTCGCCGGTGAGGGCGCACCGCGCCGCCAGACCGGAGGATAGAATATGCTCAAGACCCATCATGGTTCGTGCCACTGCGGCGCGGTCAAATTCGAAGCCGACATCGACCTCGACGCCGGGACGGGCAAGTGCAACTGTTCGATCTGCACCAAGAAGCGCGGCTGGAGCGCGCAGATCAAGCCCGAGGCGTTTCGCCTGCTGACCGATCCCGCGGCGCTGTCCGACTATCAATTCGGATCGGCGAGCGTGCATCACCTGTTCTGCAAGACGTGCGGGGTATCGCCCTATGGCCAGGGATATGTCGAGGAGATCGGCGGCGCCTATGTGTCGGTCGCGATCGCGTGCCTCGACGATCTGGACCATGCCGCGATGGCGGCGCTGCCGGTGCAATATATGGACGGCGCGGGCAATAATTGGTGGAACCCGCCGGAGGTGGCGGGGCATATGTGAGCGGGGCTTTTGCGATCGTCGCCCCGCGAAGGCGGGAGCCGCTGGCGATGTCGTGCAAGGCCGATTGCGGCCCCCGCCTTCGCGGGGGCGACGTTTCATCCCGCTAGGTCCTCAACCCGTCCGGCGCGCCAGCCAGACCCCCGCGACCATCAGCGCGATGCCGGCGAGGCGCTTCGCATCGACCGGAAAACGCATCGAACCGAACAGAGCGAAATGGTCGATCACCGCGGCGCTGGCGAGCTGGCCGACGAGGACGAAGAAGATCGCGTTGCCGACCCCGAATTTGGGGGCGATGAAGGTCACCGAAATCACATAGAAGGCGACGAACAGCCCGCCGAAATAGAAATGAAACGGGATGTCCGACGAAAAGCGGATCTGGCCGAGCGTCCCGGTCGCCAGCGCGCCGGTCGCGGCGATCAGGAAGGCGAGGCCGAACAGGATCGTCGATGCCGCCAGCGGGCTGCCGAGCCGCGCGCCAAGCCCGCCGTTCAAGGCGGCGAGGATCGGGATGCCGATGCCGGTGAGCAGCATGACGATCGCAAAGGTGGGGGCGTTGCTGCTGGTCATTGCGGGGGCGCCTTGGCCGCCTGCGCGGCGCGAAATTCGGCCACCGGCAGCCCGCCGATGCCCCAATTTTCGAGGTCGACCTCGTCGATGGTGACGACGGTGGTCGCGGGGTTCTTGCCGAGGATGCGCTGGAGCAATTCGGTGACGCCGCCGATCAGTTCGGCCTTTTGTTCGGGCGTCGCGCCCTCGCGGGTAATCTTGATGTTCACATAGGGCATCGGTGGGCTCCTCAGCTGGCGATTTGCGCGGGCCAGCCCGGCATTGCGGGAAAGCCGGGCAGTGCGGCGATCCGATCGGTCCATTCGCCGATTGCCGGCCAGTCGGCAAGGTTGATACCGGCTTCGGCCATCAGCGCCAAATAGGGGCTGGCGGAGAGGTCGGCGATGGTCAGCCGGTCGCCGACCAGCCAGCGGTGCGCCGCCAGATGTGCCTCGATGACGGGGAGGAAGCGCGCGGTGACCGCCTGTGCCTGCTCCTCGGCGATCGGCGTACCGAACTGGCGCGCGAGCCGGAGCGTCGCGGGGCCATTGGCGATTTCGTTGGCGGCATGCGACAACCACAACGCGATTTCGCCGCGTTCGTCGGGGGTGCGGCCGTCCCAGTCGCCGGGGCGGTGGCGCGCCGCGAGATACGACAGGATCGCCTGGCTGTCGCGCAGCGTGCGATCACCTTCGACATAGACGGGAATCTGGCGCATCGGATTGATCGCGGCGAAGGCGGCGGACTGGCGCGCCGCGGCGTCGGTCGGCTGCTCCTCCCATGACAGGCCGAGGAAGGCGAGCGCCAACCGGACCTTGTGGGCGTTGCCCGAGCGGGGGGTGGCGTAGAGCATGATCATCGGCGGTCTCCGGACAGGCGGGCGTGGAGCGCGGCGTTTTCGGCGCGCAGTTGACCCAGTTCGGCGGCCATCGGCTGGATCGCGGCGGAAATTTCGGCCTCGGTAAAGCGCGGGGTGATGTGCTGCGAACAATTCCATTCCCAGCCGATGACATCGATCAGAAAGGCGCGTTCGGGGGTGGCGCGATAGCCCGCGGGCATCAGCGACGTCACCAGCGCGGGATCGTCGGCGAGCTCGACGCTGTGCGCATGGCCGACCAGTTTCAGCCGGTCCCTGTTCGGATAATCCATCAGGAACAGCGAAACGCGGTCGTCGCCCGCGAGGTTCGCGGTGCTGATATATTGCTTGTTGCCGCGATAATCGGCGAAGCCGATGCGGTTGCCCGCAATGTGGCGCAGGAACCCCGCGGGGCCGCCGCGATGCTGCATATAGGGCCAGCCATGCGCGGTGACGCTGGCCATGTAGAAACTGTCGCGCAGCGCGATGTAATCCAGCTCCTTCGCGGTCAGCGCGTCGGGGGTGCCGTCGGCGCCTGCGTCCATCTTCAGATAGGAGGCGCGCGAGCCATGGCGTTCCTGGAGCGCCTTGACCGCGTCGCTGAACAGGGTGTGCCGGTAATTGCGGGCCATCGACCGATCCTTCGCAAAAGGGGGCGAACGAAGCCCGAGAGGGGACAGCTTCGTTCGCCACACCCAATTTAGATCGTTGCAATGGATGCGATAACGGGCAAATATTGAACGACTCTGTTCCGAAAAGTGGAATAATCAATGGACCGCTTGCTGACGCTGGAAATGTTCGTCGCGGTCGCGAGCGAGGGCGGGTTCACCGCCGCCGCGCGCAAGCTGAACAGTTCGCCGCCCGCGGTGACGCGGGGGATCGCGGCGCTCGAGGCGCGGTTGGGGACGCTCTTGTTCCACCGTTCGACGCGCGCCGTCGCGCTGACCGACGAAGGCACGGCGTTTCTGGAACAGGCACGGCGCATCCTCGCTGACCTTGCCGGGGCCGAACGCGAGCTGCGCGGGGCGGCAGCGCAGCCGCGCGGCCAGCTGTATGTGACCGCGCCGGTGATGTTCGGGCGGCTACACGTCCTGCCCGTCGTCGGCAAGCTGATGGCCGAGCACCGCGAGCTGATGGTGCGGATGATGCTGATCGACCGCAATGTGCGGATCGTCGAGGAGGGGATCGACGTTGCGGTGCGGATCGGCGCGCTCGCCGATTCGGGGCTGAAAGCGGTGCGGATCGGGTGGGTGCGCCAGATGCTGGTGGCGAGCCCTGCCTATCTGGCGCGGCGTGGGGCGCCGCAGGCGATGAGTGAGTTGGCGCAGCATGACCTGATCGGGACGATGGGGCCGCGCGCGGCGGGCGAATGGCAGCTGGCGCGCGGCAAATGGCGGCTCGACCCGCGCCCACGACTGGTGCTCAACACCGTCGATGGCGCGCTGGCGGCGGCCGAGGCGGGATTGGGGATCGCCAATCTGTTGAGCTACCAGCTGGCCGATGCGCTGGCGGCGGGGCGGCTGATCGCGCTGCTCACCGACGAACAGCCGCCGGCGCTGCCCGTGCACCTGTTGTTCGAACCGTCGCGCGCGGCTTTGCCCGCGGTGCGGTCGTTCGTCGAGGCGATGAAGGGGCGGATGCGGGCCGCGGGTTTGGGGTGAGGCATCTATCCTGATCCTCCCTGTGGCGAAGCCATGGGGAGGGGGACCTTCCCCCGAAAGCGGGGATGGTGGAGGGGCGCCGACGTCAGCGCAATAGCCCCTCCGTCAGCGCTTCGCGCTGCCACCTCCCCATGGCTACGCCACAGGGAGGATTAACGTCCGCCATTCGTCAGAACTGATACGCCAGCCCGCCGCCGAACAGCCATTGATCGGCGCTGCCGACGTCCTTGACGATCGGCGAATCGGCGAGGCGCGAGAGCAGGCGGCCATATTGGGCGCCGCCGATCAGCACGAATCCTTTGCGCAGGTCGCCCGACAGCGCATAGGCGCCCGCCATCCCGATCGTATATTTGCCCGCGCCCGCCTTGGCGCTGGCGCCGGTATAGACGGGCAGGCCGCTCGCCGCGCTGCCCAGCGCGTCGATATCGTAATAATAGCGGCCAAAGCCCTTGCCGTAGAAATTGACCGACGCCGACACGCCGACAAAGGCGCGTTTCGACAGCGGGGTGCCATAATCGATCGTCGGCGATGCCGCCCAGCTGCCGTGGCGGCCCGAAATATCCTTCAATGCGACGATGCGCAGGCCGATCTGGTCATAGTCGCTGGTGATCACCCCGGTGTGGGTGACGCCGGTGAAAAAGCCCGCCTCGACCGCCAGCTTGCGCTTGCCGAGCGCCTCGACCTGCGGATCCTTGATGCTGCCGGTGCGGTCGGCGCGCAGGCTGATGATCGGGCCGAATTTGAAGTCGGTCTTTTGTCCGCGGCGATGGCGGATCAGGTCGACCTGAAGATTCGTGCCGCGGGTCGAGAAGGAATAGCCGTCATAACGACCGCGAACGTAAAAGGCGGGGAGCAGGCGGCGCTCGTCCGAGCCGTTATAGTCGGGCGAGCTCAATATGCCCCCGGCCACCGAAATATAGTTGCGCGACCATTTGCGTTCGCCGTCGTCATCGTCGTCGCGCGCCGCGGGGAGCAGGATTTCGTCGTCGATGTCGCTGACGTCCTGCAGATAGCGTGCCGGCTCGTCGGCGTCCGGGAGCAGTCCGTCGGCCGGCGTTTCTACGGGTGCCGCGGGGACTGGCGCCTCTTCCGCCATCGCCGGTGCCCCAGCGCCGCCGCCGAGCGCCAGTGCAGCAAACAGCCGAAGCAGGGGAGCGATGCGAAGCGGGCGGGAGCGCGAAGTCAAAACGGGCATATTCATCCTATATTCTTGCCCCTCGTGCAGCGGGGTGTAGGTGAAGGTCCAGATATTGCAAAGGCTTCGTCTTGCCCAAACAAGCTTTTGGCCGCATCGTGCTTTTCATGCATCACTACGGTCCTTCCGCTTGCCTATCGCGCCGCGTCGCCATTGGTTCCCCGCGCGTGGCGATCGATCCTGCTCAAGCCATGCTGTCGCGCGCATGAACCTGTTCGGTCCGAAGCGGCCCTTGGCGGTAGAAGAATGGGAATGGCAGCTGGCAGGCTTTCGCTGGCTGCTCGAGGAGTTCGAGGGACTCGACAAGCATCGCGCGGGCATACTCGCAACGCCTGATGGCGCCTGTTTCCCCGACAGCAAACAGACCGGCGACGCGCGCGCGGCAGAATTGCTCGCCCAGATCATGACGATAGCGGACATCGCCGACTGGCCGGTGCGGCTGGTACTGGACGATGGCGAACCCGAATTGCGCGCGGTGTCGCAAATGCATGCGCTGACCCCCGAAACCGGCTGGGCGATGGGGACATTCCAGATGGTCGAAGATGGCGCGGGCGGCTGGCTTGCCGAGATTGTGGCGAGTCGCCAGCAAATCGGCAACGAGGCCGCGCTGGTTGCGACACTGGCGCACGAGGTCGTGCATTATCTGCTCTCCAGCACCGAACGGCCGGTCCCGGGCGGCGAGGATTGTCACGAGCTGCTGACCGACTTGGCGGCTGTGTTCTTCGGTTTCGGCATCTTTCTCGGCAACGCCGCACGTTTTAGCCATCACACGCAGGGCGAACTCGGCACTCAATACGGCGGGTGGTTCGTCGCGGGTTCGCAGGGCTATTTGTGCGAGCGGGCGCTGATGACCGCGCTCGCGATCAGCGAGACGCTCGCAGGCCGCGACCCGATGGCGGCAGCGCCCTATCTCAAACCGCACCTTGCCCATGATTTGACGCAGGCGACGCGCTATATCGCAAAACGCGACATTTTCGCGGATATTGGGGCGATCGACCTCTGCGAATATGGCGCGCCCGCGGTGGCACGCGCATGAACCGCACGCCGAGGCTGATCGGTTATGCGCTGATGGTGCTGGCGGCGGGGCTGGCGGTCGCGTTGCGGCGCGGCGCGATCGACAGTTTGGGGCCATTCCCGGTTGCCGCGGTCGCGCTGCTGGTCGGGATGATCGGTGTGATGCTCGTGTTCACCGACCTGATGGTGCGCGGCCTTTACGCGCAGGTCGATGCGGCGAAACGCGACGAGGGCCGGGACGAGTAAATCCTTTTCGTTCGACAGTATCGGCGGTTACCAGTATGACCGCCCGATGACTGATCGTCCGCATACGCCGCTGCTCGACACGGTGGATGTCCCCGCCGACCTCCGCAAGCTGAAGCCCGAAGACCTCCGCCAGTTCGCCGACGAGCTGCGCGCCGAGATGATTTCTGCCGTGGGGACGACCGGCGGGCATCTGGGCAGCGGGCTCGGCGTCGTCGAACTGACGACCGCGCTCCATTATGTGTTCGACACCCCGCGCGACAAGATCGTGTGGGACGTGGGGCACCAATGCTATCCGCACAAGATCATCACCGGACGCCGCGACCGCATCCGTACCTTGCGCCAGGGTGGCGGGCTGTCGGGGTTCACCAAGCGCAGCGAGAGCGAATATGACCCGTTCGGCGCGGCGCATTCGTCGACCTCGATCAGCGCCGCACTGGGCTTTGCGATCGCCAACAAGCTGAAGGACCAGCCGGGCCGCGCAATCGCGGTGATCGGCGACGGGTCGATGTCGGCGGGCATGGCCTATGAGGCGATGAACAATGCGCAGCAGGCGGGCAACCGGCTGATCGTCGTCCTGAACGACAATGACATGTCGATTGCGCCGCCCGTTGGCGGACTCTCGGCCTATCTCGCCAAGCTGGTGTCGTCGCGGCCGTTCATCGAGCTGCGCGAGATCGCGCGGCGCTTTGCCCGCAAATTGCCCGAACCGCTGCACAAGGCGGCGAAAAAGACCGACGAATATGCCCGCGGCATGGCGATGGGCGGCACTTTGTTCGAGGAACTCGGCTTTTATTATGTCGGGCCGATCGACGGGCATAACCTCGACCATCTGATCCCGATCCTGGAAAATGTGCGCGACAGTGACCATGGCCCGGTGCTGATCCATGCGGTGACGATGAAGGGCAAGGGCTATGCCCCCGCCGAGGCCGCGGCGGACAAATATCATGGCGTCCAGAAATTCGACGTGATCACCGGCGAACAGGTGAAGGCGCCGCCGGGACCGCCCGCTTACCAGAATGTGTTCGGCGAAACGCTGGCGAAGCTGGCCGACAGCGATCCGCGCATCGTCGCGATCACCGCGGCGATGCCGTCGGGGACCGGGGTCGACAAATTTGCAAAGGCGCATCCGGCGCGCAGCTTCGACGTCGGCATCGCCGAACAGCATGCGGTGACCTTTGCCGCGGGATTGGCGGCGCAGGGGATGCGCCCATTCTGCGCGATCTATTCGACCTTCCTCCAGCGCGCCTATGATCAGGTCGTCCACGACGTAGCGATCCAGAATCTGCCGGTGCGTTTCGCGATCGACCGCGCCGGGCTGGTCGGTGCCGACGGATCGACCCACGCGGGGTCGTTCGACGTTACCTATCTCGCGACGCTGCCCAATATGGTGGTGATGGCGGCGGCGGACGAGGCCGAGCTGGTCCATATGACCTACACCGCCGCGGAATATGATGATGGCCCGATCGCCTTCCGTTATCCGCGCGGCAATGGCACCGGGGTGGCGCTGCCCGCAGTTCCCGAGAAGCTGGAGATCGGCAAGGGGCGCGTCGTGCGGAGCGGCAAGACGGTCGCGATCTTCTCGCTCGGCACGCGGCTCGGCGAAGCGCTCAAGGCCGCCGACACGTTGGAGGCGCGCGGGCTGTCGACGAGCGTGATCGACCTGCGCTTCGCGAAGCCGCTCGACGAGGAATTGATCCGCAAGACGCTCGCCGCCCATGAAGTGTGCGTGACCGTCGAGGAAAACAGCGTCGGCGGGCTGGGCGCGCATGTGCTGACGCTGGCGAGCGACGAGGGGCTGATCGACGCGGGACTCAAGCTGCGCACGCTGCGCCTTCCCGATGTGTTTCAGGATCAGGACAAGCCCGAGCTGCAATATGATGCCGCGGGGCTCAACGCGCCGCAGATCGTCGATTGCGTGCTGAAAGCGCTGCGGCATAACAGCGCGGGGGTCGAGGAAGCGGGGGCGCGGGCTTAGCGATAAATCTCGCGGCGATGGCCGACGGCGATGACGACGATCACCATTCGACCGTCTTCGATTTTTGCGACAACGCGATAATTGCCGATGCGATAGCGCCAATGACCGGCATAATCGCCTGTCAGGGCTTGACCTCGCTGGCGGGGATTATCCAGCTGCGAGATTTCGATCATCGTCAGCGTAATTCGGTCAGCCTGTTTGACGTCGATCTTGCGAAGCTGCTTCCGAGCTTGGTCCGAGACCTCAAGCGTCCAGACCAAGTTCACGCCTCATCTGCTCGATCGAGATATTTTTGCTGGGATCGTAATCGGCCAGCGCAGCCTCAAGCAGCGCGATATCCTCAAGCTCGTCGATATATTCCTCGATCGCCTTGCGAGCGAGCGCGGTTTTTGTACGGCCAGACAGCTTCGCGGCCTTTGCAAGCCGATCTTCCAATTCCTTGTCGAGGCGAATGGCAAGCATGATCCAGCTCCTTTGCTATACATGTATAGCAAAGTGCCCCCGTCCGCAAGATTGGCCGCAGATCGACCGAACCGGAATGGACATTTTCCGGTGGGCGACCAATAGTAAGACAAGGGGGCAGGCGCCAATGGATTTCCTGAAACTCATCCAGTCGCTCGACGAGCTGCTCTATGAGATCATGTCGTGGCTGATCTTTTATCCGGTCACGCTGTGGCGGACGCTGACCAAGCCGCTGACGATGATGACCTATTCGGAATCCGAACTCGGCGATCCGGCGGCGCGGCAATATACCGATACGCTGTCGCCGCCGCTGTTCCTGCTGCTGACGATCGCGCTGACCCACGCCGCCGAACTGTCGCTGGTCGGGCAGGACGAGCTGGTCACTGGCAAGACCGGGCTGAGCGCCTTTGTCAGCGACGACAGCAGCCTGATATTGGTGCGCGTCGCCTTTTTCAGCATTTTCCCGCTGATCATGGCGGCGCGGCTGGTGCGGGCGCGGCATGTGAAGCTGGACCGCGGACCGCTCAAGGCGCCCTTTTACAGCCAATGCTATGTCACCGCGCCGTTCGCGATGATGGTCAGCGGCGCGTCGATTCTGATGCGAATGGATGGCGTCTGGGCAGTGGCGGGATTCGCGCTGCTCGTCTTTGCGCTGCTGTGGTTCGGCACCTTGCAGATTTTCTGGTTCGCGCATCATTTGGGCAGCGGCTATTGGCGCGCTGCGGGCCATGCCTCGCGCGCGATGGTCGAGGCGCTGCTGCTGTTTACAATCGTGTCGCAGCTTTTCCGCTAGCCGACCGGGACGATCGTCGCCTGCGCGATCGCGCAGCGGCGCGGTTCTTCGCCGCCCCCTTCGGCCCAGACGTCGGCGCGGACGATCGCCTGCCGTTTGCCGGCCTTGATCACCGTACCGCGCGAGCGCAGATGACTGCCCTTTGCGGGGGCGAGGAAGTTGATCGTGTAGCTGCCGGTAACGACGTCGCCGATCACACTCGACGCCGCCCAGGCGCACGCATTGTCGGCCATCAGCCCGACGATCGCGCCATGCGCAAAGCCGTGATGCTGGGTCATGTCGGGGCGCAGCGCGAGCAGCAGTTCGGCCTCGCCGTCGAAACAGCGGATCGGCTCGACGCCGAGAAATGCGGTAAAGCCCGATGCGTCGACCGCGACGCTTTTCATATAGGCGACGGCTTCGTCGTTGCTGGCAAAACGGTGTCCGCGCATGGGGAGAGCCTTTTTGTCTGGATTGCAGACCTTATCGCCGCTTGCGCGCGGCGGCGTCAAGTCTTAAATCCAGACTTATGAAGGAATATGTGCCCTCGCGTTCGCCCTGCGCCGTCGGCCGCGCCTCGCGGCTGCTCGGCGACCGCTGGGTGCTGCTGATCCTGCGCGAAGCGTTTCTGGGCTTCGACCGTTTCGAGGATTTTGTGGGCCGGCTGGACATCTCGCGCGCCGCGCTGACCTCGCGGCTCGGCTGGCTGGTCGAGGCGGGGGTGATGGAGCGGGTGCCGCCCGACGGCAAGCGCGCCGCCTATCGCCTGACCGCTGCGGGAGAGGCGCTGCGCCCGACCTATGACGCGATCAAGACGTGGGGCGATACATGGCTGCCGCGCGCGCCAAAAGAAAACGGCCCGGGCGATGCCGGGCCGGGAATCTACTGACCTCGCAAGACGGGCTTATGCGCCCGGAATCGCCGCCTGCGCGTCGCGGCCGTCGCCTTCGGGGGCGGCGAGGATATCGCGGACGACCAGGCCCTTGTCGACGACCTGCGTGTCGGGGCTGCCGACCTGGCTGCGGATGCCGGGGTCGGCGCGGGCGCCGTCGGCGCTGCTGATCACCGCGGCTTCGTTGGGGCTGCGCGCCGAGGGGCCGCCGAACAGCGCGCGCAGCGTCTGTTCCGCGGTGGTTTCGCCGCCGGGACGCGCGGTGCCGGGGGCGGGCGGGGTCAGCGCGAAATCGGGCGGCACGACGAGCGGCGCCTGACGCGACACGGCAAATTCATCGGGCCGGTCGCGGCTGAACAAATTGTTCGACCCGCAGGCCGACAGGGTGGTGGCCAGGATCGAGGCGGCCAGGATGACTTTGGTCCGGTTCACTGCAAATAACTCCTATGCGCCCCGTTTACTTCGCGGACGGTTTGGCGTCCGCATCGGAGGCCTTTTCGCCGAAGAGCAGCGCGCGCGCAACCAGCAAAAGCACCCCGATCGAGATGCAGGCATCGGCGACGTTGAAGATCATGAAAGGGCGGAAATCGCCGAAATGCAGGTCGGCGAAATCGACGACATAGCCATAGCGCACGCGGTCGACGATATTGCCAAGCGCGCCGCCGAGGATCATCGCGAGCGCGATCACGTCGCCCTTCGCCTGTTCGCGCGTCATCCAGATCGCGACGGCGCCCGCGACCAGCGCGGTGACCGCGACCAGCGTCCAGCGCGTCGTGTCGGTGCAATTGGCGAACATCGACAGCGAAATGCCGCAATTTTCGGCCCAGGTCAGGTTGAAGATTTCCATCAGCTCGATCTCGCGCTTCGCTTCGAGCGACAGCGGGGTGATGATCACCCATTTGGTCACCTGATCGAGGATGAAGGCGAAGGCGGCAACCAACAGGCCAAAGCGCAGGTGCGGCGAACGGGAATTTGTCATGCCGGGTTCAATACTGTTTCGCAGCGATTGCACAAGTTGCCGTCCTCGGTAACTTCGGGAAGGTGGCGCCAGCAGCGGCCGCATTTGTGATTTGGCGACACAAAGCCTGCGATCTCCGCTCCGCCATAGCTATACTGCGAATCTGGATCGTCAGGATTGGTGCTGATGACCGAGTATCCGCCGGTGGGGCGGCTGACAACGACAGACGCGCAGATCAAAATCTCAGCGAGGTCGACCGAGTTCAGCGTTTCGAAATTTGCTTCTTTTGCCGGTTCAATACGCAGGTCGGCGATCAGGCTTGACCCGATCTCTTTTGACCGGCGCATTGGCTCTAGGACATTGAAGGCCTGCTCGCGCGCAGAGCGGATCAGTTTCCAACGTCTCACCAGTTCGTCATCCCGGCGAAGGCCGGGATCCCCACCGTCGAGATCCCGGCCTTCGCCGGGATGACGATTGAGAGTGGGGAGGGTGGGCCATTCGAGGAGGTGGACCGAACCCGCATCCGGATAGCGCGTCCCCCACACCTCTTCGCTGGTGAACACCAGCACCGGCGCCGCGTAGCGCACCAGCGCGTGGAACAAAGTGTCGAGCACCGTGCGGTACGCGCGGCGCTTGTCGGTGCCGAGCGGCGCGGCGGGGCCGATGTCGCAGTAGAGGCTGTCCTTGCGGATGTCGAAATAGAAGGCCGACAGGTCTTCGTTGCAGAAGTCCGACAGCAGGCGGGTGTAGCTGTTGAAGTCGAAATCATCGACCGCTTGCGCCAGCTTGGCGTCGAGATCGGCGAGCAGCGAGAGCATATAGCGTTCGAGTTCGGGCATCGCCGCTATGTCGGTGATGCGCTCCTCCTCGGTGAAGCCTTCCAGCGCCCCCAATAGATAGCGGAAGGTGTTCCTGAGCTTGCGATACTGGTCGGCGACGCCGGCGAGGATTTCCTTGCCGATGCGGTGGTCGTCGGTGAAGTCGACGCTCAGCGCCCACAGCCGCAAGATGTCGGCGCCATAGTCGCGCATCAGGTCGATGGGGCTGATCGTGTTGCCGAGCGACTTCGACATTTTGAAGCCCTTGGAATCCATCGTGAAGCCGTGGGTCAGCACCGCCTTGTACGGCGCCTGGCCGCGCGTGCCGCAGGACTCCAGCAGCGACGACTGGAACCAGCCGCGATGCTGGTCGCTGCCCTCCAGATAGAGGTCGGCGCTGTGGGTGCCGCCGTCGTGGCGGACGAGCGCGGGCCATTTGCCGCTTTCGAGGACGAAGGCGTGGGTGCAGCCCGAATCGAACCAGACGTCGAGAATGTCGGTGATGCGCTCGTAATCGGCGGCGCTGTAGGCGTCGCCCAGATATTCCTGCGCGCGCGCGTCGTTCCACGCATCGACGCCGCCCTCGCGGACCGCCGCGACGATGCGGTCGTTGACCACCGGGTCATTGAGATAGTGGCCGGTCTTGCGGTCGACGAAGAGCGTGATCGGGACGCCCCACGCGCGCTGGCGGCTGAGCACCCAGTCGGGGCGGTCCTTGACCATCGACCCGATGCGGTTGCGCCCCTTTTCTGGGACGAAGCGGGTGCGGTCGATCGCGTGCATCGCGGCCTGCCGCAGCGTTGGCGCGGCGCACAGATCCTCCTCGGCCGGGTTGATCGCGCCGCCTTCGCTTTCCCAGCGCTGTTCGCGCGGCGCCTTGGGCTCGATATGCGTCATCACCTTGTCCATCGGCACGAACCATTGCGGGGTGCAGCGATAGATGACCTTCGCCTTCGAGCGCCAGCTGTGCGGATAGCTGTGCTTATAGTCGGCCGACGCCGCCAGCAGCCCGCCGGCTTCGCGCAGGTCGGTGCAGATCGGGCCGTCGGGGGCGTTGAACTTGGGGTTGATCACCGAGCCTTGGCCGCCGAACCAGCCCCAGTCCTCGCGATATTTGCCATCGCCCTCGACCGCGAAGACGGGGTCGAGCCCGTTCGCCTTGCAGAGGTCGAAATCGTCCTCGCCATGGTCGGGCGACATATGGACGAGCCCGGTGCCGCTGTCGGTGGTGACGAAATCGCCCGCAAGGAAGGGGCGCGGGCGCGCGAAGAAGCCGCCGAGTGCGTGCATCGGGTGGCGGGCGATGGTGCCGGCCAACTGCTCACCCAAGTGAAAGCTTTCATGCTTCCACAAAAGTGTCGCACCCTGTGGTAAGCCAGCCCTGAGATTTACCTCGGCTCGTTCCTGCCATGAATCGACAAGCTCGGTGGCGACCAAAAATCGCCCGAAGTTTTCGCCGTCAGAACTGGCGCAAGAGTAAAGAGCATAGTCAATCTCGGGCCCATAGGCCAAAGCCTGGTTGACCGGGATCGTCCACGGCGTCGTCGTCCAGATGACGGCATGTGCGCCGACCAGTTCCGCGATCGGGCTTTCGACAATCTCGAACGCCACATCGATCTGTGTTGACGTGATATCCTCATATTCGATCTCGGCCTCGGCGAGGGCGGTCTTTTCGACCGGGGACCACATCACCGGCTTGGCGCCGCGATAGAGCATGTCGTTGGCGGCGAATTTGAGCAATTCGCGCACGATGGTGGCTTCGGCCTCATAATCCATCGTGAGGTACGGATGGTCCCAGTCGCCGCCGATGCCGAGGCGCTTCAGCTGCTCGCGCTGGGTGTCGACCCAATGCTGCGCATAGGCACGGCATTCGGCGCGGAATTCCTCGACTGGCACCTCGTCCTTGTTGAGTTTCTTCTTGCGATACTGCTCCTCGACCTTCCACTCGATCGGGAGGCCGTGGCAATCCCAGCCGGGCACATAAGGCGCGTCCTTGCCCTTCAGCGTCTGGGTGCGGACGACCATGTCCTTCAGGATATGGTTGAGCGCATGGCCGATGTGCATGTCGCCATTGGCATAGGGCGGGCCGTCGTGGAGGATGAACTGGTCGCGGCCCTTGCGGTTTTCGCGAATCTGCCCTTCGAGGTTGCCCTCGAGCCACTTCGCCAGAATCAGCGGCTCCTTCTGCGGCAGGCCGGCCTTCATCGGGAAGTCGGTCTTGGGCAGGAAGACGGTGTCGCGATAGTCGCGCTGTTCGGCGGTGGGCGTGCTGTCGGTCATGGTGCGCGGCGCTTAGCGCAGATTTGCGCGGGCGCAAAGCTTATGGGCGCGGGGGGGCGGTGCTGGCCAGAGGTTCACGCGGAGACGCGGAGACGCGGAGGGAAAGAAGTGAAGGGATTCGCGCAGAGATCGTAGAGATCGCAGAAAAAGAGAAAGGGCGGCAAAGCCGCTAATCCTTCTTCTCCGCGGCTCCGCGTCTCCGCGTGAACACAATTCCTCTGCGTCCTCTGCGCTCTCTGCGCGAATTCATTTCTGTCGCGGGCGCAGCGCCGGGCCGACCGCGCGGATGTCTTCGACCCAGATATAGCCGTTGAAGCTGGCGGGGATTTTGGCAAGTTGCTGCGGGGTGGAGAGGCCTTCGTTCGATTTGCCGCGTTCATAGGGGCCAAAGACGATGACGCGGGCGCCGACGCTGTCCATGCGGGCGATCAGCCGGTCGGGCCAGCCCCAGAAGGCCCATTGATAATTGATCGGGATACCCAGAATGCCGTTCCGGCAGCTTTCGGGGACGATGCCGGTCCAGCCGTACATCACATAGTCTTTGGTGCAGGCCATGCCCTCGCGCTTGAGGTCGAACGACCAGTTGGCGGGGAGCAGCTCGCGCATCCGCTTGACCGGGGCTTCGTGGCCGTAAAAGGCGTCGCCGAGCCTGGCGCTGTCGCGGCCCGAGACCCGGAGGATCGCGAACAGCTGGTCGGCCTCGGCGGGATTTTTCGACTTGAAGTTGAACAGGATCGGATGGACGGGGAGCGCTGCCAGCCCCTCCTCGACCGTCGGCATCTTGCCGACCCCCTTGCCGCGCAGCGGGAAGGTCTTGCCGCCGTCGGCGGTATAGCCATGGCCGATGTCGAGCGCCTTGAGCTCGGCCAGCGTCAGGTCGCGGGTGTCCCCCTTGCCGTCGGTGCGGCAATCGACGGTCCAGTCGTGGAACAGCACCATGCGCCCGTCCTTCGTCGGCGCGACATCGACCTCGACCATGTTGGCGCCGAGCCCGACCGCCCAGCGCATCGATTCGGGTGTGTTTTCGAACACCTCATGGTCGGGCGGATAGGCGTGGATGGCGGTGCAGGTGTCGCGGCCGACCGCGGCGCGCTTGTCATAGAGGTGATAGACGCCGCGGTGGGCGATGAGTTTGGGCTTGCCGGCGGGGGCGGGTGCAAGCCAGCTCGCGTTGCTGAGGGTGAGCCAGGCGACGAGCGCGGCGAAAAGCCACAGCGCGATTTTGGTGCCGCGACGCAGCGGCTTTTTCTGCGGGCCTTCGAGGGCGGTGGCCCAGTCGTCGTGCGTCATTTCGTCCCCCCAATCGTCACCCCGGACTTGATCCGGGGTCCATTCCCGCCGCGCCGCATGGACCCCGGATCAAGTCCGGGGTGACGAAGAATTATAGGTCCGCCAACAAATCCCTCGCCGCATCGCAATCCTTGGCGATCTGCGCCATCAGCGCGTCCATGCTGTCATATTTCGCCTCGGGCCGGATGAAAGCGCGAAAAGCGACGTCGATTTCCTGGCCGTACAGATCCTCGGCGAAGTCGAAGAAATGCGGTTCGAGCAGTTCCTTCGGCGGCACGAAGCTCGGGCGGATGCCGAGGTTCGCGGCGCCTTTCAGGATCCGCCCGTCCGGCAGTTTCCCGGTTACGGCATAGATGCCGTATTTCGGGCGCAGATAATTGCCCATGTCGATATTGGCGGTGGGAAAGCCGAGCAGGCGCCCGTTCTTGTCTCCATGCTCGACGCGGCCGCGCACGGTGAAGGGGCGGGTGAGCAGGCGCGCGGCGGTCGGGCAGTCACCTGCCTGCAGCGCTTCGCGGATGCGGCTCGACGAGATCACCGCGTCGTCCTCGACCGGCGCCACCATCTCGGTGAAGAAGCCGAGGCGGCGGGCGTGGTCGGCCAGCGTCACGACATCGCCGCCGCGGCCCTTGCCGAACACGAAGTCGGCGCCGGTGACGACCCCCGCGGCGCCATAGCGGTCGAGCAGCAGGCCGGTGATGAAATCCTCCGCCGTCGTCCCTGCGAGCGCGGCGTCGAAGGGCAGGACAAGCATCGCGTCGGCGCCCGCCGCGGCGAAAAGTTCCTGCCTTTGGTCGAGCGTGGTGAGGCGGAAGGGCGGGACGTCGGGTTTGAAGAAGCGCACCGGATGCGGGTCGAAGGTCGCGACGATCGCGGGGCGGCCTTCGTCCTTTGCGTGGCGGACGGCGCGGCCGACGACCGCTTGGTGCCCGGCGTGGAAGCCGTCGAAGTTGCCGAGCGCAAGGACGCCGCCGCGCAGCGGAGCATCGATGCGGGCGTGGCCGTCGAGGCAGATCATCGCCAACCCCTCCCCTTCAGGGGAGGGGCAGCGAGACTTGCGAACTTGTTCGCTAGTCGCAGCGGGGTGGGCCGCGAACGCTGCGCAAGACCGCTGGCCCCCACCCCAACCCCTCCCCTGAAGGGGAGGGGCTTGATCAGCGCTGCACCGATACGCCGCACGGTCATGGCGCAGGCGGCGTCAGTGGAACCAGCCCCGCCTTGAGCACGCGCACCGCATTGCCGCCCATCGCGGCGCGGATTTCGGCGTCGCTGAACCCGGCGTCGATCAGCGCCTGCGTCACCTGCACCAGCTTCGACGTGTCGAAACGCACCGTGGTGGCGCCGTCATAGTCGCTGCCGAGCGCGACATGGTCGATGCCGACGAGGTCGCGGACATGCTTCATCGCCTTGGCGATGCTGGCGGGCGAGGTGTCGCAGATCGCGGCGTCCCAATAGCCGATGCCGACAAGGCCACCCGTTGCGGCGACGCCCCGGATTTGTTCGTCGGAGAGGTTGCGATTGACCTTGCACGTCGCCTGCACCCCGCCGTGGCTCGAGACGACGGGGCGGCGCGCCATTTTGAGGATGTCGGCGACGCAGGCGTTCGAGCAATGCGCGATATCGACGATCATGCCCTTCGCCTCCATCGCGGTGACGACCTGGCGCCCGAACGGGGTGAGGCCGCCTTTCTTGAGCCCGTGCATCGATCCGGCGAGATCATTGTCGAAGAAATGGGTGAGCCCCGCCATGCGGAAGCTCGCAGCGTAGAGCTTGCCCAAATTGGCGAGCTTGCCCTCGAGCGGGTGCAACCCTTCGATACTGAGCAGCGCGCCGGTGGTCAGCGGCTTGCCCCTGCGCGCCGCAAGCAGCGCGTCGAGATCGGCGGCGGTGGCGACAGCGCGCAGCTTGCCGTCCGACGCCGCCACCGCGCGGTGCAGCTTTTCGGCGTGCCACAGCGAGCGTTCGAGCAGCGAGTTCCACGTCCGCACCGGCTGGAGCTGCGCGATCACCAGGCTGGTGATATTGTCGGTGTCGCCGCTGTTGGCGTCGTAATTCTGCCCCTTGGGCGATTTGGTCGTGCTGGCGAGGATTTGCAGCGCGACATTGCCGTCCTCGAGCCGCGGCAGGTCCATATGGCCGCGGGTCGCGCGGTCGAGGATGTCGCGTTTCCACAGCAGGGTGTCGCTGTGCAGGTCGACGATGGTCAGCGTTTTGTGCAGCGCCTTGGCGCGCTCGCTGACTTGCGGCAGCGGCTTGCCGTCGATCTGGTTGGTGCCGCGCTCGATGATCCCCGGCGCGAGCGCGAAAAAGGCGAGTGCGGCGAGAGCGATGACGAGCAGGATTCCGGTCAGCCAGCGGCGCATCGGTCTAGATCCTTGTCAATGTGACGAAACTGTATGCGGGGCGCCCGGCGTCGTCGGCGGGATGATCGTCGCGCGCGACTTCGCGCCATTCGGCGGGGTCGGGATAGGCGATGACCGCGTCGCCTTTCGGTTCGAGCCCGACTTCGGTCAGCTCGATGCGGTCGGCCTGGGGCAGGAACAGGCGATAGATTTCGGCGCCGCCGATCACCATGACGTGCGGGGCGTTGGCGAGCTTCAGGGCTTCCTCGATCGTCGCGACGGGCTCGGCGCCCTCGTCCTGCCAGTCGGGATCGCGGGTGAGGACGATGTGGCGGCGCCCTTCCAGAATTGCGGGCAGGCTGTCGAAGGTCTTGCGCCCCATGATCATCGGTCGGCCCATGGTGAGCTGTTTGAAGCGGCGGAGGTCGGCGGGCAGGTGCCAGGGCATCTTGCCGCCCGCGCCGATCACGCCATTGGCGGCGCGCGCGAGGATCAGGGTGATTTTGGGGTGATTCATGCCGGCGTGGTTCCGACCCAGGTTGCGTGGCCGAGCTTGCGGCCGGCGCGCACCTCGGTCTTGCCATAATGATGAACGTGGCACGCGCCGTCGGCGAGCAGCGCGGGGACGGCGCCGATGTCGGCGCCGATCAGGTTGCGCATCGTGACGGGAAGCGCGGTGGTCGCGGTGCTGCCGAGCGGTAGCCCGGCGACCGCGCGGATATGGTTTTCGAACTGGCTGGTGACCGCGCCTTCGATCGTCCAGTGGCCGCTGTTGTGGACGCGCGGCGCCATCTCGTTGAAGATCGGGCCATCGGCGGTGGCAAAGAACTCGCCGGTCAGCACCCCGACATAGTCGAGATCGTCGGCGATGCGCGCCATCAGCGCGCGCGCTTCGTCCTGTTGGTCGCGGACGATTTGCGGCGGCGGCAGGCTGGAGGTGGCGAGGATGCCGCCTTCGTGGACGTTGACGCTGCTGTCCCAGAAGCGCGTCTCGCCATCGATGCCGCGCACCAGAATGACCGAAAATTCATGCGCGAAGGTGACAAAGCCTTCGAGGATCGCGGCATGGCGGTCGATGCCGTCCCACGCGGCGTCGGCGTCGGCGGGGGTCGCGAGCCGCGCCTGCCCCTTGCCGTCATAGCCCATGCGCAGCGTCTTGAGGATCGCGGGCGCGCCGATTTCGGCGAGCGCGGCGCCCAGCGCAGCGCGGTCGGGGACGGCGGCAAAGGGGGCGGGGCGCCCGCCGAGCCCGGTCACGAAATTCTTTTCGGTCAGCCGGTCCTGCGCGATCTCGAGCGCCTGCGCGCCGGGGCGCACCGCCACATGCCCCGACAGGAAGCGGACCGTATCGACGGGGACATTTTCGAACTCGATCGTCACCGCGTCGCAACCCGCGGCAAAGGCGGCGAGGCGCGGTTCGTCGTCCCATGCCGCCTGCGTGTGGTGCGCCGCGACCTCGGCTGCGACGCTTTCATGGTCGGGGGCGTAGATATGCACCTGATAGCCAAGCTGCGCCGCCGCAACGCTGAGCATCCGGCCGAGCTGGCCGCCGCCGAGGATGCCGATCGTCGAACCGGGTGCGAGCAAGCGATCAGCCCTCGCGTACTGGGTGGGGGGCGACGCTGTTGGTCTGTTCGGCGCGCCAGGCATCGAGTTTTTGCGCCAGATCGGAGTCATTATTGGCGAGCAGCGCGGCGGCGAACAGGCCGGCATTGGTCGCCCCCGCCTTGCCGATTGCAAAGGTCGCGACGGGCACACCGCCGGGCATCTGGACGATCGAATAGAGGCTGTCGACCCCGTTCAGGGCCGCCGACTGGACGGGGACGCCGAGCACGGGCACCCGCGTCATCGCCGCGACCATGCCGGGCAGATGCGCGGCGCCGCCCGCGCCGGCGATGATCGCTCGCAGGCCGCGCGCCGCGGCGCCTTTGGCATAGTCGACGAGGCGATCGGGGGTGCGGTGCGCCGACACGATCTGGACGTCGTGCGCGATGCCGAATTGTTCGAGGATCTGGACCGCATGGGCCATCGTCGGCCAGTCCGACTGGCTGCCCATGATAACACCGACTTGCGGCGCTTCGTCGCCCATCACCCAACCCTCCACACAGCGGCCGTTATTCGCGCGATGAATCGCCGCCGCACCCCCCTAGCGACTGCGCCGCGCGCGGGCAACGGCACCGAACATGCAATACTGACTCGCGCGTTTACCGATTGGTATCAAGTCGCAGCTAGGGTTGCCGCGCAATATCCGTCGGCATCGGGCCGATGAATAAGGGTTGGTTTGCGGGGACGTTGAATGGATAGCGTAGGGGGGGCACGGATCGCGGTCGACCAGTTCGGCTCCGTCGCCGTCGACTCCATCGAAGATCAGCTGCGGGAGATCCGCCGGGAACGCGACGCGCTGCGCCGCGAAAACCGGGTGCTGAAGATCGCCGTGGCCGAACTGGAACGGGTGTCGGAACGGGACACGCTGACCCCCTTGTTCAACCGCCGCTATTTCCTGACCGCGATCCATCACCGCATCGCGCGATTCGAGCGCCATGCCGAGCGCGCCGCAGTGGTGTTTGTCGACGTCAACCAGCTGAAATATATCAATGACAGCTTTGGCCATGCCGCGGGCGACTTCGCCCTGATGGAGATTGCCAAGCGGCTCGCCGAATCGATCCGCGCCACCGATGTCGCGGCGCGCATCGGCGGCGACGAATTCGGGCTGATCCTCGACCAGTCGAGCGAAGAGGGCGCGCGCGCCCAGATCGCCCGGCTGGGCGATGTGCTGACGGCGGCGCCCGCGGCGTATGACGGGCATGAAATCGCGCTGTCGGCCTGTTTCGGGATCGCGATGCTCCAGTCGGGGATGACCGAATCGGACATTTTGGCTGCCGCCGACCGTGATATGTATCGCAACAAGCAGGGGCAGGGTTCGGCCCCCGGTCACCGCTAACCCGCCATTAACCAAATGAGCGCATCGTCCCGTCAGGACATTCATTGTCCGAAAAGGGGGGTGAGTGATGCGTACCCAAGCCGACCCATATCATGACATTCAGGACCGGATTACCGGGCAGATCGGCGCGCTGGCCGAAGCGCTGCCGCATTGCGCGCTGGCCCAGATCGTCCAGGGCATCGATGACATCCGCTGCCTGGCGCGCGACAACGGCTTTGCTGCGGTCGAAACGCTGGCGAGCCGGCTCGAATCGGCGGTCGCCGGTGGTGGCTATCGCGCCGCGATCCTGACCTATCTTGACGCGATGAGCGACGCCGCGACGGTGCCGCGCGGCCCTCTGCCTGCTGCCGCACAAGAGGCGTGGCTGGCATCGGTCGCGATGCGGCTCGGTCATTGACGGTTCCCACCTGACAATTCAGACGGGTTTTCATGGATGCAATCATGCTCGCGCTGGTGGCGGTGCTGCTGGCCAATGCCGACGGGCGCAGCGGGATTTTGCTGTCGCGGCTGCTCAGCGCGCGCCCGGACCGGCGTGTCGTCTTCGGCATCGCTTTTGGCGCCTTCCTGCTCAATGCCATCATCGCGGCAACCGCGGGGGCGATCGCCAACCGGATGATCGGACAGGGCGTCGCGGCGCTGCTGGTGGCCTTCGCCATGCTTTCGGCCGCCGCGGCGCTGCTGTGGCGCGGGCGGGGGTTGTTGTTTGACGACAAGGCTTTGACCGCGACCCCGACGATGCTGGCGGGGCGGCTGCTGATTGCGCAGTTCGGCGACCGCAGCCATTTCCTGATCGGCGCGCTGGCGGCGACCAGCGGCGCGGGGCAATGGGCGGCGGCGGGCGCGCTGGTCGGCTGGACGCTGGCGATGCTGCCATTCCTTGCTTTTGGCCCGACGCTGGCCGATCGGCGTGCGGCGCATGTCGTGCGCTGGGCGAGCGCCGTGATCCTGACGATCTGGGGGCTGCGCACCGCGATGGGCGCATTTGGTTTGATCGGCTGACGCGTTTTGCAGTCCATGCTTCATCGCTTTTGCCGATGAGTGCAACCGACAGCTTTCATGGCAAACGGCGCGGCAGTCCCTATATAGGGGCAGCAGAAAGGATATTCCCATGTCCCAGAACAACCAACCGGCGGTAGCCGACGCGCTCAACGCGCTGCTCGCCGACAGCTTTGCTCTCTATCTCAAGACCAAAAATTATCACTGGCACGTGCAGGGGCCGCGCTTTCGCGAACTGCATCTGCTGTTCGACGAACAGGCGGCACAGATTTTCGCGACCACCGACCTGATCGCCGAACGGGTGCGCAAGAATGGCGCGCGGACCCTCCAGTCGATCGGCGACATCGGCCGCCGTGCGTCGATTCGCGACGATGATACGGCGGGCGCCGATGCCGAGGCGATGATCCGGACGCTGGCCGACGACAACAAGATTTTGCTGGGCCAGCTGAAAGAGGTCAAGGCCGCGGCGGAGGCCGACGGCGACATCGCGACGAGCGGGCTGGTCGACACCTGGGCCGACGAGACGCAGCAGCGGATCTGGTTCCTGGAGGCGACGCTGGGCTATTGAGACCCGCCGGATTTGGGGGTGGGGAGCGGACGCACCTAAACCGTCGCCCCCGCGAAGGCGGGGGCCGCTAGCGTCTGACCCGCTCAGGTTGAATCAAGTCACCGTAGCCCTGAGCCTGTCGAAGGGCGATTATCGGCGAGAAGCGCCCTTCGACAGGCTCAGGGCTACGGATCAATTTGAACTGGACAGAACTCTAGCGGCCTATTTCTGCATAGCGGCGTAAACCGACAGCGGCCCCCGCCTGCGCGGGGGCGACGGCTAGTTTCGGCCGGAAACCCAACCGCAGCCAAACAAAAAAGGGCGGCCCGCAAGCCGCCCTTTTCATATCCGGTTATCGGCCGATCAGTCCTGATGCGGCTGGATGTTCACCGCGGCGAACTTGCCGCGATCGTCGACTTCGATGTCGAAAGCGACGCGGTCGCCTTCGTCGAGGCCCGCCATGCCGGCGCGCTGCACCGCGCTGATGTGGACAAAGGCGTCGGCCTGTCCGTCGTCGCGCGCGATAAAGCCGAAGCCCTTCGTCGTGTTGAAGAATTTGACCGTGCCCGAGGTGCGTTCACCGGTCAGCTGGCGACGCCCGCGGGCGCCACCCGGCGCGCCGCGATCGTCACGCTGGCGCGGCGCGAATTCTTCGACCGGCATCGGTTCGCCTTCGATCTTCAGATCGATGGCCGACACCTTGCCGTTGCGTTCGACCAGCGTGAAGCCGAGCGGCTGGCCCGAGGCCAGACCTTGCAGCCCGGCCTGTTCGACCGCGCTGATGTGCACGAACACGTCTTCCCCGCCATCGTCACGGGCAACGAAACCAAAACCTTTGGAAGCGTTGAAAAATTTGACCGTACCCTGGCCTTCGCCAACGACCTGTGCCGGCATGCCGCCGCCACGTCCGCCGCCGAAGCCGCCACGATCGCCGCCGCCGAAGCCGCCGCGGTCGCCACCGCCAAAACCGCCGCGATCGCCGCCGCCGAAGCCGCCACGATCGCCATAACCGCCACCGCGGTTACCGCCGCCGTAGCTGTCGCCGCCATAAGGTGCAGGTTCGAAGCTGTCGAAATTGCCGAAATCATCGCGCTTGCCGCGCCCCCGCTGGCCGCGGCGATCCTTGTTGAAACTCATTGTCTAATAGTCGCTTTCGGTTCGTCCATACCCCATATGATCGGCGCCTTGCGTCGGACGGGGACGCACTTCACCACGGGCACAGACTCGCCCCATGCCGCTAACGACGCAATATATAGCTTAAACATTCTGCATCTGCGAACGGAAAATTCAAGCCGCCGATGCCGGACGAACCGCGCTTTGCCGCGGGCTGGCGGCGGATCGGCCAGCGCCGGGAAAACCAGTCATTGAGCGGCAAGGCGGCTTGGCCTAAGGCGGGCGAATGAGCGTATATTTCCACGAAGAAGATTTGCCCGCCGGCGCATTGGGTCCGGGCGCCGTTGCGATCGACACCGAAACCATGGGGCTGAACCCGCTGCGCGACCGGCTGTGCCTGGTCCAGATCAGTGACGGGTCGGGCGACGAGCATCTGGTGCGCTTCGCTCCCGGCAGCCGTTATGACGCGCCAGTGCTGAAGGCTATTTTGACCGATCCCAACCGGTTGAAACTGTTCCATTTTGCGCGTTTCGACATTGCGGCGCTGCAACAGGCGCTCGGCGTCGTTACCGCGCCCGTTTATTGCACCAAGATCGCATCGAAGCTGGTCCGCACCTACACCGACCGCCACGGGCTGAAGGAGCTGGTGCGCGAACTTCTGGGTCAGGAAGTGTCGAAACAGCAGCAGTCGAGCGACTGGGGCGCCGCCGAACTCAGCGACGCGCAGCGCGATTATGCCGCGAGCGACGTGCGTTTCCTGCACGCGATGAAAGAGGTCCTGGATATGCGGCTGGCGCGCGAGGGGCGCACCGAATTGGCGCAGGCCTGTTTCGATTTCCTGCCGACGCGCGCCGCGCTCGACCTTGCCGGCTGGCCCGAAACCGACATTTTCGCGCATAGCTGACGGAAACCGATTCGATGTCCGAACGCGCCGACCTTGACCGCACGATGCGCCAGATGTGGGCGCGCAGCGGATCGAGCCATGACCGCGTGGTGCGCATCCTGCGCTACGGGCTGCCGCTGGTGATCGGCGTCGTCGCGGCGGTGCTGGTCTTTTCGCCCTTTACCCAGCGTGCAGAGATCAGCTTCCTGCTCGCCAAGGACAAGGTCGACATGGCGAGCGAGCGGATGAAGGTGACGCGCGCCGAATATCGCGGCCAGGATGCCAAGGGCCAGCCCTTTGCCCTGCTCGCGGGCAGCGCGGTGCAGAAAAGTTCGGCCGAACCGGTGGTGCGGATGACCGACCTGTCGGGTGCGATCCGGCTCGACGACGGCCCGGCGACGATCGTCGCGCGCGACAGCGCCTATAATATGGAAACCGAAAAGGTCGCGGTGCCGGGCATGGTGCAGGTCAGGGGTGCCAACGGATATCGCATCGATGCCAGCAATGTTTCGATCGACCTCAAGACACGAACCTTGACCGGACAGGGCGGAGTCCAAGGGGCGTTGAACATCGGCACGTTTTCCGCCAACCGCCTTTCGGCTGACCTCGACCAGCGGATCGTGCGGCTGGAAGGCAATGCGCGGCTGCGGATCAATCAGGGAGTGATCAAATGAACCGGCTATCGTTGATGAAAAGCGTGGCCTTGGTTGGGGCAGGCTTTTCGCTCACCAGCCTGGCCCTGTTGTCGACGGGCAGCGGCGGGGATGTCGCGCAGGCGCAGGCGCTTGCCAATCACAACAGCAACGCGCCGGTGACGTTCGGAGCTGATCGCTTCGAGGTCCAGGATCGCGCCGATCGCGCCATTTTTTCGGGCAACGTGCGGGTGGATCAGGCGGGATTGACGCTGACGGCAGCCCGGCTGACGGCGGCTTACACCCGTAGTGGCGGTACCGACGTCAACCGCATCGACGCCACCGGCGGGGTGGTGGTGACCAAGGGCGACGAGCGCGCGTCGGGCAATGTCGCAATCTATGACCTCGACCGCCGCCTGATCACGATGGTCGGCAATGTCGAGCTGCGCCAGCGCGGCAACAATCTGCGCGGCGGGCGGCTGGTGATTGATCTCAACAGTGGCCGCGCGACGGTCGACGGGCGCGGCGCGGCGCGCGGTCCCGACGGCAATCCGATCGCGGGCGTCACCGGCGGGCGCGTCACCGGCACCTTCACGGTACCGGAAAGAAAGCAGTAACCAGCGCCTTATACGGTTCTGCAACCATGTGCCTTCACCATGGGCGGCGGGACCAGAACCATCGCGGTGCCGGGGGGCGACGCCGCACATTGAAGGCGAGCCCCCGATGCGCTTCTCCCCGCTTGTTCCCCCGCGCCGTCCATCATTCGGCCGCCGCGCCGAGCCGCCCGCGGCAGTCATCCCGACCCCGACGAGCGAGGAACGGCGCCTGATCGAACGGATCATGCGGCATCTGGGGCCGCGCGAGAAACTCTAGAGTCTGTTCTTTTCAAATTGATCCGTAGCCTTGAGCCTGTCGAAGGGCGTTTATCGGCGAGAAGCGCCCTTCGACAGGCTCAGGGCTAGGGTGACTTGATTCAACCTCAGCAGGACATACCCTGGCAAGGCGGCTCCCACAGTCCTCATCCCGGCCTTCACCGGAATGACGAATATTAGGGATTGCTTCCCTTTGTCATTCAGTTTGCTTGGCGTTCCGCCCCCGCCCCCCTACATGGGGCGCACATGCCGCCCGATACGCTCACTTCCGCCGATGCGGCCAAGGAACCCCCCGTTCTCGATACGCTGAAGCGTTTCCTGCCCTATCTGTGGCCAGCGGGGCACCGCGGGCACAAGGTTCGTATCATCGGGGCCGGGCTGATCGTGCTGGCGTCGAAAGGCGTCCAGCTGTCGATGGGCTTTCTCTATGGCGCGGCGATCGACCGGATGGCGCCGGGGATGGAAGAGGGCGTCGCGCTGGCGATCGGGCTGGTGCTCGCCTATGCCGGGGCGCGCTTTGCCGGGGTGTTGTTCGATAATCTCCGCAACGTCGTGTTCGAGCGCGTCGGGCAGGATGCGACGCGTGAGCTGGCGATCGCGACCTTCAGCCATTTGCACGCGCTGAGCCTGCGCTTTCACCTCGCGCGGCGGACCGGCGAGGTGACCAAGGTGATCGAGCGCGGGACCAAGAGTATCGACACGATGCTCTATTTCCTGCTGTTCAACATCGCGCCGACGATCATCGAGCTGGCTGCGGTGCTGATCATCTTCTGGACCAAGTTCAGCTTCGGGCTGGCGAGCGCGACCGCGCTGATGGTGATCGTTTATATCATCTTCACGCGCAAGGTGACCGACTGGCGCAACGCGCTACGCACCCAGATGAACGACCTCGACACGCTGACGATCGGGCGCAGCGTCGACAGCCTGCTCAATTACGAAACGGTCAAATATTTCGGTGCCGAAGCCCGCGAGGAAGCGCGCTACCGCGACGTTGCCGATCGCTACGCGCGTGCCGCGGTCAAGAGCGAGAACAGCCTGGCGTGGCTGAACATCGGGCAGAGCCTGATCACCAACGCGGCATTGGCGGGGGCGATGGCCTACACCGTGTGGGGCTGGTCGGTCGGCGAATATAAGGTCGGCGATGTGGTGCTGGTGAACACCCTGCTCGCGCAGCTGTTCCGCCCGCTCGACATGCTGGGGATGGTGTACCGCGTCATCCGCCAGGGGCTGATCGACATGGAGGCGATGTTCCGCCTGATCGATACGCCGCCGGAGATTTCGGACGCGCCGGGCGCGGCGCCGCTGGCGGTCAACGGCGGCGCGGTGGCGTTCGAGAATGTCGTCTTTGGCTACGAACCCGATCGCACGATCCTGAACGGCGTGAGCTTTGCCGTCGGCGCCGGCGAGACGCTGGCGATCGTCGGGCCGTCGGGGGCGGGCAAGTCGACGATCGCGCGGCTGCTGTTCCGATTCTATGATCCGCAGGGCGGACGCATCACAATCGACGGGCAGGATATTGCCGCGGTGACGCAGGCCAGCCTGCGCGCGAGCATCGGTATCGTGCCGCAGGACACGGTACTGTTCAACGACAGCATCGGTTACAATATCGCCTATGGCCGCGAAGGCGCCAGCGCTGCCGAGGTTGCGGCGGCGGCCGAAGGCGCGGCGATCGACGGCTTCATCGCGATCCTGCCGCAGGGCTATGACACCGAGGTCGGCGAGCGCGGGTTGAAGTTGTCGGGCGGCGAAAAGCAACGGGTCGCGATCGCGCGGACGTTGCTGAAAAACCCGCCGGTGCTGATCCTGGATGAAGCGACGAGCGCGCTCGACAGCCGCACCGAGGCGGCAATTCAGGACATGCTGGAACGGATTGCGCAGCGGCGCACGACATTGGTGATCGCGCATCGCCTGTCGACGGTAACCGGCGCCGACCGGATCATCGTACTCGACAAGGGCCGCGTCGCCGAGACGGGAACGCACGACCAGCTGCTGGCGATGCGCGGGCTCTATGCCGATATGTGGGCGCGGCAGCAGGCGGAGAAGGAAGAGGGGACGGTTTAGTGTCCCGCCCAATTGTTCGTCATTGCTTCGCTTCGTTCACAATGACGAGGCGCAAAATCATTTCGATGTTTGTCGAAATATCTGTTGACGCCCGGCGCTGATTTCCATATTTCGATGATTATCGAATCATGGAGGCTGCGATGGAGTCGGAAACCGTTGTTCGCGCGCTGGGCGCGCTGGCGCAGGAGCATCGGCTCGCGCTGTTCCGGCTGCTGGTGCAGGCCGGGCCCGAGGGGCTGGCGGCCGGGGCGATCGCCGAGGCGCTCGGGGTTCCGGCATCGTCGCTGAGCTTTCATCTCGCGCAGCTGACCAACGCCGGGCTGATCGCGCAGCGCCGCGACGGGCGGTCGCTGATCTATTCTGCCGATTATGGCGCGATGACCGCGCTGCTCGGCTTCCTGATGGAAAATTGCTGCAGCGGCGCAGTCTGCGCGCCCGCTGTACCCTGTGACACCAAGGACAAGACCGAAAGGACTGCTGCATGAGCCGCTTTCATATGCACGTCGGGGTTGCCGACCTCGACAAGTCGATCGCCTTTTACTCGGGGTTGTTTGGTACCGCACCGACGGCGACCAAGCCCGATTATGCCAAATGGATGCTCGACGATCCGCGGATCAATTTTGCGATCTCGGTGCGCGACGGCGCGCATCGCGGGATCGAGCATGTCGGGTTGCAGGTCGAGGATGAAGCCGAACTCGCGGCGGTCTATGGCCGCCTGAAAGATGCCGGGGCGCCGGTGCTGGAGGAAGGCGCAACGACCTGTTGCTATGCCAAGTCCGAAAAAAGCTGGATCGCCGATCCCGACGGCGTGGTGTGGGAAGCGTTCCTGACCAACGGCGAATCGACGGTGTACGGCGACAGCCCCGATTTCGCGCCGCTGGCGTCGGACAATGCCGCCGAGGGCGCGTGCTGCGTTCCGACGATGCCGCAGGCGGCGCCGGTCAAGGTCGGCTGCTGCTGACATGAGTGCGACCGGGGCGCTGAACATATTGGTGCTGTGCACCGGCAATTCGGCACGCAGCATTTTGGGCGAGGCGCTGATCGCGCGCAAGGGCGCGGGCCGGGTGTGCGCGTATAGCGCGGGCAGCCAGCCGAAGGGCGTGCCGCACCCTGGCGCGCTGCGCCTGCTGGCGCGCGAAGGCTATGACGTGGCGGCCTTCCGCTCGAAAAGCTGGGACGAATTTGCCGTTCCGGGCGCGCCGCGCATCGACATCGCGATCACCGTGTGCGGCAATGCGGCGGGTGAGACCTGCCCCCTTTTCATCGGCGCGCCCGTGCGCGCGCATTGGGGTTTGCCCGATCCCGCCGATGTCGCGGGCGATGCGGCGGCGGTCGATGCCGCCTTTGCTGAGACCTATCGCCTGCTCGACATGCGGTTGCGCGCGATGCTGGCGCTGCCGCTCGAAACCATGTCCGCGGCCGAGCGGCGCGCGGCACTGAACAGCATCGGCGCGATGGAGGGCGCGGCGTGACGCGCGCGCTTGCCGCCGAGGCGATCGGCAGCTTTTTCCTGTTCGCCACCGTCGTCGGATCGGGGATCATGGCCGAGACGCTGTCGGGCGGCAATGTCGGGGTCGCGCTGCTCGCCAACGCGCTCGCGACCGGGGCGATATTGTTCGTGCTGATCGCGATGCTGGGACCGGTATCGGGCGCGCATTTCAACCCGGCGGTGACGCTGGTGATGGCGCTTGGCCGCCGCATCGCGCCGCGCACCACGGTCCTTTATGTTGCCGCACAGCTGGCGGGCGGCATCCTCGGCGTGTGGGCGGCGCATCTGATGTTCGACCTGCCGCTGCTGCAATTTTCGGCGAAGGCGCGCACCGGCGGCGGGCAATGGGCGGGCGAGTTTGTCGCGACCTTTGGCCTGATCTTGACCATCCTCGGCACCGTGCGGCATCGCCCCGACTGGGTGGCACCGAGCGTCGCGCTCTATATCACCGCGGCCTATTGGTTCACCTCGTCGACGAGTTTCGCCAATCCGGCGATCGCCGTCGCACGGAGCCTTTCGGACAGTTTCGCGGGGATTGCGCCCGCCGACGTACCGGCCTTCGTCGCAGCGCAGCTTGGTGGCGCGGTCGCGGCCTGGCTATGCGGGCGCTGGCTGTTCGCGGAGCGGGACAACAAGGCGGCCACCGGCATTTAGCGGCGTCGTAAACAGGCGCGCGGGTTGACCCCAAGCGCTCCCGCCCCCTAGGCAGAAACCATGCCGCACGACACGACCCTGATCGGAACCATCGTTGCGGGGCTTGGCGTTGCATTCCTGATGGCGGCGCTGGCACAGCGACTGCGGATTTCGCCGATTGCGGGCTATCTGCTCGCGGGCATCCTCGTCGGCCCGTTCACGCCCGGGTTCGTCGCCGACACCGGGCTGGCGATGCAGCTGGCCGAGATCGGCGTCATCCTGCTGATGTTCGGGGTCGGCCTGCATTTTTCGCTAAAGGACCTGCTGTCGGTCCGCAAGATTGCGGTGCCGGGGGCAATCGCGCAGATCGCGGTTGCCTGGGCATTGGGCATCATGCTCGGGCTCTGGCTCGGCTGGTCGGTCGCGGGCAGCGCGGTGTTCGGGCTGGCGCTGTCGGTGGCATCGACCGTCGTGCTGCTGCGCGCGCTCCAAGCGCGCGACATGGTCGAGACCGAAAAGGGACGGATCGCGGTCGGCTGGCTGATCGTCGAGGATCTGGTGATGGTGCTCGCGCTGGTGCTGCTCCCCGCGATGTTCGGCGACCGGGGAGATGAGGGCAGCGGTGCTGGGCTGCTGCAATCGGCGGCGATCGTGCTGCTCAAGGTCGTCGGCTTCGTCGCCTTCATGTTTGTCGTCGCGCGGCGCATCCTGCCCTGGGTGTTGCACTGGGTCGCGCACACCGGATCGCGCGAGCTGTTTCGGTTGGCGGTGCTCGCAATCGCGCTGGGGGTGGCGTTCGGCGCGGCGGTGATTTTCGACGTGTCGTTCGCGCTCGGTGCGTTCTTTGCCGGGATGATCCTCGGCGAAACGCAATTGAGCCGCCGCGCGGCCGAGGAAACGCTGCCGCTGCGCGATGCCTTTGCGGTGCTGTTCTTCGTGTCGGTCGGCATGTTGTTCGATCCCAATGTGCTGGTCGAACAGCCAGGGCCGGTGCTGGCGACCGTCGCGATCATCGTCGTCGGCAAATCGCTCGCGGCCTTTGCCCTCGTCCGCGCCTTCGGTCACACGAACCAGACGGCGCTCACCGTTTCGGTCAGCCTGGCGCAGATCGGTGAATTTTCGTTCATCCTGGCGGGGCTGGGGGTCGGGCTGGAGGTATTGCCCGAAACCGGGCGCGATCTGATCCTGGCGGGCGCGTTATTGTCGATCCTGGTCAACCCGATCCTGTTCACGCTGGCGGTCAAGCGGCTCCGTACCGATGCGGCGCCCGAACCGGTCGCGGCGGGCGACGCCGAAGCGCCCGCGCCGTGCAACGCCGGGGTGGTGCTGATCGGCTATGGCCGCGTCGGCAGCCATATCGGCGGGCTGATCTGCGGGCGCGGCGAAGGGCTGACGGTGATCGAGGACCAGAAGGACATGGCGGCGGCGGCGCGCGCCGCGGGGGCGACGGTGATCGTCGGCGACGCGACCAAGGAAAGCGTGTTGCGGCAAGCGGGGCTCGACGAGGCCTCGACGCTGCTGATCGCGATCCCCGAGGGGGTCGAGGCGGGGGCGATCGTGCGGCGCGCGCGCGCGATCAACCCGAAGCTGGTGATCGTCGCGCGCGCGCATTCGGACGAGGAGGTCGACGATCTGGTGCGCCGCGGCGCCGACCATGTCGTGATGGCCGAACGCGAGACGGCGGCGCGGATGGCGGAACGGGCGATGCTGACTTTGGTATAACCCAACCTTCATTCCGTTCGTGTCGAGCGAAGTCGAGACACCCCTCAGCGGCGCGCGAGGGCGAACGGCATCTCGACTTCGCTCGATGCGAACGGGAAAAGGATTGGAATGGTTGAGGTCGGGGCTTCCCCCACCGCGTCAAACTTCCTATCGCCCGTCCCAATGTCCGCCGACGCGCTTCTCCCCCTCCTGAAATCCACCTTCGGTTTTGACGCCTTTCGCGGCCGGCAGGCCGACGTCGTCACCCGCGTGATGGCGGGCGAGCGGACGCTGGCGGTGATGCCGACCGGAGCGGGCAAGTCGCTGACATACCAGCTGCCCGCGGTCGCGCTCGATGGCTGCGTCGTCGTCGTGTCACCGCTGATCGCGCTGATGCACGACCAGCTGCGCGGCGCGCGCGCGGCGGGGATTCGCGCCGCCAGCCTGACCAGCGTCGATGCCGATGGTGCCGAGACGCGGCAGCGATACCGCAACGGCGAACTCGACCTGCTTTACGTGGCGCCCGAACGCGCGACGGGCGAGGGGTTTCGCTCGCTGCTTGAGGCACGCACGCCGGCACTGTTCGCGATCGACGAGGCGCATTGCGTTTCGGAATGGGGGCATGACTTCCGCCCCGATTACCGCCTGCTGCGCCCGTTGCTCGATGCGTTTCCGGCGGTGCCGCGGCTGGCGCTGACCGCGACCGCCGACAGGCATACGCGCGAGGATATATTGGTTCAGCTCGGGATTCCCGACGACGGGCTGATCCTCGCGGGCTTCGACCGGCCGAATATTCGTTATGCGATCCGCCCGCGCGTCACCCCGGCGCGCCAGCTGGTCGAATTCATTGCCGCCAACCCCGGGCCGGGGATCGTCTATTGCCCGACGCGCAGCGGCACCGAGCGGCTGGCGGAGCAATTGGCGAAGGCGACCGGGCGGCCGGTCGCCGCCTATCATGCGGGGCTCGATGCCGAGCTGCGCGCACGCGTCCAGCATGATTTTGTCGCGTCGGAAGACGGCATCGTCACCGCGACGGTCGCGTTCGGCATGGGCATCGACAAGCCCGACGTGCGCTTTGTCGCGCATGCCGCGCTGCCCAAATCGATCGAAAGCTATTATCAGGAAACCGGCCGCGCCGGCCGCGACGGCGACCCCGCCGAGGCGATGATGCTGTGGGGTGCCGACGATTTCGCCAAGGCCAGAATGCGGCTGTCCGAATTGCCCGAGGCGCGGGTGCCGGGCGAGCGGGTGCGGCTGAACGCGCTCGCGGCGCTGGTCGAGACGGTCGAGTGCCGCCGCGCGCAGCTGCTCCGCCATTTCGGCGAAAGCCCGCCCGCGCGCTGCGGCAATTGCGACAATTGCCTCGACCCCGGGCGCCAAGTCGATGCGACGGTGCTGGCGCAGAAACTGCTCAGCGCGGTCTATCGCACCGGGCAAAGCTATGGCGCCGGGCATATCGAGGCGGTGCTGACCGGGCGCAGCGACGAGCGGATCGCGCAGCGTGGCCATGACAAATTGTCGGTGTTCGGCATCGTTGAAGGCGACGAGGCGCGGTTGATCAAGCCGCTCGTCCGGACATTGGTGGCGCGCGAGGCGCTCGAGACGACTGAGCATGGCGGGCTAATGCTCGGCCCCACCGCGCGCGCGATGATGAAGGGCGAAGCGCCGGTGCTGATCGCCGAGCCGCCGGTGAAGCGCACGCGGCGCGAGGCGCGCGGCGCGGCGGGGGCGGGGGCTGCCAACCCGATCGGCGATCCGCTGTTCGACGCGCTGCGCGCCATGCGGCGCGAGCTGGCCGCCGAGGCCAATGTGCCGCCCTATGTGATTTTTCACGACGCGGTACTGCGCGCGATGGCGACCGAGCGGCCCGCGACGCTGGATGCGATGGGCACGATTCCCGGGGTCGGCGCCAAGAAGCTCGAGGCGTGGGGCGATGCGTTTCTGGCGGTGATCCGGCAATTCTGATGGTCGGCATTCCACCGGTTGCGGAGGTACGTCATTTCCTCTCTCCCCTCGTGGGAGAGATACGAAGGCTTGGCAGCTTTGCTGCCTAGCCGCAGTTGAGAGGGGGTTTGCGCGGGCTGGCGTCCGTCCCCTCACCAAGCTTCGCTAGCTCCTGACGGAGCAAGCTGCGCTATCCTCTCCCACAAGGGGAGAGGAGCTTGTGGCAGATAACCACCGCAAAGCAGCCCGCCACCGGCTACCGCCACACCTTCACGCTTGTCAGCAATGGAGCGCGGTTTATACATCCGGCCATGAGCGATTTTCGACCCCTGTCCGCCGACTTCAGCGTCGCCCCGCAGATCAGCATAGAGGATGTCGCCGCGGCAAAGGCCGCAGGCTTTGCGATGATCGTCAACAATCGCCCCGATGGTGAGGAGCCTGCGGCGCCGCAGGGCGACGATATTGCCGGTGCCGCCGCCGCCGAGGGATTGGCCTATGCGGCGATCCCGGTGGGCCATGCGGGGTTCAGCCATCCGCAGCTCGATGCACTCGATGCGGTGCTGGCGGGGGCAACCGGGCCGGTGCTTGCCTATTGTCGGTCGGGGACGCGATCGACCCATTTGTGGGCGCTGGCGCGCGCGCGGGCGGGCGAGGATGTCGATGCGATTTGCGAGGTCGCGGCGGGCGCGGGGTACGACCTGGCGGGGCTGCGCCCGATGCTGGATGCGCTGGCGGGCGAGCGGTGACGCTGGCCGAGCTGATCCAGCTTGGCGGCTCGGTGGTCGCGGTGCTGTTTGTCGTGTGGCTGGTGGGCAAGATGGGGCTCGGCGCCGATCCGCGGATCGAGGATGATGCGCATGCCATTCGCCTCGCCGAAGAGGCCGAGGCAGGATTTGGCGGGATCGAGGTCGCGCGCGACCGGGCGGGTTTTGCCGCGATCGTCCGCAATGCCGAGGGGCGGCAGATGCTGGTGCGCGCGCATGGCAATCATTTTGCCGCGCGGCCGATCGACGGACAGGTGATCGGACGGCTCGACAAGGATTTCCTGACCCTGACGATGCCCGAACGGACGTTCGGCGCGGTGACTTTGCACCTCGGCAAGGATGCCGGGATGTGGGCGGCGCGGATGCGGGATCTGCGCTGTGGATAAGCTGCCCGATCCGGTCACCTATGCGATTCCGGCCTTCATCCTGCTGCTGATTGCCGAAATGATCGTAGCGCGCCGCGCCGACAAAAGCCGGTACGAGGCACGCGATACGCTGAACTCTCTGATGCTGGGCACGGGGAGCCAGGTCGCGAGCGCGCTCGTCGGCGGGATCGTGGTCGCGCTGGCGGTGTGGCTGCACCAGTTCCGCCTGTTCGACATCGGCATCGACTTCAAGGGCTGGTGGTGGGCGTGGATCCTCTGCTTCGTCCTCGATGACCTCGCCTATTATGTCTTTCACCGCAGCGCGCACCGGGTGCGCTGGTTCTGGGCGAGCCATGTCATCCACCACAGCTCGCAGCATTATAATCTGTCGACGGCGCTCAGGCAGACCTGGACGGGTTTCATCAGCATTGCGTTCATTTTCCGCCTGCCCTTGTTCCTGATCGGCTTTCCGCCGGCGATGGTGTTCTTCTGCGCGGGGCTCAACCTGATCTATCAGTTCTGGATCCATACCGAGGCGATCAAGCGGCTGCCCAAATGGTTCGAGGCGGTGATGAACACCCCGTCGCACCACCGCGTCCATCACGGCGTGAACCCGCGCTATCTCGACGCCAATTATGCCGGCGTGTTCATCATCTGGGACAAGATGTTCGGCAGTTTCGTTGCCGAGCGCGATGACGAACCGGTGCGATACGGGATCGTCAAGCAGCTCGGCAGCTTCAACATATTGTGGGCCGCGGTGCATGAGTGGGTCGGGATCGCGATGGACGTCTGGCACGCGCCGTGGAAGCACAAGCTCAGCTATCTGTGGCGCGAGCCCGGCTGGAGCCACGACGGCAGCCGCGCGACGAGCGCGATGATCAAGGAACGCTGGGCGGCGGGGCGGCCTGAGGAACCTGCAGAGTAATGTTGTCGCCCCCGGGAAGGCGGGGGCCGCTGGAGGTTTACGCCTTCCTCGCCGACCAAAGCCGATCGCGGCCCCCGCCTTCGCGGGGGCGACGTATGGGCTTGCCACGCCGCTTAATGACATTCATGTAAGTCGCGATTGACCACCGAACCGGTGGCGGCGGGAGCGGCGGATATGGATCAGTTCGACATCATCGTCATCGGCGGCGGCAGCGCGGGGAGCGCGGCGGCGGGGCGGCTCGCCGAGGATTGGACGCGCACCGTGTGCCTGGTCGAGGCGGGCGGGACCAATGATGATGTGCGGGTCAAGACGCCGGGGTTCATGCCCTTCATCCCCGAAAAGTCGAACTATCGCTATGAAACGCTGCCGCAAAAGGGGCTGAACGGGCGCACCGGATACCAGCCGCGCGGGCGCGGGCTGGGGGGGTCGAGCGCGATCAACGCGATGGTCTATATCCGCGGCCACCAATTCGACTATGACCAGTGGGCAGCGCTCGGCGCGACGGGGTGGAGCTATGCCGACGTGCTGCCCTATTTCAAGCGCAGCGAGGGCAATGAGCGCGGCGGCGACGAGCATCATGGCGGCGACGGACCGCTGAATGTGATGGACCAGCGCTGGCCCAATGTGACGAGCCGCCGTTTCATCGAGAGCGCCGCGGCGCTGCAACTGCCGCGCACCGGCGATTTCAATGGGCCGAACAATGAAGGCTTTGGCCTGTATCAGGTGACGCAGAAAGCGGGCGAACGCTGGTCGGCGGCGCGCGCCTATGTCGAGCCGCTGCGCGGGCGCGCCAATTTCGCCATCCGCACCGGCGCGCTGGTCGAGAAGATTCTGGTCGAGGACGGGCGCGCGACCGGCGTCGTGATCCGGCGCGGATCGCAGCGCGAAACGCTGCGCGCGCGGGGCGGCGTAATCCTGTCGGCGGGGGCGTTCGGCAGCCCGCAGATCTTGATGCTGTCGGGGATCGGCCCTGCCGCGCATCTTACGGAGAAGGGGATCGCAGTGACGCTCGACCGCGCCGCGGTCGGCGACAATCTGCAGGACCATATCGATTATGTGTCGAGCTGGGAAACCCGCTCGACCGATCCGCTCGGCAACAGCCTAGGCGGCACGTGGCGGATGGTGAAGGCGGTTTTCGAGCACCGCACCCGGCGTACCGGCATCATGACGACCTGTTTTGCCGAGGCGGGGGGCTTCTGGAAATCGCACCCCGACCTGCCCGCACCCGACATCCAATATCATTTCGTTCCTGCGATGCTCGAGGATCATGGGCGGACCAAGGTCAAGGGTCACGGCTTTTCGTGCCACGCCTGTGTGCTGCGCCCCGAAAGCCGCGGCACGGTGCGGCTGGCGTCGGGTGATGCCGCGGCGGCGCCCGCGATCGATCCGGGGTTCCTGACCGACGAGCGCGACATGGCGACCCTCAGGGCCGGGGTGCGGATGATGCACCGCATCGTCGCGGCGCCGCCGCTCGGCGACTATGCGGGGACCGACCGGCATCCCGTGAACCTCGACGACGATGCCGCGCTCGACGCGCTGATCCGCAGCCGCGCCGACACCGTCTATCACCCGGTGGGGACGTGCCGGATGGGCAGCGACGGCGATGCGGTGGTCGATCCGACGTTGAAACTCAACGGCATCGACGGATTGTGGGTCGCCGATGCGAGCATCATGCCGAGGCTGGTCAGCGGCAACACCAACGCGCCGAGCATCATGATCGGCGAGCGCGCGGCGGATTTTGTGAAGGCGGCGTTGAGCTGATTCCCCTCCCTGAAAGGGAGGGGTTAGGGGTGGGTCGCCGAGGCGCACTCTCATGCTTGAAGGGAGCAGTCTCGCAACCCACCCCCAGCCCCTCCCTTTCAGGGAGGGGAGCTTAAATCAAGCACGCCTCTGCCAGCACCCGTCCCTTCCCCGTGAGCCCGTACAGACTCGTCGGGGGCCGCATATCGATCACCTCGCGCCGCACCAACCCCTGCCCCCCCAGCGCCGCCAGCCCCTGCGACAGCGCGCGCGGCGTGGCAGGGACGAGCAGGCGCGACAGCGCGTTGAAACGATCGTGACCCGCACCGATCCCGGCGACCAGCGGCAGGCTCCATCGCGTCGTGGCGCCGGGCGGCAGGCCGATCGCGCCTTGCGCCGCAGCGATCGTCGCCGCGCGCGCCGCGGCGGCCTTGCCGGCTTCGGTCAGGATATATTCGGGTCGCAGCGGGTGGCCGTGGCCGGGGTTGCGCTGGACCCAGCCCTGCGCGGCGGCGGCGGCGAGCGTCCGTGTCAGGCTGTCGCGGGATAGTTCCAACCGGTGCAGCAGCTCGACAAAGCGCGCGCCGCGATGCGCCGCCAGATCGGCGAGCAATGGCACCAGCCAGCGGTGGCTGCCGAGCTGGAGCAGGAGCGGATCGGGCGCGCTTGACGGCATTTGCCAGTAACTATACAAACCAGACTATAGGCGCAAGCGCCTTGGCTGTGGGAGGAACGACATGACACTCGAATTCGGATCCGAACTCACCTGTTCGATGGGGGTGACCGACATGACCGCGGCGATCGCCTGGTACGAGCGCGTAATGCACTGCAGGCTGCTCTACCGCGCCGACGAGATCGGCTGGTGCGAACTCGCGACGCCGATGGCGGGGGTCAATATCGGTCTCAGCCAGGTCGAGAGCGTGGTGCAGGGCGGCGGCGCGACCAATGTGTTCGAGGTCGCCGACATCGATGCGGCCAAGGCGCATCTCGATGCCGAGAGGGTGCGGCAGGACGGCGACATCCAGCATATCCCGGGGCTGGTGAAGTTGATCACCTTCTATGATCCCGACGGCAATGCCTTCATGTTCTCGCGCTCGGAAGCGGCGGCATGACGGCGCGTTGGGGGATGGCAGCGCTGCTCGCGATCGCCGCCCCGGCAGCGGCGCAGGAGCCCGCCCCGTCGCTCGCGGCATGGCATGGCAGCTGGTCCGGTGAAGGGGCCGCATTCGGAAAAGCGGCGACCGCGGCGCTGGTGATCAAGGGAGCGCCCGACGGCGACGCGACGGCGCTCGCCTATCGACTGGCGGTGCCCGGAACGCCGCCGATCGACTATGCGGCGGAAGCGATTTACCGCGTCGATGCCAAGGCCCGGGTGCGGGGCAGCTGGACCGACAACATGGGTCGGACGCGGCCGATCGGGGGACGGGTTGCCGGGTCCGAATGGCACAATCATTGGGGCAGCGCCGACGTCGAGATTGGCCGCTCGACCTTTGTGCTGGAAACACCCGATCAGATGATTGTCACCGATTCGGTTCTAAAAGATGACGGCAGCTGGCGCGTGTTCGCGACGCTTCGCTTTCAGCGAACCCCCTGAAAACCGCGACTTTCTCGCGAATTCAATGCTGCGGGCAAAAAAAGAGGGCCGGGACTTGCGTCCCGGCCCAGCCTTTCAGGCTCTCCCCTCCTGAAACTGTTGACGCAATGAATGCCACATTAATGTCATGTTGGGAAGGCCTAAATTTGCGGCAGGCCTGCCCAATTATTGTGCAGCGCAGCGTGCAGCAAAAAGGGCTCGGTTCGTTGCCGAACCGAGCCCCCTTTTTCGTCCGATAGCGCTCAGAACGTCTTGCGCGCAGTGATGCCAAATGTGCGCGGCTGACCGACCGTATAGCCTAGCCGGGCCCGTCCGCCGCGTTCGCGATCGAACGACAGCAGCGCGTTTTCGTCGAACAGATTGTTGACGTACGCGATCAGCGACAGGCCGCCCTCGAAGTCGACCCCGGCGCTCAGATTGACCAGTTGATAATCGGGCAATTGCAGGTCGACCGTCGTCGACGACCCCGCCGGTGCACCGCCGAACGGCAAGCCGTGGACGAAGGTCCGCGGTTTGTTTTCCTGATCGGCGGGCTGGGTGTAGCGGGTGCCAACATGTTGGAAGGATGCCGCAACATACATGTTCGCGGCATCGCCGATCGGCCATTCATAGCTGCCCGACGCCGACAGCTGGAATTTCGGCACCGACGGCAGGCGATTGCCTTCGCGAATCCCCGTCGCAGTGGCGAGGACGCCGGGCAGGGTGGTGTCGAATTCGGCCTCGATCAGGCTGCCCGACAGGTTGAAATCGAGCCCGTCGGCGGGCGACAGGCCGAGTTCGAATTCGACCCCCATCGAATGCGCCTTGTCGACGTTAAACACGATGCGCGACGAACAGCTGCCGGCATCGAGCGTGACCTGCAGATTCTTGATGTCGTTGTAGAAGCCCGCGGCGTTGAAGGTGAAGCCGCGACCCTGCGACTTGATCCCCAGCTCGTAGTTCCACAGCGTTTCGTCGTCATAGTCCTGGAACCCGCCGAACAGCGCCGCGTCGGCGGGGGTGCAGAGCGGCAGGTTGAGCGGATCATTGACCCCGCCAAGGCGGAAGCCCTTCGACGCCTGCGCGTTGACCGTCACGCTGTCGCTGAGGTCGTAGGACAAGAGGAAGCGAGGGGTGAAACCGCTCGACTTGGTGCTGTCGGTGCGGTTGTCGCCATTGGCGAACAGCCCGCCCGATTTGAAGCTGCGCGTTTCCTTGAAGTCGTAATAGCGCCCGCCCGCGGTCGCGGTGAACGCATCGCTGAGGTCAAAGCTGACCTCGCCGAACAGCGCGAACTGCTTGATGTCATAGGGCAGCAAGGCGTTGTACGGCGAGTTTGCGGCAAAGCCGTTGGCGACCGCCGCCGACGTTCCGGCACCGAGTACCGCGTCGGTCACCGCATCATAACCGGGGGTGGGCAGCGTCTGGCTATAGACGCGGTCGACCTTTGAATAGAAAGCGCCGAGCACCCACTGGAACGGGCTGTCATTGTCCGACGCGATGCGCACTTCCTGCGACCAGGTTTCAAGGTCGGTGGTGTCGACCAGGTTCGACGGCAGCAGGACACCGGCGGCCGGGAAGCCGAGATCGACCGACACCGACCCGGTGAGCGCGCTTGCGTCGCGGCTGACCAATATGTCGCGGTTGATATAGCTAGTGACCGAGGTCAGCTTGGCGCCGCCCAGCCCGACGTTGAGGTTGAGGTCGGCGATCAGCGTCTCGTCCTCGAACCCTTCGCGCAGCAACAGATATTGCTCGCGCTCGTCGAAGGTCACCTGCGGCCGCGTCGTCGTGAAGCGATTGCCGTACAGATTATAGATGTCCTGGCGATTGAAGCCGTCGGCGGTGACCTTTTGATACACCACGCGCGGGGTGATCGAAAAATTGTCGCTGGGCTCGAACGTCAGCGCGAGCCGGCCGCCATAGCGTTCGCCGCTGTTGACGTCATCGCCGCCCGCCGGGCCGATCGCGTTGATGAAGCCGCCGTAGCGCGTGTAATAGCCGACCGCGCGCAGCGCCGCGGTGTCGCCCATCGGCACATTGACCGCGCCCTTCAAATGGCCGCCGAAGTCGTCGCCGTCGACAAGGTTGAGGTTCGCCTCGACGCTGCCCTCCATCACCCCGATCTTGGGTTGATTGGTGATGTAGCGGATGGTGCCGCCGACCGAACCCGATCCGAACAGGGTGCCCTGCGGCCCGCGGAGCGTCTCGACGCGGTTCAGATCGTACAGGTCGATGTCGGGGGTGAATAGCGACAGCGAGATCACGCTTTCGTCGAGATAGACGCCGACCTGTTCCTTGACCCCCGGCTGGTCGCGCACGACCTGCCCCGCCGAGACGCCGCGCACCGACACCTGGCTCTGGCCGGGGCCGAGGTTCTGCACCGACAGGCCGGCGACGTTGCGCGACAGGTCTTCCAGCGTCACCGCGCCCGATTTCTGGATGTCTTCAGCCGTCTGGGCGTTGATCGAAAAGGGAATGTCCTGAAGATTGGCGTCGCGCTTGGTCGCGGTGACGATGATGATGTTGCTGTCGTCTTCGGCAGCGCCGGCCTCCTGCGCGAGCGCGGGCGTGGCAATGGGCACCAGCGCGAGCGTCGAAAGCCCGGCCAGCAGCATAGTGCGAGCATGCATGGTGATATCCTCTCTGTAACGCGCGCGGCTATGTTGCCGCGTCGCGGGCAAGAGGTGCGCCTCTTGCCGCAAATTCGCAATGGCCCGCGAACCCCCGCGCAACAAAATTACCGAGGGCTGTTGCGCGGCGGCCACAGTAGCAGAATGCAAGCTTGGGGCGTCCACGCCCAAAAAAATGGCCGGGACATGTGTCCCGGCCAGTGGTTCGCAGGAGGAACCTGGTAAGGATCCCGCCGCCGCCGTTTGAAAGGAGAGAGAGACGTGCGGCGACGGGTATCCTGTCTCGTCAATAATTATAGGCGCGCTCGCCATGCTCGCCGAGGTCGAGGCCTTCGCGTTCGACCTCTGCCGCGACGCGGCCGCCGGTGACGGCCTTGGCAATGTAGAAGGCGATGGCCGAACCGACCGCGGACCAGAGGACGGCGACGCCGACCGACTTGATCTGGATCCACAGCTGGCTGCCAAGGACATAATCGTCGCCGGCCGGACCGCCGAGCGCAGGCAGCATCGTGACCGCGGTCAGCACCGACCCGATCAGGCCGCCGACGCCGTGGATGCCGAACACGTCGAGCGAATCGTCAAAGCCGAGCTTGGCCTTCAGCTTCATCACGACGATGCAGCAGACGACACCCGCGACGGCGCCGAGCAGGATCGCGCCGAACGGGCCCGAATTGCCCGCTGCCGGGGTAACCGCGACCAGACCGGCGATCGCCCCCGAACAGGCACCGAGCAGCGACCCCTTGTGGCCGAGGGCGCGTTCGGTGAGCATCCAGAACAGCACGCCGGCGGCGGTGGCGGTAAAGGTGTTGATCAGCGCGAGACCCGCCGACCCATTGGCTTCGAGCGCCGAGCCGGCGTTGAAGCCGAACCAGCCCACCCACAGCAGGCCGGTACCGATCAGCGTCATGGTCAGCGAGTGCGGTGCCATGATGTCTTTCTGATAGCCATTGCGCTTGCCGATGATCAGGCATCCGACCAGCGCCGCGACGCCCGCGTTGATGTGGACGACGGTGCCGCCGGCAAAGTCGAGCGCGCCCCAGCCAAAGATCAGGCCGGTGGCTTCGTCGGTGCCGCCCAGATACCAGACCATGTGCGCGATCGGGTAATAGACGATCGACAGCCAGACGATCGCAAAGACCATCACCGCCGAAAATTTCATGCGTTCGACGAGTCCGCCGAGCACCAGCGCGACGGTGATCGCCGAAAAGGTCATCTGGAACGCGATGAAGACGAATTCGGGGATGACGACGCCGTCGGTAAAGGTCGCGACGGTCGAATCGGCGGTCACCCCGGCGAGGAACAGCTTGCCCGACGAGATGAACTGGTTGGCGTCGCCGCCAAAGGCCAGGCTGTAGCCGAACATCACCCACATGATCATCGCCAAGCTGGCGACCGCGATGATCTGGGTCAGCACCGACAGCATATTCTTGGTACGGACGAGGCCGCCATAGAAGAGCGCGAGGCCGGGGACGATCATCGCCATGACCAGCACGGTCGCGGTGATCATCCATGCGGTGTCGCCCTTGTCGGGCGTCGGCGCGGCGGCTTCGGCGACCGCAGGCGCGGCTTCCTGCGCCCAGGCGGGCAGCGCGGCGAACAGCGAGAGGCCCATGGCCCCGGCGCCCGCCGCAAGTTTATTTGCGAACGTCATACTTTCCCCCTTTGTCATCACAGTGCCGCCTCGCCGGTCTCGCCGGTGCGGATGCGCACCGCCTGACCCACGTCGAGAACGAAAATCTTGCCGTCGCCGATCGACCCGGTGCCGGCGCTTTGCTGGAGCGTTTCGACCACCCGCGGCGCAAGCGCGTCATCGCAGACGAGCTCGATCTTCACCTTCGGCACCATGTTGGTCGCATATTCGGCGCCGCGATAGATTTCGGTCTGCCCCTTTTGCCGACCGAACCCCTTGACCTCGGTCACGGTCATGCCGGCGATACCCAAGCCGGTGAGCGCTTCGCGCACCTCGTCGAGCTTGAATGGTTTAATGATTGCCAGGATCAGCTTCATGATGCCCCCTTTTGCCCAATAGCATCATGTTGCGGTGCAACAGCCGTGCCAGATTACGCACGGCGCGGAAAAGTTAACATTTTGTGACGGGTTTTCTGCGATCAGGCGAATAATCGGTCGTTTACTGGGCAGGTGAGGCAGGGGTTTGCCTAAAATTTAGGCATTGTGCGACGATAGTTCACGTCTTGGCAATGACAGCCCCAGACCGAAGATAGCCCCTCAAACATCGTCATCCCGGGCCCTTCGACAAGCTCAGGACAGGCTTGATCCGGGATCCATGACTTCGGCGCTGCGATGGATCCCGGATCAAGTCCGGGATGACGAGGGTCGGGTAGCGACCGGTTGCGGACATCGATCCTCCCTGTCGCGCAGCGATGGGGAGGTGGCAGCGCGAAGCGCTGACGGAGGGGCTCTCGCGCAACGTCGCCGCCCCTCCACCATCGCCTACGGCGACGGTCCCCCTCCCCATGGCTTCGCCACAGGGAGGATCCATAGCATCGCCATCCCGGCGAAGGGTGTTCAGAGGCACGTGACTCTGAAACACGATCTCGCCGGTGCGGTAAACCGAGAGGGTGAGACCTCGGCCTTCGCCGGGGTGACGACAAAAAATTGACCGTCCGCTCCCACCCCAAAGCAGCAATCCAAGACTGTCGGCTTTACCCCGCCGCCCGGAACTGCGCCCAGATCGGCAGATGGTCCGATGCGCGCGCGGCGAGCGCGCTGCGATGCACCCCCGCGTCCACCGCCTCCAAGTCGGGCGAGGCGAAAATGCGGTCGAGTTTTGCGACCGGGCGGCGGCTGTGGAAGCTGTGGCCGGTGTCGATCAGCCGGTGGCGCTCGCCGAAATCGTGGAGGCAGCCGCCCTGGTTCCGCCATTCGTTGCAGTCGCCCATCAGGATCGTCGGCAAGTCCTCGCCTTCGGCGACATGGTTCAGGATCGCGCGCGCCTGATGGCGGCGACGCAGCCCGGAAATGTCGAGGTGCATGCCAACGACGCGGAGCCGCGTGTCGCCGATGCGGATCGTCGCCGCGACAGCGCCGCGCGGTTCGAGGGTCGGCAGGTGGAGCGCATGGCTTTCCTCGACCTCGGCGCCCTTGCGGACGAGCAGCGCATTGCCGTGCCAGCCGATGCTGTGCGGGCGATTGTCGAGCGCGACCGCGACATAATCGCTGTGCTCGTCCAGCATATGCGGCGGGATCGCGCTGGCGCGGGTGCCGAAGCGCCGGTCGGCCTCCTGCAGCGCGACGATGTCGGCGTCGAGCTCGCCGAGCACCGCCAGCACCCGCCCGGGATCGCGGCGGCGGTCGAGCCCGATGCCCTTGCGCATATTGTAACTGGCAACTTTGATCATGGTCTCAGCGGTCTAGCGCTCCAGCCGCCAAGCCGTTCCCCGGATTCTCAAATTCCGCCAGCAAGGCTCGCGCTTCGTCCAGATCCTCGTCGAGCACCATGATCCGCACCGGGATCATCAGCCCGACGCTTTCGGCGATGTTCATCCCGGCGTCGAAACACACCGCATGCAGCCCGGCGCTTTCGATCCGCCCGCGCAGCAGCTCGGCCTCGGCGCCGTTGGGAATGCGGACCAGTTCGACGAGTGGCATCAGGCGGTCTCTCCCTCGATGAAGCGGTCGGTCGGCCGCGTCGGCAGGCCGTCGATGCTTTTGGTGCGGCCGAGCGTCTTTTCGACCCACAGCGCGCGATCGGCCTGGCGATGGTATTTTTGCAGCGTGTCGCGCTCCTGTTGCAGCTCCATCATCGGCACCCCCCAGCCACAGCTGGTCTGGACGCTTTCCACATCGATCACGAAAATCTGGCGGGTGCCGGGCAGCAGGGTGAAATGTGCCGCAAGCGCGTCCCATTCATCGTCCTGCGGCAACACCGGACGGCCGCGGCCATAGATGCGCAGGATCAGCGCGCTGCGATCAAAGGCGCAGAACATGATCGTGATGCGGCCATCGGCGGCGAGGTGCGCGTGGGTTTCGTTTCCCGATCCGGCAAGGTCGAGATAGGCGACCTGGCTGTCGGACAGGACGCGGAAGCTGTCGGCATAGCCCTTGGGCGACAGGTTGATCCGCGCGTCGGCAGCGGCGGTCGCGGTGAAATAGACCGGCTGTTTTTCGATGAAAGCGATATGTTTGTCGGTCAGCGTATCGGTGAATTCGGCCATGGCTCGTCTCCGTGTCGGCGCCGTCCTATCACCAATTCTTGCCCTCTTCTATCGCCTCAACCTCCTCGGGCCGCGTCGCACGGCCGAGCGCTTCGTTGCGGTGCGGAAAGCGGCCGAAGCGGTCGATGATGTCGAAATGCTTTTGGGCGTAATCGTGAAAGACCGGATCGGCGAGCTGGGTCATCAGCCGGAGCGATTCGCGCTGGTCGGCGATATCCTCGCTATGCTCGAAGGGCAGATAAGCGAACTGGCGCCGCTCGTCGGGCCACGCCTGGTCCCACCCCTTGGCGACGATGCCGCGCGCAATCGCGCGGGCCAAGCTGTCGGTGGCAAAGGCGTCGGCATGGCCACGATAGATGTTGCGCGGCACCTGGTCGAACAGGATCGCGGCGGCGAGCGCGGTGTCGGGATCGGCAAGGAAGGTTTCGGCGGGCTGCGAACGGAGCGCCGTGTGCCAATCCTCGGCCAGGTTGCGCACTTCGGCGTCAAAATCGGGGCCGCCGCCGTACCAGTCGTCCATCCCATGCGCGTTGAACCAGAAGGCGAGGAGTTGTTGCGGCCAGTCGGCGGGCGGGGTGGAATTACTTTGCGTCACGCGCCGTCAAATCCTCAGCTAGAGACATTCGCCATCCCGGCGCAGGGTGTTGGGAGTCACGTGCCTCCCAACACCCTGCGCCGGGATGACGATGACAGGTGGAGCGGCTACTCGCCCTTCACGCGCCGATACGGCACGAATTTCCCGAGCGAGACAAAGCCGCTGTACATATGGCTGCTGCGATCGTGCAATTGCACTGCGTCGATGCTGCACAGCTGGCTGCCCGACAATTTGGTGACCAGCATGTCGTCGTCATCGAGTGACGACGCCCCGCCTTCGGGCCGGTTGACCCACAGGGTGCCGCCGACGCGATAGACGATCGCGGTCTTGTCGATCACCTGGCTGCTCCGCGCCATCGACAGCGGGATGCAATTTCGCGGTTCGCCCGCGACGCGGCCTTCGAGCAGCTTGGCCAGCTGATCTTCGGGCGCGAGCCGCTCGCGCGCGCTGGCTGTCGCGGGGATTGCGGCGAGCGCGGCAGCGGCCAAAATCATCGGAATGTGCAGACGCATGGTTCGACTCCTGCCTTCAACATATCCTACCCGCCGCCGCCCTACGCCAACGCGCGTGAACAGGGGCTGACCGGCGCGGATCAGCACGCCCCGTCGGGCAACGGGATGCCGAGCGGACCTTTGCATTTCTTCTTCTTCGCGGGCTCGGCAGGGGTGCTGCTGCTGCCCGACCCGCCCATGCCGCCGAAATCGGCACCGATCATCAACATGGTATGCGACCGAAAGCGCACTTTCGCGGTCCAGTCGATGTTCCATACCGCATTGCCCGCGGGCTTGGGCGGATAGGAGAAATTGGCCTCGGGGCCAAAGGCATTGAGGTTGCCGATCATCATCTCCCCCGAAGCCTTCTTGACCTCGGCGGGGATCGCGCAGCTCGTCTGTGCGGGCGGCATCACGACCTTCTTCGCCACCAGCCCCGCGACCGTCGCGGGCGGCAGCCAATCCCACAGTCCGCCGCCGAATTCACGCGCGTTGCTGCTCGTCCACCACACCATGTCGCCCCCCGCGCTGCCGCGGTCCATGCCGCCGAACGCCCAGGCGACATAGCCGGTGGCGGGAACCAGCTGGTTCCACCGGATCATCACCGATCCGTCGCCCTGCATCGTCGTCGAAGCATTCAGCCCGGGCATATAATCCTGCGCCAAGGTGAAGTTGATTTCTGGCCCGACATTGCCCGCGATCCGGTGCGCGCCGAGCAGCGAGGATCCCGACGATGGTTGTTTCGACGATTTGCTGTTCGGCCAGCTGGCGTAGGATTTGCTGTTCGACGCCATCACCTCGCGGATGCGCGGAACGGTGGTGGTGAACAGATTGGGCGGCATCTGCCCTGCGGCGACCTTGGCGAAATCGATGATCACCGGCTGCCCCGGCCCGGCTTTGGCGCCGCAGCCCCAGAACAGCAGCAGGCGGCCCTTGGGACGCTCAAAATCCTTCGGCATTTCATTGCCATCCTCGCGCTCGCGCGGCTTGCCGGGTTCGGGGCCGAGCAGCGGCACCGACTTGCCGAGCTTGGCCTGCGGCAGGAAGAAATGATCGGCCTTGACCGGCGGCGCGGTCGGCGTCTGGTTCGACCCCAGCCGCAGCTCCAGCGTGTGCGCGACCTTGCCGTCGGGGCCGCCGCCGAACATCATCCCCATCATGTTGCCGACCCCGCGTCCGCCCGCCGCCATCGCGGCAAAGCCCGACGCGGTTGCGACGTCCATTTCATAGCGCTCGACGGGGCCGGTGGTCTTTTGCGCCGAACCCGGCACGGCGGCGAGCATCGCGGCAATGGCGGCGACGGAAACGAAACGCAGACTCGAACGCATGAATATCCTCCCTGTTGCCGGGGAAGACCCGGCGGACAATGCGGCCCGATTTCTTTTCTGTTTGAAGGGACTATAGGCGCGCAAAAGCGGCCCGCCAAGTGAGGCGCGTCACACCTAACAAATCCTCCCCCTTGATGGGGGAGGCAGCGAGACTTGCCAGCTTGCTGGCTAGTCGCAGCGGTGGGGGTGCTCTCGCGTCCTGAAACAGGGGGCGAATGGACGCGCCTTCACCCTCATCCAACTCCGCCTAATCGCTTCGCGATGAGGCTCCGTATCCTTCTGCCATCAAGGGAGAAGGAATTTACGCCGTCCCGCCGACGGTCAGCCCGTTCACGAGCAAGGTCGGCTGGCCGACGCCCGCGGGGACGCTCTGGCCGCCCTTGCCGCAGATGCCGATGCCTTCGTCGATCGCCATGTCGTTGCCGATGCCCATCACCTTGGTCAGCACGCTCGGCCCGTCGCCGATCAGGGTCGCACCCTTGATCGAATCGCCCAGCTTGCCGTTCTCGATCTTATAGGCTTCGGTACAGCTGAACACGAACTTGCCCGATACGATGTCGACCTGTCCGCCGCCAAAGCTCTTGGCGAAAATGCCGTTCTTGACGCGGCTGAGCAGTTCGGCGGGATCGTCGTTGCCCCCGCGCATGAAGGTGTTGGTCATCCGCGGCATCGGCGCGTGGGCAAAGCTCTCGCGCCGCCCGTTGCCGGTCGGTTCGAGCCCCATAAGGCGGGCGTTGAGGCGGTCCTGCATATAGCCCTTCAAAATGCCGTCCTCGATCAGCACCGTCTCCCCGGTCGGGGTGCCTTCATCATCGATGCTGAGCGACCCGCGACGACCGCCGCCGACGGGGCTCTCCATCGCGCCGTCGTCGACCACCGTCACCCCCGGCGCGGCGACGCGCTCGCCAATGCGGCCCGAAAAGGCGCTGGTGCCCTTGCGGTTGAAATCGCCCTCGAGCCCGTGGCCGACCGCCTCGTGGAGCAGCACACCGGGCCAGCCGGGGCCGAGCAACACGGTAAACTCGCCCGCAGGGGCGTCGACGGCGCGCAGGTTTACCAGCGCCTGTGCCAGCGCCTCGTCGATCGCGCGGTTCCACTGCGCGGGCTCGAACAGATGGTCGTACATGTAACGCCCACCGAGCCCGAAAACCCCGCTCTCGCGGCGGCCGTTCTCCTCGACCACGATCGAGACGTTGAGGCGGACGAGCGGGCGGATGTCGGTGGCGAGGAAGCCGTCGGCGCGGACGATTTCGACCACCGACCAGCTGCCCGCGAGGCTGACCGACACCTGCGCGATACGCGGATCGCGCGCGCGCGCCGCGGCGTCGATTTCCTGGCACAGCGCGACCTTTTTCGCGAAGGGGATCAGGTCGAGCGGGTTCGCCTCGTCATACAAATGGCGGTTGGTGCGCGGCGGCGGCGCAGTGTGCGGCTGGCTGGCAGGATCGAGCAGCGCCAGCGTCTCGGCGGCGCGGCGGATCGCCCCGGCGCTGATGTCGCTGGCATGGGCGAACCCCGTCATCTCACCCGACACGGCGCGCAGCCCGAACCCGGCGTCGGTCGAATAGTCGGCGGTCTTGAGGCGGCCGTCGTCGAAGCCGAAGCTCTCGGTCGCGCGATATTGCAGGTAAAGCTCGCCGTCGTCGGCCTTGGCGAGCGCTTCGCGCGCAAGCGCCTGTGCCAGGTCGGGGTCGAGCGCGTCGGCACGGTAGAGGAAGCGGCGGGGGTCGGTGAGACTGGTCATGCGGCCGATATAGGCATGGCGCGTCGCGCGCGCAAACCGCCGTCAGAGATAATTGACGGTGAGCGTGAACGTGCCGCTGTAATCGCCCGCGGGCTGGTTTGCCGGGACCGTGAGGGTGCCGCCGATGTAATAGGTCTGCACCCCGCTGGGCAGCAGCGTTGCGCCCAGCAGCGCGATGCCGCCGCCGCTGGTACTGGCGGCGCGCACCAGGCTGGCGGTCATGTTGGGCGCACCGCCGCCGATCCGCGCCAGCGTCACCGACGTGCTGCCCGATACGGTGATCAGGAAAATTCCCCCGGTTCCCTGGAATGTAGCGCGCTGCGCAGTGGTGCCGACGAGGGTCACGCCGCCGCCCGAGCTTCGCGCATTGGTGACCGGGTTGACGGTGACGGTACCGCCGGTCGGGCCGCTGACCAGCGTCCCGAAGTTCAGATCGTCGGTCTTGATCAGCGTGTTGGGGCGCACGATCGCTGCATTGGCGGTGACGTTGGTGTCAGCCGCCTGTACGGGCGCGCACGACATGGCTGCCGCCATGGCGGCGGCAATGGTCAGGGCGCGCGCGGCATCCCGACAGCTTCTGGTCCCTCGAATCCCCACAGATTCTGCTCCTGTCTGGCACATTTATGCCAGCGGGACGTGAGTGGTTGATGCACGGGCGTGGTAAAGCGGCTGTTTATTCCTGCGCGCGCCGGTCGCGCGCCGCGCCGCTTGAGTCCCGTCGGCGACCCCGCCGATGCCTAAGCTTTATCGGCGACCCCGCCGATCAGGATGAAGCGCCGGTCGCAATAGCCGCAGTCGGCGAACCCCGCGTCGGGGTCGATTTCCAGCCACACGCGCGGGTGGCCGAGCGCGGCGTTGGCAAGGCCGTCGCCGGTGCCGTCGCAGGCGATGCGGGTTTTCGGGGTGCGGATGGTTTCGGGCGCGGGCTGGGTCATCGATCGCGCCCATAGCAAGCGCGCGGGGCGGGAGCAATCGGGGTCTGCGCCGTCGAACGACCGGCAGGGGACATGCGGCACCGGCCAATATTCTTGCGAATATAGGTGGTCATCCGGTGCCGCTTCTTCCCCCACAGAAGCTCTAGAGATAGTTGAGTGTGACCGTGAACGTCCCGCTGTAGTCGCCGGGCGCCTGGTTGGCGCCGACTTCCAGCGTCGCGCCGATTGGAAAGTTGTAGTTGCCGAGCGCCGACGTGATCCGGAACCGCGTCGGCGATGTCGACAGGATCGCGGTCGGGGTGCTGCCGATTTCGAACGTGCGGGCGCGCATGCGCACCCCCGGTCCGGTCAGCCAGATCGTGTTCGACCCCAGCGAAATATTGACCTGGCGGTTGACCGTGCCGAGCCCGGCAAAACGCGCCGGTTCGCCGCCGTTACCGGCCAGCGTGACGCCGCCGGTGCGGCTGCGCGACCCGTCGGGCGCCAGCGTCACCGTTCCCGCGACGTTCGACGGAATGATGTCGCCAAAGCTGAGGTCGTTGACCTTGAAGAAGGATAGGGGGCGCAGCACGATGGCTTCGCTTTGCGCCTGCGCCGTTTGCTGGGCATGGGCCGGCGCCGCAATGGCCGGGGCCATCAGCAGCGCGCAAGCGGCGATGCCGCGCAGCATGAACTGCGGGTTTTGGGTGTGTCTGGTCCTCACAACATTGGTCCTAGCGGCGATTATCCAACATAGCGTTAACGCCGCGCCCACGAAAAGCGGCGGCAGCGATGAAGGCTTTTACAGGCCGGGGTGCGCGGCTATGGAAGCGGCCATGACCGAAGCCGCCATCCGCATCGACGCCGTCTCCAAAACCTATGCCGGCGGCAAGCAGGCGCTCGACAATGTCAGCTTCGACGTCCCGCGCGGCCAGATTTTCGGGCTTTTGGGGCCGAACGGGGCGGGCAAGTCGACTTTGATCAATATCCTGGCGGGGCTGGTCAACAAGACGAGTGGCAGCGCGAGCATCTGGGGCTTCGACATCGACGCCGATCCCAGAAACGCCAAATATTCGATCGGCATCGTGCCGCAGGAAATCGTCTTCGATCCGTTTTTTACGCCGTTCGAGACGCTCGAGAATCAGGCCGGCCTGTACGGCGTGCCCAGGGCGAAGCGGATTTCGGACGCGCTGCTCGCCGCGGTGCATCTGACCGACAAGCGCGATGCCTATGCGCGCACGCTGTCGGGGGGCATGAAGCGCCGCCTGCTCGTCGCCAAGGCGATGGTGCATTCGCCGCCGATCATCGTGCTCGACGAGCCGACCGCGGGGGTCGATATCGAACTGCGCCAGCAGCTCTGGGAATATGTGCAGTCCTTGAACGACTGCGGAGTCACCGTGGTGCTGACGACGCACTATTTGGAGGAAGCCGAGGAGCTGTGCGACCGCATCGCGATCATCAACCATGGCAGGCTGATCGCGAACAAGCCGACGCGCGAGCTGGTCGACATGGCGCGCGAGAAGATCGTCGTGGTGACGCTCGACCAGGATATCGTCCAACTGCCGTCGCATCCCGCCTTCGACAAGGTGGAGCGCGAGGGCGAGCGCGGGCTCGCGATCAGCTACAACAAGGACCGCATGAACGCGGGCGAGGTGCTCGCCGCGGTCAATGCGATGGGCCATGGCATCGTCGACGTCTCGACCCGCGAGGCCGATCTCGAGGACGTCTTCCTCAACCTGACGCGCGCGGCGAATGCCTAGCCTCTCTTTTCCGTTCGCATCGAGCGAAGTCGAGATGCCCTTCGGAATGGCGCGAGGCAGCGGGGTGTCTCGACTTCGCTCGACACGAACGGAATTTTGATGGCCGCTGATTCTTCACACGACGTCATCATCGTCGGCTCGGGCGCTGCCGGGCTCACCGCCGCGATCGCGCTCGCCGATCATTGTCGCGTGCTCGTGCTCGCGAAAGGCGAGCTCACCGGCGGGTCGACCGCCTGGGCGCAAGGCGGGATCGCCGCGGTGCTCGATGCGGGCGACACCTTCGAAAATCATATCGAGGACACGATGGTCGCGGGCGGCGGATTGAACCGGCGCGAGACGGTCGAGTTCGTCGTCGAGAATGCGCCCGCCTCGATCGAACGGCTGGTCGAGATGGGCGTGCCTTTCAACAAGGACAGCGACGCGCTGCACCTGACGCGCGAGGGCGGCCACTCGCACCGCCGCATCGTCCATGTCGACGACGCGACCGGCTGGGCGGTGCAGGCGGCTTTGCTCAAGACCGCTGCAGCGCATCCGAACATCACCTTGCTTCCGGGGCAGGCGTGCATCGACCTGATCACCGGACGGCATGAGGAACGCTATTCGGGATCGGGCCGCGTGTGGGGCGTCTATGCGCTCGATGAAAAAACCGGGAAGGTCCACGCCCATGTCGGTCGCGCGACGATCCTCGCGAGCGGCGGCGCGGGGCGCGTCTATCAATTCTCTACGGCACCGCGGGGCGCCACCGGCGACGGCATCGCGATGGCCTGGCGCGCCGGCTGCCGCGTGTCGAACATGGAAATGATGCAGTTCCACCCGACCTGCCTCTACAATCTCGACGTCAAGAATTTCCTGATCACCGAGGCGGTGCGCGGCGAGGGCGGTATCCTCAAGCATCCCGTCACCGGCCATCGTTACATGCCCGACTATGACGCGCGCGCCGAACTCGCGCCGCGCGATGTCGTGGCGCGCGCCAACGACGACCAGATCAAGCGCTTCGGGCTCGATTATGTCCACTTGGACATCAGCCATCTCGACCGCGATTTCGTCGCCGGGCATTTCCCGAACATCTACGACAAGCTGCTGACGCTGGGCATCGACATGACCAAGCAGCCGATCCCGGTGGTGCCCGCGCAGCATTATACCTGCGGCGGCATCCTGATCGACCTTGCCGGACGCACCGACCTGCCGGGGCTGTATGCCGCAGGCGAATGCACCGAAAGTGGCCTCCACGGCGCCAATCGCCTCGCATCGAACAGCCTGCTCGAATGTTTCGTCTTCGGCGAAGCGGCGGCAAAGGACATCATCGCGCGCTGGGACCAGCTCGAGCCGCCGCCGCCGATCCGCCCGTGGGACGAAAGCCGCGTCACCGATTCGGACGAAGAGGTGATCATCAAGCAGAACTGGACCGAAATCCGCCGCTTCATGTGGAATTATGTCGGCATCGTGCGCACGACGAAAAGGCTCGAGCGCGCGCAGCACCGCATCCGCCTGCTGACCGGCGAGGTCGAGGATTATTACGGCCACTTCCGCGTCACCACCGACCTGATCGAACTGCGCAACCTGCTCCAATGCGCCGAGCTCATCGTGCGCAGCGCGCTCCACCGCAAGGAAAGCCGCGGGCTGCATTACACGCTCGACTATCCGGCGATGCTTCCACAGGCGGTGGACACGGTGTTGGTGCCGTAAAAAGAATTATCTCACACAAAGACACAAAGACACAAAGGCACAAAGAAGGGTTGGGATGAGCTCCGAAACCGAAGCGCTCGCGACAATTGCAGTGGATTGCGGGTTTAGGCTGCACCGCGACTTGGGACCGGGTCTGCTCGAATCTGTTTATGAAGCGATCCTTGCGGATCAACTAACCCGAAAGGGGCTGTTTGTAGAGCGCCAACGACCGATCCCGATACATTATGACGGAATCGAACTCGCCGAAGGGTTTCGCGCGGACCTGTTGTTGAATGGCAAGCTGCTGATCGAACTAAAATCTGTTGAACGGCTTTCGCCACTTCATCAAAAACAAGTCCTGACCTACCTTCGCCTTCTCGATTTGCCTCTAGGGCTCTTAATGAATTTTGGCGGTGCCACCTTCAAAGAGGGTGTCTGCCGGATCGCCAACGGTAATTTGGCCCGCTGATCTTCTTCGTGGCTTTGTGTCTTTGTGTGAGATAATTTTCTACCCACCTATCCCCAACAACCGCCCGACCAGAATCAACACAATCGCCCCGATCACCGACGCGAAACATCCCGCGCGGTGGAATTCGCCGCGAACGCCGCGCGTCGTCACCAGCCCCGCGAGCAGCGAGCCGCCGATGCCGAGCAGGATCGTCGCGATCCATCCCATCTCGACCGCGCCCGGATAAAAGAAGCGCGCCAGCGCGCCGATGATCAGGCCCGAGATGATCGCGCCGATGATGTTGATCATGTGCCAAACCCTTCATGCAAAAACTGCTCGGCCAGCGCCGCGTGCAGTGCCGCGCCGCGCGCCATCACTTTTTCGTCGAGCACCATATGGTTGCTGTGCAGCCCGCAGCATTGCCGCCAGTCGCTGCCCGCTTCGCTGGCGCCCAGCCAGAACATCGCGCCGGGAACTTTTTCAAGCACGTAGGAGAAATCCTCGGCGCCCATCACCGGATGGTCCATCGTCAGCCAGGCCGCTTCGCCAAAGGTCGCTTCGACGACCGACTGGCCGAAACTCACCGCGCGCGCGTCGCAGACAGTGACGGGGAAGCCCTCGACGATTTCGACCTCGGCGGTGCAGCCATGCGCCTCGGCGATCGCGGGGGCGAGGCGTTTCAGCTCGCGCGCCACCATCGCGCGACGCTCGGGCGACAGGGTACGGATCGTCCCTTGCATCTCGGCGATCTCGGGGATGATATTGTTCGTCGTGCCTGCCGCGATCTTCGCGATCGTCACCACTGCGGGGTCAAAGACCGAGATGCGGCGCGTGACCATCGTCTGGATCGCGGTGACGATCGCGCAGGCGACCGGGATCGGGTCGACCGCATCGTGCGGCATCGACGCGTGGCCCCCCGCGCCCTTGACGGTGATCGACAGCACGTCAGACGAAGCGAGCAGCGGCCCGGCGCGCGACGCAAAAATCCCGTGCGGCGCATTGGGCATGATGTGCAGAGCAAAAGCCGCGTCGGGCAGCGGGTCGATGATCCCGTCATCCAGCATGAAGCGCGCCCCATGATGGCCCTCTTCGCCCGGTTGGAACATGAACATCACCGTTCCCGGCAACCGGTCGCGCGCCGCGCACAGCAGCTTCGCCGCGCCGACGAGCATCGCAACATGCGTGTCATGCCCGCACGCATGCATCGCGCCGCTGATCTCCGACGAGAAATCGAGCCCGGTTTCCTCGAGCAGCGGCAACGCATCCATGTCGCCGCGCAGCAGCACGGTCCGCCCGTTGGCCGGCCCGCGCAGGATGGCGACCAGCCCGGTCGTCGACGGCCCCTCGCGAAATTCAAGCGGCAACCCGGCGAGCGCGTCCTTGATCTTCGCCAGCGTCTTGGGGTTTTGTAGGCCGAGTTCAGGCTCGCGGTGAATGGCGCGGCGCAGGTCGACAAGATCGCCGAGCAGCGTTTCGGCCTCGGCGGGCCAGCTACTGGTGGTGGTAAGCGTCATGCGCGGCCTCTCGTTCGCGGTGGTTTGGCGGTACCTTGTCGCCGAACCACCGCGAAGTCGAGGGGGAGCGCGCCGCGCCCTACGCCAGTGCCGCCGCCCGCCGCTGTTTCCGCCCTGCGACCAAGCGCAGCACGATAACCGCCAGGACCAGCGCGACCGGCAGCGCGTACCAGCCGCTCACCGGGATGCGTTTGCCATTGGTGAAGATGAAGCTGACCGCGACCATCCAGACGCCCCACCAGTGCAGGCGCCCCCAGAACTTGGGGCCGAGCGCCTTGACCATCCGGTCGAACGAGGTCGCGGCGAGCAGCGCGATGAAGACATAGGCGGTGCCGCCCGTCGCGATCGATTTGGGGTTCGTCAGCACCCAGAAGGTGCCGGGATCGGTTTTCCACAGCGCGATGATCGCGAGCGCGTGGATGAAGTGCGACATCGCAAAGCCCAGCCCGAGCTGGCGCCGGTTGCGGCGCATCCAGCGCGTGACGGGGCCGGGCCACAGCTTCACCGCCGCCGACGCGGCAAAGGCGGCGAGGAACAGGACGAGCGATGTGCGCGCGGTGGCGCGGATCACCATGCGAAAGCCTTCGGTGTCCCAACCGATAGCGAAGAGAAAGCCGAGCGACATTGCTGCGAGCGCGCCGGTCAGCGTCCAGAACAACCCCCAGCCTTCGGACAAGCCCTTGGTCGGCACTGCCGCTTCCGTCGTTATCGCCGTCATCCCATCCTCCGATTAAAGCCTAGTGTTGCTAGGTATAACTTGCATGCCTAGCGTTGCAAAGCTAAATCGGCGGGCATGTCTGCGGAAATGCTCAAGGGCCATCTCGATGCCGTGCTGCTCGCCACGATCGGCGACGACGCGCTGCACGGTTATGCGATCATCGAGGCGATCCGCGCGCGCAGCGGCGGCCATTTCGACCTGCCCGAAGGCACAATCTATCCGGCGCTGCACCGGCTCGAACTCGCTGGGCTGCTCGCCAGCCGCTGGGTCCAGCCCAACGGCGGGCGCAAACGGCGCGTCTATGCGCTGACCGACAGCGGCCGTCAGTCGCTGGTCGAGCGGCGCGCGGGCTGGCAGAGCTTTGCCAGCGGCATCGACCGCGTGCTGGGCGCGCGCGCATGAGCGGCCCGATCGCCACCTATCTCGACGAGCTCGATGATGTGCTGGCGTTCGATCCGGGCCTGTCGCGGCGCGTGCGCGCCGAGATCGAATCGCATCTGTGCGACACCGCCGAACAGGTGGGCGAGGCCGATGCAGTGCGGCGCTTTGGCCGTGCGAGCGACATTGCGCGCGCTTATGCCGAGGCGGCCTTGCCCGACCGGTTGCGGCGCTCGTGCGTCGCGGCGGGGCTGCTGGGGGTCGCGACGCTGCTGTTGATGCGGCTGCGCACGGTCGTCCTCGACATCCCGGGCGGCGCCGACCCGCTGACCTGGTTCGATCGCGGCGGACTGGTTGCGGCGCTGGCGTGCATCGGCGCGGCGTGGTGGATGGCGTCGCGGCGCCGGATCGCGCTGGTGCGCCGCTGGTTGCACTTCGCCGCGGGCAGTCTGGCGCTGTCGGTCGGTGCCAGTCTGGTGCGCGCGTTTCAGGGCGCGTCGGGCGATTCGGCGCATGCGCTGATCGTCGGGACCGCGCTCATCGAACTGCTGTTGCTCGGCGGGCTGATGGCGCAGCTGGCGCGGCTCGACCGCTATGCGCGGCGTCTGGCGCTCTAGCGCTTGCCGCCAAACAATTGCCGCCCTGCCAGGTCGAGCATGATCTCCTCGCTGCCGCCGCCGATCGCATTGACGCGCACCTCGCGGTAGATGCGCTCGACTTTGCTGCCGGTGATATAGGACGCGCCGCCCAGCACCTGCGCCGCTTCGCGCGCCACCGCCTCCAGCATCCGCGTCGCCTGTACCTTCAGCATCGCAAAGTCGGCGGGTCGGTCCTTGCCATGCTTGACCTGCCACGCGCAGAGGTCGACCCACGCCTGCGTCGCCTCGATATGGCGCTCCATGTCGGCCAGCTTGATGCGGATCGACTGGTGGCCGACGAGCGGACGCCCGAAGGTTTCGCGCTGCTGCGCCCATTCGGCGGCCTCGGCCATGGCGACGCGCGCATAGGCGCAGCAGCCCATCGCCATGCCGAGCCGCTCGCTGTTGAAATTGCGCATGATGCCGATGAAGCCGCCATTTTCGGCGCCGATCAGATTCGCCGCCGGAACACGAACGTCGCTGAAATGGATCGCCGCGGTGTCGCTGCACCGCCAGCCCATCTTGTCGAGCCGGGTGCGCTCGACGCCGGGGCTGTCCATGTCGATCAGCAGCAGCGAGATACCCGCCGCGCCCGGCCCGCCGGTGCGCACCGCGCAGGTCAGCCAGTCGGCGCGCATGCCGCTGGTGATGAACATCTTGCCGCCGTTGACGATATAATCGTCGCCGTCCTTCACCGCGGTCGTCTTGAGGTTCGCGACATCGCTGCCGCCTCCCGCCTCGGTGATCCCGAGCGCGATGATCTTGTCGCCGCTGAGCACCGGCGGCGCGACGCGCTGCTTCAATTCTTCGGACCCCAGCGCGAGGATCGGCGGCAGTCCGATGCCATGCGTCATCAGCGACGCGCCGAGCCCGCCTGCGCCCACTGCGGCCAGTTCTTCGGTCAGGACAAGACCGTGGAAATTGTCGAAGCCCTCCGAATGGCCGCCATATTGCTCGGGGTAGCGCAGGCCCAATATGCCTGCTTCCGCCGCCTTCTTGTGCAGTTCGCGCGGCAGCTCGCCCTCGGCTTCCCAGCGGTCGATATGCGGCGCGATCTCGCGGGTAACAAAGCGCCGCACGCTCTGCGCCAGCGCCTCATGCGTTTCGTCATAATAGGGCGAGCGGGCGCGCCAGTCGTCGAATGCTGTCATGGGGATGATGCTGCGCGTCGTTTACGTAAACGTCAAGTTCGGACGCGCCGAAGGCACCTTGGAATATCTCACACGAAGACACAAAGGCACAAAGAAGGGAGAAATGCGGCACTCTTTGCGTCTTCGTGTCTTTGTATGAAATATTATGGCGCGACCTATCGGTCGCATGGGTGGTCACGGGGTTGCGCCTTCCGTCCAAGAACTTAAGGTCGCGCTTCATGAACAAACCCTCCCTGCTCACCGGCCTTGCCGCTCTCGCCCTCATCGCCACCCCCGCCACGGCGCAGAAATCGCCCGAGGCGGTTGCCGAAGCCGCGCTCCAGCGCGAGCCGGTGTTCGACGGGCATAATGACGTGCCGTGGGAACTGCGCGGGCAGGTCGGGAACGTCATCAACAACTTCGACTTTCGCGACACCACCAAGCCCAAGCCCGACGGAACGGTGATGCACACCGACATCCAGCGGCTGCGCAAGGGCCGCGTCGGCGCGCAATTCTGGTCGGTCTATGTGCCGTCGAACACCAATGAGCAGCTGGCGGTGCAGCAGACGATCGAACAGATCGACGTCGCGAAACGGCTGATCGCGCGTTATCCCGCTGACCTGTCGCTCGCCTATAATTCGGCCGAACTGCAAAGCCAGATGAAGGCGGGCAAGATCGCCGGGATGCTGGGGATCGAGGGCGGCCAGTCGATCGGCTCGTCGCTCGCCGTGCTACGCGAAATGTTCGGCATGGGGGTGCGCTACATGACACTGACCCACAGCAAGAACGTCCCTTGGGCCGACAGCGCGACCGATGCGCCGAAGCACGACGGGCTCACCGATTTCGGGCGCCAGGTCGTGCAGGAAATGAACCGCCTCGGCATGATCGTCGATTTGAGCCACGTCAGCGAAGCGACGATGAAGGACGCGCTGGAAGCAACCAGGGCGCCGGTGATGTTCAGCCATTCGGGGGTGCGCGCGGTCAACGACCATCCGCGCAATGTTCCCGACAGCGTATTGCCCGCGGTCAAGGCCAATGGCGGGGTGATCATGGTCGTATTCTACGCCGCGTTCGTCGATCCCAATCTGCGCCAACATGGCTTGAAGCGCACGGCCGAACGCGCGCGGCTCGATGCGCTCTATCTCGGCAACCCCGACGGCGCCGCGGCGGCGCTCAAGGCATGGGACGCGGCCAATCCGCCACCGTCGACGCCGCTCGGGCTCGCCGCCGACCATATCGACCATATCAAGAAGACGATCGGCGTCGACCATATCGGGATCGGCGGCGACTATGACGGCATGGACGCGACCCCGGTCGGGCTGGAGGATGTCACCGGCTATCCGGCGCTGTTCGCCGAACTGGCGCGGCGCGGTTATACGCAGGCCGAGCTCGAGAAGATTTCGAGCGGCAACATGCTGCGCGTGCTGAAGGCGAACGAAGCCTATGCCGCCAGCCAGAAGGGGCAGCCGCCGGTCGAGACGCCGGTGGTGAAATAAGTCCTGTGCTCCTGCGAAGGCAGGAGCCCATCACCTGACGGTTCGATTTTGCGCCATTCGGAAGATGGATCCCCGCCTTCACGGGAATGCGGGCTGCTATTCTGGGTTTTTGGTTCGAAACGGCCACTCGACCGCCCCGCTCGCCCACAGCGCCCACCAGATGATCACCGGCTGCAACGCCAGCCGCGGCCCATGATACCACCAGCTCAAGGTCTCGTCGCCGATCGCGATATTGGCGAAGGCGTGGTGGATATTGGCGGGCCATACGCAGAGGGCATAGAGCGCCAGTCCCCACCCCGCCGCCTTGCGTAGCGGCGGGATCATCAGGCCGATGGCGCCCAAAATCTCGGCGACGCCGGTGGCCGCGACGACCAGCTCGGGCTGTGGCACCCACGGCGGGGTGATCGCCAGAAATGGCTCGGGGCGCACCAGATGCAGATAGCCCGCATAGCCATAAGCGAGCGCGAGCAGCCAGCGCAGCGCCGTGCGGACGCGGCCTTTCAACGCGCTTTGCCGTCTGCGGGCGTCACCGCCCGATCGCCTCCAGCATCGCCTCGACGCTGACGAATTTCTCGCGCGGGTTGCCGTCGAGCGCCGCGGCGACCTCGGCCGCCTCGATCCGCCGCCAGTCGGCAAAGGTCACCGGCGCCACCCCGCGGCTCGCCAGCAGGGCGTCGAGCCCCGGCCGCCCCGCCTTGCCCGCGCCGCGCCCGATATCCTCCAGCACCAGTTCGGCGATCCGCGCGCCGTCGGGCTTGTTGGTGCCGATCGTCCCCGACGGCCCGCGCCGCGCCCAGCCGACGCAGTACAGCCCCGGCAAGATCCGCCCCTCGTCATTGGCGAAGCGGCCGCGGCCATGTTCATAGGGAACGCCGGGGATCGGCGGAGTCTGATAGCCGATGCAGCTGATGACCAGCCCCGCATCGATCGCATAGGTTTCGCCGGTGCCGTGGCTGCGCAGCTCGTCGTCCAGCGTGGTGCGCTCGACGATCACGCGCTGCGCTTTGCCTTCGCCTTCGATCGCTACCGGCATGGCGAAAAAGTCGAAATCGATCGTCACCGGCTTGGCGACCGGGTTGGCGGCAAAGCTGCGCAAATGCGTCACCGACTTGCGCATCCCGGGTTCGAGCAGCGCGTCATCTCCTTCCTGCGGCAGGTCGGCGGGGTCGACGCGCGGGCTGGCGCGCTCGAGATGCCCCAGTTCCCCGAGCTCCTTCGGCGTCATCGCGATCTGGTGTGGGCCGCGGCGGCCCAATATGTGGATATGGCGTACCGCGCTTTCGGCGAGCTGCGCGCGCGCGTGCGCGACGATGTCGCTGCCCGCAAATTCCTGCGGGGTCTTCGCCAGAATGCGCGCGACGTCGAGCGCGACATTGCCGTTGCCGATCACCGCGACACCGGCGGTGTCGAGCGGCGGATTCAGCCCGGCAAAATCGGGATGACCATTGTACCACCCGACAAAGGCGGCGCTGCCGATCACCCCCGGCAGGTTGGCGCCGGGAATATCGAGCGGCCGGTCGTTCGGCGCGCCGGTTGCCAGCACCACCGCGTCGTATAATTCGACCAGCTCGTCGATCGTCACGTCGCTGCCGACCGCGACATGGCCGACGAAACGGACATTATCGGTCAGCGCGACGCCTTCGTAGCGGCGCGACACCGCCTTGATCGACTGGTGGTCGGGGGCGACGCCGGTGCGAATCAGGCCATAGGGGACGGGCAGCCGGTCGATGACGTCGACCGCCATATCTTCTGCTTTCTGAAGTGTTTCGGCGGTGTAATAGCCCGCGGGACCCGACCCGACGATTGCGACATGACGCATCAACCCACTCCTTGCGGGTGTCCGCGCGGGCGCGCGGCCCCCCATCTGTTCTTTATCTGTTATGCGCTGATGCTAGCGGCGAAATGCGGCAGGGCAAGCGACCTTGTGCGGACCGGCACGGCGGCCTTGACAGCGCGGCGCTGGAATCATATTGCGCCCGCCTCACGATTGCCCTGTCGTCTAATGGTAAGACTGCGGTTTCTGATACCGCCTATCGAGGTTCGAATCCTCGCGGGGCATCCAATCCTTCCATCGCTGGATCCTGGCCCTAAGGACGAACTGCCGCGCGATAGCGCGACGGTGCCATGCCGAAGCGCCGGGCAAAGGCCGTCGCAAAGTGACTCGGCGTTGCAAAGCCGGTTGTCAGCGCGACGTCGGTCACCGATTCGTTGGTGTTCCGGAGCCGCCGGGCCGCTTCGTCGAGCCGCACGCGCATGACATATTGCCACGGCGACAGGCCGAACGCTTGCTGGAATGCTGCCGTGAAGCGGCGAGCATCCATCCCGACGAGTCCCGCCAGCACGTCAAGGCTGTGGCGGGCGTCGAGTTGCCCGCGAATAGTGTCAGCCAGCAGGATCCGGTCGGACGCCGACAGCTGACGGCGCCGCGATCGTGGGGTGCCGGGCACATATTGCCGACGAATATGCCATTCCAGGGCAACGCCAAGTCCGCGTGCCGCCATCGTCGACAGATCGTCATCGGCGCTGCGCAAGAGATTCGCCAGCCGGACCGTGGCGCCGAAAAGGTTGTCGTCCCGATACTGGACGCGCGCAGCAAGCGGAGCATCGTCAAGCAGCGCGGTCGGCACGCGGAACTCGACGAACTCGGCCCGTTCGCCCTGCGCCAATGCCGCATAGCGGCACGCCGCCGGGATGACCCTGACATCGCCGCGCGACGGCAGCGCGCTGCCCGACGGCCCAACCGAAAATTCGCAGTCCATCCGGTCCACTTGTCCGCCCAGATGGACAACGATGATGTGGTGATCTTCCTCGAACGCCCAGTCGGTCGGGCGCGCCAGATTTTCGGTCGCAGCCAATATGCCGAGACGACCAATCTGCGCCTGATGCCGTGCGACGACGTCGCGCGGGGATCGCGGCCGGATCCCGTCCCATATCTGTGCGGCTTCGGTCAATCGCCCACCTCGCGAGTCCCCACGACTCGTCCTGCCTAAACCCAAAAACTGCGCCGGAATTGGAAAGCGGACAAGGCGAAAGCTTCTTATCCTCTGGAAAAACAGACCCAAAGGAGACATTTGATGGCCGATCACAGCATTAAGGGAAAAACCGTTCTGATCGCGGGCGGCGGCAAGAATCTGGGCGGTCTTGTCGCCCGCGACCTGGCCGCGCACGGGGCCAAGGCGATCGCGATCCACTATAACAGCCCCGCCTCTGCTGCCGAGACGGAGGAAACGCTTGCCGCAGTCCGTGCCGCCGGGGCTGAAGCGGTTGCCTTTCAGGCTGACCTCACCTCTGCGGCCGCGGTCGAAAAGCTTTTTGCCGACACCATCGCCGCGATCGGCCGTCCCGACATCGCGATCAACACGGTCGGGAAAGTGCTGAAAAAGCCGTTCGCCGAGATCAGCGAGGCCGAATATGACGAGATGACGGCGGTCAATTCCAAGACCGCCTTCTTCTTCCTGAAAGAGGCGGGCAAGCATCTGAATGACCATGGCAAGATCTGCACCCTGGTGACGTCGCTGCTTGGCGCTTTCACGCCCTTCTACGCGGCCTATGCGGGCACGAAGGCACCGGTCGAACATTACACCCGCGCGGCGTCGAAGGAATTTGGCGAACGCGGCATTTCGGTAACGGCGATCGGACCCGGGCCGATGGATACGCCCTTTTTCTATCCTGCCGAAGGCGCGGATGCCGTGGCCTATCACAAATCAGCCGGCGCCCTGTCGGCCTTCTCGAAGACCGGCCTTACCGATATCGAGGATATTGTTCCCTGGATTCGTATGCTGGTGTCAGAGGGCTGGTGGATGACCGGCCAGACGATTCTGGTCAACGGCGGCTATACGACCAAGTGACCCCTCCCGGCGGGCGGCGGTTGCCGTCGCCCGCCGCTATCGGGGGCGCTCGCCCGCTTGGAAAAAATATTCCTCTCCTGCATCCATTGCCGCTCGCCGCGCCGTCTAGCCTATGATCGGCCGTCGCGCCGGTCCGGGCGGCGGTTTCACGCGGCGGTTGATTATGTGCTCCCCGGTGCAGTTCAGCCCCGTCTTGCGGGAAGCCGTCGCCTGTGGTTTCACCATGCCGGTGCGGCGTGACGGAGATTTATGTCGATGGATTTTTTGATTGCCGCTGCGGCCGCTGCCGCCACTGCATCCACCCCTGCGGCACCGCCGCCGACCCCGACGACCGTTTCGGTGCCGGTGTCCGAATCGATCAGCGCCGAAGAGATCGCGGCCTATATCAGCCCGCGCGAAATCGCTTCCTATGTCCCGGCGCCGCCGCCGACGACCGAGCTGGTGGCGGTCAGCGACCAGCTGTTCAGCCTGCTCGAAAATGTGACGGTCGTTGCGCTGTTCTGCGTCGGGTTTTTCCTGCTCGCGCGGCTGCTTCACGCGTGGATGCTCCACCGCTCGATCCGCCGCGCGCTCGAAGCCAAGTCGGACGCGGTCGGCCCGCTGATCGAAAAGCTCAACAAGCCCTATGAGCATCTCAGCTGGCAGGGCGGCAAGGAAACGGTCAGCGTCGGCGACGACCGCAACGCGCTGGTCTTGCTGGCGATCGGCCTTGCAATGGCCGGCTTTGGGCTGATCCAGGGGCATGAACAGCTGATCCGCACGTCGGTCGGCGCCGCGCTGTTCCCGATCTTTGTCGGTATCGCCCTGCTTGTCCGCCGCCGCCTCGCGCGCGCCGCGGCTGCCGAGGAGCGTGCCGCTGCGTGATGATGGGAGCGCCGAAGAAGATTGGGCTCTCAACCAGCGGGTTGCCGGGGGAGATCGCGCCGCTTTCCAGCTCCTCGTGCTACGGCACGAAGGGCGGTTGCGCGCCTTCCTTGCACGCGCCGCGGGCTGCGACGCCGACGATCTGGCGCAGGAAGCCTTTGTCCGTGCGTGGCAGCGTGCGGGCGATTATCGGGGGCAGGGGAGTTATGCGGCATGGGTCATGGGAATTGGCTGGCGGCTGTTTCTCGACCAGCGGCGTACCGCAAAGCGGCGGGAGGGGCTGGCGGGCGTCGATGACGACGCCCCGACGTCGACCGACCCGCGCGGTGCCAGCGACGCGGCGATCGACGCCGACCGCCTGCTCGCCGCATTGTCGCCGCAGGAGCGCGCCGCGCTTACCTTGTGCTTCGGCCACGGCTGGTCGCATGGCGAGGCGGCCGAGATCATGGGGGTGCCGCTTGGCACACTCAAATCCCTGGTCTTGCGCGGGCGCGCCAAGGCGCAGAAGATGATCGGCGAAGGAGCGGACCGATGACGGCCCCGAATCAGACGGACATCGATGCGATGCTGGCCGCGATGCTGGCACCGCCGACGCGCGCCGGCGACCGCGCCTTTGCGCTTCAGGTCGAACGCGCGATCGACGCGCAGGCCGCCTACGCCCGCGCCCGCGCGCGCTTCTGGCGCAGCTTCGCGTTCGAGGCGCTGGCGATCGCGGCGCTGCTCGCGGCGCTATGGCTGCTGTCATCGGCGCCGATCTTCGCGCCGCTGGCGAGCTCGACCCACTGGGGACTCGCCTCGCCGCTGCTGCTGATCCTGCTGCTGTGGTTCGGCACGCAGCGCTGGCGGAGCGCTTAGGCGCTGCGCCAGCGCTGACCGATCAGGCGTCGTCCTCGCTGTCGTCGGTGGCGGGCGCCGCGGCGGTTGCCGGACGCGGCTTGCGACCGCGCGGCGCTGCCGCAATCGTCGCCGGGGCGTGCGCCTCCGTCGCCGCCGCACCCTGGATCAGTGCGTCGAGCGAGCCGCCGTCAAAGCCGAGTTCCTTCATCAGGCTGTCGATCACCGGCGCCTGCGCGCGGTAAGCCAGCGCAGCCGACACGGCGTTGCTCGCGAGGTTGCCATTGTCGGCACTGCCGCCGCTGCCGTTTCCGCCACCGGTCTGGTTGATCCCGTCGACCTGGATAATCTTGATCGAATCGATCGCTTCCATCGGCTTGGCGGCTTCGCGCACGACTTCGGGCAGCACCTTGAGCAGCGCCATCTTGGTTTGCAGCGAAATCTGGTCCGACGACAGCAGGTTCGCCGCTTCGTTGATCGCGCGCTGACCTGCCGCTTCGACTTCGAACCGGATGCGCGCGGCTTCCGCGCGCAGCTTTTCGGCCTCGGCCTCGCCTTCGGCTTCCAATCGGACGGCCGCCGCGCGGTTCGCCGCGGCTTCCTTTTCGGCTTCGGCTTCGACCTTCACCGAAATCGCCTGCCGTTCGGCTTCCTTTGCCGCTTCGATCAGTTCGATGCGCTTCAAGCGCTCGGCGACTTCGGTTTCGCGCGCCGTCGCGACCTGTTCCTCGGCGGCAACAGCGATCGCGCGCGCGGCATCGGCCTCGCCGCGCGCCTGACTTTCTTCGCGGCTCTTGTTCTGGATCAGGATCTGCTGTTCCTGCCGCGCGAGTTCGATCGCCTGTTCCTGCGCAATGCGCGCTTCCTCGATCGCGCGATCGGCTTCGATCTGCTTGGCATCGACCAGCTGCTTGGCCTGAATGCGCGCGTTCTCGGCCTCCTGATTGCGCTGCGCCTGTTCGCGCGCCACCTCGGCGGCCTGCTCGGCGCGCCGGATCTCGATCTCGCGCTGCTGACCCAGCTTGGCGAACTCATTGTCGCGCGCGATTTCAAAGCTGCGCTTGTCGGCCTCCAGATTCTTGGTTTCGATCTGGACGCGCGTGTCCTGTTCGATGTCGTTGCGGGTTTTCTTGCGCAGTTCGATCTGTTCGGTCAGCTTGGTCAGACCTTCCGCGTCGAAGGCGTTGTTGGCGTTGAAATGTTCGATCGAGGTCTGGTCGAGCCCGGTCAGCGAAACCGATTCCAGCTCGAGCCCGTTCATCGACAGATCGTTCGAGCTCACCTGCTGCACCTTCTGCACGAAGTCGGCGCGCTGCTCGTGCAGCTGGTTCATCGTCATGCCCGCGGCGACGGAACGCAGCGCGTCGACGAACTTGCCCTCGACCAGATCCTTCAGCGCTTCGGGGTTCATCGTGCGCAGGCCCAGCGTCTGCGCCGCCATGGCGATCGATCCCGCATCGGGGCGAACGCGGACGTAAAATTCTGCCTTCACATCGATCCGCAGGCGATCGAGCGTGATCAGCGCGTCGACATTCTTGCGTTCGACCGCCAGCCGCACGGTGTTCATGTTCACCGGCATTGTTTCGTGCAGGACGGGCAGAACCAGCGCACCGCCGTTCATGATCACCCGTTCACCGCGAAATCCCGTGCGGACAAAGGCAATTTCCTTGGTCGCGCGATGATAAAGCCGCGTGACGATCAGTCCCAGAATAAGCAGCGCGGCCAGTCCGATGCCCGCGTAAATAGCAATTTCGATCATGAACTCACCCGTTGCTGTCGATTCGTGCCGCCATCATTGGAAGCCCCTCGACGGATATTAGGGTCAGTCGAGCCGGGGTAAATAGAAATCGCCGCGGGTGAAGGCTTTGAATATGTCGCCCTCGCGCTTTACCAGCAGCACGCTCTCACCGGTCTGGAAAATCTGGTCGGCGCTGTCGGGTTCGACCATGATCTGATGTGGTTGCCCATGCTCGTCGGTCACGCGTGCCCGCGCCGGATGGCCAACGCGCGCGGTGCCGATGCTGATCTCGGCAAAGCGCCCGATCAGATCGTCGCGTTCGATCGCGGTGGTTTCGATCCCGGGCAACACCCGCGCGACGACACGCGCCGCGACTCCGGTCACCGGCAGCGCGCCGACGGCGGTCAGCGGCACCATCAGCAAATTTGTGCCCGGACCGCCGGTCAGCGCGGTGATTAACTGTTGCAGCCCCAGCCCGAGCGCCCCGAACAGCGCCAGGAAAATCACCAACCACATCAGGAACGGCACGCGGCCGATCCCGGCCCAGGCCAGCAATGTGTCGGCGACGCCCGCGTCGCCATCAGCATCGCCGTCCGCGTCGATGTCACCCGCCAGCCCGATTGCCTGCACCGCGCCGATCATCAGCATCAGCAGCAGGGCGGCGCTGAAGACGGCATTTCCAGGGGCGAGCAGCTGATCGAACATCGGCATCTGTGTGGCCGCCGGAACGCGGCTTGGCAAGGACGCTATCCGTTCGGCGCGCTCTCGTCGATGCCCTGATATTTCAGCTGCAGATAGCGTTCGCGCGTCGCGAGCTTGTCGAGTTCGCCCGCCGCCAGGCTGCGCGCGGCGCTGCCGATCTCGGCTTCCAGCATCTTTAGCCCACCGACCAAAGTCTCGTCGGGGGTGCGACCTGCATGGGCTTCGCCGCGTAGCCCGGCGGGGATGCGCTGATAGCCTGCGACCAGTTCGGGCAGGTCCTCGCCGACGAGCTTGCGGATGTTCGCCGCCGCGGGTTCGCCGGGGTCGAGCGTCTGAAGCTGCGGCGCGAGCAGGTCGAGCTGCACCCCGATGCCATCGACCAGCGTGCGCGCCGGGGCGGGCAGCATCGGGCGCTGCGCCTCGAGCCAGATTTCGGTGCGTCCGGCGAGCTGCTTGAGGTCGGTCTTGGGCAAATCGGCCTGGCGGGGCTCGGGAAAGGGCGTCCGCCCGAACAATACCGCAACCCCGATCAGCAGGACGAAAAGCGCGAGCAGCCCGGTGAACCCCAGCGGCTGGATCAGCGCCCCGAACAAGGCGGCCCCCAGCAGCACGACCCCGCCCGCGATCAGCACCCGGCCGAGTTTCTTGAACAAATGCTGGCGGCGCAGCGCGACGCTCTTGGTGCCGATCGGGCGGCGGCGTTCGCGCGACCGTTCGATCGCACCTTCCGCCGACAGCCGGATCTTGTCGACCTCGCTCATGCTCATCGGTCCGCCGTCAACCTTCGATTGCCGCGAGCGGGCTGTCGGCGCCGCCGACGCTTGCCTGCGCCTGGCTCGCGCCCTCGGCGCGCGCGATATAACCCTTCGACTTCGCGACCTCGCCCTCCAGCGTGTTGACGGTGGTCTTCATGCTGTCGAGCGCCTTCAGCTTGAACGTGTCGATCGCGTCCATCGTGTCGTAGATATTCTGGAACGCGCGTTGCAGCGTTTCCATCGGGATCGTGCTCGACGCCGCTTGCTCGTGGATGCGCGCAGTATTGTCCTTCAGCATCTTCGACGTGCCGTCGATGATGTTGGCGGTGGTGGTGTTGAGCGCGGTGATCTGTTCGAGCACCAGCTTCTGGTTGGTCATCGCCTGCGCGACGGTGATCGCGGTCTTCAACGCGCCGACGGTGGTGGTGCTGGCGCGCTCGACGCCTTTCACCAGCTCGATATTATTCTTCTTGACGAGGTCGAGCGCGAGATAGCCCTGCACCGTCACCGCCATTTGCGTCAGCAGATCCTGCGTCCGCTGGCGGGCGTAAAACAGCGCATTTTCGCGCAGCACCTTGGCCTTCGCGGGATCGACCCCGTCGAGTTCGGCGGCCTTTTCCTCAAGCTTGCGGTCGAGCGTCTGGGCGATGTGGACCATCTGCTCCAGCTTGCCCATCGCTTCCCACAATTTCCGCCGTTCGACGTCGATGGCGGCATTGTCCATCAGCAGCTCGTCCTTGCCGTTCGCGAGTGCGGTGAGCACGCTCGAGATATGCGACTGGGCGCTGCGATATTTGGCGAAATAATTGGTGACGCTGCTGCCGAAAATCTTGTCGAGGAAGCCGCGCTTCGAAATCAGCTTGCCGTTCGCCGACGGGTCGAGCCGTTCGACGGTGTTTCGGAGTTCGATCAGATTCTGGCCAATGTCGGTGTCGCGGTCCATCGCCTTGATCGGGCGGTCGAGGAAGCGGTTCGACTGGTTCGCCGCCTCCAGCATTTCCTTGCGGCCCATGTTGGTGATCTGGTCGACCTTTTGCCCGAAGGCGGGCGAGTTGACGTCCTGCGCGACCAGATCGTCGATAAAGCCGTCGACGCGCTCCTCCAGTTTCGATTTCTGCTCGCCCGACAGCGGCACCAGTCCCGCCGCCTTTTCGGGCGCGACCGCGGGAACGGGGTCGGGCGGGGTCAGCTTCAGCTCGTCGGTTGCGGTTGCCGTCGCGGTCTGCTCGCTCATTCGTCTTCCTTCCAGCCCCTTGCTGCCTTGCCTATATGGCATGCAGCACTGTGTTATTCAAGCATTACACTTGATCGGCGCGGTTCAATGCCGGCGCAATCCACGCCGACAGGATCAGCTGCGCCATGTGATAGACCAGGATCGGGACCAGCACCATGCCGGCGATTGCGGGCGGAAACAGCGTCGCCGCCAGCGGCGCGCCGACCGCGATGCTCTTCTGCGCCCCCGCGAACAGCAAGCTGATGCAGTCGCGCCGCGCGAGCCGCAGCAGCGCGCCAAATACCCACGCCCCGCCGAACGACAGCGCCAGCAACACCGCGACCGCGCCGCAGACAATGCCGATCTCGCGGCCGTCAAGCTGGTCCCATATCCCCGCGACCACCGCGGCGGAAAAGGCGACATAGACCGCGATCGCGATGGCGGTGCGGTCCATCGCGGTGGTCAGCCCCTTGTGCGCCAGTACCCACGGCCGCAGCCAGCGCTGCGCCAGCTGCCCGGCGATGAAGGGCAAGAGCAGGATGGCAACGATGCGCAAAGCCGCAGCGCCGCTGATCTCCCCCGCGCTGCCCGCGAGCGCCGCGAACAACAAAGGCGCGGCAATCACGCCGACCAGGTTGAGCAGCGCCGCCGCAACAACGCTGGCGGCAACATTGCCCCCCGCCATGCTGCTCGCCGCAGTCGCCGACTGGACGGTCGAGGGCAAGATGCCGAGGAACAAGAAACCCAGCGCCAATGTCGCAGGCAGAAACGCCGCGGTCGCCAGCTGCGCGCCAAGCCCGAACAGCGCCATGATCCCGAAGCAAAAGGCCAGCGCGCCACCCTGCAATTTCCAGTTGCGGATGCCGTGCAATACCTCGTCGCGGGGCAAGCGCACGCCATTGAGAAAGAACAGCAGCACGATCGCCGCGGTCGACACCCCCTGCGCCACCGGCACCGCCACGCCGCGCACCGGCAACAGGCTGGCGAGCAGGATCGTGCCGAGCAGGATGGGGACAAAGCGGTCGGGGAAGATACGGGCGAGCATGGGAGGGCGATGGCGGGGCGGCGCGGATTTGGCAAGAATATGATCCTCCCTGTGGCGAAGCCATGGGGAGGGGGACCGTTCGCGAAGCGAATGGTGGAGGGGCGACAACGTCTGCGCCAAAGCCTCTCCGTCAGCGCTTCGCGCTGCCACCTCCCCATCGCTACGCGACAGGGAGGATCGCCGCTGTCGCTTCCTCGCGCCCAGTCCGTTTGTCCCGAGCGAAGTCGAGGGACGCATGGCGCCGCGCCAGCGTGTCTCGACTTCGCTCGACTCGAACGGGCAGGGAGCTAGATAGCAGGCATGCCCAACCTCCTCATCCTCGCCGCCCTCCCCGAAGAAGCCGACGCCCTGTTTCCGGGCACCGGCACCTCCGACCGCGCCCCCATCCCCCTCCGTCGCCTCACCACCCACGCCCACAGCCTCACCATCGCCACCTGCGGCCTCGGCAAGGTCAACGCCGCGCTCGCCACGGGCCTGCTCGGCGCCGATGGCGACCTTATCCTGATGACCGGCACCTGCGGCGCGCTCGGCGCGGCGCCGGGCGCGTACTGGATCGCCGAGGCGCTCCAGCATGATTATGGCGCCGCCCATCCCGGCGCCTTCCGCCGCTACCGCGCAGGCGACTGGCCGATGGGCGAGGCCGCGGCAGCGCATTTCACCGCGATGCCCGACCCCGGCATCGGCCTGCCGCACGCGCGCATCGCCAGCGGCGACAGCTTCATCGCCTGCCCCGATGCCGCCGCAGACCTCGCATCGCTCGGCGCGACGCTCGTCGATATGGAGGTCGGCGCGGTGGCGCAGGCGGCGGCGCGGCTGGGCAAGCCGTGGGCGGCGATCAAGGCGGTGACCGACGAAGCCAATAATGCCAGCGGCGGCGATTTTCAGGCGAACCTGGCGCGCGCAGCCCGCGCCGCTGCGGGGCAGATCGAACGGCTGGTGGCGATGCAGTGACCCGCCATCGATAAAGGCTAATAGTCGATGGTAATCCGCACCCTGTCAGGGCTGACCCCGGCGGCGTGTGCGATCTGTTCGCGGCTGCGATCGACCACCTCCTGAAATCCCCCGGGTGCCGCTTCGTCGAGCAGGTCGGCGGGCGGAACGTCCGATGTGGCGGCAATTTCTGGCGCTGGTTCTTCTGGCGCTGGTTCGAGCGGCGGGCCAATCGCGCCTTGCAGCTCTACGGCACTTTTCAGCTCCACCGCGCTCAGCGTCGCCGAAGACACCGGCCCTTCGAACTGGCAACCGAACAAGCGGCCGCTGGCCCAGATGACGACTGCGGTGATGTCGCCCGCGTGGGGTAGCTCGATTTCGATACGATCGCACGGCGCCAGCTTGATGTCGCTTTCGAACAAAAGGCCGGTTCCCGAGATATTGTGGATCTGCACTTCGATCCCGGTACCGTCGTGCTGCACCCCCTTGGCTAACAAGCTGAGCTTCCGGCGCACGTCCTGGCGCTGCTCGGCGCCGGATGCCGCTGGCAGGAAATGTCCGAAAACAGCCATGGGCTGTTGTTGGAGTCGGGGCGTTAATAGAAGGTTAGCGCGGGCCGCGAAAGATGATGCGGGTGAGCGGGGTGCTGAGGGGGGCGACCAGCTGCGGACATAAACTTTCGTCATCCCGGACTTGATCCGGGATCCATACGTCCTCTGAGTGACGGGCGGTGCAACGCTCCATAGACCCCGGATCAAGTCCGGGGTGACGAAGAAATGAAGGCAGCTCCCACCCCCAACTATCGCCCGTCACTCATAACTCAAATGCGTCGCCTTCCCCCGGAAAATCCAGTGCGACAGGATCGAATATCCCAAAATCACCGGCAGCACGAACAACGCGCCGATCAGGATGATGCTCAGCGCCTCGGGGCTCGCCGCCGCCTGCCAGATGTCGAGCCGGTCGGCGATCAGATAGGGGTAGAAGCTGTACGCGATGCCGACGAAGCCCAGCGCAAAGAGGATGCCCGCTACCGCCAGCGGCACCCACGACAGCTCGTCCTTCGCGCGCAAAGGGCGGCGCAGGAAGATCGCGAGGCCGATGAAAAGCGTCGCCGACGCGATCGGGATCGGCAACAGCGCGATAATCTCGGGCAGGCGGAACCAGCGGTCGAAGATGCGTTCCGACAAGAGCGGCGTCGCGATCGAGATGATCGCCATCGCCAGCGCGGTCGCCCACAGGCTGATTTCGGCCCAGCGTACCGCGCGCTTCTGCAAATCGCCCTCGACCTTGTAGATCAGCCAGCAGGCGCCGACGAACACATAACCCGCGACCAGCCCGAGCGCGGCGAGCAGGCAGAACAGCACCGCGGCCAGGCTCTGGTCGAACCCCAGCACATAGGCGCCCAGCATATAGCCCTGGCACAGCGCGGTGAGCAAAGAGCCCGCGAAAAAGGCATTGTCCCAGTGCGGCTTGTGCGCGGGCGGCGCCTTGGCGCGAAATTCGAAACTGACGCCGCGCAGGATCAGCGCGACCAGCATCAGCACGACCGGCAGGTAAAGCTGGGTCAGGATCAATCCATGCGCGATCGGAAAGGCGACCAGCAGCAACCCGATGCCCAGCACCAGCCACGTCTCGTTGCCGTCCCAGAACGGCCCGATCGACGCGACCATCAAATCGCGGTTTTCGTCCTTCTCCAGCCGCGTTAGCATCCCGACGCCAAGGTCATAGCCGTCGAGGATGACGTAGAGCAGGATCGACAGCCCCATCAGCCCGGCAAAGATCACCGGCAGCCACCAGGGATCGATGAACGGGGTCATGCCGGCTCTTCCTGCGGCGCGGCGGGGCCGGGGGCGACGGCGGGCACCGGGAACATCGGCTTGCCCGCCGGCGCCGCCTTGCCCAGCCGCGCGAGGCGATACAGCACCGCGATGTAAGCGGTCAGCAGCGCCGCATAGACGGCGAGATACAGCGTCAGCGAGCTTGCCACCATCGCGCTGCCGACCGGGCCGACCGCGTCGGCGGTCCTGAGCACGCCGGTGACCAGCCACGGCTGGCGCCCGATTTCGGTGACATACCAGCCCGCGAGCGTCGCGACCCAGCCGCTGAACGTCATTGCGACCAGCGCATAGGCGAGCCAGCGCGGCATCGCATCGACCCCGCGGCGGCGGATCGTCCACGCTGCGAACCACGACAGCGCGAGCATCGCGACCCCGATGCCGACCATGATCCGGAAACCCCAGAACAGGGGGGCGACCGGCGGGTGATCGCCTCGGTAATCGTTGAGACCAGGAACGACGCCCGCGGCCTCATGTTTCAGGATCAGGCTGGCGCCCGAGGGAATGGCCACTTCCAGATGATTGGTGCGCGCTTCTTCGTCGGGGATCGCGAACAGCACCAGCGGCACATGGCTGCGCGTGTCCCAATTGGCCTCCATCGCCGCGACCTTCTGCGGCTGGTGCTCCAGTGTGTTCAGCCCGTGCATGTCGCCGACGAAAATCTGCACCGGGATCAGCAGCGCCGCAGCATAGACTGCGGCCTTCAGGGTGCGTCGCACGCCCTCGCCGCCGCCATCCTTCAGCCAGCGCCACGCCGACATCCCCGCGATCAAAAACGCGACAGTCAGTGCCGAGGCGATCAGCATATGGGTCAACCGGTACGGCATCGACGGGTTGAAAATGATCGCCCACCAGTCGGTGGCATGGACGACGCCATCGCGGATATCGTAACCCGCCGGCGTCTGCATCCAGCTGTTGAGCACGATGATCCAGAACGCCGACAGCGTCGTGCCGGCGGCGACCAGAAAGGTCGCGAGCGTGTGAACCCAGTTCGGCACCCGGCTGAACCCGAACAGCATGATGCCCAAGAACACCGCCTCAAGGAAGAAAGCGGTCAGCACTTCATAAGCGAGCAGCGGCCCCGCGATATTGCCGACCTTTTCCATATAGCCCGGCCAGTTGGTGCCGAACTGGAAACTCATCGTGATCCCCGATACGACGCCCATCGCAAAGCTCAGCGCAAAGACCTTCACCCACAGGCGATAGGCGTCCATCCACGCGCCGTCTTTGGTGCGGTTATAGGCGAGCTTGAAGCCGAGCAGCGCCCAACCGAGCGCGATGGTGACCGCCGGGAACAAGATGTGAAAGCTGATGTTCGCGGCAAACTGGATGCGCGCGAGGATCAACGGGTCAAGCGCGTCCATTGTCGGCCTCCGAACTCAAAGCTCCGTTCGTGTCGAGCGAAGTCGAGACACCTTTCCCCCGCCCCAGCATGCGATCCTTGAACTCGAGCGCCTTCACCACCCGCTCGCCGAGCCGCAGCAGCTGGAGCAGCCGCTCATTGTCGAGCCGCCGCATCTCGGCGTACCAGTCGGTCAAGAGCTCGATCTGCTCGTGCATCGCCGCCATCCGCTCCTGCGCAAAGCGGTCGGCAGGATCGACGGCAGGTTCCATCATCAGCGCGCGGAGCGTCGTCAGCGTCGGGTCGATCTCGCGCTTCTTGCGCTCCTCGACCAAAGTGCGGAAGATCGCCCACACGTCGCGCGGCGTCTCGTAATAGTCGCGGCGGTCGCCGGGGACGTGGCGGAGCTGGACGAGGTTCCAGCTCGCCAGTTCCTTCAGCCCCATCGACACGCTGCCGCGCGACAGGCTCAGCGCCTCGCTGATCTCCTCGGCATGGCGCGGCGCGTCGGCCAGGAACAGCATCGCGTAAATCTGGCCGACCGTCCGGTTGATCCCCCAGCGGCTTCCCATCTCGCCGAAATGCAGGACAAAGGCCTGCGCAAGCGGGGAGAGCCGGAACGGCGGGGACGGGGAGGCCGCTGGAGAATCGGGGGCGGGAGACAAATCCATGTCCGCGCCATACGCTTCAATTTCTGAAGTTTCAATAATTATTGAAACTTGGCGCAGCCAATTCGACGCTTCTTGGCACCTTCGACCACTTCGGCAATCATGTTGCGCCGCAGCACCCATTCTGTTAGGGGCGCGGCGTTTCGCGGCGCTCCGGGCGCTGCCCCCTCCCTATCCAAGGCCCGTTCCCGCATGTCTCTGCGCAATATAGCCATTATCGCACATGTCGATCATGGAAAAACCACCCTCGTCGACCAGCTGTTCCGCCAGTCGGGTACCTTCCGCGACAACCAGCGTGTCGAGGAAAGGGCCATGGATTCCAATGACTTGGAAAAGGAGCGCGGGATCACGATTCTCGCCAAGTGCACCTCGGTCGAATGGGGTGAGGGCGCCGACCAGACGCGGATCAACATCGTCGACACCCCGGGCCACGCCGATTTCGGCGGCGAGGTCGAGCGCATCCTCTCCATGGTCGATGGCGTCATCCTGCTCGTCGACGCCGCCGAAGGTCCGATGCCGCAGACCAAGTTCGTCACCGGCAAGGCGCTGGCGCTCGGCCTGAAACCGATCGTCGTCGTCAACAAGATCGACCGCAGCGACGCGCGCGCCGCCGAAGTGCTCGACGAAGTGTTCGAACTGTTCCTGACCCTGGAAGCCAATGACGAACAGCTCGACTTCCCGATCCTCTACGCCTCGGGCCGCGGCGGCTATGCGTCGGAAAGCCCCGACGCGCGCGAAGGCGACCTGACCCCGCTGTTCGAAACGATCGTCCGCCACGTCCCCGAACCGGGCCTCGACGAGAATGCCCCCTTCACCTTCCTCGCGACGCTGCTCGACCGCGACAATTTCATCGGCCGCATCCTGACCGGCCGCGTCCAGTCGGGGACGGTCAAGGTCAACCAGCCGATCCACGCGCTCGACATGGACGGCAAGGTGATCGAAGCCGGCCGCGCGTCGAAGCTGCTCGCCTTCCGCGGGCTCGACCGGGTGCCGGTCGAGGAAGCCAAGGCGGGCGACATCGTCGCGATCGCCGGGCTGACCAACGCCACCGTCGCGAACACCATCGCCGACACCAGCGTCAGCGAACCGATCGCCGCGCAGCCGATCGACCCGCCGACGCTGTCGATGCGTTTTGCCGTGAACGATTCGCCGATGGCGGGGCGCGAGGGCAGCAAGGTCACGAGCCGCATGATCCGCGACCGCCTGTTCCGCGAAGCCGAAACCAACGTCGCGATCCGCATCACCGAAAGCGCCGACAAGGACAGTTTCGAAGTTGCGGGCCGCGGCGAGCTCCAGCTCGGCGTGCTCATCGAAACGATGCGCCGCGAAGGCTTCGAACTCGGCATCAGCCGCCCGCGCGTGCTGTATGGCGAGGACGAGGCCGGCAAGCGCACCGAACCTTATGAAACCGTCGTCATCGACGTCGACGACGAGCATAGCGGCACGGTCGTCGAGAAGATGCAGATCCGCAAGGCCGACCTCACCGACATGCGCCCGTCGGGCGGCGGCAAGACGCGCATCACCTTCAGCGGCCCGTCGCGCGGCCTCATCGGCTATCACGGCGAATTCCTGTCCGACACGCGCGGCACCGGGATCATGAACCGCCTGTTCGAGAAATACGGCCCGTACAAGGGCGTGATCGAGGGCCGCAAGAATGGCGTCCTGATCTCGAACGGCAATGGCGAAGCGGTGGCCTATGCGCTCGGCCCTCTGGAAGAGCGCGGCATCCTGTTCGTCTCGCCCGGCGAGGCGCTCTATGAGGGCATGATCATCGGCGAGAATGCCAAGCCCGAGGATCTCGAGGTCAACCCGATGAAGTCGAAACAGCTCACGAACTTCCGTTCGACGGGCAAGGACGACGCGATCCGCCTGACCCCGCCGAAGCGCATGACGCTGGAACAGGCGATCGCGTACATCGACGACGACGAAATGGTCGAAGTGACCCCGAAGAACATCCGCATCCGCAAGGCGATCCTTGACCCGCACGAGCGGAAGAAGGCGAGCCGCAAGAAGGAAGCGGCGTAAGATACGGACCGGCGGCCTCAAAGGCCGCCGGTTTTGTTTTGGGTGTTTCCTTCTCGGTTTTCGTCATGCTGAACTCGTTTCAGCATCCATGGCCCGCGCTCTCGTTCGGCGCCGCGTTACTGGATAGAGCAGGCCATGGACCCTGAAACAAGTTCAGGGCGACGAGATAAAAGGATGGGGCGTATGGCAGGAAGCACAGCATGACCCGCCTGATCCTGTTCAACAAACCTTACGGCGTGCTGTCGCAATTCACCGACAAGGGGATGACTGCACCGGCCGACGGCCCGCGCGCGACCTTGTCCGACTATATCGACGTGCCCGGCGTCTATCCCGCCGGGCGGCTGGACCGCGACAGCGAAGGCCTGCTGATCCTGACCGACGACGGAGCGATGCAGGCGCGGATTTCGTCGCCGAAGCACAAGATGCCCAAAACCTATCTGGCGCAGGTCGAGGGCGAGCCCGATGAGGCCGCGCTGGCGGCGCTCGCCCGCGGCGTCACGCTGAACGACGGCCCGACGCGCCCCGCAAACGTCCGCCGCATCGAGGTGCCAAAGCTGTGGGACCGCGACCCGCCGGTGCGATACCGCAAGAGCGTGCCCGATAGCTGGATCGAACTGACGATCACCGAAGGCCGCAACCGCCAGGTGCGGCGGATGACGGCGGCGGTGGGGTTCCCGACGCTGCGGCTGGTTAGGTGGCGGATCGGGGGGTGGGAGATTGGGGATTTGGCGGTGGGGGCG
>NZ_SCMU01000012.1 GCF_005503695.1 Sphingopyxis sp. 2PD
GGGGGACCAGCGAAGCTGGTGGAGGGGCACCATCGGTTTGCCTTGCCGCCGAAGTCGTGCTCCACTGCTAGGGTCCCGGGAAGCTTGGTTCTTCCAGCCCAGCGCTGCGGCAACCTCCTGTGCCCCTCCACCACCCTTCGGGTGGTCCCCCTCCCCCGGTGGGGGAGGATCGGCTATGTCCGCAATTGGTCGAAACCAGAAATTAAACCGAAACTGCCCACCCCACTTTCCGTTTACGTAAAGGGATTGCGCGCACCCCGGCAACGCGTTACCCCTCCCCCATGTTTTTCGGCTTTCTCGACGAGCTGCGCGCCGCGGGCATTCCCGCCAGCCTGAAAGAGCATCTGATGCTGCTGGAGGCGCTCGACCGCGAGGTGATCGATCGCAGCCCCGAGCAATTCTATTATCTGTCGCGTGCGATCTACGTGAAGGATGAAGGCCTGCTCGACCGCTTCGACCAGGTGTTCAACAAGGTCTTCAAGGGCATCATCTCCGATTACGGGCAGAACCCGGTCGACGTCCCCGCCGACTGGTTGAAGGCGGTCGCGGAGAAATTCCTGACGCCCGAGGAAATGGCGGCGATCGAATCGCTGGGCGACTGGGACAAGATCATGGAGACGCTGAAAGAGCGGCTCGAGGAACAGCAGAAGCGCCATGAGGGCGGCAGCAAGTGGATCGGCACCGGCGGCACCTCGCCCTTCGGCAATTCGGGCTATAATCCCGAGGGCGTGCGGATCGGCGGCGAGAGCAAGCACAAGCGCGCGCTGAAAGTCTGGGAAAAGCGCGAGTTCCAGAACCTCGACAACACCAAGGAACTCGGCACCCGCAACATCAAGATCGCGCTGCGCCGCCTGCGCAAATTCGCGCGCGAGGGTGCGGCCGACGAGCTCGACATTCCGGGGACGATCGACGGCACCGCGCGCCAGGGTTGGCTCGACATCCGGATGCGCCCCGAGCGGCGCAACGCGGTCAAGCTGCTGCTCTTCCTCGACGTCGGCGGCTCGATGGATCCGTTCATCAAGCTCTGCGAAGAATTGTTCAGCGCTGCGACGACCGAATTCAAGAATCTCGAATTCTTCTATTTCCACAACTGCCCCTATGAAGGGGTGTGGAAGGACAATAAGCGCCGCTGGTCCGAACGCCACCAGATGTGGGACATCCTCCACAAATATGGACATGATTATAAGGTGATCTTCGTCGGCGACGCGTCGATGAGCGCGTATGAAATCACCCATCCGGGCGGCAGCGTCGAGCATTTCAACGAGGAATCGGGCGCGGTTTGGCTCCAGCGCATCACGCATGTCTATCCGGCAGCGGTGTGGCTCAATCCGGTGCCCGAGGCGCATTGGGGCTACACCCAGTCGGTCAAGCTGATCAAACAGCTGATGAACGACCGCATGTATCCGCTGACCCTCGCCGGACTCGACGATGCGATGCGCGAACTGACGCGCAAGCATTGAGCCGACCTTGGCCGGCTTCAGGGACAGGTTGCGCGGCTGGTTCGGAAGTTACCGGATCGAGGACCCGCGCCCGATAGCCGCAGGCGCGCCCTATACTTTTTATCTTCCGTCGGAGAACGAGCTGCTTTCGGTCGCGCCGGGCGATCTCGTCAAAATCATCTTCGAATCGATCCCGCCCAGCGCCGAATGGGGCGCCGAGCGTATGTGGGTCATCGTCACCGCGGTCGATGGCGACGAGCTGACCGGCACGCTCGACAATGAACCGGCCGACATCCCGCAGTTGAAACCTGGCGACGTCGTGCAGTTCCAGCGCGGGCATATCATCGATATCGACTGGGCCGACGATCGCGCCGTCCCGCCCCCAGCTGCGCCGGCCCGGCGGGAATATTGGGACCGCTGCTTCGTCGATGACCAAATTCTCGATGGACGGCTCAAGGTCGAATATCTCTATCGCGAGGAACCCGATCCGCTTGAGGAAGGCGACACCTATCCCGACAGTGGATGGCGCTTTCGATGCGACGCGCGCGGCCTGACTGACGCCGAATATGACAATCCGAGCTTCAGCTACATCGCGCTCGGCAAAGTTCTGAACGGCGACGACAGTTGGCTCCACCTGATTGACGCACCCGTCGGCAGCGCGTTTCTGCGCGACTGGTCGACCGGCGAATTTGTCCCGACCCAACCGAACGCGCCCGAGTGAAACCGCTCGAAATTGCTTCATCCTCCGGTTAATCCCCGACGATGTTCGACCTCCCCCTCGTCACCATCCTGCTGCTCACCGGCTTCATCAACCTGATCGGCGCGCTCGCTTATGCCGCGCGGATCGCGGGGGTGCGGACGCGGCGGATCGCGATGTCGTTCGCGCTGTTCAACATCCTCGTGCTCTTCTCGCGTACCTCGAACAGCTTCCTTGGCCCTTTCCTCGCCAAGCGGATCGAGACGCGCATCCACGACGGCAGCGGCGGGCATCTGTTCCTCGACATGCAGCTGGTGCTGGCGGCCGCGAGCGTCGCGACGCTGATCGGCATATTGCTCGTGCCGACCGGCCAACGCATGTTCGCTGCCGCGATCGGCTGGTATCAGGATAATCGGTCGACGACGAGGCTCGCGCTGAAGGCTGCAAGTCCGAGCGGCCTTCGGACATTGGGCCGGTCGCTGACTTTTCCCAGCCTGTCGCACCTCAGGAACTGGCGGATGCCGAAGGGCATCGGCTGGGGCGTGCTGATCGCCAACTGCCTTGCGCAATCTTTGCTCGCCGTTGGCGTGGTGGGGTCGCTCTATGCGGGCTATCTCGCGCCCGAATTTCGCGTCACCGCGTCGCAACTCTCGGCGCTGATCAACGGCTTTGCGACGATCCTGCTATTTGCCTTCATCGACCCGCAATTGTCGGTGATGACTGACGATGCGGTCGAGGGGAAGGTCGACGAGGCCGACTTTCGCCGCGCGATCACGCTCATCTCGCTCAGCCGCCTCGCCGGGACGGTGCTCGCGCAGGCGCTGCTGCTGCCCGCCGCGGCGCTGATCGCATGGGTCGCCGTTTATGTCTGATCGCGCGCGCGGCCACAGCCGCTTTCACGCCGTCCGCGCGCAACTGGAAGCGATGGCGGTTACGCCGGGTCCGCGTGGCTGGTTTCTCGAATTTCTGGTCTTCGGCTTCAAGCAGGGCTGGGCGTGCCTGTTCGGCGGGCTGATGCTCGCGCTGCTGCTCGGCACGCACCTGTTCTGGCCCGACGATGCGCCGCTGCATCGCTATGACGCGATCACGATCGGCGCGGTGCTGATCCAGCTCGGGATGCTCGCGTTCCGATTGGAAACACCGAAGGAAGCGCTCGTCATCCTGATTTTCCACATCGTCGGCACGGTGATGGAGCTGTTCAAGACCGCCGCAGGGTCGTGGCAATATCCCGAGGCGAGCCTGCTCCACATCGGCGCCGTCCCGCTCTTCTCGGGTTTCATGTATGCCGCGGTTGGCAGCTACATCGCGCGCGTGTGGCGCATCTTCGATTTCCGCTACACGGGTTATCCGCCGGTCTGGACCAGCTACGCGCTCGCCGCCGCGATCTACGTCAATTTCTTCGCGCACCACTGGCTGTATGACATCCGCTGGTTCCTGTTCGCGGCGACCGCTTTGCTGTTCTGGCGCTGTCAGGTGTGGTTCCGCCCCCTCCACGTCCACCGCCGCATGCCGCTGCTCGTCGGCTGGGGGCTTGTCGCGCTCTTTATCTGGTTCGCTGAGAATATCGGCACCTTTGCGCGCGCGTGGACCTATCCGAGTCAGGATGCCGGTTGGCACATGGTCGGGCTGGAGAAGCTGGGCAGCTGGTATCTACTGATGATTATTTCGTTCGTGCTGGTCAGTCTGGTGCAGCGGCCGAAGGGACCAGACGCCACTGGGTAACCGTCGCCCCCGCGAAGGCGGGGGCCGCCAGCGGTTTGCGCCGCCACACTGAAAAAGGCCGACTGCGGCCCCCGCCTTCGCGGGGGCGACGGGTTAACCGAACGGCTTGTCAATCGACGACGGCGGTTCGCTGAACCATTTGGGACCGCTCTCGGTCATGTGGAAACAATCCTCGAGCCGGATGCCGAACTCGCCGGGAATGTAGATGCCGGGCTCGTTCGAGAAACACATGCCGGGTGCGAGCTTCGTCGTTTCGCCGCGTACGAGATTGACCGGCTCGTGCCCGTCGAGCCCGATGCCGTGGCCAGTGCGGTGCGACGTGCCGGGCAGCTTGTAATCCGGTCCCCAGCCGAGGCTTTCATAATAAGCGCGCACCGCATCATCGACCTCGCCCGCGGGGGTGCCGAGCTTTGCCGCGGCAAAGGCAACGTCCTGCCCCTTGCGCATCTGGTCCCAGACCTGCCGCTGGCGCAGTGTCGCCTTGCCGTAGACGAACGTGCGCGAAATATCGGACTGATAGCCGTGCACCGTCGCGCCGCAATCCATCAGCACCACCTCGCCATCTTTCACCGCCTGCGGCTTGCCCGATCCGTGCGGATAGGCGCTCGCCTCGCCGAGCAGGATCAACTCGAATTCGCTGCGTCCGCCGAGGGCGGTCGTCGCCGCGGCCATGATTGCGCCGATCTGGTCGGGGCTCATGCCCGCCTCGATCCGCGGCGCGGTGTGGCGATAGGCGGCGAGTGTGATGTCGCTCGCGATCTGCATCAGCGCGATTTCGGCGGGCGATTTGTGCATCCGGCACCCGCGCACGACCGGCGCGCCGTTGACGACGGTCGCGTTCGGCATCGCCTTTTCCAACCCGTCGACCGCGAAATAGCGCACCGTTTCCTCGACGCCGATCTTGCCTTTGGTCAACCCGCGCTTGCCCAGCCAGGTGGCGACTGCGGCGAGCGGATTGTCATCCTCGTTCCAGGTCAGCACGTCGGCCGCAACTGCCAGGCTTTCGCGCACCGACGGTTCTTCGAAAAAGGGCGTGACGACCGCCAGCTCGCCCTCGCGCGTAAGCACCGCCGCGGTCAGCCGCTCGCTGCGCGACCAGCGCACGCCGGTGAAATAAATCAGACTCGATCCCGGCTCGATCAGCAGCGCGTCCATATCATTCGCGCGGACCAGATGCGTCGCCTTGGCGAGCCGCGCCACGCGCTCTGCCTTGCCGATCGGAACCGCCTTGGCGGCCAGATTGGGCAGGCCCGCAGTGTCCGCCGCCCATGCCGAGAGCGGCAGTGTCGCCGCCAGCCCGCCGAGCGCCGCGGTGCCAAGAAATTGCCTGCGTTGGATCATTTCACTCTCCCCGCGCGCGCTGGCGCCAACCTTTAACCCGTTCGCCCTGCACTTGTCGAAGCGCTGTTCTTTTCATCTCACGCTGGTGGGAAGAACCGCCTCTCGACAAGTTCAGGACGAACGGGAGCAGAAAATCCGCATCAGTAAAGCAGCAGATCTGAAATCTCGTCGCGCCACGCCGCCTCGTCGGGCTGCGCCAACGCATCGAGATCGCCCGCTTCCGCGCCCACATCGTCGACCCACAGCCGCAGGTCGGGGCCGCCGTTGATCACGTCGATCGCCAGCACATCGTCGGTATATTCATATTTGAAATCAGTGCCGCGCCAGATCGGATAGTCGGGATACAGCGAACGGATCGCCTTGAACCCTAGCGCTTGCACGCGCCAGGGACGGAACGCCGCATGGTCGTACCAGCCGCCCTCGGCGTGGATATGGATGCCGCTGTTGAGCTGCTTCATATGCTTGTGGAAGGTCGGCTCGAACCAGATGTCGCGCAGCTTGCATCCGCCCAGCCATTCGGGCGCGAGCCGCTGCATCTCCGCGATCACCGCCTTTGCATCGATGTCGGGCGCGCCGAAGAGCTCGAGCGGGCGCGTCGTGCCGCGCCCTTCGCTCAGGGTCGCACCCTCGACCATCACGGTGCCGGCATAGGCGCGCGCCATATTGAGGTTCGCGGCGTTCGGGCTGGGATTGATCCACACGCGTGTCGTCGGCCAGCCGAAGCCCGGGCCGTCGGGGTCCCACCCCGCCATCTCGATCACCCGGTAATCGACGTCGAGCCCGAAGTGGCGGATGAACCAATGCCCCATCTCGCCCATCGTCAGCCCGTGGCGCATCACCATCGGCCCCGCGCCGACGAAGCTTTCCCACCCCTCGCGCAGCCGTGTCCCTTCGACCGGGCGCCCCGCGGGGTTCGGGCGGTCGAGCACCCACACCACCTTGCCATGCTCCGCCGCGGCCTCGAGCGCATAGAGCAAAGTCGTGACATAGGTGTAGATGCGGCAGCCGAGATCCTGCAGATCGACGAGCATCACGTCGAAGGTGTGCATCGACTGCCCCGACGGGCGGCGCACTTCGCCGTAGAGGCTGAACACCGGCATGCCGTAGGTCGGATCGGTGAAGTCGGGCGACTCCACCATATTGTCCTGCAGGTCGCCGCGCACGCCATGCTGCGGTCCGAACACCGCGGTGACATTGACCCCCGCCGCGACGAGCGCGTCGAGGCTGTGCGTGAGGTCGGCGGTGACCGAGGCAGGGTGCGCGAGCAGCGCAACGCGCTTGCCTTCGAGCGGCTTCAGAAGCGCCGGGTCGGCGAGCAGGCGGTCGATACCGAAAAGCGTCGTCATGCGCGCCCGGGTGCCTCAAGCGTGAGCGCAAAGCAATCGGGATGATGGAAGTCGGGCTTGCCCGGTGGGTGTGCGAGCGCCCAATAGCTCTTGGTGCCGTCCAGTTCCTCAATCACCGCTGACAGGCCAAGTTTCGATCCCGTATCGGGGAAAATTCCCGGTTCGACACGCAATATATAGCGCGCGTCATTGCGCTCGACCGTCATCTCCCATGGCGCAAGCTCGTCCGAGCGCAGCAGCGAGCGATAATCGTCGAACTGGTAACAGGCCCAGCGTCCGTCAGGGGCATAGTTGAATTCGGTATAGTCGGGCTGCCCCTCCTCGGTCAGGAACGCCTCGAAACAGGTGCTCTGCCACAACCCGTCGGTTGCGCTGTCGGCAATGACCAGTTGCCCGTCGCCCGGCGGCAGGATGATGTCTCCCACGCCGCCCTCAACGACATAGTGCAACGCAAAACCCTCATCGAACGACAGCGCGATCTCGACCGCGACCGACCGGACCGTTCGCGCCGGGGTATCGGGGTGGCAGACCAGCGATTTGCGAATGCTATCCAAAACCCCAACCCCATGCTAAGCGCCCGCGCGCTATGACGAACCACAAATCCGACCTGCTGCGCGTCCTCGATGATCGAGGCTATATCCACCAGATGACCGACGCGGAAGGGCTCGATGCGCTCGCGTCGAAACAGGTCGTCCCCGGATATATCGGTTTCGACGCAACCGCGCCCAGCCTGCACGTCGGTAGCCTCGTCCAGATCATGATGCTGCGCCGCCTGCAACAGACGGGGCACAAACCGATAGTGCTGATGGGCGGCGCAACGACGCGGATCGGCGACCCGACGGGTCGCGACGAAAGCCGCAAGATGCTGTCGGACGAGACGATCGCGGCGAACATCGCGTCGATCTTCAGCATCTTTCAGCAGTTCCTGACCTTTGGCGACGGCCCGACCGACGCGGTGATGGTCAACAACCAGGACTGGCTCGGCAAGCTCGGTTACATCGAATTGCTGCAGGAAGTCGGCACGCATTTTACGATCAACCGGATGATGACGTTCGATTCGGTCAAGCTGCGGCTCGAACGCGAACAGCCGATGACCTTCCTCGAATTCAATTACATGATCCTGCAGGGTTATGATTTCCGCCATCTGTCGAGGGAGATGGGGGCGCGGCTGCAAATGGGCGGGTCGGACCAGTGGGGCAATATCGTCAACGGCATGGAGCTCGGCCGCCGCATGGACGGCGCAGACCTTTACGGTCTGACGACTCCGCTGCTTACCACGGCGGCGGGGGCCAAAATGGGCAAAACCGCCGCGGGTGCGGTGTGGCTTAATCCCGCCCAACTGTCCCATTTTGACTATTGGCAGTTCTGGCGCAATTGCGACGACCGCGATGTCGGACGCTTCCTGAAGCTGTTCACCGACCTGCCGCTCGAAGAGATCGCGCGGCTCGAAGCGCTGGGCGGGGCCGAAATCAACGAGGCGAAGAAAATACTGGCAAACGAAGCGACCGCGCTATGCCGCGGCGCCGATGCCGCCAAAGTTGCCGCCGAGACCGCCGCGCAAACCTTTGAAAAAGGCCAGATTGGTGGCGACCTGCCGCAGGTAGCCGCGCCCGCCGAAGGGATCAGCGTCGTCGATGCGCTGCGCGAACTGGGCTTTGCGGCGTCGAACAAGGAAGCGCGGCGCAAGCTCGACGAGGGGGCGGTCAAGGTCGACGGCGTCGTCATTCGCGACCCACATCACCTGATTACGCCGGGGGCCGATCCGGTGCCGCTGAGCCTGGGCGCGAAAAAACATGGCCTTGTGACGCGGTAAGGCGCAGAAACGCGTTTACCCAATCTTCAGCAATCGAGTGGATCGTCATGCCCAAACCAACAAGGTCCACTAAAATGCGCAAGATCGATACCAGCAAGGCCCATTATGTCGGCCTCGACCAGCGAATTGCTCCGCGTAGCGACGTCTATGTTCGCCTGCCCTTTGTCATGCCCGACGGTCGGCAGGAAATGTGCACCTGCGTCAACATCAGCGCCGACGGTATGCTGATGCGCTTCGAACGCGGGCTCGAGATCGGCGACCTTGTCGTATTCCGCATGCCGATCATCGGCCGCACCGCGGCGAAGGTCGTATGGTCATTGGGCGGCAAGACCGGTGTCCAGTTCGACAAATCAATCGCGGTCGAAGATTATCTGCCGATGATCCGTGCGATGGGTGCACGGGCTGACGTGAATTAGACAAATATACCGATTACAACCGTAGCCCTGAGCTTGTCGAAGGGCGCTTCTCGGTGAAGCGCCCTTCGACAAGCTCAGGGCTACGGTGCATTGGCCATCAACTTGATCATCCACTCCTGAGCAGCGGCACCGCCGCGTCGCGCTCGAACAGATAGAGGCAGTGCCGCACCGCCTCGCCGCGCGCGCCGTCCATCCCGCCGTCGCGTTCGACGAACAGCCGCGCATCGTCGTGCGCCACCGGTAACAGCCGTACCAATTGCTCGGCGCTCGCAAGCCCATAATCGGCGTCGCCCGACTGTTTCAGCCCCAGCAACTCGCCGCCGCCGCGCAGCTCCAGGTCCTTCTCGGCGATCACGAACCCGTCGTTCGTCTCGCGCATCAGCGCCAGCCGTTCGCGCGCGGTTTCGGACAGGTTTTGCGAGCGCAGCAACAGGCACACCGATTTCGCCGTGCCGCGCCCGACCCGTCCGCGCAGCTGGTGGAGCTGTGCGAGGCCGAAGCGGTCAGCATGTTCGACGATCATCAGGCTGGCGGCGGGAACATCGACCCCGACCTCGATCACCGTCGTCGCGACCAGCACCCCGATGTCGCCGGCCTGGAACCGCGCCATGACGTCATCCTTGTCCGGCCCTTTCATCCGCCCATGGACCAGCCCGACGCGGTCGGCGCCCAACCGCTCGCGCAGCAGCGCGGCGCGGTCCTCGGCAGCGGCGAGCTCGCTCGTCTCGCTCTCGGCAACCAGCGGGCAGACCCAATAGGCCTGCGCCCCTGTCGCCAGATGGCGCTCCAACCCGCCGACCACCTCATCAAGCCGGTCGACCGATACGACGCGCGTATCAACCGGAGTGCGCCCCGGCGGCATTTCGTCGATCCGCGACACGTCCATCTCGCCATGATTGGCAAGTTGCAGGGTGCGGGGGATCGGGGTCGCGGTCATCACCAGCAGGTGCGGCGGCCGCGCCGCCTTCTGCGTGAGCATCAACCGCTGCGCGACGCCGAAGCGGTGCTGCTCGTCCACGACCACTAGCGCCAGATCGCGGTACGTCACCGCATCCTGAAAAATCGCGTGGGTGCCGACCAATATGTCGATGCTGCCGTCGGCAAGCCCCATCAGCGTCGATTCGCGCACCCGCCCCTTGTCGCGCCCGGTCAGGATCGCAATGTTCACCGGCAGTCCGGCGAGCATCGCCTGTAACGTCGCGAAATGCTGGCGCGCCAAAATCTCGGTCGGCGCGAGCAGCGCCGCCTGCGTTCCCGCCTCGACCGCCGCCAGCATCGCGCGCAGCGCGACCAGCGTCTTGCCCGATCCGACATCGCCTTGCAGCATCCGCAGCATCGGGGTTTCGCGGCCCATGTCGGCGGCAATCTCGCGCCCCACCCGCTCCTGCGCGCCGGTCAGACCGAACGGCAGCCGCAGCGCACCCACCAGCCGCCCGTCGCCGACCACCGCGCGCCCCTTGCGCTTGCGCAGCCCCTCGCGGATCAGCATCAGCGCGACCTGGCTGGCGAAAATCTCGTCATAGGCCAGCCGGTCGCGCGCCGCCGCATCCTGCGGGCTGGCGTGCGCGCGCGTCAGCGCCTCGCGCCACGCAGGCCAGTCGCGGCTGGTCAGCAGCGGGCCGTCGATCCATTCGGCAAGTTCGGGGCGCCGTTCGAGCGCTATTTCGACCAGCTGCGACAGACGCGCGTTGGTCAGTCCTTCGGTCAGCGGATAGACGGGTTCGTGGATCGCGATCCCCGCTTCGTCGCCCGGCTCGACGACTTGGTCGGGATGGACGATCTGGCGCATCTCGCCATAGAGGTCGAGCCGCCCCGACACGCGGCGCTTCTCTCCGAGCGGGAACAGCTTGCGCGCGAGGCCCGAGGTCCGTCCGAAATAGACGAGCCGGACATGGTCGCCCGCACTGTCGAACGCCTCGACCCCGAAGGGCGCGCGTGGGGATCGGCCCGGACGATAGTCCTGCGCGGTCAGATCGACGATGATCGTCTGCCCCGCCTGCGCTTCGTCGAGCCGGTCGACCGGAAAACGCGAGATCAATCCCGTCGGCAGGTGAAACAGTACATCCACGACGCGTTCCAGCCCCAGCCGCGTCAGCGGCTTGGCCAGCTGCGGGCCAACACCCTTCAGGTCTGTGAGCGCGGCAAAGAGCGGATTGAGGATTTCGGGTCGCATGGCTAGGGCGTGTCTAGCCCCCACATTCCGTTCGTGTCGAGCGAAGTCGAGACACCCGGCCGGGTAGCGCTGTTGGTCGGGTGTCTCGACTTCGCTCGACACGAACGGACGTGGTGATCTTCGTTGCTGAATCATTCGATCGGACTAAAAGGCCCGCCATGACCGACCGCCTCAAACGCCTGAAATTCCGCGCCTGGCACCGCGGCACGCGCGAGGCCGATTATATGATTGGCGGCTTTTTCGATCGCTACGCCGCGACTTGGAGCGAGGAAGAGATCGCCTGGTACGAAATTGTCGTCGAAGAGGACGATGTCGACATCATGGCGTGGGCGCTGGGCACCGGCGAGCCGCCCGCGCATCTGGACCGCCCCGACATGATCGCCGCGATGCGCCGTCTGGACTATATACCGCTGCCATGACCATATCTGCTGCCGACATCTTTGCCGCGATCGGATCGGCAGCGGCGCCGCTGACGCTGGCGCGCGCCGCCGACGGGTTTTTGCCGCTGCTGCTCGCCGACCTGGCGCGCGCCAGCGACAAGAGGCTGGTCTATGTCGCGACCGATGATGCGGCGATGCAGGCGATCGCCGACGCCGCGCCCTTCTTCGCGCCCGACCTGATCGTCCACCGCTTCCCGGCATGGGATTGCCTGCCCTATGACCGCGCCGGGCCGTCGATGCGGGTCAGCGCCGACCGGCTGGCGACGCTGTCGGCGCTGCAACAGCCCGCAAAACGCGGCGAGCTGCTCCTCACCACCGTCGCTGCGATCACGCAGCGCACGCTCACCCCGTTCCGCATCCGCCAGCTCGCAACGACGCTTGCCGCGGGGCAACGGATCGACCGCGACGCGCTCGCCGAACTGCTCATCTCGAACGGCTTCAGCCGCGTCGATACCGTCGCTGATCAGGGCGAATTTGCCGTGCGCGGCGGCATTCTCGACCTGTTTCCCGCAGGCGAGGAGACCGGCCTGCGCGTCGACTTTTTCGGCGACGAGATCGAAAGCATCCGCCGCTTCGACCCCGCCGACCAGCGCAGCCTTGGCCCCGCCAAGGCGCTGCAACTGCTTCCAGCCGCCGAGACGTTGCTCGACCAGGATACGATCAAACGCTTCCGCTCGGGCTACCGCGACCTGTTCGGCGCGCAGGCGACGGGCGACCCGCTGTACCAGGCGGTCAGCGACGGGCGGCGGCAGGCCGGCATGGACCATTGGCTGCCGCTGTTCGAGGAGCGGCTGGCGACGCTGTTCGACCATATCGACCCCGCGACCCCGGTGCTGCGCGGCCACCGCAGCGACGCGACGGCGGAGACGCGCTTTGCCGCGATCGCCGATTATCATGCGAACCGCGTCGCCGCCGAACGCGAATCGCCAGGCAGCTATCGCCCGTTGGCGCCCGAAACGCTGTATCTGAGCGAAGCCGAATGGGCCGGGGCGGCGGCGCAGCGCCCGATCCACATCGTGACGCCGTTCGACGTTCCGCCGGGCGCGAGCATCGTCGACCTCGAGACCTTTGCCGCGCGCGATTTCACCCCCGAACGCGCCGCCGACCTCAATGTCTATGACAAGGTCGCCGATCATCTGTCGGACGAGCGCCGCAAGGGCCGCAAGACGATCATCGCCAGCTATTCGGAAGGGGCGCGGGATCGCCTGTCAGGGCTGCTGCGCGAGCATGGGGTGACCTCGCTAGCCCCTGCCGATAGTTGGCAGGAAGCGCTCGGGACCGCATCCACCGAGAGCGGCGGCGCGACCGCGATGGTGGTCCTCCCGCTCGACCACGGCTTTGCCTCCGACGCCATCAGCCTGCTCACCGAACAGGATATTCTCGGCGAGCGCCTCGTCCGCCGCCAGAAGCGCCGCAAAAGCGCCGACGCCTTCCTCGCCGAACTTGCGACACTCAGCGTCGGCGACCTCGTCGTTCATCTCGACCATGGCATCGGGCGCTATGAAGGGCTGACCTCGATCCCGGTCGGGAGCAGCCCGCACGACTGCGTCGCGCTGACCTATGCGGGCGGCGACAAGCTGTACGTCCCGGTCGAAAATCTCGACGTGCTGTCGCGCTATGGCGGCGAGAGCGACGAGGTCGCGCTCGACCGCCTCGGCGGCGAGGCGTGGCAGCGCCGCAAGGCGCGGATGAAGGAACGCATCCGCGAGATCGCGGGCGAATTGCTCGCGACCGCGGCGCAGCGCGCGCTGCGTTCGGGCGAAGTGCTGGCGCAGGACGCGGCCTACCCCGCCTTCGCCGACCGCTTCCCCTATCAGGAAACCGAAGACCAGGATCGCGCGATCGGCGACGTGCTCGCCGACATGGCGTCGGGCAAGCCGATGGACCGGCTGGTGTGCGGCGACGTCGGCTTCGGCAAGACCGAGGTTGCGCTCCGCGCCGCCTTTGTCGCCGCAATGGCCGGGGTGCAGGTGGCGGTCGTCGTGCCGACCACCCTGCTTGCGCGTCAGCATTTCACGAACTTCGTCGAGCGTTTCAAAGGTTTCCCGGTCAACATCGGGCGGCTGTCGCGCCTCGTCCCCGCGGGCGAAGCGCAAAAGACGCGCGACGGCCTGGCCAGCGGTCATGTCGATATCGTTGTCGGCACCCATGCGGTGATCGCCAAATCGGTCGAGTTCAAGAACCTCGGCCTCGTCATCGTCGACGAGGAACAAAGGTTCGGCGTCGTCCACAAGGAGCGCCTGAAACAGCTCAAGACCGACGTTCATGTGCTAACGCTGACCGCTACCCCGATTCCGCGCACCTTGCAGATGGCGATGTCGGGACTGCGCGAGCTCAGCGTGATCCAGACGCCGCCGGTCGATCGCCTCGCGGTGCGCACTTATGTGGCGCCGTGGGATGCGGTGGTGCTGCGCGAAGCGCTGCTGCGCGAGCATGATCGCGGCGGGCAAAGCTTCTTCGTCGTCCCGCGGATCAAGGACCTGCCCGACATCGAGGAATTTCTGCGCAACCGCGTGCCCGAGGTCAAATATGTGGTCGCGCATGGCCAGATGACCCCGACCGAGGTCGAGGACCGGATGAGCGCCTTTTACGACCGCAAATATGACGTGCTGCTGTCGACGACGATCGTTGAAAGCGGCCTCGACATCCCGAGCGCCAATACGCTGATCATCCACCGCGCCGACCGTTTCGGCCTCGCCCAGCTGTACCAGCTGCGTGGCCGCGTCGGGCGCGGCAAGACGCGCGCCTATGCGTATCTGACGACCCCCGAACATGGCGCGATCACCGACACCGCCGAAAAACGGCTCAAGCTGCTCGGCGATCTCGACACGCTGGGTGCGGGGTTCCAGCTCGCGAGCCACGATCTCGACATTCGCGGCGCGGGCAATCTGGTCGGCGACGAGCAGTCGGGGCATATCCGCGAGGTCGGCTTCGAACTGTACCAGTCGATGCTGGAAGAGGCGATCCTGGTCGCCAAGGCCGAGGGGGCGGGCAAACTGCCGCCGCGCGAGGCTTTGTCACCGGTCATCACCGTCGACGCACCGATCCTGATCCCCGAGGATTATGTCCCCGACCTGCCGCTGCGCATGGCGCTCTATCGCCGCCTGAACGATGCCGCGGACCGCGCCGCGCTCGACGCCTTCGCCGCCGAAATGATCGACCGCTTCGGGCCGCTGCCGCCCGAAACCGCCAACCTGGTCCAGCTGATGGAGATCAAGGCCAATGCGAAGCTGGCGGGCATCGCCAAACTCGACGTCGGGAGCAAGGGGGCGCTGGTCAGCTTCCACAGCGACCAGTTCGCCAACGTCCCCGGGCTGATCGCCTATGTCGAGCGGCTGAAAGGCCGCGCGCGCATCCGCCCCGACAACAAGCTGTCGGTCAGTGGCGACTGGATGAGCACCGGGGCGCGATTGAACGGTGCGCTGCAATTGTCGAAGGGTTTGGGGAAGCTCGCGCGGCAGGCGGGCTAGAAACCGTCCGGTTCAACCGCATCGTCCATCATTGTAGCCCTGAGCTTGTCGAAGGGCGCTTGTCGCCGATAGGCGCCCTTCGACAAGCTCAGGGCTACGGTTCCACTCGGGCCGGGGCGACGACTATCCCATCAACCCCGGCAACTGATTCCCCGGCACCGGCCCCGACTTCAAAAACCCTTGCCAGGTCGCGACCCCCAGTTCGCGCAGCCGTTCCAGCTGGCGCTGATTCTCGATCCCCTCGGCCACCACCAACAGCCCCAGCGCGCGCGCGAGATCGACGATCGCGCGGACGACGATGCGGTCGCGGTCGCTGCCGTCGATGGTGCGGGTGAAGCCGCTGTCGATCTTCAGATAATCGATCGGCAGCCGCGCGAGCAGCGACAGGCTGGAATAGCCCGTCCCGAAATCGTCGATCGCGATCGCACAGCCCAGCGCGCGGATTTGCGCCAATTGCTCGGCAGCGCTCGCCGGATCGCTCAGCATCGCCTGTTCGGTCAGCTCGAGCGTCAGCCGGTCTGGATCGACCTGCGCCGCTTTCGCCATGGCGGCGAACCGCCCCGCAAATTCGGGGTCACCGAGATCGGCGGCGGTGATGTTGAGCGACACGCGCAGTTTCGCCAGCGCCCGCGGCCATTTCGCCATTTCGGCGAGCGCGACGCGGTGCGCATGCTCGGTGAGCTCGCATTCCAGCCGCGCGGCGCGCGCCGCGGTGACCAGCGGCCCCGCGCCGAGCAGGCCGAGCTCGGGATGCTGCCAGCGCAGCAGCGCCTCGACCCCGACCATCTCGCCGGTGCCGACATCATATTGCGGCTGGTAATGGATCAGCACCTCGTCGCCCGATAGCGCCGCATGGACCATAACACCATCGCGCGCCGACGCCGGGCGCGACAGCTGTTCCCCCGCATTGCGCAGTTGCTCGGCCACCGATTCGTCGCGCGTGATCAGCGCCGCAGCGATGCGGATCGACAGGCGGCCGTTCGGATCGCCGACGATCGGTTCGGCCAGCGCGACATGCAGCGCGCGTTCCTGCGCGCGGAGTGCCCCCAGCGACATGGGCGTCGATGGCACGATCAGGAAGCGTGGCCCGTCGAGTCGATCGACGCACGATCCCGGCCCGAATTCGTCGCTGGCGAAATTTTCCAGCCGTCGCCCGATTTCATCGAGCACCGCATCACCCGTCGCGGTCCCCGCGCTGCTGTTGATCCGGGCCATCTGGTCGATCTGGACCAGAATGACGCCGGCATCGGCGTCGTGGCGGTTATGCAAACCTTCGAGTTTACGGACGCACGCGGAAAGGGTTTCGGACAAGCGATTCATGGCGTCTCCGTAGCAGGCTTTGCTTGCCAAGTTCCTGCCTTTTGCATCACAAGGTGCCTGTGGCTGTCACATTTTCCCAACCTGCCGGATCGACGGCGCCTCTGATCGACGGCCATGGTCGGCGGATCAATTACTTACGCCTGTCGGTGACCGATCGCTGCGACCTGCGCTGTCGTTATTGCATGGCCGAAGACATGACCTTCCTGCCCAAATCGGCAGTGCTGAGCATCGAGGAAATGGGCGAGCTCGCCGAACGCTTCGTCGCGCGCGGGATTCGCCGGATCCGCCTGACCGGCGGCGAGCCGCTGGTTCGGCGGGGGATCGACACGCTCGCGGCGCGGCTGGGCGCGATGATCGGGCACGGGCTCGATGAACTTACCCTCACGACCAACGGCATGCGGCTCGCCGAATATGCGCCAATGCTCGCGGCGGCGGGCGTACGCCGCATCAACGTCAGCCTGGACACGCTCGATCCCGCCGCCTTTCGCCACATCACGCGCGTCGGCGACCTCGATGTCGCGCTCGGCGGAATTGCCGCGGCGCGCGCGGCGGGGATCGCGGTCAAGATCAATATGGTGGCGCTCGCGGGGCTCAACGAAGACCAGCTGCTCCCGATGCTCGATTATTGCGCCGCCACCGGCTGCGACCTCACGCTCATCGAAACGATGCCACTGGGCGAGGTCGAGGCCGACCGCAGCGACCATTATATCCCGCTCCATCATTTCATCGCACCGCTGCGCGATACGCACGCGCTCTATCCGGTCGACAAGCGCACCGGCGGCCCGGCGCGTTATTTCGCGATCGAGGGTAGCCCCGTGACATTGGGCCTGATCACCCCGCTCAGCGACAATTTCTGCACGACGTGCAACCGGATCCGCCTGACCGTCGAAGGACGCATCTATATGTGCCTCGGCCAGGACGACCATATCGACCTGCGCGCGGCGCTGCGCGAGCGCGGCGATGTCGACGGCTTGATTGATGCCGCATTGGCTGGCAAACCCCGCGCGCATGACTTTCATATCGAACGAAAGTCCACACCGGCGGTCGCGCGTCATATGAGTGCAACGGGCGGCTGACACTCCGCCTTCTGGGGGAAGCTTAATGCAACGCAAGATCGCGCTCGTCGCATCGAACGCGCCCGCGGCGATGGAAGCCGAAGCCGAATTGCGCCCGCTCTACGACTTTGTCGATCTGAACGAGGCCGATTTGCTGATCGCGCTCGGCGGCGACGGCTTCCTGCTCCACATGCTGCACCAGCTGCTCGACCAGCGCCGCAGCCTGCCGGTGTTCGGGATGAACCGCGGCACGATCGGCTTCCTGATGAACGAGTTTCGCGTCGAGGGGCTGCTCGACCGGATCGCGGCGGCGCGCCCCTTCCTCATCCACCCGCTGGCGGGCGACATCACGACGATCAGCGGCGAACGGCACATCCTGCCCGCGATCAACGAGATTTCGCTGCTTCGCGAAACGCGCCAGGCCGCCAAGCTCGAAGTGCTGATCAACGAAAAGACGATGCTCGAGGAACTGGCGTGCGACGGCGTGCTCGTCGCGACCCCCGCCGGGTCGACCGCCTACAATCTCAGCGCCAATGGCCCGATCCTGCCGCTCGAATCGGAAATGCTGGCGTTGACCCCGATCAGCCCCTTCCGCCCGCGGCGCTGGCGCGGCGCGCTGGTCCCCGAATCGACCAGCATCCGCTTCAACGTCCGCGAAGCGGCGAAACGCCCGGTCAGCGCGGTCGCCGACCAACGCGAAATCCGCGACGTAAAGACGGTGCTGGTCACCACCGACCGCAGCCGACCGCTGACTTTGCTGTTCGACCCCGACCAGGGATTGGACGAACGCATCGCAATGGAACAATTTATCGTCTGAGCGAGACAATTCGCGCCAAAACCCCCTTGATAAAGTTGGCGGCACGCGGCAAAGGGGCCGCCTTGCCCGCATCAGCGGGGTGTTCCTCGGTAGCTCAGCGGTAGAGCAATCGACTGTTAATCGATCGGTCGTAGGTTCGAATCCTACCCGGGGAGCCATTTCTTCATTCGCTGCTTGAGCCGCCCACTAAAGAGCGCAAGTTGACCCGTTCAAGGGCGCTTCTGACCCAATAAAGAGCGTTTTTTGGCTTTTTGAGGGGTGTGAGCAGATCATCGGCCATCATGAAGGCCTATTGAGATGGACTAAAGACCTGCATGTCTTTGCCCCTCACAATTTAAATTTCACGTATGCGACCAACTCGGGCGACCGCGAGCGGCCTGATTCTGCCCCACGCATTTCGCCTCACAGCACTGTTATAATCGACATAGAGACATGCTCCGCGCGAGATCTGGCGATGGGCAGCTAACTGATAATCGAATAATATCCTTGTCGTTGGTTTCGATCCCCGACCCAAGTCTCCTGCCGACCATCGGATACAACCAAATCAGTTCATTCTCATCGTGACGCCGCAAGGCGAATATGGTTAGATGCTTGCCTTCATGCGGGAGGAGGGGCGCGCATGACCTATTGGGAATTAGCGCGGCTTTCGATCGAGGCAATGGTCGCGGACAAGCATTCGGAAAGTTCCGAAAACTGGTCTGCAATTGTGCCCATGAGCGTGGCAGACGGCTGGGGGCTCGACCTCGCGCGTTGGTCGACGGAAGCACAGATCATCATCAAGAATTTCGAGGCGCGTATTGAGAGAAAGCTCTCGATTCCAAAAAGCGCGGTCGTAACGGCTGGTGAAAAATCACTCGACGAATTCCAGGCGTATTTGACCGCGAAGGCCAGCGTGACCGAAACGCGGCTTATTTATTATCAGACCAAGGCGCTGCTTGCGGAGTGGGGCGAATGAGCGGACGCCTGCGTCTTTCTGCAATGATCGCTTTTGGATGCGCTGCTGCGGCACTAGCAAGCCCGGCGCAGGCAGCGCGCGAGATAGGCCCAGTGATCGCATCCGCCTGTTCGAGCAACCCTACGGGAGAAGCCCTACGAAAGCGACTTGCCGAGGCTGTTCTTGCGCAAGCCGGGGTCTTGGGATCAGAATTGCTCGCGGACTCGACGCTCGTTTCGTATCCGGACTTTGGCGACCGAGCGATCGCCGCTGTTTTCCGCGGGGAAGTCCAAACTTACAACGATCCTCGTATGGATATTCTGACACTTCGCCAAAGGCTCGAACAATATCTCGGTCCAAAATCGAATGTTTCGGTTGGTGATCGGAAACTTGAGGTGGTCGCGCCCCCGGAAGGCGCAAATTGGCTTTTTGATCGCTCGCGCACGATCGTGTTGCGATGCATTGGTTCAAAACCCGCAAAACCGATAATCACGGAATTTGAGGAGGGCACCAAACGCAGCGCATTTGCAGTCCGCGAAAAGGTCGATGAACTTGCTCTAGCTGGCGATGCGTCAAAAAAGGCGGGTTCCGCGAAGATTGGGCTCGTGCGAACGCGCACGGAAAAGGACGATGGAACTCGAAAGACGGTTACCTCGCTGACGTTTAACGGCACAGCGGGGCTGCGCCTTACGGGACCGACCAGCCAAGCGCCACTTTATGTATACAGCAGCTACGCGCTGAGTCAGGAAAGAACGCGGCCCGCCGACGATCCGACCAAGGACCAGTCGGACGGTGACGTCGACGCGCTCGAGACCGGCCTTAGCCTCAATGGCCTTTTGCTACGGAGCGCAGCAGACGTCTCGTTGGTCGGCAGCTTGCAAGCTGCATATGTGTCCGATTTTGCGCACAACGCCGAGCGGCTCAAACTTCGCGCCTCCCTCGTTCCAGGTTTTGCGGTGTCAGTCGGGAGACTGTGCGACATCGGCGGCTATAATCAGGTCACAGCTCTGGGCCTTAAGTTCAGGACGCGGTGTCTGATCAAGTTTGAAACGGAGGCCAGTCACGTTCTCGAAGCCGGGACTGCGGATTTCAAAGATCATGGGGAATTTCTCGCCTTTGGCGGGACTGCGGCATATCAATTGGCTGCACCGATCGGCGACAAAGCCGAAATGATCGGCAGCTTGTCCTACCGCTATCTTCCCGTCATCGCTGGACGCGCACCAAATATCTCACGCTGGGATGCAATGGTGAAATATCGTTTCTGGCTCGACGATGGCCCGGGACTGGACTTCGGTGTGACTTGGGGAAAGGGCCACGAGCCGATCAGTTACACCAAGGAAGACAAGCTTGAGCTCGGGTTTGGCATAATCTTTTGACAGAGCTTACTCCGTCGCCAACGTTGCGCAACGAAAGGCAGAGCGTCCAGTCCGAACTATCGTCGACCATTAGTTTCGGTGCGATTTCAATGATGGGACCGGAATTTTAACAATCTTAGCGGACGATATGCAGCATCACTGATCATGCTGGCGTAAATATGACAGCGACGACACAGTTGCAGTCATGCGGAGGGCGAATGCAGCGCCAAGAGTTCGAAGCGCAGATTGCTGCGGCACATGACGATGCCGACGGTCTGCTCAAGATTTGCGACCTGCTCATGGGCCGATCTGAGCCTTGGGCGGGACGGCTGCGCATTGATGCGATGGCGCGTCGAATCGCGCTTCGCAAACTCCGCCCTTTTCCGGCCGGACCTTCGACCCCAGCGTCATCCTCTGCCGCTCCGGATTGGCTGGCAAGTCTAGGCATTGATGCTCCTGACGGGCGCCCCCTCTATCAATATCGGCTGAGCAAAGAGCAATTCACTGCAGCACAAGCCGAGCTGGAAAAGCGCGCACCCGCGATGTCTTTCCAGCGCAAAGTCTCTGACTGCGCCCTCTTCGTGCTCTGGGCGGCAGAATGGTATCGTCGCTGCTACGGTGGCGGTCTACAACGATGGCAAGATCTGGGAGATGAGATCGGTCTCGTTCTGGACCATGCGCCTTGGCGACGTGTCGCCGACGTTGGCCTTCGGTTCTGGAAAATCCCGCCGCTGCGTTTGAACGGCTTCCATCTTCGCCTGTCGGCGATCGCGCGGCAGGGCGGCTTTCCTGTGGCGGCCTTCTCCGGAGACTACAGCGGCTGGGCACGCCAATACCTTGAGCGGTTGACTGGGTTACTCCTGGCTGAGGCCGATCCAGATTTACCACGCGCCGACGCCCATGCCGCCGCACTCGACGCGATGATTCCGGTTACTTGGCGCCACGAGGGGATGCGGACCGTATGCGCTGAATTGGCGCTGCAGATCGTGCGACTCCGGCGCGAAGCAGAGGCCGGCGGCGCTGTGTCCGGATCGCTTGTCTCTGCTTGGCTCGACGTCAACCGCCCGGGCTGGCGGAACGACCTGCCGCTCCAAGTTGATGACGGGCGCGCACTCGTCGACGGATTGATCCGAGCTGCGCCGATAAGGGGAGGCAGCGGCAGCGTTCGCGCCACGCGGCTTTTGGTGCGCGAGCGCGGCGAGTGGCATGAGAAGGTGCGCCTCGAACTCCAGGGTTCCCTGCGAGAAATAGATCAGCGTGAACTGGCGGGCGCGTTGTCGGACGAATGGAGCCGATTGCGCCTGTATCCGGCTGGAGCGTTCGCGCGCCACGTTTCGGGAGAACTAGCAATCGTCGAACCCGGAGACGACCGGGATTGGACCGCTCGGCCGGCAACGTCGCGCATCGAGTTTGATCTTCCATTTCATGTGCCGGTGGAGGTCGAGCTGCGCGGCGAAGGCAAACGTGTTTGCGGGCCATTCCTACTCCCTCACGGGACGCGGGTCGCCGAAGGAGTGCGAGTTTTTCTTGCCGAGACAGTCGATGAAGATGAGCAGCCGACCCATCTCGCCCTTGTCGGCACCGGCAGTGGCGCTTTCCGGCCTCAAAGCCTCTTTCTCGATCTCCCGGATGACTGGAGTGTTGAGGCAGAGGGCGATGATAGTTCGTGCGGGCAGCTAGAGGGGGAAGGTGACGTTGGCCGGCACCTTTGGGATGTGTGCGGCACCCTGCGTGTTCGGTCAAAGCGCGGCGATTTGTATCTTATTCGCTGCGGCCAAGCGAATGACCGGCGCGACAGTCTTCATTTGATTGGCCAAGCACCGCGGGGATGCACCAGCGCACAGCCAGATTTGCAACTTCTTGTTGGGCTGCCCAGGCTCGAACTCAGGGATTCTGGCGTGGCGCGCGCACCCGCGGCCCGTGAAGCTTGGTGGCGTCTGGCAGGCATGCGGGATTGGATGCCGCTCGACCGCGATGTCACTCCAGGACACTGCGAGTTCGCGTGGCTCGACGGGAAGACTGGACATATTCGCGATCGCGCAGAAGCGATCGTTCTTCCGGAAGGTTTCGAGATACAGCGAGCGTTCGTTGGCGACTCCGTGGAATTCACCGTCGCCGGCTGGGATGGCAGCGTGCTGTGGGACGCGGGTCGATCCGCAGCAAGCGGTGGTTGGCGCATTCCCCGTCGCGGCGGTCGCCGCTCTTCGGGCGGGCTCACGCTCTCCCGACCTGGGATCGATCCAGTCGCGCTCGCGGTGCCCCTTCCCCACCAAGCTTGGATTTCGCATTGGACAACTGGTCCTGCCGATCGCGGCGCGAGATTATCCATTGCGACGCTCCATCAGTATGTGGCGCGTAGTGACCATATCGTCCAGTCCTTCCTCAACCGTTCACCCCACGGCGCAGTCAGGTAGGATACCGGCGCGATGATCGCGAAGCCGATCAGATTGACATAGCCGAGGCTGCCGGGCGGCAGGTCCTCGACATTCCAGCCGGTGACGACGAACGCCGCGGTCGCGGGAACGCTGATCAACAGGCCGAACAGCGCCGCTGTCCCGACCGCGCGGTGGATCGGGACATTGAACAGGGTCATCACCGGGACGCTGAGCGTCCCGCCGCCAATCCCCATCATGCTGGAAATGCCGCCGATGCCAAAAGGGATCGCCTGCCCGGCCGGTCCGCCGGGGACGGCGTCGGCGATATGTTTGCCCTCCAGCGGCAACAACATCCTGATCGCGACGATCAGCGCAACGACCCCGAACACCGCCGACAACATGTCGCCACTCACGCGCGACGCGAGCAGGACGCCGGCAATCGCGCCCAGAAAGATCGCGGCGCCCCAGCGGCGCAACTGATCGCGATCGACCGCGCCCTTGGCATGATGCGCGCGCGACGATGAGATGGCGGTCGGCACGATCGTCGCGAGCGAGGTGGCGACCGCGACATGCATCCGCACCGCGCTGTCGACGTCGAGCGCCGCAAGCACGAGGTCGAGCACCGGGACGATGACGATCCCGCCGCCGACGCCCAGCAATCCGGCAATCACGCCGCCGACCGCTCCGGTCAGCAGCATCATAGCCGCCAGCGTCAGCAGATCAGGATTCAAAAGCGAATGCATCGGCTCCCCCGCAAGTTCGATCTTGCTTGTGCGGATTGCCCGATATTCAGTCAAAGATAGAAAATGAGCCAATATATAACGAAAAATATATAACGATTGCGATCGAGCATTCTATATATTTTCAGGAATAGCAGTGCGGCGATTGGATATTATCGCATATAGCACAGACCCCGTAGCGCCGATGCCATGATGAAGATTGGCATCGCCGGGTTCGGCACCATCGGCCGCGTCGTGGCGCGCCATATCGAAGCCAGCGTGCTGCCGCTGGAACTCGCCGCGGTATCCGCGGGCGAACCGGTACGCGCCGCCACGGCGATGGCGCAGCTGCGCTCGCCGGTTCCGATCGTCGACACCGCCGGGCTCGTCGCTGTATCGGACGTCATCGTCGACAGCGCCCCCACGACCGCCTTTCGGGACATTGCCACCGCGACGCTCGGCGCAGGCAAAACGCTGGTCACGGTCAGTGGCGCGGCGCTCATGCAATGGCCCGAAGCGATCGAGATCGCCCGCGCGCATGGCGGGCGCATCATCCTGGCGACTGGGGCGCTGCTCGGGCTCGACGCCGTCCGCGCCGCCGCCGTCGGCACTATCCACTCGGTGACGATGGTGACGCGCAAGCCGGTGAAGTCGCTGGTCAAGGCCGAACATGTCGTGCGCAACCGCATCGACCTTTCGGGGCTTACCGAGCCGCTGAAAATCTTCGCGGGCAGCGCGCTCGAAGGGGCGATGGCTTTTCCCGCCAACGTCAATGTCGCCGCGGCGCTCGGGATGGCGGGGATCGGTCCGGCGCTGACCCAGCTCGAAATCTGGGCCGACCCGGCGCTCGAGCGCAACACCCACCGCATCATCGTCGATTCCGACAGCGCGCGCTTCGAACTGATCATCGAGAATATTCCCACCGACGAGAACCCCGGCACCGGCCGGATCACCGCGCAGAGTATCGTCGCGGCGCTCAATGATCTCGTCAGCCCCATCCGTATCGGAACCTAGAAAGGCCCAATCATGACCACCCGCCTCCGCCATGTGGCAATCGCATCCGCCGACCCCGACAATTCGGTCGGCTTCTTCACCGACGTGCTCGGCTGGACGCTGGCCGGCAAGATCGATAGCCGCAACGCGCGCGGCTATTATGTCACCGACGGCCACATCAACATCGCGCTCCTGTGCTTCAAGAACCGGCCCGCAGCGGGGATGGAATTCCCCGAAGGCTATACCGGGCTGCACCACATCGGTTTTCAGTGCGACGACATCGCCGCGGTCGTCGAGCGGTTCGAAAACTCGGGCTACGCGCCGCGCCACGACGTCAATCTGGCGCAGGGGCTGGGCAAGAACCCTGCCAAGGACAATGCCGAATATAAAATGACCGGCCCCGAAAATGTCATGGTCGACGTGTCCGAACGCGGCTGGGCGGGGACCGAAAGCTTTCAGGGCGCGCCCAAGGCGGACTGAACGCAGTGCCGCGTGACCGCGCGGACAAAAGGAAGGCGGCTGGAGTATCGCTCCGGCCGCCTTTTTTGGTGTCCGCAGGTGCAGTTTACATGGTCATTGCGAGCGAAGCGAAGCAATCCAGGGTGGCGTGAACCGCTCTGGATTGCTTCGCTTCGCTCGCAATGACGAAATTCCTAGCGGGCGCTACAACCCCAGGAACGCCTTCGCATTGCCACTCATGATCTTTGCCTTCTGCGCGGTGCTCAATCCGTCATGCCCCATCACCAGCGACCCGATGTCCTGCTCGCCGAGCGGGAACGGATGGTCGGATCCCAGCAGCACGCGATCCTCGCCCATCACATCGATCAGCAGGCTGAGCGCGCGCGGATCGAACACCGCGGAATCGACAAAGAAGCGATCGACGTAGCTCGACGGCGGATTGGGGCAATCGACGCGCACGATGTCGCGGTGGGTCCAGGCATTTTCGACGCGGCCGAGCAGGAAGGCAAAGCTGCCCCCGCCATGGCCAAAACAAATGCGCAGGTTCCGGGGCAGCCGTTCGAACGCGCCCGACAGGATCAGCGACAGGATCGAAAGCTGGGTCTCCGCGGGCATCGCCACAAGCCAGGGCAGCATATATTTGGGCATCCGCTCGCGCGCCATCATGTCCCATGGGTGGATCAGCACGGCGGCGCCGACGTCGGCGCAATGGGTCAGAAAGGTCTGAATTCCCGCATCGTCGAGGTTGCGCAGCCCCATATGATTGCCGATCTGGACCCCCAGATGGCCGGTCGCCATCGCGCGGCTGACTTCGGCGCACGACAGGTCGATGTCCTGGAGCGGCACCTGCGCCAAGGCCTTCATGCGATCGGGCGCATGGTTGCAGAAGATCAGCGCTTCGTCGTTGAAGCGCTGCGCGCATTCCAGCGCCTTCGCCGCCGGGCGGCTATAGCCGAACATGATCGGGGTGGCGCAGATGACCTGCAAATCGATGCCCTGCGCATCGAGCGCCTCGACCCGCCGCGCGGGGTCCCACAAGATGTCGTCGACGGGGCGAAACTCGCTTGCCCCCTGCATGATGAAACCCTCGCCGCCGCCGGCATCGTGCAGCCACGGCAGCCCTTCGGTTTCCGCCCAGGCGCGATAATCCGCATCCATCAAGGGAAAGAAATGGCTGTGCATGTCGATGACCGCCATTTTTTGTGAAGCCTCTTTGGTCATGACTATTGCCGCATCCCCGTTCGCCGTCGCGCCTGCTCGCCGGATCGGGCGCAGGCCATGACCGTGGGTAACGGCGCTTGGCTATCAACAATAATCCCGAGACTTGCCCTCGCTATTATAAAATGGATATAACCATCGAAATCCGCTGTCCGGGGGCCAAGATGCCAAAGTTCCACGAAAATTTTCTGCTGAGTCGTTTGAAATTGCGCCAGCTGCGCCTGCTCACCGCGATCGCCGACGAGGGCACGGTGCTGAAAGGGTCGCAGGCGCTGAACATCGCCCAGCCCGCCGCGACCAAGAGCATCAAGGAGCTGGAGGACGCGCTGGGTGTCCAGCTGTTCGATCGCTCGTCGCGCGGGGTGACGCCGACCGACTTTGGCCAGGTCATGATCAAACATGCCAAGCTGATCCTGACCCAGCTGCGCCACGCGGGCGAGGAACTGCAATCGCTGGAGGAAGGGCTGTCGGGCCGCGTCCATGTCGGCACGTTGCTCGCCGCATCGACCTCGCTGCTACCGCGCGCGCTGGCGCGGCTGCGCGAACGACGCCCGGGGATCGCGGTGACGGTCGACGAAGGCACGATCGACCGCCTGATGCCCGGGCTGCGCACCGGCGACATCGATGTCGTGCTGGGCCGCTTGCCCGAATATCGCGAGCGCGAGGGGCTGCGTCAGGAGGTACTCTATCGGGACACCGTCTCGATCATGGTGCGCGAGGGGCATCCGCTGACCCAGCGTGGCGGCCTCAAGCTCGCAGACCTGATCGACCAGGCGTGGGTGATGCCGCCGCCGCAGACATCACTGCGCCGCCAGGTCGATCACGCCTTTCGCCACGAAGGACTAGAGCCGCCGCACGACGTCATCGAGTCGGTTTCGATCCTGACCAACCATGCGCTGCTGATGAACACCGACATGCTGGCGACGATGCCGCATCAGGTCGGCATGGGTCAGGCGGGGCTCACCGCGCTGCCCGTGATATTGGAGGGGGCAAATTCGCGCATCGGCGCGACGACCCATGCGCATGGCGAGTTGTCGGCGGCGGCGCGCTACTTCATGGCGGTCGTCCACGAGGTCGCCGCCGAGATCCGCGCCGAGCTGGGGCAGGATCAGGACGTCGCGGACGGTCCGGGCGAGAGCCGCCGCCAAACAAAATAGGCCGACGCCACGATCACCAGCCACGGCACCCCGGCGATCACCGCGGTCTGCCAAAAGTCGGTATCGAGCGCCATCGTCACCGCGATCGCGCCGAGCAGCGTCAGGCCCAATAGCTGCGCATAGGGGAAGAAGGGCATCTGTACGGGCAGATCGGCGGCGCGGTGCTGGCGCCGGAACCGCAGGTGGCTGACCAGGATCGTGCTCCACACCAACAGCCCGCCGAACAGCGTGATCCCGAACAGATAATTATAGGCGAGCGGGGTCAGGATCGACACCGACGCCGCGGCGAGGATGCAGACGCCGGTCAGCAGCGTCGCGCGCATCGGCACTTTCTGCGCGTTCAATTCGCCCAGCGCGCGCGGGGCATAGCCGCCACGCGCCAGCGAGAACAGCATCCGCGACCCCATATAGATGCTGGTGTTCATCGCCGACAGCGCCGCCGAGGCGACGACGAAGTTCATCACCCCCGCGGCATAGGGAATTCCCGCGCTGGCGAACATCTTCACGAACGGGCTTTCGGTGACGACCTTGGCGCCCGATTCGGTCCATGGCAGGAAGGCGACGATGATGAACAGCGCGAGGATGTAGAACAGGAACAACCGCGCCGCCATCGTACGCAGTGCCGCCGGAATTGCGGTTTTCGGATCTTTCGCCTCGCTGGCGGTACCGACGACGAACTCCAGCCCCATGAAGGAAAACAGCGCCATCAACACCGCCATCCACACGCCTGAAAAGCCGTTGGGAAAGAAACCGCCGGCCAGCCCGGTGACATTGTGCAGGCCCACCGGGTCGCCGACGATCCCGAAAATGCGCGACAGGCCGACCATGATGAAGCCGACGATCGCCGACACCTTGATGACCGTCAGCCAATATTCGACCGACCCGAAATTATGCACCGCGCGGGTGTTGACCCACACGACGACAGCGGCGCTGCCGATCGCCCACATCCACACCGGCGTATCGGGATACCACCAGCTCATGTAGATGCCGACCGCGACGGCTTCGCTGCCGATCAGCAAGACCTGCTGGATCCAGTAGGTATAGCGGACGATGAACCCCATCATCGGGCCGAGATAGATTTCGGCATAGGTACCGAAAGATCCGGCAGTTGGATGGACGACCGCCATTTCGGACAGGCTGAACACCATGATCACCGCGATCAGCGCCGCGATCGCATAGCTCACCAGCACCGCGGGACCGGCGTAGCCGATCGCGATGCCCGACCCCATGAACAGCCCGGTGCCGATCGCGCCGCCCAGCCCGATCATGATGATCTGCGCCTTAGTCAGCCCGCGTTCGAGCCCCGCCTCGCGGTCCACACAGGACTGTTCGTCCATCGCCATCCCCCCTAAATCTTGATCATGTGACGGCGTCGCGCGCCTGATGTTCGGGTTGTTTCCAGACGCCCTGATCCATGATCGTCACCAGCCGGTCGACGGCATCCCAGACATCGGCATAGCCAATGTAGAGCGGGGTAAAGCCGAAGCGCACCGTATCGGGGGCGCGGAAATCGCCGATCACCCCGGCGGCGATCAGTGCGCGCATGATCGGATAGCCCTCGGCATGCGCAAACGACACCTGACTGCCGCGCGCCGTGGCGTCGCGGGGCGAAGCCAGCGTAAAGCCGTGCCCGGCGCATCTTTGTTCGACCAGGCGGATGAACAGGTCGGTCAGCGCCATCGACTTGGTGCGGATCTCCGCCATGTCGGCCTGCAAATGAATGTCGAGCCCGGTTTCGACGAGTGCCATCGACAGGATCGGCTGGGTACCGATCAGAAACTGCCGCAGCCCCGGCTCCGGACGGTAACCGGGTTCGAAGGCGAAGGGCGCGGCATGGCCCCACCATCCGGTGACCGGCTGCGACGCCTGTCCCTGATGCCGCTTCGCCGCGAACAGGAAGGCTGGCGAACCGGGGCCACCGTTCAGATATTTATAGGTGCAGCCGACCGCAAAATCGGCATTGCAGCCATTCAGGTCGACCGGCATCGCCCCGGCGCTGTGGCACAGATCCCAGATCGCGAGCGCCCCCGCAGCGTGGGCGCGCGCGGTGATCGCCGCCATATCGTGGACATGCCCGCTCTTGTAATGAACATGAGTGATGGCAACCGCGACGGTGCTTTCGTCGATAGCGCCGGCAATTTCGTCCTTTTCGCACAGGCGCACCGTCACGCGCCCGCCGGTCGCCGCGGCGACGCCTTCGGCAATATAATTATTGGTCGGAAAATTGCTGCCCTCGAGGATCAGCACGCTGCGGTCGGGCCGCATCGCGACCGCCGCCGACAACACCTTGAACAGATTCTGGCTGGTCGAATCGCAGACGATCACCTCGCCCGCCGCGGCGCCGATCAGCGGCGCGAGCTTGTCGCCCAGCCGTTCGGGCAGGTCGAACCAACCGGCGCTGTTCCAGCTCTTGATCAGGTCGGTGCCCCATTCGTGGGTCACCACCGCCTGCGCCCGCGCGCTCGCCGCCTTTGGCATCGCCCCCAGCGAATTTCCGTCGAGATAGATGATGCCGTCGGGCAGGACGAACTGATCGCGCACCGGCGCCAGCGCGTCGGCGCGGTCCATCGCCTCGCACCACGCGCGGTCGGGCGTTTCGGGAATTGCCATTGTGGCGAGATCAAGCGTCATGGAAACATATCACCTTTGTCTGGGACATTTCGCGCATCGCAAAGCGCACGCCTTCACGCCCCATATTGCCCCGCCCGGCGCCGCCGAATGGCATCGCGTCGAGCCGATAGTCGGTCGAATCATTGATCATCACTCCGGCGACCCGCAAGCGCCGCGCCGCGTGGCGCGCGTGACGGATCGATTCGGTGAAGATCGCAGCGTGGATGGCATAATCAGCGCGGTTCGCCGCGTCGATGGCGGCATCGAGGTCGGCAAATCGAAACAGGCTGGCAACCGGGCCAAAGGCCTCGTCACACGCGACGCGCGCATCGTCGGCGACGCCCGCCAGCAGGGTCGGGCGCACCAGCGTTCCGGCGCGCTCGCCGCCCGCGAGCACGGTCGCGCCCTGCGCCACCGCCTCGGCGGTCCACGCGACGATCCGTTCGGCCTGCGCGGCCGAGATCATCGGTCCGATGTCGGTGGCGGGATCGGTCGGATCGCCGACGCGTAAGTCTTGTACGTGCGCGACCAGCGCATCGCGAAAGGCGTCATGCACGCCTTCGTGGACATAGATGCGCTGGACGCCGATGCAATTCTGCCCCGCCGCGCCAAAGGCGCCCGCCACGCAGGCATCGGCGGCCCGCGCGATGTCCGCATCGTCCATGACGATTACCGGGCCATTGCCGCCAAGCTCCATAGCCAGCCGCTTGATCCCCGCCGCGCGCGTTATCGCCTGGCCGACGCTGGCGCCGCCGGTAAAGCTGACCATCGCGACATCGGGATGCCCGGTCAGCGCGTCGCCAAAATCGCGCCCGCGCCCGGTCAACAACTGCAACGACCCGTCGGGCAGCCCCGCCGCAAGCAACAGCCGCGCGAGCATGATCGCCACCAGCGGCGCCTGCTCCGCGGGCTTCAGCACGACCGCGTTACCGGCGCCCAGCGCCGGACCCAGCTTGTGGCAGATCAGGTTGAGCGGGTCATTGAACGGCGTGATCGCGGCGATCACGCCCAAAGGTTCATAGATATAATGGCCCGACCGCGCTTCGCCGCCCGGAAAGCTGTCGAAGGCAATCGTTTCGCCCGCGAGCCGCGTCGCCTCTTCGGCTGAAAGGCGCAGCGTGTTGACCGCACGCGCGACCTCGCGCGCCGCGCTGCGGATCGGCTTGCCCGTCTCGGCGGTGATTGCCGCAGCAAAGCGCGCTGCATCGCCGTCCAACGCCAGCGCGGTATCGTGAAGGATGCGCGCGCGGGTGCCGGTCGACAGCGCGCGCATTGCCTCTGCCCCTTCAACCGCGCTCGCCACCGCGCGCTCGACATGGCCCGCATCGGCGCAGGCGACCTCGGCCAACGCCGCGCCCGACCAAGGATTGACTACCGTCATTGTCGCCGCTGCCGCCTCCCAGCGACCGTCGATCAACAGCGATCGGCCGCTGTCGAACGCGACATGCATCATGGCTTGTCCTTGCGCAGCACTAGGCCGTCATATTCGTGGCTGTCGAGCAATGCCTCGACAATCACCGGGCCATCCGCGGCAAAGCCCGCCTCCAGCGCGGCGCGGAATTCGGCCGGATCGCGTGTGACGGTGACCGGAACCCCGAACAGCGACGGACCGCCGATCGTTCCCTCGGCCCGCACCGGCGTGCCGTAAATCGGGTTCGATTTCTTTTCCTGCTTGATGCGGATGAGCGCGAGGTCGTTGTCGGTAAACACGATGATGACGATCGGCAATTTCTCGCGCACCGCCGTCGCGAGTTCGCCGACGGTCATCAGGAAACCGCCGTCGCCCAGCACGCAGCACACCGGCGTATCCGGGCGGCAAAGCTTGGCCGCGATCGCCGCGGGCAATCCGAAACCCATCGCCGACCAGCCGTTGGTCATGATCTGGGTACCCGGCGCCGGGGTACGCCAATGCTGGCCGATCAGATGCGTATGCGCGCCGACGTCGCAGGTCATAATGCCATCATCGGGCAACACGTCGCGCAGGACGTCGAGCGCCGCGCACGGCCCAAAGGCGCCGTCTCGCCCGGCAAGCTTGGCGAACATCGCGTCCTTGCGCGCGGCGAGCGCGGCCAGATCCCAATCCTTGCCGTCGACCGGCAGCGCCAGCAGGGCATCGAGCGTCGGCGCGATCGCCCCGACCACATCGGCAACCACAGGGTACTGTGCAGCATCGATGTCCGCCGGCGCGATGTCGATGCTGGCAAGCGCCAGCCCGTCGCGCATCCAGTTTTCATAATTGAACTCGATCGGGTCGTACCCGACCGCGACGACCAGATCGGCCTCGGCATGGGTCAGTCCCACCATGTCGGACAACGCGTGGAACAATACCCCGGCATAGTTGGGATGGGCTTCGGCGATCATGCCCTTGGCCATCGGCGTCAGCAGCACCGGCAGGCCGAAGCGTTCGGCCAGCGCCACGATGCGGTCCTGCACGCTCGCGCGAACCGCGCCCAGCCCGATCGCCAGCACCGGCTTGCGCGCAGCAGTGAAAGCCGAGACCAGCGCGGCGACATCATCTTCGGCGGCGGCAGGCACCGGATCGGCGGCGACCGCTCCAATCTGCGCTGCGTCGACAGCGACCGCGCTCATTCCCTGCGGCAACCCGACATGCACCGCGCCGGGGCGGCCCGACAATGCGATCCGCGCCGCCGCCGCCAGCATATCGACCGCGGTGTCGGCCTCGATTCGCATCGTCGCCTTGGTGAGCGGCGCGAACAGCGCCTGATGGTCGATCCCCATCTGGATCGTACGGCTGCGCCAAGGCGCGGGCATTTCGTCGGTCAGCGCGATCATCGGTGACCGGTCGAGCGTTGCGCCGCCGACCCCGGTGGCCAGGTTGGTCGCGCCGGGGCCAAAGGTGCCGAAACAGACACCGGGCACGCCGGTCAGACGCCCGCACACGTCGGCCATGAAACCCGCGCCGCCCTCATGACTGACAAGGACGAAGTCGATGCCGTCGGTGGTGCGGATCGCCTCCATATAATCGACCCAGCCGCCGCTCGGCACGCCAAAGACATGGCGCACCCCCATATCGCGGAGCGCCGCAACGACATTGCGGGCCACATTGGTCGATTTCATGCGCGATCCTTCAAACAGAGCCTGTCTCTGCAAGCGGCCTAGGCCGACCTGTCATAAACAAATAATACCGAATGGCCGCGTCGATATATGCCAGAAGTTATATGGGACGCGTCAGACGAAGCGATTGGCGATCGCGCCAACGCCGTCGATGCCGCCCGCGACCCGGTCGCCAGCGACGATGCGTCCGACGCCTGCGGGGGTGCCGGTATAGATCAGATCGCCCGCCTTCAGCTCGACATAGGTCGACAGTTCGGCGATGATGTCGGCCACCGGCCAGATCATGTCGGCAATGTCGCCGTCCTGGCGCAGCTCATCGTTGACCGACAGCCAGATGCGCGCCGTGGATGGATGGCCGACCTCGGTCACCGGGCGGATCGGCGACAGCACCGCGCTATGGTCGAAACCCTTGGCCATGTCCCACGGTCGCCCCCCGGCCTTGGCATCGGCCTGCAGATCGCGGCGGGTCAAATCGTTGCCGACAGCATAGCCGAACACCGCTGCCAGCGCGTCGTCCTCGCCGATATTGGCGCCACCGCCTCCCAGCGCCACGACCAGCTCGATCTCGTGATGCAGGTTGGTGGTGCGCGGCGGCATCACAATGTCGGCGCCCGCCGCGACAATCGCATCGGCGGGTTTGGAAAAGAAAAAGGGCGGTTCGCGGTCGGGATCACCGCCCATTTCGCGGGCATGATCGGCATAATTTTTGCCGACGCAAAAGATGCGCCGGATCGGAAACCGCCGATCGCTCCCGGCAATTTCGGCGGACGGATGATCGATCGAAAAGACGGTATTCATGCGGCGCCCTTTGCTGTTCAGCCCGGCGGATAGAGGATCGCGCGGCACTTGCCCAGATCGGCCCCGTCGAGGCCGCTTTGCTTGTCGGCGTTCCACGGGCTGCCCATCTGATCCTCGGGGCGATACCAAAAGCCGTACAGCTTGTCGTTCGCCGCCACCAGCGTCGCCGCGCCGATGCTGCCCTCTTCCCTCGAGAACCAGGCGAGCCGCATGATCCGGCCAAAGATCGTGCCGCGCAATGTGCCGAGGCCATTGTTGTAGCACCCCAGAATCTCGTTGCCGCGCTGCCGCAGCATGATCGGACCATATTCATGGCTATAGACGCCGCTAACGTCCGCCACCGCCGCGGCGCCGCGTTGTTCGACGTCGCCGATGATCGCGACATCGGACAGCCGCGTCGCGCCGCTCCCGGCCCAATTGCTGTCGATGCGCAGCCGCAGCCAGCGCGCGCGGCCCTGCTTGGGCAATTCGACCAAGGTCCGGGCATCGGCCTTTGCCTCGCCATCGACCAGCAGTTCGAACGGCCCGTCTGGGCCGGTCGTCGACCCCAGCATCGCAAAGCGCCGCACCGGCGATCCTTCGGCGGTCTGCGACATCGACCCGTCTTCGCGGACCACCGGCTCGAACCGGCTGTCGATCACGACCGCATCGATCTTGCCATTGCCCGCCAGTTCGAAATTCAACGTGTGCGGAAAGCGGATATTCTTGTCCGACAGCCAGCCATAGGCGGGATCACCGTCGACCAGGTTGATGCTATAGGTCGACCAATGCCGCTTCGCCTCACCCGCATCGGCCTCGGCGATACCGCCCCAGCTGATGTGCAGGATGTTGTTCCCTGCCGGTTCGATGGGCTTTTCCGGGACCTTTTTCGCGGGCGCGCCCGAGCATCCGGCGAGGAGCAGCGCTCCCGCCAACCCAATCTTCCAGTCATGCATGATTTTCAGTCCTTCAAGATCGACCTAGTGACGTTCCGGCCAGATTTTCTTCGGCGCACCGAGCCGCGGCTTGCCGAGCAGCGGGCTCGACAGCGCGTAAACGCCGTTGACCGAAAAGGCCCAGATGATGTTGCGGTCATATTCGGTGAAGACCGCGAAGGTCGAATTGCCGAACGTATACTCGGGCAGCTCCTCCTTGGTCGGGAAGCGCGGGACAAAATAGCCCGCGATGCTCGGTTTCGCCGGGTCTTTCACGTCGAAAATCTGGATCCCGGCGTTGTAGAACGCATAAATGGCAAGCCCCTGGCGCCCGCCCTCGGGCTGCCCCAGCCCGCCCGACCGCTTCGGCCCGAAGCTGCCGCGCCGCTGGCAAAAATCGGTGAAGGCGGCGCCCGGCGGCGGCACCGGACGCGGGAACTTCGCCGCGACCTTCGGGTTGGCCGGATCGCGCACGTCGATCGAGAAAATATCCTTGTACGGCTCGTAACAATTCTCGTTCATCGGATAGCCGTTCGAGAACACGAAGCCGGTGCGGTCATATTGGCTGACATCGACATTGTCGAACTCGGTCCCCGCATAGCTCGGCGGCACGCTGAGGTGGCCGAGCGTCTTCGGGTTGGCGGGATCGGCAAGGTCAAAGGTGTAAAAGCCGAGCCCGCCCATGCCGCCGAAACCGATCCGGCCGCCGGCCTCGATCGGCTTGGTCAGCACGATCGGGTTGCGCGACCCCATCCAGCTGGTGCGGTTGCCCGCGCGCGGATTGGCGCGGTACGCCGCTTCGCTGTCCTTGTCGCCGAGCCGCTGTCCGGGCACGCTGATCTGCGACACGAATTTGGGATTGGCGGGATCGTCCATGTCCCAGACCTGATAGCCGGGCGAATAAAGATAGTCGGGATATTCGGTCAGCGCATAGCTGTCGTCAGGCGCCGCCGACAGCAGCATATATCGGCCGCCCCACCAGGTCGCCGCGTCGAGCGCGCCCGATCCTTGCTGTTGGCCGATCGGCGCGTCGGGATGCTGATAGTCGGTGGTGCGCGTCGCGATCAGATCCCATTTGTCGGGGGTCGGGCAGTTCATCACGAACACCTTGAAGCCCTTCAGCGAATTGTAATTGCGCTGCGCCGCGACCTTGTCCGGCTGGCGCAGCTTGTCGTCCATCAGGCCGAAACGCCCGATCTCATAGGATGCGACGAGCACATTGCGCCGCAGTTTCTTGTTCCACGCGATGGTGACGCCGCCGAAATAGTCGGTGACCGCCGACGCGTCCCAATCTTCGCTGGCCCCCTTGCTGTTCCACACGCCGCCTTGTGACCAGACCACCCTGGCCTGGCGCGGATCGGTCACGTCCATGATCCGCAGATAGTCGCGGTCGTGGGTGTAAAGGTACCGCTTGCCGCCGAAATCGACGACGCTGGCCCACGCGTGCCAAGGTGATGTGACCCCGGGATAAAAACCGATCACTTCGACATTTTTGGCGTAGCTATTCTGATCCCAATGATCGAGCTGCCCCGAAAAATTGGGCGCATTGGTGGTCAGCGGGGTGGCGACCGGGTGGCGGAACGCGCCGATCGCCGGGTCCATGCCTTAATCGACGTCGGGCTTGGGCGGCGCCGGCGGGTTCTCCGGCGTCGCCTGATGCCATGCCTTCAGATAGGGATCGACGATGTTGACGGGGCCGGTCGGGTGGCCGCCCTCGCCGCTCGCCGCGATCAGCGCGGTGGCATAGAGCAGCCCCGCAACGACTGCCGCGCCGCCGCCGATGATCCTGTTTACGCGTTTCATCGGCGGCCTCCCGTCTCGTCAATCCCGGCAAACATGGTCGCGGCGCGCCGTCAGAAACGGAACCGGGCCGTCACGCCATAGGTGCGCGGCGGAATATAGGTGCCGTAGATCGTCCCGAACAGCGCGAGCTTGCTGGTATAATTCAGCTCGTTAGTCAGATTCTTGGCCCAGGCGGTCAATTCCCATTTGCTGTCCACGTCGCGCACCCCGATCCGCGCGTTCAGCAGGATTTCGCTGTCGAATTTGAGCAGCGGCGAGTTGGGATTGTCGAAGAAATTGGCGCCAGTATATTGGAAATCACTCCCCGCGATCAGAACAATCTTGTCGCTGACCGGCTGGTCCAGCTTGGCCGAAATGCCGAATGCATGCTTGGGGGTGCGGCGACAGCTGTTGCCGTCGAGGTCGGTGCCGTCGTCGTCGATGATCAACTCGCCGGTAAAATTGCACCGCGAATAGGCATAGTTGCCCGACACGCTGAAACTGTCAGTCAGTCGCGCCTGTATGTCGAGCTCCAGCCCGTAAGCGCGCGTGCCGTTCGCCGCGTTGAATACGAAATTGTCGGGCGGCAGACCCGGGCCGGGCGACAGGAACTGGTTGGTCTGAAGATTGTCGTACAGCGTGTAATAGGCTGCGGCGTTGACGAACACGCGCCGGTCCGCAAGCGCCAGCTTCGCCCCCAATTCAAAACTGTCGGCGGTTTCTGGCTCGAACGACACCAAGGCTTCGGCGGGGGTGTTGGCATCCTCGCCGGTCCAGCCACCCGGCTTGTACCCCTTGGCATAGCGGGCATAGAGGGTGACGTCGTTGTTCGGTTCAAAACGCAGCGTGGCGCTGGGCAGCCAGGCGTCCCAGCTGCGTTTGTCGGTCACGGTAAAGTTCACCGGGGCGCCCTCGAACGATTCCCCCGACCGGTTGTTCGAATAGCGTTTGCGGTCATAGGCATAGCGCAGCCCGGCATCAAAGGTCAGCTGGTCGGTCAGGCTGTAGCTGACCTCGCCGAACACCCCGATATTGGCGTTCTTGGACGTCGTGACCGTATGGTTCGACCCTGGAAAGGGCGAGGCGGGCGTGCCGCCAAAGGCCATCGAAAAGGCGAATTCGGTGATCGCCTGGAAATCGGCGAACAGGAAGTTCACATCCTCGGCGCGGCGGATCTTTTCGCGCAGATAATAGACCCCGCCTTCCAGCCGCAACGGACCGCCATCGTCCCAGCGCAGCCGCAGTTCCTGCGAGAATTGTTTGACGTCTTCGGCCTTGCCGCTGTCGAAATAGCTGTCGGGGACGGTTGCCAGATAGACATCGAGCCCCGCGACCATCGCCGAGGTGACGTCGGGCGCGTTGGTTGCCGGATCGATCGGGAAGTTGAAAAACAGCCCCGACCCGTCTTCGCGCGCCGCCAGCGAGGAATCGCGATAAGCGGTCTGCGACGCAATGCTCAGATTGTCGTTCGCTTCCCAGTCGATCGAGCCGCTGACCCCATACATGTCCGAATTCTGGAAGCCGGTGAAATTATGCGCTCCCCTGCGGGGGTTGGCATTTTTGAACGGGGCGTTGCGGTCGGGCAGGACAAAGCCGGGCAGGCTGGCAATCGGCGGCGCGAAGAAGCTGTTGTACGTGACTTCATTGCTGTCGCCGGGAACGATCACATCGACCCACCGCGCCCCGTCGCGGTGCCGCGTATAATCGGCGGACAGATTGATATCGATCGTCGCCGACGGCTGCCAGCGCAGCTGGGCGCGCACCGACTGGACATTCTGATCCTCCTCGTCGCCGCCGCGCGTGTTGATCGCATAGCCGTCGTGGCTGCGCGAACTGACGACCAGACCGATGCCCACCGTGTCGGACACCGGCCCGCGCACCGAAGCCGCGACGTCGAGCTTGTCGTAATTGCCATAGGTCGCCTCAACCCGACCCTCGAACTGATCGCCCGGTTTTTTGGTCACATAGTTGATCAACCCGCCGACGACGCTTTTACCGAAACGCAGCGCCTGCGGCCCCTTGAGCACCTCGACGCGCTCGAGATCATAGAGGTCGAGAAGCGATCCGGTGCCGCGCGACAGATAGGCGCCATCTACAAAGATGCCGACCGCGCCATCGGCGCCCGCGCCTTGGATGTCCGACCCGATGCCGCGGATAAACAGCTCGGTATCAACCGCGCGTTCGGCGCTCAGCTTCAGGCCGGGAACGCGGTACGCGATTTCGGAAAAATCCTTGATCCCCGCCTGCTCCAGCGCGGCGCCGCTGAACGCCTGAACCGAAATCGGCACGTCTTGCAGGCTCTCCTCGCGCTTGCGGGCGGTGACGACGATCTCGTCGTTCGCCGACGCCTCCACCGCGCCGTCGGGCGCGGCTTGGGCATGAGCGAGGCCCGGTACCGCAAAAGCCGCCGCCGTTACGAGAAGCGCCCCGCGCATGGTCCGTGTTGATTTCATTGTCCGTCTCCCCCAACGACCGCCCGCGCCCCAAGCTTGTAGAGGGAAAGCACCAGGTTCGGCCCGTTTGATTTGCAGATTGGACGTTACCGGTGTTTATATATCTATATAATAGATTGTATATCGTCTGATATTCGATTTTGGATATAGCGAAAGATGGGATGTCGGGCTCCGCCGGTAGCATCACCTTGGATCGCAATGGTAATTTTCTCGGCCAGCGCGTGAACGGCGCACAGATAGCCGGTCTCGCCGCGCGTGCGTCATCGGCGCGTTTCCGCTGAAAGCGTTCAAGATCGTCGGATCGACAGTCGGTCAGGCCTTCGCAAACGCCTCGATATCGGCGTTCAGGCGGTCGATGTGGGTCACGAACAGCCCATGCGGGGCGCCTTCATAAACGACCAGCCGCGCCGACTTCATCAGCTGCGACGCCGGCAGCCCGGTGAGCGCAAGCGGCGCGGAGGCGTCTTTGTCGCCATGGATGAACAGGGCCGGGATGTTGATGGCGCGAAGGTCGGCGCGGAAATCCGCTGCGGTCATCGCCCGGTTGAGGTCGATGACTGCGCGCAGCGACGTGCCGAGCATGATATTCTTGATCCATTGGCGCATCAGCGGGCTGGTTTCGGGAACCACGAACGCGTCGCTGTTGCTGTCGATCCATTGCGGAAAATCGCGATAAAATTGCTGACGCATCTGATCGAAGGCAGCGGCGGGCACCCCCGCCGGATTGTCGGGCTTGGCCGCGAGGCATGGCAGCGTCGTCGCCAGGAACAGCACGCGCGCGACCCGGCCCGTCGCTGGCTTGCCGCCCAGATAGCGCAATATCTCACCGCCGCTCATCGAATGGGCGACGACCGCCGCGCCCCTGACGTCGAGCGCGGTCAGCACCGCATCGACATCGCCCGCCAGCGTCGCATAATCATAGCCGCGCCCCGGATCGTCCGACCGACCATGGCCGCGCCGGTCGAAAGCGATGCAGCGGAACCCGCGTTCGGACAGCGTCGCCATCTGATATGCCCACATGTCCGACGACAGCGCCCAACCCGACAGGAAGAGGATCGGCGCGCCGGTTCCCCAGCTGCGGACGTACAGGCGCGTCCCGTCCGGCGCCGTGACCCACGCTGGACTCGTCGTTCCCGCGCGCGGTGCCGCGTGCGTCGCTGTTGCCGCCAGCGCCAGCGCGGCGGCGCCCGCCAGCGTCCCTGCAAAAACCTCACGCCTGTTCATCATCTGCCCCTCGACGGTGGAGCCGCACGATGTCAGCGGTTCATGCGCCGCGCCACTACCCCGCAGGTAGGCGGCTGAGGTCATCCAGATTTTCCACCAGCGCCCGCGCCACCAGCGACGCCGCCGTGCGGGTCTCGCTAGCGATGTCGATGCGCTCGCCCCACGACGAAAAGGCGCGAACCGACCCGTCGCCGACCGGGATCGGCAGGACGAAACCGTCGTTGATCCGAAAATCGCGCGCTTCGGCCAGGATGCGGCGCTGGGCGTCGTTCATTAGCGCGGGCGGAATATCGCTCCAGAAAAAGCCACGGTCGCGCGCCGCGGTCGCGCGGACCAGATAATCGACGTTGCGATAGCGGTTCGTGACATTGTGCTGGAGCCATCCGACGGCGGGGCGGCCGCCCGCGTCGCGGCGGATGTCCCAGCCGGCGCGCGAGCCGCGCAGCGTGCCGGTGATGAAATGATCGATGCCGATCTCGCCGAAAAATTCGGCCGCAATCGCGGTCGACCGCGCCGCCGACGTCGATCCAGCCAGCGCGAAAACCGCGTCAAACGCGCGCATCTCCAGCGTCCCGGTGTCGCGAACCCGGTCCGCAAAACGCGGCGCCAGCCCTGCCGCCAGCAACAATTGATCCTGTTCCATGCCCGACAGGCGGAGCGCCGCAGCCAGTCGGGCCACCATGGCAGCGCTGGGCTTGGCGCGGCCGGTTTCGAGGAACCCCAGATGGCGGCACGACACGCCGGCGTCGAGCGCGAGGGCCAGCTGCGAACGGCCGTCGCGCTTGCGATGCGCCACCAGATACCGACCAAAAGCGCCGCGGCGATCGGATAGAAACGGCTGGACTTCGGACATGGCGACCTCCTGACTCGGCGGCGGTGTCATAGCCCGATTATACAGTGCGTTTAAAGAGGGCCGCCGCTATCGATTCATCTTGGCGCGCCGCATGACGTCGGCTTAAGGCTGAGCGAACGATCAGGGAGAGCGAGTGCCGATGTCCGAAGCCCAGCCGCAAAGCTATCCGGAAATTCGCGACGCGGTACGCCGCCTGTGCGCGGGCTTTCCCGGCGAATATTGGCAAAGGCTCGACCGCGACCGCATCTATCCGACTGAGTTTGTCCGCACCCTGACCGAAGCCGGTTTCCTGTCGGTGCTGATCCCCGAGGAATTCGGCGGGTCGGGGCTGGGGCTCGGCGCGGCAACCGCGGTGCTCGAGGAAATCCACCGGTCGGGGTGCAATGGCGGCGCTTGCCATGCGCAGATGTACACGATGGGGACGCTGCTGAAACATGGTTCGGCGGCGCAAAAGGCCGCCTATCTGCCCGCGATCGCCAGCGGCGATCTGCGCCTGCAAGCCTTTGGGGTGACCGAACCAACCGCGGGGACAGATACCACGCGCATCCGCACCTTCGCCCGCCGGGTTGGCGACGATTATATCGTCAACGGCCAGAAAATCTGGATCAGCCGCGCCGAACATTCGGACCTGATGATCCTGCTGTGCCGCACCACCCCGCGCGAGGACTGCGCCAAATCGTCGGACGGCATGAGCGTGCTGCTGGTCGACATGCGCGCGGCGGTCGGCAATGGGCTGACCATCCGCCCCGTCCGCACGATGCTCAACCATGCAACGACCGAGCTGTTCTTTGACGACCTCAAAGTTCCCGCCGCCAACCTCATCGGCGAGGAAGGCAAGGGTTTTCGCTATATATTGTCCGGAATGAACGCCGAACGCATCCTGATCGCGTCCGAATGTATCGGCGACGGCCGCTTCTTCATCGACCGCGCCGCAGCCTATGCGAAAGAGCGCGAGGTGTTCGGCCGCGCGATCGGCGAAAATCAGGGCGTCCAGTTTCCGATCGCGCGCGCCTATGTCCAGCTCGCCGCCGCAGCGGAGATGGTCGACAAGGCGGCGCGGCTGTTCGACGCCGGACAGGATGGCGGGACCGAGGCGAATATGGCGAAGATGCTGGCGTCGGAAGCGAGCTGGTACGCCGCCGACATGTGCGTCCAGACGCACGGCGGCTTCGGTTTTGCCGAGGAATATGACATTGAGCGCAAGTTCCGTGAAACGCGGCTGTATCAGGTGGCACCGATCAGCACCAATTTGATCCTGAGCCACGTCGCGACGCACGCGCTTGGCCTACCCAAAAGTTTCTGAGGACCGCGATGGACGATTATTCGGACTGGATCGGGCGCAGCGAAACGCGGCACGATATGGCAACCGCGGCGCCGCTCGTCGGTCTTGGCGCCTTGCTCGACCATGATCCCGCGTCGCCCGCAATTGTGCCGCCGCTCGGCCACTGGCTCTATTTCCTGCCCGATGCGCGGCAGTCGGCGATCGGCGACGATGGCCACCCGCGCCGCGACGACGGCGGCTTGCTGCCGCCTGTCCCGCTCCCGCGCCGGATGTGGGCGGGAGGGCGCGTCGAATTCCTCGCCCCGATCGCGGTCGGCGCCGCGCTGACCCGCGTCACCACAATCGCCGCGATCCGCGCCAAGCGCGGCGCCAGCGGCGACCTGCTGTTCGTGACCTTGCAGCACGAGATTGCAGCGGACGGCATCCCGGCGATCCGCGAGGAGCAGGATCTGGTCTATCGCGCGCCCGCGACGGCCGCCTCGCCGCCCCTTGCCGAACCCGCCCCCGCGTCCGTCCCCGAACCCGCCGATGCGGTCCGTCGCGTGATGCCCGATCCCATCCTGCTGTTCCGTTATTCGGCGCTCACCTTCAACGCGCACCGCATTCACTACGACCGCGACTACGCCCGCGACGTCGAGGGCTACCCCGGGCTGGTCGTGCACGGCCCGCTGATTGCGACGCTGCTGATCGACCATGCGCGGCGCGAAATGCCCGGCCTGACGCCGACCCGCTTCAGCTTCCGCGCCGAAGCCCCCTTGCTCGACGGCATCCCGTTCGACCTCTGCCTGGCGCGCGAGGGAGGCGGCGCGCGGCTATGGGCGCGCGACGCCCATGGACGCCCGACGATGCGCGCCGAGGTTACAAACTGATCGTCTAATTCGGCGCGAGCTGGCTTTGCACCGCGTGTCGAGGTTGCCCGCGCGCCGCCAGCAGCCGCTGTTGCTCGCCCCGCGACCGATACAGAAAGTCATGCGGCAGGCCCAGCCGCATGCTGGCGAGACTTGGTGGCGATTTGCGATCGACGCGGCGGTCGGCGAGGCGCCCCGCGGTGCCGAGCAGCAACCGGTCGAGCCGCGTCAGGTCGAACGCCGAACCCAGCTCCAGCCGCTGCCGGATGTGCGCCGGAAGCAGCGAAACCGATGCGCGCGCGATGGCGCGGTGCAGGAAGCGCGGCACCCCCGGCGCCGCCCTGCCCGACTGGATGATGTCCAGAAACTCGAACAGGATCGGATGCGGTTCGAACGAAGGTTCGAGCCGGTCCAGCATCGTCATGAACGCGCCGACCGTTGGCGGCGTGTGCAGCGCCCCGAATTCGCGCCCGATCGCATCGCCGTCGCGCATGAAGCGATCCTTGTCGGCATCGCTCAGCGGGTGGACGAAGCGGTCATAGGCCATCAGAAAACCATAGGACGCCGTCGCCGCGACCCAATCGAGCAGCACGGGGTCGAGCGCGCGATACGTCTGCCCCGCGGGGGTTGCCCCCTTCACCTTGCCGTGCATCCGGTTGACCTTGCCGATCACATCCTTGGCACTGCTTGCCGGTCCATAGCAGGCGAGCATCGCGACCAGACCCGTACGGCGCGATCGGCCGATCGGATCGACCTTGTACGTCGAATGATCCCACACCCCCGACCGGATGCGCGGTTCGGCAAATTCCAGCAGCACCGCCGCAATGCCGCCGATCCCCAGCGCGATCGGGTTCTTGTACACCCGCCACTGGATGCTATCGGGCGCCAGCAAGGCGGGCTCACCCGGCGGCCCGGCGAAATCGATCGCCGTCCCCAGATAATTGTCCTCTATCGCCAGCGCCATCACCATCGCTCCCGTTAGAAATCGAACCCCACGGTCAGGCCATAGGTCCGCGGCGGGTTGGCAAATCGCACCACGACATTGGCATTGCTGGCGACCGCCGACCAATAATATTTGTCGAACAGATTTTTCGCCCACAACGACACCGACCAGCCGCTCTCGCTTTTCAACCCCAGGCTGGCGCTGACCGTGCCATAGGAATCGACCTTGTAGATGTCGATATCCTCGAAAATCGTGTTCGACCGGCTCTGATAGCGCGCGTTCACCGCCCCGGTCAGGTTCAGCGTATCGCTCACCGGCGTGTCATAGGCGAACGTTAGGCTGCCCTGAAATTTGGGGCTGTAGATGAATTCGGCACCATCGAAATTTTCAGGCTGACCCGCGGCGTTGGTCCCATTGTAACCGTTGATCCGCGTCTTGAGATAGAGTGCGTTGGCGGCGATCGTGAGCCCCGTCGCCGGACGGATCGTGAGCTCGCCCTCGACACCATAGGCCTCGCTGTCGGGGACGTTGTCGAGCCGCGACAGCGCGGTGTAGATCGGATCGGCGAAATAGGTGCTGATCTGCTTGTCGCGGTAATCATAATAGAAAGCCGACAGGTTCGCCTGCACCAGCCGGTCGGCGAGCGTCGCCTTGATCCCCAGTTCATAGGCGGTCAGCTTTTCCTGCGTCACCGGCGCATTCTGGCGCGCCAAATTGGCGGCGTTGATCGGCGTCGTCCCCGATTTATAGCCGCGCGACACCGACGCATAGATCAGCGTGTCATCGTCCGGCGACCAGTCGAGCGCGACGCGCCACGCGACATTATTTTCCTTCAGCAGCGACCGCACCTCGCCAAAGGTGCCGGTTGCCGGGTCAAAGGTGTTGCACTGCCCCTGGCTGATCTGCGGCGCTAGGACGCCATAGGTTTGCAGGTATAGCGCGCGGTTCACGACGTTGACGTTCGGCAGCATATTGCCGTTGAAGTCGCGCGAGCAGCCGTTGTAGCGCTGCTTGTCCTCGGTGTAGCGGATCCCTGCGGTCAGCTTGAGCTGATCGGTCAGCTCGGCATCGGCGTTGGCAAACACGCTCCACGTCTTGGTGCGGATGCGGCCGAAATCCTCATAGGTACGAAATGCCTGGCTCAGTTGGAGCGGCGTGTAACCCGCCGAGTTGAAGAGCGGGCTGGCGAGCAGCGGCGCTCCGGCAGCGCGGATCAGCCCGACATTGGCATTCTGACCCAGCAAGGTGCGGTTCGAATCGATGATCCGGTCGTTGGCGAAATAGGCACCGACCAGCCAGTTGGCTGCTCCCGCCTCACCCTCGACATGCAGTTCCTGCGCAAAGCTCTTGATCCGCCCGACGGTATTCTGGAGCAGGATTTCATAAGGCGCGCCGCTCCAGTCGGACAGCGCATCGCGCTTGAAATCATTATAGCTGGTCAGCGAAACAAGCTTCATCGTGTCGCCCAGATCCTGGTCCCAGCGTAGCTTCAGTCCCCAAAAGCGATTATTCTCGGCCAGCGGCCCATCCAAGCCGAGCCCCGTCCCGATGTCTGCCGAACGGCTGGCTTCGGGCGCCCAGTCGGCTTGGCTGGCCTTGGTCGGGAAATTGCCCGCGATATAATTGGCCAGCCCCGGCGCGTTGAAGAAGCGCGAATTGCTGGTGCCGGTCGCCGGATTGGTCGCGGGCGTGAAGCCGATCCCCTGCCCCGCGACAGTGTCCGATTTGTTGCGCCACCAGGTGACCGACAGGTCGAAATGCGTCCCCGGGGCGGGATCGATCGCCAGCGCCCCGCGCACTCCATATTTCTCGACCTCGCCCAGCCGTTCGCCGCGCGTATTGCTGACCTGCCAGCCCTTGTCGCTATTCTCGCTGCGGAACGACACGCGGGCCGCGATCCCCTCGCCCAGCGGGCCAGAGATATGACCGCCGATATTGTAGGTCTGGTAATTGCCCAGATCGGACCTGATGCTGGCGTCAAAGCTGTCGGTCGGCTTGGCGGTGATGAAATTGATCAGCCCCGCGGTGGTGTTGCGGCCGTACAGCGTCCCCTGCGGCCCCTTCAGCACTTCGACCCGCTCCAGATCCATCACCGGCCCGGTGTTCATGATCGGATAGGCATAAGCGACCTCGTCGACATAGGTGCCGACGGTCGAGGTTGCGGACAGGTTGATCGTGTTGAAGCCGATGCCGCGCAGCGTATAGGTCGGCACCCCCTGATAGCTTTGCGACACGGTAAAGCTGGGGGCGACCGTGGTCAGGTCGCGCAGGTCGGTGACGCGCAGATTTTCCAGCGTCGCGCCATCGACCGCCTGGATCGCCATGCCGACATCGTTCATCGATTCGGCGCGTCGCTGCGCGGTGACGATGATCTCGCCTTCTGGCGCTACCGCGTCCGCGGCAGTTTCCTCGGCGGCGACCGCTGGTACGGACAGCGCAATGCCGGTCGCGGCGCTGGCCGCCAGAACGATACGGAATGCCTTCATCACTCATCCTCCCTCAAACGACTTGTCGCGAGGCTCGTCTTTGTGCGAGCGTGCGGACAGCCGGACGCTGGCCAAAGACGAAATCGCGGGGTCAGTCACAAGCTGGCATCCGTGGCAGGATGGATGGAGACGGGGCCGAGTGACCGATGATCGATCGACAGGCTGGGCACAAATGCCGTCGCTGGTTCGCGCCGTGCAGGCCGCGGGGGATGCGATCGGGCTGCCCTATATCGCGGCGCAGGCCGACCTCGGTGATCCCGAACCGATGGCCGACGCCGACGGGCGGCCCTATGCCGAAACCAGCTTTCGCTGGATCGATCCCGCGCACCAATATTGGCGCGATCGCAAGCTCGCGCTGCAGATCGCCTTCCTGACCGCAGCGCGGCTGACCGCCGAACCCTTTTACTACAGCGACGGCCAGTTGCGGACCTGGCGTCCGACGCAATTGCTCGCCGCGGTCGATTGCGAGCAGGCAAAGAGCACACCGAATTTCGGCGAGGCGATCATCGCGCCCGTGCATCTGCCGCGCGGGCTGGTCGGCGCGGTCTTCTGGTGCTCGCGCGAGCCGGTGGGGGTCGCGGCGCTGTTCGACCAGCATGCCGGCGACCTGCACAATCTCGCGCTCAAGCTGGTCGCGACCCACAATGAAGCGCGCGGGCGGCCGCGCAACGCGACCGTCCCGCAAACGCTGACGCGGCGCGAGGTGCAGTGTCTGCGCTGGGCGGCGGCGGGCAAGACCGATGGCGAGATCGGCATCATCCTGTCGCTCTCGGTATCGACCGTACGCTTTCACCTGCGCAATGCTGCCGCCAAGCTGGGCGCGACCGGGCGCGCGCAGTCGATCCAGATTGCTGCGGGGCTCGGCTTCGTCGGTGCGCGGGCCGCCTGATGCAGGTGCCAGCTTGGCCTGCCGATCCCGCGGCGTACAAGGCGAGGCCATGGACATGCTGAACGATCCCGCGCTCGAGGCTTTTCGCGACGAAGTTCGCGCCTTTCTTGCCGAGGCGTTGCCGGATGACCTGCGCCGCGCCGCCAGTCGTGCCACCAGCGTCTTTCACGATCCCGCCGTCTCGCTGCCCTGGCAGCGCATCCTGCACGCGCGCGGCTGGGCCGCGCCCGACTGGCCGGCCGAGTTCGGCGGCCCGGGCTGGAGCGAGATCGAACGCTATATCTTCACCGCCGAATGCGCCCGCGCCGGGACGCCGAACCTCGCCCCGATGGGGCTGAAGATGGTGGCGCCGGTGATCATGCATTATGGCAGCGCCGAGCAGCGCGCCCATTATCTGCCGCGCATCCTGTCGGGCGAGGATTATTGGTGCCAGGGTTTTTCGGAGCCCGGGGCGGGATCCGACCTTGCGGCGTTGCAGTTGCGCGCGGTCCCCGACGGCAGCGATTACGTGCTGAACGGGTCGAAAATCTGGACGACCCACGCGCATTTCGCCAACCGCATGTTCGCGCTCGTCCGCACGTCGAGCGAGGGTAAGCCGCAGGCCGGGATCAGCTTCCTGCTGCTCGACATGATGACCCCCGGCATCAAAGTCGAACCGATCCGCACGCTGGCGGGCGATCATGAGTTCAATCAGGTCTTCTTCGACGATGTCCGGGTGCCGCAGGCGAACCGGCTGGGCGGCGAGAATGAGGGCTGGTCGGTCGCCAAGCACCTGCTGACCTTTGAACGCGGTGGCAAATATGCGCCGGGCCTGATGGCGCGCCTGGCCGGCCTGCGCGCGCAATCCGTCGCCGATCCGGTACTGCGCGCGCAGATTGAGCGCGAGGCGATCGCGTTGCAGGCGCTGCAGGCGCTCGAGCTGAAAGCGATGCGCGGCGTCGGCGGCAGCCCGGCGCTCTACGCCTCGGCGCTCAAGATCCTCGGCACCGAAAGCGCCCAGCGGATCGATACACTGGCGTGCGACATCGCGGGCCATGCAGCCTGGGCCGATACCGACGGACAGGTTCCCGCCGAACTGGCGGTCGCAGTGCCGCGCTACCTCAACGACCGCGCAGCGAGCATCTATGCGGGGTCGAACGAGATCCAGCGCGACCTGATCGCGCGGCTGATGCTGGGCTAAGCCGCCGCTTCGGCAAATCGCGCCAGATGATCGGCGCGCGGCCCCATCGCTGCTGCAATCGCCAGTGCGCGCTTGAAATGGCTGCCAAGGCTCAGCTCTTCGGTCAGCCCCATCGCGCCATGGATCTGCACCGCACCTTCACCGACGATCCGCACCGCATCGGCAATCTCGACGCAGGCGGCGCTCACCCTTGCTACGCGGTCGGCGCGGTCTTGGTCGACCGCCAGTATCGCCGCTTCGGTCAGTGCCGCGGCCTTCATCGCCGCCAGTTGCATATCGGCGGCGCGGTGGCGGAGCGCCTGGAAGGTACCGATTGGGCGCCCGAACTGCTGGCGCTGACCCAGATAGTCGGCGCTGGCGGCGATCATATGGCGGATAAGCCCGACCGCCTCGGCGCAGCGGCCGACGAGGACAACGTCGTTGGCCCATTCAGCCAGCGCGCGCGCTGCCGCCCCTGTCGCCAGCACGTCTGCCTCGCCGGCCTTCAACGTCAGGCTCAGGTCGGCAGTCACACTGCCGTCGTGCATGATACGGTGGCGCTGCTCAACCTTGTCGCGGTCCGCCGCGAAAAGCAGCACGGCATCGCCATCGGCGAGCACGAACAGGTCGGCCTCGGCGCCGCCCGCGACCAGCGTTGCGGTCCCGTGCACCGCCCCGCCGGCATCAACGATCGGCATCGTCGCACTCGAAGCCGTGCAGATCATCGCGGCGCGCCGGTCGCCGGTTGCCAGATCGGCTAGCGCCGCATGATCGGGCGCCGCGCGCGCAAGCAGCATCGTCGCCGCCGTATGCGACAGCCAGTCGGCACCCGCCAGCGCCGGTCCGAGTTCCGCCATCACCACCGCGATGTCGATCGCGCTGCCGCCAAAACCGCCGTGCGGTTCGGGGACCGCTACCCCGGCCAGCCCTAGCGATTCCACCAGATCGCGCCAACCGGGCTGCGCATTGTCGGCCAGGAAACGCTGCACGCTGTCGCGCAGCATTTGCTGCTCGTCGCGCAGCGGCAAGTCGAGGGCAGCGATGTCATATGTCACGTCAGATCTCCCGCAAACATCATGCGGGATCCGGCGGGCGGGGTCTAGCTGATTGGCGTGGCAGGGCCGCTATCGTCGCGGCGCCCGATCCGGCGCCGCCAGCTCGGCTTCGGACGGCCAGTGTCCCTGCGCATTTTCGGCGATGATTTCGGCCAGCAGCGCCTTCGCACCCGCTTCGTCGCGCGCAAAGCGGCGCTCCATCGCGATCGCGAATTTGATCGTGCTGTCCTTCGTCGCGCCAACGTCGGCGGGCTTCAGACGCCCCTGCATGATCTGGACCGCTTGGTAATAGATGTCGTTCTCGATCAGTTTCAGCCCCGGCTCGATCGCGTCGATCGCGGCGCGCGCCTTGGCGTGCTCGCCCATCTTGCGATAGGCGATATAGGTCCAATAGGCGGTCGGCACGCGCATATCGTCGCGCGCAAAATCGGCCGAAAGTGCCAGCGACTTCGCCATCCCGTCGACAACGGTCTGATAGTCGCCGGTCGCGAAGCTGGTCTGCGCGTGATAATAAACAATATTACCGCGATAGGTGCTGATCGTCAGCCCGATCGGGTTGGGCAGCCCGTCGGGCTCGAACGTGTCAGGGATGTCGCCCATCAACTCGAGCGCCTTGCTGTAGTCGGCGAGTGCGGCGTCGAATTGCCGCGCGCGGGTCAGGTCGCGGGCGCGAAAACGGTAGAGCTTGTAGCTATTCGGAAAGACCTTCAGCCCGTCGGTGAACGCGTCGACTGCATCGCAAATCCGCCCGGCATAGTCGAGGCGGCGGCCCAGCCAAATGTATGAATCCTCGCGGTCGGGCGCGATGCGCAGCGCCGCGCGCGCGATCTCGATATCCTGATCGAGCCGCTTCTGCGTCGCCACCGAAAATTTCGGCAGGCTGAGCGGCGTGCCGATCAGGCTGGTCGTGCATTGCCCGGCACTGGTCGCCGCGGGCTGCGCAAAGCCCGGAACCGCGGCGCCCAGCAGCGCCAGCGCGGCCATGGATGCGCGCACGATCATCCAACCACATCCTGATAGATGCGGCGGACGTTCGTCCCCATGATCTTTTCGACGTCGCTCGACGCATAGCCCAGCTTGCGCACCCCGTCCCACACCACTTCCATCCGGCGCGGACCGTTGAGTTCGTCGATGAACAGCGGCCAGTCGTCGGCGTTGAAATTGGCGCCCTCTTCGCGCTTCAACTCGGCGATATAGGCGTCGGTCATTTCGACGACGCGGTGGTCGCGGTCGCTGCCGATTGCGACATGCTCAGCACCGATCAGCTTTACCGCATGGTCGATATGGCGGAAATAATCGGCGAGCGCGCCCTGACGCTTCGTGGTCAGGAACGGCCGCATCTGGCAGATGCCGACCACGCCGCCCTTGCTGGCGAGCAGCCGCAGATTGTCGTCGGTGGTGTTGCGGACATTCTTGTGCATCGCCATGCACGCGGTGTGCGAAATGATCACCGGATCGGCCGACGCGTTGATCGTGTCGGCCATCGTCTGCATATTGGCGTGCGACAGGTCGATCAGCATCCCGACCTTGTTCATCCGTGCCACGACCTCGCGGCCGAAATGGGTCAAGCCATTGGCGCCCAATTCCTTGCACCCCGCACCCGCCCAATTCTGGTCGTTATAGGTGATCTGCGAAGAACGGACGCCCAGTTTATAGAACAGGTCGATATTATCGAGGTCGCGCCCGAACTGGGTCGAATTCTGGAACAGATAATAGATCGCGATCTGGCCGTTGCGGCGCGCGACGTCGATGTCGCTGGTGCGCGTCGCTTTCAGGAACAGCGCAGGGTTGGCAGCGATATGCGCGTCATGGTCGAGCACCGCCTGGATCGCGTCGTCATAAGCGTGCGCCTCATAAGTCTTGGGATCGCACAGGGTGACGGTGATCGCGTCGAGCCCGCTGTCGCGCATCTGGCCGACCAGCGCCGCGTCATATTCGAACCGGACCTCGCCCATCGCGTCAAAGGTCAGCGGGCGCGCGGTGGTCTTCGCGGCCAAAGTCGGTGACATCGCCACGGCGGCCGATAGGGCCGCCCCCCAAAGCACAAATTGTCGTCTATCCATCGCCCTGCCCATCCTACCGACTCCCAATATTTTCTATTGGAAATTTATAGCCGATAAGAAAATTATTGCAAGAGACGCAAAATCCTGCGGCGCGCAGTCGCCGTCGGCGGAAATCAGCCGGTGTTGACCCACAGCACCACCGCGTCCTGCTCGCTGGTCGAATAGGCGGCATGCTGCATGCTGCTGTCGATATAGACGCTGTCGCCGACCCCCAGGATCGCGGGCTCATAATGCTCGGTCTGGAAACAGATCTCGCCCTCCAGCACGTACAGAAACTCCTCGCCGCTATGCTGCGACCAGGCCTTGAAATCCTCCAGGCTGCGCGCCTTGATCGTGGTCACGAACGGCAGGATCTTCTTGTGCTTCAGCTCGACCGCAATCAGGCGGTGGTTATACACGGGGGTTTCCATCGGCCGCCCCGCCCCGGCAAGGGTGATGCTGCGCCGCCCCGCCGCATCCTGTCCGCTATTGCTGGCAAACAGCTCGGTAATGTCGATGTCGAACCCCAGCGCCAGTTTCTGTACGACGTCAAAGGTCGGCGACATCTGGTCATTTTCGATCTTCGACAGCGTCGATGCGGCGAGCGACGTCAACCGCCCCGCATCTTCCAGCGTCATCCCGCGCTCGCGGCGAAGCTGGTGCAGGCGCCGTCCCAGATGAAACCCTTCGGTTCGCGGCCGTTTCGACTGACGAACGGCGCCCAGAATTTCGGGTTCATCTGCTGTTCTGGGGGGCATTATCGGCGGTCCTTACCTTGGCCAAACAGTGCAAGATCGACGAATCCGGGGCCGTTATGCGACACAAGCGGCCCCGTCCGCGTCCCAATCCTATAATGCACAAATTTCCGATAGGCTACGGCGCTGACATTTCGCCCATGTCAGCGCCGCATAGGCCCACCGGAAACAATCTGCGTCTCGCGGAACGCGAGGATCAGAACTTATATTTGGCGTTCAGATAATAGAAGCCGCCGGCAACCCCGAACACGCTGTGGTTGTCGTAGATCAGACCAGCGCGCGCGCGGGCCGCACCGCGATCGGGCGGGAAGATGTTGAATATGTTGCGCGCCCCGACGCTGAGCTCGACATCCTGGATCCCGGTGTAGGAGATTTCGGCGTCGAACAAGGTCACCGCCTTGCGCGGCAGGAAGGTCGCGCCATCCAGACGACGCCACGAGCCATAATGGACGGCGCGCGCCATGAACCCGAAATCGCCAACCTTGGTTGTCGTCGAGAAATTGCCGCGCCAGCGCGGCGTTCCCCGTTCGAATTCGGTCACGATCGCCGGGCTGAAGCCCGGAGGCGGTGCGCCGCGCAGATGCTGTTCATTATAGTTCACCGCCAGGCTGAAGTCGGTCGAGGCATTGTCCGACCAGCTGTGGCGATAGGTGCTGACCAGGTCGAAGCCGCGCACGCGGGTGTCCATTTCGTTCTGGAAATAACGCACCTGCTGAATGTCGCCGCCGTTCGGGAAATTGATCGCGGCCAGCGCGGCGCGTTCGGCGGCGGTCGTGTTGCGCGACGGCGTCAGCAACAGGCGATCATCGACATCGATCTGATAGAAATCGAGCGTGGTCAGGAAGCCGTCCAGCCCGGTGAACACCACGCCGGCCGACATGTTGAACGATGTTTCGGGCGTCAGCGCCTCCGACCCGAACACCTGCGCCGCGGGCGAACCCGGTACCAGCACGGCGTCGAGGATGAAGCCGCCAACCCCGTCGAGCTGCGAGGTCAGGCTGGTCCCGAACACCTGACCGGCGGCGGGGGCGCGGAAGCCGGTGCTCACCGACCCGCGCAGGGCGAAGGCGTCGCTCAGCTCGAAGCGGGTCGCCGCCTTGTAGCTGAAGTTGGTGCCGAACTGGTCGTAATCCTCGTAACGACCGGCGACCGACAGGTTCCACCACGGGGTGATATCGGCGTCGACTTCGGCGAACACCGCATAGCTGTTCGAGTCAAAGCTGCCCGCAAATTCGGGGGAGAAGCCCTGGAAGCCGTTCGATCCGGCGGGCAGATCGCGCAGCGGCCCGGTCAGATAGCTGGCAAGGTCGCCCTCGCCGATGACATAGGTTTCCTTGCGATGGCTGGCGCCCGCGAACAGCAAGATCTGGTCGTTCAGCTCATAGGAAATTTCGCCGTCGAACTGGATTTCGCGCTGGGTCAGCGAACCCGGCTTGAACGACGTCGGCGAATTGACCCCCATCGACGCGTTGATCGTGCCGGTGATCGAATAATCGACGGTGTTGGTGCCATAGCGCGCCGACAGATCCCAAGTCAGCGGCCCTTCCTGATCGCGGAGGCCAACGAGGGCGCTGAAATCTTCGAGGTGGCCGCCGAATTCGGGGGTGAAGCCGCCCGGATAGACGCGCGTCAGGTCGAACAGCTGCGGGTGCGCGGGCGACAGGTCGAAGGCCGAATTGGCATAGGTGCCGTGCCGGTTCAGCCCACCCGCGGTGATCGGCTGGCGGAGGCCAAAGGTCACCGAGCTCTTGCCGGTCATATAGTTGCCGAAGGTATAGAGTTCGAGCGAATCGCTCAGCTCGATACCGGCGTTCCATACCGACTTGAACGCCATATAGCGCGGGTCAAGGTTGCCTTCGGGATGCTCGGGCACGCCCGGGATACCCGCCGCGCGCAGCGCGACGGCGCCCGCATGGCTGGCCTTGCGCGCATAGGCCTTCGCCTGATCGGTATATTGGGCCGCCAGGTTGAAATAGGCGTTGTCGCCGACCGGCACCGCGATATGGCCCTGAATGTCATAGGTGCGGCCGCCGGTGCTGAAATATTCGCCGACCTGCCCGATGATCGAGCCGCCGCTTTTCTGCTTTTTCAACTCCATGTTGATCACCCCGGCGATCGCGTCGGAGCCATATTGCGCCGACGCGCCGTCGCGCAGCACCTCGACGCTCGACAGCGCGATCGGCGGAATGACGTTGAAATCCTGACCCTGCGAACCCGAGGTCGACGAGTGACCGGTACCGATCTGGACGATCGATGCGCGGTGACGGCGCTTGCCGTTCATCAACAGCAGAACATGGTCGGCGGGCGAACCGCGCAGCGTGATGGGGCGGACGAACGACGAACCGTCATTGCCCTGCAGGCGCTGGGCATTGAAGGCGGGGACGAGCGTGCGCAGTGCGTCGTTCACGTCGGTATAGCCGGTCGCGGTGATGCTTTCGGGGGCAATGACGTCGATCGCGACCGAGCTGTCGGTGATCGAGCGGTCCTTGCGGCGCGTGCCGATGACGACGATGTCGCTGCCACCTTCATCGGTGTCGGCACCTTCCGCTTCGGGCGGCGGCGTCTGTGCCTGGGCAACCGGCGCCATCGCGAATGCGAGCGCCGACGACAACAGCAGACGTGAAACGAACTTCGACATTATTTCCCTCCTTGGTAACCCATTATCGACCCTGGAAATCGCAAATTTCCGGGTTTCGTCTTATTCTTGAACTTTTTCCTTTCATAAATTTTATTGCCTAGCCAGCAAAATATTCCTATGTGGTGGCTCGAGGGCTGCCGCTGATCTGCACCAGCCCGATCGACGGGGAGCCTCAAGACGTGACCGACATCGCCAACCCGTCCACGCGTGTCCGGTCGCTCCATCGCCTTGGCGCCGTGTCGGTATCGGCATTTGTCGCGCTGCTGGTGGGTGCTGCGGGAGCGGCCCAGCCGGACCCGGCCGCACAAGACCTTGTTATCCATGCGGGATCGGTGATCGCGGTGCCCGGCGAGCGCCCACTCGGCCCGACGACGATCGTCGTGCGCAACGAGCGGATAGCCGAGATCCTGCCGGGCCATATCGATGGCGGCGGCGCGACGGTGATCGACCTCAAGGACCGCACGGTGCTGCCCGGGCTGATCGATACTCATGTCCATTTCAGCTTCTCGCCCGCGACCCGGCTATGGTCGGCGGCGATCGACACGCCTGAAGATGTCGCGCTCTTTTCCTTTTCCAATGCGAAAAAGACCCTGGAGGCAGGCTTCACGACGGTTCGCGTTGTCGGGTCGGACGGTTATGCGATCCACGCGCTGCGCGATGCGATCAACGAGGGTATCGTCACCGGCCCCCGCATCTTCCTGTCCGGCACCTCGCTGTCGATCGTCGGCGGTCATGGCGACATGTCGGGGCTCAACCGCAAGACGACCGAAGCGCTGTTTCCCTATGACTATACCGGCGCCTGCACCGGCGCGACCCAATGCGCGCTGCGCGTGCGCGAGGCCGCGAAATATGGCGCCGACCTCATCAAGATCACCTCGACCGGCGGGATCATGTCGCAGCAGGCGCGCGGGCTGGGCCAGCATCTGAGCGACGAGGAACTGAACGCCATCGTCACCACCGCGCACAGCCTGGGGCTGAAGGTCGCGGCGCATGCGCACGGCGCGCAGGGGGTCACCGCATCGGTGCGCGCCGGGGTCGATTCGATCGAGCACGGTACTTATCTCGACGCCGACACCGCGAAGATGATGGCCGCACGCGGCACCTGGCTGGTGCCGACGCTCGGCCTGCTCGATTCGCACGACAGTGCCGACACGGCGCGCATCACCCCGGCGGTGGCGGCCAAGATGGCCGAAGCACGCAAAGTATCGGGCGACAATATCCGCCTCGCGGTGCGCCATGGGGTCAACATCGCCTTTGGCACCGATGCCGGCGTGTCCCCGCATGGCGAAAATGCGCGGCAATTTCGCAAGATGGTCGAACAGGGTCCGATGACCCCGATGGCAGCGCTCCGCGCAGCGACGGTCGACGCCGCGGCGCTGCTCGGCCAATCGGACAATATCGGCACGATCGCGCCGGGCAAATATGCCGACATGATCGCGGTTGCGGGCGATCCCTATCGCGACGTCACCGTGCTGGAGAAGGTCGCGGTCGTGATCAAGAACGGCCAGATTGTCGCCCGGCATCCCGATTGACGAATGAACACCCCAAACCACCGAAGATATGACAGAAAAGAATTTTATGAACGCTCCTGAAAATATCGCCAAAATCCCGTCGACCGCGCACGCCGCTTCCCCGCTGGCAAAGCAGGCCGCCGCGACCTTCGATCAGCTCGGACTGTCGCTGACCGATCGCCTCGGCGCCGACCTGCCCGTCTTTTCGCCGATCGACGGATCCGAGCTGGCAACGCTGGGCATGGACACTCCCGGCGACATCGACGCGGTGGTCGCCAATGCCCGCACCGCCTTTGCCGCGTGGAAGCTGGTCCCGGCGCCGCACCGCGGCGAACTCGTCCGCCGCTATGGCGCCCTCGTCCGCGAGCATAAGGAAGCGCTGTCGCTGCTGCTGTCGATCGAGAATGGCAAGATCCTGACCGAAGCGCGCGGCGAGGTGCAGGAAGTCATCGACATCTGCGAATATGCCGTCGGCCTGTCGCGCCAGCTGTTCGGGCTGACCATCGCGTCCGAACGCCCCGAACACCGCCTGACCGAATATTGGCACCCGATGGGGGTGCTCGGGTTGATCTCGGCATTCAATTTCCCCGCCGCGGTCTGGGCGTGGGGGACGACCGTCGCGCTGGTGTGCGGCGACAGCGCGATCTGGAAACCCTCGGAAAAGACCCCGCTCACCGCGCTCGCCTTTGCCGGGCTGCTCGAAAAAGCCGCCGCCGACTATGATCTGGCGCCCGCCAATTTGATCCAGGTCGTCGTCGGCGACGCGCGCTGCGGTACCGCGATCGCCGACCACCCCGACGTCGCGATCGTCAGCGCGACGGGCAGCGTGCGGATGGGGCAGGATGTCGCGGTGCGCCTCGCGCGGCGCTTTGCCCGCCCCGTCCTCGAGCTCGGCGGCAACAATGCGGCGATTATCGCGCCCAGCGCCGATCTCGACCTCGCGCTACGCGGCGCAGTGTTCGCGGCGACCGGCACCTGCGGCCAGCGCTGTACCACCCTGCGCCGCCTGATCGTCCACAACAGCATCCGCGACGCCTTTGTTCAGCGGCTGATCGCGACCTTTGCCACGCTGCGCATCGGAACGCCGCTCGACGATGCCACGCATGTCGGACCGCTGATCGACCGGATGGCGTTCGACGGCATGCAGCGCGCGCTCGAACAGGCACGGGCCGAAGGCGGCATCGTGCATGGCGGCGAGCGGCTCGACATCGAGGGAGGAGCGGACGGCTATTATGTCCGCCCGGCGATCGCCGAAATGCCCGGACAGACCGCGATCGTCCGCGAGGAAACCTTCGCCCCGATCCTCTATGTCATGGGCTATGACACACTCGACGAAGCGATCGCGCTGCAGAACGGTGTCTCGCAAGGCCTGTCATCGAGCATCTTTACCAGCGACGTCCGCGAGGCCGAGCGCTTCCAGTCGGCCGAGGGTAGCGATTGCGGCATCGTCAACGTCAACATCGGCACCAGCGGCGCCGAAATCGGCGGCGCTTTCGGCGGCGAAAAAGTGACCGGTGGCGGGCGCGTTTCGGGCTCCGACAGCTGGAAAAACTATATGCGCCGTGCCACCGCGACGGTGAATTATTCGGCGTCGCTGCCGCTGGCGCAGGGGGTCAAGTTCGACCTCGACATCGATCCGTGAAACAGCACCACAACAAACAAGTCCAAGGAGAGTGAATATGATCCCCCGCACCCTGAAATTCCTGGCGTCGGCCAGTCTGCTGATGCTTGCGACGCCGACGCTGGCGACCGCGCAGGAAGGCAGCTTCCAGGGCACCTCGCTGCTCGGCCAGCCGATGGTGACGAACCCCGATCGCAATGTCGGCGTCGCCGCGGTCGCGACGCTCGAACGCGCCGCCAAGGACGCCAAGGCGGCCTATGAAAGCAACATGACGGTCGACACCGCGACCTGGTACGGCCGCATCCTCTTCTATCAGGGTTATGTCAGGGAATCGGCGGCGGTCTATGAAACCGCGCTCAAGCGTTTTCCCAATTCGGCCAAGCTGATGCGCCACCTCGCGCATCGCCATTTCTCGCTCCGCCAAGTCGACAAATCGATCGAGGTCGGGCTGAAGGCCGCCAAGCTATACGAAGGCCAGCCGCTCGAGCGCGAAAAGCCGGGTCCCGACTATTTCCCCGGCTCGCCCGATGTCGTGCAATATTATCTCTATTACCACCTCGGCCAGGCCTATTTCGCCAAGCACGACTATGACAACGCCGCCAAATGGTTCGCCAAGTCGGCCGAGTCCGCCGCGTTCAACCATGATGTCGAAGCGCGCACCGCGAACAGCTATTGGGAATATCTGTCGCTCGCGCGCGGCGGCAATCTGCGCGCGGCGCAGAAGGTGCTGGACGATTACGACCTGACGCTGTTCGAAGTGCCGCCCGACGGCAGCCCCGACACCTATTTCGACGGCATCCAGCTGTTCAAGGGCAACCGCTCGCCCAAATCCTTCTTCAGCGCCGAAGACACCGGCCGCGCCTTTGCCACTGCCGATGGCGTCGCCGCATCGACCGCCTACAGCCTCGCCAATTATTACATCCTGATGGGCGAGGCCGAAAAGGCGAAACCTTGGCTCCAGCGGTCGATCAACGTCGACAGCTGGAGCTATTTTGCCCGGGTCCAGGCCGAGGCCGACTGGCTGCTGCTGTTTCCCGGCGAAAAGCCCTGACGGCCGATCGCCGCAAGCCGTCGTTCCCGCGCGTGGTCCCTGGCGCGCAGGAGCGGCGGCAATCAGCGGCTCGGTGCATCGGAAGCGGTGATGGACGCCATTCCGGTCGCGCGATCGACCAGCGATCGGTTCAAATCTGCACCTGACTGCCGAGCTCGACCACGCGGTTGGTCGGGATCCTGAACGACTCCATCGCGCTTTCCGAGCTCTTGCTCATCCAGGCAAACAGGCGCTCGCGCCACAACGCCATGCCGGGCGTCCGCGTCGACGCCACCAGCTTTTGCCGACCCAGAAAGAAGCTGGCGGTCATCAGGTCGAATGGCGCACCGATCCGCGTCAGCTTCGCCAGGTCGCGGGGGACATCGACATCCTCCATAAAGCCATAATGCAGGATGACGCGGTAAAAGCCCCGACCGGCGTCGTGGACGTCGACGCGCCGGCCCGCCTCCACATATGGTTCGTCGGCAACCTGCACGGTCAGGATCAACACCCGTTCGTGCAACACCTGGTTGTGCTTCAGATTGTGCAGCAACGCCGAGGGAACCCCGTCGGGCGACGCCGACATGAACACCGCGGTGTTGCGGACCCGGTGTGCCGACATCGCCGCCGATTCGATGAATACCGGCAACGGGATGGCCCCCTCGTCCAGCCGCTCGCGCATCAGGCGGCGCCCCTTCGACCAGGTGGTCAGCACCGTGAACAGGATGGCGGCGACCACCAGCGGGAACCAGCCGCCGTCGGGGATCTTGGTGATGTTCGAGGCAAAATAGGTGCCGTCGACGAGCAGAAACAACCCGATCGTCATCGTCGCCAGCCATTTGTTCCAGCGCCACACCTTGAAGAGCAAAAAGGCCAGCATCAATGTGGTAATCAACATCGTCCCGATGACCGAGATGCCATAGGCCGATGCAAGCCGGGTCGATTCGCCGAAGCCAAGGACCAAGACCAGCACCATCGCCAACAGGCTCCAGTTGATCGCCGGAATATAGATTTGTCCCGCGGCCTTTTCGCTGGTGTGGAGGGTGCGCAACCGCGGCAGGAAACCGAGCTGGATCGCCTGATGCGTAACCGAAAAGGCGCCGGAAATCACCGCCTGGCTGGCGATGATCGTCGCCGCCGTCGCGATCAAAACCAGCGGCAGACGCGCCCACTCTGGCGCCATCAGATAGAATGGATTTTCGACCGCCGCGGGCGTACCCAGCAACAGCGCCCCCTGCCCCATATAATTGAGCATCAGGCACGGATAGGCGATCGTCAGCCAGCTGAGCCCCACCGCCTTGCGTCCGAAATGTCCCATGTCGGCGTATAGCGTTTCGGCACCGGTAACCGCCAGAAACACCGATCCCATCGCGAGAAACGCCAACCGGGTATCGTACAGAAAAAATTCAAACGCCCAATAGGGGTTCACGATGCCCAGAATCTCCGGATGGTCTGCAATATTGACCACCCCCAGGGTCGCTAGCGTCGCGAAATAGATCAGCACGATCGGACCGAACAATGCCCCGACCCTCGCGGTCCCCCGCGACTGGATCAGAAACAACGCGACCATGATGACAACCGCGATCGGCAGAACCAACGGTTGCAGACTCGCCTCGACAACGGTCAGCCCCTCGACCGCCGACAACACCGAGATCGCTGGGGTCAGCATTGCGTCGCCATAGAACATCGACGCTGCCAGAACGCCCAGGATAACGAGCGCCGCGTTCCAGCGGCCCGCACCAAAGTGCCGCGACACGAGCGCCAGCAGCGCAAAGGAACCGCCTTCGCCCCGATTGTGTGCGCGCATCGCAACGAAAACATATTTGACCGTCACGATCAGCATCAACGACCAGAAGATCAGACTGAGCACACCGAAGATGTGCAGCCGGTCCACGGCCAGTGGGTGCGGCCCGATGAAGCTTTCTTTCAGCGCGTATAGCGGCGAGGTACCGATGTCGCCGAACACGACACCGATCGCGCCGAGCATGAGGATGGGCAGGCGGTCCTTGGGACCGGTGGGTGCGGATGCCGCAGTGGCAGCGGGTAGAGCGTTGAGGTTTGTCATGAGGGGCGATGTGGTCGCGATCGGCATAAAGATTCCATGTGGAATTGACCGCACCGGCTCGACAGGCTCGCTTCGCAGGCGCATTTGTTGCGCATGCATACCGTCCCGACCGGCCGACGCTTTCGGCAAGATGAAATGGCTGTCCGCCTTGGCGGTTTCGCCGCGACCCTGTTGTTGATCGCGGTCGCCACGATCGCCGGACTGCTCATCGCGCCGCGCTGGGGTAGCGGGCCGGTAGCGCTGCTTTATATTCCGCCGGTGCTGGCGGCCGCGCTGCTATCCGGATTCTGGCCTGCATTCGCCACCGCCGCGCTTTCGGCACTCGCCTATAATTTCTTTTTCACCGCCCCCTACGGCACGCTCATCATTCACAGCCCTGCCGACATCGTCACCGTCACCGTGCTGTTCCTCGTCGCAGCGGTGACCAGTCGCCTTGCCGCTTCGCTTCGTGAACAAAGTCGGCGCGCCGATGCGCATGCGGCGCGCAACGCCACCATCGCCGGCCTCGCCCGCCGCCTGCTTTCCTGCGCCGACGAAACGGCGATCGCAGAGGTCGCGGCCAGCGAACTGGCCCGATTGTTCGGCGCCCACACCGTGGTGGTCATGGGCGGCAAAACACCAACGATCGCCGCAATCGCGCCCACTGGCGCTGCACTCGGCCCGAATGATCTGGCGGCGGCGACATTGTGCATCGAATCCGCGCTCGTAACCGGCCGCGGGATCGGGCGGGTCGACTTGACCGACTGGCAATTCCATCCCGTCATTGCGGGCGAGGCGGTACTGGCGGCAGCGGGACTGGCACATGCCGACGGGTCGCCACCGGTAGACGAGCAGCAGCAGATTTTACTCGCCAATCTGCTCGACCAGATCGCGCTTGCGCTCGAACGTGCCCGGCTCGAGCGCGAGGCGCGCGATGTCGCCGGGCTACGCGAGCGCGACCGGCTGCGCTCGGCGCTGCTGACCGCGATCGGCGAGGATGTGAAACCGCGGCTGCACTCGATTGCCGCGGCGGCGCGCGCGATCCGGCGGGCGGGTGGCGGCATCGACCCCTCCCTCAGCGCCACGGTCGCCACCGAAGCCGCTCAGCTCGACCGATATGTCGACCGCCTTGTTGACCTCAATCCGGGCGATACGCGGGAACCGCTGGTCATCGGGCCGCTGGCGATCGACCTCCACAATCGCGTAGTGCGCCGCGACGGCACAGATGTGCATCTGACGCCCAAGGAATATGCGGTGCTCGCCGAACTCGCAAAACATGCGGGCCGCGTCCTGACGCACACGCATCTTCTGCGCGCCGTCTGGGGTCCAGCACAGCAGGAGCAGATCGACTATCTGCGCGTCGCGATCCGCAGCCTGCGCCTGAAACTCGAAAACGAACCTCAGCGCCCCGAATTTATCTTGAACGAGCCTGCCGTGGGCTATCGACTTACGGCACCATGAAGCGCTCTAAGCCTAAGGTCGCGAGGCTTCGTGTCCTTTTGTTCGGCAAACCGCCCAACGCAAATGGTGCACCCGGCATGAAAGAGACGGGCACTCAAATCATTGGGAAATAGTGGTGGCGAGGGAGGCATAAGAGCCGCTAGCCGACACGGAACGGTCGCTTGGAGAGAAGCTGCATGATGAGAGCGATCGCAAAGAAAGCGTCGCGCTCCATAATCTCAAGGAAATGCGTTTTTTCGGCAATCGAACGTCGGTCCACATGAGTGGGGTCGTCTAGGCTTCGATAATGAGCGAGGGGATTTCGGAGGTTTGCGAGCTTCTGAAGTTCCTCGCGATCGTGTGCTGTGACATAGCCCATACTTTCGCACAAACGCAGAGTCTCGGCGAATGCTATCCGATTTGGCACTTGGCTCCCGTGCAGACTGGCGGCAGCAGCGAGAAGATTTTCGGCCGTCGCTTGGCATAGAATAATGGTCGCAGCATAATTGCCATTCACGAACGAGGAACGGGCCTCTGTGAATGCATTGTAGGCTGGCGAACCACCTATAATAATTGTCCCAGCAGACCCAAGCGTGCCAGCTTGGTCGCCGAGGTAACGCAATCTTGTGATCCGGCCCGGCAAATCCCCATAAAGATCGCGCAGTAACAGCTGCAAAAACTCTGTTTCCGTTAAGGGCGATAAAAGATCACCCGTCGCGTCGTCGAAGTCCTCTTCGCCATGCATCACTCCAAGGCTGTCTGCCGTATCTCGACCAGCGAGAGCAGCGCGTCATAAATGCGCTGCCGATCCATGCCCAAGGCGAATGCAGCGATGACCGCATCGTCAAACCTTTGTCGGTCGGCCTGTTCCAGTTCGTCGGCGACATTGAGCACATCGCGCGCGAGCAACGGCACAAATGCGGTTTTGATCGCGTCGATCCCTGCCTGGTTGAGACGCGCAGGATTGAGGATGTGCATGTAATCTTCGATGCGATCCTTATTGAGATCTAGCGCACCGAGCCCTCGCCCGAACCCCATCCCTTCGATGATGAACATCGAGATTGTGGAATTGAGTAGCGCATGAGCGAGGTCGATATCCACTGCGCCTTTAGGCTCCAGCCGAACCAACCTTTGATCAGCAAAGGCCGGCGGATCGACTCTGCCTACGAACAATCGGTCACCATAATTGATGAACATCACCAGATCGGTCAGCGTGTCGGCTTTCATTTCATACCACATCAGGCCGTTCGTGCCGAGCTTCGCCATATTTTCCGGCGTTTTAAAGCGCCTGATCCAGTTGAGAGCGCCGGTGTGACCGCGCGCTGCAAGATCTACTTCGGTTCGCGAACAGGCGAATGCTTCCTTCGCTGCCGGGCAGCGCAACCGAGAAAAATCGGTCGGGCTTTTAGCCAACGGCTTGATATATTCGGGTTCAATCCCGTGGCCGGGACGGGGGTAAAACAGAGCGTTCATGCCGCGCCGTTCGCCGCGGCGAACTGTGAAGAGGTCCTTGAGAGGCGCGAGGGGAAGGTCGAGCACCCAATCGCAATCTGAAAATTGGGCATTCCCGCCCAGTCCAAACTGCCTAAAGCGCGCAAGGTTGGAAGGACTGATTGCACGGATTGTCATGGTATCGTTTTGAGTTTGGCCCAGCTCAATCTGGGCGGCCGCAATCTGAACTGCCTCTTCGTCGGCCAATTCCTCCAATGGCCGAGTCAGCACTACAAATTTGATATCCCCATTTGGCTGCGCGGGATCGACCTTCTTCTCCATGATCAGAATATTGGTGACGACTTCGCTGTTCTGAAACCAGCGGCCCGCACCTGAGGTGACGACCGCCTTTAGGTCATAATAGCGCCCGAGCAGGTTATAGAAAGCATCGCCCCAATCGGTCCCGAGCCATGCATTTGTTATAACGATGCCAAGACGTCCGCCCTCTACAAGCAAGGGATGCAGGGAAAACGGAAGGTAAGCAGCAACATCCGCCCGCCGCGTGAATCGTTCGCCTTCTTCCCCCATTCCGGCTGTCACGCGATCGAGGGCATTCCCGTACTGCCTCCGGCCTTCTTGCGCGATGAAAGGCAAATTGCTGGTAATCGCTTCAAAATTCCCCAAAGACTCGCTGAAGACCGTTCCATCGGTAGGATTGCGAAAGTCGATCGCCGTCGTTGGCTCTAGCGCAAATGCATCGCGCTGAAAGATACGCAACGGCATGTGCATTATACAAATGCGCGTGGGTCACATTCCACAATAGAAAGCTGTCCAAGCCAAGAGCGCGTGCCTTCGTTTCTGCGTTGTCACGAAACTCGAAATCATCGATGCCCGTAACCGCGGCGCGCGGGCTGGTTGTTGTCGTTACCGGGGCTATACCGCTCCGTGGCCTGGTAACGGCGATGGCCGCTTTCATCGATGACAGCGGACTCGACGTCGAGCACGATATAGCTGCGCGGTCGGCGTTCAACGCCGATACGGGGTTCGTATTTCAAATATATTTCCTTTGGAATGGGCGGCAGGCTCGGCCTGCCGCGGTGTTCAGTGGTTTTGAGAATGACAGCTGCCGGAACCGATCCCGATTAGACTTCGCTGGCGCGCGGCTGGGACGTGTGCGTCTTGATACGCGTGCGCGTCTCGGCGGCGACGCGTTCTATGCGGGCCAAGGCTCGACAGTGTCCGCCCGCAAGGTCAGAGGGCGCTCCCGCCAGACATTCGAACGCGCCATCGCTGCCGAGCCGGATCGTAACTTTCCCGCATTCCGACACCAATATGATCGGCGCATTGCTGTCGCCCGACCAGGGTCGGCAGCGAAAGATGTGGATCAAATGTTGGTTGCGCATAACTGCCAGATACTCACGCGGCCCGGACTTGCCGGTGTGGGCCTGACCTTCATAAATGATGTCCTGGTCCCGCTCCATCGCGCGGAGAACCAGTTCGCGCACGATGCCGCCGTCGATCGCGCCACCGGTGCCGAATTCGATTGACGGCGTTAGCTTGGCGTCCGCCGGGAAGCCCATCTCGTGGCGCAGAGCCCAGGCGTGTTTCTCCTGCTGCAGCGCCTGCATCATGGTGTCGTTCATGCTGTATTCCTTACTCTTAGGTGACGGCCGCTTTGGCCGGAGCCTTTTTCCGCTCTCTCACGGTGCTCAATTCCGCCGCATCCGCGGTGGCTTGCGCCTGTCGGCGCCAAGCGACGGCCGGGGGCCGTCGATTTACCGGATGTTCAAAATTTGAGGCTAAGCCGATCCCTGAAGGAAGAGATTGCGACCTCCCCTTCATGCGAAGCGTTGTGGGATATGGACGCTCGCTGGCCTCGCTGCTCGCGCGACCAGAGCAGCGAGGCCCTCTCGCTCTATCGATAACGTGTGTTCCAGCTGAGCCGGGTCACGCGCGATGTTGCGCGGAGCTCGGCATCGCGCGCGAGCCAAAGGGCTTCCGCCTCGTGCGCCGCTTCGGCGATCTCGCGCCACCAGACCTTCTCGCGCGCATCCCAGCGATAGCCGCGCGCCTTGAGGAGATGGCGTTTGTCGAACGGCGCACCCGTCGCCTCGATCCGCAACGACGGCTGCGCGGCCCGCGCAACCAGCTCCGCCATCAGCGGGCGCACGCCGTCCGGACGATGGGTCAGCAGATGCGCGAGACTGATCACATCGGCGTCCGCCCGATGCCCGGTGGTGAAGTAGCCAATCTGCATCAGGAGATGACCGAGTTTGGCGCCATCGAACCCATGCGCCGCCCAATCAATTTCGCGCATCGAACAGGCCCAGGCATGCCCCTTGATCCCGGGCAACAGGCGTTCAACAATTGGAGCGTCGTAGGCAGAATTGTGCGCGACAATCAGGTCAGAGCCGCCGAGCAGCGCTTCCCAGCGCGGCACGTTCAACGCCCGCCCTGCCACGTCGTCGTCCGATATTCCGGTCAGCCGCTGCACCTCGGCCGGGATCGGAATGCCGGGATCACGCAAGCCGCGCAGTGCGGTATCGATGACGCGGATTTCTCCGGCGTCGTCGACCAGCACGACTGCGGCGGCGATTTCGATGACCTCGGCGGTCTGGACATCGACCGAGGTTGTTTCCGTATCGACGATCGCGATGCTCCGTGTCGGCCCGATTGGGGGTCCGTCGTTCACAAGTTCGTGAATCGGCCGGACGCGGCGGAGGATGCGGACATCCTCGCGCGATGCGCAGAGACGTAGCGCCGCCTCGTAGGAGGCGGCGTCATTATGAATGGTCATGGGTTTGCTCCTGTTTGCTTACCGCCGAGCGGAGGCGAGGCTTTTCCTCCCCTCTTCACCCGGCTGCAGGAGACGCGGTCGCGGCAGCTTTTCCATCCCGGTCACATGAGTATGCCGTCCGATGGAGAAACGGACTTTTAAGGTAGGCCGCCGATAAAGGTCGCCAGGGATCAACCTGTTGGATGATAGTAATGACATTTGAACAAACACCGATTGCGCCGCATTCCGGCGCTTACGAAAGTCCAACATTAAAAACTCTCGAGGCCGACAGGAACAGCGCAAACCCTCGCTTTTCGGTCGATGAGCCGGATGCCGCCTGCACCAGTTGCCCCATCGCCATGTGGTATGTTGCGGCCGAGGATCTGGAGTGCTTCTGCTCTGCCCTTCATCAGGTTGTCTGGAGCCTGAAAAGTACAGCGATTAAACTATGCGATGCCCGTGAGCAGGAAATCGCCCGACTTCGAATCTCAGGACATACAAAATCATCACCGGCGGCGTGACCGGGTAGGAGCGCAGTCGGCCACATGATGATTGCAACATTTCCGGATTTTGTTAAGCCGTTCGCTATCGACAAAGCGTAAAAGTGGTTCCCGGCAGATGGGAGACCGAGAGCGATGCCCGTTCACAGCAAAACATTGATCTTCAATCTCGCAGCCCGAGGTCTGATCATCATGCTAATTGCGATGACGGCTTCGGTCACCATCGTTTCTTGGATAAGCAGCGACCTCCCACCTGACCTCTATCACCGATCGATCGTGGCCGCGCTTTTGATTCCCATGTTAATATCGCCCCCGATTTCACTTTGGGTAGGTTTGCTGAACTACCGATATTTCAGGTTGCACGGAAAGGCAGAATGGCTTGCCGACCACGATGAAATGACCGGTTTATTGAATCGGCGTGCACTCCTCACCGCCGCTGCGAAAATGAGGGACCAACCCAGTAACAACCGGATCGCCCAGCCGGTCCTTCTTTTGTTGGCCGACATTGACCACTTCAAGAGCATCAACGATAATTTAGGCCATGATGCGGGCGATGAGGCGATCAGGCACGTTGCGAACATACTGGTGCAGATTAGTCCTCAAGGAGCAACGGTAGCTCGGCTGGGTGGTGACGAGTTTGCGATACTGACCGACTGGACAAGCTTGGCAGACACCCGCAGCCTAGCGGCTTCAATTTGCCGCACGATCGAAAAAATGCCCTGTGTCTATGACAGTCATCCAATTCCGATGACGGTTAGCCTCGGCGCAGCCATCGGCAGCCGAGCGGAAAAGATAGATTTCATCCTGCGGCGCGCAGATGAACAGCTCTACAATTGTAAGCGTGAGGGCAGAAACTCCTATTCAGTCGCTGCAAGCGCAGCAGCATAATGCCCGTCTCGTCCGACAAGGCTTCCGAACTGCGAAAATCAGATTTCCTTCATTTAAGCTGACGGCGGTCCGCAGGACTACTGGTCCACTGTCGCCCTCGCTCCAGATTTCTGACGCGGATGAACGAGATTTGGCCCTAATGTTCAAGGCTCTGCTCTTTCGGGAACGGGCGATTGGCCGCTTCCGCGGGATGCTCGTCCAAACCTTTCTTGGTTGATTCTGGCGTGACTGACATCTCGACATGGGTATCGATCCGTCGCGTCTTGAGCCATCGCGCGTCGCGGCGTTGGCGCGCTTCGGCTGCGGCGACGAGCATTTCTTCATACTGGATGACCGGCATCTCGGACGACGCGGGCCTTCGTCCCGCTGCGCTCGCCGGCGAATCTCCCAAGGCAGGGATCTCAGCGTCCTTTTTGATCGTTACCGGTGCGGTCTGCCGGCCATCTGGGATCGAAGGCGACGGGTCAGCCGATCTGGAGGAGCCGGTAACATATTCGCGCGCGCCACCGGACTGAGCCTCGCGCTCCCAGACCGATTGCATGCGCGGTTCATTACTCCACGCTTGGACAAGACGCCTAATATCAGCAGGCGCGTGCTCCGGTGCCGACCACTTACCGTCGACCTTGTGGATGCTTCCCGGAGCTGTTTTGGAAAACTCCGCAATCTGCGAAATCTCGGCGTGCTGCCGCTGCAGAATTTCCTGAACATCGCGCTCGAGTTCCGCCGGGAGGATTGCGGAGGGTCCAAGTCCATGACGGCCAAGCGTAGATGCATGCCACACCGGCTTTCCGTTTTCGCTCGGAATGTAACGCCGCGTCTTGCGAAGCTCCTGCAGCAAATCATTCCATGCGCGCTGGTGCTGCGCCTGGTAGGACTCCGCCGCCGCTGCCGCTGCAATATCTGCAGCACGTCGACGATCATTACGATGGCGCTCTGAAAGAGCGGCGCGGCGCGCATTTTCGTCCATAGCCTGCACACGCGCGACCTCAGAGGCATCGAGCCGCGATGTATCCAGCTGAAGTCCGAGCTTGCCAGTCTGGTATGGCGCGACTTTCGCGCCGAGCAAAACCGAGCGACCCGCTTCATTGGCGGCAGCTGCGGTGGCAGTGCCAGTGGCAGCGGCCGTGGCCGTGGCCGTGGCCGTGGCCGTGGCCAGCCGATTCTGATCCAGCCGCTGGCGTATAGCCCTAAGCTGCGCCACCGCGTGGTCCAGTCCTGTGCGACGCGCTTCCAACAGTATCCGCTGCGCTGTCATGCGTCGGACGTTGGCCGCGATATTCTCGACGTCGGCGTTGCGGCTCACAGGCACGTGGTAAGCGACCCGTTCCTGGATCGCCGTTCGGACACTGGCAGCACGCGACGCAATTTGGCGGACGATTGCGACGTCCGGTAAGGGGCGGCGACGCGAGGGAATAGCGACCGCGCGAATACGTCTCATGAATTCGGCGAGGGTATCGCGCTGCGCGGCAAGATTGCGCCGTCTCTCTGCGATCTCGACGCTACGCGCCAGCAGCGCGGTTTCACGCTCGGCTAGGACAAGTTTTTTGGCGGTGCTGTCGGTAGCGACGCCCAATTCATTGAGCTTCACAATGCGAGCGTTGCTTTCGATTACCGCGACTGTTTCGCCGCGGTCAAATGCCGCCATGCGTTCCGGTCCTACGTGCTCCTGGCGCTGGGCATTCAAACTGCGCGCCTGATAGCTAAGATGCGTGAAGCGTGTTGCTAGGCCCGCGTGGCGACAGGCTTGATTCATGTGCGCCGCGCAGAGCGCGCGCAGCCGGAACAGGCCCGCCTTGTCGGTGAGACCGTTGACCTTCTCCTCCGCGACGTCCCACTGATAGGATGCGGTGCGCTCGCAGGGCCGGGTCGAAAACACGATATGGGCGTGAACATTGCGCTGATCACTCAATTCGTCCGGCACATGGAGAGCGGCAGCATAGGGCAAACCGAGCCGACCAAAAGTCCGTTCGCAGAACTCGTACACGAACGAACGGCGCTGCCCGGCACTCAGTTCATGCGGCAAGTTCAGCACCACACGATACTGGACCTTGGCGTTGGCCCGATAGCCTTCCTCGACGGCCTCCAGCATGCGCCAAGCCGCTTCGATTTCTTCGACGCTCTCGCCCATGTTGCTGATCGGATGGGCCAGCTGAACATCGCCCTCTTCGAGCGACCCATCGCGAAAAATATACTCAATGTGGGCTGCGGCAAGGCCGGAACGCCAACCCTTCGAGTTGAAGCCCTTGTAGGTGACGTTCATATAAAGCGCGACACGGCCGCGAGCATCGATCAGCGGGGTCTGATATCGACGTAGCGGGCGAGCAGCGGAAGGCGCCATTTTCGATCTGCTGATTTTACGGTCGGATGCCGATCTGAATGGCGGGCTTTGCATCTTTACCCGAAACGTGCGCCCCCATCCCGGTGCAATGCTTTCGGCAAGCTCGCGCTGCAACGCTCGGTCAGCGATGGCGTAAGCTCTTTCGGCCCCGGCCTCGCGCCTGCGGCGCATCGTGGCAACGCGATTGATCGCGCCTGCGATCGTCCGGTCCGCTGCCCTCAATCGGCGCGCGGTGCGGTCTGGCGCCATGAGAATTGCGAAGGCCCGCGCATCGGCCTGCGCCATTACGCCATCTTCGCCGATCAACTGCATGCTTTGCGCCATTTTGCTCACTTGAAAGAGGGGGGTGGGACGAAAGCCATGGGCCTGTTGACCCCGGTCAACGTTTCTTTCGCACTCCCACCCCCCTCTTCCCTTCCTGCCTATCAGTTTGGGATTTTGCTTCGGATTCAAGCTTACAACTTCGCTCACGCTCAAATGCGGAGGGTCACCGATCTGCTACTTGCCTCGCGAAGTGACCCTCCGCTCGGTACGCGCGCCGCTGCACTAATTGGACTGCCCCACTGAAGGAGGCAGACAATGTTCGACAAAGACGAAGTGAGCCGGCGCCGCAAACTCGCGGACGCCAAAGCCAGGGAAGCGAAACTCCGCGAGGAACTCGCGGCCATTCAAAAAGCCAAGCGTTCCGCCCGAAGCGGCATTGACCAAATAACCCGCCACGAAAACTGGCACGCCAGAACCCTCGCCGCGGCTGATCGTCGCGCTGGTTATACAGGCGAGATGGCGTCAGCCCGCCTTTATCTCCGCAGTCTGCCGGTGGACAGATACACCGCGGTACTCGCGCAATATGCCGTGGGGTCAAGCGACGCCGACAATCTCTCGGTCGAGGTCGCCGCGGTTCGCGCGAACTTCGATCAATGGCACCGCAAAGGCGAAGCGATCATTCTTGATCGTGAACGCCGTGCCTATGCCGAAGAATGTGCACGATGGGCCGATCGTGAGGCGTCACAACCGACGCAAAGCTGGCGCGCCAAACCAATGACCCGCGGACAATATTTCCTGATTGCGCGCACTGCCGAATATCTGAATGTCGCGGAGCCAACCGGAAAGATTACACGCGGCGCAGCGCACGATTGGCTGAAGACGCACGATGCAAATTTTCGGCTTCGTCCGGGCGGGGTCGAAGGATCATGAGCGGTCAACGCAGTGTCAAGCTGACGCTCGGCTCGGACGAGCGCGTGTTTGGCTCTTATCGCGAACTTGAGGATTATGCGGCGCAGCTGACTGGCGAAATGCGAACGTGCGAGTCCCAGTTACAGCACGATCCACGCAACATAACTTTATGGCAGCAATTCGAAAAGACGGCGGAATATCTCGGCCTCGTCATCGAGGAAATGCACTTATGGATCGATGCCGACGATCACAGACTAACGGAAGATTTGGAAAAAATATCCCGATTGCTTGCCGACCTATAGGTGGAAATCCTAGAATAGGAGACTTTTGTCAAAGGAGTCTTTTAGGATGCCAATGTTATCGTCTATTGAGTGGGTAGCCCGCCACCGCCAAATTTACAAGACTATCTGTGCCGGTGAGTCCGTGAGCGAGCGACGCATAGTTGCCCTGCTTCGCGAGGGATGGTGACGTGCTCCCCTGATTGTTACCAGTCAGAGGTAGAGTCCGGCTCCTTCATGATGGTTGATTGATGGGATGGCAATGGTCCTGGGGGCATGCCCCCAGGACCATTGGCCG
>NZ_SCMU01000013.1 GCF_005503695.1 Sphingopyxis sp. 2PD
CCCCACCACCCGCCGCCGCTCCCGCCGAAACGGCCAAGCCGCCGGTCGCGCTGCAATATCTCTATGGTTCGGCCGAGGCGGCGATTGCCGTTCGCGCGACCAATGCGCGGATTGCGGATTATGCCGCAGCGCGGGTCAAGCAGCGCCCGACCGACAGCGTCATCCTTGCCGCCGGAGCGACAATGGACGCGCCGCGCTTTGAACCGTGCGGCAACAAGCCGTTCGCGGCGGTGTTCGACGCCGACGAGACGCTGATCTGGAACCTTGGCCCGATGCGTTATTTCGCCGAAAAAGGTTCATCATATGACCCCAAAATCTGGGACCAGTGGGAAAAGACCGGCGCGGGCAAGGCGGTCGCGATGCCCGGCACGGTGGAGATGCTGGCCAGGCTGCGCGCGGCGGGCATCACCGTCGTCGCCAACACCAACCGCAGCGCCGCCAACGCCAAGGGCAGCGAGGATACGCTGCGCGCCGCCGGACTGGGTGATTTCAAGCATGGCGAGACCCTGTTCCTGATGGGCGACGACGCCAGCGGCTCGAGTAAGGACGCACGCCGCGCGACGATCGCATCGCGTTACTGCATCATCATCCTCGCGGGCGACCAGCTCGGCGATTTCAGCCAGCAGTTCAATGTCAAGGACCTGCCCGCCGCGCAGCGCACGGCGCTCGCGACCGGCCTCGGCGCAACCGCGCTTTGGGACAAGGGCTGGTTCCTGTTCCCCAACTCCGTCTATGGCCCATGGGAAAAACTGGGCTGGGACGACACCTTCCCCTCCGACACCAATTGGGAGCCGAAATAATGCCTTGGACCCGCGATGACATGGCGGCGCGCGCCGCAAAGGAACTGCAGGACGGCTATTACGTCAATCTGGGGATCGGCATCCCGACCCTGGTCGCGAACCATATCCCGGCAGGGATGACGGTGACGCTCCAGTCGGAAAACGGCATGCTCGGCATCGGCCCCTTTCCCTATGAGGGTGAGGAAGATGCCGACCTGATCAATGCGGGCAAGCAGACGATCAGCGAGCTGCCGCAGTCGGCCTATTTCAGCTCGGCAGACAGCTTCGCGATGATCCGCGGTGGCCACATCGACCTCACCGTGCTCGGCGCGATGGAGATCGCTGAAAATGGCGACATCGCCAACTGGATGATCCCCGGCAAGATGATCAAGGGCATGGGCGGCGCGATGGACCTAGTCGCCGGGGTCAAGAAGATCATCGTCGTGATGGAGCACAACGCCAAGGACGGCAGCCCGAAGTTCATCCCCGAATGCACCCTGCCGCTGACCGGCCAGAACGTCGTCGACATGATCATCACCGACCTCGCGGTGTTCAAGCGCGACGACCACAGCAGCCCGTTCAAGCTGATCGAGCTCGCGCCGGGGGTGACGGCGGAAGATGTTGCTGCCAAAACGACGGCAAGCTACTTGTCCTGAATGGATGACAAGCCACCGCCCCGTTCCCGGCTCCGTCTGGACAATTTTTCGCGGGCCTTGGCGGGCCTGAGAGAGGCAGTCGAACTGCGCCAGAGCCGTCCGCTGAGCGAACTGGAAAAGGCGGGGATGGTCCAGCGTTTCGAGATTGCATGGGAATTGGGCTGGAAGCTGCTGGCCGATCGGCTTGCGGAAGAGCTGGCACCACCCGAAGCGCTGACCCCGGCATCGACCATTCGCGCCGCGCATGCTGCCGGGATGATTGTGGCCGCCGACGAATGGCTGGCGATGGGCAAGCTGCGCAACCAACTGTCGCATACCTACAGCGAGCCAATCCGCGATCAGGGTTTAAAACTGATCGCCGAGCAATTCCTTGCGATACTGACCGCGCTAGAACGGGATGCCGATGCGCGTCGAGTATGACGCCATCGGCCTGTCGGTCGATGATATACGCATCGTCGCCAAGGTTCTCTCGCCGTACGCCGATCAGATCGACCGGGTGAGCCTCTATGGCTCGCGCGCGGCGCGGACGTCGCGGCCCGGCTCCGATCTCGACCTTCTCTTGAGCGGACCGATCGATTTGCGCGCCATGCTGAATCTCGGCGTTGCGTTTGAAGAAAGCGACCTCTCGGTAGCGGCCGATCTGAAACATGAGCGGGATCTGATCGACCCGCGCGTTCGCGACGAGATTTTGAAGCAGTGCCAGCTGCTCTTTACCCGCGACGACTTGTTGAACCTCGAACAATGAATGCGCCGCGAACAGAGGTGAACGCGCATGTCTGACGTTGCCGCCAACCCCGGTTCGACGTGGCTGCTCATCGGGGGCGGGCTGTCGGTTGTGGCGGCGCTGCTCCATATCGCGTGCATTTTCGGCGGTCCCGACTGGTATCGTTTCTTTGGTGCCGGAGAGGGCATGGCGCGCGCGGCGGCGCGGGGTGACTGGACCCCGACGCTGATCACCCTGGCAATCAGCGCAGTGCTGCTGATCTGGGCTGCTTACGCCTTTTCGGGCGCGGACGCCCTCCCGCGTCTGCCGCTGCTGCGCACCGGGCTCGTGACCATCACCGCCATCTACCTGATCCGCGCGCTGATCTTTGTGCCGCTCCACCTGTGGCGACCGCAACACAGCGACGCTTTCGCGATCTGGTCGTCGGCGATCGTTCTCCTCGATGGGACAGTCTATGCCATCGGTACGGTCAAAGCCTGGCGTTATCTGGCGACCTGAGACCCTCCGGGGGTGACGACGGGGACAGCAGCGGCTAAGACAGCCGCAACTATGAGGTCGCAGCTCAAACCAGTTTCCATGTCGCGCGTCGTCCTGATCCTGATTGCGGTTACTGCATTGGGATTTTCGGGCTGGTTCGGCATTCACGCGATCGGCGGGAAGCAGCCGCTCGACAGCGTTCCTATTCCGATGACCGCGCCGGAAAACCTGCCACAGACCCCGGCGCAGTGGCGCGGGCGGATCGATTATCGCGCGCTCGACCGGCAGCTCACCGACCTTGCGCAACGGCCCGAAATGGCAGGGTTGGCGGTGGCAGTCGTCGAAGACGGCGAGCTGCGCTTTGTCCGCGCCTATGGTGTTTCGGACGTAACAACGGGGGCGCCGGTGACCGCGCAAACGCTGTTCCGCTGGGCTTCGGTTTCGAAAACCACGACCGGGGTGATGGCGGCAGCGCTCGCGAAAGACGGCACTCTCGATCTCGACCGCCCGGTCGCCGCCTGGCGCACGTCGCTGCGCTTGCCCCGCGGCGCCGAGGCGCAGGTGACCCTGGACGACCTGCTCGCCCAGCGCACCGGGCTCACCAAAAACGCCTATGACGAGAAGCTGGAGGAAGGGCAGAACCCGGCGCAGATCCGCACCGGCCTCGCCGCGGCGCCGCTCCAATGCGACCCCGGCACGTGCCACACCTATCAGAATATCGCCTTCGACGCGGCGACCGAGATTTTGAGTGCGGCGGCGGACAAGCCCTTTTCCAGCGCCGTCGAGGATCGGTTTTTCCTGCCGCTTGGCATGGTGAGCGCCGGTTTCGGGATGGAGCGGCTGACCGGCGCTGCCGACTGGGCCAAGCCGCATCGCGGCCATCGCGTGCTCCCGGTCAAGGAGGCCTATTGGCGCGTCCCCGCCGCCGCCGGGGTCGAAAGTGACATCGTCGATTTCGCGAAATGGATGCAGGCGATGATGGGCGCGCGCCCCGACGTGCTGCCGCAATCGGTGTTGCAGCTCGCCCACCGCCCCCGCATCGGCACCGCGAAACTCTATGGGGGTAATTTGCGCCAGGCGATGGGCGATGCCGCCTATGGGCTCGGCTGGCGCAGCTTCACCTATGGCGGTCACCGGCTCGAAGGCCATTCGGGCGCCGTTGCGGGTTACCGCGCGACGATGATTTTCGAACCCGCGACGCGGACCGGCGTCGTCGCGATGTGGAACAGCGACTGGGGTTTCCCCTTCCGCATCCCGTTCACGGTGATCGACAGCTATCACAAGCGCGACGACGCGGGGTGGCTCGACCTTAGCGAACTGCCGCCCGCAAGGAACGTCGCCGCGGCAGCGGCGCCGGTCAACGGAATTCCGAAAGGCTGACGCGCGGGATCTGGTTGCGCGCCGGCGTGCCGCTTGGCTACGGCGCGCGCGCAACAGCAAGAGGAGGATCATCGATGCGCGTGCTGCTCACCGGATCGTCGGGCTGGCTGGGGCGCTATCTCGCTCCCTTGCTCAGCCAGAATGGACATAGGGTCGTCGGAGTCGACGTTGTACCGGGTACCCACACCCAGGTTGTCGGCACGGTTGCCGACCGTGCCCTCGTCGATCGGACCATGGCTGACCATGGCATCGAAGCGATCATCCACGGCGGCGCGCTGCATAAACCCGACATCGTCCGCTATCCGCGGCAAGCCTTTATCGACGTCAATGTGACCGGTACGCTGAACCTGATCGAAGCCGCGGTCGCAGCGGGCAATGATCGCTTCCTGTTCACCTCGACCACCTCGCTGATGGTGCGCGCCGACGTCCGCGCGGGCGCGGGCGACGCGGGCGCGTGGTGGATGGACGAGGATTTCGGTCCGCTGGAGCCGCGCAATATCTATGGCATCACCAAGCTCGCCGCCGAGCAGGCCTGCCGCCTTGTCCACCGGGAGCATGGCATCAATGTCGCGATCCTTCGCACCGGGCGCTTCTTTCCCGAGGATGACGACACCCATGCGGTGCCTAGCGGGCCGAACCTCAAGGCGAACGAATTGCTCCACCGCCGCCTGACGGTGGAGGATGCGGCGGCGGCGCATCTTGCCGCACTGGAAGTGGCGCCAACCATCGGCTGCGACACCTTCATCCTCTCTGCGCCGCCGCCGTTCGGGCGCGAGGACGCCGCCGAAATCGCCCGCGACGCGCCCGCGGTCATCGCGCGCTATTTTCCCGATGCGGCCCGGCTTTATGCGCACGCGGGCTGGGTGCTTCCCGACCGGATCGAGCGCGTTTACGACCCGTCGCGCGCCGAACGTCGGTTCGGCTGGCGGGCGCGGACCGATTTTGGCAGCGTGCTGACGGCACTCGCCAAGGGGGGGCCGCTGCCCATCGCACACGACCCGGCCTACACCTCCCCCATCATCCGTCAGGAGCGCGAAGCATGTACGAGCTGATCACCGCCAACCGCAATTATTCGAGCTGGTCATTGCGCCCGTGGGTGCTGATGACCGCGCTCGGCATCGCGTTTCGCGACCGGGTGGAGCCGTTCACGAAGCCCACCAATTACAAGGATTTCCGCAGCTTCTCGCCGACCGGACAAGTGCCTGCGCTGCTACACGAAGGGCGCACCGTCTATGACTCGCTCGGCATCACCCTCTATCTCGCCGACCGGCACGCGGGGGTGTGGCCGACCGACCCCGATGCGCGCGCGTGGGCGCAATGCGCCACGGCCGAAATGCACAGCGGCTTTGCGGCGCTGCGTAACGATTGCACGATGAATGTCGGGGTCCGCGTGACGCCCAAGCCGATGTCGGACGCACTCCAGGCCAATGTCGCGCGGATCCGCGAGCTGTTCGAGGAGGGGCTGACGAAGTTTGGCGGGCCGTGGCTCGCCGGGCCGGATTTCACCGCGGTCGACGCCTTTTTCGCGCCGGTCGCGTTCCGTATCCGTACCTATGGCCTCGACGTCGGTGCCGGGCAGGCGTGGGTCGATCAGATTCTGGCGCACCCTGCGATGCTGGAATGGGAAAGGCAAGCGCTCGCCGAAAGCTGGCGCGAGGTCGGGCATGAGGAAGAATTGCGCGCGTGCGGCGCGATTACCGCGGATTACCGGACGGCTTAGAAGCACCGTCGCCCCCGCGGAGGCGGGGGCCGCAAGCGGTTTACGCGGCGATGCCCGGCAATGCCGACAACGGCCCCCCGACTTCGCGGGAGCAACGGTCAATCCACCAGCGCCTCGCGCACGACCGCAATCCCCGCCGCGCGCTGCGCCTTCAATTCGGCCTTCAGCTTCGCCGGATCGCGCGCAAAGACGAAGCCGAAGCTGACCCCGCCTTCCTTGCCGATTGTCGCATGGTGCAGCTTGTGCGCCTGCACCAGCCGCTTTGCATAGCCGCGCCGCGGCACCCAGCGGAAATAGCGTTGATGGACCAGCCCGTCGTGCACGACGGTATAGATGACGCCGTAAAACAGCACCCCCAGCCCGATCCACGTCCCCGGTTCCCACGCACTGGCGCCCATGATCATCGGGCTGCCCACCGCGAACATCGAAATGCTCAATGCTGCACCGAACAGTCCGAACAAGTCGTTCTTTTCCAGCAACTTGTCATGCGGTTCATGATGGTCGCGGTGCCAGGCCCAGCCAAAGCCGTGCATGATATATTTGTGGCTGCCCCAAGCGACGAATTCCATCGCGATGACTGTGGCGAGGATGAGCGCGAGGATGGCGAGCGTGGTCATGCGGGCATTATAGACTATCTCGTCGCCCCTGCGAAGGCAGGGGCCGCTGTCGGTTTACGCGGCCAAGCTGATCAAGGCCGACTACGGCCCCTGCCTTCGCAGGGGCGACGACGCTCAACGACCGAAAATTGCGTTTTGGATCGCCACTCGCTTGCATTGTTATCCTACAGGCTTAAGTGAACCGCATGACTCGCTCCCGCACCCTGTATGAAAAAATCTGGGACGCGCATGTTGTCGAACAGCGCCCCGACGGCACCTGCCTGATCTTCATCGACCGCCACTTGGTCCATGAAGTCACCAGCCCGCAGGCGTTCGCCGGGCTACGCGCGAGCGGGCGCACCGTGCGCCGCCCTGACCTCACGCTTGCGGTTCCCGATCACAACTTGCCGACGACGCCGCGCCGCGATGCGAGCGGCAACCGCCTGCCGATCGCCGACGCCGAAAGCGCGGCGCAGCTTGCGGCGCTGGAAACCAATGCCCCCGCATTCGGCATCCGCTATATCGATGCGGTCGCGCCCGAGCAGGGGATCGTCCATGTCGTTGGTCCCGAACAGGGATTTTCGCTGCCCGGCACAACGATCGTCTGCGGCGACAGCCACACCGCGTGTCACGGCGGCATCGGCGCGCTGGCGTTCGGGATCGGCACCAGCGAGGTCGAGCATGTGCTGGCGACGCAGACCCTGCTGCTCCAGCCTGCCAAAACCATGGAAGTGTGCGTTGAGGGCGAAGTCGGCCCGGGCGTGACCGCCAAGGACATCATCCTCCACATCACCGGCGTGATCGGCGCCGCGGGCGGCACCGGTCATGTCATCGAATATACCGGCAGTGCGATCCGCGCTTTGTCGGTCGAGGGCCGCCTGACGGTCAGCAATATGGCGATCGAGGGCGGCGCACGCGCCGGACTGATCGCGCCCGACGACGTGACGTTCGAATATCTGAAGGGCCGTCCCTATGCGCCGAAGGGCGCCGACTGGGACGCCGCAGTCGCCTATTGGACCAGCCTCGCGACCGATCGGGGCGCGACTTACGACAAGACCGTCGTCATCGACGCCGCCGACATCGCGCCCAGCGTCACGTGGGGTACCAGCCCCGAGGATGTCGTGCCGATCACCGGCACCGTCCCCGATCCGGCGAGCTTCGCCGATCCGTCGAAGCAGGCCGCCGCCGCCAAGTCGCTCGCTTACATGGGCCTCGAACCCGGCACCCGGATGCAGGACGTTCAGGTCGAGAATATCTTCATCGGCAGCTGCACGAACAGCCGCATCGAGGATCTGCGCGCCGCCGCCGCCGTGCTGAAAGGGCGCCACAAGGCGGCGGGGGTCAAATGGGCGATCGTCGTCCCCGGATCGGGGCTGGTGAAAGCACAGGCCGAAGCCGAGGGGCTCGATCGCATCTTCACCGACGCGGGGCTGGAGTGGCGCGAGCCCGGCTGTTCGGCCTGTCTTGGCATGAACCCCGACAAGGTGCCCGCTGGCGAACGCTGCGCCAGCACCAGCAACCGAAATTTCGTCGGTCGCCAAGGTCCGGGCAGCCGCACCCATCTGGTATCGCCCGCAATGGCGGCGGCGGCGGCGGTCACCGGGCGGCTCACCGACGTGCGCGAACTGATCGACTAAGCGTGAAAAGAAGGAGCGGAATGGCATGATCTGGAAAGCTATCGCATCGGCCGCAGCGGCATTGGCGCTGGCGACGCCCGTCCTGGCGCAGGACAAGCCCGCCGCTGCGAAGGTGAGCCTGACCCGCCTCGATTGCGGCACGGTGCGCGTCAACCGGCTCAATGCCTTCTCGGACACCCAAGCCTATCCAGGGCAAAGCCGCGACCTGACCGTCGGTTGCTACCTGATCCGCCACGGCGACCAGCTGATGCTATGGGATCTGGGCCTGCCTTCGGCACTGAAGGGCGCGGCGTTCACCGCGACGGGCGACATGTCGGCCTCGGTTAACCGCACCCTCGTCGAACAGCTGGCCGAACTTGGCATCACGCCGGGCGACATCGACGTCGTCGGTATCAGCCATTTCCATTTCGACCATATCGCCCAGCTTCCCGATTTCCCCGGCGCAAAGCTATACATCGGCAAGCACGATTGGGATTTGCTTACCCAGAACCCACCACCCGCCTTTGTCAATCCGACCCCTTTCACGCACTGGATCAGCGGCGGCGGCAAGGTCGAGCCGGTGGCGCGCGATCAGGACATTTTTGGTGACGGCAGCGTCGTGATGCTCGACATGCCCGGCCATACCCCGGGTCATCACAGCTTGCTGGTAAAGCTGGCGGGAATGGGGCCGGTGCTGCTGACCGGCGATCAGGCGCATTTTCAGGAAAATTACGACAGCGATGGCGTGCCGACATTCAACACCAACCGCGCCGACACGTTGGCGTCTTTTGGCCGGTTCAAGGCGCTAGCCAAAAACCTGAAAGCCACCGTGATCATCCAGCACGAACCGCGCGATGTCGGTAAGCTGCCCGCATTTCCGAAGGCCGCCGAATAGCATGACGCCGATCGAAAAAGTCGAAGGCCGCGCGATCCCGTTCGGGCTGAAGAATGTCGATACCGACGTCATCATCCCGGCGAAATGGCTAAAGACGATCAGCCGCGAAGGGCTGGGCCGCGGCGCGTTCGAGACGCTGCGCGCCGACCCCGACAATCTGTTCGACAACCCCGAATTTGCGGGCGCGCCAATCCTGATCGCGGGCGACAATTTCGGTTGCGGGTCGAGCCGCGAACATGCCGCTTGGGCGCTCGGCGACCTTGGCATCCGCGTTGTCATCGCGCCGAGCTATTCGGACATTTTCTCCGGCAATGCGGTCAAGAACGGCATCCTGCCCGTCGTGCTGCCGCAATCGGCCATCGACCGGTTGATGGAGGTAGCGGCGACCGATCCGATCCATGTCGATCTCGACACCCAGACGGTGACGACGCCGTTTCAGGACCGCTTCCGCTTCGACATCGACCCGTTCCGCAAGATGTGCCTGCTGAACGGGCTCGACGAGATTTCCCTGACCGAAAAAAGCGAAGCGGCGATTGCCGCGCATGAGAAAAAAATGGCGACGGACCAGCCCTGGCTGATCCCCGCGACACTATGAGGAGAAGATGATGAAGGCTCTCTTGTCGACCGCCACCGGCGGCCCCGAAACGCTGGTTCTTGGCGAGCTGCCGCGGCCGACCGCGGGCGCGGGCCAGATCGTCATCGACGTCAAGGCCTGCGCGGTCAATTTCCCCGACACGCTGATCATCGAAGACAAATATCAGTTCAAACCCGCGCGCCCCTTCGCCCCCGGCGGTGAGGTCGCGGGCCTGGTGGCCGAAATCGGCGAAGGCGTGACCGGGTTCAACATCGGCGACCGCGTCATCGCGGGCTGCGGCAATGGCGGCATGGCCGAAGCCGTCGCGGTCGGCGTCCACAATGTCTATCACCTCCCCGAAGGCCATGACTTTGCGGGCGGCGCCTCGCTGCTGATGACCTATGGCACCAGCATCCACGCGCTCGTCGATCGGGGGCATATCCAGGAAGGCGACACTTTGCTCGTGCTTGGCGCGTCGGGCGGGGTCGGCATCGCGGCAGTCGAGCTGGGCAAGGCGTTCGGCGCGCGAGTCGTCGCGGGCGTGTCGAGCGAGGAGAAGGCCGATATCGCGCGGCAGGCCGGCGCCGACGAGGTGGTGATCTACGGCCGTCAGCCGTTCGACAAGGACCAGTCGAAGGAGCTCGCGAACAAGTTCAAGGAAGCCGTCGGACCGGGCGGCGCCAATGTTATCTATGACGCGGTTGGCGGCGACTATGCCGAACCCGCGCTGCGTTCGATCGCGTGGGAAGGCCGTTATCTCGTCGTCGGCTTCCCCGCCGGCATCCCGCGCCTGCCGCTCAACCTGACCTTGCTCAAAAGCTGCGACGTCGCGGGCGTGTTCTGGGGCGCCTTTGTCGCGCGCGAGCCCGAACGCAACCGCGCGCATGTCGCGCGCCTGTTCCAGCTGTGGGAACAGGGCAAGATCAATCCGCGCGTCACTGGCACCTATCCCCTCGCCGACGGCGGCCAGGCGATCGCCAAGCTCGGCGATCGCAGCGCGGTCGGCAAGCTGGTCATCACGATCTGAAATATCGGCCCGATCCCGCGCTGACGGCGGCGCTGCGCGATCTCGCGGCGTCGACCGGACGGCTGGAGGTGCGGGTGACGCCGGGCGCCGGACGCGACGACGTGACGATCGACGGACCCACGGTTCGCCTGCGCGTCATGGCACCCCCTGCCGACGGCGCCGCGAACGAGGCGGTCATCGGCCTGCTCGCTGCGGCGCTCGGCCGCCCGCGCCGCGACCTGACCCTGCTGCGCGGGGCGACGGCACGGAAAAAACTGATCGCTATCGCGCCCGATTGATCGGCGCGAATTAACGGTTTCGCAGGGGCTGTGCCCTATGACTGACCACAGGACTATCTTGGTCAGGGTACAACCATGGCGACTCGCCGCGTAAAGGCTGACGAAAGTAACGCGAGCATCGCGAATATTTCGCGCACCCGCCGCGCACAGCTGGTTGCCGAGTTCGAAGGCGAACTGGGCATCGATTACAAGGCGCGCGCAAAGGCGGCCGAGGCCGAACGCCGCTGGCAAGCCCGCAAGACCTTCATCGTCTGGACGATCGCGCTGATCTTTTTTAGCATCGCGTGCCAAAAACTGTGGATCATGGGTCAGGACGTCGACCAGCCCTTCTCGGACGTCAACCTGTTCGAAAGCTGGTTCTAGACCGCATTACCAAATTTTGGTAAACTCGGGCCATGGCAATCAAGAACACCTCGGTCGCCTTGAGCGACGAATTGGCTGACTATGCGCGGAGCAAGGTTGCGTCGGGCGAGTTCGGATCGGTCAGCGATGTCGTTCGCGATGCCTTGCGTCGTGCCGCCGAACGCGACCTTCGCATTGCGCGTCTCAGGCAGCTCGTTCAGGAAGGCGAAGAAAGCGGCCCGGCGCGTCCGTTCGACTGGGATGCCTTTATGGCCGAAAAATTCCCGAATGCTTGAGATTGTGCTGCGGCCACGCGCCAAAGCCGACCTTTTGGATATCGCCGATTACACCATTATCGAACATGGCGAGAAACAGGCGAAGCAATATATCGACGACATCCGCCGACAAATCGGGTCCGCCGCACGATTTCCGGGGATCGGGAGTGGCGCGTTCGGATTGCCCCAAGCTTATCGCAAGATCAGATCAGGGTCGCACCGGGTAATCTATCGCTACAATGAAACCGAACTTATCTGGTCCGCATCCTCCACCAGCGCGAGGACGTCCCCGACGAGATTGAGGACTTTTCATAGGGCGAGGACAAATTGGCCATTATCTGGCGACAACCCGACGCCGCGCTTCCATCAATAAACCCGCGCCTTCGGCTTGATATACTCGACGTCGTCCGACAGCGTATATTCGTGCACCGGCCGGTAATCGAGGCGGACGCCGCCGCCCTTGCCGCCCCAACCGTCGAACCACGCCACGGTGTGCTTCATCCAGTTCGCGTCGTCGCGGTTCGGGAAATCTTCGTGCGCGTGCGCGCCGCGGCTTTCCTTGCGGTTGTATGCCGAATGCATCGTCACCGTAGCCTGGCTGATCAGATTGTCGAGCTCGAGCGTTTCGACAAGGTCGGTGTTCCAGATCAGGCTGCGGTCGGTGACGCCGACGTCGTTCATCCGCTGATAGGTCTTGGTCAGCTTTTCCTTGCCCTCGGCCATCAGCTCGTCGGTGCGGAACACCGCGGCGTGCGCCGACATCGCGCGCTGCATTTCGGTGCGGATTTCCGCGGTCGGCGATCCGCCCTTGGCATGGCGGAAATGGTCGAGGCGGCCGAGCGCCAGGTCGGCGCTGTCGGCTGGCAGCGGCTGCTGTGCTGCGCCCGGCTTGATGATGTCGCGCAGGCGATGCCCGGTGGCGCGGCCAAATACCACGAGGTCGATCAGGCTGTTCGACCCGAGGCGGTTCGCGCCATGCACCGACACGCACGCCGCTTCGCCGACCGCGAACAGGCCCGGCACCACGGTGTCGGGGCCATCCTTGCCCAGCGTCACGACTTCGCCGTGATAGTTACAGGGGATGCCGCCCATATTATAATGGACCGTCGGCACCACGGGCAGCGGCTGGCGCGTCAGGTCGACGCCTGCGAACACCTTGCCGCTTTCGGTGATCCCGGGCAGCCGCTCGGCCAGCACCGCGGGATCGATATGATCGAGGTGCAGGAAGATATGGTCGCCGTGCGGGCCGACGCCGCGGCCTTCGCGGATCTCAAGTGCCATCGAACGCGACACAACGTCGCGCGACGCCAGATCCTTCGCCGACGGGGCATAGCGTTCCATGAACCGCTCGCCTTCGGAATTGGTGAGATACCCACCCTCGCCCCGCGCGCCTTCGGTGATCAGCACCCCGGCACCATAAATGCCGGTCGGGTGGAACTGGACGAACTCCATGTCCTGCAGCGGCAGCCCCGCGCGCAGTACCATGCCGCCGCCATCGCCGGTGCAGGTATGCGCCGACGTCGCGGTGAAATAGCTGCGGCCATAGCCGCCCGTCGCGAGCACGACAGCCTGCGAACGGAAGCGGTGGATGCTGCCATCGTCCATGCACAGGGCAATGACGCCGCGGCACACCTTGCCGTCGGGGCCGTCTTCCATGATCAGGTCGAGCGCGAAATATTCAATGAAGAAGTCGGCGTCATATTTCAGCGACTGCTGATACAGCGCGTGGAGCATCGCATGGCCGGTGCGGTCGGCCGCGGCGGCGGTGCGCTGGACCGGCGGGCCTTCGCCCATATTCTGCATATGGCCACCGAACGGACGCTGATAGATCGTGCCATCGGCATTGCGGCTGAACGGCACGCCGGCATGTTCCAGCTCGTACACCGCGGCGGGTGCCTCGCGGACCATATATTCGATCGCATCCTGGTCGCCGAGCCAGTCCGACCCCTTGACGGTGTCGTACATGTGCCAGGTCCAGTGGTCGGGCGAATTATTGCCCAGACTGGCCGCGATGCCGCCCTGCGCCGCCACCGTGTGGCTGCGCGTCGGGAACACCTTGGTGATGCACGCGGTCTTCAGCCCCGCTTCGGCAGAGCCCATCGTGGCGCGCAGGCCCGAACCCCCGGCGCCGACGACGACGGTGTCATAGATATGGTCGATAATCTTGTAAGCGTCGGTCATCTCACATGCCCCCCGGGCCGGCCGTCACGGGCGCAAGCGCAATCCGGGCGATCGTGAAGATCCCGTAAGCGGCGCCGCCGATGGCGTAGAAATTGAGCAGGACGAGCGCCAGCAGCAGCATCGGCCCGTGGACATAATCCTCGATCAGCACCTGCAGCCCCAGCCTCAGGTGCCAGAATACGCTGACGACCATCAGGATCAGCGCCAGCGCGACCATCGGGTCCGACGCCCAGCGCAGCACCGCGGCATGATCGCCGAGCGGCAGGCGGATCAGCGACACGAACAGGAAGCCGACGAGCAGGATGTTGCCGAGTGCGGTCAGTCGCTGTTGCAGCCAGTGCTGCGACCCGTGCCCCGACGAGCCAAGCCCGCGGACCTTGCCGAGATGCGTGCCATCGCCCATCAGAGTGCCTCCGCCATGATATAGAGCCAGGTCGCAGCGGTCGCGAATACGCCCGCGGCGATCACGACGGTCGACCACAGCTTGTTCGATTTGAGTTCATAGCCCGCGCCGGTGTCGAGCACGAAGTGACGCAGCCCCGAAAACAGGTGCTGGAAAAATGCCCAGGTCAATCCGACAAGGACGATCTTGCCCAGAATATTGGTGATCTGGTGGAACAGGCTGATTTCGGGGCTGGGATCATGCCAGATGCACGCAACGAACGCCGCATAAGCCTCCGGCCCCGCGGCGATCGCGCCCAGCCACCACAGGAACAGACCCGCGCCGACTATAGCCAGCCCGTCACCGCTCGCGCGGTGCAGGATCGACACCGCCATATGCGGCCCCCATTTATACACCTGCAAATGCGGTGCGCGCGGGCGCGCGCTCGGTTCGTTTCCAGCCATATCAGCCCCGTTCCTGACTCTGTTCGGTCGATGCGCGCCGGTTTAGCGCGGCGCGCGCGATATGCAATTGCTTAGGCGCGTGGGGGTGCAATTGGGTCGGCTAACGACCAGAACACGACATTCATAGCATCGTCATCCTGAACTTGTTTCAGGATCCATGGCCGGTCGGTTCCTTCGACGCCGCGCCAAATTCGAGCTCAGGCCATGGATGCTGAAACAAGTTCAGCATGACGAACGATCGTGAACGCACGTCCGCTCCCCACCTAACGGCGGCCATTTCGCCGCCTTACTTGATCTTGTCGCGGTTCGCGTAAAGCAACGCCGCGATTACCGCCGCCGACCCGATCCCCAGCCCCGCCGCCGCGGCCGTTTTCCAGCCGCGCTTGCCGCCCTTTGCCGCCGCTTCGGCGGCGTCGGCGGCTTCCTTCTGCTGGCGCTGTTCGCGCGCGGCGCGCAGCACTTCATTTTCCTCGGGCGCGTCGTCGTGCGGCGGCGGGGGAGTCTGGTCGGTCATTCTTGCACCTATGTCCTTGTTATCAGGCGAGTGCCTGCTCCACAGGCACATAATCGGTTCCGATCGCTTCCGCTACGGCTTCGAACGTCACCTTACCATTCCAGACGTTCAGACCCTGCGCAAGATGCACGTCGCGCTTCAACGCTTCCTTCCAACCCAGGTCGGCGATGCGCAGCGCGTGCGGCAGGGTGACGTTGTTGAGCGCATAGGTGCTGGTGCGCGCGACCGCGCCCGGCATGTTGGCGACCGCATAATGGACGATGCCGTCGACGACATAGGTCGGGTCGGCGTGCGTTGTCGCATGGCTCGTTTCAAAACAGCCGCCCTGGTCGATCGCGACGTCGACGAGCACCGAGCCTGCCTGCATCGTCGCCAGCATGTCGCGGGTGACGAGCTTGGGCGCTTCGGCGCCGGGGATCAGCACCGCGCCGATGACCAGATCGGCCTCGGCCACGCATTCGGCGAGGTTGGCGCGGTTCGAAAAGCGCGTCTTGGCACGCGATTCAAAGAAGGTGCCGACGCGTTCGAGCACTTCGGGATCGCGGTCGAGGATGGTGACGTCGGCGCCGAGGCCCGCGGCCATCTGCGCCGCGTTGAAACCGACGACGCCGCCGCCGATCACGCATACCTTGCCCGGCGCGACGCCCGGAACGCCGCCCAAAAGCACGCCGCGACCGCCATGCGCCTTTTCGAGCGCGGTCGCGCCGGCCTGGATCGACATGCGCCCCGCAACCTGGCTCATCGGCTTCAGGAGCGGCAGGCCGCCGTGCGGGGAGGTCACGGTTTCATAGGCGATGCACACCGCACCCGATTTCATCAGGTCGCGCGTCTGGTCGGGATCGGGCGCGAGGTGGAGGTAGGTGTAAAGGATCTGCCCTTCGCGCAGCATCGCGCGCTCACCGGGCTGCGGCTCCTTGACCTTCACCACCATGTCAGCGGTCGCGAAAATTTCCTCGGCGGTCTGGACGATCTCGGCGCCCGCTTCGACATAAAAACGGTCGTGCGCGCCGATGCCCTCGCCGGCGCCGGTCTGCACCAGCACGCGGTGGCCGTGCGCGCTGAGTTCGCGGGCGCTTTCGGGCGTCAGCCCGACGCGATATTCGTGATTCTTGATTTCCTTGGGGGTGCCGATGATCATTGTCGCTCTCCATTAGTTCGCCGCCGGTCGCGCTGGTCCGGCGCCGCGTCGTTCATGGCTCTGCCCAATAGCAGGTTTGGGGCGCGAGGTGCTTGCATATCGTCGCTGGTTTCGCGACAAATGCGCACAAATCACGCGCAAAACTGATCAAGGACGCACAATGATTGATCGAATCGATCGTAAGCTTCTCGACATGCTGCAACGCAGCGGTCCGCGCCCCGCCGCCGAACTGGGCGAAGCGGTCGGGCTGTCGGCGTCGGCGTGCCACCGGCGCATCCGCGCGCTGGAGGCGGCCGGGATCATCACCGGCTATACCGCGCGCCTCGCCCCCGATCGCATCGGCCTGGGGCTTGACGTGTTCGTCGACATCAGCCTGACCTCGCAAAGCGAAGAGGCGCTGACCGCGTTTGAAAGCGCGGTCAAAAGCTTTGACGAAATCCTCGAATGCCAGCTGCTTTCCGGTGCCTCCGACTACCGACTGCGCGTCGCGGCGCGCAACGTCGCCGATTTCGACCGGCTTCACCGCCACTGCCTGTCGCGCCTGCCCGGGGTCGCCGCGATGCACAGCGCCTTCGCGCTCCGCACGATCAAGGCGTTCGAGGGGTATCCGGTCCCTGCCAGCGAAGCGTCCTAACCACGAAAATCGCAGCGCTGGTTAACGCGCAATTTACCAAAAGCACCGCATAGCCCGGTCCTGTGTTTTGCGGATGACAGGCGGGCGACAGACTCGCGCGTCAGGATCGATCAGGGAAGCAGGATCATGGTGAAGGAAAATCCGATTCATAAGCAGCAAATCGACCCGATTTCGATGGCCGACCGCTTCCCCTATTATGACCTCGACGGCCAGCTGGCCGCGCACGCCGCCGACATTCATACGATCATCGCCGGACGCGAGGACGCCGTTGCGCGCGCCTATTGGGATGCGTTCAACGCGCTGCCCAGCGTCGAACGCGCGGTCGAGGGCGAGTTGCTCGAATCCTATGTGCGCGGCAGCGCGCGGCACACCGAAACCAAATATGCCGACGCCGCCGGACAGGAAGTCGCGACGATCGCCTGCCAGAACGCGCATATGGCGCGCCGGGTTAAACTGCCGCTCGCGTCGGTGATGTCGTGCATCGCCGAAAGCCAACGGCTGACGATCGAATATGTCGTCGCCGCCTGCATCGACGATGCGCCGCGGCTCGCGCGGCTGACGAGCGCGATCAACCGGCTGGCGCTGCTCGAATTCGACATCATGCAGCGCTATGCAGAAAAGCTCGACCGTGCGGTGATTTCCAGCGAACGCCAGACGCTGGCAGGCGATTTCGATCGCTCGATCGCCTCGTTGGTCCAGGACACCGACGGGGTGCGCGAACAATTGGCCAAGCAAGCCGCCTCCGCCGATCAGGCGGCCAAGGGCATGATCGCCAAGACCAGCGAAGTCGCCGCCGCATCCGAACAATCGGCGATGGCGATGCGCGAGGCCGCCTCGACCGCCGCCGGGCTGATCCGCGCGATCGAGGATGCGCGCAGCGAGGTCGAGGCATCGGCCAGCGTGGCCACCCGCGCGTCGGAACAGGCGGGCGAGGCGGTCGCGATGTCCGAAACGCTATCGCACCACGCCGAATCGATCGAGTCCATTTTGGGCCTGATCCGGGAGATTGCGGGCCAGACCAACCTGCTCGCGCTGAACGCCACGATCGAGGCAGCGCGCGCCGGCGAATCGGGCCGCGGCTTCGCCGTCGTCGCGCAGGAAGTCAAAAGCCTGGCCAACGAAACCGCGCGCGCCACCGACGATATTGCGGGCAAGATCACCGCGATCCAGCAGGCGACGCGCGGATCGGTGAGTGCCAACCAGTCGATCCAGCAGACGATCGTCGAGGTCCAGCGCTCGGCGCAACGCATCCGCGACGCGATGGACGCGCAGGCGCAGACCGTCACCTCGATCACCGCCGCGGTCGACGAAACCGCGCTTGCCGCCGACAGCATGTCGTCGACGATCGCCAGCATCCGCAACGATTCGGGGATGGTCGCGAACGAAATCAGCGTGCTCAGCCAGGAATTCGGCAAGATGGGCGGGCGGCTTCAGCAGCTGGAACAAGCCGCGAGCGAGTTCAGCCGCCGGGTGGCGTAAGGGTACAAATTTGATCCGTTCGTGTCGAGCGAAGTCGAGACACGCGAGGCCATGCACAAACGCAACGTGTCTCTACTTCGCTCGACACAAACGGAACGAGGAAAGTCCTGACGCTATGGGTCGCGGTTTGGCGGTTGGACTGCCGCCATTGCATCGCTAAAGCCGCTCCATGCAAACCCACATCCTGATCACCGGCGCCAGCCGCGGCATCGGCGCCGCGATCGCCGCCGCGCTGACCTCGGACGCCACTAGGACGGTCGCGCTGTCGAGCGCCGACGGCGACCTTGCGGACCCGGCAGTCCCGGCCCGTCTGTGGCATCAAAGTATCGACCAACTCGATGGCCGCATCGATGTGCTGGTCAACAACGCCGGAATCTTTGAAGCCAGCCCGCTCGATGACGACGATGACGTCTGGCTCGCCAGCTGGAACCGCACGCTTCAGATCAACCTGACCGCCAGCGCCGACCTCTGCCGCCGCGCTGTCCTCCACTGGCAGGACCACAAAGCCTCAGGCCGCATCGTCAACATCGCCAGCCGCGCCGCGCACCGCGGTGACAGCCCCGCGCACTGGCATTATGCCGCATCGAAAGGCGGGATGGTCGCGATGACCAAGACAATCGCGCGCGCCTATGCCGCCGAGGGCATCCTTGCCTTTGCGATCTGCCCGGGCTTCACCATGACCGGTATGGCCGACGACTATCTCGCCAGCCGCGACGGTGACAAGCTGCTCGCCGACATTCCGCTGGGCCGGGTCGCACTGCCGAAGGAGGTCGCCGAAATGGCGCGCTGGTGCGCGCTCGATGCGCCCGCGTCGATGACCGGCGCGGTGCTCGACATCAATGGCGCCAGCTATGTGCGCTGACCGATGAGCTGGATCGTCTCCCTCCCCTGCACCCGCGCCGAGGCCGAGGCGCTGTCGGGCGAAATTCATGAACTCGATGCGCTGCCCGAGGCGCCCGTCATCGTCACGCGCGAAATCGACGAGGAGGCCGGACTGTGGCAGCTCGACGCCTATGTCGATGACAAGCCCGACGCGGCGTTGCTGGCGCTGCTCCAGTCGCTCGTACCAAGCGCAAAGGGAGTGAAGCCCACCGCCGAACAATTGCCCGAGGAGGATTGGGTCACGCTGTCGCAGCAGGGGCTCGAACCCGTGCAGGCGGGGCGCTTTTTCGTCCATACGAGCAGCCACGCCGACCGCATTCCGCCCGGCACCACCCCTTTTCTGATCGACGCGAGCCAAGCGTTCGGCACCGGCGGCCACGACACGACCGCGGGGTGCCTAGCGATGCTCGACCGCCTTGCGCGGCAGGGCGCCAGTCCGCGCAATATTGCCGACATCGGCACCGGCACCGGACTGCTCGCCTTTGCCGGGCTGGCGCTGTGGCCGCGCGCGAAAATGATCGCGTCCGACATCGATCCCGCGAGCATCTTCGTCACCCGCGACAATGCCGCGATCAACCGCGTGCCGCTCGGCCGCGGCGGCGGACGCCTCGCGCTCGCGGTGGCGCCGGGGACCAACCATCCCGCGATCCGTCACCGCGCGCCTTATGATCTGGTCATCGCCAATATCCTTGCCGGGCCGCTGATCACCCTTGCTCCCGACATCGGCGCCGCGACCGCGCCGGGCGGCCACGCCATCCTCGCAGGGTTGATCGCGCGGCAGATGGAACCAGTGCTCGCCGCCTACCGCGCGCAGGGCTTTCGCCTGGTGGCGCGCGGGGGCAGCGCCGAATGGCCGTGCCTGCTGCTCGTCAAGCGCCGCCGCTATGGCTGGCGCCGCAAGGAACGCGCCTTCCACCGCGCCGACCCGGCGGACGCAAGTTTCGGGAGCTGGTAGAAGACCGCCGCCGTGCCCGTTCGTGTCGAGCGAAGTCGAGACACGCATGAGTGGCGCGAGACTTCACGGTGTCTCGACTTCGCTCGCCACGAAGGGGTTCAGGCGGTTTGCTTGCCTAGCGCATAATCCTGCGTGCCGCGCGTGATCACCTCATCACCCGGCAAGATATCCGCGATCGCGATCGGCGGCAGCGCGTCATTCGCGGCATAAAGCGGCGCAAAATCGGTGTTCACCGTTGTGTCGAGCAGCTGGTCGAGGCTGTCGATGACGAAATAATTCTGCTGGAAATCGTCGATTCGATAATCGGTCCGCATCACCCGCGCGAGGTCGAAACCGATGCGATTGGGGCTGTCGCTGTCGAGCGCAAACACGCTTTCGGCATAGGAGGACACGATCCCGGCGCCATAAATCCGAAGACCGCCCGCCTCGCGGATCAGCCCGAACTCGACCGTGTACCAGTAAAGCCGTGCCAGCTGTTTCAGCGCATCGAATTGCAGGCTGCGCAGCCCGCCCTCGCCATAAGCGACCATATAATCGGCGAACACCGGGTCGGCGAGCATCGGGACATGGCCGAACACGTCGTGGAACACGTCGGGTTCCTGAAGATAGTCGAGCTGATCGGGCGTGCGGATGAAATTGCCCGCCGGGAAACGCCGGTTGGCGAGATGGTCGAAAAACACATCATCGGGAACCAGCCCCGGCACCGCGACGACCTGCCACCCCGTCGCGTCCATCAACCGCGCGTTGAGCTCGCGATAATCGGGAATCCCCGGCTTTTCGAGGCGCAGCACGTCGATCCCGCGCAGAAACGCCTCCGACGCGCGGCCGGGCAGCATCGCCGACTGGCGCGCGAACAGCCTGTCCCACATCGCATGTTCGGCGGCGGTGAAGGCGTCCCAATTTTGCGAAATCGTCCAGTCGGACGCGGCACCCGGCGGCGGCGTTTCGTGGACATGGGTAAAGCCGTCTTTCATGAGAACCGTCTAGCATAAAAAAGTTTCAAATGAAACCGTCTCGACCGGGCCGCAGCAGCCGAATCTGGCCATAGCCGCGTTCGACCTCCCCGGCCCCGGCCAATATACGCAGCGCCGCACCCAGCGTCACCCGCGAAACGCCGAGCAGGTCCGCAAGCTGCTGCTGCGTCGCGGTCACCCGGTCGCCCTCGTCACTTTCGCGCGCCATCGTGCGCAGCAGGCCGAGCAGCCGGTCGGGGGTCGACAGCCGCCGCTCGGCGTCGATTGTGTCGAGCGTCGCCGCAAGCTGACGCGACAGGCTCCGCAGCAACAGCTCGGCCCAGCCAACGTCGGCGGCCATCAGCTGGCGCAGCAAGGGGCGGTCGATCGCCACCAGCCGCGCCGGACCGCTGGCGAGCGCATCGACCTGGCGCGGCACTCCGGTGAAAAAGGCAAGCTCGCCGAACAGGTCGCCCGCGCCGAGCACGCCGAAATGCGTAAATCCGCCGTCAGCGGCAAAGCGCCCGACGGTGACATGGCCCTCGACCACCGCCCAGAATTCCCGACCCGGATCGCCCTGATACTGGATAAACTGGCCGTCGGCGAAATCGCGCACCCGCGCGCGCGCCGTCAGCTGCGCCAGTTCGCGCGGCGACAGCGTCGAGCGTTCGGCCATCGCAAATTGATAAGTTCTTTGCATTTCGAGGCGCGACACTGTGGCAAACAGCGGGGCATGGCAAGCAACGACTTGTCACTGGCCATGGGAGTGCCGCGACATGCATCTGACCACCGCCCAGTCGAGCGCGATCGTCGCGGCGATCTTTCTCGGCTTCTGCCTCATCGAGCTGATCCGCACCCGCCTGTTCGCGAAGGACGAGCAGGCGCGCCACGACGGGATCATCGAAATCATCAGCACCTTCATGCTGCTGATCGTCACCCAGCCGACGATCCTGCTGGTGGTCGGCGCGCTCGGCCACCGCTTCTTTCCGCAATATGAGGGGGCGCTTGCGAATGCGCCCTTCTTGGCCGCGCTCGCGCTGTTCCTCGTCTTCGAGGATATGATGCAATATTGGTGGCACCGCGCGAGCCACAGCTTTGCGTGGCTCTACAACCTCCACCGCGCGCACCATAATGCGCGCTATATGAGCGTACGGCTCGTCTATCGGAACAACATCATCTATTATGCGATGATGCCGAGCATCTGGTTCGCGGGCGTGCTCGTCTATCTCGGGCTCGGCTGGTTCTATGCGGGCTATCTGGTGGTCAAGATGGCGGTGATCATCGGCGCGCACAGCGATGTCGCGTGGGATGCGCCGCTCTACCGGATCAAGGCACTGTCGCCGCTGATGTGGGTCGTCGAACGCACGATCAGCACCCCGGCGACGCACCACGCGCACCACGGCCGCCACGCCGACGATCCGGCGGTGAACTACAAGGGCAATTTCGGGAACCTGCTGTTCTTTTGGGACGTGCTCTTCGGCACCGCGAAGATCACGCGGCATTATCCGGCGAGCTACGGCGTCGAAAATCTGCCGCCAGCGACGCTGGGGCAGCAGCTCCTGTGGCCGATCTTTCCCGAGAATAAGGACATGAACGCACGCGTCCCCGGCGCCGTGCCGTCGGCGCCGGGGACGGCGGCGGCAACGACCTAGACCGCGACTCCGAGCCAGCGCGCCGCGCGCGGCAGGCGCGGGAGCAACAGCCGATCGACGACCCATAGCAAGATCAGCGACGCGGCGAGCAGCGGTAGCAGCGCGGCGAGCAACAGGATGATCGCCGTCAAGCCTTTCAGCTTCGCCGGGTCGCGCGGCAGCGGCGGGGCGCCCAGCGCATCGCCGGGCTTGCGGCGGCGCCACATCAGGAAACCCGACACCGCAAGCGTCATCAGCATCAGCGCGGTGAGCACCCCGATCAGCTGGCTGACGATCCCGAACAGCGCGCCCTCGTGCCACGCGATGCCGATGCCGACGATACGGTCGATGACATGTTTGTCGGCAAAGCCGCTGCGCGACACCTCGATCCCGGTGACGACGTCATAACTCACCTTGCGCACGAGCGGGCGGTTCTGCGTCTGGGTGGTCAGCGTCCAGGTGTCGCCATTGGGCGGCCCGAACATGTTCGGCGCCCCCGGCGGCTGGATGATCACCGGCGCGGGCAGGTTTTCGTTTTGCGCGCGCAGGACGATGCGGTCGAGCGGGACGCGCGGCGCATCGCTGACCGCGACTGGCGCGGGCATCGCCTTTGCCATCGCACTGTGGTCATGTGCAGCATGGTGGTTGGCATGGCCGCCGCTTTTCCAGTCCTGCGCGCCCTGCACCCACCCCATTTCGGCGCGCGCCGCACGAAAGCCCTGCGCCCAGACATCGGTCCACGGCAAGGCAGTGAGCAGCAGCACCAGCGCCAGTCCCGACACCCAAAAGCCGGTGACGGCGTGAAGGTCGCGCAGTGCGGTGCGCCGGCCGAGCGACAGGCGCGGCCACACGACCCCTGCCGCCCCGCGCCCGCGCGGCCACCACAGATACAGGCCGGTCAGGATCATCACGATCGCCCAACTCGCGGCGAGTTCGACGATGATCCCGCCCGCGCGCCCGATCAGCAGGCTGCCGTGGATTTTTGCCAGCCACGCCGAAATCCGGTCGTCGGGATTGGCCGACCCGATCACCTCTCCCCGCGGCGCCACCGCCACATCGCGCATCGTGCCATTTGGCAGCCCGACATGGACGATCGCCGCATCGCCCGGCGCCTCGGGCACCCGGTAATAGTGAAAGCTCGCGCCCGGAAAAGCGGCGAGCGCCGCCGCGACCTGCGCGTCGGCATCGACCCGCTCGGCGGTCGGCAGATCGCGCCATCCGCGCTCCTGCCACCGGTCAAGCTGCGGCTTGAACAGATAGGCCGCGCCCGTCACCGACAGCAGCAGGATGAAGGGGATGACGAACAGCCCGGCATAAAAATGCCAGCGCCAGATCGTGCGATAGAGCGGAATCCGGTTGATGTCGGTCATCCCCTGTCCTTTCGCTTAAAAGCGCGCGCGAATACCGGCGGACACCGCGCGGCGCTCGACCGGATAATAGACCGCCGATGCCGGGGTCACGGTGATCGCCGCGCTAATATCGCCGATCGCTTTCTTGCCGGTGATGTTGCGGACATCGACGAACGCGTCGATCCCTTCGGCGATCCGCGCCCCGCCGGTCACGCCCAGCAGGGCATAGCCGGGTGTCTGGACGAGGTTGCGGTAATCGGCGAACGGCCCATCGGGCACCCACTCGACATTCGGCGCGATATGCAGCGCGTCGCTACCGATTCGCGCCTCGGCCCGATAAACATGCTTCGGCACCACCGGCAGCCGGTTGTCGCCGAACTCGCTGTCGTTCCGGAAGCGAAAGTCGCTGTAGGTGTAAACCTGCCGCAGCCGCAGCCAGTCGGTCGGCGCAACTTCCAGCGCCGCCTCGACCCCCTGGTGCAGCGTCCGGTCGGCGTTGAAGGTCGCCGCCGGGATGCTGACATTGGTGGTGAACTGCAGCAATTCGCCCTTCAGCGTCGAGCGATAGAGCGCCAGATCCCAGTGGACGATCCCCGCCTTACCGCGCGTCCCGACCTCAGCCGTCCACGCGCCTTGCGGACGGATCGTCGAGACGACCTGACTGATCGGAGGCGTGCCGATATTCTGGAACACTTCGCCAAAGCCCGGAAATTCCGCCGAGCGGCTGTAGTTGGCGAAGAACTGCACGTCGGCGCTCGGTTCGAACAACAAGCCGAGCTTGGGCGAAAAGGCGTCGAAGTCGATCCGCCCGTCGCGCGACGTGGAGACGTTGACGCGCCGCTTGCGGAAGCCATCGGCATAGACGCCGCCCGCGATCAAGGTCAGCTGACGGGTCGGCCGCACCCGCACCTCGCCATACATATTGGCGGTGCGCGCGGTCTGGTCGGCATCGAACACCAGCGCGCCGCGCCGCCCGTCGATATTGACGAACTGTCGTGCGTCGGTGCTGCCGCGCCGCAGCTCGCCGCCCAGCGTCACCTCGACAGGCCCACTCGCATAATCGGCCCGGAAGAAGCCGCCGACATCGAGCGAATCCTGATCGATCACCTGAAAGATCGGGTGGTACAGCGACTTGGCGTTGACGAACCCGCCAACGTCAAGCTTGAACGCGCCCCAATCGAACGAGGTCCGGTTCTGCAGCCGCAGCGACACAATGTCGCGCGCCTGATCGCCCGCCACCGCCGCCGGGCTGGCGATGCGCGGCGTGGTGAGCGCCTGGTCAAAGGTCAGCGCGCCGGGAATTTCCTGCTTGATGTCGTTGTAGCTGGCATAAATGCGCGTCGACACGACGTCGCTGAGCTTCAGCCCGACATTGCCGTGAAAGCGAAAGCTGCGCCGGTTGACATGGTCGCGGTCGCCGCTCGACGTGTCGGCGCTGACCGCCGCCCACGCATCGACGCGCTCGCCCGCCACGCCCGCCGACACCAGCCCGCGATAGCTGTCGAAACTGCCGACATCGCCGCGCAGGTAGAAGCCTTCAGCGGTGCGCCCGGTCGGCGTCACGCCATTGACCGCGCCGCCCAGGGTACCCGACCCGAAGCGCAAGGCGTTGGCGCCGTGATAGACCTCAAGATGATCGAAAAAGATCGGCTCGAGCTCCTGGAAGTCGCCATTGTCGTCGGCCAGGTTGATCGGCACCCCGTCCTGCAGCAGCGTCAGGCCGCGCATATGGAAACCGCGCGACAGTCCCGATCCGCGGATCGAAATGCGTACCTCCTGCCCGTAACGCGGCTGGAGATAGACGCCGGGCGAAAAGGCCAGTGTGTCGCGCAGCGAAACGATCGATTTGTCGGCATAATCCTGATGGCTGACGACGTCGGCACCGCCCGCGGTCTTTTGGGCGCGCGTTTCAGCGTCGTTAGTCAGTTCGGGGGCGGTGACGATGATCGTCGGATCGGCTTCGGCCTCGGCGGCCTGAGCCGCGGCAGGGACGAGCGAGAGGACGAGCGCGAGCAAAGGCGCCGCCCGATAGGCAGTTTTGGTCATGGGCAATTTCTTCCCGATATGTAGATGATGGAGCCGCGCGGCAGGACCAGCGCGACAATTCAAGTCGTCATCCCGGCGCACGCCGGGATCTCACCGTCGCATCAATGCGCAGCGGCGAGGCTCCGGCCTCCGCCGGAACGACACATCATGCGTGGGAAGGCGGCCCCGTACTCGGCGGCAGCGGCGAGGCGATGCCGGGGGCAAAACCCAGCGATCGTACCGCAACCGGCGTCGGCGCCGCCACCATTGGCGCGGCGGCCAAAATCGGCTCATCGGGAACGATCGGCGCATTCGCCAGCGCCCCCCACGGGCAATGTTGTTGCGTCTCGCCCGCATCATGGCTGCCCGCTTTTTCCAGCGGGATCGTCACCGTCTTGCCGGGGTCGGTCGGGTCCGAACAGATGCGCACCGTGATCGACCCACCCGCATCGCTCTCGATCATCCACCCCGGCGCCACCAACACCCGCGCGCCGAGCGCGAGCAGCAGCGGCAGCAGCAGCAAAATACCGGGACGGCGAAAGGCGGCGAGCAGGCTCACGCGGCGGCCTTTATGGCCACGGGGCGGGCGTGGCAAGTATGGAACCGTAGCCCTGAGCCTGTCGAAGGGCGCTTCACTGAGAAGCGCCCTTCGACAGGCTCAGGGCTACGGCAGAAAAGGCTCAAATCACTCCGCCGGCGTCTCGTCGATCTTCTTCCCCGTCCGCCGCCACGGATACAGGAACTGCCCCCAATAATGTTTCGGCACATCCTCGGGAATGCCATAATTCTCCGGCCAGCGGTCCTTCGGCAGATGAAACGTCCCGAAAATCTTGTCGAGCCACGGAAAGTGGATCGCAAAATTGACGTCGAACGCCTCGCGCTCCAGCCCGTGGTGCCAATGATGAAAGCGCGGCGTCGCGATCCAGTGGCCGAGCCGGTTGAAATTGCCCCCGACATTGGCGTGGAGCAGCGACGACCACACATAGACAAAGCCGATATAGGCCTGCATCACTGACGGGCTGAACCCGAGGGTGAACAGCGGCAGCGAAGTGATCGAGCGGAGCAGGATGATCTCGACGAAATGCATCCGCGACCCCGCCAGCCAGTCCATCGATTTGGCGCTGTGGTGGATCGCGTGAAAGCCCCACAGGAACGGTATCTTGTGGAACAACCGGTGGTACCAATATTGCGCGAGGTCGGAGGCGACGAGGACGATCGCGAACTGAACCAGCCACGGCAGCGACGCGACGGTGGCGCGGAACGTATCCCAGCTGTTCGTACTCTCGTTGATGATCGTCGACGGCGCGAGCGCCAGAAAGCCCAGCACCTGCACGAACATCGTGCTGACCAGATAGTAGAACAGATCCTCGCGCCATTCGGTGCGGAACAGGCGCTGCGAGCGGCGGTGCGGGAACAGGCGTTCGAGCGGCGCGAACATGAAGCCGGTGATCAGCAGGTTGACGACGAAAAAGTCGAGCCCGAAGAAAATCCCCCAGCTTCGCGTCTCCTCGGGCTGGACATTGGCGCCGCCGAACAGCGTTGCGGCGAGCGCAATCATCAGCGCGGTCGCACCCAGCACCTTGCGCGGGCGGAGCAGCAGGCTGAGCAGTGCGAGCCCATAGCTCGCCAGCAGCACCAGATGCACCAGCCCGCGAAACCCGCCCCAATCCTTGATGATCGCCAGTTCCGGCGTCGCAAACCAGTCGGGAAAGCGCAGCGCGACGACCATGCCGAAGCCGACGATGGCAAACAGCAACGCGAAGAACCCCGACAGCCACCCGCTGCCAAAGCGCCGCACCTCGGTATGCGATTCCAGATCGCGCATCAGGTTGGTCAGATAGTCACGCTTGGCCATTTGGTCCCCCAACCCCATTTGCGCGGCGTCGTCTGTGACGGCGCGCACGCGACAATAGCCGATCCTCCCCCACCGGGGAGGATCACTACCCCGCCGCCGCCACAATCTTCGCCCACTCGGCCTCGTCGATGACCCTGATCCCGAGCGCCGCGGCCTGCTTGAGCTTCGATCCCGCGCCCGGCCCCGCGACGACCAGGTCGGTCTTGGCGCTCACCGATCCCGCCGCCTTCGCGCCCAAAGCTTCGGCTTGCGCTTTCGCTTCGTCGCGGCTCATCGTCTCCAGCTTGCCGGTGAACACGACGGTCATCCCCGACACCTCGCTGTCACGCGTTTCGACCACATAAGGCGGCGGCGACACTTCGGACAACAGATCATCCCACAGCGCGCGGTTGTGCGGCTCGTGGAAAAAATCGCGCAATGCTTCATTGACCGCGGTGCCAACGCCGTCGATCTCAAAATAGTTGGCTGGAGCGGGAATTCGCGTGCCATCTTCGAGCCGATACATTTCATTCATCTGCTCCACTGCCGTCCGCAGCGTCGGCAATGTCACCAGCCTCTTCATCAAATCGCGCGCGGTCACCGCGCCAATGTGACGGATGCCCAGCCCGAACAGCAGCCGCGCCGCGTCGGGCGCGCGCTTCGCCTCGATCGCGGCGAGCAGATTGTCGACCGACTTTTCCTTCCACCCCTCGCGCGCCAGCAATTCATCGCGGCGCCGGTGCAGCCGGAAAATATCCGCCGGTCCCTTGTCGAGCCAGCCGAGCTCGAGAAATTCGGCGATGCTCTTCTCGCCCAGCCCCTCGATGTCGAGCGCGCCGCGGCTGACGAAATGGCGCAGCCGCTCGAACTTCTGCGCCGCGCAGATCAGCCCGCCGGTGCAGCGGACATCGACCTCGCCCTCCTCGGCGACCGCCTCGCTGCCGCACACCGGGCAATGGTCGGGAAAAACATACGGATCGCGCGCCTCCTCGCGGGTCAGATTTTCGACGACCTGCGGAATCACGTCGCCCGCGCGCTGCACCACGACCCGGTCGCTCGGGCGCACGCCCAGCCGCCCGATCTCGTCGCGGTTGTGCAGCGTCACATTCGACACCACCACCCCGCCGACGGTGACGGGGGTCAGCCGCCCTACCGGGGTCAATTTGCCGGTGCGCCCGACCTGGATGTCGATGGCCTCGAGCGTGGTTTGCGCGCGTTCGGCGGGGAATTTATGCGCGATGGCCCAGCGCGGCGCCTTCGCCACGAACCCCAGCCGCGCCTGCCAGTCGAGCCGGTCGACCTTGTACACGACGCCGTCGATGTCATAGGGCAGCTCGGCGCGCTCGGCTTCGATCATCCGGTAGTGCGCGAGAACCTCGGCAACATTCTCAAGCCGCTTCACCAGTGGCGACACCGGCACGCCCCAGGCCGCGATGCGCTGCATCATGGCGAACTGCGTCGTCTCGGGCAGGTCGCTCACCTCGCCCCAGCCGTGCGCAAGGAAGCGCAGCGGGCGCGACGCAGTGACGCTCGCGTCCTTCTGGCGCAGCGACCCCGCCGCGGCGTTGCGCGGATTGGCGAACTGGCGCGCCTTTTCGGGATCGTCGGCCTCGGCGAGCAGCCGGGCATTGAGCGCGGCGAAGTCGGCCTTCGCCATATAGACCTCGCCGCGGATCTCGAACACGTCGGGAACAGCGCCGTTCAGCTCCTGTGGAATATCGGCGATGGTGCGGACATTGGCCGTGACATCCTCGCCGACACTGCCGTCGCCGCGCGTCGCCGCCTGGACCAGCTTGCCGCGTTCATAGCGCAGCGAACAGGACAATCCGTCGATCTTGTCCTCCGCGGTCAGCGCGACCTGCGCGTCCTCGGGCAAATTCAGGAACCGCCGCACCCGCGCGACAAACTCGGCGACATCCTCGTCGGCGAACGCATTGTCGAGGCTCATCATGCGCTGCGCATGGGTAATTTTCGCGAGCGGCGACGCCTCGACCGCCGCGCCGACCAGCCGGTTCGGGCTGTCGGCGCGGATCAGGTGCGGGAAGGCCGCCTCGATCGCATTGTTGCGGCGGACGAGCGCGTCATAATCGGCGTCCGAAATCTCGGGACTGTCCTCGGCGTGGTAGAGCTTGTTATGATGCGCGATCGCCTTGGCCAGACGCATCAGTTCGTTAGCAGCATCGGCCTCGGTCAGCGATTCAATCTCGATCATGCGCGCGCTTTTGCCACCGGCGTGAACTCGGCGCGAGTGCCAAATCCGGCGATCAGCGGGCGCGCCTTGCTGATGGCGGCCTGCACCGCGGGTAGCTCGAGCGAGGCAGCGTGCGACGCCTTGGTGTCCCACAGCTCGACGATCCAGATCGCGTCCGCGTTCGCGCTGTCCTCGCCGATCAGATAGCCCATGTTGCCGGGCATCGCGTCGGTCGCTTCGGACAGGATCGCGACCAGCGCCGCCCGCTGGCCGGGCTGCGCCAGCATCTGGCCGATCAGCCCATATTCGGGAATCACTTCTTCCATTTGCGCCTCCAGCGCCTGCAGTTTTCGGTGTGGCAGCACCATCGCCGCCATCGCCAGCAACGCCGCCAGATGTTCGCGGCGGTTCATGCGCGGACGATCGCCAGCACATGCACCTCGCGCCGAATTCGAAAGCCGAGTGATTCATAGAGGCCGATCGCCCCCGCATTGTCGGCATAGCTGTGCAGGAAGGGCTGTTCGCCGCGCGCCACCATCTGACGCATGACATGGCCGATCAGCGTCCGCGCGAGCCCGCGGCCACGGCAATCCGCCCACGTGGCGACGCCGCTGACCTCGGCCATGCCGGGCATCAGCATCCTTTGCCCGGCCATCGCGAGCAGACGGTCCTGCTCGCGAACGCCGTAAAACGGCCCATACAGGTGCGTTTTAGGCCCCCATGGGCCCGGCTGGGCATGGGCAGCCAGCGTCGCCATTTCGGCGGTGTCGGCATCGCCCAGCGCGACGATTGCAGGCTCGCCCGGCCGCGGCTCTGGCGGCGGCCCCTCGGCGACCATCTGTGTCAGCGCGGCGCGCTTCACTTCGCGCGTCCCCGGCGGCAGCGGCCAAGGGTCACCCTCCACGATCCATAGATCCTCACCGGGAGGGATGAGCGCCGCCAACGCCTCCTGCGCCGCCGCGCCAGTGTCGGCAGCGACGCCGAAAACGCCATAGCCGCGGTCGAGGCGCAGCGCGCGCGCGTCGCCGGTGGCGAGATGCGCCTGCCGCCCGGTGAGCATGCTCCACACCGGGCGATCGAGCGGGTGCGCGGTCATTGGCTCAGCCTCCTTCCATCGCCAGCGTTGCCGTCGCCGGAATCTTCATCCCCTCGAACGCTTGCGCCGCATACGGTCCTGCGGGGTCGACCCAGTGCAGGAACAGATGCGCCGACCAGCGATTGGGGTTCGGCATCATCCGCCCGTGCAGACGGTGGACCCCCTGATACAGCACCGCATCGCCGGGCAGCATCGGCACCGACCCATAGGCCTCGGCGCCGAAATCGGCGTCGGCGCGTTCACGCGGCGTTTCGATATGCTGCGATCCGACCTCAAGCGGCCAAGGCTTGTCATCGCTCGCGGCGAGCAGCAGCGACAGGCTATGCTCGCACGCGTGGCGGTCCGAATGGACGCGGCAGATGTCGCCCGCGCGGTACATGCGGAAATAGCAATAGGTCGGGCGCAAATCATGCCCGACCAGCGCGCTGATCGCCGGGGTCATTCCCCATAAAAAAGTCGCAAGCGGCGGATATTGCTGGCCATAGACCTCGACCGCCTCGGTCTTGAGCAGCGCCGATCCGCGCTTCAAGGCATCGAACGACACCCCGCCCCGGATCAGGTCGGATTTCAGGGTCGCCAGCAACGCGTGGGTGACGTCGATCGGGACAAAACCCGGCAGCGCCAGATAGCCCTCGCGTCGATATTGCTCCGCCCCGCCGGTCATATCGTCTCCAACAGCCTTTCCGCCTGCGCCCGCGCCTCGGCGGTCACCTCGGCGCCCGACAGCATCCGCGCGATTTCCTCGCGGCGGCCTGCTTCGTCGAGCGCGTGGACGCTGGTGCGCGTGACAATGCCCTCGCTCGATTTGGCGATGATGAAATGCGCCGCACCCTTCGCCGCCACCTGCGGGCTGTGCGTCACCGCGAGAAGCTGTTTTCCGGCGCCCGCCAGCCGCGCCAGCCGTTCGCCGATCGCGCTCGCCACCGCGCCGCCGACGCCGCGGTCGATTTCGTCGAAGATGATCGTGTCGGCGCCGCCCTCTTCAGCCAGCGCGACCTTGAGCGCCAAAATGAAGCGCGAGAGTTCGCCGCCCGACGCGATCTTGGCGAGCGGCGCGAAGGGCGCGCCGGGGTTGGTCGAGATGAGGAATTCGACGCGGTCCATGCCGTCGGGACCCCACCGTTCGGCGGGCAGCCGTTCGACGAGCGTCTGGAAGCGCGCGGCGTCGAGTTTCAGCGGCACCAGTTCGCCCGCGACCGCGGCATCGAGACGGACGGCGGCCTTGCTACGCTGGTCGGAGAGGGCGCTCGCCGCATGGGTGTAGGCGGCGGCGGTCTCAGCAACCGCGGCTTCGAGCTTCGCCAGCCCCGCGCTGCCGCCCTCGATCGCGTCGAGCCGCGCTGCGAGCGTCCCGGTGAGTTCGGTGAGCTCGTCGGGCTGGACGCCATGTTTGCGCGCCATGGCGCGCAGTTCGAACAAACGCGTCTCGGTCGCCTCGAGCCGGTCGGGATCATATTCCATCGCGCGCGCCGCTTCATGGAGCTTGCCCTCGGCCTCGTCGGCCTCGATGATCGCGCGGTCGAGCGCCGCCAGCGCTTCGGCGAGCAGCGGGTGGTCGCCCGCCAGCCGGTCGAGCCGCCGCGCCGCGCCGCGGAGCTGCGCGGGGCCGCTCTCGCTGCCCTCGAACGCTTCCATGATCGCGCCCAGATCGCCCGCGAGCCGCTCGCCCTTTTGCATCGCGGTGCGCGCTTCCGAAAGTTCGGCATCCTCGCCGGGCAGCGGGCCGAGCGCCTGCAATTCGGCGACACAATGTTCGAGCCACTCGCGGTCGCGCTCCGCCTCCGAAATCGCGGCGCGCGCGGCGGCAAGCCGTGCCTCGGCAGCGCGCCATGCAACATGCGCCGCGGCGACCGCACCCGTGTTCGCGCGCGCATAGCTATCGAGCAGCGCGCGGTGGCCTGCGGGCGCGAGCAGGCCGCGATCATCATGCTGGCCGTGGATTTCGACCAGATGCGCGCCAACTTCGCGCAGCAGCGCCGCCGAACAGGGCTGATCGTTCAAAAAAGCGCGGCTGCCGCCATCGGCTTTCAGGGTGCGGCGGATCAGCAAAGGCTCGCCCGGTTCGGGCGCCATCTCGTTTTCGGCGAGCAGCGCGGCCAGCGGCGTTCCCGCCGCGGGCGCGACAAAAGTGGCGGTGACCTGCGCCTGTCCGCTTCCCTGCCGCACCAGCGCGCTGTCGGCGCGCGCGCCGAGCGCAAGTCCCAGCGCGTCGAGCAGGATCGACTTGCCCGCCCCAGTCTCGCCCGTGAGCACCCCCAGCCCGCGCGTGAAATCGAGGTCGAGCCGTTCGATCAGAACGATATTGGCGATGGACAAAGCGGTCAGCACAGGCCGTCCTTACCGCAGAACAAAGGCAGAATCTATTCCCGGCGCAATCAGGCGCTCGGCGCGTGCTTCTGCATCAGCTTGTACGCGCGCTCATACCATTCGTTGCCCGGATAGTTGGCGCCCAGCACCGCCGCCGACTTCTTCGCCTCGGCGGGAATGCCGAGCGACAGATAGCATTCGGTCAGGCGGTACAGCGCCTCGGGCGCGTGGCTGGTCGTCTGATATTTGTCGACGACTTCGCGAAAGCGGATCGACGCCGCCAGCCAGTTCGAGCTGCGCTGATAGAAGCGACCGATTTCCATTTCCTTGCCCGCCAAATGGTCCTGCACCAGGTCGATCTTCAATCGCGCGTCGGCGGCATAGCGGCTGTCGGGATAGCGGCGGATCACCTCGCCCAGCGCGTTCGACGCCTGCTGGGTGATCTTTTGGTCGCGGGTGACATCGCTGATCTGCTCATAATAGCTGAGCCCGATCAGATAATAAGCGTAGGGCGCGTCCTTGTTGCCCGGATGGATCGCCAGGAATCGCTGCGCCGCTTCGATCGCGGGCGTATATTCGCGGTCCATATAGTAACTGAAGCTGCTCATCAGCTGCGCACGGCGCGCCCAGGGCGAATAGGGATGCTGACGCTCGACCTCGTCGAACAGCGCCGCAGCAACGCCATATTGCTCGCGATCAAGCCGATCCTGCGCGGCGCGGTACAGCGTGTTGACGTCGCGCGCGACATAGCGCGTGTCTTTCTTGACCCCGGCGCCGCCACAGGCCGCCAGCATGGGGGTAATAACCAGAGCGGCAGCGAGCAGGCGCACGGTGGCGCGCGAAGGGGTGCGATGAGTCATGCGCGCGGTATAGCCACAGCGCCGATGAACGCAAAATAAATGATGGGTGGTTCGCCGCAGATTTACGGCGCCTTTACCACGCACCCTTTCAGCGCATCGGCGGGCGCGGGAACGCGGCGCGCGGTCTTGATCGTGACCTGCGGCTCCAGCATCTGGCCCTTCATCACCCCCTCGCCGGCCGTGGGCGAGATGGGCGCGTTGAAGATCGCCGCCGCGACATCGGCGCCGCTGACGATTTCGCCGAACACTGCAAAGCCCGCCCCGTCGCCGCCCGGTGCATCGCTGTCGAACCCCTTGATGTCCGACAGCAGCAGGAAAAAATCGGTCGTGGCATCGCCGGGGTTCAGCCGCGCCATCGACAGCGCGCCCTTGCAATTGGTCAGCCCGCTGGTCTTCGTCGGCTCGTGCGCGATCGGCGGAAAATTCTTGCGCGCATCGCCGCGATTGCCCGCCTGCACCAGCTGGTTCGCCGGCCCCCAGCTTTTGGTCGAACGATAGAATTTGAACCCGTCCATCCGCTTGGCATCGACATAGCGGAGGAAATTGGCGCTGGTCACCGGCGCGCGTTTGTTTTCAAGCCGCACGGTGATCGTGCCAAGGTCGGTGACCAGCGCAACATAGGGCCGCGTGTCGGGCGCGACGACCGGCACCGGCAAGGGTGGCGGCGGGGGCGGAGGTGCCATCATCGGCCGGACGGTCGGGCCGGTACCCGGCGGCGTGGTCATGACGGCGGGACCAGCCTGCGCCGTCAGGGCGAGCGAAAGAAGGATCGTCAACATACCCCGCTTATGATCCGATCGCCCATGGCACGAAAGCCGAAATTTGCCGCGCCCCGGCGGGGGCATCGCCCCCTGTGCGCCGACGCCGCGCCATTCCCGATCTCAGGGGTCGTTGGAAAGGAACCGGAATCCGGCTAGATGACGCGCCAACCGCGCCACATAGGTCAGACATGGGCCAGACAGGGGAAAAGCATGACCGATACGCCCGACCATGATCCAGCCCCCAGCGCCGCCGCCGCGACCGAGACGGCATCGCGCCTGCTCCGCTATCTGCCGCTGATCACGATCGCGCATTTCCTGATCGGCCTGCCCGCGCTGATCGCGTCGCTCGCGCTCGCCTGGTTTGCCTTTGTCCAGGCCGATGCGACGCAAAAGATGCAGACCGGCGGGGTGATGCCCTTCGTCACCTTTGGCACGAGCAACGGCGACGCGGACGGCAATCAGGATATTGCGCTGTCGCTGACGAACAATGGTGTCGGCCCCGCGATCCTCGGCCCGATCGAAATTCGCTATGAAGGCAAGCCGATCGCCACGCCGCTCGAACTGCTGCGGGCGTGCTGCACCAACACCCCGGCGCAGGCGCTGCGTTTTTCCACCTCGCCGTCCAGCGGGGTGGCGGTACGCCCGGGCGAGACGCTCGAATTCATCAGCTTTCCGCGCAGCCCGGCGTCCGAACAGGTGTGGCAGAAGTTCAACCGCGAACGGTGGAAGCTCAAGGTCCGTTCCTGCTATTGCTCGATCTTCAACGATTGCTGGGTGACCGAGGGTATGCAGGGATTGCCAAGGGCGGTGAACACATGCCCCGCCGACTGGACGCCCTACCGCGAAGACGCCGGAAACCGGATTGCCGGGATCGACGTCAAATAATTCAACCAATCGGTTGACAATAAAATTGGTCAGGTCATATTCAACCACATGGTTGAACATGATTCGCTCGCTCTCGATACGGTCTTCCACGCGCTCGGCGACGCAACACGGCGCGCCATGCTCGGCGAGCTTGCCGCCGGCGAGCGCAGCGTTGGCGACCTCGCCGCGCCCTTCGCCATGTCGCTCGCCGCGGCTTCGAAGCATATCAAGGTGCTCGAGGGCGCGGGGCTGATCCGCCGCGACGTCCGCGGCCGCACCCATATCTGTAGCCTCGATCCGGCGCCGCTGATGTCGGCCGACCAGTGGCTCGGCATCTACCGCCGTTTCTGGACCGACCGCCTCGACACGCTCGAAGCGCTACTGCGCGCGCCCAATTCGGGGACGCCTCCCGTCAAACCACCCCTCCCCGGGAAAGAAGGAGAATGATGATGGCCACAATGACGCCCGCCGACGCTTATGGCGTCGTTCGCGAGGATGCGACGCTGACGCTCGAACGCCTGCTGCCCGGCCCGATCGAGCGCATCTGGTCCTATCTCGTCGACAGCGACCTCCGCCGCCAGTGGCTCGCCGCGGGAGCGATGGAGGAAAAGGTCGGCGCCGCGGTCGAACTGGTGTGGCGCAACGACGAGCTGACCGATCCGCCCGGCACCCGCCCCGAAGCCATGGGCGACGAACATCGCATGACCTGCGAAGTCCTCGAATGCGACGCCCCGCACCGGCTGGCGATCAGCTGGGGCAGCACCGGCGGGGTAACCTTCACCTTGGAACCGCGGGGCGACGAGGTGCTGCTGACGATCACCCACCACCGCGTGACCGACCCCGCCGTCCTGCTCAACGTCAGCGCCGGCTGGCACGCGCATGTCGATGTGCTGGAGGCAAAGCTCAGCGGCACGCAAGCCACCCCGCACTGGGACAATTTCGTGCGGCTGCGCGAGGTATATGCGGCGCGGCTGGCAGGCTGATCGCCATGCACTAGTACAAATGGGGCCGTGCGAGCGGCCCCTTTTTTGTCGCCAATCCGGAAACTGTTCTATATGGATAATACAGTTCGACGGGAAGGGCGACGATGAAACGCAAATGGAAAATCACGCTTGGACTGCTGGGTGCGCTGGTTGTTGTCGGCGCGGGCGGCGCGGCGTGGATGATCGTCCAGCCGCCGAAACCGGCGCGGATCGTCGATGCGGGGCCCACCGGCCAGCGCGTGGCGAACAACGGCATTCTTGCCAATTATTTCCCCGCTCAGGGGTCCGGTCCCTCGCCCGCCATATTGCTGCTCGGCGGCTCCGAAGGCGGGCTGGGCAAGGACATGCACGCGCTGGCGCTGTTGCTGCAAGCGCAAGGCTATCACACGCTGCAACTCGCCTATCACAACGCTCCCGGCAAATCGGCGAAGCTGAAGAATATCCCGCTGGAGGACTTCTACAAAGCGCTCGACTGGCTCAAAAGGCAGCCGCAGGTCGATCCGAACCGGATCGGCATTGTCGGCTATTCGAAAGGTGCCGAGGCGGGGCTGGTGGTTGCGACGCGCTATCCGGGCATTCGCGCCGCAGTGCTTGGCATGCCGTCGAGCGTCGTGTGGGACGGCATGTCGGGCGAAAACTATCTGTTAGGATCGTTCAGCTCCTCCTGGAGCGAGAAGGGCGAACCGCTGCCGCACCTCGCCTATAAGGGCCGACCTGGCGCCGACGGGCTGATGCCGGTGTTTGTGAACGGCCTCAAGGAAGTGAGCGCCAATCCCGCCGCCGTCATCCCGGTCGAGAAATTTCAGGGCAAGCTGATGCTGATCTGCGGCGAGGCCGAAAAACTGTGGCCCAGCTGCCCGATGACCGACCAGATCGTCGCGCGCGCCGCCAAGAATGCAGCGCCCGCGCCGATCGTGCTGCGGTACAATGATGCCGGACATGGCGTGATGGGGGCGCCCTTTACCGACGCCAAGACGCGCCGAAACTGGGCACAGCTCGGCGGCACCGAAGTCGGCAATGCCGCGGCGCGCGCCGACAGCTGGACCAAGATCAGCGCCTTCCTGCGCGCCGAGCTGGGACCACAAGCCGCACCCGACTGACGGGAGTTACCGCAAACCCGCCTTGCGGACACCGCCCCGCCCGATTACCCCTCGGCCATGACCGCCGACAAGATCTTCATCAGCGCCAACGACCTCCTCGCCGATTCGCTGCGGCTGGGGATGCAGGTCATCGACAGCGGGTTCAAACCGACCCACCTCGTCGGCATCTGGCGCGGCGGCGCGCCAGTCGGCATCGCGGTGCAGGAATTGCTCGATTATCACGGCCAGCATTGCGACCATATCGCGATCCGCACCTCATCCTATCACGGCATCGACCGCCAGGATCCCGAGGTGAAGGTGTTCGCCTTGGGCTATCTGATCGACACGCTCGACCCCGACGACCGGCTGCTGATCATCGACGATGTGTTCGACAGCGGGCGCAGCATCCGCGCCTTCATCGCCGAGCTGAAAGCCCGCTGCCGCCACAATATGCCGCGCGACATTCGTATCGCGACCGTCTGGTTCAAACCCGGGCGCAACGTCACCGACCTCCACCCCGATTTCTTCGTTCACGAAACCGACCAGTGGCTGATCTTTCCGCACGAAATCGACGGGCTGACGATCGACGAAATCCGCCAGCACAAGCCCGAAGCGGCCATCATCCTGCGCGAAGAGGGGCATACCAATGGCTGACGGTTTTGCTTCGGCTGCCGAGCGCGCTGCGTTCATCGCGGGCCTGCCCAAGGCCGAGCTCCATCTGCATATCGAAGGCTCGCTCGAACCCGAGCTGATGTTCGACCTCGCGCAGCGCAATGGGGTCGCCATCCCGTTCGCCAATGTCGAAGAGGTCCGCGCCGCCTACGCCTTCTCGAAACTCCAGGATTTTCTCGACATCTATTATCAGGGGATGGGCGTCCTCCACACCGAGCAAGACTTCTACGACCTCACCGCCGCTTACCTCGCTCGCGCGCATGCCGACGCGGTGCGCCACGTCGAAATCTTTTTCGATCCGCAGGGCCATACCGCGCGCGGCGTCGCGTTCGGTACCGTCATCACCGGCATCACCCGCGCGCTCGACGATGCGCAGGCGCGCTATGGCATCACCTCGAAACTGATCATGTGTTTCCTCCGCCACCTCAGCGAAGCCGACGCCGAGGCGACGCTCGACGAAGCATTGCCATATCTGGGCCGCATCGACGGCGTCGGTCTCGACAGCTCGGAGGTCGGCCACCCGCCCGCCAAGTTCGAAGGCGTCTTCGCCCGCGCCCGCGACCTTGGCCTGAAGCTTGTCGCGCATGCAGGCGAGGAAGGTCCGCCCGTCTATGTGTATGAAGCGCTCGACCTGCTCAAGGTCGACCGCATCGACCATGGCAACCGCAGCCTCGAAGACCCCGCCCTCGTCGCGCGCCTCGCCGCCCGGGGCATCACGCTCACCATCTGCCCGCTGTCGAACCTGAAGCTCTGCGTCGTCGACAACATCGCCGCGCATCCGCTGAAAATCATGCTGGACGCGGGGCTGCATGCCACGGTGAACAGCGACGATCCCAGCTATTTCGGCGGCTATGTCAACGCCAACTATCAGGCCGTCGCCGACGCGCTCGACCTGTCGAGAGGCGACCTGCTGACCCTCGCGCGGAACAGCTTCACCGGGTCGTTTCTGGATGATGCCGCAAAGGCGGCGCACCTCGCCGCGATCGACGCTTACGCCTGACTGAAGAAGGTCAGATACCGATGGTTTGTGGGCAAGCTGTCGTTTGAAATCCGTTCGTGTCGAGCGAAGTCGAGACGCGCTGACATCGTGCATGACCTCGCGTGTCTCGACTTCGCTCGACACGAACGGGAATAGAGGGCAGCCTGGAAACCTCCCCCTATCGGCCCATCGGCGTCCAGCCAAAATCAAGCCGCAATCAGCACCCCATGATACGACCGGTCCTCGAACGCCTGCCCCGCGCCCATCGCGACGCAGATCAGCGCATTGTCCGCGACCCGGACCGACAATCCCGTCGCTTCGGCGATCGCGACGTCCATCCGCCGCAGCAGCGCGCCGCCGCCGGTCAGCGTGATGCCTTCGTCGATGATGTCGGCGGACAGTTCGGGCGGCGTCTGTTCCAGCGCGGCGCGCACCGCGGCGACGATCTGCCCGACCGGTTCGGCGAGCGCTTCGGCGATCTCGGCCTCACTGACCTGCACTTCCGCCGGTCGGCCGTTGACCAGGTCGCGGCCCTTCACCGCGATGATCATGCCCTCGCCCTCGGGCGCCACGGCACAGCCGACCGCCAGCTTGACCCGTTCGGCGGTCATTTCGCCGATCATCAGATTATGTTTGCGGCGGATGTACGAGGAGATCATGTCGTCCATCTTGTCGCCGCCGACGCGCACCGAATTGCTGTACGCGATGCCCCCCAGCGACAGGATCGCAACCTCGGTCGTGCCGCCGCCGATGTCGACGACCATTGCCCCCAGCGGCGCGGTGACGTCCAGCCCGGCGCCGATCGCCGCCGCCAGCGATTCCTCGATCAGCTGCACCGACACCGCGCCCGCGTTCGATGCGGCGTCGCGGATTGCGCGGCGTTCGACCATCGTCGATCCCGACGGCACACAGATCACGACATTGCTGCGCTGACGCAGCACGCCCACGCCGCCCTTTGCCTTTTGGATGAAATGCTTGATCATCTGTTCGGCGACGTCGATGTCGGCGATCACCCCATCGCGCAGCGGCCGGATCGCCTGGATGTTGCTCGGCGTCTTGCCCATCATCAGCTTGGCCTCGTTGCCGACGACCTTCACCCGCCGTACCCCGTCGCGCGTTTCCAGCGCGACGACCGACGGTTCGTTGAGGACGATGCCCTTGTCGCGGACATAGACGACGGTATTCACGGTCCCCAGATCGATGGCCATGTCATGCGCGGCCGAACCGAACCGATTAAAAAATTTCATATGCGCCGAACGCCCCTGGTGATGCGGATTGGAGAATCGGGCGCGCGCGCGGTCACGCCCGCAACACCCGTGGATTTCGGCTTGTGACGATGGTTAAATCAGGTCAACGCCGCTGGCGCAGACCGTTGGTTTATCAGGCCCGGTCGAGCCGCACGCGCCACTTGCCGCCGCGAAGCAACGCTTCGTCGTCCAAAGCCGCCATTGGTCGGCGATCGCCGCGCGGCGCTAGGCGCTGCCGGGAACGATGAATTTCAGGCCCTGCAATTTGACGATCGCGCCATCGGCGCACAGCGGCGCGGCGATCAGGCGCATCCAGCGCGGCGGCGCCGCGGTCGGCCGGATTTCGACATCGAGCGTAAAGCCGCGGCGATGCTTGATCGCATAGGCACGCAATTTTTCCATCGCCGCGCGCGATCCCTCCTCGTACAGCGCGGCGGCCTCGGCGCGCGTCACCGCGGCGCCGCGCGGCAGGCCGAAAATATCAAAGACCTCGTTCGACCAGCTCAGCCGGTTGCCCGCCGCCAGGTCGCATTCCCACCAGCCCGGCAGCCCCGGTCCGAACCGCTCCACCGTCGCGATATCGCCGCTATTCGCCACCGCGTCGAGCGTATCGGCGCCGTGCAGCCGCCCCAGCTCGAAATAGCGTTCGCGTTCATACAGCGGCCAGCTGTGATGCACGGGCAAGGGATGGGTCGGCTTCAACGCACCGTTCTTTCATTATATTGCATCGGGATAGCCACGCTTCCCCTTGCAAGAACTAGTACAGATTTGCAACCCGATCGGATGCTATCGCGGGTCAGCGCCGCGCCAGCGCAATGCCCGCCAGATTCTGGCTGCGCTTGACATGACGGACGCGCGGGGCCGGGCCGTCGCCGACCAAGCCCCGGAATACCGCCAGATGCGCCGCGGCGCCATGGCGCGCCGCAACCGCGCCATTCGCCTGCGCCACCACCGCCGCCGCATCGCCCAGCAAGACAAAGTCGCTGAGCCCGCGCGCTTGCGCCAGCCGCAGCGCCGCGATCAGCGCCAGCCATTCGGCGTCCATGCTGCTGCCTGTCCCGGCCGCGCGGTCGATCGCCGCGACCCCGCCGATCACGACGGCAATCTCCATCGCACCGGGATTGGGGCGGCACCCGCCGTCGAAATAGATTTTGGTGCGGCGGGGTTTCATCGCGCCGGGCATAGCGCGAAGGACCGAACGCTGGAACCACATCCTCCCTGTCGCGCAGCGATGGGGAGGTGGCAGCGCGAAGCGCTGACGGAGGGGCTTTGGCACTACCCTCGCAAAGCCCCTCCACCATCCGCTTGGCGGACGGTCCCCCTCCCCATGGCTGCGCCACAGGGAGGATCATGTCCCCCCTAAAACGTCCCGCGCGCCGAGAAGGAGAAGATCGGGCCGATCAGCCGGTCGCGTTCTTCGACAAAGGCGATCGGACTCGCACCGCGCACCCCCGTGTAAACGGAGCGATCGCGCTTCGACCTGGCGTTGGCGATGTTGCGGACCTGCGCGCGCACGGTCAGCCCCATCACATTCTTGTGCTCGACAAAGACCGTCGCCCACACCGGCCCTTCCCAGATCTTGTCGCTCTGGTTGCGCCGGTAACTCGGCTGGTTGTGCGTATATTCGGCGTCAGCGCCCCATGCCCAATCGGTACCCGCGACATCGTGCCGAACACCGACATAGGCGACCGTATCGGTGAAGCCGTTCCACTGGCGCTTTTCGCCGGTAAAGGGATCGCGGAGCGACGATTTCTGGAGCAGCAGCCGCGTGTCGAGCTTGACCCCCTTCAGCCCCGCAGGGTCGAGGTTGATCGTCGCAGTCCAGTCGATCGCGCCTGCCTTTGCCTTGGCGATATTGCCGACCGCCTCACCGTTCGCACCGACCGGCACGACATCGACGCGGTCCTCGACATCGCGATAAATCAGGATCAGCTTGGTCGATCCCCACGCGCCGAACTTCTTGTTGATCTCGGCCTCATAGGTCCAGTCCTGCTGCGGGCGCAGGTCGTTGTTGCTTTCATTCTGGTTGCCGTCGTTCAGGAACGCGCGCGCCAGAAAATCATAGAAGGACAGTTGCAGCACCCGGCGACGCAGTTTCGCCGACACGTCGAAATCGGACGACGGCGTCCATGCCAGCGAGATCGAGCCCTTGGGGCGGAAAAAGCTGCGCGTCAGCCCGTTCATTCCGGTCTGGGTGATCGTCGAATGTTCGGCGCCGCCGATAATCTGGAAATTGAGCGTATCGGTCAGCTTGCGACCGAAGCTCAGCAAGCCTTCGTAGCGATCTTCCTTCACCCCGCCAGTGCCGCCGACAAACGGTTGTTCGATAAACACTCCGTTCGCATCGAGCACCGCGATCGACGCAACATTGTCGAGCTTGTTGAACGCTGCCTCGCCCGACAATTGCCAGTCGCCGCCCAGCATCTTCCACTGATATTCGCCGCGTCCGATCGTTTCGCCGATGTCGCCGGTCTGCGCAAAGCGATCGCCCGTGGCGGCGCCGCCGATGGGGGTGGTGACGATCTCCTGCACATAAGGTTCGTGACTGAAGCGGCGCAGCCCGATCAGCTTCAGCCTGCCCGGCCCCACCCCGAACTGATAATCGCCGTTGACCTCGTAATTCCAGGCATCGTCGGTCTGGCGGACGATACGCTCGCGGTCGGGTTGGCCCGGCGACACGCGGACGCCATCCTCGTCATAGCGGTCATATTCGCGCTGATAATGTCCGCCGATGTTCACCACCGTGTCACCCGCCGGATCCCAGGTCAGCCGCCCCGACAGCTTCGGCGCATCGAAATGGGTGTTCCAGACGTCATGGCGCCGTTCGGTGACCTGCCCCGCGCCGTCGGTAATAATCGTCGGCCCGCCGGCGCCGCTGCGCCGGGCGCTGTCATTGCTGAGCGCAACCTCATATTCGACCGTTCCGCTGCGCCCGCGAACCGACACGTCGGCGCGGGTAAACAGCGGGTCGGTATGATGCGCCCGAAATTCGGGTTTCCAGGAAAACTGCCCCGAAAAACTGTCGGCGCGATAGACGATATTGGCGACCTGCCCCGAAAGGCCGGGAATATCCAGCGTCGCGCCATCGACAATCTCGATCCGTTCGACATTTCCCGCCGGGATGCGCGACAGCTGGGTGTACATATCATCACCCTTGTTCGATGGCCGCTCGCCGTTGAACAGCACATTGCCCGTCGCCTGCCCCAGCCCGCGCAGATTTTCATTGTCGCGGATCGAAAAGCCGGGAACCTGGTTCAGCATGTCATAGGCGTTTGTCGGTGCGTAACGGGCGAAATCGGCGGCGGTGAAGACCTGCCGCGCGCTGCCGTCCGCGCCCGTCGCCGCCGTCGCTGCTGCAGCGGGCGGCGGCGCTTCGCCGGTCGCCGCGGTTTCCTGCGCCAGCACCGGCGATGCGATCGCGGCGGACAATGCGCAAAGGCTGATCAGCCGCATCACTTGACCCCCTGCGTCGCGCGGTTCATCGCCACGGCATATTCGCCGGTGACCCCCATCGCCTTCATCCCCACGACATCATGGGCGCTCAGCTTGCGATACCCCGCCGCGGCCAGCCCGCGCACATAGGCGCCGTCAACCCCCAGCGCCTTGCACGCGATCGCATCGTCGACGTCGGTCAGCACCAATGCTTCGGATTTCAGGTCGCGAAGATAGGCAGGGGTGACCTCCAGCGCTGCTGCGGCGATCAGCTCGTCGGCGTCTTTCGGCTTCGCTCCGGCATCGGTCAGCCCATCGGCCAGCGCGATCGTCGCGTCGACCATCAGCATCGACAGCATGTCGCTGCGCCGCTCGGGCACCAGCGCGCGCGACGCCAGCGCCGCCTCGAACGCGGGGTCAGAGGTAAAGCGGCAACGCCCCGTCCCTTCAAACGCGCGCGTCAGCGTGCCGGTACAGGCGAGCGTTCCCGCCTCATGTTCCACCGTAAAGGCCACCGGTCCCGCCGCGCCCTGCAGCGCATCGCGGGCGGGCGCCAAGGCGGCGCGCGCGCTGCCCAGCGACAGATCGCTGCTCGACCGCCCGTGGCTCACCCGCAAATGCGGCTGGCCTTTTCCGGGCTGCGCTTTCCATTCGATGTCGGTCATCACCAGCGGGTCGGCGGCATTGCTCGGCGCGGCGCAGGCGATGACGGTCATCAGCGCGGCGGTTGCGGCGATCATGGGGGTTTTCATGGCAGCACTCCTCTTGCCGACGCTGGACGAGCGTCATCGCTCGCCCCCGCAGCGGCGTTTCAAAACAAGGCTTCGATCAACGATATTCAGGCTTGGACGAATGTCCGGGCGTCAGCTGGTTGGCGGCGCCGGTGGTTCGGGGGGTGCGGACGGTTCGGCCATTTCGATCCGCGCGACCCGGCCATCGCTGCTGCGCGCTTCCATCGTCATCCCGTCCGCGCTCATGCGGACCGTGGGGCCGCTTGCCGACCGCGCCACCGCCGACTTCGACCTGACGGTCGGTCGGGCTTTCGACGTCGCACGCAATTCGATCGCGTCGTCGGCGCTGCGCATCCGCACCCCGGCCTTCCGCATGTCGGTGACGAAGTCGCAATCGACCCCCATCGCGCGCAGCGCGATCACATCGTCGATACCGATGTCGGGGAAATGCGATTTCATGTCGCGGGCAAAGGCGGGTTCGATGTGCAACGCCGAGGCGCCGATCAATTCGTCGACGTCCACGTTCGGAAAGATGTGGCGCATCTGCCGGATATAGGCGGGATCGACGCCGCTTGCGCGCGCCGAGATCAGCTCGTCCACATCCATCGACGCCCCCTCGGCGCGCATCTCGGCGGCATATTCGGCGGTGACCCCGACGGCGCGCAGGTTGATCAGCTGCTCGGCGCTCAGCTTCTCGGTCGATGCGGTCGCGGCGGCCTGATCCTCGGCATCGCCTTTCGCTGCTCCGGCAACGCGCGCCGACGCGATCGCCGATTTCCGTTCGGCTAGCGCCGCGGTCCGGTTATCCTTTGCGGCGATCTTTTCTTCGGCTGCGGTCGCCGAAAAGGCGGCCAGCGGCGCGGTTACGCCGGCCAGCACGACCAGGCTCATCAACACCCAGCTCGCGCTTGCCGGCCCGCGCTTCAGACTGGCGTCGAGCACGCGGGTGATCCGGCGTTTCAGGCTGCTCTTCGACGGCGCGACGCCATGCGCCGCCATCAGCGCCGCCTTATTGTCATGCCGCGCCGCGCCGACCAGCAGCGTCGCATAGTCGGGACCGTCGATGTCGGCCATCAGCACCGCGTCGTCGGCCGCCTCTTCGCGCAGCTGATGGCTCTCGCGCGCCAGCATCCAGACCAGGGGATTGAACCAGAAAATCGCGCAGGCGATGCGCGAGGCAAGCAGCTTGGCCCAGTCGAGCCGCGCGATGTGCGCCAGCTCGTGCGCGATGATCGCCTCTGCCTCGCCGACCGCCTGCGCCGCCTTCGGGCTCAGCACGATCGTCGACCGCAGCAGTCCCCAGCTGATCGGCGAGCGCAGTTCGTCGCTGACCAGCAACGCTGTGCCATGTTTGAAGCCCATCCGCCGCTGCGCCTCGGCGAGCGCCGACAGCCACGACCCGTCGACCAGAATTTCGGCGCGTCCGCGCATCGCGAACAGCCGCACCACCGCCAGCAACATCACTCCAAACAGCAGCGCGAGCGGGACAAGGTAGAGAAAGGGCGCAAGGTCGGCCCCCACCGACCAGCTGATCGGCGGCGATCCGGCGGTATCCGCCACGACCGGGACGGATGTCGTCGCGGCCACCGGATCGACCGCCGATCCCCCCGTCGCGTTGCTCGAAACGGCTCGGGGTGCTGCCTCGGCGACCCAGCTCGCGGGCAGCGGCTGCCATATCGGCAGCGCCAGCGAGGCGGCCGGCAGCACCAGCAGCGCCAGCAGGCCGACATGCGCGACCAGCGACCGCTCGCCCGCCGAACGCGTCCGCGCCAGCCGCAGCAACGCCAGCGTCAGCCCGGCGATCAGCACCGACTTCCAGGCGAGCCCGATCAACATCGAAGCGGTGATCATCATTTCGCTCTCCCTTCGCGCGCCTGCCCGATCAGCTTTTCCAGCTCGTCGAGCTCATCCGCGCTCATTTCCTCCTGCATCCCCAGCAAGGCCGCGGCGGCGCTGGTCGCCGATCCGTTGAAAAACACCCGCACCACCTGGCTCAGCGCCGATTTGCGCGCGGTCTTGTCCGATACGCTCGGCGCATAGACAAAGCCGTTGTCCGACGCTTCGCGCGCCACAAACCCCTTCGCCTCCAGCCGCTTCAGCATCGCGCGGATCGCCGAGCCCGACAGTTCGTCGCTCAATGCCTCGCCGATCTCGGTCACGGTCGACGCGCCGCGCTCGTACAGAATATCGACAATTTCGCGTTCCCGCGGCGGCAAACTGGACAACATGCGACTCACCTCATGCGCTACATTTGTAGCGTGCTACATTTGTAGCGCCTGTTTGGCAAGGGGTTTTATTCAGGTAACACAGGTGGGCAGGCGCCGACGATCCTCCCTGTCGCGAAGCGATGGGGAGGTGGCAGCCCGCAGGGCTGACGGAGGGGCCGACACCGATGAGGCCCGACGCAAGGCCGCTGCCTCTCCACCCCCGCTTCGCGGCGGTCCCCCTCCCCATGGCTGCGCCACAGCGAGGAATCGCGTCCATTACCGTCGCACGCGCCCACCCCAAATGTACCGGGTCATCATCTCGCCGTCTGCCAGTGATCCCCGTCACACCCCCGCAAATCCGCCCCTTTTAAACCCCAATTGCCACCCACCCGACGCTCCACCTGTGTGATCGCGCAAGGCCACCACTGCCAATATCCAGATTTATCATTATCTTGACACAAGACAGGGAATACGCCGTCCCATGACCGACCGACGCCATCGCTTGTTTGCGCTGCTCCTCGCCGCCCCCATGTGGACCGCCGCGCCCGCCGCCTTTACGCAGGACACGGCCCCCGCCAGCGCCGCCGCCCCCGAGGCCAAGCCGCTCGACGCCGATCAGCAAAAGATGCTCGACCTGATCAACCGCGGCATGGAACTTGAACGGGCAGGCAAGCTTGGCGAGGCGGGCGACGTCTATCGGCGCTGGATCGACGAAGCGACGAAACGCTATGGCGCCGACAATTTGATTACCAGCCTTGGTTATCGCGCGCTGGCATTCAACCTCGAGGAACAAAACCAGCTGAAGGATGCCGAAGCCAATTGGCGCCGCCTCCTCGCGATCAATAGCCGATACCTTGGGGCGCAGGACGATCAGACGCTCACCGCCACCGGCTTCCTCGCCACCAACCTCGCCAAACAGGGTCGCCCGGCCGAGGCGCTGCCACTCCGCCGCGACCTGCTCGCCGCGCGCACCGCGCAATTTGGCCAGCAGCATGCAACGACGATAGCGGCGACCGGCAATCTCGCCGGACTGCTGGTCGAGCTGGGCGACATGCGCGGCGCGGAGAAATTGTTCCGTCAGGCACTTGCCGCCAATCTGGCGCTCCACGGCGAACAGCACCGCGAAACCGCGTCGCAATACGCCAATCTGGCGGTCACGTTGCGCAGTCTGGGGCAGTTCGAAGAAGCCGCGACGATGCTCGACAAGGCGCTGGCGATCGACGAGGCGATGACCGGCCCGAACGGCCCCGACGTCGCGCTGCATCACTATAACCGCGCGGTGAACTTTACCGAACTCGGGCGTTATGCCGACGCCGAAACCGCCGCGAACCGCGCGCTCGCGATCTGGCGCGCGACCAAGGGCGACGACAGCGTTCAGGCGGCGCTCGGCTATACCGTGCTCGGCTATAGCTACGGGCTGACCGGCCGCTTTGGCGAAGCCGAAACCGCCTATCGCAAGGCGCTGGACAACCGCACCCGGCTGCTCGGCGCGGCGCACCCGCTCACCGCCGAGGCGACGAACAACCTTGCGCTCAACATGGAAAATCGCGGCTTGCCGCCCACCGCCATCGAACCCTTGCTGCGCCAGGCACTCGACAGCACGCGCCGCGCCTATGGCGACAACAGCGAGCGCACCGCGACGATGTACGCCAATGTTGCGCATAACCTGAACCGGCAGGGCCGCTATGCCGAGGCCGAACCGATGTATCGGCGCGCGCTGGACATTCAGGGCGGCATCGCGGGCCGCGACCATCCCTCCTACGCCGCGACCCAGATCAATCTTGCCTATAATTTGCGCGACGGCGGCGACGCGGCACGCGCCGAACCGCTGATGCGCGAGGCGCTCGCCGTCTATCGCGCGAAGTTCGGTGAGGATAATCCCGAAACCGCCTGGGCCTATCTCAGTCTCGGGACGACGCTCGGCGGGCTCGGGCGCCATGCCGAGGAGGCCGAGATGACCGGCAAGGCGCTCGCCATCCGTCGCCGCCTGCTGGGCGAAGATCACCCGCTGACCGCCGTCGCCTACAACAATGTCGGCGCGGCGCTGGTCCGCGGCGACCGCAGCGGCCCCGGCGACCGCGCCGCCGAACCCTATTATCGCCAATCGCTCGACATCCTGCGCCGTAACCTTGGCGAGACGCATATCGATACGGCACGCGCCTATGAAAATCTGGCGCTGACCCTGCTGCGCCAGGGCAAGGCCGCCGAGGCCGAGCCGCTGGCCGCCAAGGCGGTCGCGATCCTGCGCCGCCTGAACGAACAAAGCGCCGCGGGCAGCGGCGCGGTCGGGCTCGCGGCGCTCGACCGGCAGCAGGCCGCCCCCGACCGCGGTATTTTCACCACCTATCTGAACACCGCGTTCGGACTGATGGAGGCCACCCCCGACGCCGCGCAGCAGGCGGAGATTCAGGACCGTGCCTTTCGCGCCGCGCAGGATGCGATTGCGTCCGCTTCGGGCCGCGCGGTGCTGCAAACCGCAGCGCGCAGCGCCGCCAAGACGCCGCAAATGGCCGAAGCGGTACGCCAGGAACAGGATCTTGCCGCCAAGGCGAACCTCATCGACAAAAATCTCCTCCGCGCTCTCGGCGGGCGCAAACCGGTCGAGGCGGCACGGCTGCGCGGCGAACTCGACACGGTACAGGCTGAGCTGGCCAAGGTGAGCGCGCTGATCGACAGCAAATATCCATCCTATCGCCAGCTCGTCGCGCCGCGCCCGATCAGCCTGGCCGAAGCGCGGCAGGCGCTGAAGCCGGGCGAAGCGCTGCTGCTCATGACCGAAGCGGCGAACGCGCTGCACCTGTTCGTCGTCACCCCGACATCGGTCGGGTGGAGCCGTCCGGGCAAAGAGGTCGCGGTTGTCCTGAAACAGATTTCCGATCTACGCTGCGACGTCGATTTCGCCACCTGTTCGGCGGCGCGCAAGGCCGAGCTCGACGCGCTGCCGATGTCGGCGCTCGAACTCGAAGGCCATCGCCGCTTCGATCTCGACACCGCCAACGCGCTCTACAAACTGTTGATCGAACCGGTCGAGCCGCTGCTGAGGGACAGCCAGCGCATCTATGTCGCCAGCTCGGGCAAGCTTGGCGACCTGCCGCTGGCGATGCTGTCGGCGACCGCGCGGCCCGCGGGCGCCGACATCGCCGATCCCGACACGCTGGCGCGCGCCGCGTGGCTGTCCGACCGTTTCGCCTTCACCAGCTTGCCTGCCGTCGCCGCGCTGACCTTGACCCGCGATCCGCCGCGCGATCGCCGCCGCAACAGTTTCCGCGGTTACGGCGCCCCGGTGCTGGTCGGCGGCGACACCGGATCGCGCGCCGCGCGCGGCATCGCGGTATTCGACGCCGTGTCGCCATCGGGCGCGCCGCTCGCCGACCCCGACGTACTACGCCGCCTCGCGCCGTTGCCCGGGACCAAGGTCGAGCTGGCGGCAATGGCACGTTTGTTCGGCGTCGCGCCGGGCAGCCTGACGATCGACGGCAAGGCGACCGAGACGGCGCTGCGCCAGGACCCCGCGCTCGCGACCAGCGAAATCGTCGCGATTGCCACCCACGGGCTGCTCCCCGACCCGTCGATCGGCTTCAGCGAGCCGGGGCTGGTGCTGACCCCGCCACCCACGGCCAGCGACATCGACGACGGGCTGCTCACCGCGACCGAAGCGGCGCGCTTGACCCTGTCAGCCGACTGGGTGATCCTGTCGGCGTGCAACACCGCGTCGGCGGAAAATTCGGGCGGCGGCGACAGCCTGTCGGCGCTCGCGCGCGGTTTTCTCTACGCCGGGGCCGACGCGCTGCTCGCCAGCCACTGGCGCGTGTCGGACGATGCGACCGCGGTGCTCACCGTCGAAACGCTGCTGGCGCGGCGCAACAACCCGGCGCTGTCGCGCGCGCAAGCGCTGCAACAGGGCATGGCCGCGGTGCGCAGCGGCAAGCGCGCCGACGGCAGCGCGATCGCGGGCTGGAAAGCCGAATGGGCGCACCCCGCCGCCTGGGCGGCCTTCACCAACATCGCCAACCGCGACGATTGATTTCCCTTCGGTGTGGCGCCCATTATAGCGGCGCCACACTGAACGGAGTAACCCGCCGATGCCGATCATGGCCGCCCGCGTTTATCATGACGGCAAGCTCGTCCGCGACATCGGTCCCGACGAGGAACTGCCCGACGATTGCGCCGAGGGCGATTTCTTCTGGCTTGGCCTCTACGAGCCGACCCCGGGCGAGCTCGAGGGCATCGCCAAACGCTTCGGCCTCCATCCGCTCGCGGTCGAGGATGCGACCAAGGCCAAGCAGCTGCCCAAGGTCGAAGTCTATGGCGACCAGCTGTTCATCATCGCCAGCACCGGCAATCTTGGCGGCGGGACGATCCAGTCGGGCGAGACGGCGATCTTTGTCGGGCGCCACTTCATCGTCACCGTCCGCCACGGCTCCGCCCGCACCCACAGCGAGGTGCGGGCGCGGCTCGAAACCCTGCCCGCCAAGCTCGCGCACGGCCCCGATTATGTCCTCTATGCCATCCTCGATTTCATCGTCGACGGCTATTTCCCGCTGATCGACGCGATCGAGGACCGGATGCTGCTGGTCGAGGACAGCGTGATGGACACCCCGCTCGACGCCGCCGAAATCCGCCAGCTTTATGCCCAGCGCCACGAAGTCATCCGGTTTCAGCGGCTGGCCGGATTGATGAAAGACGTCGCCGGGCGCCTCGCGGGCGAGGATGACCTGCCCTGTATCGACCCCGCGGTGCGTCCCTTCTTTCGCGACATCTGGGATCATGTCCAGCGTGCCGAGTTCCGCCTCACCGGCCTCCGCGATGTCGCCGCGTCGGTGATCGAAACCAACGGGATGCTCGAACAGCAACGCCAGGGCGTCATCACCCGCCAGCTCGCCGCCTGGGCCGCGATCCTTGCGGTGCCGACCGCGATTGCAGGGATTTACGGCATGAATTTCGAATTCATGCCCGAACTCGACTGGGCCTTCGGCTACCCCTTTGCGCTGGCCCTGATTTTCGGCGGCTCGGGGCTGGTCTTCTGGCGCTTCAAAAGCATCGGCTGGCTTTAGAAACCCGGCTTGACAGCGCGGCGTGCCTTCGATGATAGGCGGGGTAACGGGCCGACGCGGACGCCCGTTCAGACGGCCAAGAACAGTTCGGCGCCGTCCAAGTCCGCTCCACCCGCCGCATCCGCGGCGCTCGGAGCGTTGATATGAGCCTTCTCCCCACCCCCACCGAACCGTCGCAGCTCAGCCTGCCCGCGCTGTTCCTCAAATTCCTGCGTTTTGGCGCGCTCGCCTTCGGCGGCCCGGTCGCGCAGATCGCGATGATCCGCCACGCGCTCGTCGATCAGGAACGCTGGATCGATTCGGCGCGCTTCAACCGCCTGCTCGCGGTGCTGCAGGTCCTGCCCGGCCCCGAAGCGCATGAACTGTGCGTCCATTTGGGGATGATCGCGCGCGGGCGGATCGGCGGCCTGCTCGCCGGGCTCGGCTTCATGCTCCCCGGCCTCTTGCTGATGCTGCTTGCGGGCTGGCTCTATGTCACCTGGATCGCAGGCGACCCCGGGCTGACCGGCGTCCTGCTCGGGGTGCAGATCGCCGTACTGGCGATCATCCTGCGCGCCGTCGTCCGCATCGGCCAGCACATCATCGAAGATCACCTGCTCGCCGGAATCGCCGTCGCCAGCCTGCTCGCGACCCTCGCTGCGGTGCCCTTCTGGATCCCGCTCATCGCGGGCGGGCTTGTCTATGCCGCGGCGCAGCGCCAGCTCGTCGCGCTCGCCGTCGGCATTGCCGCGATCGGCGCCGCCTTCGCCGCGCACCAATTTGCGATCCCCAACCCCGGCGCGGCGCTCGTCGCCGGTACCGCGGATGCGCCGATCACCCTGCTCGCGCTGTTCATCGCAGGATTGAAGGGCGGCCTGCTGACCTTCGGCGGCGCCTATACGGCGATCCCCTATGTCCGCGCCGACACCGTCGGGCGCGGCTGGATCGACGATGCGGCCTTCCTCGACGGCGTCGCGCTCGCCGGGATACTGCCCGCGCCGCTCGTCATCTTCGCGACCTTCGTCGGCTATGTCGTCGGCGGCCCCGGCGGCGCGCTCGCGATCACCGTGGGGATGTTCCTGCCCGCCTTCGCTTTCTCATTGATCTTCTTCGAACGGCTGGAGGCGGTGGTCGAAAACCCCGCGCTCCACCGCCTGCTCGCCGGGGTCGCCGCCGCCGTGGTCGGTGTCATCGCCGCGACCTTCATCCAGCTCGGCGAAGTCACCGCCGCGCGCGTTACCGGGCCGCTGCCCGCGATCCTGATTTTCGCACTCGCGCTCACCGCCGTCTGGCGGATCAAGGGCGCGTGGGTGACCCCGGCGATCATCGCCGCCGCGGCGCTCGCGGGGTGGCTGCTCGCGTTATGACGCGGGGGCCAGCACCCGCGCCATCATCCGTTCTTCCTTGGCAATCCACGGCGCGATGCTCGGGCGCGACAGGATCGCCTCGCTCCACGCCGCCGCCTTCGGATAGGCCGCGGCATCGACCCCGCAGCCGCAGTGGCGCAGGTTCATCAGCGGCGACGCGACCGCCAGGTCGGCAAGGGTCAGCCGGGCGCCGACCAGAAACCCCGACGCCGGGATCGCGCTTTCCAGATAGGCAAGCAGCTTGGGCAGTTCCTCGCTCTCGGCCAGCGCCGCCGCCGCCAGATCGCCCTCGCGCCCCAGGAATTTCGGCGCGACGATGCGGTTGAAGAACATCTTGCCGCCGCACGCGGCCAGCACCGTGTCGCCAAATTCGTCCCACCAGATCACCCGCCCGCGTTCTTGCGGATCGGCGGGGATCAGCGCGGGTTCGGGATATTTCGCCTCCAGATAGTGGATGATCGCGCTCGAATCGGCGAGCGTGAAACCATCGTCATCCATCGCCGGCATCTTGCCCAGCGGCGACGCAGCGCGGAACCCCGGGTCGGGATCGCCGATACCGACGCCCTTCAGCTCGAAATCGATCCCCTTTTCGCCCAGATACGCCAGCAATTTGCGCACGAACGGCGACACCAAAGATCCGTAAATAATCATCGCGCCACGCTCCTTTTTTGTTGCTGACAGCATAGAGAAAAGGTTGCTGTCCGCAACCCATTCAAGCGAATTTCACCGCCTCGCGAAATATTCTTGCCAACGACCGCGCCGCGTGGAACATCGACGATTGCGAGGGGGGCGCTGCCGCGGCAGCCAGCAGGCAGGAATATTGAATGCGCCCTAATTCTTGGGCAGATCGGCTGTTGGCGCTGCTGGTCCGGTTCGTCGGGCTGGTCATCCTTTTGGCAACGCTCGCCGCCGCGACTGCAAGTTTCCTCTACAACCAGTCCGAAGAGGCCGATCGCGCCGAGCGCGTGGCAGCGCAAGTCAACATGCGCCTGCACGATCATGTCGCGGTGCTGAAAGGCGTCCGCGCGCTCTATCAATCCGACGCCGCCGCCAGCGGCCCCGGCATCCGCGCCTATCTCGCCGCGCTCCAGCCGCAGGTGCAGGCGCCGGGGATGGAGGGTGTGGGCATTGCCGCTGCAATGCGCGCCGACACCCCCGCCGCGGTCGAGGCAAAGCTGCGCGAAAATTACGGCCGCGACATCAAGGTATGGCCAATGACCGACCAGCCCGTCGGCTTTGTCGTCGTCCTCGTCGAACCTTTTACCCCGCGCCGCAACGCCGCGCTGGGGTTCGACATGTACAGCAATCCGACGCGCCGCGCCGCGATGCGCCGCGCCTGGCAAACCGGACAGCCGGCGGCGAGCGGCATCGTCCAGCTCGCGCAGGAAAAGGGCGTGAAGGTCAAACAGCCGGGATTTCTGATTTACGTGCCCGTCTATGCGCGCGCTCCGGCAGGGACGAACCCCGAAACTATCGCGACCTCGGGCGACAGCCGCCCGATCGAAGCCTTCGTCTATGCCCCGTTCCGTACCAACGACATGATGAAGGCGGTGCTCGGAACGCAGCTCGACGCCATCGACGGCATCGAAATCTTTGCCGGGGAAGGCCCGTCGGCCCCGCTCGTATTTCGCAAGGGAACGATGGGCTGGGACGCGCAGGAACAGATATTGCGCGTCGCCGACCGGCAATGGACGATGCGAATCTCCTATGGCCGCCTGCTCGAACGGCTCGGGCGCCCGATCGCTATCCTGATCTTCGGCATCGCGCTCGCGCTGCTCGCAACCCAGCTCCACCGCGTCCAGCGGCGCCGCATCGACGCGTTTCAGGCGCTCGCCGCCGAAAAGGCGCGCCATGCCGAAGACCGCGAGCTGATGATCGGCGAGATGGCGCACCGGATGAAAAACGCCTTTGCGCGCATCGGCGCACTGGCGCGCATCACCTTGCGCGAATCGGCCAGCCTCGACGAGTTTGAAACCAAATTCGACGGGCGGATGCGCGCGCTGTCTGATGCCAAGCAGATGCTGGTCACCGGCGCCGTCGACAATGTCGAACTTGGCAAGATCGTCCGCCGGGAACTCGAACTCGCCGGCTGGCCCTCCGACCGGCTCGCCGCGACCACCGGCCCCGACGTCCGCCTCGACGACGAGGGCGCGCAGGCGCTGTCGCTCGCGATCCACGAATTTGTCACCAACAGCATCAAATATGGCGCACTGTCCGGGCAGGGCGACCTTGCCGTCGCCTGGCGCCGCGATGGCGGCGACGTCGAATTCAGCTGGATCGAAACGGGCCTGCCCGAAACCCCGCAGATCGACAGCGAAAGTTTCGGCACCCACTTCATCCGTTCGCTGATCGAGCGGCAGCTGAAGGGGCATTGGCAGCGCCGCGCCGCCGACCACGGCCTTTCGATCACCATCCGCTGGCCCGACCGTGAACCTGCGCGCTGACAACCGCTGGCAGATCTGGATCGACCGCGGCGGCACCTTCACCGACGTCGTCGCGCGGTCTCCGGACGGCGAGGTCGTCACCACCAAATATCTGAGCGAAGATCCCGCGCGCCCCGGCGACGCCGCGGTCGGCGCGATCCGCGACCTGACCGGTGCAGGCGATGGCGCGCTGCCGCTGCTCGCGATCCGCATGGGCAGCACGGTGGCCACGAACGCGCTGCTCGAGCGCAAGGGCGAGCCGACCTTGCTCGCGATCACGCGCGGTTTCGGCGACGCGCTGACCATCGGCTATCAGGACCGCCCCGAGCTTTTTGCGCGCAAACTCGACCGCACGCAGCCGCCGCACGCCATGGTGGCCGAAATCATCGAGCGCGTCGGTCCCGAGGGCGACGTCCTGACCCCGCTCGACGAAGCCGCCGCCCGCGCATCGCTGCAGGCGGCCCGCGACCAAGGGCTCACCAGTATCGCGATCGTGCTGATGCACGGCTATCGCTACCCCGCGCACGAACGACGCCTCGCCACCATCGCCGCCGAACTCGGCTTCGCGCAAATCTCGGCCAGCCACGACGTCAGCGCGCTGATCAAGCTGATCGGCCGCGGCGACACGACGCTTGCCGACGCCTATCTGTCGCCCGTCCTTCACCATTATGTGCGCCAATTCATCGGCCAGCTCGGCGCCGGATCAGAGGGGGGCGTCGACCCGCAATTCATGAAAAGCTCGGGCGGCCTCGCCGCCGCGGCCGCCTTCCACGGCCGCGACGCGATCCTCTCCGGCCCCGCGGGCGGCATCGTCGGTATGGTCGGCAGCGCAGCGCCGCTGGGCAAGACGCGCCTCATCGGCTTCGACATGGGCGGCACCTCGACCGACGTCAGCCATTATGCCGGGCGGCTCGAGCGCGATAACGAGACGATCGTCGCGGGCACGCGCATCCGCGCCCCGATGCTGCGCATCCATACCGTCGCCGCCGGGGGAGGCTCGATCTGCCGCTGGGACGGCGCGCGGCTGTCGGTCGGCCCCGAAAGCGCCGGCGCCAATCCCGGCCCCGCCGCCTATGCCCGCGGCGGGCCATTGACGGTCACTGACTGCAACGTGCTGCTCGGCAAGATCCAGCCGGATCATTTCCCCAAACTCTTCGGACCCGCAGGCGACCAGCCGCTAGACCGCGAAATCGTCGTGCAAAAATTCGCCGCGATGGCCGCCGAAGTCGGGAACATCACCCCCGAAGGGCTCGCTGAAGGCCTGCTCGCGATCGCGGTCCAGCAGATGGCGAACGCGATCAAGCGCATCACCATCGCGCGCGGCCACGACGTATCGCAGGGTTACAGCCTCGTCGGTTTCGGCGGCGCCGCGGGCCAGCATGTGTGCCTGGTCGCCGACGCGCTCGGGGTCGACGAGATCCTGCTCCACCCGCTAGCCGGGGTGCTCTCGGCCTATGGCATGGGACTCGCGCGCCCGTCGGCGATCCGCGAACGCACCTTGGCGCTGACGCTCGACGACAATTGCGCCGCCGCCCTCGCCGCGGTCGAAGCCGAACTTTCGGCACAAGCCCGCGCCGACCTGTCCGCTACCGCCCAAACCAGCCGCGAAACCCTGCTCTTCGTCCGCCTCGCCGACGGCGACAATGCGATCGAACTCCCCTTCGCGCCGGCCGCCGAGATAGCTGCCGCCTTCGCTGCCGCCTTCCGCCAGCGCTTCGGCTACGCCCCGCACGACAACCTCGTGGTCGACCGTATCCGCGTCGAGCTGACCGAAGCGGGCGATGCGCAGGCCGCGCTGCCGCCTCCGGCATCCGGCGCTGAAACCACCCCTGAAACCGTCACCGCTTGGCTCGCAGGCGCAGCGCACGACGTCCCGCTTCACCAACGCATCAACCTCGCGCCCGGTCGCAGCGTCGCCAGTCCCGCGATCATCATTGACGCGCTCTCGACGACGGTAATTGAACCGGGTTGGACGGCGACGGTCGAACAGGAAGGGACGCTGCGCGTGACGAGGTCATTACGGGCGTCCCGCAAGGCCGATGTGCCGCCAAAAGGGTTCGCACAAAGACACAAAGACACAAATACGGAACAAGGCGCCGACAGGCGCTATCGCAAAGCCGACATGGACCTGGCGCCCGAAGCAAAGACCGGAAAGGCGCGTCACGCGCCATCTTTCTTCGTGTCTTTGTGTCTTCGCGCGAAATCCTTCTTGGGTCTGACGCCAAAGGACGACCCGCCGTTCGAGCGCATCACCGAACCCGACCCCATCCGCCTCGAAATCTTCAACAGCCTGTTCATGGCGATCGCCGAAGAAATGGGCGGCGCACTCCAGCACAGCGCCTCTTCGATCAACATCCGCGAACGGCTCGATTTCTCCTGCGCGATCTTTGACGGCGAAGGCCGCCTCGTCGCCAACGCCCCGCATATGCCCGTCCATTTGGGCTCGATGGGCGAAAGCGTGCGCACCATCCTGCGCCAGCGCGGCCCCGGCGCCGACGGCCAGCCTCGCGACGGGCGCGGCCTCCGCCCAGGCGACGCCTATGCGCTCAACGCGCCTTATGACGGCGGCACGCACCTGCCCGACATCACCGTGATCATGCCCGTGTTTGTCGCCGGACAGGACACCCCCGCTTTCTTCGTCGCCGCGCGCGGGCATCACGCCGATCTTGGCGGCATCGCCCCCGGATCGATGCCGCCGAACAGCCGTAGCATCGACGATGAGGGCATCATTTTCAACAACATGTTGCTCGTCGACGACGGGCATTTCCGCGACGCCGCGGTCGCCGCGCATCTGGCGGACAGCCCGTTCCCGGCGCGCAATCCCGCACTCAACATTGCCGACCTCAAGGCCCAGGTCGCCGCGTGCCAGCGCGGCGCCAGCGCGCTCGCCGACCTCTCCGCCGCGCACGGCGTCCAAACGGTCGCCGCCTATATGGCCCACGGCCAGGCGCAAGCCGAAGCCGCGGTGCGCCAGCTGCTTGCGCGCCTCGACGATGGCCAGTTCCGCTACGCGATGGACAATGGCGCCGAGGTCGTCGTCGCGGTGACGGTCGATCGCGCCGCGCGCCACGTCACCATCGACTTCACCGGCTCCAGCGCCACCCTGCCCGACAATTTCAACGCGCCGCTGCCCGTCGTCCGCGCCGCCGTCCTCTATGTCCTGCGCACGATGCTCGACGACCCGATCCCGATGAACGAGGGGTGCCTCGCCCCCGTCACCCTGATCGTGCCCGAAAATTCGATGCTCTCGCCCCGCTATCCCGCCGCGGTCGTCGCGGGCAATGTCGAAACCAGCCAGGTCATCACCGACGCGCTGTTCGCCGCCTTCGGCGCGATGGCGCCCGCGCAAGGGACGATGAACAATTTCACCTTCGGCAATGAGACGCATCAATATTATGAAACGATCGCGGGCGGATCGGGTGCCGGGCCGGGTTTCGACGGCACCAGCGTCATCCAGACGCACATGACCAACAGCCGCATGACCGACCCCGAAGTGATGGAAATGCGCTTTCCCGTGATCGTCGAGGAATTTTCGATCCGCCAGGGCTCGGGCGGCGAAGGCCAATGGCGCGGCGGCGACGGCGCCACCCGCCGCATCCGCTTCCGCGAACCGATGGCCGCCAACATCCTCGCGAACCGCCGCGCGATTCCGCCGCGCGGGCTGGCGGGCGGCAGCGACGCCGCGCCGGGGCGCAACTGGGTCGAACGTCGGGATGGGTCAGTCGAGATGCTTGGCGCAACCGGCAGCGCAGATTTGACCGCCGGCGACGCTTTCGTAATCGAAACGCCGGGCGGCGGTGGGTTTGGTCGAGCGGGAGAAGACGAATGATCGACAGCCCCGCTTTGCCGTTCCCCGGCGAAAGCCGGGGCCCAGGGCGTGGTAAAGCCAGCCTTGCGTCCGGCAGCCCTTGGACCCCGGCTTTCGCCGGGGAACAGTTTTGCTGATAGGGAAACCCAGCCATGCTCGTCCTGATCGGCATCCTCTTCATCATCGCGGGCTTTGTGCTGCGCTTCAATCCGCTGCTCGTCATCATGGCCTCGGCGCTCGCCACCGGCCTCGCCGCGGGGCTCGACATCGCCGCGATCATCGCCGCCTTCGGCAAGGCGTTCAACGACACCCGCTATGTCAGCATTATCTGGATCGTCCTCCCCGTCATCGGCCTCCTCGAAGCTTATGGCCTCCAGCAACACGCGCGCACCCTGATCGGCCGCATGAAGGGCGCGACGCTCGGGCGGCTGCTTACCGGCTACCTGCTGCTCCGTCAGGGCATGGCCGCGATCGGTCTCACCTCGGTCGCGGGTCATGCCCAGACCGTCCGCCCGCTCGTCGCTCCGATGGCCGAAGCCGCCGCCGAGGCCGCCAACCCCGCGCTCACCGACGACCAGCGCGAAGAGGTCAAGGCGCACGCCGCCGCGACCGATAATATCGGGCTGTTCTTCGGCGAAGACATCTTCCTCGCGATCGGTTCGATTCTGCTGATGAAGGGCGTCCTCGAAGGCTATGGTTATCAGATCGAGCCGCTGCATTTCTCGCTCTGGGCGATCCCGACCGCGATCGCCGCCTTCCTGATCCACGGTTTTCGCCTCCGCCGCCTCGACCGGCGCATGGCGGCCAAGACGGAGGCGGCGGCATGATCACCCTCGGCTTCGTTTACGTCCTCGCCGGCCTGACCTTCGCGCTGTTCGCGCTGCTCGGCGCGATGGACCGCAGCAACCCCAAACGCCTCGGCAACGCCGCCTTTTGGGGATTGCTGGCACTGTCGATGCTTGGCGGCGGTTATCTCGGCGATTTCGGCAACGGCCTCCTCGTCCTCGCGCTCGTCGCGATCGCGGGCACCGGCCAGATCGGCCGCGCCCCCAGCGGCGACATCACCGCCGATGTACAGGCGGAGCGCGCCGCCAAGCATGGTCCCTTCCTCTTGTTCGTCGCGCTGATCATCCCCGCCGCCGCGCTCGCGGGTACCTTTTTGTTCAAATGGCTCCCCGGCCTCGCCGACCCCAAGCAGGCAACGCTCATCTCGCTCGCGCTCGGCGTGCTGATTGCGCTCGCCGTCGGCATGGCGCGCCTCAAGCCGCCGCTCCTCCTTCCCGCGCAGCAAGGTCGGCGGCTGCTCGATTCGGTCGGTTGGGCCGCGATCCTGCCGCAGATGCTCGCCAGCCTCGGCGCGGTGTTCGCCCTCGCCGGGGTTGGCGAAGTCGTCGGCGATCTCATCGGCACCGCCATCCCGCAGGGCAGCCTGTTCGGCGCGGTGCTCGCCTTCGCGCTCGGCATGGCGCTGTTCACGATGGTGATGGGCAACGCCTTCGCCGCTTTCCCGGTGATGCTCGCCGCGGTCGGCATGCCGCTTTTGATCAAGCAATATGGCGGCGATCCCGCGGTCGTCGCCGCGATCGGCATGCTCGCCGGGTTCTGCGGCACGCTGATGACCCCGATGGCGGCGAACTTCAACCTCGTCCCCGCCGCGCTGCTCGAACTCAAAAATCCCTATGGCGTGATCAAGGCGCAAATCGGCACCGCGCTGCCGCTGCTCGCGGTGAATATCGTCTTCATCTGGATTTTTGCTTTCTGACCGTCATTGCGAGGAGCCGAAGGTGACGCGGCAATCCAGAGCCTGCGTAAACCGCTCTGGATTGCTTCGCTTCGCTCGCAATGACGAAATTTCAGCGACGATCCAAAATCTCCGTTCGCGTCGAGCGAAGTCGAGACACCCTGAAGGCGCGCACAGCCGATGGGTGTCTCGACTTCGCTCGACACGAACGGTTAGAGAGGTCTTATGACCCTCACCCCCGACCACGCGACCCGCTTCGCCACCACCACCCTGTCGCACCTCGGCCGCGAATATCCCTACAAGATGGACCTCGTCCTGAACGGCCCCGAGGACGCCAAACCCCCGCGCGAGCATCACCCGATCTTCCACGGCAGCTTCGACTGGCACAGCTGCGTTCATGGCTGGTGGCAAATCCTCCGCCTCGCGCGCCGCTTCTCCGATCTCGCCATCGCCGCCGACATCCGCGCCCGCGCCGACGCCATGCTCGTCCCTGAAAAGGTCGCAGGCGAACTTGCGTTTCTCGGTCGTCCCTATGCCGCCGGGTTCGAGCGACCCTATGGCTGGGCATGGCTGCTCGCGCTCCATGCCGAAGCCGAGCGACACGACGCCCCCTGGGCCGACGCGCTCGAACCGCTCGCGCTCGCCTTCGCCGCGCGCTTCCACGCCTTCCTGCCGAAGCTCACCTATCCGCTGCGTGTCGGCACCCATTTCAACATCGCCTTCGCGCTGCTCCTCGCGCGCCACTGGGCCGAGACCCGCGATCCCGCCCTCGTCGCCCTCATCGACACCCGCGCCCGCGACTGGTTCGGCGCGGACCGCGACTGCCAGGCATGGGAACCCGGCGGCGACGAATTTCTCTCCTCGGCGCTCAGCGAAGCACAGCTGATGGCCGCGGTCTTGGGCACCGATTTCCCCGCCTGGTTCGACGCTTTCCTCCCCCGCGCCGCCGACCAGCAACCCGCCACCCTGTTCACCCCTGCCACCGTCTCCGACCGCAGCGACGGCAAGATCGCGCATCTCGACGGCCTCAACCTCAGCCGCGCGTGGAACTGGCGCACGATCGCCGCCGCGCTCGGCTCCACGCACCCCGTCACCCCGGTCGCCGAGGACGCCGCCGACCGCCACCTCGCCGCCGCGCTGCCGCATGTCACCGGCGACTATATGGGCGAACATTGGCTCGCGACCTTCGCGCTGCTGGCACTTGATGGCCTCGCCGATTGACAACCCCCGCCCCCCCGGCGAGAGAAAGCGCCAAGGGGAGAGAGGCCGCCATGACCGCAAAGATGCTGCGCCCGACATCGTTCGACGTCGCCGAACGCGCCGGCGTGTCGCAGTCGACCGTCTCGCGCGCACTCCGCAATTCGCCCGGCGTCAACGCCGAAACCCGCGCCCGTGTCGCCACCGCCGCGCGCGAGCTTGGCTATGTCGTCGATCGCCACGCCTCGTCGCTGCGCCTCAAAAGCAGCGAGACCATCGCGCTCGTCACCATCTGCCGCCCCGGCGAGGATCGCAGCGCGATCAACCCCTTCTATTTCGCGCTGCTCGGCAGCATCGCCGCCGCGACCTCGGCGCGCGGGTTCAACCTGCTGGTGTCGTTCCAGGAAAGCGAAGCCAATTTTCGCGCCGATTTCGTCGCCTCGGGGCTCGCCGACGCGATGATCGTGATCGGCACCACCAGCAACCGCGCCGCCTGGGACTATTTCGCCGCCGCGCAATCATCGGGTCTCGACTTCGTTTGCTGGGGCAGCCCGGGCAGCCCGTTCCACTGGATGCGCAGCGAAAATGACGAGGGCGGCCAGCTTGCCGCCGAACATCTCGTCAAACTCGGCCGCCGCCGCATCGCCTTTGTCGGGCCGCAGCAATCGCCGCAGCGCCAGTTCGACGAACGCCGCGACGGCTTTACCGCAACTCTGGCCGCGCACGGGTTGACCGCGATCATCGCCGAGCCTCCCGCTGCCGCCGATCGCCATGCACAAGGCGTCGCAGCGGTGCAGGCGCTGCTCGAAGCGCACCCCGACACCGACGCGATCTTTGCGGCGTCTGACATGCTCGCGCTCGGCGTGCTCCAGGGGCTGAAGGACGCGGGCCGCCGCGTACCGCACGATGTCGCGCTGATCGGGTTCGACGGCATCCGCGCCGGAACGCTCGCCGACCCGGCGCTGACCACGCTCGAACCCGATCTTGACGCCGCGGGCGAAGCCCTCGTCGCCATGGCGCTCGAAGATGACGAACGCACCCGCAGCGGTACCCGCATCCCGGTTCATCTCGTCGTGCGCGGAACCGCCTGACAGTTCGGGGCTTTTACCTCACTGTGACCTAAGGCACAGAAAAGTAAGACATCGTTATCCATATCGCTGCTACCTTCCGGGGGCAGAGAGGCAGAAATTTGTCGGGGCAGTTCTTCATCCAGTTGCTCAATCCAGGCATCGGCCTGCTGTTTGCGGCTGCCTTTTTCCTGCTCTGGCTGAACCGCCGCGACATTTATGTCGCCTATGCCGCGGGCGCTTACACCGCCTCGGCGATCGCCTTTCTGATCCTCGATGTCGGCCCCGTGCTGCCCAACGAGCTGCACCGCATCCCCGCCAATATCGGCTTCCTCGCGACCGGCGCGCTGTTCGCCGCCGCGATCATCGGCCGCTATGGGCTGCCGATCCCGTGGCGATCGATGGCGCTCGCCGCCGCGGCGTCGATGGCAGTGTTTCTGTGGTTCCTCCTCGGCCAGCCCAGCATCGGCGGGCGCATCCTGTCGATCAGCATCGGCGCCGCGATCATCGCGATGATGATCGTGCGCGCGCTCTGGCCGCTCCACAAGCCCCATGTCATCGACCGCGTGCTGTTCTGGGTCGCGGCGCTGTCGGTCATCAACCTGACCGCGCGGCCGATCGTCCTGCTCGCGCTCGGTGGCGGCTTCGACAGCTACGACGGTTTCCAACAGTCGGTCTATTGGACCACGGTGCAATTCACCCAGGCGATGGTGTCGGTGCTCGCAGCGATCGGGCTGATGGTCGCGGTCGCGATCGACCAGATCGACGAACTGCGCCGTCAGGTCGACGACGACAATCTGTCGGGCCTGCTGAACCGCCGCGGGTTCGAAGCGCGCGCCGGATCGGCGCTCCGCCGCTGCCTCGACGACGATCGCCCGGTGGCGCTGATGATCGCCGACCTCGATCATTTCAAGCGCGTCAACGATACCTATGGCCACGCCGTTGGCGACGCGATCATCGCGGCGTTCGGGGCGCATGTTCGCGCCATCGCCCCCGCCGAATTGATTGCCGGCCGCATCGGCGGCGAAGAATTTGCGCTGCTCGTTCCCGGCGCGGGGATCGAAACCGCGCGCCGGTTTGCGGAGGCCGTCCGTACCGGCCTTGCCGCCGCCGCTGCCGACCGCATCCCCGCCGCGCTCGTCCCCACCGCCAGTATTGGCCTGACCATCGCCGTCCCCGGTCGCAACCTGTCGGCGCTGATGCACGAGGCCGATCAGGCGCTGTATGAAGCGAAGCGCACTGGTCGCAATCGCGTTCGCACCTTCACCCCCGCGTCGGTGCGTCTCGCCGCAGGCGGCTGATGCGCCAATGTGATCCGGGTCACCGCCACCATGGCATCGGCGCGTTAGCGGATTACCATGGCGCGCCGCCGCCACTGCTCCCAGCCACCCCACCCAAAAGACAGGAGACTCCATGAAACTCGCCGCCGCCGCTGTCGCCGCCCTGCTCCCCCTGTCCGCCTGCGCCGAGGCAGAGACGCCAAAAACAGAACCGACCAAAACCGCCGCCAGCGAACCCAAGATCGCGCCCTCCATCCCGATCAGCGTCAAGGAAGCGCGCCGTGGCCCGGTCGATCTGACGCCTTACATCGGCAAATATCCCTTCGACGTGGTGAACGGCCATCGCTTCCTCGATCATCCCGCGGTCAAGGCCGCGATCGCCGCCGCGGTCCCCGATGCCAAGACCCGCGCCGGGATCGCCTTTGCCGACCGCAGCCTCAGCCTTCCCATCGTCCGCGTCGCCGGTGGCCGCATACTGATCTGGGGCGGGGCATGGCGCGCTGAAGATCGCTACAATTGGGCGGTGGTCATCGCCCCCGACGGCACCAAGCCCGAAGTGTGCATCTACAACGCCGATGATTATGACGGCGATTATCAGGCATCGTCCTGGTTCACCCCCGGCCAGGCCGAAATCATGAAACAGGGCGGCTGCCCGTCGGCGGCGGAGGATTATCCCGCCGCCGAGATCGCTGCGGGATAACGCCGCTTCATCGGTCCAGCGCCTTGCCCGGGATCAGGCGGCCCGGGATGGCAGGGCGATCGGGTACCGTCAGCGTCACCCGGTCGCCGTCGATCGACCATGCAACGCAATCGCCATCGCGCAATACCCGCTTCCGCGCGGCGACGCACAGCCTGCCGTCGCGCTGCAACAGCCATTGCATCGGCTCGGGCAGGCGATCGCCCTGTTTCGCCAGACCGGCGCCATCGCGCTGAAAATACAGCCGGCTGTCGGTCGCCGCCTGCCGGTCGGTCGCGGTCAGCAGCAACGTCCTGCCGACCAGCGCCGCGGCGCGCTTGCGGTTCGCCGCATCGATCGCGGGCGACAGCTTGCGGGCATCGCCCTCCACCAGCCGGGCGTGGAGCGAACCGACACGCGGGTGGCGCAGCGTCACCAGATCCCCGGCGATCGACACCGCCGCGCAAAATTCCTCTTTCCAAGCCCCGCCGCTGAAACACAGCCGGTCCCCGTCGCCGATCGACCAGCGCTCGTCGCCCTGCAGCACCCAATGATCGAAATCGGGCTCGTCGTTATGCGCCCGCCGCGCGGTCCCGTCGGGCATCAGATAATGGGCACGATATTCGCGCTTGCCGCCCTCCGGAACAAAGATCATCGTATGGCCGACCAGCGCCGCGATCGCCGCTTTGCCGTCGCTTCGCCGGGTAGAGGCGGTCGCCGGGTCGAGCTGCCAGGCATCGCCCGCCAGCACTCGCCCCGGCCACGCCGGTCCGCTTTTCGGGGTCAGCGTCGCGCGCGCGCCATCGACCGACAGTTTGCCACAATCGCCGTCCCACGGCTGCCGGTCCGCATCGGTGATGCAGAATCGCCCATCCGACAAATTGGCCCATCGCACCGCCCGCGGCGCTGGCGCCTCGCCGCCGCCGCGCGTCGCCGCCAGTCCGGTACCGTCCAGCCGCAGGTACACGCCCGTCTCGACCTTCGACTGCTCGGGTTTGGCATAGACCAGCGTGTTGCCGACCAGTTCGCGGGCGGCTTCATGCCCGACCCGCGGCGACGGCGCTTCCTGCGCACGCGCGGCAGGGCTGGCGGCGCCGGAAATGCTCAGCAGGACCACCGCCATGACCCGGACCCGAAATTGACTGTCGATCCGCACCTTGTCGTACCTCTTCGCCATCGCGCATAGCCCCCGCGCCGCTTGATCATGAAGCGATTTTCCGACCCGGTGCGGCGCACAGACCGCCGCGATCGCCCGGTTGACGGCTCGCCGCGAAAGGTACAAACCCGCGCCATCGGATAAAAAAGGGACGGCTTTTCATGCGCAAACTGGCAATTTTGGGCGCAAGCCTGCTCGTGCTTTCGGTTCAGCCAAGCTTTGCGCAGGATGCGCCGACTACGCCAACCGATGCGACCGCCACGCCCGCCCCCGCCGCGACGCCCGGATCGGCGGTGGGCAGCGCGCGCACCGCGCCCGAACGCCGCCTGACCGGCGCCGACCTGTTCGACCTCGCGATCGCCGCCGATCCGCAGATCAGTCCCGACGGCCGCCACATCGCCTATGTCCGGCGCCAGAACGACATCATGACCGACCGCGCAGTCAGCTCGATCTGGCTGATCGACACGGCAACGGGTGAGGAAACCCCGCTCGCAGGACGCCAAGGCGGCGCCTTCGCCCCGCGCTGGTCGCCCGATGGCAAGCGCCTGGCCTTCGCCTCGACCGAGGGCGGCAGCGCGCAGCTATGGGTGCGCTGGATGGCGGGCGGCGAGGCGGTGCGCCTGACCGGGCTGCCGACCGCGCCATCGTCGCTCGCCTGGGCGCCCGACGGCCGCTCGCTCGCCTATACGATGCTGGTCAAGGATCAGGGGCTCAAGCTCGGCAGCGCTCCCGCCAACAAGCCCGAGGGCGCAAAATGGGCCGAGCCGCTCGAAATCCGCGACCTCCTCGCCTATCGCGCCGATGGACAGGGCTATATCGAACCGGGGTTCGAAAAAATCTTCCTCGTCCCCGCCACCGGCGGCGCACCGCGCCAGCTCACCTTCGGTCCCTATCATGACAATGGCCCGTTGAGCTGGTCGCGCGACGGCCGCACGCTGTATTTCGCCGCCAATCGCAAGCCCGACTGGGAAACCGATCCGCTCGAAAGCGAGGTGCACGCGCTCGACATTGCCAGCGGCCGCGTCACCGCACTCACCGATCGCAACGGCCCCGACGCCAATCCGCTCGTCTCGCCCGATGGCGGCAAGATCGCTTATCTTGGCTTCGACGATGCCGGCCGCGCCTATGAAAATACCCATCTCTACGTGATGAACGCCGACGGTTCGGGGCGCCGCAACCTGACCGGCGACTGGGATTACAGCGTCGATGCGATCCAGTGGGGCGACGGCGGCCGCGCCATCTATGCGCAATATGACGATCGCGGCGAAACCAAGGTCGCGCGCATCGGCCTCGACGGATCGGTGCGCGACGTCGCCAAGGGGCTGTCGGGTGGCGGCATGGACCGCCCCTATGTCGGCGGCAGCTTCACCGTGTCCGACGGCGGCGCGATCGCCTTCACCGGCGGCACCGCGACCCGCCCCGCCGAGGTGCAGCTCGCGCGCGGCGGATCGGCGCGCATCCTCACCGACCTCAACCGCAGCTTGCGCGAAGTCAAATCGCTCGGCGAGGTGCGCAAGATCACCACCCCCTCCAGCCATGACGGCAAGACGATCGAAGGCTGGCTGACCCTCCCCCCCGGTTATGTCGAGGGGACAAAGGTGCCGCTGATCCTCGAAATCCACGGCGGGCCGTTTCAGGCCTATGGTCCGCATTTCTCGACCGATAACCAGCTCTATGCCGCGGGCGGCTACGCCGTCCTTTCCGCCAACCCGCGCGGATCGACCAGCTATGGCGAGGCGTTCGCGCAGGAAATCGACAAGGCCTATCCGGGCAACGACTATTTCGACCTTATCAGCATCGTCGATCGCGCGATCGCGCTCGGCATCGCCGATCCCGACGCGCTGTTCGTCACCGGCGGCTCAGGCGGCGGCGTGCTGACCAGCTGGATCGTCGGAAAAACCAACCGCTTCAAGGCGGCGGTGACCCAGAAACCGGTGATCAACTGGACCACCCAGGCGCTGACCGCCGACGGTCCCGCTTTCTTCGGTCGCTACTGGCTGGGCGCGCAGCCGTGGGAAAAGCCCGAACTTTACTGGTCGCTGTCGCCGCTGTCGCTCGTCGGCAATGTCGAAACTCCGACCCTCGTCGTCGTCGGCGCAGAGGATTACCGCACCCCGGTCAGCGAATCCGAACAATATTACACCGCGCTCCGCCTGCGCGGCGTCCCGACCGCGCTGGTCAAGATCCCCGGCGCCAGCCACGGCGGCATCGCGGCGCGCCCGTCGCAATCGGCGGCCAAGGCTGCGGCGATCCTCGCGTGGTTCGCCAAATATCGCCAGGGCTGGACGCGCCCCGCGGCGCCCGCCGCCCCCTGATCCGCCCGCGCCGCTGTGATCGCGATCACCGCGTCGCCCGGTCCGTCGCCATAGGATGATCCCGTCGGCCGATCGCGGCCGGGCAAGAACGGAAAATATGGTCGTGCAAAAATTGTTCGTGGCGCCGCTCGCCATCCTCCTCGCCGCGCTGACCCCAGCGTCCGTCCCCGCGCGCGCCGCCACGCCCGTCTTCACCCCGCTCGACGAGATCGACCGGGTGCGCCAGGCGGGCTGCGGCGTCGACGATTTTGAAGAATTCCTCGCCTGGTACAGCAGCGCGACAACCGGCGGCGGCTGGCTCGAACAGGTCGTTTTCACCGGCTATATGGTCCAGGTCGGCAAGCTCGCCGACCCCGCCGCGCCCGGTTATGGCGTCGAACGCCAGCAATATCTCGGCCAGTTCCGGATCACGTCGGCCGACTATCGCGCCAGCCGCGATGCGGGCACGGCGCCGCTGCCAACCGACTATCGCCGCGTCACGCTGACGCGGCTCGGCGACACGCAATATCGCGTCGACTGGCAGGGCGGCCTGCCCTTCGCCGGGGTGGCGGGTGCCGATCGCGACGCGACCGCGGGCGCCTATATTTTCGAACATCAAAAGGATTGCTGGTACCTTACCGGCGACCTGCGCTGAACGGAGGGAGCATCGATGCGTCTCAGCCCCGCCCTCATCCTCCTGCCGCTGCTCCTGCTCGCCCCCGGAGTTACCGAAGCCCGGCTGCCCCCGCTCGCGGGCCAGCCGCCGGTCGCCAGTCCGCCCTATCGCGAAAGCTGGCGCTACACCTGCGACGTCGAACAGCGGCTTGCGGGCGGCACTGTCACCCTCACCCGCCTGTTCACCGACGATGGCCAACTCGACGGCGGCGATTTCATGCGCTGGACCGCGGCGAGCCATGATCCGCAGAAAACGCAGCGCCCGCTCGAGGTCGAACTGTCCTACATCTGGGATATCGCGCGCCAGCCCGCGATCGACGACCGCGCGATCGACCTCAAGCTGCGCGTCGGCATCGACGCCGACCTGCCCGAAGTCGCGCTCCTCCACATCAAGCGTCCCTTCCCGGTCCAGCCGCACGGCATCATCGGCAGCACCGCGCTCTCGACCCAGATCTTTCCCTATGGCGCGCACGACATGACCAACGGCCATGGCGAGCTGCCGCTCGGCGACCTGCTCGCCTATGCGCAAGGTTACGACCGGCTCGACTGGACGCTGATCCGCCCGTCCGACCGGCTCGGCGGCGACCGCGAGCTTGCGCGCGGCACCCTCAATATCGCGGCGCTGCGCCAGGCGGTCGCGGCGCTCCCGGCGCTGCGCACCGCCCTTGCCGCCAAGACCCCCGACCCCAAAGCGCGCTGCCAGCGCGTGCTGTGGCCCGTCACTCCGGATTATTGAGCAAGCCCATGAACGCCCATATCCATTCATCGGACATTCTGCGCCGCGGTGCTAAACCCCACGCCATGATCGACAATATCATCATTGCCGACGATCATCCGATGTTCCGCGCCGGGCTCGGCCAGCTGGTCGGCAGCGCCTTTCCGCACCTCGCGATCCATCAGGCCGGAACCGTCGAAGAGATGCTGTGCGTCGCCGAACGCGAAGGCGCGCCGCAGCTGTTCACCATCGACCTGTTGTTCCCCGGCATGGACCCGGCGCAGACGCTGCCGATGCTGCGCGACCGCTTTCCGCGCTCGTCGATCGCGGTCGTCTCGATGCTCGACGATGACGCCACGATCGATCGCGTTATGGGTTATGGAGCCGATGCGTTTATTGCCAAATCGGTTCATCCGGACCATATGGTCGCCGGGCTCCGCGCGCTGCAACAGGGCGAATTCGTCGTGCTGAAGCCCGACCGTCCGTCGATGCGCGCAATGCCGCCGCCCCCCGCCACGCTGACCGAGCGGCAGGTCGAAGTCCTGACCCTGATCGCCCAGAAACAATCGAACAAGCAGATCGCGCGCCGCCTCGACCTGTCGCATTTCACCATCCGCAACCATGTGTCGCACCTGCTGCGCACGATGGGCGCCGCGACGCGCACCGAACTCGCCGAAAAGGCCCGGAGCGCCGGCATCATCGCCTGACGCACCACAATCCATCGACCAATCGCCCTGCAAGCGCCGCGCCGCCATATGCCAACAGCCCATCCCCCAGATCGATTTTGGAACTAAAAATCCAATGAATAAACCTATTTGGCCATTTGCTAATGCAAATTATTCATTCACCTCTTCCCTGCCGCCACGTTAACCGCGTCTAACAATATCCTTTTTCTATTCCGCTACTTAGGACCACCATCAGGGACCGACGCGTAGCACACCAATGGGAACAGGCATGACCAAATACAATTTGTGCGCCGACCAGCGCGGCGCCACGGCGATCGAATATGGCCTGATCGCTGCGCTGATCGCGCTCGCCAGCCTCATCGCCTTCCAGATGCTCGGCCTCAGCCTCGCCAATATCTTCACGACGATCAACGACGCGCTGAACTAGGGGCGCCGCGCGCGCCCCATCTTCTCGCCATCAAAACAAATCGTCATCCTCGAACGAGACAAGCCACTCGTTCGATTTGACCCGGGATCCATGCGGCGCCGCTGGAATGGATCCCGGATCAAGTCCGGGATGACGACCGTGGGAGCTTTGCGCCTTCGCGCCTTTGTGTGAGATAATCCTTGCGCCGCCCTTGGTCGAAAGTCCGCCCGCGCACCAACGAACCCACCCCCACCCTCTTGCAT
>NZ_SCMU01000014.1 GCF_005503695.1 Sphingopyxis sp. 2PD
GCGCTGCTCTGGCCGGAGTCCATTCACCCCTCCCCTGAAGGGGAGGGGTGAATGGACTCCGGCCAGAGCAGCGCCGCGGTCTCCGCCGTATCGCCAACGAAATGGCGCGACAGCCGGAACAATTCCTCATCGACCCGCGTCGCCAAGAGCGCCCGAACCATCGCCGACTTCACTGCCGGAAAATCGAGGCTTTCGGTCAGCGCCGCGATCGCCCACCCACGATCCGGGTCAGACGTGTGGCGCAGATAATCGACGATCAGCGCCAGCTTGCTGTTGCGCGAGCGCGTGTAGATCAGCCGATCGATCAGGGCCGCGAACGCCTTCACGCCTCTTCCTCCAGATCGCGGCCGACCATATGTAGCGCGCGCGCTTTGCGCTGATGCAGCTCGCACCAGCGCAGCAGGCCGTCTTCGCTACCATGCGTGATCCACGTCTCCTTGGGGTTCACCTGCGAAATCGTCGTCGTCAGCTCGTCCCAGTCGGCATGGTCCGAAATCACGAGCGGCAGCTCGACCATCCGTTGCCGCGCGCGCTGGCGCACCCGCATCCAGCCCGACGCCATCGCAGTCACCGGATCGGGCAGCCGCCGGGACCAGCGGTCGTTCAGCGCCGAGGGCGGAGCGACGACGATCTGCCCCGCCATGTCGGCCTTGTCGGTTTCGCTCACCAGTCTGAGTTCGCCGAGATCGATGCCGTGCGCGGCATAGAGCGCGCACATTTTTTCGAGCGCACCATGGATGAAGATCGGCGCGTCCCACCCCGCCGCGCGGAGCTCCGCAATCACGCGTTGCGCCTTGCCCAGCGCATAGGCGCCGACGAGCACCGACCGATCGGGCTCGGCGCGCACCGCGCCGATCAGCTTGGCGATCTCCTGCCCCGTCGCGGGGTGGCGGAACACCGGCAGGCCAAAGGTCGCCTCGGTGATGAAGATGTCGCACGGTACGACCTCGAACGCGGCGCAGGTCGGGTCGGCACGGCGCTTGTAATCGCCGGTGATGACAATGCGCTCGCCCGCATATTCCATCAATATCTGCGCGCTGCCCAGCACGTGCCCGGCGGGATGGAAGCTGAAGCGGACGCCGCCACGTTCGAACCCGTCGCCATAAGCGAAAGCCTGATTATGGCTCGCCGCGGCATCGACGCCATAGCGCAGCGCCATGATCGCCAGCGTTTCAGGGGTCGCGAACACCGCGCCGTGGCCGCTGCGCGCATGGTCGGCGTGGCCGTGCGTCACCGCAGCGCGTTCGACGGGGTGCGAGGGATCGATCCACAGGTCGGCGGGCTTCACATAGAGCCCGTGCGGATGCGGTTCGAGCCAGGGCTTGGGTTTGGCCATCAGGCGGCGAGAGCCCGGGCCCGCGCGAGATCGGCGACGAACATCGCCCGCTCCTCGGCGGCGCGCGTCCGATCGGGCAGGCGAAGCAGGAAGGAGGGATGAATCGTCGCGACCAGCTTCGTACCCCCCGCCAGTTCATGCACCGCGCCGCGCATCGAGGCGATGCTCGCGCTCTTGCCCGTCACCCCGCGCAGCGCGCTGCCGCCCAGGGTGACGATCAGCTTGGGCTGGACCAGCGCGCGTTCCTTGTCGAGCCACCAGCGGCAAATGTCGATCTCGCCCGCCGTCGGATTCTGGTGAAGCCGCCGCTTGCCGCGCGGTTCATATTTGAAATGCTTGACCGCATTGGTGAGGAACAATCGCTTGCGGTCGAGCCCCGCTTCCGCCAGCGCCTGGTCCAGCGCCTGCCCCGCCGGTCCGACAAAGGGACGCCCCTGCAGATCCTCCTGATCGCCGGGCTGCTCGCCGACGAGCATGATCTGTGCGTCCGCTGGCCCCTCACCCGCGACCCCCTGCGTCGCGTTGCACCCGATCGGACAGCGATTGCAGCGATCGACCGCGCGCGCGACGTCGGCCAGCGTCTGGATGTCATCGTCGAGGAGCAGTTCATCGGCCACGCGCGTCCGCCATTTGTCGGTCAAGGGGTTGGCCATGGAAACGGCGGCCTCGCGCATCCGTTCCACCCGCGCCTCGGCCGCAGCCAGCAGCGGCGCAATGTCCCGCGCCTCGGGCAGGTTCTTCCAATATTTCTTGGGCATTTCGGCGCGCATCGCGTCGACCTTGACCCGCGCAGGGTTGAAGATGGCGCCATAATAGGTGCGCCATTGATCCTCGACGACGTCGCTGTCCGGCACCTCGTCCTTCGTGCCGCCCGCGCCATAGACCAGCGCCTCCCCGTGCCAGATTGCCCGCGCATCGGGGGTCACGATCGCCCAATCCATGCCGTAAAAGCGCCGCCGAAAGAAAGGCGCGGTGAGCCGCAGGATGCGGTGATCGGGCTCGAACCACGCCGCAAAGGATTCGCGGCCCGCGTCCTCGCCCAGCCGACGGAAGCGCACGAACGCGTGCATCTTGTGGACGTCGCGCCGGATCGCCTTGTCGGCCTTGCGCAGCCAATCAATGTCGGGGTCGGTGCGCCGCGCCAGCAGCTGCAGGTCGCGCGCCGCGCGCCAGACGATGCGGTAGAGCCGGGCGGGAACCGCGGCATCGCGGAGGCAGATGACGCGATCCGCCATCGCCAGCAATTCGCGCGGCAGCGACACAGTGCCGGGCGCCGCCAAGGGCGCCGTGCCGCCAAACAGCGACGCGCCCTCGTCGGCGCTGCGCCAGCTGACATCCTCGGGCGCCACCCCGCCCGCGAGCAGCCCGCGCGCCGCGTCGCGCCATTCGGCGAAATCGCCGGGATGGGCCAGCACGACCTCTCTCATAGCGCCAGCGACAATTGCTCGGCGGGCGGCGCAAAGCGCTCGCGCAGGCTGGCGCTGTCGGTCAGCGAACCCGGCCGCCAGTCGGGGGTGACGATGAACGGCAACAGCTTTTTCACCGAGGCGGTCAATTTGGCGAGATCGCCCAGCCTGAGTTTCCCCAGCCGCCGCGCCGCGACGATCCGGTCGACCGCGCGCGTCCCCAGCCCCGGCACGCGCAGCAGCATCTCGCGCGGGGCGCGGTTGATGTCGACCGGAAATGCTTCGCGCCGCTGCAGCGCCCACGCAAGCTTGGGGTCGATCGCCAGGTCGAGCATACCCCCATGTGCGCCCTCCATGATCTCGGCGCGTTCGAAGCCGTAGAAGCGCAGCAGCCAGTCGGCCTGATACAGCCGATGTTCGCGCATCAGTGGCGGGCGCACCGGCGGCAGGTCGCTGCTCGCATCCGGAATCGGGCTGTACGCCGAATAATAGACGCGGCGTAGGCGATAGCCCGAATAGAGGTTCGTCGCGGTCGCGAGAATGTCGTCGTCGCGCGATCCGTCGGCGCCGACGATCATCTGGGTCGATTGCCCCGCCGGGGCAAAGCGGGGCGGCTTCGCCTTTTTGAGCAACCGCCCTGTCGCCGCCTCGATCGCATCGTCGGCCCCGACGCGCACCGATGCCATCGTCTTGCGGATCGTTGCGGGCTTTTTCTCGGGCGCAAAGCTCGACAGCCCCGCCTCGGTCGGCAATTCGACATTGGTCGACAACCGGTCGGCATAAAGACCCGCGAGCGCGATCAGGCCCGGATCGGCCCCCGCAATTGTTTTCAAATGGATATAGCCGCCGAAGCGATGCTCCTCGCGCAGGATGCGCGCCACCTCGACAAGCTGCTCCATCGTATAATCTTCGGACCGGATGATCCCCGACGACAGGAACAGCCCCTCGATATAATTGCGCTTGTAGAAATCGAGGGTGAGCCGGACGACTTCCTGCGGATTGAACCGCGCGCGCGGCACATTGCTCGACGCCCGGTTGATGCAGAACCGGCAGTCATAGATACAGAAATTGGTGAGCAATATCTTCAGCAGCGAGATACAGCGGCCATCGGGCGCATAGCTGTGGCAGATGCCCATGCCTTCGGTCGACCCGATGCCTTTGGTACCGGTCGAATCGCGCTTCACCGTTCCCGACGACGCGCACGACGCGTCATATTTGGCGGCGTCGGCCAAAATGCCAAGTTTTTCGAGAATCGCTTTTCCAGACATTTCCTACACATAACATAGGAACATAACAGGAACAAATCACATCGCCGCGCTCAGGCGTCGCGCCACCGCGCCGGCAAGGTGATTTCGAGGACCAGCCCCGTCGGTTGCCAGTGTCGCTCGATCGTCCCGCCCAGATTGTTGCGGACGCTGCGTTCCATCAACAGCGTGCCAAAACTGGTTTTTTCGGGCGGGCCGATCGGGCCATGATTGCCGGTTTCGGTCCAGGTGAGCCGGAACAGCCGCGGATCGCTGCCTTCTGCATCCTGCGTCCATTGAATATCGACATCGCCGGCGGCGCCTGACAGCGCACCATGCTTGACCGCATTGGTCGCCAGTTCGTTGAACACCAATGCCATCGCGACGAGGGCGTTTTCGGGGAGCAGGAGATCGGGTCCCGACCAGCGAATGCGCGGAAAGGCGGCCTCGACCTCGCGCAGCAGCGCGTGCATCGACCCGGTCATGAAATTGGCGCCGAGCAGCACATTCTGCGCGCGATTGAGCGCGTCCAAGCGCCCGGTGATCCGCTCTACATAATCGTCGACGTCGGTCGCGGCATGACGGGTGAGCGAGATGATTGCGCTGACCGTCGCGAACAAATTGCGCATCCGGTGATGCAGTTCGCGCATCAACAGATTGGCATTTTCCTGGCGGCTCTTCTGTTCGGTGATGTCGATGCTGATCCCGGTCAAGATCGCGTCGGTGGTGTTGACGTCCCAATCGGCGCGGACCGCAATCCAGCGCACCCCGCGTTCGGGGTGCTGGATGCGATACTCGGTCGCATAATGGCTGCCGCTTTCGATCGAGCCGCCCAGCACGCCGCGCACCATGTCGCGATCGTCGGGCAGCAACCGTTCCCAGAAGCCTTCGATATCGACCAGCGCAGTGGCGAAATCGGCGCCCCACAATTCGGCGACGGCACCGCCCCATTCGATCGATCCGGTCCGCGTATCATAACGCCACGTCGCGATACCCGAAAAATCGAGCGCCCGCTCCAGCGTCTGCCGCGCCTCGTCGCGCTGCGCAACGATGCGCCGCAGATCGGCTTCGGCCATGATGATCGCCGCGAAATCTTCGAGCCGCTCCAGCTCGCGATCGTTCAACAAGGGGCGTTCCTTGCGATCGATCACACATAATGTGCCCAATATCGCCCCGTTATAGGCGCGCAGCGGCACCCCCGCGTAAAAGCGAATGAACGGGTCGCCGGTCACCAGCGGATTGTCGCGAAAGCGCGCATCGCCCAGGACGTCGGCGATCACCACCGGCTTGTCGTCGGCGATCACATATTGGCAAAAGCTGATGTCGCGAGGTGTTTCGGCGGCATCAAGGCCATAAGAGGATTTGAACCATTGCCGACAATCATCGACCAGCGAAACCAGCGCGATCGGTGCATCATAAAGGTCGGCGACCATTTTGGTCACGCGGTCGAACGCTTCCTCGGGATCGGTATCCATGATCCGATATTCACGAAGTGTATCGAGGCGCAGGCGCTCGGCCTGTTCCGGACTTGCATAACCACCGTCCGCCAACTGATGCCCCTCACCTCCGCCGGATCCTGTGGGCCGCTCTGCCATGAATATGGTCCCTACAAAAGTCTGTTTGCCATTGGAAACAGAAAGCGGCCCAATTCCACTGACTTACCGATGGCGGCGAAGCGTCCCGGCTGACTCTACGCATTGCGCGATGACAAGTTGCAGCGCTTCGTCGTGCATTTTTGACCCAAGGTTACGGAACCGTCGCCCGCCGGGGCGCGTATGATGGGCCAAAGCGGGAGGTAATATATGCCGTTGGGTGAAGAGCTTCGGGGACATTTGCCGTATCTGCGGCGCTACGCGCGCGCGCTGACGGGCAGCCAGCAGCATGGCGACAATTTTGTCCACACGACGCTGGAGGTGATCGTCGCTGCCCCGGACGAATTCAGCGCGGGCAACGGCACCCGTATCGACCTTTACCGCAATTTCCACCGCATCTGGGAAAGCGCCTATATCGACGATGGCGAGGGCGATGACGATGGCGAAGACCCGCTGGTTCGCGCCGCCAACCAGCGCCTCGCCCGGATCACCCCGCTCGGGCGGCAGATCCTGCTGCTGACCGCGCTCGAGGGATTTTCGGTCGCCGAGGCCGGGATCATCACCGGCACCGACCATGGCACCGTCGAAACTTTGCTCGCCGAGGCGGTCGGCGAACTGGACCGCGAATCGCGCACGTCGGTGCTGATCATCGAGGACGAGCCGCTGATCGCGATGGAACTCGAACAAATCATCCGCGAACTGGGGCACACAGTCGCCGGGGTCGCCACCACGCATGCCGACGCGGTTGCCGCGTTCGAGGCGACCGACGCGGGACTGGTGCTCGCCGATATCCAGCTTGCCGACGGATCGTCGGGGATCGACGCGGTGCAGGACATTCTGGCGATCGCGCCGGTGCCGGCGATCTTCATCACTGCCTTTCCCGAACGCCTGCTGACCGGGGGGCGCGTCGAGCCGACCTTCCTGATCTCGAAACCCTTCCGCGAGAATACCGTGCGCGCAGCGATCAGCCAGAGCCTGATGTTCACGCCGCAGCTGGCGGCGTAGCGAGGCTTAGGGTCAGGACCCTAGTCGCGCCCCGGACCGTTCGCGGTCAGCTGGTCGACATCGTCCATGATCGACCCGAATACGTCGCTCGACGCCAGCTCGTCGGCGCTGCGCAGCGGCATCGTGCCGCTTTCCAATATCGCTTGCAGCGCGGTGCGTGCGCGCGACACGCGGCTTTTCATCGTCCCGACCGCGCAGTCGCAGATCGCCGCGCCTTCCTCATAGGACAGCTGCCCCGCGCCGATCAGCACCAGCGCCTCGCGCTGGTCGACGGGCAGCATCAACAGCGCGCGCTGGACATCGGCCAAATGCAGGCTGTCGTCCTGATCGTCAGGCGCCACCAGCAGCCGCTCGGCGGCCATTTCGTCATATTCGGCGGTGAATTTCTTGCGCCGCATCTGCGACAGGAAACAGTTGCGCAGGATCACGAACGCCCAGCTTTTCATGCTGGCGGGCCCCGGCACATATTGCGCGCGCGCCTTCCACGCCTTCAGCATCGTTTCCTGCACCAGGTCATCGGCGAGGTCGGCGTTGCCGCACAGGCTGCGGCCAAAGGCGCGCAGATGCGGCAACATCGCCGCCAGCTCGCGCTTGAAGCTGGCATCGTCGAGCGGCTGGGGATCGAGCGGCGGAGGCGTCAGGTCGTTGATAATCTAGCCTTAGTTTACGCAGAAGTCGTTGTTGTGCCCGTCAGGCTTAGCGCGTCGGACCAATGATGCAAACGAGAACCGCTGCACGACATGAAAACGTCAGCCGGCGGGCCGCGTCCGGCGCCCCAACGCGATGAAATTTTCCATCATCAACGCATCCTGGGGGTCAAGCCGGCCGCGCGCCGCCACCCGCGCCAGATCATCGTCATGGCTGCGAAATTCGGGATCGTACAGCATCGTCCATTCGGCAAACGCCCGTTCCGCGATTTCGCGGCGGCGGATTTCCACCATCCCGCTATGCCGCGGATCGTTGCGGATCACCGCCAGACAGGCATCGACCTTGTCGCCCGGCCCTTCCAGCAATTGCAGGAAATTGTGGCCGTTGAAAATCAACGCGCCGGTCAAGGCATCGCGCTGATTGTTGCGACGGGCCTGGACAAGGAGGGCAGCAATATCCTGTTCGCCGATCAACGGATCGGCAACGCTGACATAGATAACGGAAAGCAAGCGACGTCCTCCAGCCTACCGCCACGCGGGAAAGGCAAAGCAAAACCCCTCGCCGCAAGCCTGGTCGCCTACGCGGCGGACCGGATACGGCGGTTGTGACATCTTGGCAACGCTTTCGTCGCAAAAAAAGCAACTGCCGGGAACCCGCGGCGCTTTTCGTCGTTGCTCCGACATGGCTACGCAAGGCAACAACAGGTCGAACGGCACGGGCACCCCGCCCCCGGGGGCTGATGCGCCAAATCGCAAGCAGGGAAGCTTTCCCGGCACCGACAGCGACGAGTGGCATCGCACGCTGACCGGTCGCCAGGCGCCCGAGCCTGTCAGCGCCAAGCTGCGGATGATCTATGGCAACATCGTCTCCGAACAATTGCCCGATCAGATGCTCGACCTCTTGTCGCAACTCGATCAGAAAAGTCCGAAGCGGTAATGGCTGCGTCCGCTGCTGCGGCGCCGACCGGCGGAAGCCTGTCCGACGCCGAATTCAAGGCATTGCTCGCCGCCGTCATCCCGCATCTGCGCGCCTATGGCCGCAGCCTGTCGGGCAATCCCGACCTCGCCGATGACCTGACACAGGACACGATGGTCAAGGCCTGGGCGTCGCGCGATCGATTTGAGCGCGGCACGTCGATCAAGGCGTGGACGTTCGTCATCCTGCGCAATACGTTTCTGTCGCAGATGCGCCGCAACAAGTTCGTCGGCGAATATGACGAAACGGCGGTTGAACGCACGATGTCGACCCCGGCCAGCCAGGAAGACAGCGGCGAAATGGCCGACCTGCAACGCGGGCTGATGGAATTGCCGCAGGACCAGCGCGAGGCGCTGATCCTGGTCGGCGCGGGCGGGATGTCGTATGAAGAAGCGGCCAGCATCTGCGACTGCGCGCTCGGCACGATGAAAAGCCGCGTATCGCGTGCGCGCACCGCGCTTGAGGAAATCATGAACAGCGGGCAATTTTCGCAGAAGCGCGCCGATGCGCCGCCCGCCAGCGAGGCCGTCGACGCGATCATGGACAGCGTCGAGACGATCACCGCGCGGCGTGAGGCGGCAAACCGTTAAGCCCTCTCGACTTTGCCGCACTGCCGCGCCAGATTGGCGTTTCCCTCCCTAGCAAAGCGAGCTTCTGTCCATGAAATCACTGCCGCTCCTCGCCATCGCCGCCGCGCTTGCGGCAGGCGCTTGCTCGGCCACCACGGCCTCGAGCCAGGCCGCCGATCCTGCCGCGCTCGACGCTTCGGGTGAGCACCCGGCGACCCCGGTCGCCGATGCGCCGTTCACCGTGCAAGAGGTCGCGAGCTTCAACGAACCCTGGGCGATGACCTTCATCCCTGGCACCCGCGCCGCGCTGATCACCGAAAAATCGGGCAAGCTGAAAATCTGGCAAGAAAATGGCCCGACGCTGGATGTCGCGGGCGCTCCGGCGGTGGCCTATGGCGGCCAGGGCGGATTGGGTGACGTCATCGTTGCGCCCGATTTCGCGACGAGCGGGACCGTCTATCTGAGCTGGGCCGAACCCGGCGCCGGGGACACTGCCGGCGCGGTCGTCGGCATGGCGAAGCTGGTGCAGGGCGCCGCGCCGCGGCTGGAGGGGCTGAAAACGATCTGGACGCAGTCGCCCAAGGTCAGCGGCAAAGGCCATTATTCGCACCGCCTCGCCTTTTCGCCCGACGGGCAATATCTGTTCATCGGATCGGGCGACCGGCAAAAGATGGAACCGGCGCAGGACAAGAGCGGCACGCTGGGCAAGATCGTCCGGCTCAAACCCGATGGCAGCGTACCGGGCGACAATCCGTTCGCGGCCGAGGGCGGCGTCACGGCCCAGATCTGGTCGCTCGGCCACCGCAACATCCTTGGCCTGACCTTCGACGGCGCGGGCAAGCTATGGAACCAGGAAATGGGGCCGCGCCACGGCGATGAAATCAACCTTGTCGAACGCAGCGCCAACTATGGCTGGCCGGTGGTGTCGAACGGCGACCACTATAATGGCAGCGCGATCCCCGACCACCCGACGCGGCCCGAATTTGCGGCGCCGAAGCTGTGGTGGAACCCCGCGGTTTCGCCCGGCGGCCTCGCCTGGTACGGCGGCGACCTCTACCCCGCCTGGAAGAACAGCCTGCTGATGGGCGCGCTTTCGGGCGAAGGCCTCGTCCGCGCCAGCATCGATGGCGAGCGGCTGAGCAAGGCCGATCGCTGGGACTTCGGCACCCGCATCCGCGAGGTCGAGGTGCGCGATGACGGTACCGTATGGCTGCTCACCGATGGCGAGAATGGCAAGCTGGTCAAGCTGGTTCCGAAGCGCTGAACCGAAACCCTCCTTTCGCGGGAGGGACGGTGATAGGGTTTTTCCATGATCCGCGGCTTCCTCACCCGGCGCGCCGAATGGCCCGCGCGCATTCCCGATCCCGACGCGCTGCCGCCGCTGGGCCTGCTGTGGCGCGAAGTGACAAGCCTCGCGCGTGCGCTCTGGGGCCGCATCCGCCCGATGCCCGCCGAGCCCAATCCCGACAGCGATCATCCGCCGGTGATGGTCCTGCCCGGTTTCCTGTCGGGCGATTGGGCGACCAAGGCGCTGCGCGCCGACCTGCGCCGTGCGGGCTTTCGCTGCTACGCTTGGGGGCTCGGCTTCAACCGCGGCGCCACCTCCGACATCATCGAACGGATCGACAGCCGCGTGCAATGGATCATCGATCGCACCGGTCAGGCTCCCGCGCTGGTCGGCTGGAGCCTTGGCGGCATTTACGCGCGCGAATATGCCAAGCATCACCCGCATAAGGTCGCCCGCGTCGTCACCCTCGGCTCGCCCTTTTCGGGCAGCCGCCGCGCCAATCGGGCCTGGCGCCTCTACCACCTGGTCGCGCGCCATCCGGTCGACAATCCGCCGATCGACTTCCACCCCGCCCCGCGCCCCGAAATGCCGACCTTTGCCTTATGGTCGGCCTATGACGGCGTCGTCGCGGTGGGCAGCGCGCGCGGCCAGCCGCACGAAAGCGATCGCCAGGTCGAGGTCGATTGCGGCCATATGGGCTTTGCCTATGCGCCGACGTCGGTGGCGGCGATCGTCAAGGCGCTGAAGGAAGAGGTTGCTGAGCAGGGTGGCAATGACTGTTAGTGGCCAGAAGTGGACGTGTCTTCTCCCCTCCCTTTTAGGGAGGGGCTGGGGGTGGGTAGCCGCCGAAGGCGGCATTCTGCCTCGGCTCGCTTCGCTCGCACCCACCCCAAACCCCTCCCTGAAAGGGAGGGGAATGGCTTAAAACCACCCCAAAGCCGCCCTCACTCCTGAAACGGCGCCACCACTTCGGCGGTCACGCGCAGCGGCCGTCCGCTTGCCTTGTCGAGCAGCGCCCAGACCGTCCGCGCCCGCACATGCACCTTGCCGTCGGCGCCGGTGAATTCCATGAAGCGGTCGAACTTCGCCCCCTGCGGCTTGTCGGCGACCCACGTCCGCGCGGTCACCGTTTCGCCGGGACCGAGCGCGCGCAGATAGTCGATCTCGTGCCGCACCACGACCCAGACATAGGCGTCCTTATGGCTTTGCGGCGCCGCGGCGTCCCAATGGCCGGTCGCGACCTGCTGGATCCACTGGACCCAGACCGCATTGTTGACATGGCCGAGTTCGTCGATGCTGTCGGGGGTGGCGGTGAGTTGGAGGGTAAATTCTTTCATCAGTCGCCCAGACTATGTCGAGATTCAGTTCGTGGTGGAGCGAGAATGGCTGGCTCCGAGAACCGGCGCGCAGCGTACTTCAGTACGTGAGCACCGGAAGCGCAGGAGACGGCCGTTCGCAGCCCGCCACGGGCTGAATATCGGCATGGTCTAAGCCAGCTCCACCGTCGTCACCATATAGCCCGCATCGCGCAGCGAGGCGACGAGGCTGTCGAGATGTTCGCGGTCACGCGCCTCGCATTCGATGTCGGTGATCAGCCCTTTGGCGGGCAGCGTCGTAAAGATGCGCTGGTGATAGATTTCGATGATGTTGACCTGCTTCTCGTCGAATAGCTTCATCACCTTGAACAACGCGCCCGGTCGATCCTGCAAGCGGATGCGCAGCCGCGCGATGCGGCCCGAGCGCGCGAGGTCGCGCAGCAGCACATTGGCGAGCAGGCGGGTGTCGATATTGCCGCCGGTCAGCACCAGCCCGACCTTGCGCCCGGCGAATTCTTCGGGGTGTGCGAGCATCGCGGCGAGCCCGGCGGCGCCGGCACCCTCGACCACCGTTTTTTCGATCTGGAGCAGCAGGCTGACCGCACGCTCCAGATGCCGTTCGGCGACGAGCACGATGTCGTCATTGAGTTCGGCAACGAGCTTGCGGGTGTAGGATCCCGGTTCCTTCACCGCGATGCCCTCGGCCAGCGTATCGCCCTCGCACGCCATGTCGACGCCGTTCAGCTCGGCGTACATCGACGGATAAAGTTCGGCCTGCACGCCAACCAGCCGCATGTTGTTCTTGATCCCGCGCGCCGCGGTGCCCATGCCCGCAAGCAGCCCGCCGCCGCCGATCGGTACGATGAGGGTATCGAGCTCGGGCACGTCCTCGAGCATTTCGAGCGCGACCGTCCCCTGCCCTGCCGCGACATGCGGATGATCGAAGGGGTGGACAAAGGTCAGCCCGCGTTCGATTTCCAGCAGCCGCGCATGGGCATAGGCGTCGTCGAAGGTCTCGCCGTGCAGCACGATCGTCGCGCCGTGGCTCGCGGTCTGCGACACTTTCACCTGCGGCGTGGTCTTGGGCATCACGATCGTCACCGGCACGCCCAGCCTTTTGCCATGATAGGCCAGCCCCTGCGCGTGATTGCCCGCCGATGCGGCGATCGCGCCGCGGGCCTTGGCTTCCTCGCTCAGCAGCAGCAGCGCATTCAAGGCGCCGCGTTCCTTGTACGCCGCGGTGAATTGCAGATTTTCGAACTTCAGCCACACGTCGGCGCCGACCAGCTCCGAAAGCGTCTGCGACTTCAGCGTCGGCGTGCGCACCACTGCGCCATCAATTCGCTCCGCCGCCGCGCGCACATCGTCAAGGGTGATTGCCGGAAGTTCGGCAGCGGACAGGATGGGTGCGGTCGTGCTCATGATGCCGCTCGCCCTAGCCTATCTGGCGCACCGCGCAAACCATGGTTATGGGTCGTCTTATGAGCGAACAAAAATTGCGCATCAGCTTCATCGGCACCGGCGTCATGGGCGGACCGATGGCGGGCCATCTTGTGAAAGCGGGCCATGACCTCACCGTCTATAACCGCACGCGCGCCAAGGCCGACGCCTGGGTCGCGGCGCATGGCGGCAAGGCGGCAGCGACCCCGGCGGAGGCGGCGCAGGACGCCGATGTCGTGCTGACCTGCGTCGGCAACGACGATGATCTGGCGCAGGTGACGCTGGGGCGCGACGGGGCGTTCCGCGCGATGCGCAAAGGCGCCTTGTTCATCGACCATACCACGGTCTCGGCGCGGATCGCGCGCCAGCTGTCGGTCGAGGCCGACGGGCTTGGCCTGCTCTGCCTCGATGCGCCGGTATCGGGTGGCGAAGCGGGGGCGCAGAAGGGAGCGCTCTCGATCATGTGCGGCGGCAGCAAGGCCGCCTTCGACGCCGCCGCGCCGGTGATGCAGGCCTATGCCGCGCGCATGGTCCATATCGGCGGCCCCGGCGCCGGGCAGACGACCAAGATGGTCAACCAGATCGCGATCGCCGGGGTGCTGCAAGGCCTGTCCGAAGCGCTGCGCTTTGCGCAGGCGTCGAAGCTCGACACGGACAAGGTGTTCGAGGCGGTGTCGGGCGGCGCGGCGGCGAGTTGGCAGATGCTCAACCGCTGGGATACCATGGCAAAGGACGAATTCGACTTCGGGTTCGCGGTCGACTGGATGCGCAAGGATCTGGGCCTCGCGCTCGACGAAGCGCGGTCGAACGGCGCGACGATCCCCGTCGCCGCCATCGTCGATCAATTTTACGCCGATGTGCAGAAGGCCGGACACGGCCGCCGCGACACCAGCTCACTCGTAACAAGGTTGCCGAAATGAACCGCCTCCTGCTCACCGCGCTCGCCCTCACCCTCGCCGCGCCCGCGCACGCCGACACGCTGGTCGACAATGTCAACGGCATCACGCTCGACAAGGACGGCAAGCTGGTCCGCTTCACCGGGCTAGTCATCGACAAGGACGGCAAGGTCAAAGAGCTGCTCGACCGCAAGGACAAGCGCCCCGAACGCCCCGATTTCAAGGAGGATGGCAAGGGCCGCACCCTGATCCCCGGGCTGATCGACGCGCACGGCCATGTCATGGGGCTGGGTTTCCAGCTGATGCTGCTCGATCTGTCCGACACCAACAGCCTTGCCGAAGCACAGGCGGCGATCCGCAAATATGCCGCCGAAAATCCCGAAATGCCGTGGATCATCGGGCGCGGCTGGAACCAGGAAAAATGGGGCCTGGGCCGCTTTCCCACCGCTGCCGACCTCGATGCGGCGGTGCCGAACCGCCCGGTGTGGCTCGAACGCGTCGACGGGCATGCGGGCTGGGCGAACAGCGCGGCAATGGCGGCCGCGAAGGTGACCGCGGCCAGCAAATCGCCGGAGGGCGGCCGCATCGAAATGGCGAGCGGCAAGCCAACCGGGGTGTTCATCGACGCGGCGATGAGCCTGATCGACGGTGCCAAGCCCAAACCGCTCGCGCGCGACCTCGACCGCGCCTTGCTGCTCGCGCAGCAGAAACTGCTCGAACAAGGGATCACCGCAATCGCTGACATGGGGACGTCGATCCTCGACTGGCAGGCATTCCGCCGCGCCGGGGACAAGAAACAGCTTGCGGTCCGCATCCTCAGCTACGGCGGCGACATCGACAATATGGCGATGATCGCGGGCGGCGAGCCGACGCCGTGGCTCTACGACGACCGGCTGCGCATGGTCGGGGTCAAATTGTACCTCGACGGCGCGCTCGGGTCGCGAGGGGCGTGGCTAAAGGCGCCATATAGCGATGCGCCGGGCCAGACCGGCCTGCCCCTGCTCACCCCGGCGCAGCTTCGCAACAAGATGGTGCGTGCGTCGATGGACAAGTTCCAGGTGACGATCCACGCGATCGGCGACGCCGCCAATGCCGAGGCGTTGAATGCGATCGCCGACCTCACCGCCGACCTGCCCGGCGAACGCCGCTGGCGGATCGAACATGCGCAGGTCATCGACCCCGCCGACATCGCGCGCTTCGCCAGCCTGAAGGTCATCGCATCGATGCAGCCGGTCCACCAGACCAGCGACCGGCTGATGGCCGAGGCCCGACTCGGCCCTGACCGGCTGAAGGGCGCTTATGCCTGGCGCAGCCTGCAAGCCGCGGGCGCTCGCCTCGCCTTTGGCTCCGACGTCCCGGTTGAAAGCGCCGATCCCTTTGCAGGCCTCGCCGCCGCCATCTCGCGCACCGACGCGAATGGCCAGCCCTTCGGCGGCTGGCGGCCCGAGGAAGCGGTGAGCCGCGAAGCGGCGCTCGACGGCTTCACCCGCACCGCAGCCTACGCCGCCTTTGCCGAGGACCGCATCGGCACCTTGATGCCGGGGATGCGCGCCGATTTCCTGATGATCGACGCCGACCCGATGCTCGCCAGCCCCGACGAGATTCGCAAGATGGTGCCGCTCGAAACCTGGATCGGCGGCTATCGTTATTACAAAAGGGAAGCGCCGGGTGGCGGGCGATAAACTCCCCAGCCGCCGCGCGCTGCTGACCGGGCTCGCCGCGCTGCCGGTCGCGGCAACTGCCGTGGCCGCCGAGCGCCGGTCCAAAAAGCGCAAACCCGCGAGGCCTGAGGTCCAGCATGTCGATGTCGCGATTATCGGCGCGGGGGTGTTCGGTGCGTGGACCGCATGGCATTTGCTCCGCGCGGGCAAGAGCGTGCGCCTGTTCGATGCCTATGGCGCGGGGCATGTCCGCTCGTCCTCGGGCGGCGAAAGCCGGGTCATCCGCATGGGTTATGGCGCCGACACCATTTATTCCGACATGGCGCGCGAATCGCTACCTTATTGGAAAGCGCTGTCCGACAGCGCCAGCGCGCCGATTTTTCACAACACCGGCGTGCTGTGGTTCGCGCCGCAGGGCGATGCCTATACCGCGCAGTCGCTGGCGTGGCTTCAAGCCAATCGCGTCGGCCACGAGCATGGCGACGTGCGCTGGCTGCAGGACAAATATCGCCAGATCCAATTCTATCAGGGCGAGACCGGCATCCTCGAAACCGAATGCGGCGCGCTGATCGCCGGGCGCGGCGTACAGGAAGTCATCGCCGATGCGCAGATCGCGGTCGAGCGCGTCGTGATGCCCGCGCCCCTGCTGTCGAAACGGATCAAGCGCCACAGCCTGCCCGACGGCGGCACCGCCGATCATCTCGTCTATGCCGCGGGGCCGTGGCTCGCCGAACTCTTCCCGCAGCAGTTGATGAACAAGATCGTCGCAACGCGGCAGGAGGTTTATCATTTCGGCGCGCCGCAGGGCGACACCCGCTTCGCGCCGCCCGAACTGCCGGTGTGGGCCGACAACAGCAACAACGGCATCTTCTATGGCATCCCCGACCTGGAGGGCGCGGGGTTCAAGATCGCGATCGACCGCCACGGCCCGGTGGTCGACCCAGACACGATGGAACGTCAACTGACCCCGGCGGGAATCGCCGAGGCGCGCGCCTATATCGCGCGCCGCTTTCCTGCCCTCGCCTCGGCGCCACTGATCGGCGGGCGCGTCTGCCAATATGAGAATAGCTCGAACGGCGATTATCTGATCGACCGCTTTCCGGGGCAGGAACGCGTCTGGCTGGTCGGCGGCGGATCGGGGCACGGCTTCAAGAACGGCCCCGCGGTCGGCAAGCGGGTCGCGGCGCATGTCCTCGATGCGAAACTCGCGGTCGAACCGCGCTTCAGCTTTGCGTCCAAGGGGACGGTCGCGGCGCGGACAGTATTCTGATGCGCGGCGCGACCCTCTACTCCCGTTCGTGTCGAGCGAAGTCGAGACACGAACGGAGCCATGAAAAGTGAAACTCACCGACTGCCACAATATCGATGACTTCCGCGCCCTCGCCAAGCGCCGCCTGCCCTGGCCGGTGTTCGATTACATCGATGGCGCCGCCGACGACGAGGTCACCCGCCGCCGCAACCTCGCCGCGTTCGACGACTGCGACCTGATCCCGCGCGTCCTCGCCGGGGTCGAAAGCGTCGATATGCGCACCACCTTGTTCGGGCGCGAGATGGCGATGCCGCTATTCCTGTCGCCGACCGCGCTGCAACGCCTGTTCCACTGGCAGGGCGAGCGCGCGGTGCTGCGCGCCGCCGCAGGCGCCGGGACGATGGCGGGTATCTCCAGCCTCGCCACGATCAGCCTTGCCGAAGCGGGCGCGCTGACGGGCGGTCCCAAGCTGTTCCAGCTCTATGTCCACAAGGATGAAGGGCTCAATCGCGCGATGCTGGCCGCGGCGCGCGATGCGAAGTTCGACGCGGTCGCGCTGACGGTGGACACGATCGTCGGCGGCAACCGCGAACGCTGCCTGCGCTCGGGCTTCACTTCGCCGCCGCGCTTCACGGCGGGCAATATGCTGAGCTACGCCGCCAAGCCCGGCTGGGGCCTCAACTATGTGCTGCGCGAGAAATTCAGCCTGCCCAATCTTGCGACGCATGTGTCGGAGGGATCGAGCGTCCCCAAATCGGTCGCCGACTATTTCACCTCGATGCTCGACCAGAGCCTCGACTGGCAGCGCGCCGAAGCGATCCGCAAGCAGTGGGACGGCCCCTTCTGCCTGAAAGGCATCGTCGCGGTCGAGGATGCGCGGCGCGCGGTCGAGATCGGCGCCACCGCGATTATGGTATCGAACCACGGCGGGCGGCAGCTCGACGGCAGCCGCGCCCCCTTCGATGCGCTGGCCGAGATCGTCGACGCGGTCGGCGACAAGATCGAGGTCATCTGCGACGGCGGCATCACGCGCGGCACCCATGTGCTGAAGGCGCTATCGGTTGGGGCGAAAGCCTGTTCGGGCGGCCGCCTCTATCTCTACGCGCTCGCCGCGGCGGGCGAGGATGGCGTCGCCCGCGCCATCGCGCTGCTGCGCGCTGAAATGGAGAGGGGCATGAAATTGATGGGCGCCAAGTCGCTCGCCAGCCTGTCGCGCGACAATCTCCGCTGGCGCTAGAGTCTGTCCTGTTCAGATTTATCCGTAGCCCTGAGCCTGTCGAAGCCTGTCCTGAGCGCCTGCAAGGCAGTCGAAGGGGGCGCTTCTCGTCGACAAGCGCCCTTCGACAGGCTCAGGGCTACGGTGACTTGATTCAGGCTAAGCAGGACAGACCCTAGTCGCACGCACGAAAAAGGGGGCGGCCTCCCCCGAAGCCGCCCCCTTTGCGCGTGGTCGCTGACCCGCTAGGCGATCAGAAAGAAAAGCCCAGCGTAAAGACCACGGTTGGATCGAACAGCGTATCGACGGCCTTGATGCCCGACTTTTTGATGTCGGTGTCGATATATTGAACAGTGAAGGTCGCGGGACCAGCGGCGAACGAAGCGCCGAGCATCCAGTCGAGGTAATTGCCGCCGGGCGCCAGCGCGCCGAGCGAACCGTCAGTGTAGCCGAGCCCGGCATTGAGCGTCACCGGGGTGTCGGGGATGCCGTAGCCAAGGCCAAGGTTCAGGTAGATATTGTCGTTGCTGCCCAGCGAGTTCTGGTCGGGGGCATAGGCCACCGTGCCGGTTGCCGAAACGGGGCCGATGTCGTGCGACAGCTTGCCGATGATTTCGACATAGTCGCTGGGACCGGCAAAATCCTGATTGCCCGGATAGACATAATAGGTTGCGCCGAGATCGACCGTCGTGCCGGGCGCGATTTCGGTCGCGAAGCCCGCATAAAGATCGAGCTCATATTTGCCATAAAGGGGGCTGTCGGGAAGCGTCGACCCCCACACACCGGCGTAAAAGCCGCTTTCGTGGCTGACCGTCAGCGTTGACTGGACCGCCACCTTTTCGTTCGACAGCGAAATACCGCGGAAGCGATAGTCCGAAACGACCGAAACACCGCCCGAAAGCGAGACCGGGCCGCTGGCTTCTTCTTCCTGGGCGAAGGCGGGCGTCGACATGGCCGACGCGGCGAGCAGCATGCCGAAACACGCTTTGGTAAGAAACTTCATGGGTGATCCCCCTAGTAAAAAAACGGATCGTCCCAGCCTGCTGTACGCTGTCCACGCCTCTTTAAAGCGGGCCTGTGACGTCGAACGATTCGAAATTGCCGATTTTGCTGCGCCGCACAAACAAAAATTGCGCCTGCCCATGATTCGGCGACAAACTGTGTCTTTCGCGCAACAGCTTGATCGGAGCGCGCAGGCTTTGCCAAGTCGCCTCGCGACAGCTAAAGAGCGCGCCTGTCCCCTTCTCGATCGAGCCCGAACCCATGAGCGATCACAACCCCGGCCTGCGCCCCTGGCGCGACATCGCGCGGCGCCAATGCCGCCAGATCATGGTTGGCGACGTTCCGGTCGGCGGCGGCGCACCGATCACGGTCCAGACGATGACCAACACGCTGACCAGCGATGCGGTGGCGACGATCGACCAGATTCGTCGCTGCGAGGAAGCGGGCGCCGACCTGATCCGCGTGTCGTGCCCCGATACCGATTCGACCGCGGCATTGGGGAAGATCGTTCGCGCCGCGCGCATCCCGATCATCGCCGACATCCATTTCCACTATAAACGCGCGCTCGAAGCCGCCGACGCGGGCGCGGCGTGCCTGCGCATCAACCCCGGCAATATCGGCAGCAGCGAGCGCGTCGGCGAGGTCGTCCGCGCCGCCAAGGCAAATGGCTGCGCGATCCGCATCGGCGTCAATGCCGGCAGCCTCGAGAAAGACCTGCTCGAAAAATATGGCGAGCCCTGCCCCGAGGCGCTGGTCGAAAGCGCGCTCGACCATATCAAGCTGCTGCAGGATCACGACTTCCACGACTATAAGGTCGCGGTGAAGGCGAGCGACGTCTTCCTCGCGGTCGCCGCCTATGCGCAGCTCGCCGACGCGGTTGACTGCCCGCTCCACCTCGGCATCACCGAAGCCGGCGGGCTGATCGGCGGCACGGTCAAATCGGCGCTCGGCATCGGCAACCTCCTCTGGGCCGGGATCGGCGACACGATCCGCGTGAGCCTGTCGGCCGAACCCGAAGAGGAAGTGCGCGTCGGCTATGAAATCCTGAAGTCGCTCGGCCTCCGCACCCGCGGCGTGCGCGTCGTCTCCTGCCCCAGCTGCGCGCGGCAGGGTTTCGACGTCATCCGCACCGTGCAGGCGCTCGAAGAGGCACTCGGCCACATCAAGACCCCGATGTCGCTCTCGGTCCTCGGCTGCGTCGTCAACGGCCCCGGCGAAGCGCGCGAGACCGACATCGGCATCACCGGCGGCGGCAACGGCAAGCATATGGTGTACCTCTCGGGGGTCACCGACCACCATGTCGCCGATGCCGACATGATCGGCCACATCGTCAAGCTAGTCGAGGCCAAGGCCGCCGAGATCGACGCGGGCAACGCGGTCAGCATGGACGTCACGCACGGCAAGGCCGCGTAAGCGCCGCGCCCCTCGACCGATATAAACTTTGGACCAAATATCTGCTCCCCGGCGAAAGCCGGGGCCCAGGGCGTCAAAAAACAAGCGTTGCGTTATGCCGCTCTGGACCCCGGCTTTCGCCGGGGAGCAGCTTTTCACTTGTCCAGAGGGCTTGATTCCAGGACGGGGAACCACTCGCGAAGCGGTCCCGGTCAGGCGTCCTGACCAACCGCCAACGGCACCAACCCATCCATCACCGCGGTCAATGCCAGCGCATTTTCGCGCTCCATCGCGCTATGCCCCGCGTTGGTGACCACATAGGACACCGGCTCGGCGCCCGCCGCGCACAGCGCGGTGACCAGCCGCGACGCCTGCGTCAGCGGACAGACTTCGTCGAAGCGGCCATGAACGATATGGATCGGGATCGCCGCGAGCGTGGCGATATGGTCGAAGAAATGCCCCGCGGGCAGGAACAGGCTATTGGCGAAATAATGCGCCTCGATCTGGGCAAAACATAGGGCGAAGTCCGCCTCGCCGAACTTGCCAGTGTCGGCGGCTTCGGGGATCATGTTCGAAATCACCCCCTCCCACAACGACCAGGTCAGCGCCGCCTCCAGCTGCCGCGCCTTCTCCGCCGCGGTGGTCGGTACCATGTCAAAGATCGCCTTGTACGACGCCATCACATCGCCGCGTTCGGCGGGGGTCAGGACGTTCAGCAGCGCCGCCCATTCGTCGGGATATTTGATATAGGCGCCCGGCGCGGGCAGGCCGAACGGGTCGGCGTCCCACGTCGCGGCATTGCCCTGATACAGATAGTCGAGATCCTCGGGCGCGCCGAGGAAGATGCCGCGCAGGATCAGGCTGGCGCAATGCGCGGGATGCGCGATCGCATAGGCCATTGCCAGCGTGCTGCCCCAGCTGCCGCCAAAGACGTGCATCGGCCCCGTGATCCCCAGATGGTCGCGCAATTTCTCGATGTCGCCGATCAGGTCGGCGGTGGTGTTTTTGGCCAGCGCGACCGTGGGGCCGGCTGACGCGACATTGGGCTCGCTCTTGCCGCACCCGCGCTGGTCGAACAGGATGACGCGATAGCGCGCCGGATCGAAAAAACGCGCCATCACCGGGGCACAGGCGCCGCCGGGGCCGCCATGCAGGAACATCACCGGCTCGCCCGCCGGGTTGCCATATTCTTCCCAATAGATGCGATGCGCGGGATCGACATCGACCTCCAGCCAGCCGAAGTTCAGGCTCGGCGGCTGCGGATAAACCCAATCGTCGCCGATCTTGCTGCTCGCCTGAAGCCGGGAAAAATCCATCGCCGCTGTCCTCGCTGGTGCCGTTGGGAAAGCACCGGCTTAGCCGCCCCAGCCGCCATGTCCACCCGCCGGGCGGAGTCAGGCCGCGTCGTGAAAGATCACCCCCAGCGTATGCCGCCGCCCCGAGCGGATCGCGCTGACCCCATGGCGCATCGCCACGCGATAATCGCCGCGGCTGCCCGCGACCGGCCGTTCGTTCATCGCAAAGATCACCGCATCGCCCTTGCCCAGCGGCACGACCGCGGCGCGCGACTGCATCCGGGGCCGCTGCTCGGTCAGCACAAATTCGCCGCCGGTGAAATCATCGCGCGGCGCCGACAACAGCACCGCGACCTGCAACGGAAAGACCTCGGCGCCATAGAGGTCGCGGTGCAGGCAATTATAATCGCCCGGCCCATATTGCAGCAGCAGCGGCGTCGGACGCACCTGCCCCGCCGCGTGACACCGCGCCAGATAGTCGGCGTGGCGGGCGGGAAAGCGTTCATCGCGCCCTGTCCGCTCTTGCCAGCGATTGGCGATCGGCGCCAGACGGGGATAGAGTCGCTCGCGCAAGCTCGCAACGAGCGGCGGCAGCGGATAGGCGAAATAGCGATACTCGCCGCGCCCGAACCCGTGCTGCGCCATATGGACATGGCTGCGGAACAGCGCCTCTTCTCCATAGAGCGCCGCGGTGTTGTCGCATTCGTTCGCGGTGAGCAGCCCCGGCAGGACAGCCCATCCCTGCCGGTCAAGCGATGCGGCAATGGCGGGCCAGTCCAGCACCGCAATGCGCGGGGCAACTTCAGGATCGATCGTTTCGGTCATGCAGGACGCCTGCCATGCCGACGCGCCGCCGACGCCCCGTTTCTTGCGGTCAAATCGCACCTCTGCCGCGTGACGATTTGCGCGCTTCAATGCCGCCGCGAAACCGCTTAGGCTGGCGGGCCATCAACCGGGAAGCCCCAACCTCATGACCCTACGCCTCGCCGCCGCCGCGCTCGTCGCTACCGTTTCGGTCCCCGCCATCGCGCAGACTGCGCCCGCTATCGACCCCGCCAACCTCACCGAAACCGTGCGCACCCTCGCCTCCGACCAGTTTCAGGGCCGCGCGCCCGGAACGATCGGCGAAGAACGCACGATCGGCTATCTGATCGGGCGGCTGCAGGCGCTCGGGCTCGAACCCGCGGGCCTCGACGGCGGCTGGACCCAGCCCGTGCCGTTGCTGCACACCCGCCTGGGAACCGCCACGACGCTGGCGTTCGACCGCAAGGGCGCAGCGACGCCGCTCGCTTTCGGCACGGACATCTATGTCTCGACGCTCCAGCCCAAGGATCAGGCGGTTGTACGGAACGCGCCGATGGTTTTTGTCGGCTATGGCGTCACCGCGCCCGAACGCGGCTGGGACGATTTCAAGGGTCAGGACCTGAAGGGCAAGGTAGCGGTTTTCCTGATCAACGACCCCGATTTCGTCGCGGTCAAGGGCGAGGATGCGTTCGGCAAGTTCGGCGGGCGGACGATGACCTATTACGGTCGCTGGACCTACAAGTTCGAAGAAGCGGCGCGGCGCGGTGCGATCGGCGCCCTGATCGTCCATGACACAGAAGGCGTCGGCTATGGCTGGAACGTCGTCAAAAGCGGTGGCGGCGAAAATTACGGCCTCGTCGTACCGCCCGAAAAGACGACGAGCCTGGCGCTGCAGGGCTGGATTTCGGGCGAGACCGCGACGACCCTGTTCGCAAACGCCGGACAGGATCTGACAAAGCTGCGCATCGCCGCGCGGCGCAAGGACTTCAAACCCATCGATCTTGGCACCGACTTCAACGCCGCGGTTCCGGTAACGCACGCGGTTGTGCAAAGCCAGAACGTCCTCGCGAAGATCCCCGGCGCCAAGCGCCCCGAAGAGGTCGTGATGTATGGCGCGCATTGGGACGCCTATGGCGCGGGCGCGCCCGACGAAGCGGGGCGCATCTACCGCGCCGGCGCCAATGACGACGCGCTCGGCGTCGCGGGACTGTTCGAGATCGCGCGCGGCTTCAAGGCCGCGCCGCCGCCCGACCGCAGCATCCTGTTCGCCTTCTGGACCGCCGAGGAACGCGGCCTGCTCGGTTCCGAAGCCTATGCAGCGAATCCGCTCTATCCGGTGGAAAAGACCGTCGCCAACCTCGGCCTCGACATCCTGCAGACCGCGGGGCGCGCCAAGGACGTCATCCTGATCGGCAAGGGACAGGGAACGCTCGAGGATGATCTCGCGCGCGTCGCCGCCGCGCAGGGACGCACCGTTTCGGTGGAAAGCCTGCCCGAACGCGGGCTATTCTACCGCGCCGACCATTTCAGCATGGCCAAGCGCGGCGTCCCCGTGCTGCTGATGATGGGGATCGCGGGTGCCTCCGACCTTATCAACGGCGGCAAGCCCGCAGGGCAGGCGTGGGTCGATGCCTATACCGGCAAATGCTATCATCAGGCGTGCGACGCCTGGGGTCCCGACTGGAACCTCGACGGCGCGGTGCAGGATATTTCGCTATTCTACACGATCGGCGACGAGCTGGCGCGCTCGGATCGCTGGCCCGGCTGGAAAGCCGGCAGCGAATTCAAGGCGATCCGCGACCAGAGCTCCGCGTCGCGTAAATAGCGCAACGAGCCTATAATCTGATCCATCGTCCCGCTGGTGTCGAGCGACGTCGAGACACCGTTCGTCGTTGCGCTACACCGATGGGTGTCTCGACTTCGCTCGACACGAACGGAGACTGAGGTCGTAGCGATTGAAGACACCAAGCGCTGGCACCTCGTGCGGCGGCAGCGAAAAAAAGGGGCCGCCTCTCGGCAGCCCCTTTCCCGTTTCGATAAGCCGAAGGCTTAGTCCTTCAGGAAATCAGGCACATGGCCCTGATCTTCCGGGCCATCGTTGCGTTCGCGGCGCGGGCCGCGATCGCGGTCGCCGTCGCGGCGCGGACCACGGTCGCCACGACCGCCGCCATCGCGGCGCGGGCCACGATCGCCGCGGTCACCGCGCGGCCCACGATCGCCGCGCGGTTCGCGCGGCGGGCGGGTGTCTTCCAGCTCGGCGCCGGTTTCCTGATCGACGACGCGCATCGACAGGCGAACCTTGCCGCGCTGGTCGATCTCGAGCACCTTGACCTTGACTTCCTGACCTTCGCTGAGGACGTCCGAGACCTTTTCGACGCGCTCATTGGCGATTTCGCTGACGTGGACGAGACCGTCCTTGCCGCCCATGAAATTCACGAACGCACCGAAATCGACCAGGTTGACGACCTTGCCGTCATAGATTTTGCCGACTTCGGCTTCCTCGACGATGCCGCTGATCCACTTGCGCGCGGCTTCGATCTGGTCGAGGTCGCTCGACGAGATCTTGATCAGGCCTTCGTCGTCGATGTCGACCTTGGCGCCGGTGGTCGCGACGATCTCGCGGATCACCTTGCCGCCGGTCCCGATGACATCGCGGATCTTCGACTTGTCGATCTGCATCGTTTCGATACGCGGTGCGTGCGCCGACAATTCGCTGCGGGTCTCGCCGAGCGCCTTGTTCATCTCGCCAAGGATGTGCGCGCGGCCTTCCTTCGCCTGGTTGAGCGCGGCTTCGAAGATTTCCTTCGTGATGCCCGCAATCTTGATGTCCATCTGCATCGTGGTGATGCCTTCAGACGTCCCCGCAACCTTGAAATCCATGTCGCCGAGGTGATCCTCGTCGCCAAGGATGTCCGACAGGATCGCATAATCCTTGCCTTCGAGGATCAGGCCCATCGCGATGCCCGACACGGGGCGCTTGATCGGCACGCCGGCGTCCATCATCGCGAGCGAACCACCACACACCGACGCCATCGACGACGAGCCGTTCGACTCGGTGATGTCGCTGGTGAGGCGGATCGTGTAGGGGAACTCGTCCTTGGTCGGCAGCACGGGGTGCAGCGCGCGCCATGCGAGCTTGCCATGGCCGACTTCGCGGCGGCCCGGGGCGCCGAAGCGGCCAACTTCACCGACCGAATAGGGCGGGAAGTTATAGTGCAGCATGAAGTTCTGGTACGACAGGCCGTTGAGGCCGTCGATCATCTGCTCCGCATCCTTGGTGCCCAGAGTAGCCGTAGCAATCGTCTGGGTTTCGCCGCGGGTGAACAGCGCCGAACCATGCGCGCGCGGCAGGAAGTGCGTTTCGGCAACGATCGGGCGGATCTGCGTCGTCGTGCGGCCGTCGATGCGCTTGCCGTCCTTCAGGATGGCGCCGCGCACGATTTCGGCTTCGAGCTTCTTGGTCAGCTTGATGCCCGCCATGACGTCCTGCGGGCTGAGGCCGTCGGCCGTGAAGCTTTCCTTCGCCTTCGCACGCGCTTCGTTCAAGGCATTCGAACGCGCCGACTTGTCGGTCAGCTTGTAAGCCGCCGCGATGTCCTTGCCGATCAGCTTCTTGAGCTTGTCCTTGATCGCGGCATTGTCGTCGCCGGCGGCGACTTCCCACGGATCCTTGGCGGCCTGTTCGGCGAGCTTGATGATCGCCTTGACGACTTCCTTACAGGCATCGTGCGCGAACAGGACCGCGCCGAGCATGATCTCTTCCGACAGCTCATTGGCTTCGGATTCGACCATCATCACCGCGTCGTAGGTCGCAGCTACGACGAGGTCGAGGTCGCCTTCGGCAACCTGCGCGTCGGTCGGGTTGAGGATATATTCGCCGTCGACATAACCAACGCGCGCGGCGCCGATCGGGCCCATGAAGGGCACGCCCGAAATGGTGAGCGCGGCCGACGCCGCGACCATCGCAAGGATGTCGGGCTCGTTGTGGCCGTCATAGCTCAGGACCTGGGCAATGGCGTTGATTTCGTTATAGAAACCTTCGGGGAACAGCGGACGGATCGGACGGTCGATCAGGCGGCTGACCAAAGTTTCCTTTTCGGTCGCACCGCGTTCGCGCTTGAAGAAGCCGCCGGGGATGCGGCCCGCGGCCGAATATTTTTCCTGATAATGGACGGTGAGCGGGAAGAAATCCTGCCCGTCCTTCACCGACTTCGCGGCGGTCACGGCGCACAGGACGACCGTTTCGCCCAGCGTCGCCATCACGGCGCCGTCGGCCTGACGGGCAACCTTGCCCGTTTCGAGCGTCAGCGTTTCACCGCCCCACTCGATCGATACTTTTTTCACGTCAAACATGTGGTTTCCTTCGCCCGCCGGGCCCTATGCCGGGCGGGGCCTCTGTGTCCGGGCAATCCGGCCCGGGGCGGTGTAGGGCGTCTGTCTGCCCTATAGCGGCCCCGCCGGATGCGGGGCGGCCCTTACTCTTTAACGTCGCCCCCGCGAAGGCGGGGGCCGCTGGCGGAACGAACCTCGGTTGATGCCGCCCTGGATCCCCGCCTTCGCGGGGATGACGCAATACGTAAACGGCCCCCGTTACCGGGGGCCGAACGATTACGTCACTTACGAAGACCCAGCTTCGCGATCAGCGCCTGATAGCGGGCCTCGTCCTTCTTCTTCAGATAGTCGAGGAGGCTGCGGCGCTTGTTGACCATCATCAAAAGGCCGCGGCGGCTGTGGTTGTCCTTGTGATGCGCCTTGAAGTGGGCGGTCAGCGTGTTGATGCGGTCGGTCAGGATTGCGACCTGCACTTCCGGCGAACCGGTATCGCCCTTTGCGCGGGCATTGTCGTTGATGACTTCGGTTTTGCGCTCGGCGGTAATCGACATATTCGTTTTTCCTCGAACATCCTTGTTTACAGATTGAAGCCCCGGACGACCTTCAGCGTTCCCGCCAAAGCCTCAATCAGGGCGATCGGACGATCTTGATCGTCCCGTCCCCAATAGAGCCCGTCATCCGTAGCTACCCCGGTCCAGACACGACCCTGACGGATCGCCCCTGCCGCTTCCGGGGAAAGGTTCAGAGCCGGGATGTCGACCAGCCCTGCCTCGAGCGGCAGAAATATCTCTGATTGCGCGGCCCCTTGGCCGAACGCGTTCAATTTGTCCAGCGAAATCGCCTGTGACAGGTCGAACGGCCCGGCTTTGGTGCGGCGAAGCATCGTGACATGCCCGACGGTGCCGACGGCGCGCGCGATGTCGCGGGCAAGGCTGCGGATATAGGTGCCCTTGGAGACGTGAGCGATAAGGGTGATGGATTCGAGATCCTCCCCGGAACGGGGAGGGGGACCATGCGAAGCATGGTGGAGGGGGCTGGCGGCCTCAGCCGACGTCTCAGACCGCCAGCCCCCTCCGTCAGCGCTTCGCGCTGCCGCCTCCCCACAAGTGGGGAGGATTTGGAGCGAATGCACCGTCACCCCCCGCGCCTTCATCTCGACTTCTTCACCCTTGCGCGCGCGATCATAAGCCCGTTCGCCGTCGATCTTGATCGCCGAGTAAGCCGGCGGCACCTGCTCGATCGGCCCGGTGAAGCGCGGCAGCACCGCCTCCGCTTCCGCCAGTGTCGGTCGCACATCGTTTACCGCGACCACTTCGCCCTCGGCATCGAGTCCCGCGGTCTCGGTCCCGAACTTGACGGTAAATTCATAGACTTTGCTGGCGTCGAGCATCCGCCCGCACAGCTTCGTCGCCTCGCCGAGCGCGATCGGCAGCACCCCCGTCGCCAGCGGGTCGAGCGTGCCGCCATGGCCGACCTTCACCTTGCCGAGGCCCGCCTCGCGGCACACGCGCTTCACCGCGCCGACCGCCTGCGTCGAGCCAAGTCCCAGCGGTTTGTCGAGGATGATCCAGCCGTTCAAGCGCGCCCGCTCGCCCATTCGTCGGCCAGCAGCGACCACAGCGCGGTGTCGCGGACATGGCCGGTCCAGGTGATCCGTTCCGACCGCAGCGTCGCCTCCTTGGTACAGCCGAGCTTCGCGACCGCGGCCTGACTGCGCTTATTGCGCTCATCGATGCGAAATTCGATGCGGCGGATACCGGCGGCAAAGGCGTGGTCGATCATCAGCCGCTTCAGGCGCCCGTTGAAGCCGGTACCGCGCGCATTGGGATGGAGATAGCTGTTGCCGATCTCCACCGTCTCGGCCGACCAGTCGGGACGCAGCCACGCGGTCATCCCGACCAGCGTGTCGCCGTCGAAAATCGCATAGGGCATCCGCCCGCCGCCACCGACCAGCGCGTCAAAACTCCGATCGAAATGTTCCCCGCCAAAGCTGGAGGAATAGATCGCCCAGATGTCGTCGTCGGCAGCGCATACCGCGCGCAGCGCCTCGCGATGCGCCTCGGCCAATTTGACGAGCCGCAAATCCCCGTCGGCCAATTCGACATACAGGCGATCGCGGATCATTGGGCGCCCGCGCTCGCGAGCAGGATGGCGAGCCCCACCGACGCGCCGTGCACGCTCTTGGTCTTCTCGACATCGATCCACTCGTCCAGCGCATGCGCGCGTCCGCCCTCGCCGCCCGACCCGATCGTCACCGCCGGAATCCCCAGGCTCATCGGCAGGTTGGCATCGGTCGATGAAAAGGCGGCTCGGGGGGTCAGGCCCAGCGCGCGAATGATCGCATTGGCATTGCGGACAATCGGCTGCGTCGCCGCGGTTTCGCCCGCCGGTCGGTCGCCGATCGGTTTGATATCGGCGGTGATCGCGCCCTCCTTGACCGATCGCGCCGCATTTTCGGTTTCGACACCCTTTTTGACAACCGCGAGGAAGGCTTGCTCCAGCTTGGCAAGCTCGCCCGGATCTTCGGACCGCATGTCGAATTCGATAAAGACCTCGTTGGGGATCGAATTGACCGATGTGCCGCCGCCGGTGACGCTCGCCGCATAGGTCGTCTTGGGCTTCGCAGGGACCGGGATCTTATAGAAATCGACGATCGTCTGGCTCATCGCGGCCATCGGGTTGACCAGCCCGAACGCGCTGAAGCTATGCCCGCCCGGCCCTTTATAGGTGACACGATAGCGCTTCGACCCGACGCCGCCGGTGACGATGCGCGACGGATCGATCCCGTCCATCGAGACAAAGGTCTTCACCCGATCCTTATATTTGCCTTTGGTCAGCAGATAGCGAACCCCGCGCAGATCGCCCGGCCCTTCCTCGCCGACATTGCCGACAAAGATGATGTCCTGCTTCACCCGGACGCCGCTTTCCTTCATCGCGCGCGCATAGGCGAGCAACACCGCCAGGCCGCGCGTGTCGTCGCCGACCCCGGGGGCATGAAGGCGCGTGCCTTCGCGGCGCACCTTGACCGGCGTGCCTTCGGGAAACACCGTGTCGAGATGCGCGGCGATCATCACCGCCGGACCGCCTGCAGGGCCGGTGCCGCGATAGACGCCCATCGCATTGCCTTCCGCATCGATTTCGACATCTGCCAGCCCGGCCTCGATCAACATGTCACGATAGGCAGCGGCGCGGGCGGCCTCCTTGAACGGCGGCGCCGGAATTTCGGTCAGCTTGATGATTTCATCGACCATCCGGTCGTGATCGCGATCGAGGATCCGGACCGCCGACAAATAGCCCTTGGTCTTGAGCACCGCTTCGGGCTTCGGCTGCGATGCGACCTGGACGGGCGCGGCGGCCAGCAGGGCAGCGGCAGTCAGCAACAGCATGTTACGCATGAAAATCCTTTCAAGATAACCAAATTTCTGGCGTGGGCCGGGGATCAGGCGGGCATCCCGGTGGCCGCAGCTTCGCGCCGCTTCGCCATAAAATGCCGCCGACACATCGCCACATAACGGTCGTTGCCGCCAATCTCTGTCTGCGCGCCCTCGACCACCGCACGGCCATTTTCGTCCACGCGCAGGTTCATCGTCGCCTTGCGCCCACATTCGCACACTGCCTTCAATTCGACGAGCGCGTCGGCGATGCCGAGCAGCGCCGCCGAACCCGGGAACAGCTCGGCCGAAAAATCGGTACGCAGTCCATAGCAGAGCACCGGAATGCCGCTTTCGTCGGCAAGCCGCGCCAGTTCCAGCACCTGCGCCCGGGTCAGAAACTGCGCCTCGTCGACCAGCACGCAGGCGAGCGGGCGCTGCGCATGTTCGGCGTTCACCGCCGCCCACAGGTCGCTGTCGGGATCGAACTTATGTGCCTCGGCCATCAACCCGATGCGGCTCGTCACCTGCCCCACGCCATAACGGTCGTCGAGCGCCGCAGTCCACAGCATCGTCTGCATGCCGCGCTCGCGATAGTTGAAATCCGCCTGCAACAGCGTGGTCGATTTGCCCGCATTCATGCTGGCATAATAGAAATAGAGCTTGGCCATGAGGTGCTGCTAGCCTCTCCCCTTGGGAGAGGCAATCGCCCCCCTCTTCGTCATCCCGGCGAAGGCCGGGACCTCGCCCTCTCGCCACGACGCGGCGGCGAGATCCCGGCCTTCGCCGGGATGACGATTTCCTGGAAGGCTGGATCGCTTGACTCACCCCCACCCCACTTTCATGCTGCGCACCAAAGACGCAGCATAAACAGTGGGGAGAGCTGCCATGCGGTTGATGCCGGTGACCGACGCGATGTTCCTCGTCGCCGAAACGCGCGAGACGCCGATGCATGTCGGCGGGGTCAATCTCTACACCCTGCCCGACAAGGTCGACGAGACCGAATGGCTGAACGAGATGCTCGCCTTGCTCCGCCAGCAGGAAGGGCTGCGGCGGCCATTTTCCGAAGTCCTGAAGCTCACCCCGCTCGGCCAATATGGCCCGATCCGGCTGGTCCCCGACAAGGACATCGACATGCATTATCATGTCCGCGCCGCCGCGCTGCCGAAGCCGGGGCGCTATCGCGAGATGTTCGAGCTCGCCTCGCGCCTGCACGGCACCCTGCTCGACCGTACCCGGCCGATGTGGGAAATCACGCTGATCTCGGGGCTGCCGAACCGCCAGATCGCGACCTATTTCAAGATCCACCATGCGTTCATGGACGGCGCCAGCTCGATGCATTTCACCAATGCAATGCTGAGCAACGACAAGAATTACAAACCCACCGCTTCGCCGATGTCGGTCGAAGTCTATGAAGCCTATAAGCGCAAATTCCCGACCGCGAAAAAGGCGCCGACCCCCAGCATCACCGACCTCAAGGCCATCGGCGCCTTTCTGAAGGAGCAATGGGGCAACAGCGTCGGGGTGACCAAGGCCTTGAACCAATATGCGGCGGCGATGTTCGGACTGGGCGGCGGCGACCTTGCAACACCGTGGGCGGGCCTGCCGCGCACCAGCTTCAACCGCAACATCACCGGCGCCCGCCGCTTCGTCGCGCAAAGCTGGTCGCTCGAACGCGTGCGCGCGATGGGCAAGGCGTATGACGGGACAATCAACGATGCCGTGCTCGCCATGTGTTCAGGCGCGATGCGCAAATATCTGCAATCGCTGAACGAACTGCCCGACAAGCCCTTGAAGGCAATGGCGCCGGTGTCGATCCGTGCCAAGGACGACATCGATTCGGGCAATTCGGTCGCCGCGGTCACTGCCAATCTCGCGACGCATATCGACGATCCCGCCGAGCGCATGCGCACGATCCAGGCTTCGATGAACGCGGCGAAGGCGCAGCTGCGCGAGATGACCGCGCAGCAGATCCAGATATACACCGCGATCACGCAAATGCCGCAGATGCTGACCGCGCTCACCCGCACCGCCGACCGATTTCCCGCGTACAGCGTCACCATCTCGAACGTCCCCGGCCCGCGCGAACAGCTCTATTGGAACGGCGCGCGATTGGACGGCATGTATCCCGCGAGCATCCCGGTCGACGGCATGGCGATGAACATCACCCAGGTCAGCAACAACAAGAATATCGACTTCGGCATCACCGCATGCCGCCGCAGCGTGCCGCACGTCCAGCGACTGATCGACTATCTGGAGGATGCGCTGGTCGAACTGGAACAAGCGGCGGGGATCAAGGGAAAATAGATGCCTGCGCCCGGTACATCTTAGCTTTTTACACGCTGGCCGCAGCCGCTTAAATTGCCCCGCGGTAGCAAGCGAGGGGGGATCCGATATGCTGGGCAAATTCGATGCGCTGGACCGGCTGGTCCAGCTGCTGCTGCTGATCGCTGCGATCGGCGCCATCGCCAATGGCGGCTTCATGCTCGTCGATCCGCTCGCCTGGTACGTGTTCATCCCGACCGTCATCACCACCGGGCCACCGAACGCGCATTTCATCCGTGACATCGGCCTCGCCTATGTCGGGTCGGGACTGATCCTGCTCTACGCCGCCGCGCATCCGATCCTGCGCTGGCGCGCTGCGGTCGTCGGTGGACTATGGCTGACGCTGCACGGGCTGCTCCACATCTACGAAGTGCTGGCGGGCATTTGCGGTCCCGCCACATTCTGGGCCGACGCGCCGGGGGTTCTGGGCCATCCGTTGCTCGTCATCGCGGCGCTGGCGATCCTGTTCGCGCGCCAGCGGATCGCCCCCGCGGGCATCCCCGCGCGGCTGTTCGCGCAGGCCGCGGACAAGGCAACCGGCGGCAACAGCCCCTATCTCCCCGACCTGATCGCCGCGCCCGGCCATGCTGCCGAAAAATTCCAGCATTTCATGCCGGTCACCGCGCACCGCCACGCCGCGCCCGCCGACGCCTTCCACGCCGCGCGGATCGGCGCGACGCTCGCTGCCGATTGCGGTCCCTGCGCGCTGATCGCTGCCGAAAGCGCGCTCGGCGACAGTGTCGCGCGCGCCACCGTCAACCGCTTGCTCGCCGGCGACCCGCCCGCCGACCTTGCCGAAGCCTTTGCCTTCGGCGTTGCGATCGGCAGCCACGACCCCGCCGCCGACGCGCATGGCGCGCAGGTCGAAATGCTCTATGGGCGCACCGTCCGCTTCGAAATGGCGCTCACCGCGGCAACGGTCACCGCCTATCCGGCGCTGAAGCGCGGACTCGGCTTCGCGAACAGCTGCGCGCTCCACAAGCTGGAGGTTTGACAGCGACGGCGGCGCGCGACACAGGGCGGACATGACCCTCGCGATCCGCTCCGCCACGCCCGCCGACCTGCCGCTGATCGCGCAGTTCATCCGCGACCTTGCCGACTATGAAAAGCTCGCGCACGAGGTTCGCTTTGACGAGGCAAAGCTTGGCGCCAAGCTGTTCGGCCCGCGCCCTTATGCCGAGGTGCTGATCGGCGAGATCGACGGCGAAGCGCAGGGCTTCGCGCTCTTCTTCCACAATTTCTCGACCTTCGAAGGGCGCCCCGGCATCTATCTCGAGGATCTCTTCGTCCGCCCGACCGCGCGCGGATCGGGGCTCGGCAAGGCGCTGCTCGCGCATCTGGCCGAGCTGTGCGTGACCCGCGACTGCGCGCGGCTCGAATGGAGCGTGCTCGACTGGAACGCGCCCGCGATCGGCTTTTACCAGAGCCTCGGCGCCAGGCTGATGGACGAATGGACCGTCATGCGCGTCGATGGCGACGCACTGACGAAACTCGCCGCGTCCTAGCGACCCGTCATCCCGGATAAGGTCGTAATGACAATGGAGAGCTAGCGGGCCGCCCTTGGCCGCCGCCGTTCCATCGGCGCTTTCGGCAGGTGCAGGTCCGACAATCGCTTCGCCTCGCCCGCCGCGACCCCCAGGTCGGTCAGCACGCGCACCAGCGCATCCGCCGGGGCCACCGCGACATCGGGCGCGACGCCATCGCCTTCCCAATCCTTGCCGGTGACGGGGTCATAGGTTCGCCCGACCGGGATGAACGCTTGGAACCCGCCGCCCAGCTCCTCGCCATAGCCGAAATGATTGGCGCCGCCGGTGGCGCTGCCGACCAGCGTGCCGCGCCCCGTATGCTTCATCGCCAGCGCAAAATGTTCGGCCGCCGACCCACTCGCGCCCGACGTCAGGACAAAGATTTTTGCATCATGCAGTCGCTTGTCGCCATTGGGCGTTGCCCAATGCTCGCGCGCCACCATGCCCGGATCGCCGCCGACTTGGCGCAGCGTCGGAACACCCGCGATCGGCGAGCCGCCCGCCGCATCGACCGAGGCGCGTGTCGCCATCGTCACCAGCCGCGTCGGCTTGTCGAACAGCCACGGGAAAATGACGTCCATCTGGTCGAGACCGCCGCCGCGATGGGTGCGGATGTCAAAGATGATCGCTTGGGCGTCGGCGTGATCGGCCATGAACTTGGCCGCCTGCGCGGTCACCGCCGCGTCCATCGGAAACAGGTTGAAGCGGATATAGGCGATCCCCGGTGCGATCCACCCGGGCTGCTCGACGGGGGGCAGGCTCACCGGCGCCGCGCGCGGCGGGCCGCTCCCCGCTGGCGGCGCGACGGGCGTGCTGCCTTCGGGCGAGCGGACGCGCAAATGGCCATCGGGCGACACCCCATTGACCGTCGCATCGAGCGCTTTCGCCAGCGCGTCGCCCGACAGCGGTGCATAGCGGCCCGACGCCATGGCGGCGCGGATCGCCGCCGCATAGCGTTTGCCGGTGTCGGGATAGACATAATCGCGTTCAAGCAACGCCGCATATTTTTCCGCGATGGCGTTGGCGCCCGCTTCGTCCGCCGCTTGAGCCGGTGCTGCCAGCATCACCGGCGCCAACGCGGCACCGGTCGCCAGCAGCAAGGCGGTGACAATATGCGTCGTCCGAATCATTATCGCTCTCCCGTTCAGCGTAGACCGATCGGCAGTGTATCGTACCAGCAATACAGATCAACTACATTTGTAGTCGATAGTCCAAATCAACGCTTGCGCGCAAACCAGACCAGAAAGATGCCGACCACCGCGAGAACCACCCCGTTGCGCGTCCACGTCGTGTCGCCGAGCATGAAGCTGCTCGCCGGCCAGCGCACGATGTCGAGCCCCTGCAACGCCCACAGCCCGCCGACCAGGATCATCGCGACCCCCAGAATCGCGAAAACGCCCTTCAATGCACCCATGATGACTTCCCCCTAAATGCGCTGCAGTCCGATCAGCGGCCGCAGCCAGCCGATGCTGCGCCCGATCCAATAGAAAAGCCAGCATCCCGTCACCGTCGCCGCGAGCAGAATCAGGAAGGACGGCAGCGCCGCGACCCCGGCGCGGAGCAGATACCAGCCGACAACGACGATGATCGTCTGGTGGATGATGTAAAAGGGAAAGACCGCCTCGGCCAGCATCGCGCGCCGCACATGGTCGCGGTTCCAATATCGGTCGGCGATCCCCAGCAGCGCAATGATCGTCGCCCACCCCTGCACTTGCCGCGCCAGATGATAGAGCAGGATCGCCCAGCCGGGGGCGCGGATGTCGCCGGGCCAGGCCCATTCAATCCAGGCAATAGGCGCAAAGGCGAGCACCGCCAGCACCGCGGCAAGTTTCCAGACCCGCGCCACCGCCTCGAACAATATGGGCCGAACGCGCAGCAGCCAGCCGATCGTGAACGCGACCAGATAGTGGAGATGCGACGGCCCGTCGTCGAACAGCGCATGCGTCTCGTCATGATCGGGAAAGGCCAAATAGATCGCGATCCACAGCAGCATCGGGACGATGAGCAGACCCCATCCGCGCAACCACCGCGCCGCGCCGTCCGACATCCGCGCTCGGGCCGATGCAGGGACAACCGCAATCACCAGCGCCGCAAGCATCGTGTAAACCCACAGATACACGACAAACCACAGATGCTGCCAGGTCGGCAGCGCGATGCCGTCGATGAACTGGAAACCGAAATAATCATATAGCCAGAAATGCAGGAAGCCATGTGGGTAGCCATGCTGCCCCGCCAGATCGATCCACGGCTGCGGCGGGATGATGACGATCACCGCAAAGATCAGCGGGATCAGCAACCGCGCGCTGCGCGACCGCGCGAACGCGCCGCTGCCGCCCAGCTTGGCGAACAGCGCGGCGCTCGCGTAGCCGGACACAAGGAACAGCAACGCCAAGCGCCAGCCGTTCGTCGCGAGCATCGGAATGGTGACCCAATCGAGCGGCTCGGCGATTTTGACGTGCCAGCCCCACGGCACGAAATACATGCCGATATGATAGAGGATCAGCAGCGCGAACGCCCCGATGCGGAGCCAGTCCATGCCGAAATGGCGTTGCGTGGTCATATGCCCTTCCCGAGCCATCCCCTCCCGCAAGCGGGAGGGGCAACGAGGCTTGCCAGCTTGCTGGCTAGCCGCAGTGGGGTGGGCTGGCAACGCCGCGCCATATGCCCACCCCGCTGCGACTAGCGCCTGCTACGCAGGCCCAAGTCTCGCTGCCCCTCCCGTAAACGGGAAGGGAAGTCGCTATTTCACCACCCGCCACGCCAGCTCGGCAAACTCGCACAGGAGCGGCCGTGTATCCCTTGGGTCGATAATGTCCTCGACCCCGAATTTCTCCGCCGTCCGGAACGGGCTGCGCACGCGGTTGAGCCTTTCGCGGATCGCCTCCAGATGCGCCGCCGGATCGTCCGCCGCCTCCAGTTCGCTCTTGTACGCCACCTCGACCCCGCCCTCGATCGGCAGGCTGCCCCAGTCGCCCGACGGCCAGGCGAAGCGATATTGGAAGCGCTCCGCATTCGACATCGCGCTCCCCGCGATGCCATAGGCGCGCCGCACCACCACTGACGCCAGCGGCACGCTCGCGCGATAGATCGCGTTCATCGCCTGCACGCCATAACGGATCGTCCCCGTCCGCTCGGCCTCGCCGCCGATCATGAAACCCGGATTGTCGACCAGATGCACGATCGGCAGCCGGAACTGGTCGGCCAGTTTGACGAAGCGTTCGGCCTTCTCGCTCGTCTTCGCGTCCCACGACCCGCCGAGGTACGACGGATCGCTCGCGAGGACCGCAACCGGATAGCCGTCGAGGCGCGCGAACGCGGTAATCACCGCCCGCCCCCAGCGCGCGCCCATCTCGAAGAAACTGCCCTGATCGAACACGGCAGTCGCGATGCGCCGCATCGAATAAACCTGCTTCGCCTCGCGCGGCACGACCGACAACAGGCTCTCGTCGCGGCGATCGACGGGATCGCTGCACGGCCTACGCTCGGCCCGGTCATCGATCGACGAGGGCAGATAGGAGAGGAACCGCCGCGCCGCCGCAAAGGCCTCCGCCTCGCTCGCCACCTCATCATCGACGACGCCGTTGCGCGTATGGACGTCGCTGCCGCCCAGCTCCTCGCGATCGAGCGTATCGCCGATCGCCGCCGCGACCGCCGGTCCTGCTGCGAACAGCTGCGACAGCCCGCGCACCATGATGCTGTAGTGGCTCGCCACCACCCGCGCCGCGCCCAGCCCTGCCGTCGGCCCCAGCGCCAACGCCACGACCGGCACCGTGTCGAGGTTGGCGATGATCTGGTCCCAGCCGGGCACATGCGGAATATAGGTATAGCCCATATCCTCCAGCGTCTTGACCGACCCGCCGCCACCGGTGCCGTCGATCATGCGAATGAGCGGCAGGCGATATTCATGCGCCATCGCCTCGCACTGGATGAATTTGCGGTGCAGCGCCGCATCGGCCGCGCCGCCGCGCACGGTGAAATCGTCGGCGCTGGCGACCACCGGCCGCCCGTCGATATTCGCGCGTCCGAAAATGAAATTGCTGGCCGCAAGGTCTTCGAGTTCGCCGTCAGCGCCATAAGTTCCGCGCCCCGCGATCTTGCCGATCTCGCGAAAGCTGCCCGGATCGACAATCGCGGCGAGCCGCGCCCGCGCATCCAGCTTGCCGCGCCCATGCTGGCGCGCGACCTTTTCTTCGCCGCCCATCCTCTCGGCCATCGCGCCCCGCGCGGCGAGTTCGTCGATCTCTTTTTCCCAGCTCATGGGCGGGAGGCTATCTTACGTTGACGGAAACGTCATCCGAAACCTATCGTCCAGACATGACGCGTCCGATCACCCTCGCCCTCGCCGCCGCGATGCTCGCAACATCGCCCGCCAGTGCCGCCGAACCACGCACGCTCCCCGGCGTCGAAGATCCGTATAAAAGCACCGCCTTCATCGCCGATCCAATGCCGGCGATCGACGCTGCGCTCGCTACGGCCAAACAATCGGGCAAACCCGTCCTGCTCGTCATGGGCACTGGCGGCTGCCACGACAGCGCCTGGCTCGCGAACCTCATCGCCACCGACCGCTTCGCCCCCGTCCGCGCGCGCTACGAGATCATCTACGCCGATATCGGCATGCCGCACGTCCGCGGCTGGGGCCGCAATCCCGAGGTTGCCAAGCGGTTCCGCTTCAAGATCAAGGGCACCCCGACCGTCGCGATCCTCGACGCCGATGGCCGCGTCCTCAACCGCAAGGCCGCCCCCAAATGGCGCAACGCCGCGAGCCGCAGCGATGACGAAATCTACAACGAACTGATGGGTTAGGGAGAGCGACATGGCCGACATGAACCTTGCGGGGCGCGTCGCGCTCGTCACCGGCGCCTCGCGCGGGATCGGCCGCGGCATCGCGATCGGCCTCGCCGAAGCGGGCGCCGACGTCGCGGTCAATTACACCCGCGGCGAGGAAGCCGCCGCCGAAACCGTCGCCGCGATCGAGGCGCTCGGCCGCAAGGCCAAGGCCTATCAAGCGTCGGTCACCGACGAGGCCGCCTGCGCCGCAATGGTCGCCGCTATCGAGGCCGACTTCGGGGCGATGTCGATCCTGATCAACAACGCGGGCATCGCGAGCCGCGGGCTGTCGGTCGCCGACACGACCCCCGAAGAAGTCGACAAGCTTTTCGCCGTCCACGCCGCGGGGCCGCATCGGTTGAGCCGCCTCGCGCTGCCGCAGCTGCGCACCCACGCCCGCAGCGACATCATCGTCATTTCCAGCATCGCCACCTATGTGAACTCGCCCAACGGCGCGCCCTACACGATGGCGAAGGCGGCAGGCGAAGCCCTCGCGCTCACCCTCGCCAAGGAGGAGCTGAAAAACGGCGTCCGCGTCAACATCGTCGCCCCCGCGCTCACCGTCAGCGACATGGGCGAAAAGCTGTCGCGCGCGATCACCGGCAATGCCGACATCCACCACCTCGACACCAAAATGCCCTTCGGCCGCGTCGCCGTCCCCGCCGACGTCGCCGCGGCGGTGGTCTGGTTCGTCTCGGGCGCGAACAGCTATTGCTCGGGCCAGAAACTCAACATCGATGGCGCGGGGCAAGCGACGTTTCGATAATCGCTTCATTATGGATATTAAATATCCCGTACTGTCATTGAGAGTCTTCTTCTGATGATTTATTCCTGCCCAGTGGTATGGGGAGGATATTTCCATGAGCACGCGCCCAGAACTTGGATCGACGCTCAACTTGCAGATCGATCATATTCCCGAAGGCAGGCCAAATCGTTCCGGTTCTCCATTGCGACCGGAATTCATCACAGTGCACAATACCGACAACAGAGGAAAAACAGCTGATGCCGAGGCGCACTCCCGGTTTCTGAAGAACACGGGCTATTATGTTCACAATGGTAGCAAGCGCTGGGTGTCGTGGCACTACACGGTCGATCATGACAGCTGCGTGCGCCATCTTCCCCTTAACGAGGTCGGTTGGCATGCCGGAAGCAGCTTGGGAAACTCGAGCAGTATCGGCATTGAAATCTGCATGAACGACGCCCTGAATCAGGACATGGCATTCGACAGGGCACAGCGGCTCATCGCTTGTTTGTGCTATGATCTTGGTTTCGATCCCAAAATGGTGGTTAAGCCGCATATGCACTGGTCGGGCAAACTATGCCCATCTCTTCTTCTGACCAACGGCAAGCTGGGCGCAAAATGGGCTAACTTCATCGTCGGTATTCAGGGCTATCTTGACGATATTAGTGACCCGGTGGGAGTTTAACTTCCTACCCGACCGATCCGCCCGGCCAAATTGACGATCCGCCTGCGGGGCTGTTGGTCGGTAAGCCCTCCTCCAATGCTGCGGCCTCAGATAGAAGCGGGCCGATGCGCCCCGATTCGCCCTCTCCCGTCATCCCCTTCCTCATCGCCTGCGCGGGGATCGCGACCTTTTCCGCGATGGACGTGCTGATGAAGGGGCTGTCGATCGACATCGGCGCCTATAACGCGGTGCTGTGGCGCACCGGCGCGGGGACAATCCTCAGCGGCGCGCTCTATTTCGCCTCGCGCCCCGCGATGCCCGACCGCGCGACACTCCGCATCCACGCGGTGCGCTCGCTGTTCGTCGCGGGCATGGCGGTCAGCTTTTTCTGGGCGCTCGCGCGGCTGCCGATGGCCGAGGCGATCGCGATCGCCTTCATCGCGCCGCTCGTCACGCTCTACATGGCGGCGATCTTTCTCGGCGAAAAGATCGGCCCGCGCTCGATCCTCGCCTCGCTGCTCGGCCTCGGCGGGGTGCTGGTGATCGTCGCGGGCAAGCTTGGCCGCGGCGACTATGCGTCCGAAGCCTTGTGGGCGGTCGGTGCGGTAGTCGGCTCGGCGCTGCTCTATGCCTATAACCTCATCCTCGCGCGGCGGCAGGCGAAGATGGCCGAACCGATGGAAATCGCCTTTTTCCAGAACGGCTTCGTCGCACTGATCCTCGCGCTCGGCGCCCCGTGGTTCCTCGCCGTCCCCGGCAGCGACCAGACGCTGCCGATCGTCGGCGCCGCCTTTCTTGCGGTCGCCTCGCTCTTGCTGCTCAGCTGGGCCTACGCCCGCGCCGAGGCGCAGATCCTCGCGACCACCGAATATACGGGCTTCCTGTGGGCGATGCTGTTCGGCTGGATGTTCTTCGACGAAGCGGTGACCTGGCCGACGATCTCTGGCGCGGCGCTGATCGTGATCGGCTGCCTGATCGTGGCGAGGAAGACGCCGCAGCTCGACCCGGTCGAACCGGCGGCGGCTTGAGAAGAATAGTTCGCACGAAGACACAAAGACACGAAGCCGTCGGCAATAGCCCCCCATTCGCTTGCCGATTGCGCGAAGCGCCTTTCGTATAAATCGCCTGCGGCGATAAGCGGACTGAAGAACGGCGACCCGACATCTTCGTGCCTTTGTGTCTTTGTGCGAACCAAATATCACACCGCCGCGCGCGAAAGCCGGTCGTTGATCGCCGCGCCCAACCCCTCGGCAGGGATCGCCGCAACGGCAATCCGCGTCTTCGCGCTCGCCGCCCCGGCGTGCAGCGCATCGAATAGCCGCGCCGCCGCTTCGGTCAGATCGCCCGCCGCGCTCAAATCATAATCGCCCCGAACCGCACCAAATCCGATCCCGAACTCGTCCTCCGCAAAATCCGTTGCCTCCAGCCGCACCGGCTTGCCCGGCGCATAATGGCTTGCCAGCATCCCCGGCGCGACAATCTCGGCTCCCTTGACCCCCATCACGGGAAGCCCGCTCGCTTCGCCTAGCATCGCCGCGGTCACCGGCCCCGGCCGCAGCACCTCGACCGCGCCCTCATTCACGCGCGCGATCGTCGATTCGACCCCTGCCGTCGTCGGCCCGTCGTCGATCACCAGCGCAATCCGCCCGTCCAGCGTCGCGAGCACATGGCTTGCCCTCGTCGGGCTGACCCCGCCGCTCGCATTGGCACTGGGCGCCGCCAAAGGCGCCCCGCTCGCCGCCAGCAAGGCCTGCATCGCGCGATGCCCGGGCACCCTGAGCGCGATCGTCGCCAGCCCCGCTGTCGCGATGCTCGCCACCGGGCAGTCGTCCGTACGCGGCACGACCAGCGTCAGCGGCCCCGGCCAGAAAAGCGTCGCCAGCGCCCGTTCGGCCGCGCCGAACACCCCCAAAAGCTCCGCCGCCGCCAGATCGGGCACATGCACGATCAACGGATTGAAATCGGGTCGCCCCTTCGCCGCATAGATGCGCGCCACCGCCGCCGCGTTGCGCGCATCGGCGGCGAGTCCGTAAACCGTCTCGGTCGGCACCGCGACGGGCTGTCCCGCCGCGACCAGCGCCGCCGCTTCGGCGATAGCTTTACTATCGAACGCGCGAGCCAGCGTGGGATTTGAGGCATGGGCCATGCCGCGCTATAGCGCCCGCGCAACGAGATTCATCAAGAAAGTCGGCCATCGCATGACCTATACGCCGCCCACCACCGAACAGCTCTTCGTCCTCAATCACATCGCGCGCATCGACGCGATGGCGCAGCATGATCGTTTCGCCGATGCGACCCCCGACATGGTCGAGGCGATCGTCACCGGCATCGGCGAGTTCGCGGCCGAGGTGTACGCGCCGCTGAACCGCGTCGGCGACGTCCACAACCCCAAGTGGGAAGACGGCAAGGTCACCATGCCCCCGGGGTTCAAGGAAGCGTACCAACAGTTTGTCAATGCCGGCTGGGGCAGCATCGACGGGCCGACCGAATATGGCGGCCAAGGCCTGCCCTTCACCCTCGCGACCGTGATCATCGAGGCGCTGGGCAGCGCCGACATGGGCTTTACCCTCTGCAACATCCTGACCCCCGGCGCGATCCACGCGCTGATGGCCTATGGCACCGAGGAGCAGCGCCAGACCTGGCTCCCCAAGCTGGTGTCGGGCGCGTGGAACGGCACGATGAACCTGACCGAACCCGCCGCGGGCAGCGACGTCGGTGCGCTGCGCTCGACGGCGGAAAAGGTCACCGAAGGCCCCAACGCGGGCCTCTACCGGATCAAGGGTCAGAAGATCTTCATCACCTTCGGCGAGCATGACCTCACCGACAATATCGTCCATCTCGTCCTCGCGCGCACCCCCGGCGCGCCCGAGGGGACGCGCGGCATCTCGCTGTTCCTCGTCCCCAAATATCGCCTCGACGCGAACGGCAATCCGACGATTTCGAACGGCGTCCATTGCGCCTCGATCGAGCACAAGCTCGGCATCCACGGCTCGCCGACCGCGGTGATGGTCTATGGCGAGGGCGAAGACTGCCTCGGCGAAATCGTCGGCGACGAAATGGGCGGGATGCGCGCGATGTTCGTGATGATGAACAATGCGCGGCTGATGGTCGGTTGCCAGGGCGTCCAGATCGCCGAACGCGCGACCCAGCAGGCGCAGCGCTTTGCCGCCGAGCGCGTCCAGTCGTCGCTCGCGGGTTCGCCCGACCGCACCCCGGTGACGATCGACGAGCACCCCGACGTGCGCCGCATGCTGTGGCGGATGCGCGCCCAGACCGAAGCCGCGCGCGCGCTCACCTATTACGCCGCGGCGCAGACCGATTTCGGCAAATTGGGCGACGAGGACGCGGCGATGCGCGCCGAAGTGCTGATCCCGTTGGTCAAGGCGCACGCCACCGACATCGGCTGCGAGGTCGCCAGCCTCGGCATCCAGGTCCATGGCGGCATGGGCTTCATCGAGGAAACCGGCGCTGCACAGCATTATCGCGACGCGCGCATCGCCCCGATCTACGAAGGCACCAATGGCATTCAGGCGGCCGATCTCGTCGGGCGCAAGCTCGGCATGGCGGGTGGCGACCTCGTCCGCGGGTTGATCGACGACATCACCGATGCCGCCACCGATTTCGCCGAGCTTCAGCAGCTTGCCCATGCGTGCCGTGCCGTGACCGACAGGATGGTCGATGCGAAGACCGCCGACCGGCTCGCGGGCAGCTACCCCTATCTGACCATGCTCGCGACCGCGACCTGCGGCTGGCTGATGGCGCTTCAGCATCGCGCGGCGAAAATCGCGCTCGACGAGGGCAGCGGCGACCGCGCCTTCCTCGAAGCCAAGCTCGCGTCGACGCATTTTTACCTGGCCCAAATCGTCCCCGCGGCGATCGGCCTGGCACCGTCGGCGCTGGCCGGCGACGCCGTGCTGGCTCCGCTCCCGAAACTCGCCTGAATCCGGCGGATTCAAGCCGGTTTCGGGCGCCTCGACCCCGGCAAGAATTTGTTCATGATTAACGCGATGATAACCATCTGAGACTAGGCACATCCGGCAATTGCTGGAGACGTGCGTGCCCATCCCGGTCAAAAGTCTGATCATCAGCTGGCGCACGATCGCCTTGGCGTTGATTCTCAGCCTGATCGTCGGCGTCAGCGGTGCGGGCGAACTGCCCGATCGGCTGATCTCGATGGCGACCAGCCGCCTTGCTGCGCGTGCGGTATCCGGCGAGACGGTCGTTGTCGCGCTCGACGACAAGACGTTGCAGGCGGTCGGCAATCAGGATTTCGCCATCAAGCACCATATGCAATTGGTGCGCGCCATCGACGCATCGCCGGCGAAGCGCCTGTTCGTCGATTTTTCCTACGCACGCCGAACCGAGGATCGGGATTTTCCCGAATTTGCCGCAGCGGTGCGCCAGATGGGCGACCGCATCATCCTCGCGGTACCGTCCGCCGACTTCGCCGGAACCACGGCGACGATGTTGCGGTGGCCCGATCCCCGTTTCGGCAACCAAACCAAGCGCGGTTTCATCGGCTGGGAGTATGAATTCTGGCAAGTGTGGAAAGTGCCGTTCGCGGTAAACGCAGACGGCCGCGTCTTGCCCAGCTTTGCCGCACTGCTGGCAAATCGCCCGCTTGATGCTCCCGGCCAATTCGCCCTCGACCTGTCCTACGACCCGGACACGATCACCCAATATAGCGCGATCGACGTCATGACGGGCAAGCTCGACCCGGAACTTCTCCGCGACAAAGATGTGATCTTTGCCTCGGCGTCGGCGGCCTTGCCTGACCAGCATTATCTGCCCGGCCATGACCAGGTTCATGGCGCCTATATCCATTTGATCGCGGGAGAGGCACTCAAGCGTGGGCAGCCGGTCGATATCGGCTGGCTCCCGGCCCTTGCCGTCAGCTTCCTCGCCATGCTTGCCGCGCTCGTGTGGCGAAACGGGCGGTGGCAGGGCGTGGCGGCCGGGGTGATCACCGCGGCGCTGTTGGTCGTCAAAGCGGTCGGCAGCCTCTCGCTCGTCACGATCCACATCGGCGCGGCCTGTTTCCTGATTGCGGCGATAAGTGCCAACGTCGCGCGCACCCGTCGCCGCTCGTCTGCGCAGCGCGAAAATCCCGTATCCGGCCTGCCCAATTTCGAAGCGCTGCGTACCCAGGCTCCCTTCGGCAGCGCGACCGTTATCGCTGCCAAGGTGGTCAATTTCGAGGATCTCGCCGCCTTCATTCCAGGCGACGGCATCGGCAAGCTGGTCGAACAGGTCACCCGCCGCCTGCAACTGGCGTCGCAGGGGACCACGCTGCACCACGATCTCGACGGCACCTTCGCCTGGCTCGTCCCCTATTATCAGCACAGCCAGATCGAAGGGCAGCTGGCAGGCCTCGCCGCGCTATTCAACGCGCCGCTCACGATCGGCGAATTGCGCGTCGATGTCGCGATCGCCTTCGGGGTCAACGACGAGTTCGAAGGATCGAACGCGCAGCGCCTCGCCGCCGCGCTGGTCGCCGCCGAACGCGCGATCCGTACGCGCGCGCTGTGGACCAAATATGTCCCGCGGCAAAAGGACGATGCCGGCTGGCAATTGTCCTTCCACTCGCAGCTCGAAGATGCGCTGACCGGGGGCGACATCTGGGTCGCGTTCCAGCCGCAATATGCCATCGCGACGGGCAAGCTGGTCGGGGTCGAGGCGCTCGCGCGCTGGACCCACCCGACGCGCGGCCCGATCCCGCCCGACGAATTCATCGTTCAGGCCGAAAAGAGCCAGGACATCTACCGCCTGACCCTGTTCGTCATGGATCAGGCGATCCGCTCGGCGGCGCAGCTTCACGAGCGCGGTCACCGGATCAATATGTCGGTCAACCTGTCGGCGACGCTGCTCGACCATAATGATCTGGTCGGGACGATCCGTGTCATGCTGACCGCGCATCATCTGCCGCCCGAGATATTGACGATCGAGATTACCGAAACCGCGCAGATCGAAAACAGCCGCCAGGCGCGCCAGACGCTCGCGCAGCTCCGTCGCACGGGCATCCGGCTGTCGATCGACGATTATGGCACGGGGCAGTCAAATCTCGAATATCTGACCGAAATCGAGGCCGACGAAATCAAGATCGACAAGCGATTCGTGATGACCATGCGCGATTCGCAGCGCAACCTCGAAGTCGTTAAGTCGACCATTGACCTAGCACATCGCCTGGGCGCCGTAGCGGTCGCCGAAGGCATCGAAGATGCCGAAACCATGACGCTGCTCGGCCAGCTCGGCTGCGACGTTGGTCAGGGTTATCATCTTGGAAAACCGCAATTGTTTTCCGAGCTCACCGCGACCCTTGCTGCACCGCAACAAAACCGTACCGGATAGCTGCCATATTGGTGGCAATTTTATGGTTAAGACTCGATTTACCTTACCAAAGATGGTATATGCTCCGTTAACTGTTCTTCGTGGGCAGTGCCGACAGGAGATATCTTATGGGTTGGTTTTGGAGATGGATGGGCGGCGGCGGCTCCGGCAACGGCGGCGCAGAAGCTTAATCCGAATATCAAACAGAAAAGGGTCCCGGACATGTCCGGGGCCCTTTTTCTTTGCCTGTCATGTTCTTTGCCTGCCATGCGCCCGTCCCCGGCGCGGGCGATTGACGAAACCGCGAATAGCGACCCGGCGAAACGCCGCCTCCGCGTCGCTCCTTGATCACCGCCCGATCCCGCTTGAAAAAACATCGCGCGCGGTCGCGCGGCGCAGCCACCGGGCCTGAGTGGCGGAAACGCTGGCGCGGCGCGCCGCACGCTGGCATCGCCAGCGACGAGACGAATCAAAATATCGACGAACCGAGTCGCTAAAACGTCATTTACCGTCTTGCATCGTCACGCCGACGTGGCACTATAGATGGTGGGTCAGCCGAGGGGGCACCCCAAGCATTAGTGGTTAGCCAAAAATGGCGGATTTCCGTCGCCCGCTGCACATGGGCTCGGAAAACTACTTCGTGCGGCCAAAAATATGTGCCCCCGCGGATCGAATAGATGCTAGGCTGGGGCTTCGTCCCGAGTCGAACAAGACAGGAACATATGCGCCGCGGCGCATGGGCAATCGGGGACGGAAAAGATGGATTTTCGCGAGACAGAACGGGTGGAGACGAGCGACGTGGCGACGATGGAATTGACGAAAAACGAAGCGCCCCCAGCGAACGAATCGACCCCGGCAGCAGCGCCTGGCGCCAAGCTTAACGACAGCAGCGAGGCCAAGGTCCACGCGCGCCGATTCGAAATCGTGACCGACGCCAGCCGCGACGCGCTGCTCACCGACTTCGGCAAGGAAACGCTCGAGGACCGCTACCTCCTCCCCGGCGAATCATATCAGGATCTGTTCGCGCGCGTCGCGTCGGCCTATGCCGACGATCAGGAGCATGCGCAGCGGCTCTACGACTATATCTCGAAGCTGTGGTTCATGCCCGCGACCCCCGTGCTGTCGAACGGCGGCACCGGCCGCGGCCTGCCCATCTCCTGTTACCTCAACTCGGTCGACGACAGCCTCGAAGGCATCGTCGGCACGTGGAACGAGAATGTCTGGCTCGCGAGCCGCGGCGGCGGCATCGGCACCTATTGGGGCGCGGTGCGCGGCATCGGCGAACCCGTCGGTTTGAACGGCAAGACCAGCGGCATCATCCCCTTCGTCCGCGTGATGGACTCGCTCACCCTCGCGATCAGCCAAGGCTCGCTCCGCCGCGGCTCGGCCGCCTGCTACCTCGACATCTCGCACCCCGAGATTGAAGAATTCCTCGAGGTCCGCAAACCCTCGGGCGACTTCAACCGCAAGGCGCTCAACCTGCACCACGGCGTCCTCATCACCGACGAATTCATGGAGGCGGTCCGCGACGGCAAGGAATTCGACCTCCGCTCGCCGAAGGACAACAGCGTCCGCGGCACGGTCGACGCGCGCTCGCTGTTCCAGAAGCTCGTCGAAACGCGCCTCGCGACCGGCGAGCCCTACATCATCTTCATCGACCAGGTGAACCGCATGATGCCCAAGCATCATCGCGACCTCGGGCTCAAGGTTACCACCTCGAACCTCTGCTCCGAAATCACCCTGCCGACCGGCCGCGACCATCTCGGCAACGATCGCACCGCGGTCTGCTGCCTGTCGAGCCTCAACCTCGAAACCTGGGACGAGTGGAACGGCGACAAGCGCTTCATCGAGGACGTCATGCGCATGCTCGACAATGTGCTGCAGGACTATATCGACCGTGCCCCGCCCGAAATGGCGCGCGCCAAATATAGCGCCAGCCGCGAACGCTCGGTCGGCCTCGGCGTCATGGGCTTCCACAGCTTCCTGCAGGCGCGCGGCCTGCCGTTCGAGGGCGCGATGGCCAAATCGTCGAACCTCCGCGTCTTCAAGCATATCCGCGCGCAGGTCGACGCCGCGTCGATGCTGCTCGCCAACGAGCGCGGCCCCTGCCCCGACGCCGCCGATCAGGGCGTGATGGAGCGCTTCAGCTGCAAGATGGCGATCGCGCCGACCGCGTCGATCTCGATCATCTGCGGCGGCACCAGCGCGTGCATCGAGCCGATCCCGGCGAACATCTACACGCACAAGACGCTCTCGGGCAGCTTCTCGATCCGCAACCCGCACCTCGAAGCCCTGCTCGTCGACAAGGCGAAGAACAGCGACGCGGTGTGGAACTCGATCCTCGAACGCGGCGGCAGCGTCCAGCACCTCGACTTCCTGACCCAGGACGAAAAGGATGTGTACAAGACCAGCTTCGAGATCGACCAGCGCTGGCTGCTCGAACTCGCCGCCGACCGCACGCCGTACATCGATCAGGCGGCATCGCTGAACCTGTTCATCCCGGCCGACGTCGAGAAATGGGACCTGCTCATGCTCCACTACCGCGCATGGGAACTCGGCATCAAATCGCTCTACTATCTCCGCTCGAAATCGGTGCAGCGCGCCGGCTTCGCGGGCGGGGTCGAGGCCGACAACACGTCGGAAGCCCCGAAATACGAGCTGCAGACCACCGATTACGACGAATGTCTGGCGTGTCAGTAAATAAAACCCCTCTCCCCTTGTGGGAGAGGGAGGGGCCCGTCGCCGCGTGAGCGGCGATGGGAGGGTGAGGGGGCGAGGCCGCAAAGCCGACCTCCCTTGGTGGACGACCGAACGAGCGCGCCAGCTCCGCCGTAACTCCACCGAAGCCGAGAAGCGCATGTGGCGCGCCTTGCGAGAGGCCTTCCCTCTCGCAAAGTTCCGCCGCCAGCAAGTTCTCGGACCCTATTTCGCCGATTTTGCATCGCACGCCGCGCGGCTGGTGATCGAAATCGACGGAGGACAGCATGGCGAAGCGGTCGCCCGGGATGAAGCGCGGACACGCTTTATCGAAGGCGAGGGTTACAGGGTGATCCGCTTCTGGAATAACGATGTGATGACGAATCTGGAGGGCGTACTGACCTCGATCGCGTCCACCCTCCTTTCTCCCCTGGTGGGAGAAGGTGGCCCGCAGGGCCGGATGAGGGGGAACGGGGCCGACACCCCCTCACCCTCCCAAGGCTGACGCCTTGGGCCCCTCCCTCTCCCACAAGGGGAGAGGGAAAATTGGACCGAATTTGCGACTGGAGTTGAACAATGCCCCTTCTAGAAGCCCGCAAGACCTACAAGCCCTTCGAATATCCCTGGGCGTTCGATTTCTGGAAGCGCCAGCAGCAGATCCACTGGGTGCCCGAGGAAGTGCCGCTGGGCGAGGATTGCCGCGACTGGGCGCAGAAGATCAGCGACCATGAACGCAATTTGCTCACGCAGATTTTCCGCTTCTTCACCCAGGCCGATATCGAGGTGCAGGATTGCTACCACGAAAAATATGGCAGCGTGTTCAAGCCGACCGAAATCAAGATGATGCTGACCGCGTTCAGCAACATGGAGACGGTGCATATCGCGGCGTACAGCCACCTGCTCGACACCATCGGCATGCCCGAAAGCGAGTACGGCATGTTCCTCGAATATGACGAGATGCGCGCCAAGCACGACTATATGGGTACCTTCGGGGTCGAGAATGACGAGGATATCGCGCGCACGCTCGCGATGTTCGGCGGCTTTACCGAAGGCTTGCAGCTCTTCGCCAGCTTCGCGATGCTGATGAACTTCCCGCGCTTCAACAAGATGAAGGGCATGGGCCAGATCGTCAGCTGGTCGATCCGCGACGAAAGCCTCCACTGCGAGGGCATCATCAAGCTGTTCCACACCTTCACCAAGGAACGCGGCTGCCTGACCAAGGCGGTGAAGGAAGACATCATCGACACCTGCCAGAAAACGGTGCGGCTCGAGGATGCGTTCATCGACCTGGCGTTCGAACAGGGCCCTGTCCCCGGCATGACGCCGAAGGAGATCAAGCGCTACATCCGCTACATCGCCGACTGGCGCCTGGGCCAGCTGGGGTTCCAGCCGATCTACATGATCGACGAACACCCGCTCCCCTGGCTCGCCCCGCTGCTGAACGGCGTCGAACACGCCAACTTCTTCGAAACGCGCGCGACCGAATACAGCAAGGGCGCGACGCGCGGCGACTGGAACACCGTCTGGTCCAGCTTCGACAACCGCAAGAAAGCCAAGGCCAACGACGACGGCGCCGCGGCCCCCGCCGCCGAAACCGACGGCGAGGACATGTTCGCGAAGGCGGGCATCGCCGCCGAATGATATAATCCCCTCCCGCTTGCGGGAGGGGCAGCGAAACTTGCGGTCCTGAGCTTGTCGAAGGGCCGCTAGTTGCAGCGGGGAGGGCAAGAAGAGCCCACCCCAAATGAGAACAAGAAGTCAGAGGCCAAAATGACCGAAAAGAAAAAAGAGAAGCTCCTGATCCTCAGTCAGCCGCAGCGCGCCTGCCTGGAAGGCCTGTCGAACCGCCGCCCCCAACTCCCCACCGATCCCGTCCGCGACGAACTCACCGCGCTGGGGCTGGTGGTGAAACAGGGCGCCAAATGGGCGCTGACCCCACAGGGCAAGAAGGTGCTGGCGGCCAGCTCGAACCGGCGCAATGCGGGCGGGTTTTCGGTTTGACGAAAGCACGTCCAAAAATTGTAGTGAGATGATTGTCAGTGCCAAAAGTAGTCATTCCGATTCAATCGACACTGGGCACTGCCGCAGCCGAGAACGACGACTTTTATTTTTCGGAATGCTTCGTGGATACTGGTCTTATAGATCAGCTACTTTCACCCTTGAGCGCGCAATCCATAGTCGCTGGAAGAACGGGTAGCGGAAAATCCGCAATTCTTCGAAAGATTGAAGAGACGTCTGAGCACGTTTGCATTCTGAACCCCGAGACTCTCTCTCTCGGATTTTTAGCAGATTCTTGGCTTCTGAATTTCCTGACGACGAAAGACGTGGATCTCGGCCTATTTTATCAACAACTATGGCGTCACGTTCTAGTAATTGAACTACTTAGATATGAAAAAAACCTTGAGAGCGAATACAAAGTAAAGTCATTTATTCAGTCTTTTTCTGACATCTTTAAAGATAATACAGCCAAGCTTAGAGCTTTTGAATACCTTACAAAATACGGCGGTCAATTTTGGGAAGATACGGAACTAAGAGTACGCCATATTGCCCAGGCCTTCGAAGATAACCTCTCTGCAGAAATGGGCGCAAGCTTTGCCGGGATAAGAAGCAAAATTGAAGCCGGATCGAACGTTAGTCAGACTGAAAGCTCTGAAATTATATCGAATGCACGTAAAATCGTAAACTCGATACAAATGCAAGAGCTTTCAAAAATTATAGATATATTAAATGAAGATGTTTTTGATGATAAGAAACGTCAAGTAATACTTCTTATTGATAATTTAGATCTTCAATGGGCTGATAGCAGAATTCAGATGAAGCTAATCGAAGCCCTGGTTAATGTTATTCCAAAGTTTAGAAAAATTCAGAACATCAAGATTATTATTGCGATGAGAGACGATTTAATCGATCAAGTCCTCTCGCAGGCCTCAACTCCCGGCTTTCAAAGAGAAAAGTTCGCAGATCAGTACAAGAGAATCGTTTGGAACAAAGATAATCTTAAGCTCGTAGTAAATCGTAGAGTTAAGAAATTATATAAATCTCAATATACTAACGAATCTATTGATATTGACGATATTCTCGCGGATCAAGTTTCTCATCAGGAAACTTTTGATTACATATTTGACCGGACAATGATGCGACCTAGGGACGTTCTGTCTTATTTTAACAAGTTATTTGATAAGTTTGCAGGAAAGACTGAACTGCTTCAGAAAGACATACGGTCTATAGAATTAGATTATTCTACAGACCGCAGACGAGCCTTAGTCGATGAGTGGTCCGCGATGTATCCTTTTGCAAATCTAGCAATTGGCTTTTTGGGCCATAAAAAACTATCTTCTGAGTTCCGCTTTGGAAACGTCGATAAAGATATTATTGACGAGTTAGTATTGAATATAATTACAAAACACGAGAACGACAGGGGCGATCTTGTATCTAAAGCTCGCGCGCACTTTAATGGTGGGAATGACACTACGAGAGAAGCTTTTTTTCGCTCTTTAATTGCCGTTTTATATCGAATTGGCGCTATTGGAATAAAAACCCAAGCAAACTCACGAGTAGAGTTTTCCTTTATTTCTCGTCCACTTATTTCTGGAGATGAGCTTGGAGAAAATACGCCTTGCCTAGTTCATCCTATGTTATGGCAAAATCTTGGCCGAAGAGGTGAGTCCAAAGGCCTTTTCACTTAATTCTTCAGCGTCTTAGGGACGGTTCATTGGTTCTGAATCCGGGACAATCCCCTTGGTTCCTCAATGAATTACGGTGGAAGGTGCAACAATCCCCAATTAGCACCACGCCGCGTGGATGCCGGACCAAGTCCGGCATGACGAGGCCCGGGGAAGCATTCGGTTTGGCTTAGATTCGCCACCCACCCCGGACTTGATCCGGGGTCCATCGCCGCCCTAGCCTCCACCCCATGCACGCTGACTTCCAGCCCTGCGTCTATATCACCGCCAGCGCGCGGCACGGCACGCTCTACACCGGCGTCACTTCGCACCTGATCCAGCGCATCTGCCAGCACCGCGACGGCAGTTTCGACGGCTTCACCAAACGCTATGGCGTCAAAACGCTCGTCTGGTTCGAACTCGCCGGGACGATGCACGCCGCGATCGGCCGCGAGAAGCAGATCAAGAATTGGCAGCGCAAGTGGAAGATCGAACTGATCGAGGCGACGAACCCGGAGTGGCGCGATCTGGCTGAAGAATTGGGGTTGCCGCCGCTTGGCAGGTGACGGCCGCCCTACACTTCCCCCTCATTCGTCATGCCGGACCCTTCGACAAGCTCAGGACAGGCTTGATCCGGCATCCACGACTACGGCCGTGGCATGGACCCCGGATCAAGGCGAACGAGTCATGGGCCTCGTTCGCGGGTGACGAGGCGTCGTGACAATCAGGTGGAGCGCCTTGCGTTGTCGCCGCTCAACTGTATGATACGAACAATACAGCAAGGAAACCCGCCATGCCCTTCGCCACCCTGTTTTTCGCCGCCGCCCTCGGCACAACGCCGCCCGTCGCCGCCACCCCCATGCCCACCGGCGAAGCGCTGACCGCGCAAATCGGCGCCCATGACGCGCGCCTCTTCTGGGCCGTGTTCGAAGGCTGCGACGCCGGGGCGCTGCCCGACCTGCTCGCTCCCGAATTCCGGATGATTCACGACAAGGGCGGCCTCGCCGAACCCAGCCGCGATGCGATGGTCGCCGATGTTGCCAAAAGCTGCGCCAATCGCCAGCCCGGCGGCACCCAGGCGGGGTACAAGAACCGCCGCCTGCTCGTCCCCGGGTCGCACCGCGTCCGCGCGATGGGCGACTGGGGCGCGCTGGAGGAAGGCGCGCATGTCTTTTTCGAATGGAACGCCCGCGAAACCCGCTGGGACATGGTCGGCGGGGCGCATTATATGCACCTGTGGCAATGGATGCCCGCCGAAGCGCGCTTCCGCCTGTCACAAAGCTACAGCTATGACCATGCGGGCGCCGCGCCCTATCCGCCCGCGCCCGGACCGCAGCCCCGCAAATGACGCGAACCGGGGCGACGATTTGTTTGCTCAAATCCACTTTCAAGCCCCCGCCCCAATAACCGCTTTCCTACAATTGCTCGCCATGCCACCCTCACGGCTTGGCTCTTTGACCCGTCCGAACCCCCTGCCCCACCGCGCGCCGAACATCGCGGCCGCGCGCGACCTTTGCGACGTTTCGCGCCGCCGCCGCAATGGACGACCTTGGCGATCTTTGCGTCCTATGCCCGGTTGCCAACCGCTTGTTTCCGGGGCCGATGCGGTGCCAAGTTTGACAACTTCCGGCGCCGCCGCCCGCTCAGTTCAGCATCGATCCGCCCGGAAACCCGCGCACCCCGGCGACCGCGAACATCACCCCGCCGCGCACCGCCTCGGGCGCATCCTCCAGCAGGTACAGCTTCACCAGCTCGCGCGTCACCTCGCTGTCGTCGTCGACCACCAGCCGCAGCGACGCGATGCCCAGCTCGCCCTTGGCCACCACCACATCCTGGACCAGCGCCAGCGGCCAGCGCTCGCCGCCGCCGCGATACAGCATCGCGCCATCGTGCCAGATATAGGCATCGCGCCAGCGCCACGCGCGGTGAAAGGCGGCGAAGCCGACCAGCGCCGCGGCGATCGCGGCGCCGACCAGCAGATTGCCAACCAACACCGCGCGCACCACCGCGGCGGCGCCATCGTCCCACACCGGGAGTGCCTGCCGTAGCACGAGGACAGCGGCGGCCAGCGCGCACAGCAATTGCCCCGCCAGCAACGGCTTGGCCTTCAACCGGGCCAGCACCACCCTTCGCGATCCCACAGGCTTCATCGCTCCCGCCCATAGCAGCCTTGCCGCCGGGCGCCAGCCGTCCGTCGCGATCGCGCCGCCGCCTATCGGCAGCGCGGGTGGGTACCGATGTCGCGGATGTCGTAAACGCGGCCATCGGCGACGGTCATCTGCACGCACTGGCGGCTCGCGCGGCGGTTCCACACGCTGTACGCGGTGTTGCCCGATTTGAAGCTGTCGACATTGCTGAACCCGCGGCTGCGCATCGCATCATCGGCACTCGACGCGCGCGCGCCGTTCAGGTCCATATACTGCCCGACCTCGGCATAACCGCCGCCGCCATAATGATGGCCCAGGTTCGAACTGCGCTCGTTCACTCCCGCCTGATAGCCGCTCGAATAGGCGTCGGACCGGCCATAATTATGGTAGGGCGCGTTATACAGGCCGTCGCGGTAACCGCGGTCGAAATCGCCCGTCCCCTGCTGGTCATATTCCTTGTCCTTGTGGTGCTTCTTGCTCGCCAGCGCGGCGATCAGCGCGATCCCGGCGACCGCCGCGACCGCGGCCCCGGCATTGTCGCCGCCGCCGCCCTGGTTGCAGTCGGACCGCGACGCCGTTTCGACCGACTGATATTTGCCGTCCCACGTCACGACATGCGCGCACTGTTTGCTGTCGCGGTTCCACCAGTAACTATGCTTGCGGTCGCCGTCGTTGTGCGTTTCGATATGCGTATAGCCGCGCATTTCCAGCTGCGTTTCGCCGCTCGACCCGCGCGCACCCACCAAATCCTGCAACCCCGGCGCCTGCTTCGCCAGCACCGGCGTTACCAACATCGAAGCCGCGGCCAGCGCCGCGATGCTCTTCATCGAAAAATGCTTCATGCTCTTTCCCCTGTTGCATTGCCACATGGGGGATGGCGCGGCGTTTGTGGCCTGTCGCGCAGCCCGAACGACCCCGCCGGCGGGCCGTTCACGGCCGCGCCGACTGTGCGACTCCAGTACCGCAAAATCGGGTGCGAGTCTTTGACCTTGCGCAAAATCCCGCCCCGGCGGCAGCGCGCGCCGCGACGCAAAAGAAATGGCCCGCCCCAAATACCGGAGCGGGCCATCGCGCCTGATACGTACGCGCGGCGCGCCGGTTATTCGGCCTCTTCGAACAGGTCGACCGCGGTGGCGCCGGTTGCCGACAGGCGTACCGTATCACCCTCCACCGCCGCGACCAGTCCGGCGGGCAGGAAATGATGCTTGCCATCGCCGCTGTCGCCTTTGGTCAGCTTGATCCGCTCGCCGTCGAGATGGTCGACGGTGCCGACATGGACGCCATCGGCGCCGATGACATTCATATGTTCCTTGATCGCACTATGGTCATGCTCAGCCATCGTCATTCTCCTTGCCGCCTTGCGGGACCGCCCGCAAAGTCTGGTGCCCGAACGTCCGGCAGCCGCCATCGATCCGGCGGCGCCGACGAGCCGCCCGAAAGCAACGCCAGGCTTCCTGCGCGCGCCGCCATGCTCTACGCTCTGTCGATGCGTAACCTGCTCTCGCTTGCTGCCGCCGCGCTTGTCGCCGCGCCGCTTCCCGCTGCGGCCTGCTCAGTCGCCGGCGATTACCGGATCCCGACGAACATGGAACTGGTCGAAGGCGCCGACATGATCCTGCTCGCGACCGTCGATGGCGGTACCGCGATCGATGCCATCGACGATCCCGATGCCATGCGGATCGACATCACGCCGGTGGCGGCGATCAAGGGCGAGCGCGCCGCCGCACCGACGAGCCTGCCAATCGCGCTGGCCCCGGCTCCGCTGGCGATCCTCAGCCATCCGTACGATCTGGAACATGCCCACCCGCTGTCACAGACCGGCGGCTGTATCCGGTACATGGTCCCCAGGGGTTCGCGGGTGCTGTTCTTTCTCCGCCAATCAGAAGGCGGGTGGACGCCCGCAGGCGGGCCGTTCAGCCGCTGGGCCGAAGATGTGCTGACCGATGACGCCCCATGGCTACAGGTGGTGCGCCTCTATGCCGAAGCCGCCGCGCTGCCCGCCGACGACCGCACCGCCTATCTGACCGCGCGCCACGACGAATATGGCGCGCGGCGTGATGATCCGGTGGCCCAGCTGATCGCCGCCGACATCGCCCGCCAGCTCGTTGGCCCGAACCCGCCGCTGCGCGGGGAATTGCCGCCCGCGCCGGACGATACCGACGATTAGCACAGGGGGCGGCGCGCTGGCGCAAAGGCGATTTGACGCAGATCAACGACGCTGACCGGCAATGCGGTGATGGCGGGACATCGCCATTTCAAGGGAGCCGATCAATGACCCACCCGCTTATGCAAACGCCCGTCCTCGTCTTTGCCTTCATGATGATCAGCTTTGCGCTGACGATCGGCCCGATCGCGCTCGCCGACATTCTGCGTTCAAAGCGCTAGGCGTTCGGCACACTGCGGCGACGCGGTCACGCCGCCGCGGCGAGTATCTTGTTCTCGATCACCCGGATGAACACCTCGGGATCCTGCGCGCCGGGAATCAACATGCGACCGCCCAGGATGAAGGCGGGAACGCCGGTGATATTCTGGTCGGCCCAATAGGCCTCTTCGGCGCGGACCATTTCGCCGAACTCGCCCGAAGCGAGGATCGCCGCGGCGCGGGCGCGATCGAGCCCGGCCGAGGCGGCGACGTCGGCAAGGACCGCATGGTCGCTCACATCGCGATTGTCGGTGAAATGCGCCGCGAACAGCGCCAGCTTCAGCGCGGTCTGCACCCCGGTTGCCGCCGCTTGATCAGGTTCTTCCAGCGCCCCGGCCCAAGTCAGCAGGCGGTGGGCGTCGAAACTGTTGCGCATCCGGAAGCCCGGTCCCCGGTTGAACTGAAAGCCAAGGTCGGCCGCGATGCCCGCCAGCTTGCCGCTGTTGGCGCGGCTCTGTTCGGCGGTAATGCCATATTTGCGCATGACGTGCGCGGCGGCATCCTCGCCTTCGGGCGGCATATCGGGGTTGAGTTCGAACGGATGCCATTGGACGCGAAAATCGACTCGCGCGGCGAAATGCGCCATCACATGCTGGAACTTCAGCCACCCGATGATGCACCAAGGGCACATGACATCGGACACGATATCGACGCTCAGCCGCGGCAAATTCGGTTCAGCCAAAGAAACTCTCCCGTGCCGCGCGGTCAATCGACCGATCGGCGATCCTTGCCGGAGCGCCGGTCGGCCTTGCGCCGCTCTGGCCCCTTATAGCCGGGATCGTCGGCAACGCGCCTGTCCGTCGACCGCCTGTCCGACGGTGCTCGCTTCTCATCATCGACTGCCATACGCTTCGTCCACCGTGAAAGGGAAAAGAAGCAACCCGGTGGGCATTAGCTCATAGAATGGCTCAAAACACAACAACCGACCCGGATTCGCGGTCACCGATCAGAGGGGTGTATCGTCCAGGCCGCCGCTATCGCCCACCACGACCGGTGCTTCGGCGGGCCGCGACAAGGCCCACCAGCTCGCCAGCATCAGCACGACCGTCAAAGCTTCGACGATCATGCCCTGAATAATGCCCCAATTGGTCGGATCGCCCATGGCCGCACCGATCAGACGACCGGCGAGCGCCGTACCAAATAGCGCCGCCGGCACCAGCAAGGCGCGTACCCACCCGGGCACCAGGGCGCCCAGCACCGCCGCACCCGACGCCACGATGAAAAAGGCCGACAGGTCGGCGCGCAGTGTGTTGATCGCCACCCCGGTGATCGAGAAGTTGAACGTCTCCGAATAGCTCGCCGGGTCGATGACGCCGCGCAAACCCACGATGGCAAAAAAGGCAGCCCACAGCAGCACCGCGCCGCGCCAGATCCAGTTGGTCATGATCGTCTCCCCATTCCTGTCGTCCAAGCTGAACCAACAGGCGGGAATGTCAATGGTTGCGCGGGCTTAGGTTGCGTCGGCGGCAAAAGTCTCTTCGATCCAGCCACCACCCAGCACGCGGCTTGCCTCGGCAGCGTCGTAAAGCACCGCGGCCTGTCCCGGCGCGACGCCGAATTCGGGCGCAACAAAGATCAGCCGGTCGCCGACCACCCGCGCCGGTACCGGCCGCGCCATGCTGCGAACCTTGGCCAGCACCGTGCGGTCATCGACATTGCCCAGCCAGTTCGCCTCGCCCAGCCGCGCCGCTGCTACCGCGAGCGCGCGGCGCGGCCCGACAATCACCTGCTTTGCCGCAGCATCCAGCCGCACGACATAGAGCGGCTCCGCCTGTCCGCCGATGTCGATCCCGCGCCGCTGGCCGACGGTATAGTGGATAAGCCCCTTGTGCGCGCCCAATACGGTGCCGTCGACATGAACGATCTCGCCCTGATCATCGGCTTCAGGACGCAGCTTGCGGACCAGCGTTGCGTAATCGCCGTCGGGAACGAAGCAGATGTCCTGACTATCGGGTTTGCCCGCGACCCCCAGCCCCAGCTCGCGCGCGATCTCGCGCACCACGCTCTTTTCCAGCCCGCCCAAGGGGAAGCGCAAAAAGTCGAGCTGCGCCTGCGTCGTCGCGAACAGAAAATAGCTCTGGTCGCGCGCCGGATCGACCGCGCGGTGCAGTTCGGCGCCGTTCGGCCCGATCATGCGGCGGACATAATGGCCGGTCGCCAGACAATCGGCGCCGAGCTCCCTTGCCAGCGCGAACAGGTCGGTGAACTTGACCCCCATGTTGCAGCGCACGCATGGAATCGGCGTCCGACCGGCCAGATATTCGTCGGCGAACTGATCGATTACCGTGTCACGAAAACGGCTTTCATGGTCATAAACGTGATGCGCAAAGCCCAGTCGGTCGGCGACCGCCCGCGCATCGCGAATATCCTGTCCAGCGCAGCAGGCACCGACGCGCTTTGCCTTCGCACCATGGTCATATAGTTGCAGCGTGACGCCGATGACCTCGGCCCCCGACCGCGCCGCCAGCGCGGCGACGACGCTCGAATCGACTCCCCCCGACATCGCGACCACGATTCGGCGATCCTTCAATGGAGCTGCCAGTTGAAAGTCGGCCTGAGCCAGTCCGACGGGAGAAATCATCATTGCCATGATGCGCGCCATCTAGGGACGCCAACCCAAAAAATCCAGCTTTTCCGCCGCAACTGTCAAGATATTGACGGGGGTTAAGCTTCGCTAACAAGGCATGAAATGGGCATTTACGTGACCTTAGGTGGTCCGCGCTAGACCAGCATCATGAATGTCGCACCGTCCGAATTCCCGCGCCTTGCCGGTGCGGCCAGACTGTCGAAGCCCGGCTTTGACATCATCCTGGCCGTGTCGAGCGCGCGGCAGGCAGCGCAGCCGACCGTCCGGTTGTTGCAGGCAGATGCGAGTCGCCGGGTGCATACGGAAACACTTAACGCGCTCCGCCACACGCTCGGCGGATCGCGCCGCGCGCCGGAACAAAAAGCGCTGCGTGTCGTTCGTTTCTTCGACCTGTCGGACGGAGCGAACGCTCTGCCCGAAACTATGAACGGCCTGTTTACCAGAGGATTTCAGCCGATGTTGAGCCCCTCTGTTTTAGAGACAAATGCGTCGGACACATTCCCCCCCGACGTCGAAACTATGGAATGAATATGATCGAGAATCAGAAAATCCGGCCGGCTCAGGTCATCGGCCCCCTCGGCGAACCGCTGACCATCGACTCGCTGCCGCCGCCGTCGACGACGCGCTGGGTCGTGCGTCGCAAGGCCGAGGTTGTCGCCGCGGTCAATGGCGGTCTTCTCAGCGTCGACGAAGCGTGCGAGCGCTACAGCCTGACGCTCGAGGAGTTTGCCGGCTGGCAACGCTCGATCGATCGCAGCGGCATGCCGGGGCTGCGCGTCACGCGCATCCAGCATTACCGCGATCTGTACGAGCGTCAGCAGCGCTTCTGACCGCGGTCGCGCAAAAAACCAGGCGAAAGAGGGCGCTTTGGCGCCCTCTTTTTTGTCCGCTTCGACCGTGACCAGCCTGCGAGGCGCGACAAATCCACAGCATTTCGGCAATTTGACGTTTTCGTTGCAACCCTATTGTTCACCCCGCGTTAAGCCCCGGAGTCAACTTTGGGAGTCACTCGATTATGCGTAAGATGTTCATTGCCCTCGCCGCCACCTCGGCCCTCGCTCTTGGCGCCTGCCAGAGCCCCGCTGCCGACAAGGTCGAAGATCAGGCCGAAGCGCAGGCAGACGTGATCGACGATCAGGCCGACGCCATGCCCGAAGGTCCGGCCAAGGAAGCCATGGAAGACAAGGCCGATGCTGTCGAAGCCGCTGGCGAAGAAAAGGCCAACGCCATGGACGACAATGGCGAGATCGCCCCGTCGGAAGTCGGCGCGGACCCGGCCAAGAAGTAAGGCCTGCCTTCCCTAAAGGGCAGCGCGAAGGGCGCCGGATCGATTCCGGCGCCCTTTGTCGTGTGCGACTGTAATTTTCGCGCTTTTGGCGTCATGTGACGCGGGTCACCACTTTGTAATCCGATCGCGGCTATGAGAGCGGTGTGGCCGGAACGCATCTTGTTTTGCGCCACGGCCTACCTTCCCACCGCCGGTAGCGACCCCCGGCGGTGGGAGGGACTAGTTCGAAGCCCCCGAATTGCCTTCCAGCGCCCGCAGGACGTCCTGCACCCCCGGCGCGTCGGTATCGGCGCGCAGCGCGGCAAGGCCCGCTGCCACATCGAGCCGATATTCGGCAACACCGGCCGACTCGCCGGTCCATTCGGCGCCGAGCGACTTTACCAGTCGCTTCGCCGCGGCGTTTTCCGACAGCATATGCACGTCGAGCACCGACAGCCCTTCCGCTAGACAATGGACGAGCAGCGCCGCGGTCATCATCCGCGCCAACCCCTGCCCCTGGAATGCATCGACCACCGCCACCGAAAACTCGCCCGCACGGCCGCCGTCGCCATAGCGCACCGCATGGACCGCGCCGATCGCCGGTTGCCCTTCGCATTCGGTGCAGATTGCGCCCCACGCGATATGGTCGTGGCCATCGACGTCGACCAGCCGTTCGATCACCGCATCGGGCAGGACCGCCACCGGCGAAAAAAAGCGCAGATAGCGCGATTCAGCGGACAATTGGGCGATTCCGTCGCGCAGTAACTGCTCATCATCGGGTGTGATGGTGCGCAGGCAGATGACCGTGCCATCGTTGAGCGCGCTGTGCACCGCGATATCCGCGATCGCCCTTGCGCGTCGTGGCGCCTGTCCGTCCGTGGCGGTCATCGCTGCCTCCCGATCCATTACTGATAGAGGCGGCGCGCGCCGCTGGCAAATCCAGTGCGATGGGGCACCACCCGATCAGTGAGATGTTGAAAGCGGTTGGGCTTGTGAACTTCTATGATGGGGACCGTCAAAGCAAGCCGACAAGGGACCGTTTTTTGATCCATTCACCGATCGACAGCCTGATCGAAGGCGCTCCTGCGATCGAAACGCTTGGCGCTCGACTGGCACGGCTGCGACGGATGCAGGGACTGAGCAAGACCGACGTCGCCGATCGATTGGGGATCAGCATCACCGCGATCTGCCATTGGGAGCAGGATCGGTCGCGGCCAAAGGCGGTGCGTTTGCGGTCGCTGTCGCAATTGTTCGGCGTGTCGACCGCCGATCTGCTGAGCGATGACGGCGTAGCGGGACGACAGAATCTCGCCGACCTGGTTGCGCGGACGCGGGCCGAGATCGCCCGCGTCGCGGGCACCAATCCGTCGAAGGTGCGGATCGTTATCGAGATGTAGGCGCGGCGGCTGGTCGGCCCAGCGCCGTCAGGATCGCGGCGCGCTGCTTGGCCCAGCTGGCGCTGTCGGGCGCGATCAGTTCGACATGCCCTTCACCCGGTGTCACCTCCATTGGGACCGTCACGCCCAGCTTTGCCATCGCGGCGCTGTAGGCGGCACCCGTCGCGGGCGGGGTCACATGGTCGCGGTCATTGTTGAACTGCATCTCGCGCGCGGTGCCGACGGGCATTTCGGGGGGCGAGGTGCGGGCATAGTCGCCGCGGGCCATCGCGGCGGGGGCGTCGGCGCCGCAGGCATGGCCGATGCTGGCCGCCCCGGCGCGCAGGTCGGGCAAGCCGCCCTGGCTGATCGCCAGATCGATGCGGATCGGGTCGGCGCCGCGCAGCGCATCGCCCGCCGCCAGCGCCGGACGCCGTGCCAGCCACAGCGCCAGATGGCCGCCCGCGCTATGGCCGATGGCGATGCGGATGCCGCCGGTGTCGAAGCCGTGCTTCGCGCCATCGGCGACGAACAGATCGGCGGCGCGAGCGACGTCTTCATAGGTTCCCGGCATCCCGCCGCCGCGGTCGACGCCGCGATATTCGATGTTCCACACGCCGACGCCGTGCGACCGCAGGTCGTCGGCGATCCAGTTCATGATGTCCCGCTCGGCGACCGACGTCTGCCAGCAGCCGCCGTGGATCATGATCACCGCGGGGTGCGGCCCCTGCCCCTTCGGCACCCAGACATCGACGATCTGGAGCGGATCCTCGCCATAGCGGATCGTCGCGTCGGACGCGGGCTTGGCGCGGGTCAAAAGGTCGGGCCAGGTCATGATCGGCTTGTCGTTCAACGCCGCATCCTCATTCGCTTGCCCGACCGATGCGGGAACGCAGGCGGCGAGCAGCAGCGCCAGCGCCGCGACACCCGCTTTCGCCGCCCCGATCAGGCGTCGTCGCCCATCCGCAGTGCGGCGATGAACGCCTCCTGCGGGATGTTCACATTGCCATATTCGCGCATCCGCTTTTTGCCCTCTTTCTGCTTTTCGAGGAGCTTTTTCTTGCGGGTCGCGTCGCCGCCATAGCATTTGGCGGTGACGTCCTTGCGCAGCGCGGCGATGGTTTCGCGGGCAATCACCTTGCCGCCGATCGCCGCCTGGATCGGGATCTTGAACATGTGGCGCGGGATCAGGTCCTTCAGCCGCTCGCACATGCCGCGGCCGCGGCTTTCCGCCGATCCCCGGTGAACGATCATCGACAGCGCATCGACCGGCTCGTTGTTGACGAGGATGCTCATCTTGACGAGATCGCCCGGGCGGTGGCCGATCTGGTGATAGTCGAACGACGCATAGCCGCGCGAAATGCTCTTCAGCCGGTCGTAGAAGTCGAACACCACTTCGTTGAGTGGCAGCTCGTATGTGATCTGCGCGCGGCCGCCGACATAGGTCAGATTCTTCTGGATGCCGCGGCGGTCCTGACACAGTTTCAGGATCGGCCCCAGATAATCGTCGGGGACGTAGATCACCGCCTCGATCCACGGCTCCTCGATCTCGTCGATGCGGTTGGGGTCGGGCATGTCGGCGGGATTGTGGAGCTCGATCTCCTTCGCCGCCTCATTCTTGGTGTGGCTGAGCTTCAGCTTATAGACCACGGACGGCGCGGTGGTGATGAGGTCGAGGTCATATTCGCGGGATAGCCGCTCCTGGATGATCTCGAGGTGCAAGAGGCCAAGGAAGCCGCAGCGGAAGCCGAAACCGAGCGCGGCGCTGCTCTCCATCTCGAACGAGAAGCTCGCGTCGTTGAGCCGCAGCTTCTGGATGCTCTCGCGCAGTTTCTCGAAGTCGTTCGCGTCGGTCGGGAACAGGCCGCAGAAGACGACCGGCTGGACTTCCTTGAACCCCGGCAGCGGCGCCGCGGCGGGTTTCTTGGCGTCGGTCACCGTATCGCCGACGCGCGCCTGCGCGACGTCCTTGATCTGCGCGGTGATGAAGCCGATCTCGCCCGGGCCGATCTCGGTCAGCTCCTCGCGCTTCGGCGTGAAACAGCCGACGCGGTCGATCAGATGGGTGGTGCCCGCCTGCATGAACTTGATCTGCTGGCCTTTTTTCAGCACCCCGTCGATGACGCGGACGAGGATGACGACGCCGAGATAGGGGTCGTACCAGCTGTCGACGAGCATCGCGGTCAGCGGTGCATTGGCGTCGCCCTTCGGCGGCGGGATGCGCGTGACGATCGCCTCCAGCGCCTCCTCGATCCCGATCCCCGACTTTGCCGAGGCGAGCACCGCGTCGTCGGCGGGCAGCCCGATGATGTCCTCGATCTCGGCCTTGACCTTGTCGACGTCGGCGGCGGGCAGGTCGATCTTGTTGATCACCGGCACGATTTCATGGTCGTGCTCGATCGACTGATAGACGTTGGCCAGCGTCTGCGCCTCGACCCCCTGCGCCGCGTCGACGACGAGCAACGCGCCCTCGCACGCCGCAAGGCTGCGCGACACTTCATAGGCGAAGTCGACATGGCCGGGCGTGTCCATGAGGTTGAGCTCGTAGGTTTCGCCGTCCTTCGCGGTATATTTCAGGCGCACCGTCTGCGCCTTGATCGTGATCCCGCGCTCTTTCTCGATATCCATATTATCAAGCACTTGCGCCGACATCTCGCGCGCGGTCAGGCCGCCGGTGAACTGGATCAGCCGGTCGGCGAGCGTCGACTTGCCATGGTCGATGTGCGCGATGATCGAAAAATTGCGGATGTGGGACAAGGGCGTGGTCATGCGCGGCGCCCTAGCAGGGGTTTGCGGCGCTGTCAGCAAGGTCTTAAAGCCACAAAAGCCCCGCGTGCGCGGGTCGGGATTGTGTCCTTTGTGGCTTTAACGCCAAAGGTCGCGAACGTGACCCACGCCGCGCCGGGACAAAACATCGCAAAGGTCGCGCGCGCCCGCGACGTTTGGCGCGAGGCGATCGGGCAGCAGATTTCAACGAGTCAAAGAGCCAGCGGCAAGGTGCTGGCATGGCGAGATAATGTAGGAAAGGGGTTTTTCGCGCGGAGACGCGGAGGGGGTCAATCCTGTTTCGCCGCCTTGCGCGCGACACGCTTGTTCTGCTTCGCCGCCTCGCGTTCGAGCGGGTTCACGAGCGCTTCGTAGCGGCCGAACAGATGTTCGACGCGGTCGCGGTCGGAGGCGAAGGGCGCGGCGCGATAGAGTTTGTCGACCGCGACATCGAGCGCGGCGTGCGCTTTTCGCAAATTTCCCGGCATGGTGTCGGGGTCGTAGAGATCGGCAAGGCTGGAAGTTGGATGCGCGGCGCGCGCGTCGAGTACGGCTTGGGCGAGCGTTTCGATCTTGGCGCGCTGTGCGGGGGTAGCGTCGGGCCATGGGAAGGTGTTGTAGACGAGGCCGATCGAATAACGGAAATCGCTCTTTAGTTTCCCGCCCATATGACCAAGCCAAGCCATGTGCGACCGGCTTGTTAGAATTGCAAAATGGAAGGTCGTTGCGTCCATCAAAATGAAAACAAGATCGCTAGGTATGGTTGGAGGACCAAGGTGGCCGATGGGGACATATTGCCGACGTTCGGAGCTTACCTTTGGAATAACCAAAAACTCAGAATCTGGAATGACTGTCATCCCAAACTCAGCGGGGGTGTTTGCCGCAATCAACGTGCTTTTGCGATTGCTTGAAGAACGAAACTCGCGAACGCGGCGAACACGTTCCATCACGTTCGGCAGTGCTTTTAGTTCTGAAGGGTTGGCATCCCATAAGGACAAAACCCACCGCTGCCCTCCATTAATAAAATCAACGGCAGCAAGGTAAGGTTTGAAATATTTCGCGGCGGCGGGTTCAGCTTCGAGAAAACGAGCATGCTCCGTACCGTCAAAGATATATTGCCCTCCATCAATAGGTTGGCTGCCGGTCAGTAGACGCGCCGCACCGTTGATAGGTCGTGCCTCCTCTTTCACCACTAAATGCCGGTTCGCCACGCCCTTGGCATCGAACAAATAGGCCGTCAGTGCCGCGTGCCGGCTCTCGACCGGATCGCCCTTGATGTCGGGATAGCTAAACAGCCGTTTCTCGACGGGCTCATGGTCGCGGTGCGCAAGGCCGATGATGACGACATGGACGTGCGCTTTGCCGCGCGCCTCGCTGCCCCAGCTAAAGGTGCGGTGCGCGAAGGCGATTTCGAGGCCGTAGCGGTCGAAAAGGATCGGCCAGAGCTGCGCCACCTGTTCGCCCTGCGTGATCGAATTGGTCGAGACGAAGGCGATGCGGATGCGCTTATTCGATTGCAGATATTGCCCCGCCTTGATGAACCACGCTGCAACATAGTCTAGCGTACCACCGCTGCCCCCGAGATTGGCGATACGACGAACCTGCGCGCGCTGAAACTCGCTCTGGAATTTGGCACCGATGAAGGGCGGGTTGCCCATGATATAGCTGCATTTTTCGGGCGGCAGCAGTTCGGCCCAGTCAGTTTCGAGCGCGTCGCTGTGGAGGATCGTCGCGCCGCCCTTGAGCGGGATTCGCGCGATGTTGGTGTTGAACGCCTCGTTGATCCAGTTGTTCGCGATATGATCGGCCATCCACATCGCGACTTCGGCGATACGCGCCGGAAACTCTTCAAATTCGATGCCGTAGAATTGATCGACAGTGACCTGGCTCATCAGCGCGGCGTTCATGCCGCCGTCGGGATAGCGCAGGCGCAGCGCGCGCAGTTCGAGCGCGCGAATTTCGCGATAGGCGATGACAAGGAAATTGCCGCAGCCGCAGGCCGGATCGAAGAAGGTCAGCCGTTTGAGCTTGGCGAGATAGTCGGTCAACGCAGCGTCGCGGCCGGTTCGGCGCGCCGCGATCTTGTCGAGTTCGGCGTTCAGATCGTCGAGGAACAGCGGACCGATGACCTTCAGAATGTTCGCCTCGGTCGTATAGTGCGCGCCCTTCGCGCGGCGCTCCTTGGCGTCCATCACCGACTGAAACAGCGAGCCGAAGATCGCGGGCGACACGCCCGACCAGTCGTGGCGCGCGGCTTCGAGCAGATGTTCGCGCATCTTCTGGTCGAATTGCGGGATGCGCAGGCGCCCGGCGAACAGCTGTCCATTCACATAGGGGAAGGCGTCGAGTTCGGCCGACAGCCCCTTTTGCCGCTGATTTTCCGGGGTATCGAGAACATCGAATAGCTGGCTGAGGATCAGCCCGGTATCGCTTCCATCCGGGCGGGTGTCGTTGTCGATCAGCTGAAGGAAAATATCCTTCGGCTGGAAAATCCCGGTATCGTCGGCAAAGAGGCAGAAGAGGATACGGACGAGAAATTGTTCGAGGTCGTGGCCGGTATAGCCCGCATCCTCCAGCGCGTCGTGGAGCTTGCCCATCAGCTCCGCCGCCTTGATCGTCACCCCCGCCTGATTTTCGAAGCTGACGCGCCGCCCTAGCATGAAGTCGAAGGCGGTAATGTGCTTGTGCAGATCCTTGAGGTGGAATTTCAACTCGGTGCCGGTTTCGAGATCGAGCAGGTTCCAGTTCTGAAAATCGCAGGTCAGCACCCAGCGCGGCTGATCGGTCGGGTGAAGCCCCTCGACGTAGGAGAGCGCCTGCCCCTGTGCCTTGCCGAGGTCGAGGCGGCTCGATTTCTGCTCGATCAGCAGCGTGCGAGGCCAGAACAGGTCCATGAAGCCGTGCTTGTTATCGAGCAGTTTGACGCGCTGTTCATAGACGGCAACGGTGCGGCGCTTGATCCCGAAAATGTCGAAGAAGTCGTTGTAAAAGCTTTGCGTTTCGCCCTTTTCATAATGGGCGTCGTGCCATTCCTCGCTGAACGCCTTGGCGCGGCGTTTGATTTCGTCCCAACTCAGTCGCATGCCGCCCCCTTATGACGGTGCGAAGCTAGACGAAGCGGAATCGGGCGCCAAGGGGTAAGCGTTTCAACAATTGAACGAAAGCTGGTGCGAATCAGAAGTCCTCCCTGTGCCACAGCCGTGGAGCGAGGGACCGCCCGATGGGAATGGAGGGGCCGTAAAGGTAGCGTCAGCGCCCCTCCGTCAGCGCTTTGCGCTGCCACCTCCCCATGGCTTCGCCACAGGGAGGATCATTCTGTCAGCCACCTTCGACAATCATCCCGCACCCGCGCGTCCGCATCCCCCATCCCGCGTTCCAGCACCGCCGCCCTGCCCTCGCCTTCCGCCGCCGCCGCGAGCGCGGCGATCGCGTTGGCGCGGACGCGGGGGACGGGGTGCGCCTTGGCGAAGTGGGCGGCGATGTCGTGGGCGTCGTCGCTGAGGTGCACCGCGCAGCGCAGTAGCATTTCGCTGCTCGTCAGCGTCGGGCGTTTGGCGATCGTGCCGCGTCCGTCCGCTTGCCGGCCGAGATCGACGATATATTGGTCGCGCCAGGGGACATGGTCGCCCTCGTCCATGATGTTGAGGCTGACCGACAGGCTTTCGGGCGGGAGCTGGCGGTGGATGTCGCGGTGGGCGCGGTAGAGCATCATTTTGCCCTCACTGAGCTGGCTACGCTCGACGAATTTGAGGGCCAGCGGTTCGCCGCGGCGCCCGTCGACCGCTTCCGGATCAACTTCATAATGGTCGCTGACATAGCCGGGACCGAAATAGCCGATGGTGAGAAAGCTGAAATTATGGTCGTGCGCGACGCCGTAGGAGAAGGCCGCGGGGCCGCTCGCGGTGGTGACGGCGTCGCCTGCGGCGGGCCAGAGGTTGGCGCGGAGGTAGAAACCGCGCGGGCTGCGGTGGAGGAGGAAGACCTGCGCCGAATAGCGGTTGATTTCGAGCTGGTCGGCGTAGCTGGCCTTCAGCGCGGCGATGACGCGGTCGGCGAGGAACGCGCGGTTGCGTTGCAGCCCCGCGAGGAGGGTGGCGCAGCGGGCGATGCTGGCTTCGTCGGCGAGGTCGACGCCGTGCTGGTCGAGGGTGGCGGTGACTTCGGTCAGGGTGAGCGGGGGGC
>NZ_SCMU01000015.1 GCF_005503695.1 Sphingopyxis sp. 2PD
GCCGCCACTTATGGCACCGCCCGCGCCCTCCTATATCGATGCCGGAGAGGTTTCGGAGGTCGTCGTCACCGGTTCGCGCGTAGCGTCGCCCGCGCTCGATTCGCCGAGCCCGGTGACGAGCATCGGCGCCGAAGAAATGAGCGCCGAACGATCGGCCGCTCCGCCGGTGCCGGGTTCGCTGGGCGACGCGCGGATCGCCCTGCCGCATCCGCCGCGCCCCTATCCACGGCCGCAGCCGCAGGCGGGCATATTGACCGCGGGCGAGCATGACGATCTGCTCAACCCCGAACTCTACGCCGCCTATGTCGGCCGCAGCGGCGATCTGGGGCAAGAGGTGCAGAGCCTGCCGCGCGTCGACACGACGCGCGTGGTGACGGTGAAGGTCAACGACCGGAGCGGCCAGCCCATCCCCTTTGCCGATGTCATCGTGACGTGCAGCGACGGCAACAGCATCACCATGGCGACACAGGCCGACGGCAGCGCGGTGTTCTTTCCGGGCCTCGACCGGCTGAGCGAGCGGATCACCGTGACCGCGCGCAAGGCGGGGCGCACCATCGCCGACGCGCGTCCGGTGCTCGTCGCCAACGCGGCGGGAGGCCAGCTCGTCGGACTGACCGCCAACCAAGCGGCGGCCAAGGTGACCAAGCTCGACCTGATGCTGGTCGTCGACACGACGGGAAGCATGGGCGACGAGATCAATTATCTTCAGTCCGAACTGCGATCGATCATCAGTGCGGTCACCGCCAAGCATCGCGATCTGGATATTCGCATCGGTTTTGTCTTCTACCGCGACCTGGGCGACGAATATGTCACCCGCACGGTCGTTTTCGACCGCGACGTCGGGCGGGTGCAGGGCGCGCTGGCACGGCAGAATGCAAACGGTGGCGGCGATTATCCCGAAGCGATGGATCAGGCACTGATCCGCGCCGTCGGGCAGGAGTGGCGCGCCGACGCGGTCAAGTCGCTGCTGCTCGTCGCCGATGCGCCGCCGCACGACCAATTGTTCGGGCGGACGTGGCAGGCGGCGGAAGCCGCGCGCGCCAAGCGCATCCACATCACGCCGGTTGCCGCATCGGGCGTTGCCGACAAGGCCGAATATGCAATGCGCGCGATGGCCGCGGCGACGCAATCGCGATACCTGTTCCTGACCGACGATAGTGGCGTCGGCAATCCGCACGCGCCGCCGGCGATCGACTGCTATCTGGTGACCAGGCTCGACGCGCTGGTGCGCCGCGTGATCGACAGCCAGATCAGCGGCCGCCGGATCGAGCCCGAGGATCAGGAGATCATCCGCAGCGTCGGCAAATATGACGCGGGCAAATGTATCCTGCCCGCCGATTTCAAGTGGCAGAACGGGTGACGGCGTGACGTCACAAGCTTGACATACCCCCCGCATCTGGCCGATGCGGGGGCCGTGGGTTGCTTCGATAACTCCCTTTTCCGGTCGGGTGGGTCGACCGGCGGGGTGGGGAGTCGGAGGGGGAATACCCATGAGGAAGTTATTGGCGGGCATCGCCATGGCCGTACTGCTCGCGCAGCCCATCACCACTGCCGCAAAAGAAAAGGAACCGGTCAAGATTTCCGGCCCGTCGAACGCCAAGGGCGTGACGACGGTCGCGATCGGTGCATTCAACGTCGGCTTCATCTTTGAATCGATCGACCGCACCGCGGCTTCGGGCGGATTAATGGGGGCGTTCGGGGGGACGACCAAGGCGAAGAGCGAATTGGTCGGGGTTACGCCGGAAATGATGCAGGCAATCACCGACGCTGCCTATGCCGATTTCGTGTCGCAGCTGACCGCGGGCGGCTATTCGGTCCAGACGGCTGGCGATCTGTTTGCTCATCCGGCGCTCGCAAAGACCAAATCGCAGGCGGCGCCGCTCGACATCAACCTGGCGCTGGAAAAGGGAAGCAAGGGCAAGGCGACCTATTTCAAACCGTCGGCGTTGCCGTCGCTGCTGATGATCCCCGGTGATTTCATGGGCAGCGGCATGAGCAGCATGGGGATCAACATGGCGGCGGGGCAGACCGGTATGGCGCTGAACAATTATGCGCGCGAAAGCGGCGTCGGCGTGATCGACGTCGTCTATCTGATCGATTTTTCGCAGCAGAAGCGACCGGGCGCCTTCAGCTTCGGCGGGCTGCAGGTGAACAGCGCCTTGTCGGTCAGCGCCGATTATTCGCGCATGACGCTGATCACCCCTGCGGGAAAGCAGGCGGTCATCACGGTGAAAGCGCCCGTCGCTGTCGAGGGCGAGTTCGTCGAAAAGAATGACGCGACGAGTGGCACCGACAAGGCGCTGCAGTCGGGAGCGAATGTCGCTGGTGGCCTTGCCGCCGTCGCGGGCTTTGGCGGGCTGCGCTTCGGCAAGACGCGCAAGTTCGAATTCACTGCCAAACCGGGGAATTACGAGGAGGGGGCAGCGAAGGCGGCAAGCCTTGCCAGCCAGATGCTGATCGGTCGGCTCAGCGCGCTGCGTTGACCCCGCGGCGGGCGCTTCTTAAATCCGCTTGACGGAGGGCCGGAGCGCCCGCCACCCTCGCGCGTGTACGTGAGAGTAATCGGGGAACGAATTTTTCCATGCAATTGGTAATTGTGGAATCGCCCGCCAAGGCGAAGACGATCGAGAAATATCTGGGGCGCGATTTCAAGGTGCTGGCCAGCTATGGCCATGTGCGCGACCTGCCGCCCAAGGACGGATCGGTCGATCCCGACGACGGCTTTGCGATGCAGTGGCAACTTTATCCCGACAAGACCAAGCGGATGAAGGAAATTCAGGACGCGGCAAAGGGCGCCGACCGCCTGATCCTCGCGACCGACCCTGACCGCGAGGGCGAGGCGATCAGCTGGCATGTTCAGGAATTGCTGCGCAGCAAAAAGGCGCTGCCTCAGGCGGTCGATCGCGTGACGTTCAACGCGATCACCAAGCAGGCGGTGACCGACGCGATGGCGCATCCGCGCGAGCTCGATACCGACCTTATCGACGCCTATCGCGCGCGCCGCGCGCTCGACTATCTCGTTGGCTTCACCCTGTCGCCGGTGCTGTGGCGCAAGCTGCCCGGCGCCAAGTCGGCGGGGCGCGTGCAATCGGTCGCGCTGCGGCTGGTGGTCGAGCGCGAGCGCGAGATCGAGGCCTTTGTTGCGCAGCAATATTGGTCGGTCACCGGCCTGTTCGAAATGGGCGGCACGCCGTTCAAGGCGCGGCTGTCGCGGTGGAAGGGCGACAAGATCGAGCGGCTTTCGATTACCAGCGAGGCCGATGCCCGCGCCGCCGAAGCCGATGTGAAGGCGGGGCATTTCACGGTCGATACGGTCGAGACCAAACCGCTCACCCGCAACCCACCGCCGCCTTTCACGACATCGACCCTGCAACAGGAAGCGGCGCGCAAGCTCGGTTTTTCGGCCAGCCATACGATGCGGATCGCGCAGGCGCTCTACGAGGATGGCGCGATCACCTATATGCGGACCGACGGCGTCCAGATGGACGGCAGCGCGATCAGCGCCGCGCGCAAGGCCATCGCGACGCGCTATGACGGCGGCTATGTCCCCGACCAACCGCGCCAGTACCAGACCAAGGCGAAGAATGCGCAGGAAGCGCATGAGGCGATCCGGCCCACCGACTTTTCGAAGGACAAGGCCGGCAGCGGCGACCATGCACGGCTCTATGAGCTGATCTGGAAACGCGCGATGGCGAGCCAGATGGCGTCGGCGCGGCTCGAACGCACGAGCGTCGACCTCTCCGACGGCACCGGCAAGACGGTGATGCGCGCGACCGGCCAGGTCGTGAAATTCCCCGGCTTCCTTGCGCTCTATGACGAAAGCCGCGACGATGCCGGGGACGATGACGACGCGCGCCTGCTGCCCGCGATGGCGAAGGGCGATGCGCCCGCGAAAACCGGGGTCGAGGTCGAGAGCCACGAGACGCAGCCGCCGCCGCGCTATTCCGAGGCGAGCCTGGTCAAGAAGATGGAGGAGCTCGGCATCGGGCGCCCGTCGACCTACGCCTCGATCCTGCAGGTGCTGAAGGACCGCGCCTATGTGACGGTCGAGAAGAACCGCTTCATCCCCGAGGAGAGCGGGCGGCTGCTGACGGCATTCCTCGAACGCTTCTTCGAACGCTATGTCGGCTATGATTTCACCGCGGGGCTCGAGGAAGAGCTCGACGATGTTTCGGGTGGCCGCGCGCAGTGGCAGGCAGTGCTCGAGCGCTTCTGGCGCGATTTCAAGCCGCGCACCGGCGAGGTGATGGAGCAGAAACCGTCGGAGATCACCGCGGCGCTCGACGAATTCCTCGGCCCCTATCTCTTCCCCGACAAGGGCGATGGCAGCGACCCGCGGCTCTGCCCCAATTGCGGCACGGGCAAGCTGGCGCTGCGCGGCGGCAAGTTCGGGCCGTTCATCGCGTGCAGCAACTATCCCGACTGCAAATTCACCCGCAAATTCGCACAACCGGGCGGCAGCGATGCGGGCGATACCGGCCCCGAGACGCTCGGCACCGATCCCGACAGCGGGCTGGAAGTGACGAAGCGCAGCGGGCGTTTCGGCCCTTATATCCAGCTCGGCGACGGCAAGGAGGCGAAGCGTTCGTCGATCCCGAAGGACATCCCCGGCGAGGATTTCGATCTCGATTATGCGCTGCGGCTTTTGAGCCTGCCGCGCGAGGTCGGAGTGCATCCCGAAAGCGGCAAGCCGATCATGGCCGGGCTGGGACGCTATGGCCCCTATCTGCTCCACGACGGCAAATATGCCAAACTGACCGGCACCGCCGAAATCTTTGACATCGGGATGAATGCTGCGGTCGTCCGGATCGCCGAAGCCGCCGCGGGCGGCGGGCGCGGACGGACCAAGGCCGAACCGCTAAATACCTTCGGCCCGCATCCGACCAGCGGTGGCGAGATGAAGCTGATGGAAGGGCGCTTCGGTCCTTATGTGACCGACGGCACGACCAATGCGACGCTGCCCAAGACCGCCGACCCGGCAACGCTGACGCTCGAAGAGGCGATCGCGCTCATTGATGCACGCGCCGCGAAGGGACCGGCGAAGGGCAAGAAAAAGGCCGCGCCAAAGAAGAAGGCGGCAGCAAAAAAGCCAGCGGCCAAAAAGGCACCCGCCAAGAAGAAGTCGGCTAAGGAATAGCCTTGATACAAAAACGTCATCCCGGCCTTCGCCGGGATGACGATTATATTCTGCTATGTTAGGCTGGCGCATCGGGAGGTGTTTCGATGCGCCATTTGCTTGCCGCCTTATCCGCCCTTTTCGCTTTGCTCGCCGTGCCTGCCATCGCGCAGCAGCCCGGCACGCTCATCGCTGCCGAGCCGATGCCCGGCACACCGCCCGGCACCCAAGCGTGGCGCGTGCAATATTGGACCACGAACGGTAGCGGCCAGCGCCTGGCGGTCACCGGCGTCGTCGCGGCGCCGATGGAGGCGCTCCCACCGCGCCCGCGCCGCGTCATTGCGTGGACCCACGGCGCGTGGGGTGTGGCCGAAAGATGCGCGCCGTCGCTCAGCCCCAATTTCTTCGCCGCGACCGCCGGGATCGACGCCGTCCGCAGCGGTTATGTCGTCGTTGCGCCCGACTATATCGGGCTCGCTAGCCCGACGATGCACCCGTTTCTCGTCGGCCCCGACACTGCCCAATCGGTGCTCGATGGGGTGCGGGCGGCGCGCGCGATTCCGGGTGCCGCGGCGGGCAGCGATTTCGCCGTGTGGGGCGAATCGCAGGGTGGTCATGCTGCGCTGTGGACGGCAATCGCGGCGCGCGCCTATGCGCCCGACCTGAACCTCGTCGCGACCGCCGCCGCCGCGCCGCCCACCGACCTTGCCGCCAATCTGCGCGAAGCGGGCGACAAGAATGCGCGCGCGCTGCTGCTGTCGTTCGCGCTGCATAGCTGGTCGACGCTATATGGCTTTTCGATGGATGGCATCGCCAACCGGGCGAACCAGGGGATCATCAACCGACTGGCGCAGAATAATTGCGTCAGCCTCAACGCGAAGCCAAAGCTCGGCACGATCCTTGGCATCCTCACCGTCGCCCGCGCGACAAGGAACAAGGACATCGCGCGGATCGAACCCTTCGGCAGCTTCGCCCGCGCCAACAGCGTCGACGCCGCGCGCGTCCCCGGACCGCTACTGATCGCGCAGAGCAGCAAGGACACGATCGTCGCGCCGTCAGTGACGCGCAAATTCGCCAAGGCGGTTTGTCGGCGCGGGACCGGCATCCGCTGGATCGAAATGACCGGCGATCATGGCAGCAGCGCCAAAGACAGCGCGCAGGAAACGATCGGCTGGATCACCTCGCGGTTTGACGGCAATCCAGCGCCGAACGATTGTCGGCGGATATAGTCTGGCTATTCGAACGTTCGAGGATCGACGGCGTCTTTTCCGAACCAGGCGCGGGCGTCGGGGCGGAACAAGAACAGGATTGAAAGCGCCGTCAGCGCGGTGCTGACAAGCGAAATCGCGAGTGCCAGTCCCGTCGGCGACGTGGGATCGTTGAGCGACGTAAGCGTCGAAACCGCCCCAAATCCCATGACCACTACGTAGATCCATTTGGCGATATTGTTCGCCTTTCTGGCGACAAAATACCAGAGCAGGACGGATAGCGCGAAACCAATACCCAGCGCTACGCCGACAAAGATGACGGCCGACTCGACCATGGGCGCGACGGTCGGATCGCTTTTGAGCCCGTCGATCATCCCTGACCAATGAAGCGCCAAACTTCCAACGCCGAGCAGCATGGATGCCCAGAAACAGCGTTCGAAATTTATGATGGATGCCGGACGCGTCACTGTCTGCCTCTCAATCGACCCAATCCAACCCCATGTCGCGGTACACGCCGCGATCCTCGTCCCAGTTCGCCTTGACCTTCACATGCAGGAACAGGTGGACCTTGCGGCCTAACAGCTCGGAGAGCTCGGCACGCGCCTTGCTGCCGATTTCCTTGATTCGTTCGCCCTTGTGGCCAAGGATGATCGCGCGCTGATTGTCGCGCGCAACGAGGATTTGCTGGTGGATTTCGGCGCTGCCGTCGGGGCGCGTCGTAAATTTCTCGGTCTCTACGGTCGACTGGTATGGCAGTTCTTCGTGGAGCTGGCGATAGAGCTGTTCGCGCGTGATTTCGGCCGCCAGCATGCGTTCGGGGGCGTCGCTGACCTCGTCTTCGGGAAAGTGCCACGGTCCCTCGGGCATCAGCGCCGCAAGATGCGCCTTCAGTTCGGGAACCCCGTCACCGCTGCTGGCCGAGATGAAGAAGGTTTCGTCGAAGGCGACGCGGCTGTTCAGCTCGGTCGCGATCGTCAGCAATTTGTCCTTCCGCGTCAGATCGACCTTGTTCAGCACCAGATATTTCTTCTCCGGCCGGTTCGCGATGCCCTCCAGGACGCGCTCGACGCGGCCCGTCAGCTTGGCAGCGGCATCGACCATCACAAGGATCGCTTCGGCCTGCTCGAGGCTGCCCCACGCCGCGGCGACCATCGCGCGGTCGAGGCGGCGGGTGGGGGCAAAGATGCCCGGGGTGTCGATGAGCACGATCTGCGTGTCGCCTTCCATCGCGACGCCCATCAGCCGCGTGCGCGTCGTCTGCGCCTTGGGACTGACGATCGCCACCTTCTGGCCGACGAGCGCGTTGACGATCGTCGATTTGCCCGCATTCGGCGCGCCGACGACGGCGACAAATCCGCAGCGGTGGGTCATTTTTCCTGTCCTTCGAGTTCGGCAAGCAAGAGTGCCGCGGCGGCCTTTTCCGCCGCCTGTTTGCTGGCGCCTTCGGCCTCGGCGCGCGCGAGCTTGCCGATGCTGACCGCGACACGAAAGCGGGGGGCGTGGTCCGGCCCTTCGCGCGCGACGATTTCATATTCGGGCGGGCGCCGCCGCCGGGCGAGCGCCCATTCCTGCAGCGCCGCCTTGGGATGCTTTGGCGCCGCCGCCTGCCCGTCGATCATCTCGCCCCAATGGGCGATGACAAAGGCCCGCGCGGTATCGATGCCCTTGTCGAGATAAAGCGCGCCGATCAGCGCCTCGATCGCATCGGCGGCGATATTGTCGCTGTAGCGGCCGCCGTCGTTACGGGCCTGCGCGCCAAAACGGATCAACGCGGTGAGGTTCAGCCGCTGCGCGATCGCGGCGCAGGTTGCACCCGACGCCAGCACATGCAGCCGCGACGACATTTCGCCCTCGCTAGCGTTTGGAAAGCGCGTGTAAAGTTCGGACGCGATGACCAGCCCGAGCACGCGGTCGCCCAGAAATTCGAGCCGCTGGTAATCGGCGCGCCCGGTGCTGCCGTGCGTCAGCGCCAGTTCGTAGAGCGCCAGATCGTCCGGGGTACTACCGAGGATTTCGGCCAGCGCCCCGCCATTCAGCGGGTCGTTCAAAAACCGTCCCCAATGCGGTCCCAGCGCGCGGCGGTGAACCAGCTGATCGGGTTAATCCAGCTCGCCGATCCGTCGGTCGAGAACATGCCGACCAGCGCCTTGCCGACCAGATTCTCCTCTGGCACCAGCCCGATACCCTGGTTTTCCATCGCCGGAAAACGGCTGTCGGCGCTGCGATCGCGGTTGTCGCCCATCATGAACAAATGACCTTCGGGGACAATGACCAGCGGCGTATTGTCTTCGGCGATCGGCGCGATGTCGAGGATCGCATAGCTTTTGCCGCTCGGCAGCGTTTCGCGAAACTGCTTGTAGCGGCACTGGCGCTGGCCGTTGGCCCCGACTTCCTCGAATTCCATCGAATAACAGGGCAGCGTGCCCATCGCGCGCGACGCCTCGATCATGTTGGCCGTCACCGGAATCACAAAATCGGGCATGGCTTCGCGCTTCAGCGGCTTGCCGTTGAGCCAGACAATGCCGCCTTTTACCTGCACGCTGTCGCCGGGCAGGCCGATGACACGCTTGATATAATCATTCTGGGCGGTCGGCGGCGCCTTGAACACCGCCACGTCGCCGCGTTCGGGAGTGCGGGCAAATACCCGTCCAGGGATCAGCGGCACGCTGAACGGCAGGCTGTATTCCGAATAGCCATAGGCCATTTTGTTGACGAGCAGATAATCGCCGATCAGCAGCCGAGGCTGCATCGATTCCGAAGGAATATTGAAGGGCGACAGGAAAAAGCTGCGGAAAATCAGCACCGCAATCGCGAGCAGGGCCAGGAAGCGAACGGTATCGACCGCTTCCTCCTTGGCCGACACCGGCGCCGGGGCGGGCGCGGGCTCGGTCGGGGGCGTTACATCGGCGGTAAAGCTGGCATTGGTCATGTCGCGGCATTTGGCGGTGAATAGGTCTGCGTGCAAGCAAATATCGGCGGATCGTACTGGCGCGCGCGCGGCGGCGGACCTATGGAACGAGCCATTATTTTCCCGTTCGCATCGAGCGAAGTCGAGATGCCCATCGGCCTTGGGCGCCCTCGGCGTGTCTCGACTTCGCTCGACACGAACGGATGAGGGAGGATGTGGACGATGATAACCGCCGATCAAGCCTGGCAGGCACTTGCCGACTGGCAGCCGCAGAAACTGACCGGCCTGGTCGCCGCCGATCCCGCCGCCCGCCTAGACGCGATGGTCCGCAGCGTTGCCGACATCCGGTTCGATTTCGCCAAGACGCATCTCGACGATGCTGCGGTCGCGATCCTGTCTGACCTCGCCGCGGCGCAGGATTTCGGCGGGCGGCGCAAGACGCTGTTTTCGGGCGGCATCGCGAACCCCACCGAAAACCGCGCCGCCGAACATAGCGCCGAACGCGGCGACGGCGCGCCCGAATCCGTCCATCGCGCGCAGGCGCTGCACCAGCGGATGCGAATGATGATCGACGCGATCGAGGCGGGCGCATTCGGCGAGATCCGTCACTTGCTCCACATCGGCATCGGCGGGTCGGCGCTCGGCCCGGACCTGCTCGTCGATGCGCTGGGGCGCCACAGCGACCGTTATGATGTCGCGGTGGTGTCGAACGTCGACGGCGCGGCGCTCGAAGAAGCCTTCGCCAAATTCAGCCCCGAACATACGCTGGTCGCGGTTGCGTCCAAGACCTTCACGACCACCGAAACCTTGCTCAACGCCAATTCGGCGCTGCAATGGCTCGATGAAGCCGGGGTTGCCGACCCGCTCGGCCGTTTCATCGCGCTGACCGCGATGCCCGATCGCGCGATCGAATGGGGGATCGACGAAACGCGCATCCTGCCGTTCAGCGAGACGGTCGGCGGGCGCTATTCCTTGTGGTCGTCGATCGGCTTCCCCGCGGCGCTCGCACTCGGCTGGGATGCGTTCGAGGATCTGCTTGAGGGCGCGGCCGAGATGGACCGTCATTTCCGGCTGGCCGATGGCGCCGACAATGTCTGCCTGCTCGCCGCCTTCGTCGATCAGCTTTATGCCAACCGGCTGGGGTGCCAGACGCGCGCGGTGTTCGCCTATGACGAACGGTTGCGCCTGCTGCCTAGCTATCTGCAACAGCTGGAGATGGAATCCAACGGCAAGTCGGTGACGCTGGCGGGTGATGCGCTGGGTCGGCACAGCGCGCCGATCACCTGGGGCGGGGTCGGCACCGATGCGCAGCATGCGGTGTTCCAGCTCCTCCATCAGGGAACGAACCTCGTCCCGGTCGAACTCGTCGTCGCGCGCGAGCCCGATCATCTGCTCGACGAGGCGCATCACGAAACGCTCGTCGCCAATTGCATCGCGCAGGGCGCCGCGCTGATGACGGGGCGGGCCAGCGCCGATGGCGCGCGCCACTATCCCGGCGACCGGCCCTCGACGACGATCCTGCTCGATCAACTGACCCCGCACGCGCTCGGCGCGCTGATCGCCTTTTACGAGCATCGCGTGTTCGCCAATGCGGTGCTGCTGGGGATCAACCCGTTCGACCAGTTCGGGGTCGAGCTCGGCAAGGAGATGGCGAAGGGGCTGGCCGAGGGGACCGTCGAATTCGACCCCGCGACACAGGCGCTGATGGCCGCCGCGCTGGGCGAATGAGGTCGCGCCACTATCTGTAATGGCAAAAATCGATTGGCATATGCGGCGCGCGTAACCACATAGGCGCGCGCTGCCAACGTCAGCCAAGCCAATTTTCGGGGATCTCCTTCATGAGCAATTTCGACTTCGACCTGTTTGTCATCGGCGCCGGGTCGGGCGGGGTTCGCGCCTCGCGTGTCGCCGCCTCGCATGGCGCGCGCGTCGCGGTGGCCGAAGAACATCGGGTAGGGGGCACGTGTGTGATCCGTGGCTGCGTGCCGAAAAAGCTGCTCGTTTATGGCGCCCATTTTGCCGAAGATCTGAAGGATGCGCGCCACTTCGGCTGGGACGTTCCCGACTGCAAGTTCGATTGGGACCGGCTGCGCGACAATGTGTTGAACGAGGTGACTCGGCTTGAGGGGCTGTACGGCCAGACGCTCGACAATCATAAGGTCACCCTGTTCAAATCGCGCGCAACGATCGTCGGGCCGCAGAAAGTCCGCCTGAGCGACGGGCAGGAAATCAGCGCCGAACGCATCCTGATCGCGACCGGCGGCTGGCCGTTCGTTCCCGAATTTCCGGGCAGCGAACATGCGATCACCTCGAACGAGGTCTTTCATCTGGACCGCTTGCCCATGCGGGTGGTGATTGCGGGTGGTGGCTATATCGCCAATGAATTTGCCGGCATCTTCAACGAATTCGGCAGCAAGGTGACGATCGTCAACCGCGGCGACACGATCCTGCGCGGCTATGACGAGCAGATCCGCGACCGCCTGCTGCAAATCTCGATGACCAAGGGCATCGAATTCAAGTTCAACGCCCCGTTCGAATCGATCGAGAAGAAGGCCGACGGTTCGCTGACGGTCCACCTCGGCAATAGCGATCCGATCGACGCCGACATCGTGCTGTTTGCGGCAGGGCGCGTGCCCAACACCAAGGGGCTGGGGCTAGAGGAGGCCGGCGTCGAACTCGACCAGGCCGGCGCGATCAAGGTCGATGAAACGAACCAGTCGTCGGTACCCAGCATCTATGCGGTCGGCGACGTCACCAACCGCATCCAGCTGACCCCGGTCGCGATCCGCGAGGGGCAGGCCTTTGCCGACAGCGTGTTCGGCGGCAAGCCGACGGTCGTCGATTACGCCAATGTCCCGAGCGCGGTGTTCAGCCACCCGCCGATCGGCGCGGTGGGGATGACCGAGGCCGAGGCGCGCAACAAGCTCGGCACGGTTCGCGTGTATACCAGCGATTTCCGCGCGATGAAGAATGTGCTGGCGGGGCGCAACGAGCGCGCGCTGTACAAGATGGTGGTGAATGAGGCGACCGACCAGGTTGTCGGGCTGCACATGATCGGCCCGGACGCGCCGGAGATTTTGCAGGCGGCGGCGGTCGCGGTGAAGGCAGGGCTGACCAAGGCCGATTTCGACGCGACGGTGGCTTTGCATCCGAGCATGGCGGAAGAGTTGGTTTTGCTGAAATAGTCCGTCGCAGACCAATGCCTCCCGTTCGTGTCGAGCGAAGTCGAGACACGTTAAGTCTGCCGCTAACTCAGCGTGTCTCGACTTCGCTCGACACGAACGGACTTTAGGTTGGTATTCCCGAAATCACCCAATCCGATACGGCACAACATCGCGCCGGTCCGGATCGACCAAAATCGGCCGATCGCTCGGCGGAAAGGCGCGCTGGTCGCAATCGTCACGCGGGCAGATGCGGCATGACAGGCCGATGCGTGATGCCGCTTGTGGGGCGCCGACATCCACCCCGTCGGCATAGACGAAGTCCCCGGCATATTGCGCCTCGCACCCGAGCGCGACGGCGTAGCGGCGTGGCGATCGCGCATAGCTACCCGACGGTTTGACCAACCCCTTCGCCATCGACACATAGCGCAACCCGTCGGGGGTCTCGGCCAGCTGGAACAGGATGCGGTCGGGGATCGCTGCGGCCTCATGAACGATCCACAAAGGGCAGGCGCCGCCGAAGCGCGCGAATTGCAGCCGCGTCGCCGAGTGCCGCTTGGTGATATTGCCCGCCATGTCGACGCGGCAGAAGAACATCGGAATGCCGCGCGCGCCGGGGCGCTGGAGGGTCGAGAGGCGGTGGCATGCCTGTTCGAAGCTCACCCCATATTCCAGCCGCAACCTGTCGATGTCGTGGCGCACGGCGCGCGCGCTGGCGCGGAACGGGGCGTAGGGCATCAGCACCGCGCCTGCGGCATAGTTGGCAAGGCCGACGTGAAGCAGCTGCCGTGCCGCTGCGGTCCGAAGTGGGGACGCCTCCACCACCGCCGCGATCTCGCGCGCCAGCGCCAGTGCGGCGAGCTGATGCGCGAGCTGGAAGCGGCGGCTCTCGGCGGGCTGCGACGGGTCGATGACGAGGTGGCGCATCGTCGCGTCGAAATCGCGCAGGCTTTGCGTCTGCGTATAGACGATCGAAATGCCGAGCGCGTCGCGCAGCCGCCGCTCGATCGTCTCGATCGCGGGCGAGGGCTCTTTGCCGCGCAATTGCCCTGCCAGCGCCTCGGCGGCGCGGTCGATGCTATCGACGTAATTGCCCGCATCGTGGAACCAGTCGCGCACCTCTTCCCACGGCAGGCGGCTGCCCTCGGCGGTCCCGCCGGTCAGCGCCTCGTCGATGATCTGCAGGCGTTGGCCGGCGCGGCGATAGGCGGCGTGGAGCGCGACGAACTGGTCGGTAAGCTGCGGCTGTTGCAGCGCGGCGCGTTCGAGCTGTTCGGGAGGGAGCGGCGCGGCGGCGAACAGGGGGTCGGCCGCGGCCTCGCGCAGCGCCCCGGCGCGGCGGTCGCCGGCATCGGCGGCGACTTCTTCCCATTCGAGCGGGAACAGTTTTTGCAGCCGGTCGAGGAGGGCGGGGGTCAGCGGGCGGTCGTCATGCTCGATCTGGCTGAGGTAGGAGGCCGAGATGCCGAGCTTTGCCGCGAAGTCCGACTGGCGGAGGTTGCGGGCTTCCCGAAGTTGGCGAAGTTGCCGCCCAGCGTAGAGTCGGTTCGGAACCATCGGCGGGACCTTAATTTGCAAATATTGACTTTGCAACTTTGCAAATTCGCATTTGCGCGGCGCGCTGTAAGCGGGCAAGCGACAGTTTAACCTGTTTGGGAGAGCCGGATGTCCGCCAATATCGCCGAAATGGAACGCCGCCGCGCCGCCGCCGCGCTGGGCGGCGGGCAGAAGCGCATCGACGCGCAGCACAGCAAGGGCAAGCTGACGGCGCGCGAGCGGCTCGACGTGCTGCTCGACGAGGGATCGTTCGAAGAGCTCGACACCTATGTCGAGCATGACTGCGTCGATTTCGGGATGCAGGATCAGAAGATCCCCGGCGACGGCGTTGTCACCGGATCGGGGACGATCAACGGCCGTCTGGTCTATGTGTTCAGCCAGGATTTCACCGTCTTTGGCGGTTCGCTGTCGAAACGCCATGCCGAAAAAATCTGCAAGGTGATGGACAAGGCGATGCTGGTCGGCGCGCCGGTGATCGGCCTGAACGACAGCGGCGGCGCGCGCATCCAGGAGGGCGTCGCGTCGCTTGGCGGCTATGCCGATGTGTTCCAGAAGAATGTGCTGGCGTCGGGCGTGGTGCCGCAGATCAGCCTGATCATGGGTCCGTGCGCCGGCGGGGCGGTTTACAGCCCCGCGATGACCGACTTCATCTTCATGGTGAAAGACAGCTCGTATATGTTCGTCACCGGCCCCGATGTGGTCAAGACGGTGACGAACGAGGTGGTGACGCAAGAAGAACTCGGCGGCGCGATCACGCACACGACCAAGAGCTCGGTCGCCGATCTGGCGTTCGAGAACGACATCGAGGCGCTGCTCGCGGCGCGCGATTTCTTTGACTATCTGCCCGAAAACAACCGTGCCGGGGTTCCCGTACGCCCGACGAGCGACCCGTTCGACCGCGCGGAGATGAGCCTCGACACGCTGATCCCGCCCAATGCGAACCAGCCGTATGACATGCACGAGCTGATCCGCAAAACAGTCGACGAGGGCGACTTCTTCGAGGTGCAGCCGGCGCATGCGGGCAACATCATCTGCGGCTTCGGGCGCATCGAGGGGCGGACGATCGGCATTGTCGCGAATCAGCCGTTGGTGCTCGCGGGTGTGCTCGACATCAATTCGTCGAAGAAGGCGGCGCGCTTCGTGCGTTTTTGCGACGCATTCGAAATCCCGATCATCACCTTCGTCGACGTCCCCGGCTTCCTGCCCGGCACGGCGCAGGAATTTAACGGCATCATCAAGCATGGCGCGAAGCTGCTGTTCGCTTATGCCGAGGCGACGGTGCCCAAGATCACGGTGATCACGCGCAAGGCCTATGGCGGCGCCTATGACGTGATGGCGTCAAAGCATCTGCGCGGCGACCTAAACTATGCTTGGCCGACCGCCGAGATCGCGGTGATGGGCGCAAAGGGCGCGGTCGAGATCATCTTCCGCAGCGACATCGGTGACCCGGAGAAGATCGCACAGCGGACGAAGGAATATGAGGACCGTTTTGCCAATCCGTTTGTTGCGGCGCAGCGGGGCTATATCGACGAGGTCATCTACCCGCACTCGACGCGGCGGCGGATTGCGCTGGGGTTACGGAAGCTTCGGAACAAGGGCCTCGAGAACCCGTGGAAGAAGCATGATAATATTCCGCTATGAGCAGGGAAACGCGAGAGCGCCGGTTGAAGGCAGAGGAGAACTGGCCCGACCTTCGACAGTTCCTTGAAAGCTATGTGCACGAAGATTGGGACCGTTTCGATGCGAGCCCGGAGGCGGCGATTTATCGGGCGATCGGCGATCACCCCGTCGAAATGCGGCAGACAATCGTGCGACAATGGTGGGACTGGAACAACGTCGAGTCTTCGCAATATGATCCTCGACCGGCGATAAACGATGGGCTGGGTGTCAACATTCATTTCGAGAGTCCCGAGGCCGGGCGTCACTTTATGAATATGGTCTACGACAAGCTCATCGTGTCGATCCGTAAGGAAGTGGAGCATTGGAAGCCATGAAACCAGGCCGTCCCAACCGAATCCTCCCCGGAACGGGGAGGGGGACCATGCGAAGCATGGTGGAGGGGGCTGTCGATTTTGAGCTGCGTCGCGTCAGGATGCCACCCCCCTCCGTCAGCGCTGCGCGCTGCCACCTCCCCGCGAGCGGGGAGGATTGAAGGACGTATTATGAAACTTGGAAGATTGAACCATATCGGCGTTGCGACGCCGTCGATCGCCGACAGCATCGTCTTTTACCGCGACGTCATGGGCGCGACGAAGATCCACGCGCCGTTCGACCTCCCCGAGCAGGGGGTGAAGGTGTGTTTTGTCGACACGCCCGGTGCCGACGGCGCGCTGAACGGGACGCAGATCGAGCTGGTCGAGCCGCTGCCTGGCAACACTTCCATCGCGGGGTTTCTGGAGAAGAACCCGGCGGGCGGGCAGCATCATGTTTGTTACGAGGTGCCGGATATTCATGCGGCGAAGGCGGCGTTCGAGGCGCTTGGCAAACGGGTGCTGGGGAGCCCAAGGATCGGGGCGCATGGGACGCTGATTTTCTTCCTGCACCCCAAGGATATGGGCGGGGTGCTGACCGAGATTATGGAGACGCCGAAGGGGGCGCATTAATTGCTCCTCCCCCCTTGCGGGGGAGGAAAGTGGAGGTTGGGGACTTGTCCCCTACCGGAACTTGGAGAGGGGTTGGTTGGCGAGCCTGCGGCCCGCGACCCCTCTCCCAGCTACGACTAGGCGGCAAAGCCGCCAAGTCTTCGCATCCCTCTCCCGCAAGGTGAGAGGGGGTTTGGGATTAGAGACTGCATATGACCGACAAGCCAACCCTCGACCAATGGGCCGCCGCTGCGGACAAGGAAGTCAAAGGCAAAGACCTCACCTGGCACACGCCCGAGGGAATCGACGTCAAGCCGCTCTACACGGCGGAGGATGTGACGACCGACCCCGGCCTGCCCGGCTTCGCGCCCTTCACCCGCGGCGTGCGCGCGTCGATGTATGCGGGGCGGCCGTGGACGATCCGGCAATATGCCGGCTTTTCGACCGCCGAGGAATCGAACGCTTTCTATCGCCGCAACCTCGCCGCGGGGCAGAAAGGCCTGTCGGTCGCCTTCGACCTTGCGACGCACCGCGGTTATGACAGCGACCACCCGCGCGTCGTCGGCGACGTTGGTAAGGCGGGCGTCGCGATCGACAGCGTCGAGGATATGAAGATCCTGTTCGACGGCATCCCGCTCGACCAGATGTCGGTCAGCATGACGATGAACGGCGCCGTGATCCCGATCCTGGCGTTCTTCATTGTCGCGGGCGAGGAGCAGGGGGTCGACCGCAAGCTGCTCGACGGGACGATCCAGAACGACATCCTGAAGGAGTTCATGGTCCGCAACACCTATATCTACCCGCCCGAACCCTCGATGCGGATCATCAGCGACATCTTTGGCTATACGTCGCGCGAGATGCCGAAGTTCAACAGCATCTCGATTTCCGGCTATCATATGCAGGAAGCCGGCGCGACGCAGGTGCAGGAACTGGCTTTCACCATCGCCGACGGCATCGAATATGTGAAATATGGCGTCGCGTCGGGGCTCGACATCGACAAGTTCGCCGGGCGGCTGAGCTTCTTTTTCGCGATCGGCATGAACTTCTTCATGGAGATCGCCAAGCTGCGCGCGGCGCGGGTGCTGTGGCATCGCGCGATGACCAAGCTCGGCGCGCAAGACGAGCGGTCGAAGATGTTGCGCACCCACTGCCAGACGTCGGGGGTCTCGCTGACCGAGCAAGACCCTTACAACAATGTGATGCGCACGACGATCGAGGCGATGGCGGCAATGCTGGGCGGCACCCAGTCGCTGCACACCAACGCGCTCGACGAGGCGATCGCGCTGCCCACCGATTTCTCCGCCCGCATCGCGCGCAACACGCAAATCGTCATCCAGGAAGAGACCGGGATGACCAAGGTCGTCGATCCGCTCGGCGGCTCCTATTATGTCGAGGCGCTGACCCAGGAATTGGTCGACAAGGCGCAGGAGATCATCGACCGCGTCGAGGCCGAGGGCGGCATGGCAAAGGCGGTCGCGGCGGGCTGGCCCAAGGCGATGATCGAGACCGCTGCGGCGGCGCGGCAGGCGCGGGTCGATCGCGGCGACGATGTCATCGTCGGGGTGAACAAATATCGCCTGCAGGACGAAGACCTGCTCGAAACGCTCGAGGTCGATAACGCCAAGGTGCGCGAGGGGCAGATTGCGCGGATCAAGAAGACCAAGGCCGAGCGCGACGAGGCGGCATGCCAGGCGGCGCTGTCCGCGCTGCGCGATGGGGCGGCCAAGCCGTCGAGCATCGAGAACAACCTGCTCGCGCTCGCGGTTGAGGCGGCGCGGGCGCGCGCAACGCTCGGCGAGATTTCGTCGGCGATGGAGGAAAGTTTCGACCGCTACGGCACCCAGCCGACCCCGGTGAAGGGCGTGTATGGCGCGCCTTATGAGGGCGACGCGCGCTGGGCGCAGGTGCTCGACGGGGTCGAGGCGGTGACCCGGCGGTTGGGACGTAAGCCGAAATTGCTGGTCGCCAAGATGGGGCAGGACGGCCACGACCGCGGCGCCAATGTGATCGCATCGGCGTTCGGCGATATGGGGTTTGACATCGTGTCGGGGCCGTTGTTCCAGACCCCCGACGAGACCGTGGTGCTGGCGCTCGACAGCGGGGTCGATGTCGTTGGCGCGTCGAGCCTTGCCGCCGGGCACAAGACACTTATCCCCGAACTTATCCACAAGCTGAAAGAGGCGGGGCGCGGTGACATCAAGGTGATCGCGGGCGGGGTGATCCCGCCGCAGGACTATCAGTTTTTGCGCGACGCAGGGGTGCAGGGGATTTACGGCCCCGGCTCGAACGTCGTGGAATGCGCCGCCGATGTGCTGCGCTTGCTGGGGCATAATATGCCGCCGATTGGAGAAGCTGCGTGAATTTGAACATTGACCGTTCCCCGGCGAAAGCCGGGGTCCAGAGCGATATGGCACCGGCGGTTCTGGACCGCCCTGGGCCCCGGCTTTCGCCGGGGTGCGACGATGAAGTTCGTCGCAACTGGACCCGCGAAGAAATCGCCGCACTGTTCGACCTGCCGTTCGACGAACTGATGTGGGAGGCGCAGGGCGTCCACCGTCGCCACCATGCGCGCGGCGAGATCCAGCTTTGCACCCTGCTCAGCATCAAGACCGGGGGCTGCGTCGAGGATTGCGGCTATTGCTCGCAGTCGAAGCACGCCGACAGCGGCCTGAAGGCCACCAAGCTGATGGACGTGCGCGCCGTCCTGCAGGCGGCGGCGCAGGCGAAGGATGCGGGATCGCAGCGTTTCTGCATGGGCGCCGCGTGGCGCAACCCCAAGGACCGCGACATGCCCGCGATCGTCGAGATGATCGAGGGCGTGCGCCAGATGGGCATGGAAACCTGCATGACGCTGGGGATGCTCAGCAAGGAACAGGCGCAGACGCTGGCGGTTGCGGGGCTCGATTATTACAACCATAATATCGACACTTCGCCGGAAAATTACGGCAATGTCATCACAACGCGCACCTTTCAGGAGCGGCTCGACACGCTGGAAGAGGTGCGCAGCGCCGGGATCAACGTCTGCTCGGGCGGGATCGTCGGCATGGGCGAGACGCGCGCCGACCGCGTCGGCTTCATCCACGCGCTCGCGACCCTTCCCGAACATCCGGGCAGCGTGCCGATCAACGCGCTGGTGCCGGTGAAAGGGACCGTGCTGGGCGACATGCTGGCGGACACCCCGCTGGCGAAGATCGACGACATCGAATTTGTCCGCACCGTCGCCGTCGCGCGCATCACCATGCCGCTCAGCATGGTGCGGTTGAGCGCGGGGCGCGAGAGCATGTCGGAGGCGACGCAGGCGCTCTGCTTCATGGCGGGCGCGAACAGCATCTTCACCGGCGACAAGTTGCTGACGACGGGCAACCGCGGCGACAATGCCGATGCGGCGCTGTTCGCGAAGCTGGGGATCGTGCCGATGATCAGCGAAGAGCCGATGCGAGCCGTATCGTGAAAATAAGTCTCAATACGAAGACGGTTTTACTGAGTTTGCTGTTTGTTGGGTGGCTCAGTTTGACGTTGAGTGATCGTGCCATCCTGACCGGAAGAAAATCGATGTCATATGGAAATGGCCAATCTGTTCGTTGTCTATACTGGACGGGAGTAGGCCGACATGAAGTTGAACGATCTGGGCGTATTGGAACCATCAGCTGCCCGTGGTTGGTTAGCGAATTAGAGAAACGGTAAGCCGATGTTCAAAAAAATCCTGATCGCCAATCGCGGCGAAATTGCCTGCCGCGTTATCAAGACCGCGCGGCGCATGGGCATCGCGACCGTCGCCGTCTATTCGGACGCCGACGCGCGCGCGCCCTTCGTGGCGATGGCCGATGAGGCGGTGCATATCGGGCCGTCGCCTGCATCCGAATCCTATCTGATCGCGGACAAGATCATCGCGGCTTGCAAGGCGACGGGCGCCGAGGCGGTGCATCCGGGCTATGGCTTCCTTTCGGAGCGCACCAGCTTTGCCGAGGCGCTCGCCAAGGAAAATATCGCCTTCATCGGCCCGCCGGTGAACGCGATTGCCGCGATGGGCGACAAGATCGAGTCGAAGAAGCTCGCGAAGGAAGCGGGGGTCAACGTCGTCCCGGGCTTCGTCGGCGAGATCGACGATACCGAACATGCGGTGCGCATCTCGAACGAGATCGGCTATCCGGTGATGATGAAGGCGTCGGCGGGCGGCGGCGGCAAGGGGATGCGCCTTGCCTATGACGAAAAGGACGTCCGCGAGGGGTTCGAGGCGACCAAGCGCGAAGGGCTGAGCAGCTTTGGCGACGACCGGGTGTTCATCGAGAAGTTCATCTTGAATCCGCGCCACATCGAAATCCAGATCCTGGGCGACCAGCACGGCAACATCCTCTATCTCAACGAACGCGAATGTTCGATCCAGCGGCGGCACCAGAAGGTGGTCGAGGAAGCACCGTCGCCGTTCGTGACCGAGAAGATGCGGAAAGCGATGGGCGAGCAGTGCGTCGCGCTGGCGCGCGCGGTCGGCTATTATAGCGCCGGTACGGTCGAACTGATCGTGTCGGGCGCCGACCCGACCGGGGAGAGCTTCTATTTCCTTGAAATGAACACGCGCCTGCAGGTCGAGCATCCGGTGACCGAGGCGATCACCGGCATCGACCTGGTCGAACAGATGATCCGCGTCGCGGCTGGCGAGAAGCTGGAGATGACGCAGGACGACATCAAGATCGATGGCTGGGCGATCGAGAACCGCGTCTATGCCGAGGACCCCTATCGCGGTTTCCTGCCCTCGACCGGGCGACTTGTGCGCTATCGTACCCCGGTGACGGCGTGGAAGGGCGACGAGCGCGGCGTCGACGGCGTGCGCGTCGACGCTGGCGTGGAAGAGGGCGGCGAGGTGTCGATCTTCTACGACCCGATGATCGCCAAGCTGGTGACATGGGGCAAGACGCGCGACGAGGCAGCGGACCTGCAGATCGCGGCGCTCGACCGGTTCGAGATCGAGGGGCTCGGCCACAATATCGATTTCGTCTCGGCGATCATGCAGCATCCGCGCTTCCGCTCGGGCGAGCTGACGACGGGGTTCATCGCCGAGGAATATCCCGAAGGCTTCCATGGCGCCGCGACCGAGGATCATATCGTCCGCGCGCTCGCCGCGATCGCAGGCTTCATGGCGTCGGCCGAGGCCGACCGCGCACGCCGGACCGACGGCCAGCTCGGCGAGCGGCTCGACCCGCCCGCCAAATGGCAGGTCACTGTGGGCGGCGTGGAGCACAAGGTGAAGCTGGGCCACAAACATATCAAGGTCGATGGCGACAAGGTCGACATCGCGCTGGAATATACGCCCGGCGACCGGCTGGTGGTGGCGGAGATCGACGACAGCGAGCTGGCGGTGAAGGTCGCCAAGACGCGCACCGGCTGGCGCATGACGACGCGCGGGCATATCCATGACGTGCGCGTGCTGCCCTGGCATGTCGCGCCGCTCGCGAGCCATATGATCGAGAAGATCCCGCCCGATCTTTCGAAATTCCTGATCTGCCCCATGCCGGGCCTGCTCGTCGCGCTGCATGTCGGCGAAGGCGACGCCGTCGAGGCGGGCCAGCCGCTCGCGACGGTCGAAGCGATGAAGATGGAGAATATCCTGCGCGCCGAAAAATCGGGGGTCGTGAAAAGCGTCAACGCGGCGCAGGGCGACAGCCTGGCGGTCGATGCGGTGATTTTGGAGATGGAGTGATTCTGACTGTGCTCCTGCAAAAGCACGAGCCCATCTCCGGTCCGTGCTATCTGGCACCGATCGGAGATGGGTCCCTGCCTTCGCAGGGACACGGCTGGACCGGAGTTTGAGGGATGCACGTCAATCACGACACCGATGCGGGTGCCGCGTCCGAAATCACCTTCGACGACTTCCTCCGCATCGATATCCGCATCGGCACGATCGTCGCGGCCGAGCCCTTTCCCGAAGCGCGCAAACCCGCGTTCAAGCTGACAATCGATTTCGGTCCGGCGATCGGGGTGAAGAAAAGCAACGCCCAGATCGTCGATCGCTATGCGCTGGACGATCTGGTCGGTCGGCAGGTCGCCGCGGTGGTCAACTTCCCGCCGCGCCAGATCGGCAAATTCATGTCCGAAGTGCTGACATTGGGGTTCGCCGATGAAAATGGCGCGGTGATCCTGTTCGCGCCCGACGTGCCGGTCCCCAACGGCTCGCGGCTGTTCTGATCCCCGCGGCGCACTAGCTCATTTCGATCGCAGCGTTCCGTCGGCGGCGCGATTAGGTGGCGTCGGCAAAGCAACAATCAACGGGAGAGGGGCCGATGGTCCGGCGTGCAGCTATGGTCGTGGCGGCGATGGGTATGGCGTTGGCGACCGCGGCAACCAGTAGCGCGAATGAGGTCGGGAAGCGCAGCTATGGCGTGATCGAGACGCGCGACGTTGTTTATGGCCGCGCGCCGGTCGGCGTATCGGCCGACGGCGCCAAGGCGCGCGATCTGCTGCTCGACGTCTATCGCCCGGTTGCCGCCGACGGCAAGCCGCTGACGGGCCGCCCCGCGGTCGTCATGGCGTTCGGCGGCGCCTTTCATCGCGGCGACAAGGGCGATTTCAACTTCACCGTCGAGGGCGCGCAGGACAGCTCAATGGCGTATTATTGCCGCAGTTTTGCGCGCGCGGGCTACGCCTGTTTCTCGATCGAATATCGCTTCGTGCAGGAGCAGCCGGGGCTCGTCCGCCCACTCGATGAAAAGCGCATCGTGCCGCGCGCGGTCAACCTGTCGCCCGAAAAGCTCGAGCGGATCGCCGAAGTGCGCCACCAGATGAAGCTGCCGCCGTTCGACGAGACGACGCTGACGCACTATTGGTATGCGACCTTTGCCGCCGCCGACGACATGGCGATGGCGGTCGGTTTTGCCCGTGCGCGGGCGGAGGAATTCGGGGTCGACGGCGACCGGCTCGCGATCGGCGGCTTTTCGGCGGGGGCGATCACTGCGCTCAACACCGCTTATGGTCTGGGTGTTCGCGCAAAAGCCGTGGTGTCGTTGTCGGGCGGGATCAGCGGCTATATTCCTTATGAGACGGCGAAGAACGGCATGCCGCCCGCGCTCTTGATCCTCGGTCAGAATGATTATGTGGGGGTGCTCAATGGCACGCGCCATACCGCCGCGGCGCTCGGCAACAAGGGCATCGCGAGCGAAACCGTATGGGTGCCAGGTTTCGGGCACTTCTATCCGATGGGGGCAGTGGGGCTGGGCGACAAGGTCAGCCGCGCGCCCGTCGCGGCGCGGATCGTCGCCTTTCTCGACGCCAATCTGAATAACGAATAGCGCGCGGTGCGCGATTGCTCGTGCCAAGTCGCCGGTGACCGGCTAGGTTGCACCGGCATTCGGGGGAGACACGATCATGACATTACCGGTTACCGCCTTCGTCGGCGCGATCTGCGCGCTGCTGCTGCTGTTCACCGCGATGCTGACGGTGCGCCAGCGGCTGCGCCTGAAAGCCGCGTTCGGCGATCAGGGCGACGCGAAACTGATCGCGGCGAGCCGCAGCCACGGCAACCTTGCCGAACATGCGCCGATCGTCGTCATCCTGCTGGGCCTGCTAGAGACAGCGCGCGCCAATCATATGGCGCTGATGATCATCGGCGCGCTGTTCCTGATCGGCCGCGTCGCGCATATCGCCGGGCTGCATGCGCCGGTCGAACCCGGCAAGCCGCCGGTCACCCGGCAGATCGGAGTCGCTGCGACATGGATCACGCTGCTGGCGCTCGGTGGGTGGACGTTGTGGATGCTGGTGACGGTCAATCTTTAAGGTCGTCGCAGGCAGAAGGCTGTTTTAAGGGGATTCCTTGGTTCCGGACCGCGAACGTCGCACCAGTGCATTGATCACCGCGACATGGGCTCGTTTCCTTGGCAAGATATGGCGTGAGGCTTGGCGGCCAACAGGGGCAACGTACGAATGATCTTCAGCACGGTTATCATGCTGGCAACCTTGACGGCGGTACCATCGCCTGCACCGGCGATGGAATCGCCCGCCGCGGCGCCCCAATTCGTCCGTACGCCAAATGCGAATGACATTCTCTTGGCCTATCCGCGCGAAGCGTTCCGCGACGGGCTGAACGGAACAGTCGTGCTTGACTGCGCATCTGGGGCCGGTGGTGGCCTGACCGATTGTCGCGTGGTGTCGGAAAGCCCGGCAGGTCATCGGTTCGGGCTGGCGGCATTGCGTCTGTCGACGCGGTATCGCTTGCAGTCGCCGCCACCCGACACCGCACCACCAACCGCAAAGCGGGTCCGGTTTGGTTTGTCCTTTGCGACGAGCGATGACTAGGGTCGGGATAGATTGATGTCATGTGCGGCGGTCCAGCGCCGCGCAGGCCATCGTAATCTAGTCCTCGACCAGCGCCACCGCGCGGATCCACCCGGCGCTCGCGCGCTCGATCTTCACCGGGAAGCAGCTGAAGGTGAACCCGGTCGCGGGGATCGCGGCAAGGTTGGTGAGTTTTTCGATCTGGTAGTACGGCCGGATGCGCCCCGCCTTATGGCCTTCCCAGATGATCGACGGGTCGCGCGTTTCGGCCCAGCGCCGCGCGGTATGGCTGAACGGCGCGTCCCAGCTCCATGCGTCGGTGCCGACGACCTGCACGCCGCGCTCCGTCAGGTACAGCGTCGCCTCGGCACCCATGCCGCAGCCCTGATCGGTAAAATTGTCGGTGCCATAGATGGCACCCGACTGCACGAGCACGATGTCGAGCGGCTGGAGATTATGCCCGATCCGCGCGAGTTCGGCCTCGACCTCGGCGCCGCTGACGACATGGCCGTGCGGGCGGTCCGAAAAGTCGAGTTTGACTCCGGGACGAAAGAACAGGTCGAGCGGGGCTTCGTCGATCGACGGCGCGGGCGAGGCGCCGTTGTCGGTGGTCGAGTGATAATGCCAGGGCGCGTCCATATGCGTGCCGTTGTGCGTGCTCAGCGACAGCATCTCGACCGCCCAGCCTTCGCCGTCAGGCAGGTCTTCGCGGGTCAGCCCGGGAAAGAACATCGCGATCTGCTCCCACGTATTTTCATGGGTCATATAGGTGATGTTGGGGCGCATCACCGGCGGGTCCGAAACGACATCGTTGGTGATCGGGATAGACAGGTCAATGAACTGCATGATCGCAGTCTGACACGAACGGCGGCTCGCGCCAAGAAGGCTTGCACCACGCCGCGGTGCAACTAGACGTAGCGTAACCGTTCGTGTCGAGCGAAGTCGAGACACCCCGCTTCGGCGATGCGCGCGAGGCATCTCGACTTCGCTCGATGCGAACGGAAAAGTGACAAGCCCGACGGGGTGGGGGAGCCAGAAATATATGACCGAAGCCAGTGCCGCGGGCGCCGTTTACGAACCGACGCAGAAAGAAATCCGCATGGTCATCGCCGCCTCGTCGGCAGGCACCGTGTTCGAATGGTATGATTTCTTCATCTACGGCACACTCGCCGCGATCATCGGCAAGGCATTTTTCCCGAGCGACAATGCGACGCTGGAAACGCTGCTCGTTTGGGCGGGCTTTGCAGTCGGCTTCGGCTTTCGTCCGCTCGGCGCGGTGCTGTTCGGTTTCCTCGGCGATCGGCTGGGGCGCAAATATACATTCTTGGTCACCGTGACGCTGATGGGCGTGGCAACCGCGGGTGTCGGCATGATCCCGTCGGCGGCGACGATTGGCATCGCGGCGCCGATCATCGTCATCCTGCTCCGCGTGTTGCAGGGACTGGCGCTCGGCGGCGAATATGGCGGCGCGGCGGTCTATGTCGCCGAACATTCGCCGCCCGGAAAGCGTGGGTTCTACACCAGTTTCATCCAGGCCAGCGTCGTCGGCGGATTTGTGCTCAGCCTGGTGGTGGTGCTGGGATGCAAGGCGTTGATGCCGGATGCGGTCTGGGAAAGCTGGGGCTGGCGGGTGCCGTTCCTGCTGTCGCTGATCCTGCTCGCGATCTCGTTGTGGATGCGCCTGAAACTGTCCGAAAGTCCGGTGTTCAAGGCGATGAAGGCGCAGGGCGAGCTGGCGAAGAATCCGCTGAAGGAAAGCTTCACCTATCCCGGCAACCCGCGCCGCATCTTCATCGCTCTGTTCGGGATCGCGGCGGGTCTGACCGTGATCTGGTACACCGCGATGTTTTCGGGCCTGTCGTTCCTGAAAGGGCCGATGAAGGTCGAAGATACCGCCGCCGAGATCATCGTCGGCGTCGCGGCGGCGGTCGGCATGGGCTTTTTCATCTGGGCGGGGCATTTGTCGGACCGGATCGGACGCAAGAAGCCGATCGTATGGGGTTATGGCGCCACGCTGTTGTTGTTGTTCCCGCTGTTCTGGTGGATGGGCAGCGTCGGCAATCCCGCCCTGTCGGCGGCGGCCGAGCGAGCGCCGGTGACCGTGACCGGGTCGAAGTGCAGCTTTGATCCCTTTGCGCAGGTCCAGCAAACCGCGTGCGGCAAGACGCTGGGTGAACTCACCAAGCTTGGCGTCTCCTACAGCGTCGTGGCGACCGGCAGCGGCTTCGACAGCGTCACCATCCGTATCGGCGAGCGCGAGGTGGCCAGCGAGGATCCTGCGCTGCTGAAACCGGCGCTGGAAGCGAGCGGCTATGATTTCGCCAAGCAGGTACCGGGCTGGGGTGGCATCGCGATCATTTTTCTCGCGCTGCTCGGGCTCAGTGCCTTGTCGGGCTTTACCTATGGCCCGGTCGCGGCGCTGTTGTCGGAAATGTTCCCGCCGCATGTCCGCTATTCGTCGCTGTCGATTCCCTATCATGTCGGGACCGGCTATTTCGGCGGCTTCCTGCCGCTGATCGCGAGTTTCATCATCGCCAAGACCGGCAATGCCTATTCGGGGCTGTGGTACACCTGGGTCGTCGTGCTGGTGGCGTTTCTGGTGACCGCCTTCATGCTGAAGGATCCGGTTGAGGGGCAGTGGGACAAACAGCCATCCGGGACGGCGGAGGCCTGATCGAACCCATTGGCGCAGCCCGCCAACCCGTATAGGGCACGCCGATGATCGCCGTGCCTTCGCCCCTCCGCCTGTGTCTCGACCGCGACGCGCTGGTTACCAACTGGCGCTGGCTGGCGGCAGAGAGCGGCGGCGGCGCCGCGTGCGGCGCGGCGCTCAAGGCCGACGGCTACGGCCTCGGTGCGCGCGCCGTGATGCAGCATCTTGCCGCCGCGGGGTGCCGCGACTTTTTCGTTGCCACCTGGTCCGAAGCGGCCGCGTTGATGCCGCTGTCCGCGGGCGTGTCGCTGTCGGTCCTGCATGGGGTCGGAGCGAGCGACATGGTCGCCGCGCGGCTGCTACCGGCGCGTCCGGTGCTGAACAGCGTCGAACAGGTGCGGCGCTGGCGCGACGCCGGTGAAGCGCGACCGTGCGACGTCATGGTCGACACGGGCATGAACCGGCTGGGGCTGCGGGTCGAGGAAGCGCTGGGCGGTGCGCTCGACGGACTGGTGATCGACACGCTGATGAGCCATCTGGCGTCGGCGGACGAGGACAGCGCGCAGAATGCGCGGCAGCTCGCCGCGTTCCGGGCGCTGCGCGAGCGGATCCCGGCGCGGCGATACAGCCTCGCGAACAGCGCCGGGATTTGCTTGGGCGCCGAATATGCGTTCGACCTGACGCGTCCGGGGATCGCGCTTTATGGCGGCATCCCGCGCGGCGAGGCTGCAGGCCATATCGGTCAGGTGGCGTTTCCAGAAGCGCGCGTGCTGCAAGTGCGTCCGGTCCCCGCGGGCGAGACGGTCGGCTATGGCGCTTCGTGGACGGCAGCGCGCGACAGCCGCATCGCGGTGGTCAACCTCGGCTATGCCGACGGCTATCTGCGCTGTCACGCGGGCAGCGGGCGCGCGACGTGGCAGGGGCGGGCACTGCCGCTGGTCGGCCGTGTGTCGATGGACCTCACCGCGTTCGATGTCAGCGATGCGGCAGGCCTGGGTGAGGGCGAATGGCTGGGCCTCGACTACGACCTGCCCGCCGTGTCGGCGCGGAGCGGGCTGTCGCAATATGAGTTGCTCACCGGGCTCGGCCGCCGGTTCGAGCGCGTCTGGGGCTAAACCGGACGCATCCCCCACGGGTCGAAGTCGTGGATGCGTATCCAGCGGGTACTGATCCATTTTTCGCCGCGGGTAACGGGTAGCCCGGCATGGCGGCTGCGCTCGTCGACTTGGCCGTCGGAGAGCGTGTTGGCGAAGAGGATCATGTCGCCGGTTTGACCGCGAAACTCGACGCCGACCGACGGAAACTGCGTCGCACCGCCGTCATAATCGTCGTTGAGATAGGCGATGGCCGTCATCACGCGCTGATTGCTTTCGCCGGGCAGGCAATCATGATGCAGCCGATATTGCTGACCGGGCGCATATCGTAGAACGGTGAGCGGTTCGCCCTGCTCGGCGCGCGTGCGTGTCGCCGCTGCAATCCGCCGGTCGATCGCGTGGATGACCAGATCCTGCTGGATGGGGCCCAGCACCGTACCCTCGGAGGTCCGGATCGGGTGCGGAATTTCACGGCCCGTGGTCGAATCAACGACGATCGACGGCACCAGCCTGGGCGCTGAAAGCGCCATGATGTGCGCGCATTCATCGGGCGTGAGCAGGCCGCGCACGACACCGAGCGTCGGCGACGTCGCCAGCGTTTCGACCGGCGATGTCGAGGCCGGATCGCCCGTCGGGGTCAGCGCCATCGCCGCGAGCAGTTCGCGCTGGCGCGCCGCGTCGGGATCATGCTTGGCCGCCTTGTCGAGCAGGTTCAGCGCCGCGCCCCAGTCCGCTGGGCCGCCCGCGCCGATAGCGACAAACACCGCATGGGTCAGCGTCCCGCCGCGATGCCCCGCCGCGCCGGCCTTTTCGAACAGCGCCCGCGCCGCGGCAAAGCTGCGCGGCACCGGGGTGCCATACACGTGCCACAGCGCGAGCTCGTAAAGCGCGTCACCATACCCGCGTTTCGCCGCGTCGATGAGGAGGTCGACCGCCGCCTGCGCGCGCCCGGCATCCAGCAACGCATTGGCTCGTTCGACGATGTTCGACGACTGCACGCGCTTCAATCCAGCGCTGGATTGGCAAAGAAGGTCGCAATTTCCTGACGCTCTCGGTCGCTAAGTTCGGGGCGCCAGATGTCGAAGATCAGCACGACGCGATCCTCGTGGCTGTTGTTCCATGCCTCATGCTCGATCGTGTCGTCAAAGATCAGCAGCTTGCCTTCTTCCCACTGCCGCACGTCATTACCGACGCGAAAGGCGCATTGCGGGGGCACGATAAGCGGCAGGTGGCAGATCAGCCGGGCGTTGTGCATCCCGTTGTGCGGGGCAATCCGCGCGCCGGGGCGGAGCAAAGAGAACATCACCGTCGGCGAGCTCGCGATCCAGGGCAGCGGTACGGCATTCACTGCCTCCCAGGTCCTGGGGCAGCGGGCGATGACATCGTCCGACAGCGCACCATTTTCGGCAAAGAACAAGGTGCTCCAGTCGCTATTGTCGAGCAATGGATTGGCGTCGGCGCGCGCCCGATCGACGTGGGACGTCATATAGGGCCGGAATCCGTCGCCCCCCGCCGCGAGCAGCGCCACAAGCTCGTCGCGGATGGCACCGGTCGCAGCCTCAAGCGCCGAAGCCCAAGCGAACGCGGCAGGGTCGTAAAACTGGATCTGCGGCAGCTCGGGGACGTAATAGCCCGTGGGTTCCTGCACAAAGATGCGCTTGCGGCCCGCGAGTATGTCGAGCGACTGCTGGAAGCGGGGACTGCGGGCGTCGGGGGGCAGCCCGGCATCGATGAGTTTGGCTTCGCGCTGCTCGACAATGCGCGCCTTGAACGTCGCGACCCATGTTTCCGCGCGCTGCACTTCGCTGTGCAGGTCGGGTGGCAGCTCCTGGCGCTGGGCAACAAGAAGGGCGATTTCATAGCGTTGCAGCGCATTGCGATCATCGCCAGCATGGGCGCGGCAGTCACCCTTCATGATGTGTCCGCGGACCGCTTGCGGTTCGAGGGCGAGCAATTGATCGAGCGCGGCTTCTTCGGCAACGCGATCGCCATCCGACCGGCAGGCGACCGCGAGGAGCAGCCAAATCTGCGCATTGGCGCGGCCGCTCTGCGTGATTGTTTCGAAGCGCGCGCGGGCGATGGCCGATTGCCCACGCTGGAGTGCATCGACGCCTTCTTTTGCGAGGCGTTCGGCATCGTGATTGCTCAGCTGCAAAACCTGTCCTTTTGAGCAAAGAAAAGGGGCCGGAACAACGTCCCGACCCCCAATCTATTTCGATCGCGTCGCGATTAGAAGCGGGCGCGAGCGCCAGCGTAAACCGTACGACCACGGAAGCTGTAGATCGCGCTACCCGCACCCGTTGCCGTGGTACCCAGCGGCGGCATCTTGTCGAGGATGTTGTCCATCCCGACGTAGAAGTTCAGGTTCGGGCCGCCCGCTTCCTTGTTCACGTCCCATTCGAAGCGAAGGTCGTGATAGAAAACGGCCGGATATTTTTCGCGGTCGGCAAAGTCGATGTTTGCCGGCGGCAGACCGTTCAGCTCGTTCAGATCTTCATAGGTGGTGAGGAGCATCGGGCCGATGTAGCGCAGACGGTAGCCCAGCGTGAACGGACCCTTTTCGAAGTCGAAGTCCCAACGGAATTCGTCCTTCGGGTCGCCCAGCTCGCCCAGGATCCGGTTTTCGAAGTCCGGATTGACCGAGTCCTGGAAGTTGCTGACCGTCAGGTTGTGGGTGTAGATGAGGTTCGTGTTGAACTTCACCGAACCCAGATCGGTGCGATACGACAGGTTGACGTCGATACCTTCGCGAACGCGCTTGGCGAAGTTCACCGGCGCCACGATCAGCGAGTTGCTGACGATACGGCCCGATGCGTCACCCGCACTGTTCGGCCCGCCGCTCAGGTTACGCGTGAACTGGCCGCAGAACACGTTGTTCAGATCCGCCGAGTCGTAACAGCTGTTCACGATTTGCTGTGCGGTCAGCGCCACGATGATACCGTTCACCTTGATGTCGTAATAGTCGACCGACAGGTTCAGGCCCGGGATGAAGCGCGGCTGAATGACCACACCATAGGTGTAGCTGTCCGATGTTTCCGCGGTCAGGTTCGGGTTCGAACCGCTGACGATCGCCAACGACTGGGTGATGTCGGTCAGATTGTTGAGGAACGCACCCAAGGCCGCCGTACAGTTGGCCAGACGAACGCCCGAACCGCGCTGCGCGGGGTTACAGGGATCGACGAAGTTCGGCGCGAAGTTCGGGACCAGCGGGAATGCGGTTTCCGACACGTTCGGTGCGCGAACGGCGCGGCTGTAGTTGCCGCGGAAGCGGATGTCTTCGACCGGCGCCCAGTCGAGACCGGCGTTGTACGAATACACCGTGCCGACGTTACCCTGATATTTGGCAACGCGACCCGCACCGCTGATCGTCAGTTCGTGCGCAAACGGCACTTCCTTGAGCAGCGGCAGCTGAAGTTCGCCGTACAATTCCTTCACCTTGAACGTATTCGGTTCAAAGCTCGGGATCGAGACGCCATTGGTGAAGCCGTCGGTCACGAACGCATCCTGCTGATAGAAAGCGTTTTCTTCGCGATACTCGGCACCGATTGCGAAGCGGACCGGGCCGCCCGGCAGGTTGAAGAAGCCGCTGGTATCACCCGAGACGAAGCCCGACAGCACGAGCTGGTCGAGGCCCGAACGCGCCGTGAAGGTGCGGGCGAAATAGTTCTTGGCGGCCGTGTTGTCCTGCGATCCGAACGGATTGTAGGGAACGCAGGCAGCAATATCGGCGGCGAGGCGAGCAGCATTGCGCGCCGCGATTGCAGTCGAAACAGCGTCGGTCCGCTGGATCGGCAGCGCCGCGGTCGGGTCGAACTGCGAACGGCACTGGATCTGGCCGGTCACCGGGTTGCGGCCCGCGTCCATCGACAGCATGAAACGCTGGCGATCGAGGAAGCCGTCGGTGGTGATGGCTTCCTTGAACTTGCCATAGTTCGCCGAGATTTCGTAGCTCCAGTCTTCGTTGAACGTGCCGCGAAGGCCGCCAACCACGCGCCACGTGTCGCGCTGGAACGCTTCGTCACGAAGCCCGACGTCAAGCAGGTTACGCGCCAGAACGAAGCGGTAGCTGCCGTTGTTGATGTTGGCGATGTCCGTTGCGGTCAGGTTGCCGCCGGCGGGGCAGGTTACCTGAAGGTCGGTGCGGCACCCCGACGCGAGGATCGCGTTGGCGAGCGTCGTGCGATCGGCCGGGTTCAGGAACGGGTTGTCGATGCGCGGACGTTCGCGGAAGTCGAACGCCGACTGCACGCCCTGGAAGAACGACGGACCGGCGTTGTTGCCGAGTGCGTTCACACGGTTCCACTTGGCTTCAAGGAAGACTTCAGCGGCTTCGCTGAACTCGTAGCGCGACAGCATGTTGAAGTTGTAGCGTTCGGTGAACGGCAAAACCGACAGGGTCTTGCCTTCGCGACCGGTCTGGCCATTGCCGCCGACGATCCCACCAATGATGCCCGAGCCGAAGCGCGTGCCGGTCTGCTGAACCAGACGGCCATCGTTGGTGAAGATATAGGTGCAGTTATACGGTGTGCCGTTGCTGTTCGGGCCACCGTTATTCGCTGCCGTACCGCGGCCGCAGGCTGCGGCAGGCGTATTCTGCTGGTTGACGGGGATCAGGCCGTTGAAGTGGATGCTGGCGCTGCTCAGGCCACGGAAAAAGGTGCGATCGGGGAAACCGTCGCCACCGTTGACGATACCGGCGCCGGCATCGGCATCGATAACGCCAAAGCCGTTGTTCAAGCGGAATTCCGGAATGTCCGACGCAAAAACGCGGTCATTGCGCGCATATTCGGCGTGCAGCGTGATGTTGCCGCGATCTTCGGCAAAATTCTTGCCGACCATGCCCGAGATATACTGGTTCCCGCCGAAGCCCGAATCGGCCACACCGGCCTGGGCGCGCAGCTGGATGCCTTCATAGTCGCGGCGGAGCACGAAATTGACGACGCCGGCGATGGCGTCCGAACCGTAAATCGCCGAGTTACCGCCGGTAACGATGTCGACGCGCTCGATGAGGTCGTTCGGGATGGTGTTGATGTCGGGCGACACGGCGTTGTTGAGGATGTCGGCCGGGACGTGACGGCGGCCGTTGACCAGAACCAGCGTGCGCTGCGTGCCGAGACCGCGAAGGTCGAGGAGGTTCAGACCGGCGATGCCGATGCCGAGGCCCGGGTTCTGCTGGGCGAAGGTGCTGCGCAGCTGGGGAAGATCGTTCAGCGTGTCACCAATATTGGTCTGACCCTGCTGGAAAAAGCTCTCGCCCGTGATCGACGTGATCGGCACGGTCGATTCAAGGTTCGGACGGCGGATGCGCGACCCGGTGACGACGATGGTGCCTTCATCGGCGGTCGCTGCTTCGTCGGCAGGCGCGACGGGATCCTGGGCCATCGCCGGCATGGCGCTGAACAAAGCGAGAGTCAGGGCCGAGCCCCGCACTAGCAGGCTAGTCTTCTTCATAATGTTATTCCCCGGTTGCCGTTCAAAAGATGAGAGTGAACGGGTTGCCCTCTAAAAAGACAAAAAATTCGAGCGGCACAAGCTTTTGATGAAATTTTGATGTGATTTTTGTGGCACCGGTTCAACTCGGTCGAGGGTTGTGCCATTTTCGCAACAGGTCGGCAGACGGGCCTCCGATAGGGCGTTCATGCGGCCAGTCGAAGGTGCGGTAATGAAGTTCCGTCGAATGGGATTTTTCACGCCGTTTATGCCAAAATTGTAATTTCAGAAGAAACTAAATTACGCAAGGTGCCTTGCGCGCCTTTGGTGGCGTGGTTGCAAGCGCTCGCGGGGGCTTGGCCGCTTGCCGACGCTGCAATGCACAACCATCACGTACGCGCATGTCGCGGACGCCGAATCGACCGCTGCCCGCATCGCCGGACCGTAGGTCGCGCATGTTGCGATGCATCATAATTTGGTGCTAATGCACCGATCAAACATTTATCCCGCGCGGCGCAGTCGCCAGGATGCGGTACAACAAGGAGCGCGGGTCAAGATGGCGAAGTCCAAGGCGGCGGCGGACGATGGCGTCGTCACGATCAAGAAATATGCCAACCGGCGGCTCTATGACACGGAACGCAGCTGTTACATCACGCTCGAAGATCTGGGGACGATGGTCCGCGACGGGCGCGAATTCCGCGTCGTCGATGCCAAGAGCGGCGAGGACATTACGCATAATGTGCTAACCCAGATTATCATGGACGAGGAAACGCGCGGCGAAACGCTGTTGCCTGTCAATTTCCTGCGCCACCTGATCGGCATGTATGGCGACAAGATGCAGTCGATGGTACCGCAATATCTGGAAGCATCGATGACCGCCTTCCGCAAGAACCAGCAGGATGTCCGTGCGGCGTTCGAAGGCGCGCTGGGTTCGAACCCGCTGGCCGAGCTTACGCGGCGCAACATGGAAATGTTCCAGCAGGCCGCGGGGGCATTTATCCCGGGCGCGGGCGGTGCGAAGGCCAAGGACGCCGAAATCGCGGCGCTGAAGGCCGAAGTGGCGGCGCTGAAGGCCGAACTCGCGAAGAAGTGACAGATGGGTGCCGCGGCGCCCTCAACGACAGAAAAATCGGATATTTCATGGTCAAACATGCGCTCAGCGTAACCCGGCAGGCCGACTTTGCGGCCTGGTATCAGGACGTCATTGCCGAAGCCGATCTCGCCGAGGAATCGGGCGTGCGCGGCTGTATGGTGATCAAGCCGTGGGGTTATGGCATCTGGGAACGCATCCAGACGGTGATGGACGCGGCGATCAAGGATGCCGGGGTCCAGAACTGCTATTTCCCCTTGTTCATACCCTTGAGCTTCTTTGAGAAGGAAGCCGATCATGTCGATGGTTTCGCAAAGGAAATGGCGGTCGTTACCCATCACCGCCTGATCGGCGACGGCAAGGGGAAGCTGGTCCCCGACCCCGAGGCAAAGCTCGAAGAACCGCTGATCGTTCGCCCCACGTCGGAGACGGTGATCGGCGCCGCGATGAGCCGTTGGGTACAGAGCTGGCGCGACCTGCCGCTGAAGGTCAATCAATGGGCCAATGTCGTGCGCTGGGAGATGCGCACGCGCATGTTCCTGCGCACCAGCGAGTTCCTGTGGCAGGAGGGGCATACCGCGCACGCCGACAAGGACGATGCGATGGCGGAAACCTTGCGCGCGCTCGAAATGTACCGTGCCTTTGCCGAGGATGTGCTGGCGATGCCGGTCGTCGCGGGCGAAAAGCCCGAGAATGAGCGCTTCCCGGGCGCGGTCGCGACCTATTCGATCGAGGCGATGATGCAGGACGGCAAGGCCTTGCAGGCGGGCACCTCGCATTACCTCGGTACCGGCTTCGCCGAGGCCGCGGGCATTCGGTATCAGGATAAGGACGGCGGTCATTCGCTGTGCCACACGACGAGCTGGGGCGTGTCGACGCGCATGATCGGCGGCGTGATCATGACGCACGGTGACGATGATGGCCTGCGCTGTCCGCCGCGCATCGCGCCGCACCAGATCGTTATCGTGCCGATGCTGCGCGACAATGACGAGGACGCCGCGATCCTCGATTATTGCCGCGACCTCGAGGCGCAGCTGAAAGCGCTCGACGCGTTCCGCGAACCGGTGCGGGTACTGCTCGATACCGGCGCGAACAAGGCGCAGACCAAACGCTGGGGCTGGGTCAAGAAGGGCGCACCGATCATCGTCGAGGTCGGCCCGCGCGACGTTGCGGGCGGCAATGTGGCGATCATCCGCCGCGACCGGCTGTACAAGGATGACGGCAAGCTCAATTCGGCGTTCATCGCGAAGGGCGATTTCGTCGCCGATGCGGTCGCAACGCTCGCCGACATCCAGACGAGCCTCCACGCCGAGGCGAAACAGCGCCTCGACGCGAATATCCGCCGCGACGTCACCGACCTCGCCGCGCATTTTGCGGGCGACGAAAAGTTCGTCGGCTGGGCCGAAGTGCAATGGTCGCGCCCGACCGGCGCGGCGCTCGACAAGATCGTCGAGCAACTCAAGTCGCTGAAGCTCACGATGCGCAACACGCCGATGGACGCCGCGCCCGCCGACGGTGCCTGCTTCTTCACTGGCGAACCGGCGGTCGAGCGGGTGCTGATCGGGCGGACCTACTGATTTAGGCGTTGCGAGATTTGGTTCGCACAAAGACACAAAGACACGAAGGGGGCAGGGCATGGATATCGAACAGCTCTGCACTATCGTCGTCGATTGCGGCTTCAAACTTCATCAGGATATTGGCCCCGGCTTACTGGAGTCGGCCTACGAAGCGATGTTGGCGGCCAAACTGTGTGCATTAGGACTAAAAGTCGATCGGCAGGTACCGATCGACTTGACCTACGACGGCATTGCCATTCCCAACGCCTTTCGGATCGATTTGCTGGTCGATGATAGGGGCTTGATAGAGCTCAAGTCGAGCGAGACAACCGCCCCGGTTCATGCGAAGCAGGTTATTACTTATTTGAGATTAATGGGTTTGACCCACGGATTTGTCATGAACTTCGGTACCCCGACATTTAAGGAAGGCGTCCGGCGCCTGCTGAATGACCCGACGCTCTTCGTGTCTTCGTGTCTTCGTGCGAACAAACTGCGCGACGTCGGATGAAAAAGCCCAAGCCACAGCCCGGACTCCCGACGCGCGAGCAGATCCTTCGCTTTATCGAAGCGAGTAAGGATGCGGTCGGCAAGCGTGAGATCGCCAAACATTTTGCGCTGCACGGCAACGACAAGATCGCATTGAAGGCGCTGCTGAAGGACATGACCGACGAGGGGCTGGTCGACATGGCGCCGGGCCGGGCGTTCCACAAGCATGGCGGCCTGCCGCGGGTGACGGTGCTGCGCGTCGTCGCGATCGAGGGCAGCAACCTCTGGGCGGTTCCCGACCGCTGGGAAGGAACCGCGCCGCCGCCGCGGCTGCGCGTGATGGAGCAGGGACGAAAGGGCGCGCTTGGCGTCGGCGACCGCATCCTTGCGCGCACCGAGGAGCGCGGCAACGGGCATGTCGCGCATCCGATGAAACGGCTCGCGGCGAGCGCCGAGACGGTGATCGGCGTGCTGGTCGAGGACGTCGGTCCGGGCGGCAAGCCGATGATCTGGCTGCGTCCCGCCGACAAGCGCGCACGGTTCGACTTCGCGGTTGCGGACAAGGGCGATGCCGACATCGGCGACCTCGTGCGCGCCGAGCTGACCGGACGCGGCGCGGCGATCAAGGCGAAGGTCATCGACCGGATCGGCGACCCCTTTGCGCCGAAGGCGCTGAGCATGATCGCGATCGCGCGGCACGAAATCCCGCATGTTTTCGACGGCGAGACAATCGCCGAGGCCGAGCGCGCGGCCGGGCTGCCGCTTACCGCCGACGGGCGCGAGGATTTGCGAGACCTGCCGATCGTCGCGATCGACCCCATCGACGCGCGCGACCATGATGACGCCGTCTGGGCGATCGCCGACGAGGATCCGGGCAACCAGGGCGGCTATAAGGCGATCGTCGCGATCGCCGACGTCAGTTTTTATGTCCGCCCCGACGGCGACCTCGACCGCGAGGCACGGCGGCGCGGCAACAGCGTCTATTTCCCCGACCGCGTCGTGCCGATGCTCCCCGAAACGCTGTCGGCGGGGGTTTGTTCGCTGAAAGCGCGCGAAGACCGCGCCGCGATGGCGTGCCACCTGGTTATCGACAAGCATGGCAAGGTGACGTCATGGCGCTTTAACCGCGCGCTCGTGCGGCTGCGCGCCAACATCGCCTATGAACATGCGCAAGCGGCCTATGATGCCGATACGCCGCGGGATGATTGGGATGCCGATGTGCTCCCGACGCTGCGGAGCCTGTGGGCTTGTTGGGCTTTGCTCGCGAAAGCGCGCGCCGCCCGCGCGCCGCTCGACCTCGACCTGCCCGAACGTCAGGTGATCCTCGACGAGGCGGGCGGCATTGCCGAAATCCGCGTGCGCGACCGGCTCGATTCGATGCGGCTGATCGAGGATTATATGATCGCGGCGAATGTCGCGGCGGCAAAAGCGCTCGAGGCGAAGAAATCGCCGGTCATGTACCGCATCCACGAGCCGCCGAGCCGCGAGAAGCTGGTCAGTCTCAAGGACTATCTCGAAACCTTTGAACAGAGCTTCGCGCTGGGGCAGGTGATCACGCCCGCGGTGTTCAACCGGCTGATCGACGGCTTTTCGGAGGACGACCGGCTGCCCGAGATCATGCAGGCGATCCTGCGCAGCCAGACGCAGGCCTATTACGGCCCCGCCAATGCAGGCCATTTCGGCCTCGCGCTCGGCAGTTATGCGCATTTCACCTCACCGATCCGGCGTTACGCCGACCTGATCGTCCACCGCGCGCTCGTCGACAGTTACCGGCTCGAAGTCCCGGGCAAACCCAGGAACCTGCCCGCGCGCACCGGACTGGGCGAGGCCGATGCCAAGGGGCTGTCGCGCATCGGCGAAGCGATCAGCGCATTGGAACGCCGCGCGATGGAGGCCGAGCGCGAGACGGTCGATCGCTATGTCGCGGCCTATCTGGCGGGCAAGACCGGCGAGATCGTCGCGGCGCGGATCACCGGGGTGCAGCCCTTCGGCTTTTTCGCGACGGTTGACGGTCTCGGCGGCGACGGGCTGGTGCCGGTGTCGACGCTGGGCAGCGAACGCTTCTTCTACGACGAAGCGGCGCGCAGCCTCGACAGCGAGCATGGCCGCGTCAGCTATAGCGTCGGTCAGCGGCTGGACCTGCGGCTGATGGACGCCAACCCGGTGAGCGGCGCGCTGCGTTTCGAGCTGCCCGATGCGCCCGAAGGCGGCTTCCGCAATCGCCCGCCGCGCCGCGACGGGGTGAAGGGGAAGGCGACCGGGAAAGACAAGGCGGGCAAGCATATGGTCGGCAAGCGCGGGCGGCCGGCGAACATCAAGCACAAGGGGCGGCGGCGCTAACTCTCCCTCCCTGCAAGGGAAGGGAGATCACTTGCCCGCCAATTTCTGCAACAACGCTGCACTCTCTGCATCCGCCGGAAAAAACGCTTCGATCGCCAGTTCCGACAGGGTGATATCGACCGGCGTTCCGAAAATCGTCACCGTCGACACGAATGAAATCCGCCCGGCATCGGTGTCGAGGATCAGCGGGACCGCGATGCTGCTCGCGTGGCTGTCGCGATGTTCGGCGCTGTGGTCGTCGCTCTGCACCGCATAACTCGCCAGCTCGTCGCGCAGCGCGATCAATCCGGTATCGGCGCTTGTCGCAATCTGGACGTCGATCCGCTCCAATATATGCGCGCGCCACTCGCCATAGTTGACGATCTGCGGCGCCAGCCCCTCGGGATGCAGCGCGATGCGCAGCACATTGACCGGCGGGGCCAGCAGCGCGGGCGCGACCTGCGCGGTGAGGATCGCGATCGCGCCGTTCGCGGCGACCAGGTTCCAGTGGCGATCGACCGCGAGCGCGGGATAGGGCTCGTGACCCTTCAGCACATGCTCGACGATCGCGCGCACCCCCGCCATTTCGGGACTGTCGAGCGGACGTTCCTGATAGTCTGGGGCATAGCCCGCGGCGAGGAGGAGCGCGTTGCGGGCGCGGTGCGGGACTTCCAGACGATCGGCGATCCGCTGCAACATCTGCGCGCTCGGTTTTGACCGCCCCGTTTCGATAAAGCTCAAATGCCGGGTCGACATCTCGGTGTCGAGCGCCAGGTCCATCTGGCTCATCCGGCGGCGGCTGCGCCATTCGCGAAGTTGGGCGCCCAAGGGTGCGGGTTGCATCATCGTCTCCTTTGCCGCGAGAGCTATACCCCGGCTTTCTGCTTTTCCATTACCTTGCGCGTAATCGACTGGCGGCGTTCCGCGCGGCAGACGGAAGGGGTCATCCCGAAAGGAGAACCCCAATGTCGCTTTTCAATCTCAAGAACACGCTGATTATCGATGCCATCACCTGCACCGGATTGTTCGTCTTTTGCGTCTTTGCAACTGCGACGGTCGCCACCCTGCTCGGCCTCCCCTCCGAACTGGTGACCGTCGCAGGCTGGATCGGGTTGCCGTCAGCGTTGCTGATGCTGTTCGTCGCAAGCCAGAAGGCGCCGAACAAGGGGCTCGCCAACCTGATCGCGGTCGGCAATCTTGGCTGGGTCATCGCAAGCTTTGTGGTGCTGGCGATGTTCGCGGCCCAGATGACCGCGATCGGCATCGCAGTTGTTTTTGTGCAGGCGATCGGCGTGCTGTTTTTTGCGATTTACGAAGCGAAGGGCGCGGCGGCATTGCCGCGCACGATTACCGTCTAACTCAATGCATCGAGCCGGGCGAGGTCGATCCCGCCCGGCACGATCATCACCGGACAGGGCAGCGTTCCGGCGTCCTGCCCGGTGAAGTGCGCCACCAGCGGCCCCGGCGCGCCGCTCGCTGCCGTGGCCAGCACCAGCGCCGCAATCTCGTCGCTGGCGTTGATTACCTCGCGCACGACATCGGCGGGCTTGCCCGATTTGACCATGATCTGCGGCGTCACCCCCGCTTCTTGCACGACCGCATCGGCGGCGGCGGCAACCAGTTCCTCGGCATGTTCGCGCGCCTCGGCCTCGATCGTCGCCTGCACGCTGCCAAAGGCGACGAAATCCTGCGGCGACACGATCGCCAGCACCGCGACCCCGCCGCCGGTCCGCGCCGCGCGCCGCGCCGCAAAGCGCAGCGCAATACTCGCTTCGGGGCTGTCGTCGATTACCACCAGATATGTCCGCATCGCCCCGACCCCCTATGCTTTTTGTGCGTAGAGAGTGCGTCACATTCGTATGAAACGCAAGTTTGCGCCAATGGACGTTGACGAACGATGCTCTTATGACGAGGGACGAATCCGTAGCGGCAGGCCCGGCCTGCAAGACTGACAGGGACACGCCTAGACATGCCAATCGAACTTAAGATGCCCGCCCTCTCGCCGACGATGGAGGAAGGCACGCTGGCCAAATGGCTGGTCAAGGAAGGTGACAGCGTCAAATCGGGTGACCTGCTGGCCGAGATCGAGACCGACAAGGCAACGATGGAATTCGAAGCGGTCGACGAGGGTGTGGTCAGCCAGATCCTGGTCGCCGAGGGCACCGATGGGGTGAAGGTCGGCACCGTGATTGCGGTGATCGCGGGTGACGATGAGGACGCGGGGAGCGCGAAGGCGGCTCCGGCACCTGCTGCTGCGTCTGCCGCGGCTGAGGCGAAGGCCGAAGCGCCCGCGCCAGCCAAAGACGTCGCCCCAGCGGAAGCTGGGGCCGCTCCCGTCAGCGAACCCACCCCAGCGGTCCCAACTTCCGCTGGGACGACGGAAAAAGGCGACCGCATCAAAGCCAGCCCGCTCGCCAAGCGGCTTGCCGCCGAACGCGGCATCGACCTTGCGACGATCACCGGCACCGGCCCGGGCGGCCGCATCGTCAAGGACGACCTCGACGGCGCTCCGGCAGGTGTCGCTGCGCCCGCAGCCGTCCCCAGCACAGCCGCACCTGCGGCAGCAGCGCCTGCTGCGACTTCGGCTCCTGCCACGGCAGGCCCGATCCCCGATTTCGGCATCCCGCACGAGGACACCAAGCTCAGCGGCATGCGCAAGACGATCGCGCGCCGCCTGACGCAGTCGATGCAGGAAGCGCCGCACATCTACCTGACCGTCGACATCCGCCTCGACGCGCTGCTCAAGCTGCGCGGCGAGCTCAACGCCAGCCTCGAAAGCCGCGGCGTCAAGCTCAGCGTCAACGACATGCTGATCAAGGCGCTCGCGGTCGCGCTCGAACGCGTGCCGGCGTGCAACGTCAGCTTCGGCGGCGATGTGATGCGCCAGTACAGTCGCGCCGACATTTCGGTCGCGGTCAGCATCCCGGGCGGGCTGATCACCCCGATCATCACCGACGCGGGCGGCAAGTCGATGTCGAAAATCTCGACCGAAATGGCCGAACTCGCGGCGAAGGCGAAGGAAGGCAAGCTCCAGCCGCATGAATATCAGGGCGGCACCGCCAGCATCTCCAACATGGGCATGATGGGGATCAAGCAGTTCACCGCGGTGATCAACCCGCCGCAGGCGATGATCATGGCGATCGGCGCGGGCGAGAAGCGGCCTTATGTGGTCGACGATGCGCTCGCGATCGCGACCGTCATGTCGGCCACCGGCAGCTTTGACCACCGCGCGATCGACGGCGCCGACGGCGCGCTCTTGATGAAGACCTTCAAGGAACTGGTGGAGAACCCGCTGGGGTTGGTGGCGTAAGATGCCCGCGAGGGGCCAAAGCCCCTCTCCCCTTGCGGGAGAGGGGTTGGGGAGTGGGGTCCGCGCCGCGTCTGCGGCGCATAAGACAGTAACCGACATTCTCGCCCGCAAGGCACTTTTGCTCGAACGCGCCCGCGCGATGCGGTCGAGCCCGACCGACGCCGAACGTCGGCTCTGGTCAATCCTGCGCGCGAAGCGGTTGGCCGACCTGCGATGGCGGCGGCAGGTCATCATCGACGATCTCTACATCGCCGACTTTGTCTGTTTCGAGCATCGATTGATTGTGGAGGCGGACGGTGGGCAGCATTCAGAAAGCCCCTATGATGCCGACCGCGATTCCTATCTGGCAGCGCAAGGCTTTCGTATTCTGCGCTTCTGGAACAACGACGTGCTGAACAACTGCGACGGTATTGCCGAAGCAATATTGCACGCCATCGATTCTTCTGGCGCGCAGACGCGCGCCGACCCCACACCCCAACCCCTCTCCCGCAAGGGGAGAGGGGCTTTTCAAGGAGCCCATAATGGCTGACACCAACTACGACCTCATCGTCCTCGGCTCCGGCCCCGGCGGCTATGTCGCGGCGATCCGCGCGGCGCAGCTCGGGCTCAAAACTGCGATCGTCGAGCGCGAGAATCTCGGCGGCATCTGCCTCAACTGGGGCTGCATCCCGACCAAGGCGCTGCTGCGTTCGGCCGAAATCTATCATTATATGCAGCATGCGGGCGATTATGGCCTGATCGCGCAGCAGATCAGCGCCGACATCGACGCGGTCGTGAAGCGCAGCCGCGGGGTCGCGAAACAGCTCAGCCAGGGCGTGGCGTTCCTGATGAAGAAGCACAAGATCACCGTCCATATGGGCGAGGGCAAGCTGACGGCTCCGGGCAAATTGGAAGTCAAAGGCGATAAGGGTAGCGAAACCCTGACCGCCAAGAATATCATCGTCGCGACGGGCGCCCGCGCTCGCGATCTGCCCTTCGCGCCCGCCGACGGCAAGCGCATCTGGACCTATCGCCACGCGCTCGTCCCGCCCGAAATGCCCAAGAAATTGCTTGTCATCGGATCGGGCGCGATCGGGATCGAATTTGCAAGCTTCTACAAGGATATGGGCGCCGAAGTCACCGTCGTCGAATTGCTCGACCGGCTCGTCCCCGTCGAAGATGCCGATGTGTCGGCGTTCCTTGAGAAGCAGCTCAAGAAGCAGGGCATGACGATCTTCACCGGCGCCGGGGTCGAAGAACTGAAGGCGACTGCGAACGGCGTCACCGCCAAGATCAAGACCAAGGACGGCAAGACCGAGTCCGCCGAATTTAGCCACGCGATCGTCGCGATCGGCATCGTCCCGAACACCGAGAATATCGGGCTGGAAGCGCTGGGCGTGAAGACGACCAAGGGGCATATCGACACCGACGCGATGTGCCGCACCAACGTGCCCGGCATCTGGGCGATCGGCGACGTCACCGCGCCGCCATGGCTTGCGCACAAGGCAATGCACGAATCGGTGATCGCCGTCGAGGCGATTGCGGGCAATCACCCGCACGCGATGGACGTGCGCAACATCCCCGGCTGCACCTATTGCCGCCCGCAGATCGCGAGCGTCGGGCTGACCGAAGCGAAGGCGAAGGAGCTGGGTTACGAGGTCAAGGCGGGTACCTTCCCGTTCATCGGCAATGGCAAGGCGATTGCGCTGGGCGAGGCGGAAGGGTTCACCAAGACCGTGTTCGACGCGAAGACTGGCGAGCTGCTCGGCGCGCACATGATCGGCGCCGAGGTCACCGAGCTCATTCAGGGCTATACGATCGGCAAGACCGCCGAACTGGTGGAGGATGACTTCATCGGCACCGTCTTCCCGCATCCGACGCTCAGCGAGACGATGCACGAGGGCGTGCTGGCGGCGTTCGGGCGGCCGCTGCATATCTGATCGCGCGCCGCGATCCGGCGCCGCCGCGTGAACCCGTCGATCCTGTATTTCTCGCGCACGGGTAACCTGCGCAAGGCGCTGCTGTTCGCCGTGTTCGCCGCCGCGGCGTTCGCGCTGGCGTGGATCGAACATGCCGAGCGTATCGCGCCGCCGCCGACCATCGGGCTGCCGGGCCTGGAATTTCCCGCGCCGGTCCGTCGGGGCGACGGCGTGCTCGGATCGCTGCAAATCCCGTTCCTGTTGCTGCTGGGCAGCGCCAGCCTGTTCTATGTCGGGCGGTTCGGCGTGCGCGTGGTGCGCGGCGGGGTTGCGGCGCGGATCGAGGGCCATGCGCTGCATCTTCATGCAAGCTATGGCGCCGCGAAGCCGGTGCCGGTGGGCGATATTGCCCAGATGATTGTCGACCGCGCCGATCGCCTGCCCGGCGAGGGCGGCGGCGGCGCGGCGCGGATCGGCGCGCGTTTGCGGCACGGACTGTACCTTCGCTACCGCAGCGGAGGCGGCGACCGGGAGGTGCGGTTGTTCGACAATGATGTCGAGGGCGGGGTCGATCAATTGCGGCGCTTTGCCGGACAGCTGGACGCATGGCGCCGGTCGGGCGCGCGCATGACAAGGGAGACGGGCGGGTGAGCATGACGGGGCGGCAGGTGCCGACGATGGCGGCGCTGATGCTGATGGCGATGATCCTGCTGGGCTTTGCGGTCGGCGCGGGATGGACCGAAGACATCGATCGGGCGGTTTCCGCCGCGCTCGCGCTGCGCGTCGAGCTGGTCGATCCGGCGCTGGTGACGTTCATGCAGGCGGTGAGCTGGATCGGCGGCGGCATTCCGCGCTGGATCATCGTCATTCTGTTGTGCGGGCTCGTCTGGCATTGGTGCGGGCCGCGCTGCGCGGTGGCGCTGGGCGGGGCGTCGCTGCTCGCCAACCTGGCGTCGAGCCTGCTCAAGCTCGGCTTCGGTCGCGCGCGGCCCGATGTGATCGATCACCTCGATCATCAGACGAGCTTTGCCTACCCCAGCGGGCATGCCACGAGCGCGGCGGTGGTCTATCTGCTGCTTGCCTGGCTGGCACCGCCGCGTTGGCGCGCCGCGGCCTGGACGCTGGCGATCGCGATGATCCTTCTCAACGCCTTTTCGCGCATCATGCTAGGCGTCCATTGGGCGAGCGACATCGTCGGCGGGACGTTGCTCGGCACGGCGTTCGCGCTGACGGCGGTGTGGTGGGTCGCGCGTGGCCGCCTGAACGGCAGCGGCGCACTAAGGGAATCGTAAACTGTCACTGCTATTGCGCTCCGCTGAATAGCGGGAGCTTCGGCATGGACATTTCCCCTTGGATCATTTTGGTCGTGGTCGGCGGGTTGTTGATCGCGCTGCCGCTGATCATCAAGAATCTGGGTACGGCTGCTGGCGCCCAAAATGGTGCGGATATGGGTTTCGAAGCCAGGCTGAAACCGGGCGAGGTTCTGGTCGAACCGGAGTTCGATCCCGATGCCGCCTTTGCCAATTATATGAGCAAGCGCGAGGCCGGGCTGGTCGGCGACGTGTCGGTCGATGCCGACGACGCCGCGTCCCACGTGTCGACGCACCCCGCCAGCTTTGGACGCAAGGCAATTTAGCGGCCGCTTCGCTCTCGACAGCCGCGCGCGAGCGGCTACCAAGGGGGCATGGCCCAAGGCACGCATGACTTCGTCCCCGATCCGCGCAACGACGCGATCCTGATCAACATCAACGGCACGCTGGTGCCACGTGCACAGGCCAGCGTGTCGGTGTTCGACAGCGGCTTCATGCTGGGCGACGGCGTGTGGGAAGGAATTCGCGTCCACAAGGGACGCATGGCGTTCCTCGACCAGCATCTGGACCGCTTGTGGGAAGGGGCCAAGGCGATCGCGATGGACATCGGGATCAGCCGCGACGCGTTGGTGCAGCGGCTCTACGACACGATCGACGGCAACAGCATGGACGCCTGTCATATCCGCTTGATGGTCACGCGCGGTATCCGCTCGACTCCGTATCAGGACCCCCGCGTCGTCATCTCGCCCGCGACGATCGTCATCATCGCCGAGCATAAGGATCCACTCCCCTCGACGGTCGAAAAAGGCCTGTCGCTGTTCACCGTACATGTGCGCCGCGGCGATCCGGCGGTGCAGGATCCGAAGCTCAATTCGCACTCGAAACTCAACTGCATCACCGCCTGTATTCAGGCGGCACAGGCGGGCGCCGACGAGGCGTTGATGCTCGATCCGCACGGCTTTGTCGCGACGTGCAATTCGACGCACTTCTTCATCGTCCGCAAGGGCGAGGTGTGGACGTCGAGCGGCGACTATTGCCTCGCCGGGATCACGCGCAGCAATGTCATCCGCCTCTGCCGCGAGAATGATATTCCCGTGTTCGAGAAGAATTTCTCACTGACCGAGGTTCACGGCGCCGACGAGGCCTTTGTGACCGGCACCTTTGCGGGAGTGGTTCCGGCGCATACGATCGACGGCCGCAAGCTCACCGACGGTCGCGGGCCGATGGTCGAGCGGCTGCAGGGGCTGTACAAGGCGTTGATCGAGCGGGATATTGCGGGCGCGCTCGATGGATAGGCGGCCCTCCCAATCCCGTTCGTGTCGAGCGAAGTCGAGACACGTCTGGCGCCAGCGTGTCTCGACTTCGCTCGACACGAACGGAAGAAGGAAAGCGGCGCGATGACGATCCGCATCGCCCCGAGCGGGGAGCCGCTCAAGATCGCAATGTGGTCGGGACCGCGCAACCTGTCGACCGCGATGATGCGCAGCTTCGGCAGCCGCGCCGACAGCTTCGTCACCGACGAGCCCTTTTACGGCGCCTATCTGAAGGCAACCGGCGACCCGCAGCCGATGGCCGACGAGGTTATGGCGTCGATGGACTGCGACTGGCACGGCGTGGCGCGGGCGATGAGCGGACGATGTCCGACCGGCGCGCCGATCTGGTACCAGAAGCATATGGCGCACCACATGGTCGGACCGATCGCGCATCACGACCTGCCGGGCCTGCGCCACGCGTTCCTGATCCGCGACCCGGCGCGCGTCGTGGCGAGCTATGCCGCCAAGCGCGTCGCGGTGCGTCCCGACCATCTCGGCACCGACAAGCAGGTCGAATTTTTCGACCGCGAGGCCGATCGGCTTGGCCATGCCCCGCCGGTGATCGACAGTGCCGACATCCTGCGCGATCCGGCGGCGATGTTGCAAAAATTGTGCGCGGCGCTCGGAATCGGGTGGGATCCGGCGATGCTGCGTTGGGAGGCCGGATTGCGCCCGACCGATGGTGTGTGGGGTTCGCATTGGTACGATGCGGTGGCATCGAGCATCGGCTTCGGCGCGCCCGACAAGCCGCAGCCCGACCTGACTTCGGGGGCGCAAAGCGTCGCCGACGCCTGCCGACCGGACTACGACTATCTGGCGCAGCACAAGATTCCGCTGTCCTAATTTTATCGCCTTTGCCATCAGGGTGATGGGCACCAACAACAGGGCGGGTCAAACATGCAATCGCGAGTGAAGTTCGGCAGTTTTCTGCGGGGAATCGGTTTGGGCTCGGCGGCGCTTTTTGCTGTCTCGGCGGCAGCGCAGGCGCCGACGGGTCAGGCCGTCATCACCGCGGCGCGCTATGTCGATGTCCTGACCGGCAAGACGGTCGAATATCCCGCGATCTTTGTCGGACCCGATGGCCGCATCACCAATATTGCCGATGCGCGCACGGTCCGCTGGGGCAGTGACGTCAAGCATATCGATCTGGGGCAGAAGACGCTGCTGCCCGGGCTGATCGACATGCACGTCCATCTCGACGGTCCCGCCGACATCGGCGGTTATCGCGGGCTGGAGTTTACCGACAGTTTCTGGGGCATGACTGCGGTCAAAAATGCCCGCGACATGCTCGACGCCGGCTTCACGACGGTACGCAACGTCGGCGCAGGCGACCGCAACGACATCGGGCTGAAACAGGCCATCGATGCTGGCTACGCCACCGGGCCGCGCATCGTCCCCGCGGGCTATGCGCTCGGTGCGACCGGCGGGCATTGCGACAGCACTTTCCTGCCGCCCAGCCTGGAGAAAGCGGACGGCAAGGAAGAGGGGATCGGCGATAATCCCGAAGAACTGCGCTATCAGGTTCGCCGCCAACGCAAATATGGCGCCGAGGTGATCAAGGTCTGCGCGACGGGCGGCGTCTTTTCGCGCAACACCGAACCGGGGCAGTTGCAGGTGCCCGAGAACGAGCTGCGCGCGATTGCCGACGAGGCGCATCAATGGGGATTGCGGGTCGCTGCGCACGCGCATGGTGCGGCGGGCATCCGCGCCGCCATCGCTGCGGGGATTGACACGATCGAACATGCGAGCCTGGTCGACGACGAGGGCATCCGCATGGCGGTGGCCCGCAAGCAGCCGGTGTGGTTCGCAATGGACATCTTCAACACCGAATATACGCAGGCCGAGGGCGCGAAGAACGGCGTGCTCGAGGACAATCTGCGCAAGGATCGCGAGATCGCGCAGATCCAGCGCGACAATTTCAGGAAAGCGCACCGCGCCGGGGTGCGGATGGTGTTCGCGTCGGACGCCGGGGTGATGCCGCACAGCCAGGTCGGCGGGCAGTTCCGCGTCATGGTCGAATATGGGATGACCCCGCTGCAGGCGATCCAAGCGGCGACGAAGAATGCGGCCGAGGCGCTGGGCCGCGCAAAGGACGTCGGGGCGATTGCGGTGGGGCGTTATGCCGACATCGTCGCAGTCGATGGCGATCCGCTGGCCGATGTTCGCCAGCTGGAAAGCGTCGATGCGGTGGTCAAGGGCGGGGTGCTGGTGAAGGCGGAGTAAGAGTCTCACCGGAGCCCTGAGCCTGTCGAAGGGCGCCTACCCGAGAAGCGCCCTTCGACAGGCTCAGGGCTACGGTTTTTGGGATGGTTCAGTATACCACCAGCTTGTCCACGATCGCCTCGCGCATGTCGGGGGTGAAGTTCAGCACCGCCTCGGCATAGGTCGCGACATCGCCATGATCGCGGCGCACGGTGGCGAGGGCCGCGTCGAGATAGGCGGGGTTCACCGACATCAGCGCGCGGATCGCGTCGTCATGGATTTCGGCGCCATAGCGCGCGCGGATATGCGCCGCGCCCTGCGCGATCCGTTCCTCGATCTTGCCCGCGGTGTTGGTGAGGAGATAGTCGTGCATCAGATCGTCCTCATGGACGCCGAGGAGCCGGTGGACGATCGCGACGGCAAAGCCGGTGCGGTCCTTGCCTGCGACGCAGTGGACGAGGCTTGGCGCGTCATATTCGGCGAGCGCCGCCAGATAGAGCCGCAGCGTCGCGACCAGCGCGGGGCGATAGGGCATGCCGGCATAGGTGTCGATCATCCGCGCCCGCGCGGTCTCGACATCGATCGTCCCGCCTGCCGCCTGAAGATGCGGCGCCAACCCTGCAGTCACGCCGCCCGCGAACAAGACGCGCGCCGAGAAATTCTCCGACCGGCGGCACGGATGCAATTCGCGCTCGTCGTCGCCGCGCAGGTCGATGATGGTTTCGAGCCCCAGCGCGTCAAGCGCCGCCAGATCCTCGTCGGTGGCCGCTTCGTGATGCGCCGAGCGCCACAGCATGCCGTCGCGAAGCCGCCCGCCGCCCTCGACCGCATACCCGCCATAATCGCGGAAATTATGGACGCCGCTCAGGGGCAGGACGCGCTCGGCAATCATGGTCATTCTCCTGTAAACACCGGTGGGCGCTTTTCGACGAAGGCGTTGATCGCCTCGCGATTGTCGGCCGTTTCGTGCACGATCGCCTGATAGGCAGCGCTGAGCTCCAAGATGTCGCTCATCCGGCTATGCTGCGCCTCGCGCAGCAACCTTTTGGTGAGGCGCAGCGCGCGCGGCGGATTGCACACGATCCGTTCGGCAATCGCCACGGCGCGATCGAGCAGTTCCGCGTCGGGGACGACGTCCGTGACCAGACCATATTCCTTTGCCTGCACGGCGTCAAAGCGGTCGCCGGTCAGGAACAGTTCGGCGGCGCGCGGATAGCCGAGAATCTTTTGCAGCAGCCATGCTCCGCCGTCGCCGGGAACGATCCCGACCTTGATGAAGCTGCACGCGAACTTTGCGCTTTCCGCCGCAATGCGAATGTCGCAGGTGCAGGCCAGATCGGCGCCCAGGCCGATGGCATGGCCGTTGACCGCGGCGATCATCGGCACTTCGCAGTCCATGAGCGCGCGGATCACTGCCTGTACGCCCTTGCGATAATTGCTGCGGGTGGAATCGGGCTGGTCGAGCACGCCGATGCCGGTGCGATCCTGCATGCCCTTCAGATTGCCGCCGGCGCTGAACGCCTTGCCGCTGCCGGTCAGGATGATCGCGCTGACGCTGCGGTCCTCGCGAAGATCGCGGAGCGTGTCGATGATGTCCTGGCAGTCTTCATGGGTGCCAATCGCGTTCATGCTTTCGGGCTTGATCATCGTCAGGATCGCGATCTTGCCCCGCCGCTCGACACTCAAAAACTCGCCCATGTGAAAATCCTTTTGCTGCTCGGGAAAAGCTATTGCATGGCTGTCGGGACATGCAAGGCTTTGCGCTCTATCCCTTCGATCCGCCCGGCGACGTTGCGGCACTGCGCGCCGAATTGCGGGCATGGCTCGCGGTGAACCAGCCGCAGGGCGATGTCGTCGCGCGTGCCAATAGCTGGGCGAGCTTCGATGCTGATTTCAGCCGCGCGCTGGGGACGGCGGGGTACATCGGGATGACCTTGCCGACGCGATATGGCGGCGGCGATCGGCATCCGCTGGAACGCTATGTGGTCATTGAGGAATTGCTGGCGGCGGGCGCGCCGGTCGGGGCGCACTGGATCGCGGACCGGCAGACCGGGCCGCTGATCGTGCGTTATGGCAGCGAGGAACAGCGCCAGCGCTATTTGCCGGGAATTGCGAAGGGTGAACTTTATGCGTGCATCGGGCTGTCCGAACCGGGGGCAGGGTCCGACTTGGCGGCGGTGCGGACCACGGCGCGCGAAACCGCCGAGGGCTGGCGGATCAATGGTCAGAAAATCTGGACCACCGGAGCGCATTTCTCGCACATCATGCTGGCGCTCGTCCGCACCGAGGAGGGCAGCGAGCGCAATGCGGGATTGAGCCAGCTGCTGATCGATCTCGACACTCCCGGCATCACGATCCGCCCGATCATCGACATGGCGGGTAACCACGACTTCAACGAGGTGTTTTTCGACGATGTGCTGGTGTCGCTTGGCGCGCTGGTCGGGACGCGGGGGCAAGGGTGGCAACAGGTCACCGCTGAACTGGGTCTCGAACGGTCGGGGCCGGAGCGCTATCTGTCAAGTCACGCGCTGCTCGCCGCGCTGATCGATGCGGCGGGCGCCGATCCCGATGCCGCTGTCGCGACGCTGATCGGAGAGCTCACCGCCGAGATGTGGACGCTGCGCCAATTGTCGATGTCGACCGCCGCGAAGCTGGCGGCGGGTGAGGATCCGATGGTCGAGGCGTCGGTGGTCAAGGAATTGGGCAATGCGTTCGAACAGGACATGCCGCGCCGGGTGCAGGCCATCGTCGATTGTCCGTGGGACGATCCGGGCGACCTTGGCCGATTGCTGCGCGCGCTGTTGATCGCATCGCCCAGCTTTTCGCTGCGCGGCGGAACGCGCGAGGTGATCCGCGGGATCATCGCACGCGGATTGGGCCTCAGATGAGCGCGGCGCGCGAGATGCTGTGCGATACCGCGCGGGCGGTGTTTGCAGAGGCCGCCACCGCGGGGATGGCGCCGATTGACGAGGCCGGGTTCGGCCTGCTGCTCGTGCCCGAAGCCGATGGCGGTTTCGGCGGTGATTGGGGCGACGTGAATGCGGTGTTGCAGATCGCGGGGGTGATGGTCCCAGACCTGCCGGTGGCTGGGCTGATCGCGCCGGACGCTGTGCAGCCTGCCGCTACGGTCAGCCTGATGGCGGGAGCGATGGGACAGGCGCTGGCGCTATCGATCGAGCATGTGAACACGCGGCAGCAATTCGGACGGCCGCTAGGCAAATTCCAGGCGGTGCAGCAATCGCTTGCGGTGATGGCGTGCGAGGTGCGCGCGGTCGAGGCGGCGGCGGCGGCGCTGGCAGCGCGGCTGGATGCGGTGGGGTTCGATCCTGCCGCGGCGGATTTCGAGATGGCGGCGGCGAAGTTGCGCGCCAACCGCGCGGTCGGGGTGGTGACCGCAATCGCGCATCAGGTGCATGGCGCGATCGGCTTTACCGCCGAATATGAACTGAACCGCGTGACGATCCCGCTGATGCGCTGGCGCAGCGAGCATGGCAATGATGCTTATTGGGCGGCGAAGCTGGGGCGGCAGGTGTCCGGGCTTGGTGGACAGGGGCTGTGGGAAGCGCTGACCGCGCGGTAAGCCTGATCTGTACCACGCGGTCATCACCGTAGCCCTGAGCCTGTCGAAGGGCGCTTATCCGAGAAGCGCCCTTCGACAGGCTCAGGGCTACGGTTCAGATTGAACGAGCATCCACTACCGAACCGCACCACCATCGCGAAGCGCCGCAATCTTGCTCGCGTCATAACCAAGCCCCGCGAGCACCGCATCGCCATCGGCGCCGACCGCCGGAGCCGCGCGCGGGGTGTCGTTGACCGTCGCCGAATAGCGCGGTGCGGGAGCGGGCTGGACCGCGCCGCCGACCTCGAGAAACGTCTCGCGCGCGACATTGTGCGGATGCTGGGGCGCTTCGGTCAGCGACAGGATCGGCGCAAAGCAGACGTCGGTCATCTCCATGATCGCGCACCATTCGTTGCGCGTCTTGGTCTTGAACAACGCCGTCAGCTTGTCTTTCAGCACCGGCCATTTCGACGGATCGAGCTGCGCATCGAAATCGGGATCGCCGGCAAGGCCGGTCTTTTCGCGCAGCAGTGCATAGAATTGCGGTTCGATAGACCCGATCGAGATGAATTTGCCGTCGGCGCAGACATAGCTGTCATAGAAATGCGCCGCGCCGTCGAGCAGGTTGACGCCTGCTTCGTCCTTCAGTCGTCCCATCGCCTTGAAGCCCCAGGTCATGCCCGCGAGCAGCGCCGAGCCGTCGGTCATCGCGCAGTCAATCACCTGACCCTCGCCGGTCCTCGCCGCATGGACAAGCGCGCTCGCCATGCCGAAGGCGAGCATCATCCCGCCGCCGCCGAAATCGCCGACATAATTGACCGGCGGCACCGGCTTTTCGCCCGCGCGCCCGATGCCGTGGAGGACGCCCGAGAGCGCGATATAGTTGATGTCGTGGCCCGCGGCCTGGGAGTAGGGGCCGAACTGCCCCCAGCCGGTCATGCGGCCGTAGATCAGTTTGGGATTGTCGGCGAGCAGCACGTCGGGACCAAGCCCGAGCCGCTCCATCACGCCGGGACGATATCCCTCGATGATCCCGTCGGCGCTTTTGCAAAGATCGCGCGCAATCGCGACCGCTTCCGGGTTTTTCATGTCGAGCGCGATCGATGTCCGGTTGCGACTGAGCGGATCGCGCGGGTCCATGAAGCCGCCGGGGCGGTCGATGCGGATCACCTCGGCGCCATGATCGGCGAGCATCATGCCGCAGAAGGGACCGGGGCCGATCCCGGCAAATTCGATGATGCGGATGCCCTTCAGCGGCCCAGCCATGTCGTGTCTCCCAGATTTATATCAGCTCGTCATTGCGAGGAGCGAAGCGACGCAGCAATCCAGTGCGCGCGTAATCCGCTCTGGATTGCTTCGCTCCATTCGCAATGACAAAGGTTGATTATATGCGTTCGATGATGATCGCGGGCGCCATGCCGCCCGCGGCGCACATCGTAACCAAGCCGTAGCGACCCCCCGAGCGTTCGAGCTCGTCGAGCGCGGTGCCGATCAGGATCGAACCGGTAGCGCCAATCGGGTGACCAAGCGCCATCGCTCCGCCGTTGATGTTCACCTTATCGCGGTCGAGATCGAGGTCGCGGATGAACTTTTCGGCGACGACCGCAAAGGCTTCGTTGATTTCCCAGACGTCAATGTCGTCCTTGCTCAGTCCGGCCTTTTCGAGCACTTTTTTCGCTGCGGGGACGGGAGCGTTGAGCATGAGCGTCGGATCGTCGCCGATATTGGCATAAGCGACGACGCGTGCGCGGGGTTTCAGGCCGTGCTTGTCGGCATAGTCTTTGGACGCCAGCAGGATCGCGGCGGCGCCATCGACAACGCCCGACGAGTTGCCGGCATGATGGAAGTGTTGGATTTCGACATCGGGATAGCGACGGTTGATCTGCTTACGGAAGCTGAAGCCGCCGCCCAGGTCAAAATCAGCCAGGCCAGTGAAAGCGGGCTTGAGCGACGCCAGTCCTTCGGCGGTGGTTTCGGGGCGCGGGAATTCTTCATGGTCGAGCGCCACGCTGCCGTCGGGGTTGAGCACTGGGACGACCGATTTGGCAAAACGGCCTTCCTTGATTGCGCGATCGGCGCGCTGCTGGCTGACCAGCGCGAGCGCGTCGAGATCTTCGCGGCTGATCCCTTCGATCGTCGCGATCGCGTCGCCGCAGACGCCCTGATGCGATTGCGGGTGGAGCTCGTCGAGCGCTTCATGACCCGATCCCATCAGCCGCGGCGGCAGGCCAGCGTTGGCCTGTTCAGCGGCGAAGGCGGTGGTGTAGCTCATCATTTCGGTGCCGCCCGCGATGACGCAATCTTCCATGCCGCTCATGACGGTGGCGGCGGCCAGATTGACCGAGGTGATGCCGCCGCCGCAGAACCGGTCGAGCGTCGTCCCCGACGCCTTGGTGTCATAACCCGCCGACAGCGCCGCCATCCGGCCAAGGTCGCCGCCCTGCTTGCCATTCTGTGACGACGTCGACCAGATGATGTCGTCGACCGTCGCGGTGTCGAGGTTGTTGCGCTCCTTGATCGCTTTCAGCACCGTGGCGGCGAGATGTTGCGGGTGGAGGTGCGACAGCGCGCCTTTGCCGGGCTTGCCAACTCCGCGCGGGGTACGGACGGCGTCGATGATATAGGCTTCGGGCATGGAAGTATCCTTTCAGAAGGAAATTATGGGAACATCATGATTTAGGGATTTGCTGACCTCTACCCCGTTCGTGTCGAGCGAAGTCGAGACACGCCGAGTTCGTGCATGGCTTTACCTGTCTCGACTTCGCTCGACACGAACGGAAAGGGGACGGTGTCATGTCTCAACGGGGGGCCATTCGGATCGCGCCGTCGAGACGGACGGCCTGGCCGTTGAAATAGGTGTTGCGGATCATTTCCATCGCGAGGCTGGCATATTCCTCGGCCTTGCCGAGCCGCTTGGGGAAGGGGACCGACGCTTCGAGGCTTTCCTTCACCTTGGGGTTCATATTGCCCAGCAAGGGCGTGCCGAACACGCCGGGCATGATCGAATTGACGCGGATGCCAAGGTCCATCAGGTCGCGTGCCATCGGCAGCACAAGGCCGTTCACGCCTGCTTTCGCCGAGCCGTAGATCACCTGCCCGATCTGCGCGTCCTGCGCCGCGACCGAGGCGGTGAAGATGATCGCGCCGCGTTCGCCGTCTTCGAGGTCGGGCAAGGTCGCCATGCCTTCGGCCGCGATTGAGCCGATGCGATAGCTGGCGGTCAAGATGCCCGCCACGCCATAGGCATAGTCCTCGGTCGGCGTGCGGCGGAAGGTGCGGGTTTCCTTGTCATAGGCGAGCGTCTTGCCGCGGCGCGAGGTCATTGCGCAGTGGACGCAGATGCGCTCTTGGCCGTGGGCTGCGCGTGCCTTGGCATAGCCGTCCAAGACCGATTGTTCGTCGGTGATATCGACCTTGCAGAATAACCCGCCGATCGACGCGGCGACCTCTTCGCCGAGCGCTTCGTTGATGTCGAAAATCGCGACCTTGACCCCTGCCGCCGCCAGCGCTTCGGCGGTGGCGCGGCCAAGTCCCGAAGCGCCGCCGGTAACAACGGCCGATGTGGTGGAATCGAATTTCATGCGCGCCTCCTCAGGCCGGGATCTGGTTGAACGGGACGCCCTTGTCGGGGCGGTGGTCCTGCGGCAGGCCGAGCACCTTTTCGGCGATCGTGTTGAGCAAGGTTTCGTCGGACCCGCCGGCGATGCGTCCGGTCGGGGCGTTGATCCAGCTCGACGCCCAATCCTCCTTTTGCGAGGCATGTTCGTCGAACGCGAAACCGCCGGTGCCTTGTAGGTCGATCGCGAGTTCGGAGAGTTTCTGGCGCGAACGCACCGCGACCAGCTTGTTGAGCGATCCCTCGGCGCCCGGAATCATCCCCGCCTGCATCATCAGCCGCGCGCGGACGTTGATCGAATCGAGCCCCGACCGCATCGCATAATTGCGCGCGATCTGCTGCCGGATGCGGCCGTCTTCGATCGCGGGCTTGCCGTTGAGAGAGGTGTCTTTGGCCAGATCGACAAACAGGTCGAGGTGCGGGCCAAAACCCGCGCTGTCGGTCGCGACATAGCGTTCGATCATCAGCGTGGTGATCGCGACCGCAAAGCCGCCGCCGACGGGCGACATGCGGTGATCGTCGCTGATCTTCACATCGTCGAAGAACACCTCGTTCACATGGCTGTCGCCGCCTGCGAGCTTGATCGGCCGCACCGTCACCCCCGGCGCTTTCATGTCGACCCAGAAATAGGTGAGCCCCTTGTGCTTGGGCACGGTCGGGTCGGTGCGAACGACGATGACGCCATAGTCGCTGTAATGCGCCCAGCTGGTCCACACTTTCTGGCCGTTGATCTTCCAACCATTGCCGTCGGGTTCGGCGCGGGTGCGCAGACCCGCGAGGTCCGAGCCGCCCGAGGGCTCGGAGAACAGCTGGCACCAGATTTCCTCACCCTTCAGCGCCTTCAGCACGCGTTCCTTGACGAATTCCTTGTCGCTGCCGAACTGCATCACCACCGGCACCGGCATGCCGAGCGAGATGCCGAAGTAGAAGCTGGGGAAACCGTGCTTCATTTCCTCGGCGTCGAAAGTCACTTTTTCGAGATGGGTCAGCCCTTGGCCACCATATTCGGTCGGCCAGTTGATCCCGGCATAGCCCGCATCGAACTTAGCCTTTTGATAGCGGCGCCCGAGCGCGAGGTCGTCGGCTTCCGACAGACCCTTGCGCGCCGCGCGGCCAAAGGTCGGCGCCACCGATTCGAGCCAGGCGGCGGCCTTGGCGCGATAGGTTTCGAGATCGCTCATGCGGCTTCTCCTGCCAGACGGTCGACCAGCACATCCTCCCAGAACAGGCTGCTGCCCTGTTCGATCGCGAGGCTGCGCGCGCGTCGCATATGGAGGTGCAGGCCGAGCTCCCATGTCACGCCGATGCCGCCGTGGATCTGGATGCAGTCGCGCGCCGCGGTGTCATAGGCTTCGGTCGCCGACAGCCGCGCGGCGGCTGCGGCGGTGATGAAATCGGGTTGGCCTTCGCGGGCGGCGGCGTGGATGCAATTGGCGCGGGCGAGTTCGACCAGCCCGTAAAGCTCTGCAATCCGGTGTTTCACCGACTGGAACGCGCCGATCGGCTGGCCAAAGGCGCGGCGGGTGAGCGCATAGTCGCGTGCGATTTCCATGAGCACCTCGGCGCCGCCGGTCTGCTCATGCGCCGTCACCACGGCTTGCAGGGCGAGGATGTGGAGCGCGGCGTCGCGCGCCGCATGGCCGACCGCCAAGGTTTCCGCGGGTGTGCCCGCAAAGTGCAGGTCGGCGAGGCAACGGCTGTTGTCGAAGCTCGCAACCGCCGATCGTTCGACATCCGCAAGCTCGACCAGCGTCAGCGCAGGCATTCCGGGACCGTTGGCCAGCACGATTGCGATGTCGGCGGCCAGTCCACCCGAAACGGCGCTGGCGACCCCGGCGAGCAAATCGCCGGTGAGCGTCACGTCGGGCTGAACGGGCAGCGCATCGGGGCCAGCGGCAAAGGCGATCGCGCCGATCGTCTCGCCCGACGCCAGCCCGGGCAGCCACCGGGCCTTTTGCCCATCGGTGCCATAGATTTCGATCGCCTTGGCGGCCCCGAAGTTCGAAGTGAGAAAGGGTGCGCCGCTGAGCGACCGGCCCGCCTGATGCGCGATCAGCCCAAGCTCGACCAATCCAAGCCCCAGGCCGCCCTGTGCTTCGGGAAGCGCCAGCGCGGTCCAGCCCTGTTCCTTCGCCGTGTCCCAGAAGGAGCGATGATAATCGCCGACCGATTCGAGCAGTGGCAGCAAGTCGTCCTTGCTGACGCGCGCTTCGAGTACCCGCCGTGATTCGGTCGCAATCGCCTGTTGGCCTTCGTCATAGAGGATCGTCATGGCCGCATCTGTCCCGCTCCCATATATCTTGTCTTGCCAATGAACCGGACGTTGACGTAAACGTCAAGTCAATTCCGGCGCCGCGACGACGTAGCGTCAAATTGCTGCGACCGATCATGGAGAGGGACGAACGATGGCTTTCAAGACACGCATTACCGACATGCTGGGGATCGAACATCCGATCGTGCAGGGCGGTATGCAGAGCGTCGGCTATGCCGAACTGGCAAGCGCGGTTTCGAATGCTGGTGGGCTGGGCATCATCACGGCGCTCACCCAGCCGAGCCCTGAGGCGCTGCGCGACGAAATCGAGCGTTGCCGCGCGATGACCGACAAACCGTTCGGCGTGAACATGACCGTCTTCCCGACGATCAACGCCCCCGATTACAAGGCCTATGCGCAGGCGATCATTGATGGCGGGGTCAAGATCGTTGAGACCGCGGGAACGCAGGCGGTACGCGAGATATGGGAGATGCTGAAACCCCACGGGGTCGCCATCCTCCACAAATGCACCGCGGTGCGCCATGCGCTGTCGGCCGAGCGCGCCGGATGCGACATCATCTCGATCGACGGGTTCGAATGCGCGGGGCATCCTGGCGAGGACGATATTCCGGGGCTGATCCTGATCCCCGCCGCTGCCGACAAGGTAAAGATCCCGATGCTGGCGTCAGGCGGCTTCGGCGACGGGCGCGGCCTGGTCGCGGCGCTGTCGCTGGGCGCCGAGGGGATCAACATGGGGACGCGCTTCTGCGCGACGGTCGAGGCGCCGATCCACGACAATGTTAAGCAAGCCTATATCGACAACGACGAGCGCGGCAGCTTCCTGATCTTCCGCAGCCTCAAGAACACCGCGCGCGTCGGCAAGAGCGCGGTGAGCGAAGAGGTGGTGCGCCGTCTCGCCCAGCCCGATGCGACCTTTGCCGATGTCGCCGAACTGGTGAACGGCAAGGCGGGGCGCGAATTGCTCGAAACCGGCGACCTGTCGAAAGGTGTGTTCTGGGCCGGGATGGTGCAGGGGCTGATCCACGACATCCCGACCTGTCAGCAACTGATCGACCGCATCATCGCCGACGCCGACGCGATCGTGGACCAGCGACTGGCAGCGATGCGGCGCTAGGCAACCAATCCTGCGCCGATCCGCTGGCGTGCCGCCAGCGCTTGCGATATGATCTGGTTCTTCGCAATCTGATCATTTCGTTGCCCACGGCGTTATCGCCCGCCGGTGCGCCAAGGGGGATGCTTGAGTCTCATCGAATATAAGGGTTTTGGCGGCGTACCGCTGACCGCTGACGTGCTGGGCGACGACAATGACCCGGCGGTGCTGTTGATCCCCGACGTCGGTCGACCGCGCAGCGATTGGCGCGCGGTCGCCGAAGGTCTCGTGCTGTCGGGGCGCCGGGTGGTCAATCTCGACCTGCGCGCGCCCGGCGGCGTCGACCAGCTCGCCGCCCATGTCGAAGATTTGCGGCTGGTCCTCGCGCAAATGGGGTCGCGTCCGGTGGTGGTTGCCGCGCGGCATGGCGGCTGGATCGCGACGCGCGCGCTGGCAACCGACGGCATTTTGCTCGCGGGCGGGCTGGTGCTCGTCGATATGCCCGACGATGCCGACGCGGTGGCCAGCGGTATCGCGGCGCGGCAGGCGCTGCCGACGCTGGTGGTGCGCGGCGGCTTTGCCGCGGTGCCGGGGGGCGCCGGGGGCGACGCCTTCCAAGCCGCGCTGCCGATCGGCGAACGGGCCGATATCGACGATAGCGATCTGGCGCTGGGTACCGACCGGACCGAGGCGCTACTCGGCCAATTGCTCGAATTTCTCGAACGCCGCCAGCCACGCGAGGCGACCGAGTTTCAGGCGGGATCGGACCCGCGGACGCTGCGCGATGCGATGGGCTGCTTTGCCACCGGCGTGACGATCGTCACCGCGCTCGATGCGGACGAGGCGCCGGTCGGATTGACCGCGAACAGCTTCACCTCGGTGTCGCTTGACCCGCCGCTCTTGCTCGTGTGCATCGCCAATTCGGCAGGCACGGCGCCGTCGTTGCGCGAGGCGGGGCATTTCGGGGTCAACGTCCTCCAGATCGGCCAGCAGCCCGCATCGAACCGGTTTGCTACCCGCGGCGAGGATCGGTTTGCCAATCTGCCGTGGGCGCCGGGGCAGACCGGCGTTCCGCTGCTCGGCAGCTCGCTGGTGTCATTCGAATGCCAGCGCGAATCGCTGCACGAGGCGGGCGATCATTTCATCCTGGTCGGCCGCGTGGTGCGCGCGCAGTTCGAACCGCACCGCGATCCCTTGCTCTATTTCCGCGGCAAATACCGCCGCCTGCATTTCGCTTGAGGTTGATGGTCGGACCGGACGGTCGATGGCGGTGCAGGCAGTCCTGAGCGAACCCGTCTCCGGCTATGTTTCCGTGTTATACCCCGATAAACACGGAAAAACGCGAAAAGAACACGGATCGAGCTCGTACTACGCGGCAATACTGGCGGTTTAGCGAGGTTCTGCTCACTTTTCATCGATTTTGAAAACACGGAAAATTGGGGCGTTGAACAGGGAACGGATTCCCGATGATCACTGACACAATTATCGCCGCGCATCAGCATCGTGCCTCTTGCAACCGGCAAATCCTGTCGGCACTATATAGATGTAAATCGACCTGAACGGTGCGGCGCCATGTCGTCGCAGATGTCGACCCCCAGTCCCGGGGTCAGGTCCTCGCACTCCGACCGGAGGCAGGACCTAGCTTTGCGCCATCCTCCTCCGCCGGATTTTTGACCGGAGGGACTGATGACGACGAGAGACTTATTCAACTCGAACAAACTAAAGAAGCAGCTGCAGGCCAAGACGGGAAAGCGGCGCGCCGAGAACCAAGCAGACACACAGCTCGCGACGGCGCAGTACGGGCTTGCGCGGAACGATCTGCAGCCCGCGATGCGGACCGTATGGCGGCCGATTGGTTCCTTAGTCCCTGGGCCTAATCGCACTCGGGAGACCACTAGCCAGCTTCTCGAAAGCACGATGCGTGCAGTCAACAAGTTTGGCATCGTGCTGCCCATTTTGATCGATAAGCATGATGTAATCGTTGCGGGTCACGGCTTGTGGGAGGCCTCAAAGAAACTTGGCCTTGAAACGATCGAGTGCCGGGTCGTCGAACACCTCAATCAGATTGAGCTCGAGGCGCTCAGCATTGCGCTCAATCGGATCGGCGAGATCGGAAAATATGATCTGGAGAAACTCCGCGATCGGATGATTGCCATCGAGTCCCACGGCATTGAATTAATTTCGACAGGATTCACGCTCCCAGAAATCGGCCAGATCAAGGTGAAGCCTCTGGTGCAGGAGGTCGAACAGAATAGCACAGATGGCGTTTCCGGCGCTGCGCCGATCAGCCGGATCGGCGATCTATACTGCCTTGGCAAGCATAAGCTGCTCTGCGGCGATTCACTCTCTGCCTCGTCATATGAGCTTTTGCTGGAAGGCCAGCTAGCCGGCGCGGTATTCAGCGACCCGCCGTACAATTGCAGAATCAAAGGTTTCGTGGGCGGCCTCGGAAAGCACGAGCACGAAGACTTCGTGATGTTCGCCGGCCAGGAGAGCACGGAGGAGTTTCGGCAATTCCTGACAACATACTTAGGGCATTGCCGCACCTTCTGCAGTTCCGGCGCGGTGATATTCGTTTGCATGGACTGGCGGCAGATCGACGTCCTTTTCGATGCCGGGCGCGTCACCGGCCTCCACCGGATCAACCTGGCTGTGTGGAACAAAGGGTCGGGCGGCATGGGCGGGCTGTATAGATCGGCACACGAACTTGTCGCGGTCTTCTGCACAGACAAGTCGCCGGTCATCAACAATGTCGCTCTTGGTGTGCATGGCCGTGATCGCACAAATGTGTGGACCTATTCCGGCGCCAATCGCGCCGGATCCTCTGCTGGCAAGGCGCTCGCCGATCACCCAACGCCGAAGCCTGTGGAACTCGTCGTTGATGCGCTGCTCGATGTCACCCACCCCGGCGACATCGTCATCGATCCATTTATCGGATCAGGAACAACGATCATTGCGGGCGAGCAATGCAACCGCTCCGTCTGCGGAATCGAGCTCGATCCCAAGTATGTCGATCGAACTATCCGGCGTTGGGAAGCGCTGACTGGTGAGGACGCCATCCATGTCGAGAGTGGCCTCACCTTCACTGAACTGACCGCAGAGCGCAGCGAGACCGAAGGGGGCGACGACGATGAGTAAGAAAGACGATCCGAAGCAGCCTTCCAAATGGGGCAAGGGGAAAACCGATCCCGCCACCTATTGGAAAAAGGGATGCGCCTCGCCAAACCCCAAGGGCCGACCGAAGGGCTCGAAAAACCAGAAGTCCCTCTACGGCGAGGCCTTCAACACGAAAATCACCGTTATGATCGACGGTGAATCTAAAACGATGACCAAGAAAGAGCTGGCATATCACCAGCTCGCGCAAAAGTCGGCCGAAGGGGATCTGAAGGCCTTCGCCATCCAGAAGGACCTCGACGAAAAATTCGATCCGCCTGAGGTCGCGCCGCCAACCCTCGATGAAATAGCCGCCGACTTTGCCGCCTTCGATGCATGGCTGGAGCTACGCGAGAGGTTCAAAGTGTTCAAGAAGGAGGCCGGCGATGAGTGACCCAATCGAGCTTCGCACGATCGTCGATAGCCTGTGTCGCCAGGACTTCCGGGTGTTCGCTATCCGAGCTTTTTCTGTCGTCGAACCCAAAATGCTGGACGCGGCGCGTCATATCGACATCATCTGCCGCCTGATCCAGAAAATCTTTGAGGGCATCGTCTCGCGTGCGCTGGTTTGTATCCCGCCGCGCTATCTCAAGACCTATCTCATATCGATTGCTTACACCGCATGGCTGCTGGGAAAGAACCCGGCAGCGCGCATCATCTGTGTATCCTACGGCGCCCAGCTCGCTGAAAAGTTCAGTGCCGATACGCTCCGACTGATGCGATCATCGTGGTACCGCCGGATATTCCCAGGCACGATCCTCGACCCAAAGAAGCAGAGTCTTACCGAGATCGGAACCACCACGGGGGGATATCGCTTCGCTACTTCGATCGGTGCGACCCTCACAGGGCGCGGTGCCGACATCATTATTATAGACGATCCGCTGAAGGCCAATGAAGCGCACTCGCCCACGGCGCGCGAGAACAGCATAGAGTGGTTCAATTCGACAGTTCACACGCGGTTCGATGATCCGAAGAAGGGACAGATCATCGTTGTCGCGCAGCGCCTGCACGCCGAAGATCTGCCGGGCCATCTCATCGAGACGGGCGGATGGGAAACGCTCATTCTGCCGGCCATCAATCCTAAGCAACAAGACTACGATATCGTTGCCAATGGTCTCAAGGCGCGCTTTGCTGCTGGGCGCATATTGCAGCCATCCCGGCACGATGAAAAAGATCTTGCGCAGCTGAAGAAGGAAATGGGCGAGCATGATTTTGAGGCCCAGTTCAACCAGTGCCCAATCCCGCCCGGCGGTGCCATCTTCAAGAACATCTGGATCAAACGCTACGAGAAGCGGCCCGGACCCGAGAAGGTCGAAGCCGTCATCCAGAGCTGGGACACCGCATACGAAGGCGACGAAACGAATTCCTACACTGTCTGCACAACTTGGGCCAAATGCCCCGACGGCTATTATCTTCTCGATGTTTGGCGTTATCGACCGCGCTTTTCCGCATTGCTGAAACAGGTCTACGTGCAAAAGCAGCAATGGAACGCCACGCTCGTGATAGTCGAGAAAAAAGCGAGCGGGATCAGCTTGATCGAAGAGATCAACAAAGGCGAGCCGAAGCTGTGGCTTATGCATCGCAGTCCGGAGAAGGGCAAAATCGAACGCGCGCAGCAGCAGACGGTCAAAGTCGAGCAGGGTCAGCTATGGCTGCCGGCGGAAGCCGACTGGCTGCCGGCCTATGAAGCCGAACTATTCCAGTTTCCTCACGCCAAGTTCGACGATCAGGTAGACTCGACAGTTCAGCTGCTTTCCGCTTCGGACTTCCCAACGTTCCATCAGCGGCTCCTATATCTCAGCTAGCGGCCCCTCCGCGCTACCGGGTGTCGAAGGCGGCAAGCACCATATTGCCTGGGTCGAGGACGAGGCCGCATTGGATGTCAGCGATCAGTGCAGACACTTCGCTCGTGACTTCCCGCGGGTTGCGGATCGTCGGCGAGGATGGATAATTTTCGACAGCGCTGAGATAATACGGAGCCTTTGGTACTGCGACGAAGCCGAGCTGGAGGGCGGGTTTTAGCCGCATCGCGTCTTGGGACGACATTGGAATGCTGCCTGCAATATTGCTGTCGTTTTGGGCGGCCGGGAAAAGCGAGTCTCTGCCATACTCGGTCTTAGATTCGAAAATCCCTCGCGTGCGGCGGAGTACTTTCGAAACCTCGGTTTTGGCACCATAGGAATTCGACGCCGCATAGGTGCCCGTGACGGTTTCGTCTTGTTCAATAACGACCTCGATGTTGAGGTAGCCCGATTCCATCATGCCTCGGTACGGTGCTCCCGGACCGAAGAGAACACTGGCATCAAACGGCAGGTTCCGAAAGGCGTACGAAATCACGTTAAGCTGCTGAGTGTCGGCATTGTAGACCAAATATTTACGATCCTCGGGCGCCTTTTTGACGATCAGAGCCGGGCCAAGCTTTGCGACCACAATTCCCTTCCGGGCATCGAATTGTTCGGTGCTCTCGAATTCGCTCTTCTCGCCAACCGCCCTGAAGGGCGCGATGATGTCGTCGATATCCTTTGGAGCGACGACCTGCCCTAAATAGGAGGCGCAAGTCTGCGCCGCCGAAGTCTGAGGGGCCAATGCGGCACCAGCTGCCAAAACCAATCCGAACTTCATTATCCGTCCTTACCTTCTCCAGCGACGACGAAAGTGTCGACGATCAGTGACGTGACAAATGCTTCGAGAGGGTAGCAAGTCAAGTCCATTGTCACTGATCGTCTGTAGATCAATCAGTCACATCGGCGTCTTTACTCGCGCGTGGATATACGCGTTCGCCTCGGCCAGAATGTACGAAGCCTCAGAGAGGAGAGGGGCTGGAGTCAGGAGGATTACGCCGATCGCGCCGACATCCATCGGACCTATGTCAGCGACATAGAGAGGGGGCGACGCAACCCGACAGCAACGGTAATCGAGAAGCTTGCGAGCCCGTTCGGCATTAGTCCGGGTGCATTGTTGGATTGATTGCCCCTGCAAGGGTGGTCTGAATTGACGTGCTCCCCTGATTGTTACCAGTCAGAGGTAGAGTCCGGCTCCTTCATGATGGTTGATTGATGGGATGGCAATGGTCCTGGGGGCATGCCCCCAGGACCATTGGCCGGC
>NZ_SCMU01000016.1 GCF_005503695.1 Sphingopyxis sp. 2PD
TCCTTCAATATCGCGATGATCTGCTCTTCGCTGAACCTGCTTCGCTTCATTCTGTCCGACTCCTTCGTGTCGGACTCTACTCAAAATCGGTCACATTTCAGGGGAGCACGTCATGATCTTAATATGATCGCCAGCAACGTCATCAACTGGAGCCGGGGACAACCTGAAGCCCTCAAGCAAAGGCCCCTCGCATACATTGATTGCCTCCTCAGTCAGATGGCCGAGAATGGCGACTTTACGTTGGAAAGCCTGCCGGAGGAGGTCAATGGGCTCGTTCCGTGGCTGGCTCTGGAGGACTGTGTGCCCTTAGTTGGCCTGTACCTTGATGGCCTGAAGAAACCAGCCTGACGGACCTCATACCCCCCGCCAGTTTCGACTGGCGGGGTCACCATGCGCTTGGCGCCGCTTAGCGAAGCGCCGACCATCAACATCAAAATGGAGTAACGGAAATGGAGCATCCATTGCCGGACGCCTTCGCTTTGCCCGTCGAAGCGGACGTCTCGATATCCTGGACAACCCTCGGGTTCGATCCATCAACCACCACTGACGGCAACCTGCAGGGCACGGTCCCTTCGGGCGTAATCATTGTGGCCGCCAAGACGCCGGACGCCAACGGCGCCCTCAGATCGGTGGGCGAATTGATCATTACAGCCATGCCGTTCAGCTTTGAGCTCGCTGGCTGTCGTCATCTCGCATACGCGCTGAACGAGGGCTCGACCTTACCAGAAACGATCTATCTGCCTGAAGGAGTCGCAGCGTTGGCGGCCGGGGCACGCGTGTCATTACCGAGCGAACCACCTCAGCACGCGTTGCCGTCGATCGGTCAGGAGGAACTTGCAAAACTGGCTTCGCCGCGGCCTGACCCTGCCATCACCGACAGCCCGCTCGGTCGATTTTCGCTTCGCGGAAAGGCCGAGGAGTTCGAAAAACTCGCCGTCAAAGCCACGCCTTTGCTTGGCGATCTGTGCCTTGCCGGACAGGCGACGGTCTGGTTCGCACCCCCGAATGCCGGGAAAACCCTCATTGCCCTCAAGCTCTTGGGCGATGCGATCGCGGACGGCAAGATCACGCCCGACAACGTCTACTATATAAATGCCGACGATAGCTCGGAGGGGTTTGCTACCAAGATTAGGCTGATGGACGATATGGGCGTCCATACGCTGGCGCCCGGCTATCAGGGGTTCACGGCTCGTATGTTGCCCGAGTTGTTCCACGCGATGGCCGAGGGCAAGAAGGCAAAAGGCACCTTGGTGATCATCGACACGATCAAGAAGGTGGCCAGTATCATGGACAAGACCAAGGCCAGCGAATTCACCCACGCGTGCCGCAGCGCGGTGATGGCGGGGGCGACGATCGTTGGCTTCGCGCACACTAATAAGCAGCCGCAGGGCAACGGCAAGCTGCAATACGGTGGCACCACCGACCTTCGTGATGACTTCGATGCGGCGTATGTCATGGGGCCGATCGAGCTCAACGGGTTCGTCGGTGACAAGGTGGTCGCTTTTGAGTCGATCAAGGCGCGCGGGGCAAATACCAGGTCGGTTGCCTACGTCTACGCTGACGGTGAAGGCGTTTCCTATACCGAACGGCTCGCGTCCGTCCGCAAGCTCGACGACGAAGAACTCTCCGGGTTCCGGAAGATCGAAGACGAAAAAGCAGACGCCGATATCATCGAAGCAATCACAGCCTGCATCGATGAGGGTGACTTTGCCAAAATGGCTCTGTCGCGAGCGGTGGCAAAGCGCATTGGTATCAGCGAGCGAGCGGCTTTGCGCACGATTGATAAATATACCGGTACCGATCCCGAAACGGCAAAGTGGCATTATCAACGCAAGGCGCGGGGTGCCATGATCTACGCGCTCCTGCCCTCGCCCGCCGAAGTGCCAATCTTGGCGACCTGACGGGAACAGCGCCTCAGGTCCTCAGGGTCGCGTCGGGGCACAGCATCGCAGGGTAGCAGCTTTCCAGTTTCGCGGGGGTGCATCACAACGCCTCGCGTGGCGCGGCGCTGAAATTCTGCGGCGCTGCCGAACCGCCTCTCGAACCTGCCCCGGCCCCCGCGCCCGAACTGCCCGAACTTTGCCGACAGAGCGCGAAGGGGAGCCTCCCCCGACCGCCGCCTCACCTGACGCTCGCCGGGCCGGGGCGGTGCTCTGCGACCTCAATCCTCCATCCTAAAGATGAGAAAGATAATCACCATGTCGAATGAGAAGAGTATTTCCGCCTTTCCCCGCCGCGCAGTGGAAACTGCCTCATTGTCGTCCGATGCGCCTGACGCTGATGTAAATGCCATCTTCGAACGGCTCCGGGGGCTCATGAAGGATTGCGGACGTCCGGGCGCAAACAAGCATGACCGCATGCTCGTGCTCATCGCCGCTTGTATTGACGAAGGAATCAATACCGGACCGCGGATCGTCGGCGTTGCGAAGCGCTTGAATTTCGACGGCCAACACGCCGGGATCACCCTCAGTACCGGCGTCGGAAAATACTGGGAACGCGGCGAGAACGGAACATATCGCAATCTGATCTGACGCGATTGCTGCTGCTCAACGCCCGCGATTCCAACCTCAAATCATCCAGACAAAGGAGACCGCAATGCCGGTTGTTAAACTTGATGCCGCCTTCTGCCTGACCGCCCGCTGCGAACCGGGCAAAGGCAAGACAGTCTACCGTGACAAGGCCATAACCGGCTTTGCGCTTGAAGTTCGCAGCTCTGGGGGTGCGACCTACTATTTCATCTATCAAGATCCTTACGGCAAGCTCCAGACAACGAAGATCGCCCGATATGGCGACATCACGTTCGACCAAGCGAAAAAGGAGGCCAAGCGGCGCCTGTCCGAAGTCACTCTCGGTGGCGACCCGGCCGCAAAGAAGAAGGAGAAGAAAAACATCCCGACCTACGCATCACTCGCCGCGCAGCATGTTGAGTACGCCAAGACCTACCAACGCTGCCCGAGCAATACGGAATCGGTCCTCCGGTGCCACGTTCTACCCCGCTGGGGAAAGCAGAGGCTGAATGAAATCACGACCCAGGATATCGCCAAGTGGTTCGCGGAGAAGATCGCACATGGTCTTGCCCCTGCCACGATCGAAAAGATCAGGGTTGTGTTCAGCCGCTCATTCGAACTCGGTCGGCAGTGGAATATCCCCGGCGCCGATCAGAACCCCGTCCGCAATGTCCCGCGCCGCAGATTCAAAAATGCGCGGACAAAATATCTTACGACCGACGATGCAAAACGCCTGTTGAAGGCAGCGGGCGAATCCAGCAACCCACAGTTCCAGAACATAATCGGTCTCTTGCTCCTTACCGGTGCACGGAAGACCGAACTGCTTCGGGCGCAGTGGCAGCACATCGACCTCGAACGGAAGTCTTGGCACATCCCGACGACAAAGACCGGAGTGCCGCGCTACGTCCCGCTTTCCCAAGCTGCCCTCGACATCATCAACGAACTACCTAGGTGGGACGGGTGCCCTTGGTTGCTGCCGAACCCTCTAACCCGCAAGCCCTATGCCGATCTCAAGCGGCCGTGGGATACGGCAAGAGATGCTGCGGGGCTGGCCGATTTCCATATCCACGATCTCCGGCATTCGGCAGCATCATTTATGATCAATGCCGGGATTGATCTCTATGCTGTCGGCCGCATCTTGGGCCATGCCGACCACCAATCGACCATGCGCTATAGTCATTTGGCAAACGAGACGCTGATGGCGGCGGTCGAAGCGGGAGCGGCCAAGATGTTGGGGGCAAGGCTGTCGATCCCTAACCTTTAAAGAACAACTACGTCGCCGGGTCTGAGCTTCAGTGTTCTGACCCGGCGAAACGCCCAATTTTTTCGGTTCGTGACGCGCTTTCGGTCTAGCGAAGTTGGTTGTCACTCGCCCGGCATGGTGTTGGTCGATGAATAATCTTTGAACTTGTCCGTGAAGTTCGCGTGATAATCGTCAACCTGCATTTCGGCGTTGTCGGCTGCATCGGCAGCAGAGTCCCCGCCAGCACGATTTGCAGCGGTGACCGCCGCTTTGAATGCGTTCTGCTCCGTCTCACAGGCAGACTTGACCGACAGCGAGAACTCACCCTCACTGACTTTTGCCTCAAGTTGCTTCTTCAGATGGTCACGCAGGCATTTAGTGAACGCGGCACGGGTGCTGTCGACGTTAGCGGCCGGTGCGGGCGCCATAGCGATCATGAGAATTGAAGCGATAAACATCCTGCGACTCCCCGTTTGCAGTTGTGTTGTCCGGCGAAATTATCCCACGCGATAGAAAAATGGGAGTATCAATTTGTTGGTCTCGTTTTGGTTCGCCCCGCACCTCCCTGTGCACATTGCAACCAATTGCCGATCCGCGCGATGATAGCTGCGAGACCACAGATTTTAGGAAATTCGACGTCAGCCAAATCGGCCGACGCGATGGGCGCCCGGCATCATGCTTCTAACCCCCTTTCGGAGCTGGGCCGGGTGCCAATCCTATTTCGTAGGGAACCGAGGAACAGGGGGTTTCCTACAATATTTTGCGATGGCATCGATCGCTACATGAAGAGAGCAGATTCAAGATCGCTAGAACTCGCGCAGGCCATCGAGTATTGGATTGCGGCACTATTTGTGTCGGGCGCGTTCATTGCAGGCATCGTGGAAGGATTCTCAATTCTAGCGGGCGGCTGAAGGACGCTGGGAGGACCCCGCAGAAATTTCACATCATCTCATCGAGCGAAGCCAGCATGTCCGTGAGTAGGCGCTTTAGCGAAATCAGGCTTGCCCCTAGCGACATTTCCGGTCTGTCAGCAACGAGCATTAGCGCCTTGAGTATCGCGTTGGATTCTCGCGCCAGGAGCACGAGATGCGCGCCGCTTGGAGCATGGGTTCCGTTCAGCCAATTCTTGGCGGTGCGCTGGCTGGCACCCGTCCACTTCATGATTGTTTTTGCGCCATGGCGCGTCGAGCCAAACTCGATCTTCAATGCCGAAGCGATGATCTGAGCAAATTCCGTGTCGGTTAGGATGTCCCTTCCGATTGGAAACGAACTGCCCTTCTTTGGAAACATGTTGCCTCTCCTTTGCTGTTACGTCGGGAGGCCACGCCGCCAGTGACATTTTGCGGGCTTTCCCAAGGCGCTCCGATGGTCATCGAATGGACGACAGACGACGACGGCCAACCCGGCAAACCGCCGAAGAAGCGGGCAGCCGAATATGTCCGTATGTCCACCGAACATCAAAAATACTCGACTGATAATCAGGCGGCCGAGATCAGAGCCTACGCCGCGCGTCGCGGGTTCGAGATTGTTCGCACCTATGCCGACGAGGGCAAGAGCGGGCTCAGCGTTGACGGCCGGGCGTCCCTGCAACGCCTTTTAGCCGACATCGATTCCGATAACATCGATTTCGAGGCGTTGCTGGTGTACGATGTCAGCCGACTGGGCCGGTGGCAGGACACCGATGAGGCCGCTTATCACGAACTGCGGTGCAAGCGCGCGGGCATCACGGTCCACTACTGTGCCGAGCAGTTCGAAAACGACGGCACCATAGGCTCCTCAATCATCAAGACCGTCAAAAGGGCAATGGCTGGCGAGTATAGCCGCGAGCTCTCGGTGAAAGTGTTCGCCGGACAGTCCCGCCTGATCAGCTTGGGCTACCGTCAAGGCGGCGCTCCCGGCTTTGGTCTGCGGCGTATGTTGGTGGATGAGCAGGGCCAGCAGAAGGGCATGCTTGAGCGGGGCGAGCACAAAAGCATCGCAACCGACCGGGTCGTACTCGTCGAGGGACCGGCCGAAGAGGTCGCGATTGTGCAGGAGATCTATCACCAGTTTGTCGAAGGTCAGCGCTCGGAGCGCACGATCGCCGAATGGCTAAATTCGCAAGGAATTCTGTCGGACCTCGGCCGTCCATGGACACGCGGCGCGGTGCATCAAATCTTGATCAACGATAAATATGCGGGCCATAACGTATGGGGGCGCACGTCGTTCAAACTGAAATCGAAACATATCCGCAATGATCCGGCCGACTGGATCAGGCACGATCAAGCGTTCCCCGCGATCGTGTCGCAGCTGCAGTTTGATCGAGCGAGGCTCATTATCGAGCAGCGGTCGAAGCGGCTAACTGACGAAGAAATGCTCGCGCAGCTTGCCCGCATTCTTGACGCCAGTGGGTACCTGTCAGGCCTCATAATCGACGAATTTGATGAGAGTCCTTCGAGCAGCGCGTACCGATCCAGGTTCGGCAGCCTGCTCCGCGCTTACGCCCTCGTTGGTTTCGATCCTGACCACGACTACCGCTATCTGGAAATCAATCGGGCGCTTCGCCAACTGCATCCCACGATGGTGAAGAGCGTCATTGAAGGCATAATCGCCGCTGGCGGCACCGCGGTGCAAATGCTGGAAAGCGATGCACTTCTGATCAACGATGAGATATCGGCATCGGTCGTAATCGCACGGTGCAAATTGACGCAAGGGGGTCGCAGGCGCTGGAAAATTCGGCTCGAACAAAGTCGCCAGCTCGACCTAGCAATCTGCGTCCGAATGGACGCGGAAAACGCGAAACCCCACGACTACTACATTCTGCCCCGAATGACGCTTGCCGAAAGCGTGATGAGACTGGCTGAGCACAACGGGCTGTCGCTGGATGCCTTTCGATTTGACACCTTGGACGGGCTGTTCGCGTTAACGGAACGCGTACCGATCCGGCGGCAGGCGGCTTAGCCATGGCCCTTCCCGCGCAGCGTGTTGAAATGATCCCCATCGATTGCATTACAATCGTCAATCCGCGGTTGCGCAATAAGAAAGGGTTCAAGGACATTGTCGACAACATCGCGGACATCGGCCTCAAACGACCTATTACCGTGACAGCCAGACAGGGGCCGGACGGGCCATTATACGACTTGGTCTGCGGTCAGGGACGGCTAGAAGCCTTTCGCCAGCTCGGCCAGACCGAAGTGCCCGCGCTGATTGTCACGGCCGATGCCCAAGACTGCCTCGTCGCAAGCTTGGTCGAAAACTGCGCGCGCCGCCAGCATCAAGCCGTCGATCTGCTTCAAGACATAGTGGGGATGAGAAAACGCGGCCACTCCGACAGCGACATTGCGGAAAAGACGGGGCTTACTACCTACTACGTCACCTCAATAGCGAAGCTTTTGGAACAGGGCGAACGTAGGCTCGTTGCTGCCGTTGAAGCGGGGTATTTGCCGATCTCCGTTGCCTTGGAAATCTGCGAATCCGACGATCAGGGTGTCCAGGCTGCATTGCACAAGGCGTATGAAGGCAAGCTATTGCGCGGCCGAAGCTTGATCGCGGCCCGCCGTCTCGTGGAGGTTCGAAAGCGATCGGGCAAATCGACTAATCTTGCGAAACAATTACGCAAGCAATCTATGACGCCCGAGGCGCTCGTGAAGGCTTTTCAGGAAGACACCGAGCGAAAGCGCATGATCATCAAGAAGACCGAGGCGACCCGTAATCGGCTCGTTTTTGTCGTAGAGGCGCTCGGTCAGCTGGCAAACGACGAAACCTTCGTCGCCCTCCTGGAGGATGAAGGGCTGGAGACCATGCCCAAACGACTTGCCGAACGCATACAAAATACGCGGGTCATAGCGTCGTGAAGTCGCCCACCTTGCATCCGAAAATTCGGTTGGCCTTCGAGGAAACCAGTTTGCGGATTGCGCTTGCCGATATCGAGCCATTGCGAGAGGTGACGGCGGCCGTCAGAAACTCCAAAAAGTTCGCGCAGATTGCAGCATCAATCCGGGAGGTCGGAATCATTGAGCCGCCGGTCGTCGTCCGGCTTCCAGGAGCAGACGATCGATATCGGCTTTTGGATGGCCATTTGCGCCTCGACATTTTGAAAGACCGTGGCGACGTCGACGTGGTGTGCATAGTGGCGACCGACGATGAGGCGATCACGTACAACAAGCGGATCAGTCGAATAGCGATCGTTCAGGAACATAAAATGATCCTGAAAGCGATTGAAAAGGGAGTTTCGGAAGAGCGGCTTGCACGCGCCCTCAATGTCAACATTGCCAGCATTCGGAACAGGCGTCGCTTGCTCGACGGGATTTGTGATGAAGTGGCCAAACTGCTTGAGGAACGGATGGTCCCGATCATGACGTTCCAAGAGTTGCGGAAGCTGCGCCCCATGCGACAAATCGAAGTTGCCGAGACCATGATCGCCATGAACAGGTTCTCTTGGCCATACGCGCAGTCGCTCGTCGCAGCGACGCCACAGGGTCAACTCGTTGACGAGCAGCGGAAGGCGATCCGCGGTCTGACCGACGAGCAAATTGACCATATGGAGCGTGAGGCTGGCAACATCGATCGCGAGTTCCGAATGGTCGAACAGTCTTATGGGACCGATCATCTCGATCTGGTTTTAGCGATGGGCTACGTTTGTCGGCTGATCGAGAATGTACGCATCGTCCATCATCTGGCAAAATGTCACCCAGAGCTATTGGCTGAGTTTCAGCGTATCGTTCTATTGAGAAACGCGGCTTAGTGCAGGCCAGAGTGCCGCTAAACCTGGTTTTCCTAATTGTTTCAAACGGGTCTGGCCGGGGTCGTTTTTCCGAACTTAATCGGACCAAAGATCGTTCGAAAGGGAAACACCAAATCCCGAACTCCATTGGGTTTAGGAACCGTTTGGGTCGAGCCCAATTTGGGGGTTTTGAATTGGCCTAACCACCTAGTAAAGATTGAATTTTGTTCATCAGTAAAAGGTCTTCGTAATGATGGGGTCACAGGTTCGAGTCCTGTAAGCGGCACCATTTTTCCTTTGCGGGGATTCCGCAAATGCCCGAAAATCGAACGTCCTTTGCGGGCATTGTTCAACGCCTTCGCCGACGTGGTCGCTGCTCGATCGCGGCGATGCGTTAACGGCCGCGGACCGCGTTGGCCTCGTGTTTTCAGAGACCGGGAATCGTCGCCTGGTTGGCGCGCGCACGGCGTTTCGACGCCCGATATTCTGGCCGACAAAAGCGGTCTGAATCTATGCGGTTAAATCCCTCAACTTATATGAACTAGCACATTTCCTTTCCTAGTGGTGCGGCGTCCCCGCTCCTAGGGTCCGCCGCGGGCGGTCTTGGTCATTTGATGGACCCCGTGGGGACGGAATATTATGAAACTGGCGGTTTTGCGCGTGGCGATGGCGCGGTGGATGGCGATTGCGGTGCTTGTCGTGCTGGGCGCGTTGTTGCCGCAGTCGGCGAGCGCACAGCATACGTCGGCGGAATGTCCGCCGCAGAGCGCGACCGTAACGAGCGGTGGTACAGTTTCGATCAATATTTCCGATTGCCAATTTCAGAGCGGATTTGGGGGCATTGGCGATATAGATGGCGGGTCTTTCGGTCCTGCAGACTTTGAGGATCACGGCACCGCAACGACGAGGCATACGGGCGGGCAATGGTTTCTGGACTATAGCCACAATGGCTCGACCGGAATCGGTTCGACCGACGTCTTCGAACTTGCCGACGGCTCTTTGGCCGGGTCGGGCGACGTTCAGGTTACGATCACGATCAACGCATCGGCATCGCCGATCACGGTAACCCCAGGTTCCTTGCCGACTTTGACGGCCGGCACCCCATTTTCGCAGACTTTGTCCGCAAGCGGGGGGCTTGCTCCCTATAGCTACAGTCTGCAATCAGGCGTCCTCCCGCCCGGCCTGTCGCTCACGACGGGTGGGATATTGTCGGGGACGCCAACGCAGCGCGGCGCCTATTCGTTCAGCGTGCGGGCCACGGACAGCACGTCGCCGACGGCGCAATTCGTTGACAAGGGATACACCGGAACCGTCCAGAACCCCAGTCTATCGCTCGCAACGCCGACGGTCACGTTGGTGTCGGGGCAGGCGGCATCGGCGCAGCTCGCGACCAATGGCGGCGTGGCGCCCTATATTTATGCAACCGAGCCGCCGGGGACGCCCATGCCCTTCGGGCTCAGCCTGTCATCCGGCGGTCTTATCTCGGGAACGCCCAGCAGCACCGGCACGGCCAACATCCTGCTGCGCGTGACCGACGCCAGCACCGGCCCCGGACAATATTTCGAAGCGGAGACGCTGACCATCAACGTCATTGCGGCGCCTACCGTCACGATTGCGGTCGCGCCTGCGTCGGTGTCCGAAGATGGCGCGACCAATCTGGTCTATACCGTCACGCGCAGCGCCGCGAGCGCCAGCGCGCTGACCGTCAACCTGACGACATCGGGAACGGCGACCAGCGGGACCGACTATACCGGCGGCGTGGCGTCCGTCACGATTCCGGCCAATGCCACGACCGCGACCGTCACCATCGACCCGACGGTCGATGGCACCGTGGAAGCCGATGAAACGGTCACACTGACCGTCGCGGCGGGGGCTGGCTATGTGGTCGGCGTCCCGGCATCGGCGACCGGAACCATCCTGAACGACGATGTACCGACCGCTTCGATTACAGTTTCGCCGGCAAGCGTCGTGGAAAATGACGGGCCGAACCTGGTGTACACGATTGCGCTGAGCTCCGCGGCCGTATCGCCGCTGACGATCAATTACACGATCGGCGGGGACGCGATTAACGGCACCGACTATGGACCGATAGGAACTTCTGTCGTCATCGCCGCGGGTGCGACCAGTCAGACGATCATCGTCAATCCCAACAACAACGGCACCATCGAACCCCACGAGACGGTGATCCTCACCCTGGCGGCGGGCGCCGGTTACACGATCGGCGCGCCGAACAGCGCCACCGGGACGATACTGAACGATGATTTCCCCAGCGTCGCTGTGAGCAGCGTCACGGCAAATGAAGGCAACAGCGGCACGACGAATATGGCCTTTACGGTCGACCTGTCGGCGCCCGCCGCGACCGGCGGCGTGACTTTCGATATCGCGACCTTCAACGGTACCGCCACCGCGGGTCAGGACTATGTCGCGAACAGCCAGACCGGCGTCGTGATCCCCGCCGGGGCGACGTCGGCGACGTTCACCGTCCTCATCAACGGCGATATGCTGAACGAGGCGAACGAGACCTTCTTCGTCCGCATCGCCAATGTGACCGGCGCATTCGTCAACGGGTCGCAAGGCACCGGCACGATCACCAACGACGATGCGCAGCCCACGCTGTCGATCAGCAGCCCGTCGATCGTCGAGGGTAATATCGGCACGCGGACGCTAAACTTCGTCATGGCGCTCGACGCGCCGAGCGGCCTTGGCGTGACCGTCAATGTGGCGACCGCCAATGGCACCGCCACCGCAGGCAGCGACTATGTTGCGGCGAGCGGAGGATTCTCTTTCGCGCCCGGCGAAACCAGCAAGACGTTTCCGGTGACCGTCAACAGCGACACCGCCCCGGAAGGCGACGAAAGTTTCACCGTCACCATGTCCGGCGTGACCAACGCGACGATCGGCGCCAACCCCGGCACGGGCACGATCACCAACGACGATGTGCCGCTCGACATCCAGCCGGTCAATCTGCCCAGCGGGACCGTCGGCATCCTGTACAGTGCGATCCTGACCACCAGCGGCGGCGTTTCGCCCTACAGCTATGCCGTGACCGCGGGCGCCATTCCCACGGGGCTGAGCTTCAATCCGAACGGCACCCTTTCCGGCACGCCGGTGGCCGCGGGCAATTTCAACTTCACCATCACCGCGACCGACAGCAGCGGCGCACCCGGACCCTATACGGCCAGCCGCGCCTATACCGTGGCGATCGCGGTGCCGACGATCGTGCTCGATCCGGTGACGCTGCCGAACGCGACCTTTGGCGTGGCATATAGCCAGACGATTACCGCCGACGGATCGATCGCGCCCTACGGCTTTGCGGTGACCTCTGGATCGCTGCCGCCCGGCCTGACGCTGGCGCCCGGCGGAACGCTGTCGGGCACGCCGACCCTCAGCGGCAGCTGGGGCTTCACGATTACCGCGACCGATGCGACGGCGGCGCCCGGACCCTATGCCGGTGCGCGCGCCTATTCGATCACCGTTGAGCGGGTGCCGCTTGTCCTGCCGCCTACCACGCTGCCCGACGGTGCGACCGACGTCGCCTATTCGGCGCAAATCGCTTCGGCCAGCGGCGGCGTTGCCCCGTACAGCTATGTCGTGACGTCGGGCGAACTGCCTTACGGCCTGACGATGTCGGCTTTGGGTGTGATCACCGGAACCCCGACGACTGCCAATCTGTTCAGCTTTGTCGTCACGGCGACCGACAGCGACGGCGGCGTCGGGCCGCAGGTCGTCCAGCAAAGCTATTCGATCAACATCGTCAACACGCCGCCCGTCGTCGGCGCGGTTACGGCCAATGTGGCCTATGGCGCAGGGTTGACCCCGATCCCGCTCAGCATCACCGGCACCGCAAACTCGGTCGCGGTGGTCACGCCGCCGACCAACGGGCGCGCAATTGTCGACCGGATGACGATCAGCTATATTCCCGATACCGGCTTTGCCGGGACCGACAGCTTCACCTATCTCGCCAGCAACAATGGCGCCAATTCGGCACCGGCCACCGTGACGATCAGCGTCGCCAACCCGGCGATCACGATCACTGCGGGCGGACCGCTGACGGCGACGGTCGGGGTGCCTTATGGCGACACCTTTACCTTCAATGGCGGGACCCAGCCGTTCACCAATTATCAGGTCACCGGCCTGCCAGCCGGGGTGCAGGTCGGGAGCAGCGGCGCGAATACGGTTGCGATCATCGGAACGCCGACCAGCGCGGGCAGCTTCCCGATCACCGTATCGGCGACCGATGCCTCGACCGGGACGGGGCCGTTCAGCACGAGCCAGGTCTTCACGCTTGTCGTCGCAGCACCGACGCTGAGCATGACTCCCGGGGCAGGGACGCTGACCGCCGCCTATAACACCCCGTTCACGCAGGCCTTTACCGCCAGCGGCGGGGTCGGGCCGTTCACTTATGCGCTCACCGGTGCCTTGCCCGCCGGGCTGACCTTCGCGGGCAACAGCCTCAGCGGCACCGCGACCGCGCCGGGCAGCTATCCGGTAACCGTCACCGCGACCGATACCGGATCGACCGGCGCCGGATCGCCGTTCACCATCGCGCAGAATTACATCATCAACGTCCCCGCGCCGACGATCATGATTTCGCCGGAAAGCCTGCCGAACGGCACCGTCGGTGCCAGCTACAGCCAGACAGCGAGCGCGTCGGGTGGGGTTGCGGCCTATGGTTATGCCGTAAGCGCGGGCGCGCTGCCGCCCGGGCTTACCTTGTCGGCTGGCGGCGTCATCGCGGGTACCCCGACGGCGGGTGGCAGCTTCAATTTCACGCTGACCGCAACCGACGCCAATGCCCAGACGGGCAGCCGTGCTTATACCTTGACCATCGGCGCCGCGGTGGTGTCGCTGCCCCCGACGACGCTTGCGGGCGGGCAGGTCGGCTTTGCCTATAATGCGCCGCTCAATCCCGCGAGCGGCGGCACCGCACCGTACAGCTATGCGGTGACAGGCGGCGCATTGCCGGGCGGGTTGACCCTGTCGGCAGGTGGAACGCTGTCGGGGACGCCGACCGCCTTTGGCACCTTCAACTTTGCGGCGACCGCCACCGACAGCAGCACAGGCAGCGGGCCTTATGCGGCGACGCAGAATTACACGCTGTTGGTCGAACAACCGGCGCCGATTGCCAACCCCGTATCGGCAACGGTCGCTTATGGCAGCACCGCCAACCCGATCGCGCTCAACCTGACCGGCGGCGCGGCGGCGAGCGTTGCGATCGTGACGCAGCCTGCAAACGGGACCGCGGTCGCCAGCGGCACCAGCATCACCTACACCCCGAACGCCGGTTATGCGGGCGGCGACAGCTTCACCTACACCGCGACCAACGCGGGCGGGACATCGGCACCGGGAACGGTGACGATCGCCGTCGCCAATCCGGCGATCGCGATCACCGCGGACGGGCCGCTGACCGCGACGGTGGGGACGGCCTACAGCCAGACCTTCACCTTCAGCGGCGGTGCACAGCCCTTCTCGGGTTATCAGGTCACGAACCTGCCGAGCGGGCTGGCGATCAGCGGCAGCAGCGCGAACAGCGTGACCATCGCGGGTACGCCGACGGCGGCGGGCAGCTTCGCGCTCGCGGTGTCGGGCACTGATGCCTCGACCGGCAGCGGGCCTTTCAGCACCAGCCAGACCTTCACCCTGGCCGTCAGCGCGCCGACGCTCGCGCTGACCCCCGCAACGGGCAGCTTCACCGCCACCTATGCGGCGGCGTACAGCCAGGCGATCACCGCGACCGGCGGGGTCGGTCCCTATAGCTACAGCCTGACCGGCAATCTGCCGGCGGGCGTTACCCTCAATCCGTCGACCGGACTGCTTTCCGGGTCGCCGACGGCGTCGGGGAGCTTCAACTTCGCGGTGACCGCGACCGATACCGGATCGACCGGGGCAGGGGCGCCGTTCACGGTGCTGGGCAATTACAGCCTGACCGTCGCGGCGCCGCTCGTCACGGTGACCCCGACCACCCTCCCGGTCGCAACCGCCGGCGCCGCGTACAGCGCGACGCTGACCGCTGCGGGCGGGGTCGGGCCATATCGCTTCGTGTTGAACGGCGGCGCGCTGCCCGCTGGACTGGCGCTGTCGCCAGGCGGCATCGTGTCGGGAACGCCGACGGCGGCGGGTGCCTTTGCCTTCACGGTCAACGTCACCGACGCCAATGGCCAGACGGGCGCTGCCAGCCTGACGCTGAACGTCGCCAATTCCGCGATCACCGTCACGCCGGTCACGCTGCCGGGCGGCACGCAGGGGGTCGCCTATAGCCAGCGGATCACCGCAGCGGGCGGTATCGCGCCGTACAGCTTCGCGGTCAGCTCGGGCGCGCTGCCTGCGGGCCTTGCGATCAATGCGACCACGGGTGTTATCGCCGGGACGCCGAACGGATCGGGCGACGCGACCTTTGCGATCACCGTCACCGACAGCACCGGCGGCACGCCATCGACCGCGACGATCACTTACACTTTGCGTATCGTGGCGCGGCCCAACCCGGCGAACGATCCCGAAGTGCGCGGGCTGGTCCAGGCACAGGTCAATTCGGCCCGCCGTTTCGTCGATATCCAGATCGGCAATTTCAGTCGGCGGCTCGAAGGAATGCGCCGCGGCGGTGGCAGCGGCGGGTTCAGCAACTCGCTGCGGATCAGCGCATCGGATCATTGCATCGACACGGTCACCGCATGGACCAATCCGATCTGCGCCAATAGTGGCGGCAACGCCATGGGCGGGGGCACTCGTCAACCGGGCGGCTTTGGCACCAACCCGCACGGCGGTCCGGTGACCGGCGGCACGATGGGCGGCGGGCTGCTCGGCGGCGGGGCGATCGGCGCGGCGCCGACTGGCGACGGCAGCGACGCGGCGGCCAACGCCAATGGGTCGGGGGGCAGCGCCCCATCGCCGCTGACCATCTGGGCGGGCGGCACGATCCGCTGGGGCGACCGTGACGAAAAGACCGGGCGCCCCTCTGAACGCTTTGAATCGGAAGGCGTGACCTTCGGTGCCGACTATCGCTTCAACCCGTCCTTTGCCGCCGGTATCGGCATCGGCCTCGGGCGTGAGACGACCGATGTCGGCCGCAACGGGTCGCAGAGCGAAGGCGAGGCGAAAACGCTGGCGATCTACGGCAGCCACCTGCTCGGCGGCGGGCTCTATCTCGACTGGCTCGCCGGTTATCAGTGGCTCGATTTCGACCTCCGCCGCTATGTCACGCTGTCGGGTGCGATGGTCAACTCGTCGCGCAGCGGCCGCCAATGGTTCGGCTCGGTTTCGGCGGGCGCCGACATCGAAAGCGGCAACTGGCGCTTTACGCCCTATGCGCGGATCGATGCGCAGCGCGGCACGCTGAACGGCTATACCGAAAACAGCGGTTCGGTGTTCGACCTCACCTATCGCGATCAGGACGTGGCCTTCACGTCGATCGGGGCCGGGGCCAAGTTCGATTATCGCATCGCGGTCGAAAACGGCTTCTTCCTGCCGCGGCTGCGGCTGGAATATCAGCGCGACATCGAACGCGACAGCGAGGCGTTGGTCGCCTATTTCGACCAGCTCTCGGGACCGTTCAACGCTGTGCCGCTGACCGGCTACGCCCGCAGCCGGTTCCTGATGGGGCTGGGGGTCGAAATGATGATCGGCGATCGGACCGCGGTCGATGTCGAATATTCGCGGCGCGACAACAGCGGGGCGGGGGTCGATCATGGCGTGTTGATCAACCTCAAGCAGGCGTTCTGATCCGCAGCCATGATGGCGCAACGGCGCCGCGATGATCTCGCGGCGCCGTTTCCCCGATCGCGGCAAGCCTCAAGCTGTGCAGCCGCATCGCACCCGCCTGTCAGCGCCCGCAGCCATGCAGGACGCTGCTGGACGGACCCCACCGCACCGCCGCGGCAAAATGTCATGGTGCATCGGAACGCTTGCGCCCGCCGCTCCCGCACCGGCACATTCGTTCGCTGCGGCCGGGCATCGCTTGGCGACTAAATCCAGAGACGGGTCGTAGATGCGATACGGGCAAATCGCCGCCGACATGGGTGCAGGTGTGCGGGGGCTGTTCCAGCGCGCGAACAGCACGCCGCTAGAAGACGCGCTGGAAGGTAAACAGTCGTGGATCCGCCTCGCGCTGCTGGTGCTGATTTCGACCTACGCCACCGTCGCCAGCATCATCGTGTCGCCCGATCACCGGGTCGAGCCTTGGGCGGTCGCCGTGCTGGGCTATTTCGCGTGCTACACGCCGCTCGCGATCGGCCTGCTCTACGTCATCCGGCGCTATCCCGGCCATTATCCGGCACGCCGTCTGTTCTCGATGGCCAATGACTATGCCGGACTCGGGTTCGCGATCATCGTCGGGTGCCAGGTGATGCTGCCGATGTATGCGATGATCATGTGGGTCACGGTCGGCAACGGGCTGCGTTTTGGGTCACGCTACATGATCGTGGCGGCGGTCATGGCGCAGATCACGCTCGCGATCATCACGATGCTGACCCCCTATTGGCAGGCCAATCCGCCGCTGGTCGTCACGTTGTCGCTGACCACGCTGATCGTCCCACTGTATATCCGGACCCTTCAGCGCAGCACCGAACAGGCGCGCCGCGACGCCGAGGAGGCCAACGCCGCCAAGTCGCGGTTCCTGGCACAGGCCAGCCATGATTTGCGCCAACCCGTGCATGCGATCGGGTTGTTCCTCAACAGCCTGACGCAGACCGGGCTGGCCCCCGAACAACGCGGCATTGTCGATCGCATCGACCGCTCGCTGCAGGGCGTCGCCGAACTGTTCCGATCGCTGCTCGACATCTCGACCCTCGACAGCGGCGCCGTGACGCCGACGCTCGAGCCGGTTGCGATCCGCCAGCTGTTCCGGCTGCTCGAGCAACAGAATCAGGCGAGCGCCGAATGGGCGGGCGTCGATCTGCGCTTCGTGCCGTCCGACCAGGTCGTTCTGGCTGACAAGACGCTGTTGCTGACGATGCTGCAAAATCTGGTATCGAACGCGATCAAATATGCGCCGCGCAGTCCGGTGCTGATCGGCTGCCGACGCCGCGGCGCTGCCATGTCGATCTGGGTCATCGACCGCGGCCCCGGCGTGGCGGCGGAACATCTGCCGCGGCTGTTTGACGAATTTTACCAGATCCGCAAACTCGGCGGTGCCGACACCCAAGGGGTCGGCTTGGGACTTTCGATTGTTCGGCGGCTAGGTGCGTTAATGGGGCTTGCTGCGGAAATTCATTCGCGGCCCGGCTATGGTACGGCGGTGGCGATCCACGGGCTGACACCAACGTCCGTCGCGGTGCGCGAGACGGGCGGCGATAGCGGCTATGCGGCGCCGCTGCACGATTTGCGCGTCCTGCTGGTCGAGGACGATGTCGACGTGCTCGATGCCACCGCGCATCTGCTCCGTTCTTGGGGCGCGGTCGTGACGGCCTGGTCGACCGTCCCGCCGCAGGCTCAGCCGTGCGACCTGATCGTCACCGATTTCGATATCGGCGGCGGGCTGACCGGTGCCGATTGCATCGCGCTGCACCGGCACCAAATGCCGCGGCCGATGGCGATCGTGATGACGGGGCATGACGAAATGGCGATCGAAGAGATCATCGCCGACACCGCGGTGCTGATCCTCAAAAAACCGGTGCAACCCGCCGCGTTGCGGTCGGCGATCGCAGCGTTACGCCGCCGTGGTGCGCAGGGTTAGAGTCTGCCCTGTTCAAGCTGATCCGTAGCCCTGAGCTTGTCGAAGGGCGCTTATCGGCGCGAAGAGCCCTTCGACAGGCTCAGGGCTACGGTGATATGATTCAGCCTGAGCAGGGCAGAACTCTAGTGCAGCCCGAGCGCGCTGGCCTTGGCTGCGGCCTCGCTCCGCGTTTGGGCACCCAATATTCGTAGCAGCGCCGACACATGGATGCGCACGGTGAACGGCGATATGTCGAGCTGGCGTCCGATTTCCTTGTTGGTTTTGCCCATGGCCAGTTGCGTCAAAACATCGCGCTGGCGGGGTGTGAATTCCTGGATGCGGCGCGGCCATGCGGGCTGCGGAACGATGGAGGCGGTCGTGGGAACCAGCACCAGCGTGTCGCCGCCGCACACCGCCTTGATCGCCGACAGCATCGTCTCGGACGGCATCGCTTTGCCGATGAACGCGTCGGCGCCCTGCTGCATCACCCGCGCGATCGTTTCGGTGTCGTCGGTCATCGAAATGATGATCAGCGACGATGTGGGAAACTGGCCGCGCAGCGTGGCGATCGTCGTCTGCGGATCCATGCCGGGAAACAACAGGTCGAGGATGAACAGCGTCGGCGCTGCGCCGCCACTGACCAGTGCCAGCATTTCATCGACGCTGCCCGCTTCGACGATCTCGGCATGCGGAAACGCGCCGCCGACCAGGCGGCACATCCCGTCGCGAAAAATGGGGTGGTCGTCGGCAACCAATATTCGTTCGGCGGTTGGCATCTGCATCGGGCGCTGAAACTCCGCTGCCATCACGATCACGGCGGCAGTGGCGGCTTGGTCGCGCAATGCGGGAGCGGATGCCAGCCCGATTAGGTACCGGTTCGCCTTTTTTGGTGCAAAAGGAAGGGGCCTGCATTGCTGCAAGCCCCTTCGCCACCAAGCGACCCTTTGGCGGACTTGAGCCTCTGGTGCCGCCGCGCTTGCAAATGCAAAAAATGCCAACAGAAATGCGCAATAGCGGGACAACAAGCCGATGCGCCAAATAGCCGCCAACGGCGGCGCGCTGCAACCGATGCGATGGGCTAGCACGTCAAGGCGGCGCGGGCGGGTTGCGAAGGCAAAACGGCGTACCAGTGCATCGTTCGATGTTGTCTTTGGCAGGCCAAAGGCGCTTGTCGGTGGGATGGCGATTTTGAACAGGATGGCCGCGAAACCAGCGCGCGCTGCGCTCGAATGCTGCGCTTTCCTGATTGCCGCGTCGGCGACCGATCGCGCCCCCGCCGATCCGCCGACCGTCGCGATCGCCAGCGAGCAGGATGAGCGAAGCGTCGCGACGTGGATCGCTGCAGGATCGAACCTCGAAGGATTGCGCGTGCTGCTCGATGCCGGGCGCGATCCACTGCGCCCAGATCGCGACGGCGATACCGCAGTTCACGCTGCCGCGATGGCCCGCGATCCCGCCTATCTGGAATTGCTTCTCGCGCGCGGACTGAGTCCCAATGTCCGCAATGCGCGCAGCCAGCGCACTCCGATCATGTCGGCCATGATGGCAGATCGCGACCGGCAGTTCGCCATGCTGATCGCCGCAGGCGCCGATCTCGTTCAGGCCGATGCCATGGGCAACACGCCGCTGCACGTCGCGGCGCAGATCAACCAGCCGCATTATGTGTTGGCGCTGCTGCGCGCGGGCGGTCCCCCCGCAGCGCGAAATGCGCAGGGACAGACGTTCCAGCGCTACCTGTTCATGACCCCGGGCCATTTGCTGACCGAAGAAAACTGGCGGGCGCGGCGCGCGGTCGCGGACTGGCTGCGGCGAAGCGGTATCGTGTTGGAGGTGCAGGTGCCATGATCGGAAAACTGGGCCTGTCGTGTCTCGTCATGCTCGGCCTGCTGTTCACCGCGTCCGCGCACGCGACACTGCCGCCGCCGACCCCGCCCGAATATGGCGCCTATGGCCCGCGGGTCGTTTGCGAAGGCGACCTGTCGATCGCGGTGCGCGAGGACGAGGCGGTGCATCTGGTCGGCCCGATTTTTCGGATCATCGGCGATGATCATCTGATCGCCGCCACCCCGATGCTGATGCCGCCCTCGGCGCTCTCGCTGTTCAATGGGCCGGTCAGGCACGGGATTTTCGCGACCGGCGGTCTGCCGAACAATCCTGCGATCGCCTTTCGCTATTCGGGCGACTTGCCGCCTGCCGCGGCGTCCTATGCGATTTTCGCGCGCGATGGCTTCGGCAAAGACGCGGTGCGTTATGCGATCGAGACGCGCGTCGGCGCGGCATCATCCGCCGACATGCTGCCGATGCTGATCGTCGCGTCGCCTTCGTTCGACGGGACCGACGCCGACAAGGCGATTCTGGCGCGATTTCAGATGGGTGCCGCTGCCGTTCCCGACTGCGTTCGGCCCGCGGACCTCGGCGCAGGCAAGGCCGATTATCGTGCAGCAGGTTTTGAACGATCGTTCGACAACCCCTATTACGCCGGGCTGTACCCCGCGCAGCCCGATGTCGGGCCGGGCTATCATTGCCTGGGGGGCATCGGTTTTGCGGTTGCGGCGGGGGAGCAATTGCGCCGCCCCTGGAAGTCGCAGCGCGCCGGGCAATCCTATCTGATCAGCGGCGGCGTGACATTGACAATATGGGGGCCGGTCGCGCCGATGCGGCCGATCGATCCCGACGATCGCGTCGAGCACCCCGCGGGGCAATTGCACCGCAGCGCGCTCACCTTTTACCCCAGCCGCGGTGTCGGGCCGCCTAATGCGGCGCCGGGGGTGCGCGAAGACGGCAGCTGGCTGGTCGAGCTGGGTCAGGACAGGAATAGCAGGCTGCAAATCCGCTTTCCGGCGGGCGACAAGGCGGCGCTGGGGTTTTCGCTGATCGAGCGGCTGGAATTTGTCGCCGACGATGACCCGCGATGCGGAATTTCGCCGCGCTGATGCGAGCAGCGCGAAGGCGCCTCATGTACCGGTTCACGCGGTCGATTGGGTTCGCGGTTGCCCTCCGCTAGGGTGTGGACGTCGATAAATTTCCACGGGATTGCATCGATGCAGGGGCTGAAATTTCATCATCTTGCGCTCGGGCGAGCGCCGGATCCGGGCGATCATGGCCGACGTTCAGGCGCGCGCAGCCTATGCCGCCGCGCCGTCGGTGCGGTTCGTCACGGCCAAGCCCGCTGGCGGCTACGCGGCCAGGGTGTTGGGATATGTCGGCGCGGTACGCTCGGGTGTCAGCGACCGCCGCATCGCCCGGCGGCAGGGATAACCCAGAATGCGCAGGATGTTGGAAACATGGTTGCGCACCGTGAAATGCGACAGCCCGAGCTTGCGGCCAATTTCCTTGTTCGACAGGCCGCGGAGCAGATAGTCCAGAATCTCGCGCTGGCGATCGGTGAGCGGGGAGGGCGGTGCCATGGGGCCGGGCGTCGTCGCCCTCGCGTCGCGATCGACGTAGAGCTGCGACAGGTTGATGATGTCCGAGTCGGGAAGCGCGGACTTTATCCTCGAAATGATGTCGTCGCCGCAGTGCCGCGATATGGTGACCAGCACGATGGTACGGTCTTCGGGGGCGAAGCTATCCGTCGCCGACATCGGCGCGGGATAGACTGACGGATTGATAGGTTTCATGGCGCAGCGATGCTATCGCAGTGTCGGCGAACGATGAGGGGGGAAACCGGCGATTGGCTTATTGGGGGCAATGAACGGGTGGGGTTTTCTACCAATGGCTTGTCGGCGACGACCAGCGTTAAGAGGCAAAAGGCGGAATCGTCGATGACACCGCCCGAAATTGCGCGCCCGCACGCCGGATCGTCGCTCGCCGCGGGGCAGGAGCGCCGGGCGATTACCGCGACGACGGTGAAGCTTGCGGCGCTTTTCTGGTTCTGCGTGTTCGTCACCGACAGCTTCTTGTGGGGTCTGGCGGGCGTCGATCCGATCAAATCGGCGCTCGGCAAATTGATCACCAACAGCTTTGGCGTCGCGCTGACATTGATCGTCACGGCGCTGCTGTTCCGGCTGCACCGCGTGTCGATTTTTGCCAAAGTGGCCATCGCCTTCACCTTTTCGATTCTGGCGGCGGCGATCCTCAGCGGGATCGATATTCTGGTTTATATCGCGTTCGTGCGACCCGCCACTTGGGCGTTTGACCAAGTGGTGTTCGGACATACGATGATCTCTGCCACCGGCATGTTTTTCGGCTGGTCGTGCCTGTATGTTGCGCTCCTTTACAGCTTCGAGGTCCGCGACCGCGAACGGAGCCTTGCCCTGGCGCGCGAAGAGGCGCTGTCGGCGCAAATGCGCGCGCTGCGATACCAGATTAATCCGCATTTCCTCTTCAACACGCTCAATTCGGCCATGGGGCTGGTCGAGGAGGGCGCGACGGCGCGCGCGCAGCGCATGATGATGTCGCTGTCGACCTTTCTGCGCCAGACGCTCGAGCTCGATCCGCTGAAGGATGTGACGCTTGCCGCCGAACTCGAATTGCAGGAAGATTATCTCGAGATCGAACGTGAACGCTTTCCCGACCGCATGCGCTTCACGATCGACGTAGAGGAGGCGGCGTTGAAGGCGCTGGTCCCGAACCTGTTGCTCCAGCCGCTGGTCGAAAATGCGGTAAAGCACGGGATCGAACCATGCACGGGCGAAGTCGGCATCCGGATCACCGCGTGGCGCGATGGCGACCAGCTGTGCATCCGGGTCGAAAACGACCTTTGCTCGATCGATGAGGGCTCGCCGCGACCGGGGAGCCGGATCGGGCTGCGCAACGTCGCCGAACGGCTCGCGGCGCGCTTCGGGACGCGCAGTTCTTTCGAAACCAGATTGACCCCGGCGCTGTTTCGCGCCGAGATCAAGCTGCCATGGTCGGTCTGATGCGGGAATTTGCGATCCTGGTCGTCGATGACGAACCTTTGGCGCGCCGCCGCGTGGTGCGGCTGGCGCAGCAACTGCCGTGGGTCGGCGACGTCGCGCAGGCGGGCAATGTCGCGCAGGCGGCCGAGTGGCTGGCCAGTGCCCCGTGTCACATCATCCTGCTCGATATCCGGATGCCTGGGGGCAGCGGCTTCGACCTGCTCCGCCATTTGCCCGACCCGGCTCCGGCGGTGATCTTTGTGACCGCGTTCAGCGATCAGGCACTGCGCGCCTTCGATGCGCAGGCGGTCGACTATGTCACCAAGCCGATCGAGGCGGGACGATTCCAGACCGCAATGGAGCGCGCCCGCATGGCGGTCGAGCAAAAACAAAGCGCCGACCGCATCCGCGAACTGGAAGAGGTCGTCGCGACGCTGCGCGCGGCAGAGCCTGAAACGCGCAATCATCTGGGCGAATTATGGGTTCGCGCGGGCGGCGAATATGTCCGGATCAAGCCCGAGAGCATCTCGCACATCAGTGCCGAACGCGACTATGTCCGTGTGCATGTCGACGGCAACAGCTATTTATACAACGAAAATCTGGCAACGCTTGAGCGGCTATTGCCGGCCTTCCAGTTTCAGCGCATCCACCGCAGCACGATGGTGCGTATCGACGCGGTCGATCGCGTCAAGGCCGGGCAGTTTCACTCGCTGATCGCGGTGCTGAACGATGGCACCGAATTGCGCGTCGGCCGCACCTATACCGCGGCGATCCGGGCTCGGCTCGCGCGCCGCGGCTGACGCGGCCGTCGGTTCCCAGCCTCCGCAGCGCGAAGTTTTTCTTGCCCGCGTCGCAGGGCGAACCGCCTTGTTTCCGTTACGTCGCCGTGCAAGGGACGCGCTTGAAAAGCGGGAGAGCGAGCGATGCATTTTGACGTGGTGATTGTCGGGGCTGGCCATGGCGGAGCGCAGGTCGCGATCATGCTGCGTACCCAGAAATTCACCGGCAGCATCGCGATCATCGGCGACGAGCCCGAGCTTCCCTATGAACGCCCGCCGCTGTCGAAAGAGTATTTCGCGGGCGAGAAGGAATTCGAGCGCATCCAGTTGCGCCCCGCCAAATATTGGGACGAGCGCGAGGTGACGATGCTGCTCGGCAAGCGCGTCGTCGCGGTCGATCCGGCAGCGCATACGGTTACCACCGATGGCGGCGAGACGATCGGCTATGGCAAGCTCGTCTGGGCGACCGGCGGATCGCCCCGGATGCTTCCCATCCCGGGCGGCGACCTGCCCGGCGTACAGGGCGTGCGGACCCGCGCCGACGCCGATGCGATGAAGGCCGCATCGGAAACCGCAAAACAGATCGTCGTGATCGGCGGCGGCTATATCGGGCTGGAAGCGGCGGCGGTGCTGCGCAAGGCGGGCAAGAAGGTCGTCCTCCTCGAAGCGCTCGATCGCGTGTTGGCGCGCGTCGCCGGGACCGAGCTGTCGCGCTTCTACGAGCGCGAACACCGCGATCATGGCGTCGACCTGCGGCTCGGGGTCGCGGTCGAGGCGATCGAGGGCACCGATCATGTAACCGGCGTGCGGCTGGCGGATGGCGAGGTCATCGCCGCCGATCTGGTCATTGTCGGTATCGGCATCATTCCCGCCGTCGAGCCGCTGATCGCCGCGGGGGCCGAGGGGGGCAACGGTGTGCTGGTCGATCGCCTGTGCAAGACCAGCCTGCCCGATATCTATGCCATCGGCGACTGCGCCGCGCATGAAAATGATTATGCCGAAGGCGTCGTGATCCGCCTGGAATCGGTTCAGAACGCCAATGACCAGGCGAATGTCGTCGCGAAGGGCATCGTCGGCGACGAAGCGCCCTATCACGCGATCCCGTGGTTCTGGTCGAACCAATATGACCTCAAGCTTCAGACCGCAGGGCTGTCGACCGGCCACGACCGCGCCGTGATGCGCGGCGACCCCGCGACGCGCAGCTTTTCGGTGATCTATCTGAAGGCGGGCAAGGTGATCGCGATCGACTGCGTCAACGCCACCAAGGATTATGTCCAGGGCCGGATGATCGTCACCGCGGGACTGGTGGCAAGTGCCGAGCAGCTCGCTGATACCGAAACGCCGCTCAAGCAATTGTTGCCGGGCGCCGCCTAAGGTTTGGCCCAGAGGTTCGTCCCGAATAGACGGCATTATTCGTCGCCGTAGCCCTGAGCTTGTCGAAGGGCGACTATCCGAGAAGCGCCCTTCGACGAGCGCAGGGCTACGGTTCAGTTTGGCCAGAGTTGTCCCTAGGAGGGCGGTCCCCCGTCGGTTCGCGGAGCCTCATCGCCGAGCGCGCGTTTCAGCGTCGCCTTGATGTTGCGGAGCAGGCGGCGCAGCGCGATGATCACGACGACCGCGGCGACTGCCATCACGACCGCGATCAGGATTGCGAGCGGGGGGAAGGCGATCGCCAGCGCGAGCAGGCCGCCGGTCGCGACATCCTCGCCGGTCGAGACCACGGCATTGCTGAAAGGTTCGGGGCTGGCGTTGACGACGGCGCGCGTCGTCGCCTTGGCGCCGTGGCTCAGCAAGGCGCCGCCGCCGCCGAGCAGAAAGGCGATCACCTGCCAGGTCGGATCGGACGCGTCGACGAGCGCAAGCGCAAGCAAGGCGCCGCCGAGCGGGCGGATCACGCTGTGAACCATGTCCCACATCGAATCCACCCACGCGATCTTGTCGGCCAGGAATTCGGCGAGCGTCCCGATCGCCGCGACCCCCAGCACCCACGGGTTCGCCAGCACCTGCAACGCCGCGAGATGTTCGGGCAGCGGCAGCCAGCCGAAATGCATCGCGGTGCCGGTGGCCAATATGGTCAGGTACAGCCGCCAACCGGCGAGCAGGCTCAGGCTGCCGGCGACGCCCAAAATCTCGACGATTCCCAATGCCCTGCTCCCCTTTGTCGGTCGGCGGACATCTTGCACCCGCATCGCGGTCGCCGCAATGCCGGGATGACAAGGGGCGATGGCCCGGTTATCGCTTGGTCGATGAGCAGCCCCGTCCCATCATCACCGACCTCGGAAAATTTGCCAGACGGCGCGATCCCCGCGGCCACGCTGGTCATCATGCGGCCGTCGGACGACGGCGGCCCCGACGAAATCCTGATGGTCAAGCGCTCGACGAACATGGCCTTTGCTGCCGGCGCGGTCGTTTTCCCCGGCGGGCGGGTCGATCCCGACGACTATCTGGTGGCGCGCCAGCACGCGCCCGATCTTGCCGAAGCCGACGGCGCGGCGCGGGTGGCGGCGCTGCGCGAAACGCTGGAGGAAACCGGGCTCGCGGTCGGCTGGCCAGGGCTGACGGACCGTGACGTTCCCGACGTGCGCCGCGCCTTGCTCGCCGGCACGCTGCTCTCGGACATGCTGGCGGCGCGCGGCGATCGAATCGCGTTGGATTCGTTGGTCCCCTTCGCGCGCTGGTGTCCGAACTTCAAGGAGGCGCGGACATTTGACACGCGATTCTATGCCGTTAGCGCGCCGCCGCACAGCCACGAACTGACGGTCGAGGAGGCCGAGCACAGCCATATTTTCTGGGCCACCGCGACGAACACGCTGGCGATGGCCGACAGCGGCGAGGTCTCGGTCATTTTTCCGACCCGTCGCAATCTCGAAAAATTGGCGCAGGAACCTGATTTTGCTCGATTTTCGGATCATGCGAGGCAGTTTCCGATCGATCTGGTAACCCCATGGATCGAGGATCGCGACGGACAGGCGTTTTTGTGCATTCCGGGGCATTTGGGATACCCGGTGACAAGCGAATCTTTCGAGCGTGTTCGCCGGGGCTAGTGACCTTTTTGCAACAAGTTTCTCTCTATTTAGCAATTTGGTAAGAATTGCCGGACTAGGGCAAATCGTCGTTGCATTTGCTGAACGCTGTGCCTAAGACGGCCTCGCAGATGAGTGTTGGGGATTTTCCCGGTGCGATTCGACAAGACTAATCCAGTGGACGGAGAATATAATGAACCTGCTCAAAAAGGCTGCGATCTCTCTCGCAGCGACCTCGATGATTGCAGCCCCGGTTGCGGCGTCGGCCGCTCCCGCAGCCCGTGCAGCTTCGGCCGTTGACGGCCAGAGCGAGCTCGAAGGCGGCACCAGCTGGATCATCGCTATCGTCGCGCTGGCTGCCATCATCGGCGGCATCATCATCGCGTCGGACAACAACGACGACTCGCCGACCAGCCCGTAATTTTCGGCTGATCGCTAAAGATACCGAAAGGCTCCGAGCTTCGCTCGGGGCCTTTTGTGCGTCTGTAGTAGATGTACTGGCGGCGCAGACGTTTGCCGACCCTGGCCGCATGGATCCCGAAAGCGCGATTGCGCATCGCCTATAATGTGATGCCGCGCATCTCCCGGGAACGGTCCAGGGGAATCGCTTGTCGGGCGCGGTCCGTCGCAGCGCTGTCGATCGGCGCCGAGACGATGCGATACCCCGCTTCACCCTCGACCGTGCCGCCATCTGCTAGCACCGCCCCCCACGGATCGACGATTAGGCTGTGGCCATATGTCGCGCGGCCATCGTCATGAAGCCCGCTTTGCGCCGCTGCCAGGATATGGCAGCCGGTTTCGATCGCCCGCGCCCGCATCAGCACATGCCAGTGCGCTTCGCCCGTCGACACCGTGAAGGCAGCGGGGATTGCGACCAGCGTCGCCCCCTGACCGACCAGCGCTCGGTAAAGTTCGGGAAACCGCAAATCATAACAGATGCTCAGGCCTAACCGGCCAAGCGGGGTATCGATAACCGCCAGTGTATCGCCCCCGGCATAGGCCGCCGATTCGGTCCAATTCTCACCCGATGGCAAGGTCACGTCGAACATATGGATCTTGTCATAGCGCGCGCGGATGCTGCCGTCGGCGGCGATCACATGGCTGCGGTTGACGCGCCGCTGTCCATCGTCGGCAAGCAGGGGCATCGACCCCGAATGGAGCCACAGCCCATGCTTCTGCGCCATGTCCTGCAGCGCGGTGGGCCAGGGGCTATCGGCCTCGCGGACGATATGCGCGCCCGAGCGTGCCCGATCGCGGTCGAGCAGCAGCGACATTTCGGGCAGGAAAGCCATCGCCGCGCCGCGCGACGCCGCATCGGCCATCGCGCGATCGATCGTCGCCAGGTTGCGCTGTGGGTCGGTACCGCTCGTCATCTGGATGAGCGCAGCGATCGGCGGGGATGGCGGTGAAGCAGTCATCGTCACTGGCTAGGCCACCGCCGCCGACAGGACAAGCGCCGCGACAGTTCAGTGGCCAGCAAGGTTGGAACGGGTTAAGATGGCGCAATGTCCTATGCCCCCGCACGCGCGTCGCTTCGTTTTTCTCGATCCTTTTTGTTTGTCGGCGTCGCTGCGCTGCTGCTGGCCCCGCTCGCAGCGAACGCACAGGGCAGCGCGGCGCTGACCATGGCGACCAGCCAGTCGGCCAACAGCGACTGGCTCTATGCGGGCAGCGACATCCCGCGCGACATCGCCTGGCAGTTCGGCGTTCTCCCCAATGGCGTGCGCTACGCAGTGCGCAACAATGGCGTGCCGCCCGGGCAAGTGTCGATCCGGGTGCGGATGGACGTCGGATCGATGTTCGAAACCGAACAGGAGCGCGGCTACGCGCATTTGCTCGAACATCTGACCTTTCGCGGTTCCGAACATATTCCCGACGGCGAAGCCAAACGTATCTGGCAGCGGTTCGGGGTGACCTTTGGCAGCGATTCCAACGCGCAAACGACGCCGACGCAGACCGTGTACCAACTAGACCTGCCCAGCGTGACGCCCGCCAATCTCGACGAAAGCATGAAATTGCTGTCAGGGATGATCCGCGAACCGCGAATCTCGGAACTCGCGGTCGCCGCCGAGCGCGGCGTGGTGATGTCCGAACTGCGCGAATCGGACGGCCCGCAAAAGCGGATTGCCGACGCGACCAACGCGCATCTGTTTGCGGGGCAGCTGCTCGGTGACCGCTCGCCGATCGGCACCACCGCATCGCTCGGCAAGGCGAGCGCGACGTCGGTCGCGGCGTTTCACAACCGCTGGTACCGCCCCGAACGTGCGGTGGTGGTCATCGTCGGCGATGCCGAGCCCGCCGAACTGGCGCGGCTCGTCGCCAAATATTATGGTGACTGGCGCGCGGAGGGACCGAACCCCGTCGATCCCGATTTCGGCAAGCCCGACCCGGCGGCGCCCACCGCGCGCGAGATTGTCGAGCCGAACCAGCCGCTCGCGCTGACACTGGCGATGGTGCGGCCGTGGCAGCGGCGCATCGATACGGTGGAGAACACCCGGCGCCTGTATCTGGAATTCATCGCCCAGGCGCTGGTCAACCGGCGGCTGGAAAACCGCGCGCGCAGCGGCGGCAGTTACCTGGTCGCCACCGTCGAACAGCAATATGTCAGCCGCAGCGCCGACGTCACCATGGCGTCGATCGTCCCCCTGAGCGACTGGAAAGCTGCGCTGGCCGACGTGCGCGGGGTGATCGCCGATGCCGTCACCAACCCGCCGTCGCAGGCCGACATCGACCGTGAAGCCAACGAAATCGAAGCGTTCCTGCAAAAGGAACTGGAAAATGCGCGCAACGAACCCGGCGCGCGGTTGGCCGATGACATGGTCCGCGCGGTCGACATTGCCGAAACGGTAACCAGCCCGCAGGGGCAGGTCGATATGTTCAAGGCGATCCGCGCCTCGGCGACGCCGCAGGTGATGCTCGACATCAGCAAGGCGATCTTTGCCGCGCCGGTCACCCGCGCGGTGCTGACCACCCCGACTGCGGCGGGGGGTGATGCTGCGGTGCTCGCGGCGCTGAAGGCGCCGGTCACCGCGCGCGACGACCGGCTGGCGGCGGTCCAGGCCGATTTCAAACAGCTGCCCGCGTTCGGGACGCCCGGCACGATCACCTCGACCACCAGCCTGCTCGGGCTGCGCGCCGAACGGATCGAATTCGCCAATGGCGTCACCGCGCTGGTATCGAATAACAAGGTCGAACCCGGCAAGGTGCGCGTCAACGTCCGCTTTGGTACCGGCAACCGCAGCGTCGCCGCCGACGCGCCGAACTTGCTGTGGACCGGCGATTATGCGCTGGTCGCCAGCGGCATCGGGCCGTGGGGCCAGAATGAGATCGACCAACTGACCAATGGCCGCCAGATCCAGCTGAATTTTGCAATCGATGACGATGCGTTCGAATTGTCGGCGGAAAGCAAGCCCGCCGACCTCGCCGACCAGATGCGGCTGATCGCGGGCAAGCTGGCGTTGCCGCGCTGGGATGCCGCGCCGGTCGAGCGTCTGCGCATCGGTTATCTCACCGGCTACGATCTTAACGACGCGACCCCCAATGCGGTGCTCGACCGCAATCTGCGCGGCTGGCTGACCGGCAATGACGCGCGCTGGGCGGCGCCCGACAAGGCTGCGATCGCGGCGCTGACCCCCGCCGCTTTCCGCGCCTTCTGGGAACCGCGGCTCGCCAGCGGCCCGATCGAGGTGCAGATTTTCGGCGATCTGGAAGCGGTCGATTATCGCCAGATTCTGGCGAATACGCTCGGTGCATTGCCGCCGCGAAAGATACTGGCACCCGCCGGCGGCCAGCGCGTCGATTTTGCCAAGCCCGCCAAAACCCCGGAGATCGCCTATCATCGCGGCGAACAGGGGCAGGCGGCGGCGATGACCGCCTGGCAGACCGGTGGCGGCCTTGCCAATCCGGGCGACGCGCGCGGGCTGGAGGTGCTCGCCGCGGTGTTTAACGATCGGCTGTTCGACCGGCTGCGCGCCGAACAGGGCGCGAGCTACGGCCCGGTGGTCGACAGCCATTGGCCGACGGGGTTCGACAGCGGCGGCTACCTGCTCGTCGGCAGCCTGCTTGCGCCCAAGGATCTGGACCGTTTTTATGGCATCGCGCGCGACATCGCCGCCGATCTGGTTGCCACGCCGGTCAGCGCCGACGAACTGACGCGTAACGCCGTCCCGATCCGCGAACAGGTCGCCCGCGCGTCGACCGGCAATGTCTATTGGATGTTCCTGCTCGAGGGCGCGACGCGCGATCCGCGGGTGACCGCCGCCGCACTGTCGATGCAGGACGATATTGCCGCGGTCACCCCCGCCGACGTCCAGCGGCTGGCGCGCCAATATCTGACCCCGCAGCGCCAATGGTCGCTGGCGATCCTGCCCAAGGGGATGACGCTGGCCGACGCATCGGCGCTGGGCGCGGCGACGGCAGCGCCATCGGCGGGTGGGCGTTAACATCGGACCCGTTCAAACGATCCGTAGCCCTGAGCTTGTCGAAGGGCGGCTATCCGAGAAGCGCCCTTCGACAAGCTCAGGGCTACGGATATGGGGAGCCGAAGTGCGTTAAGCCGCTTCCTCGCCCGTCGCCGGACGGCGTACCTTGCGAATGCGCGGTTCGCGGTCCAGTTCGCCCTTGGTCATGATGTCGCGCCGCATCTTGGCGCGCACGTCGTGGATCGATGCGATCACCGGGCCCATCGCAACGCCGAGGTCGATCAGCACCGCTTCGGCGAGTTGCAATGAGCTTTCGAGCGTTTCGGGCACCGCGTCGCTTGCCCCCGCCTGATACAACGCTGCGGCATGGTCGGCGTCGCGCGCGCGGCTGATGATCGGTAGCTCGGGAAATTTCTGCCGCAACTGCTTGGTCATCCGCAACTGCTGCACCGGATCGTCCATCGTCAGCACGATCGCGTCGGCGCTTTCGATCCCCAGCTTGTCGAGGCTGCCCGACCGCGCGACATCGGCGAACCGCACCGAAAAACCGTCACGCCGCGCCACCGCCACGCTATCGATATTGGCATCGACGGCGATATAGGAGCGGCCATGCTCGCGCAGCAGCTCGGCGACGGTGCGCCCGACGCGGCCGAACCCAACGATCACCGTCCGCGCCACGGCAGGCTCGTCCTCGGGCGTGTCGTCGCTGCGCATTTCGATCCGCCGCGCCATGTCATGCCCGATGCGCGCCAGAAGCGGCGTGATGGTCAGCCCGATCGCCGTGACCAACTGCCAGAAACTGGCCGTTTCGGGGTCGATAATGCCTGCCGTCAGAGCGGCGGTCAGCACGATCAACGTCGTTTCCGACGGGCTGGCCATTAACAGGCCGACTTCAGCGGCGGTGCCGCGGCGTGCGCCGGAAAAGCGGAGCAGCGATGCGGTGACAATCGCCTTGACCAGCACAACGCCGACAACCGCGGCGATCAGCAGCGGCCATTGCGCTGCAATGCTCTGAAGGTTCAGTCCCATGCCGACGCTGATCAGGAACACCCCGAGCGCGAGGCCCTTGAACGGCGCCGTGATCGCCTCCACCTCGCCATGATATTCGGTTTCGGCGATCATCAGGCCCGCGAGCAACGCCCCGACGATCGGCGACAGGCCGACGGCGGCGGTGGCGAGCGCGGCGACGATGACCACCAGCAGGCTGGCGGCCAGAAACAGTTCGGGGTCCTTGGCGCGCGCCGCCTGCGCGAAAATTCGGGGCAGCAGGAACCAGCCCGCGACCGCGAGCACCGCGACGACCAGCGCGCCCTGCCACAGGGTGGTCAGCAGCAATTCGGTGTTGTCGCCCGCCGGATTGGGGGCGAGGGCACCGAGGACGAAGATGATCGGGACAATCGCCAGATCTTCGAACAGAAGCATCGAAAAGGAGGCGCGGCCGACCGCCGATTTGGTTCCGACCATGGGCAGCACCAGGGCCGTCGAGGATAAGGCGAGGGCGATCCCCAGTCCGAACGCCGCGGGCGTCGACAGATCGCCGAGCAGCCACAGCCCGCCGCCCAATATCGCCCCGCCGATCAGCAACTCCGCGGCGCCGACCCCGAACACCAGCTTGCGCAGCGCCCACAGCCGCCGGAATGAGAGTTCGAGCCCGATCGAGAACAACAGCAGGATGATGCCGAATTCGGCGAAAAGCGCGATGTCCTCGGTCGATCCGATCGTGACATGCTTCAGCCACGGATAATCGCCCGCCAGCGACCCCAGCCCCGATGGCCCGACCAGCAGGCCGACCAGGATGAACCCGATCACCGGCGGCAGGCGAAAGCGCGCAAACGCGGGGATGACGATGCCCGCGGCGCCGAGAACCACCAGAGCGTTGCCGATGGCCGATGTTTCTGTTTCCGATACCATAAGGGCCGACCTTATGCAGGCCGGCCCCGATTGGCTAGGTGGTTATGGGAAGCACCCGGTAAACGTCGCCCCCGCGAAGGCGGGGGCCGCTAAAGGGATGGCGCATGGTAGCCAGCGGCCCCCGCCTTCGCGGGGGCGACGATGACCTTAGCTCCCCATCTTGGCGTCAAGATTCTCCACGATCGCCTCAAAGAAGCCCTCGGTGGTCAGCCAATTCTGGTCGGGGCCGATCAGCAGTGCCAGATCCTTGGTCATCTTGCCGCTTTCGACCGTCGCGACGCAGACCTTTTCCAGATCGTCGGCGAATTTGATCAGCGCGTCATTGCCATCGAGCTTGCCGCGATGCTTCAGGCCGCCGGTCCACGCGAAGATCGACGCGATCGGATTGGTCGAGGTCGCCTTGCCCTGCTGGTGCATGCGGTAATGGCGGGTTACGGTGCCGTGCGCGGCCTCGGACTCGACGGTCTGGCCGTCGGGGGTCATCAGCACGCTGGTCATCAGGCCCAGCGAGCCAAAGCCCTGCGCCACCGTGTCCGACTGGACGTCGCCGTCGTAATTCTTGCAGGCCCAGACGAACTTGCCCGACCATTTCAGCGCCGAGGCGACCATGTCGTCGATCAGGCGATGTTCGTAAACGATGCCGAGCGCGTCGAACTTGGCCTTGAATTCGGCGTTGAACACTTCCTCGAACAGATCCTTGAACCGCCCGTCATAGGCTTTCAAGATCGTGTTCTTGGTCGACAGATACACCGGCCATTCGCGGGCGAGGCCATAGTTGAGGCTGGCGCGCGCAAAGTCGCGGATCGAATCGTCAAGGTTGTACATCCCCATCGCGACCCCCGAGGTCGGGAACTGGAACACTTCCTCGTCGATCACGGTGCCGTCCTCGCCCTCGAACACCAGGCGCAGCTTGCCGGGGCCGGGGACGCGGAAATCGGTCGCCTTATACTGGTCGCCGAACGCATGGCGGCCGACAACGATCGGGTCGGTCCAGCCGGGGACGAGCCGCGGGACGTTGCGCATCACGATCGGTTCGCGGAACACCACGCCGCCCAGAATATTGCGGATCGTACCGTTCGGCGACTTCCACATTTTCTTCAGGCCAAATTCCTCGACGCGGGCTTCGTCGGGGGTGATCGTCGCGCATTTGACGCCGACGCCATATTTCTTGATCGCGTTCGCGGCTTCGACGGTGATCTTGTCGTCGGTGCGGTCGCGTTCCTCGATGCCAAGGTCGTAATAATGCAGGTCGATGTCGAGATAGGGCAGGATCAGCCGTTCGCGGATCCATTGCCAGATGATCCGGGTCATTTCGTCGCCGTCGAGTTCGACGACCGGGTTGGCTACCTTGATCTTGCCCATGCGTTCAGCCTTTATCCTTGGGGAGTCGGAGTTGCAGCGGGCCTTAGGCAAAGCGGCGCCATTGATCAATGGGCGTGGTGGCGGCGGTCCGGAACCCGGGACGTGCCTTATCCATTGTCAGTATCAGGTGCGCCCCCTAGAAGAACGGCCATGTCCAATATCATCTCTTCGAACCGCCCGGGCGGCGGCATCAAATGGCAATGGCCGTCGATCCATCCCGAAGGTCGCAAGTTCCTGCTTATCGCTGGCATCATCACGCTGTGCTTCTGGCTGCTCGGTTGGGAGATTGTCGGCTGGCTGATGTTCGGGGTGACCTTGTGGGTCGGCGCCTTCTTCCGCGATCCGGTTCGCGTCACGCCGACCGGCAGCGATGTCGTCATCGCGCCTGCCGACGGGTTGATCACCCAGATCGCCGAAGTCGCGCCGCCGCCCGAGATCGCGGGCGCCGACGGCCTCGGCGACGCACTGATGCTGCGCGTGTCGATCTTCATGAGCGTGTTCGATGTCCACATCAACCGCACGCCGGTGGCAGGAACGCTGCGCAAGCTGGTGTATATTCCCGGAAAATTCCTCAACGCCGATCTCGACAAGGCGAGCGAGGAGAATGAACGCCAGCATTTCGTCGTCGAGCGCGCCGACGGGGTGCGGATCGGCTTCACCCAGATCGCGGGGCTGGTCGCGCGGCGGATCATGCCGTTCGTCACCATGGGCAACGAGCTCGCCACCGGCCAGCGCGTCGGCCTCATTCGTTTCGGCAGCCGCGTCGACGTCTATCTGCCCGTGGGGACCACGCCGCAGGTGCTACTCGGACAGCGGACGCTGGCGGGCGAAACCGTGATCGCGCGGATTGGCCAAGCGGCAATGATCGACGGCATCGGGCAATAGGGTGAGCGAAGACCAGCAGATCGCCCCCGACGCCGCCGGGCGACGCATCGGCGGCATCAGCCTGCGCGCCTTTGCGCCCAATGCGATCACCGTGCTGGCGCTCTGTTTCGGCCTGACCGGGGTGCGCTTCGCGATTGGCGGGCAGTTCGAGCTGGCGATCGCCGCGGTGATCTTTGCCGGGGTGCTCGACGGGATGGACGGGCGCATCGCCCGGCTGCTGCGCGCGCAGAGCAAATTCGGCGCCGAGCTTGATTCATTGTCCGATGTGATCGCATTTGGCGTCGCCCCGGCGATGATCCTGTTCCTCTGGTCGCTGACCAACGCCCCCAAATTCGGCTGGACCGCTGCGCTCGCGCTGGCGGTCTGCTGCGCGCTCCGCCTTGCGCGTTTCAACTCGCGCATGGATGCCGATTTTCAGCCACACAAGTCGGCGGGCTTCAACACTGGTATTCCCGCCCCGGCGGGCGCCGGCCTGTCTTTCGTCCCCGTCTATCTGTGGCTGACGACGGGCAATGAATTCTTCCGCGAATGGTATGTGGTGATGCCGTGGGCGCTGGCCGTCGCGATGCTGATGATTTCGGCAATCCCGACTTACAGCTGGGCCTCGATCCGTCTGCGCCGGTCGTGGCGGCTGTTCGCGCTGGCGGGGGTCGGGTTGCTCGGCGCCGCGCTAGTGACGGCGCCGTGGCTGACCCTGCTGGCGGTCTGCGCAATCTATGCGGCGACACTGCCTTTCGGGCTGGCCAGCTATGCGCGGGTCAGGCGGCGCGGCTGAACTGCGGACGAACCGTCATGGCGACGGGCATCCGGCGCGGCACAGCGCGGCGCGCATTTGTCCGGTGGATCGGCAGCGCGGAAACGGCGGGGTCCGATTCGGGTGACGTGGCGACCGGGAAAGCGCCTTCGCCAAGCAGCGCCGACAGGATTGCGGTCTCGTTCGATTTCAGCATCGCCAGGATCACCGTGATGCCGAGGCCGACGGCGAGGGCAAAGAGGAGTGCGGCTGCGACCTGAACCATGATCTGTCCTTCCGGGTTTTCGTTAACGAAACCTTTCCAACCAAAATGACGGTTTCGCTTGGCTTTTGGTTGCATGTTCTTGGTTTGTTCTCAACTGTTTTGCGACGAACCGAGTCAAATTGTCGCCGGATCGATCGACGCCGCGCGCCCGCGGCTCGTCGCAAAGCCGTGCTCGACGCTTGCTTTTGACCGCCAAGGCCGCTAACGGGCCGCCCATTCCACATGGAAGGCGCACATAAACCGGTGCCGGGATCGTCGCTTGCGACACCTGGTTCTTGCTTTCCAGAGGACCAACCGGAAGGAGAAAGACCATGGCGGCACCTGTCGTCACGATGCAGAATCTTATCGAGGCTGGCGCCCACTTCGGCCACCAGACCCACCGCTGGAACCCGCGCATGAAGCCGTACATCTTCGGCGCGCGCAACGGCATCCACATCCTCGACCTGTCGCAGACCGTGCCGCTCTTTGCGCGCGCGCTCGAATTCGTCGCTTCGTCGGCGGCCTCGGGTGGCAAGGTGCTGTTCGTCGGTACCAAGCGCCAGGCGCAGGGGCCGATCGCCGACGCCGCACGCGCTTCGGGTCAGCACTTCGTCAACCACCGCTGGCTGGGCGGCATGCTCACCAACTGGAAGACGATCTCGAACTCGATCAAGCGGCTCAAGACCCTCGAGGAACAGCTTTCGGGCGACACCTCGGGCCTGACCAAGAAGGAAGTGCTCAACAAGACGCGCGAACGCGACAAGCTCGAAATGAGCCTTGGCGGCATCCGCGACATGGGCGGCATTCCCGACGTGATGTTCGTGATCGACGCGAACAAGGAAGAGCTGGCGATCAAGGAAGCCAACGTCCTTGGCATTCCGGTCGTCGCGATCCTCGATTCGAACGTCTCGCCCGACGGCATCGCCTTCCCGGTTCCGGCGAACGATGACGCCGCCCGCGCGATCCGTCTCTACTGCGACGCGATCGCTCAGGCAGCGACGCGCGGCGGCCAGCAGGCGCGCGCCGATCGCGGCGAAGATCTGGGTGCGGCGGTCGAACCCGTTGCCGAACCCGTGCTCGTCGAAGCGGCTGTGACCGAAGATGAACAGGTTCCGGCCGAAGCGGCCGCCGAAACCGAACGCCAGAGCGACGCTTAATCCGCTTTGCGCATGACGGGACGGCGCGGCTCTGCCCGACGCTGTCCCGTCATCGTTTTGACTTGTCGTCCCGCCATGCGCGCGGACGTCCCGCGGGCCGAAACGGGCCCGCCCTTTTGGAAAGGAATATCCCATGGCTGAAATTACGGCCGCTCTCGTCAAGGAACTGCGCGACCGCACCGGCGCCGGCATGATGGACTGCAAAAAGGCGCTTGCCGAAAATGGCGGCGACATCGAAGCGTCGATCGACTGGCTGCGCACCAAGGGTCTCGCCGCCGCCGCCAAGAAGGCTGGCCGCGTCGCCGCCGAAGGTCTCGTCGGCGTTGCCACCGATGGCACCCGCGGTGCGATGGTCGAAGTGAACAGCGAAACCGACTTCGTCGCCAAGAACGAACAATTCCAGGGCTTCGTCCGCGACGTCACCAATGTCGCGCTCGCCGGCAGCATCACCGACATCGAAGCGCTGGGCGCCGCCGCTTATCCGACCGGCGGCACCGTCGCCGAGGCGCTGACCCAGAATATCGCCACGATCGGTGAGAACCAGTCGCTGCGCCGCACCGCGATCGTGTCGGTCGGCTCGGGCGTCGTGACCGGCTATGTCCACAATGCGGCTGCGCCCGGCATGGGCAAGATCGGCGTGCTCGTCGCGCTCGAATCGACCGCGGGCGCCGATGTGCTCGAACCGCTGGGCAAGCAGCTCGCGATGCACGTCGCCGCCGCGAACCCGCTGGCGCTGAACGGCGACGATCTCGACGCCGACCTCGTCGCGCGCGAACGCGCGATCGCCGAGGAAAAGGCCGCCCAGTCGGGCAAGCCCGCCGACATCGTCGCCAAGATGGTCGACGGCGCGATCGCCAAGTTCCGCAAGGAAAATGCGCTGCTGTCGCAGCTCTTCGTGATGGACGGCAAGACCCCGGTTGCCGAAGTCGTGGCCGCTGCCGGCAAGGATGTCGGCGCGACGATCACGCTCAAGGGTTTCACCCGCTTCCAGCTCGGCGAAGGCATCGAGAAGGAAGAAAGCGATTTCGCGGCGGAAGTCGCGGCGGTCGCCGGCGTTTGATTGCCAAATCCTCCCTGTGGCGAAGCCATGGGGAGGTGGCAGCGGCGTAGCCGCTGACGGAGGGGCCTTGGCGCAAGCGTCGCTGGCCCCTCCACCACCGCTTCGCGGCGGTCCCCCTCCCCACGGCTACGCCGCAGGGAGGATGGCGCGGCAGTCCGCTTGGCAATGGCGCGCGCCTTCACTAGGGTGCGCGCCATTCGCGTATCTAATTCCCAAAGAGGTTCCCCCCGACATGGCTCTACCCGGCATGAAACGCATCTTGCTGAAACTGTCGGGCGAGGCGCTGATGGGATCGACCCCCTTCGGCATCGACCCCGAAACCGTCGCCAGCATGGCCGCCGAGGTCAAGGAAGCCAAGGATCGCGGGCTCGAAATCTGTCTCGTCATCGGCGGCGGCAACATCTTCCGCGGCATGGCGGGCGCTGCCAAGGGCATGGACCGGGCGCAGGCCGATTATATGGGCATGCTTGCGACCGTGATGAACGCGCTGGCGATGCAGAATGCGCTCGAACAGCTGGGCGTCCAGACGCGCGTCCAGTCGGCGATCGAGATGGACAAGGTATGCGAGCCGGTGATCCGCCGCCGCGCCGAACGCCATCTGGAGAAGGGGCGCGTCGTGATCTTTGCTGCGGGGGTGGGCGCCCCCTATTTCACCACCGACAGCGGCGCCGCGCTGCGGGCCGCCGAGATGAAGTGCGATGCACTGCTCAAGGGTACCAGTGTCGATGGCGTCTATAATGCCGACCCCAAAAAGGATAAGTCCGCGGTCCGTTACGACACGCTGAGCTACGACCGGGTGCTCGCCGACAATCTGAAGGTGATGGACGCGAGCGCGGTGGCGCTGTGCCGCGACAATCAGATCCCGATCGTCGTATTCAACATTCGCGAAGCCGGCAATCTGGCGCGCGTGCTGGCGGGCGAGGGGGTTTCGACCGTCGTCACCGATGCCGCCGCGACCGCCTGAGCCAAAGCAAAAGAGAGGACAAGACGATGGCGAAATATGACAAGGCCGACCTCGAACGCCGCATGCACGGCGCGGTCGAATCGCTGAAAAGCGACCTTTCGGGCCTGCGCACCGGGCGCGCGCACACCGCGCTGCTCGATCCGGTGACGGTCGAGGTTTACGGCAGCCACATGCCGCTCAACCAGGTCGCGTCGGTCAGCGCGCCCGAACCGCGCATGCTGTCGGTGCAGGTGTGGGACAAATCGAACGTCGGCCCGGTCGACAAGGCAATCCGCTCGGCCGGGCTCGGGCTCAACCCAATCGTCGACGGCCAGATGCTGCGCCTGCCGATCCCTGAAATGACGCAGGAGCGCCGCAAGGAGCTGTCGAAGCTCGCCGGCCAATATGCCGAAAAGGCGCGCGTTGCAGTGCGCAACGTCCGCCGCGACGGCATGGACAATCTGAAGGCCGACGAGAATAAGAAGGAAATCAGCGAGGACGAGCGCAAGCGCGCCGAGACCGAGGTCCAGAAGCTGACCGACGCGACGATCGCCGAAATCGATGCCGCCGCGGCTGCCAAGGAAAAGGAAATCCTGGGCTAAGCCGATGCGCGACGGTGCCGCCATCGCGATCCTCCCCGGAACGGGGAGGGGGACCATGCGAAGCATGGTGGGGGGGCACCCTCTATCATACGCCGCGCGTGGCCTCGCGTGCCCCTCCACCACCTTCGGTGGTCCCCCTCCCCGTTCCGGGGAGGATCTATGAGTCACGGCGCACGCCATGTCGCCATCATCATGGACGGCAATGGCCGCTGGGCGAAAAAACGCCTGCTGCCCCGCGTCGCCGGTCACAAGGCCGGGGTCGAGGCGGTGCGGACGATCGTGCGCGCTGCGGGCGACCTCGGGATCGAGGCGATGACGCTCTACGCCTTCAGCTCCGAAAACTGGAAACGGCCCGAGGAAGAGGTCAACGACCTGATGGGGCTGATGAAGCGGTTCATCCTCAGCGACCTCGACGAATTTGCGGCGAATGACGTCCGGCTCAAAGTGATCGGCAACTGGCGCGCGCTCGCGCCCGATGTCGTCGCGCTGATCGACAATGCGCTCGAACGCACGTCGGGTAACAAGCGCACGACGCTGGCGGTCGCGCTCAACTATGGCGCGCAGGACGAACTGGTGCGTGCGGCGACCGCCGCCGCGGCCGAGGGGCCGATCACCGAGGAAACGCTCGCCGCGCATCTCGACACCGCCGACATGCCGCCGCTCGACCTCTTGATCCGCACCTCGGGCGAAGTGCGGCTGTCGAACTTCCTGCTCTGGCAATCGGCCTATGCCGAGCTCTATTTCACCGACAAGCTGTGGCCCGATTTCACGCCCGCCGATCTGAAAGCCGCGCTCGACCATTTCGCGCGCCGCGACCGTCGTTACGGGGGGCTGTGAGGTGATGGACCATGCTTCGAACCAAGCACCGTTCCCCCGCGAAGGCGGGGGTCCATCACCGATCCCCTCGAAATTCGACCAGCGGCAGCGAAACGGAGAGAGGGCAGGTGATGGACCCCCGCCTTCGCGGGTGAACGGGTTGATTTATTTGGATTTGGTTGGTCAAGGCGGGGAAGTGTGAAGTCATGACTACCGCGACAAAATCGGACCTGTGGACCCGGATCGGGTCGGCGATCATCCTGTTCGCGATCGCGGGCACCGCGCTGTGGTTCGGCGGGCTGGCGTTCGGCTTGCTCCTGCTCGTCGGCGGCGCGCTTGTGCTGGTCGAGTGGTTTCAGCTCGTCAAGCGGATGACACTTGGCGGCGGCGCGAAGGCCGCGCTGAACGCGCTCGGCCCGATCCTCGTGCTCGGCGCGATGGCGGGGCTGTGGTTCATCCGCGACCAGCTCGGCATGACCGCGGCGCTGTGGGTATTCGGCATGGTGTGGGCGACCGACATCGGCGCTTATTTCGCGGGTCGCGCCTTCGGCGGCGCGCGCCTCGCGCCCAAAATCAGCCCGTCGAAAACCTGGTCGGGGCTGGTCGGCGGCATGGTCGCCGCGCTGATCGCCAGCGCCACCATCGGCGACCGCGCCGGCATCGCCGGCGTGCCGCTGTGGATCGGCCTGTTCATGGGGCTGCTCGCGCAAATGGGCGACCTCGCGCAAAGCTGGATGAAGCGCCGCGCGGGCGTCAAGGATTCGGGCAAGCTCATCCCCGGCCACGGCGGATTGTTCGACCGCGTCGACGGCGTGCTGCCCGTGGCGCTGCTGCTCGGCGCGCTGGCGTATCTCGGGCAACTCAGCGTCGGGACGGCGGGCTGACATGACGCAGCGCCGCCTTTCGCTGTTCGGCGCCACTGGGTCGGTGGGGCAATCGACCCTCGACCTGGTGCGGCGCGACGGCGCGGCGTGGCGGGTCAACGTGCTCACCGCGAACAGCGACGTCGCCGAACTGGCACGGCTCGCCCGGGAATTTCGCCCCGATGTCGCGGTGATCGCCGATGCGGCGCGCTTTGGCGAGCTTCGCGATGCGCTGGCCGACACCGACATCGACGTTGCGGCCGGAGCCGATGCCTTGGTCGAGGCCGCGCAGCGCCCGACCGATCTGGTCATGGCGGCGATCGTCGGCACCGCAGGGCTCGCCCCGACGATGGCAGCGCTGGCCGCCGGGTACGATGTTGCGCTCGCCAACAAGGAAGCACTGGTATCGGCGGGCGAATTGATGACCGCCGTTGCGCGGACCTCCGGCGCCACCATCCTGCCGGTCGACAGCGAGCATAATGCGATCTTCCAATGTCTCGCTGGCGGCAAGATCGAACAGGTGCGTCGCATCATCCTGACCGCGAGCGGTGGCCCGTTCCGCACGATGAGCGCCGATAAAATGGCGGCCGTCACCCCGGCGCAGGCGGTCGCGCACCCCAACTGGTCGATGGGGGCCAAGATCAGCGTCGATTCGGCGACGATGATGAACAAGGGGCTCGAACTGATCGAGGCGCATCACCTGTTCCCCGTCGGGCTCGACCGCATCGAAATCCTCGTCCACCCGCAATCGGTGATCCACAGCCTTGTCGAATATATCGACTGCTCGACGCTCGCGCAGCTCGGCTCGCCTGACATGCGCATCCCGATCGCCAGCGCGCTCGCCTGGCCGCAACGGATGGCGACGCCGTGCGCGCCGCTCGACCTCGCGGCGATCGCGCGGCTCGATTTCGAGGCGCCCGACGAGGTGCGTTTTCCCGCGACCGCGCTCTGCCGCGCCGCGATCGCCGCAGGCGGCGCGCGCCCGGCGCAGCTCAACGCCGCGAACGAGGTGGCGGTGGCCGCCTTCCTTGCGGGTCGCATCGCTTTTCCGGCAATCGTCGATACGGTGCGCCGCGTGATCGACGCCGATGCACCCGCCGCGCCGTCATCGCTTCAAGATATATTCAGCGTCGATGCCGCATCGCGTTCGGCTGCCCAACGCTTTGTGGACCAATATGAACATGCTTGACGTTCCGCTTTGGCTTTATCCGATCGCATTTCTGGCGGTGCTCGGCCCGCTCGTGTTCGTGCACGAATATGGCCATTACATCGTCGGACGCTGGTGCGGGGTGAAGGCTGATACCTTCTCGATCGGCTTTGGGCGCAAGATCGTCAGCTGGACCGACAAGCGCGGCACCGAATGGAAGATCGGTTGGCTGCCGCTCGGCGGCTATGTCCAGTTCGCCGGCGACCGCGATGCGGTCAGCCAGCCGGACGCCGAGTGGCAGCATCTGCCCGCCGAACAGAAATCGCACACTTTTCCCGCGCAGCCGGTGTGGAAACGCGCGCTGATCGTCGCGGCGGGGCCCGTGACCAATTTCCTGTTCGCCATATTGATCCTTGCGGGCTTTGCCTGGGTGGGCGGAACGCTAGTGACGCCCCCCGTTGCGGGCGGGATCGAGGCGGGATCAGCGGCGGACGCCGCTGGCCTGCGTCCGGGCGACCGGATCGTCGCGATCGATGGGCGCAGCATCGACGTATTCAGCGATATTCCGATGGCGGTCGCCCACCGTCCGGGCGAAACGATGCAGGTCCGCGTCGCCAGCGGTGGCAGCGAACGGACGATCGCGCTGACCCCGCGGCTGGTCAAAGACAAGGATCCCTTTGGCAAGGAATATGAACGGGCGATCATCGGGCTGGCGCCGCCGCCGGTTCAGATCCAGTCGGTCAGCTTGCTCGAGGCGCCCGCCGTCGGCTTGCGCCAGACCTGGCAGATCGTCCGCCAGACCGGCGAGGTGCTCGGCCAGTTCCTGACCGGGCGCCGGTCGATCAAGGACATGAACGGCCCTGTCAAGATTGCCGAAGTGTCGGGGCAGGCGGCCACGCTGGGGCTGGCGTCGCTGATATTCTTCATCGCGCTGATTTCCATCAATCTGGGGTTCATCAACCTCTTGCCATTGCCCATGCTTGATGGAGGCCATTTGCTTTTCTACGCCTATGAGGCTGTGCGGCGCCGCCCGGCGCCTGCGCAGGCACAGGAATGGGCGTTTCGATTCGGCTTTGCGGCGATCGTCACGCTGATGCTGGTCGTGACTTTCAACGATTTGGGCTCATTGGGCCTGTGGGACGGGATCGCGCGCTTGATTGGCTAGCGAGTCTGGGGCAGGGAGTTGCGCGCGAACCCGCGGTCAGGCGGGCTTGGCGCTTTTGAGTTATTTTTTCGGGATGAACAGCGTGGCTTCACACAAATTCTCGGCGCGGACACAGCTGTCGGCCCTCCTTTTGGCAGGAACGATGCTCGGAGCGCCGGTGATGGCGCAGGAGGTCGCGCCGCCGACCGTCCCAGCGCCCGTTCCCGAAGCGGCGCCCGCCGCGACCACGGTCCAGTCGATCACCATCGTCGGCAACCAGCGGCTCGAGGCGCAGACAATCCTGTCGTACCTTCGCCTGCGCGTCGGTCAGCGTTATGACCGGTCGATCCTTGACCAGGCCTTGAAGGACCTTGCCGCGACCGAGCTGTTCAAGGATTTCCAGATCACCGACAACAATGGTGCGCTGACGATCGAGGTCACCGAAAACCCGGTGATCAACCGCGTCATCCTGGAAGGCAACAAGCGCCTGAAGGAAGACAAGATCCGCCCCGAGATCAAGCTCGCGCCGCGCCAGATCTTCACCCGCTCAAAGGTCCGCGCCGACGTCGCGCGCATCATCGAACTCTACAAGCGGCAGGGCCGCTTCGCCGCGACCGTCGAGCCCAAGATGGTGTCGCTCGACCAGAACCGCGTCGACGTCGTGTTCGAAATCAACGAAGGGCCGAAGTCGAAGGTTCGCCAGATCAGCATCATCGGCAACGAAAAGTTCAGCGACGGTGACCTGAAGGACGAGATGGCGACCAAGGAGTCGGGACTGCTGACGATCCTGTCGTCGAACACCAGCTACGACCCCGATCGCCTGGCCTATGACCAGCAGAAGCTGCGTCTGTTCTACCTGCAGAACGGCTATGCCGATTTCCGCGTCATTTCGGCGGTCGCCGAGCTGACCAGCAACAAGCAGGACTTCATCATCACCTATGTGGTCGAGGAAGGCGAACGCTACAAATTCGGCGACGTCGATGTGAAGAGCGAATTGCGCGATTTCCAGCCCGAGATGCTGAAGACGCTGCTGCCGATGAAAACGGGCGACTGGTATGATGCCAAGCTGGTCGAGGACACGGTCGAAAGCCTGAGCGAAACCGCCGGTCTGTTCGGCTATGCCTTTGCCGACATCAATCCCGAATTCCGCCGCGACGCCGAAACGCGGACGATGCAGATCACCTTCAACGTGGCCGAAAGCCCGCGTACCTATGTGGAGCGCATCGACGTCAACGGCAACACGCTGACCCACGACAAGGTCGTGCGCCGCGAATTCCGTTTGAACGAAGGTGACGCCTTCAACAGCTTCGGCATCAAGCGTACCGAAAACCGCATCAACAGTCTGGGTTATTTCCAGGAAAATCTCGAGATCGAGCGCAAGGAGGGCAGCGCCCCCGACCGCATCATCCTGGAAACCAATGTCGAGGAAAAGCCGACCGGCGAATTGTCGCTGTCCGCGGGTTTCTCGTCGATCGAGAATTTCCTGCTCCAGGCGTCGATCCGCCAGCGCAACTTCCGCGGCCTCGGCCAGCAGTTGCAGGCTTCGGTCAACTATTCGAGCTATTCGAAGTCGGTGGAGCTCGGCTTTACCGAACCCTATCTGTTCGACCGCAATATCTCGGTCGGCGGCAGCATCTATCGCCGCGATTTGAACTCGTTCAACTTCATCAACAATGATCGCCAGACGACGTTCCAGCAGGTGACCACCGGGTTCCAGCTCAACGCCGGCGTGCCGCTCACCGAATTCATGTCCTTCTTCGGACGTTACAGCCTGAATTATGACGATGTGACGCTCGACCGCGGCATCTATTTCTTCGGCAACCAGTGCGACCCGCTCGTCGCCGGGCGCTATCTGTGCGACGCGATCGGCAAGCGCACGACCTCGCTCATCGGTTACACGCTCGCCTATGACGACCGCGACAATCGCATCCGTCCGACGCGCGGCCAGTCGCTGTCCTTGAGCCAGGATTTCGCGGGCCTTGGCGGCAGCGTCAAATATGTCCGCACCCGCGCCAATGCGTCGAAGCACTTCAACCTGGGTAGCCGTTTCGTCCTCAACGTGTCGGCCGAGGGCGGCTATATCTATCCCTTCGGCAGCGCCCCGACCCCGGGCAGCGACAAGGTGCGCCTGACCGACCGCTTCTTCCTCGGCGAACCGCAGATGCGCGGTTTCGACATTCGCGGCGTCGGCCCCCGCGTGATCCGCTATTCGGTCGACAATACCGACCCCGCCAATCCGATCGTGATCACCGAGGGCGACCGCGACCGGGGTCAGATCGACGACGCGCTCGGCGGCCGCGCTTATTATCAGGGCCGCCTGGAACTCGACATCCCGCTCGGCACCGGGGCCAAGGAACTGGGGCTGCGGCCGTCGATCTTCCTCGACGTCGGTTCGGTGTTCAGCGTGAAACGACCGACGCTGACCACGCTCGCCAATTTCCGCGAAACCAACCCCGCCGCGCCGGGCTTTGGCCTGATCAAGTCGCTGTGCCGCAACGCGACGACGGGAACCAGCCAGTTCGCCGATGAAACGACGACGACGCCGCCGGGCGGCGTGCCGACGGGCACCGGCCAATATACCAGCTGTCCGACCGGCTTCTCGCGCCTCGATCCGTTCGAGGAACGCTTCTTTGGCGACAGCTGGATGCCGCGCGTTGCGATCGGCGCCGGGGTCAACTGGAACTCCCCCTTCGGTCCCTTCCGGATCGACTTCGCTTACGCCCTTCGCAAAGAAGAGGGCGATGATACCAAACGCTTCTCATTCAACGTAGGAACCCAATTCTAATGAAGAAAATTCTTGTCGCCTCGGCGCTGGCCATCGCCACGCTGTCGGTTTCGCCGATCGTTTCCGCACCTGCGATCGCGCAGGCAAAGGGCGTCGGCGTCGCCGACGTTCGCGTCGCCGCCGCGCGCTCGAACGCCTTTACCGTCGCATCGCAGCAGATCGAAACCACCTACAAGGCCCAGATCGATCAGCAGCAGTCGCGCGGCCAGACCCTGCAGGCCGAAATCAACGTCCTGATCGCCAAATATAATGAAGAGGCGAAAAAGACCCCGCAGAACCAGGCCGCGCTGCAAGCCGCCGGCAAGGCCGTTCAGGACAAGCGCCAGGCGGCGCAGGCCGAACTCGGGCAGATCGGCGCGCCGATCGAACTCGCGATCGCCTATGTCGAAGACCAGATCAGCATTCGCATGAACGAAGCGATCCGCGCCGCAATGGTCGCGAAAAAGATCGACCTGCTGCTCAACCCCGATGCGGTGCTGGCGCGCGAAAACAATGTCGACATCACCGACGCGGTCGTGACCGAACTCAACCGCATCCTGCCGACCGTCTCGACCGCGGTTCCCGCCGGTTACCAGCCGGGCCAGCTGGTCCAGCAGCGCAACCAGCAGCTGATGGACGCCGCTCGTGCCGCGCAGCCGGGTGCCACGCCCGCCGCACCGGCGCCGACCGGCACCGCGCCGACGACGCGTTAATATCGTGTCCGACGGGGATAAAGCAGCAGGGGCGATCGGGGCGGCGGACGTCCGCCGGATCCTGACGCTGCTGCCGCATCGTTATCCGATGCTGCTCGTCGACCGGGTGGTTTCGATCGTGCCCGACACGTCGATCCACGCGGTCAAGGCGGTGACGATGAACGAGCCCTTTTTCCAGGGCCATTTCCCCGGTCGGCCGATCATGCCGGGCGTATTGATCGTCGAGGCGCTGGCGCAGGCCGCCGGCGTCCTCGCGATCGAATCGATGGGCCTCGCCGGGACCGGCAAGCTCGTCTATTTCATGGCGATCGACGGGGCGAAGTTCCGGAAGCCGGTCGAACCCGGCTGCCTGCTCGACCTGCACGCCACGATCATCCAGGCCAAGCGCAGCGTCTGCCGTTTCGAGGGCAAGGCGATGCTCGACGGCGTCCTGGCGGCCGAGTGCCAGTTCACCGCGATGATCGCCGACCCGCCGAGCGACTAAGCCAACACGCCTTCTCGTCATCCCGGCGAAGGCCGGGATCTCACCCGCGCATCCTTACGCCCCGGCCGGATCCCGGCCTTCGCCGGGATGACGGAAGGGCGACCCGCAAGCCCACTTGCGGAATTGGGATTTCGCCACTAAAGGCCGCACCTTCGCGTTTCCGGACGCACAGACTCACGCTGCTGGTCGGTAACCAGCGGCACAGGAGCTTAAGACATGAAAAAAGACATTCACCCCGACTATCACATGATCACGGTCAAGATGACCGATGGCACCGAATATCAGACGCGCTCGACCTGGGGCAAAGAGGGCGACACCATGACGCTCGAAATCGATCCCACCGCGCATCCGGCCTGGACCGGCGGCACCGGACGCCTGCTCGATGCGGGTGGCCAGGTTGCGAAGTTCAACAAGCGTTTCGGCGGTCTGTCGCTCAAGCGTTGATGGCCGTCGCCCCCGCGAAGGCGGGGGCCGCTATCGACATAGCGCAAGGCCGACTGCGGCCCCCGCCTTCGCGGGGACGGCAATCAGCCCAAAATCTTTGCAAGCGCGCTTTGCCACCCGGCAAGGCGCGTTTTGCGTTTTTCGGCAGCCAGCGCAGGGGTGAAGCGCGTCGTCGTACCGCGCATCGCTTTCGCCGCGCTCGCCAGATCGGTAAAAAGCCCCGCGCCCGTCGCCGCGAGCATCGCGGCGCCCAAAGCCGTGCTTTCGACAAAATCGGGCCGTTCGACGGTCAGGTCCAGCATATCGGCTAGGTCCTGCGCCATCCAGTCGTTCGCCGCCATTCCGCCGTCGATGCGCAGGTCCGCCCAATCGACCCCATCGGCGGCAAATGCCGATTTCAGGTCGTGCGCCTGATACGCCTGCGCCTCCAATGCAGCGCGCGCGACATGCGCCTTGGTGCTGGCAAAGCTGAGGCCCGATATCGCCGCGAGCGCATCGGGCCGCCAATGCGGCGCACCAAGCCCGGTGAGGGCAGGGACCAGATAGACCCCGCCATTGTCCGCGACCGACCGCGCCAGTCCCTCGCTCTCTCCCGCGCTGGCGAGCAGCCCCAGCCCGTCGCGCAGCCATTTGATCAGGCTGCCGGCGACGAACACTGATCCCTCCAATGCGTAGGAGCGCACGTCGCCTTCCTGCACCAGCACCGTCGCGAGCAGGCGATTGGTCGAATGCGGGCGGACGGTGCCGCTTGCCGACAGGATGAAGGCGCCGGTGCCAAAGGTCGCCTTGGTCTGACCCGGCGCAAGGCACGCCTGGCCGATCGTCGCCGCCTGCTGGTCGCCCGCCATGCCGCAGATCGGGATCGCGCCGCCGAACAGCTCGGGATCGGTCGCGCCGACGCTGGTCGTGCAGCCGGTGATTTCGGGCAGTAGCGACAACGGGACACCAAGCAGATCGCAAAGCCCCGCATCCCAACCGCCCGCGCCATTGATGTTCATGAGCAAGGTGCGCGACGCATTGCTCGCATCGCTCACGTGCACCCCGCCGGTCAGGCGATAGACGAGATAGGATTCGATCGTCCCGACCGCGAGCCGGTCGCCCGCGTCGTGCAGCTGCGGCCAATGCTTCAGCGCCCAGCCGATCTTGCTCCCCGAAAAATAGGGATCGAGCAGCAGGCCGGTCGTCTCCTGCACCGCAGCCTCGTGCCCCGCATTCTTCAGCGCCGCGCAATCGTCGGCGGTGCGGCGGTCCTGCCACACGATCGCGGGCGCCAGTGGCTCGCCAGTGGCGCGGTCCCAGAACACCACCGTTTCGCGCTGATTGGTAATCCCGATCGCGGCGACCCGGTCGGCACCCCCGGCCTTCTTGATCATCGCGCGGGTGCAGGCGAGCGTGGCCTCCCAGATTTCGGCGGCATCATGTTCGACCAGCCCGGGGCCGGGATAATGCTGCCGAAACTCGCGCTGCGCGCTGCCCAGCGGGGTGCCGTCGGCGGCGAAAAGCATCGTCCGGGTCGAGGTCGTCCCCTCGTCGATTACGATGATCTTGTCCGCCATGATGCTCTCCCGCTTTGGCCGCAACCTTGCCGCAGCGCCGCAGGCGACTCAAGAGCGAGGCGCGAGTCAGATCGTGTCGAGCGGGATGCGCAGATAGCGTCGCCCGTCGGGGTCGGGCGGCGGCAGTTCCCCGGCGCGGATATTGACCTGCAACGACGGCAGGATCAGCTGCGGCGCGGCCAGTCCCTTGTCGCGCGCGCTGCGCATCGCGACGAAATCGGCCTCGCTGACCCCGTCATGGACATGGATGTTCGCCGCGCGCTGCTCGGCGACGGTTGATTCCCATTCGGGTTCGCCGCGGTCCCTGGTCGGATAGTCGTGGCATGTGAAAATGCGTGTTTCGGCGGGCAGCGCGAAAATCTTGCGGATCGACCGATAAAGCGTCGCCGCGTCGCCCCCCGGAAAGTCGGCGCGCGCCGTACCATAGTCGGGCTGGAACAGCGTATCGCCGACGAAGGCCGCGTCACCGATCCTATAGGTCACGCACGCCGGCGTATGTCCCGGCGTGTGGATCACGCCGATCGTCAGCTCGCCGAGCGGCAAGCTGTCGCCTTCGTCGACCAGCCGCGAAAAGGCGCTGCCGTCGGGAACGACGTCGCTGGCGGCGAACAGCGGCGCGAAGATGCGCTGTACGTCTCCGATATGGCGGCCGATGACGATCGGGGCGCCGGTGCGTTCGTGAATGTGATGCGCCGCGGTCAGATGGTCGGCATGGGCGTGCGTTTCGAGTATCCACGCCAGGTGCAGCCCGCGCGCTTCGATCGCGGCCAGCAGGCGGTCGGCGGCGGCGGTCGAGGTTCGCCCGTCGCGCTGACTGAAACCCAGCACCGGGTCGATGATCGCGGCACGGCCGCTCTGCGGATCGGCGACGATATAGCTGATCGTATTCGTGTCTTCGTCGAAATAGCCGGTGACGTCGGGGGCGGGGGTCATGGCGAGTCTCCTTTGTCCATATATTAGGTCTTGCTAAATTAGAATCAACTAATATATTGGCGCCATGTTCGACCTGACCCGTTTTGACCTCAGCCTCTTCGAAGCCAGCGCTGGCCGCGCCGCGACGTTGCTGCGTCTGCTCGCCAACGAAAAAAGGCTGATGATCCTTTGCCAGCTGGCCGATGGCGAATTGGCCGTCGGCGATATCCAGTCGCGCGTCGGCCTGTCGCAATCGGCGCTGTCGCAGCACCTCGCGCTGCTTCGCGCCGAGGGCATCGTCGCAACGCGCCGCGAAGGGCAGGCGATTTTTTACCGGCTCGACGATCCTGCCGCGATGCGGGTGATCGAGACGCTCGCCGAACTTTTCTGCCCCCCTGAAATGAGGACGTCCTGATGCCCGCAACACTCACCAGCCTCGCTCCGGCGGAGGTTCGTGCCCGCATGACCGGACGCGGCGCGGTCCTGGTCGATATTCGCGAAGCCGACGAATTTGCGCGGTCGCACATTGCGGGCGCGGTGTCGCAGCCGCTCTCCGGCTGGGAGCAGGCGCATCTCGCGATCGACCCCGCCGCTGACGTCATCTTCACCTGCCGCTCGGGAATGCGGACGGCGGGGGCGTGCGACCGGCTCGCCGCGCGCGTGACCGGCGAGGCGTTCGTGCTCGAGGGCGGGCTTGACGGCTGGCAGCGCGCAGGCTTTCCGGTGGCGACCGATCGCTCCGCGCCGCTCGAAATCATGCGGCAGGTCCAGATCGCTGCGGGTATGCTGATCCTGATCGGTGCCTTGCTCGGCACCCTGGTCGCCCCCGCCTGGTTCGGCCTGTCGGCTTTTGTCGGCGCCGGGTTGCTGTTTGCCGGCCTTAGCGGCTTTTGCGGCATGGCGCGGCTACTGATGCTGGCGCCGTGGAACCGGCAACGGGCGACCTGACATGCGCGCCGCCCGGACTTTCCTGACCGCGTTGGATCGCCGCCTGTGGCGGCCGCGCCGACAAAGCTGATGGAAGCGCTGCTGCTTGCGCTGCTCGGCGGATTGCTCGTCGGGTTGCTGCTGACGCTGTTCGGGGGCGGCGGGTCGGTGCTGGCGACGCCATGGCTGATCTATGTCGTCGGGGTTGCCGACACCCATGCCGCGATCGCGACGTCGGCGGCGGCCGTCGCCGTCAACGCCGCGACGGGGTTGTTGGCGCAAGCAAAGGCAGGCCGCGTGAAATGGCCCTGCGCGTCGGTGTTCGCCGTTGCCGGGCTGCTCGGATCGGTGCTGGGCGCGCGGCTCGCGATGACGATCGACGGCGATCAGCTGATCCGCGCCTTTGGCGCCGCGATGATCGCGATTGCCCTGTCCATGCTGATCCCCCGCAAGAGCGAAGGCAATCCGGGGGTGCGCCTGACGCCGATCATGGTGTGGAGACTGGCGCCCGTGGGCCTGGCCGCGGGCCTCGCGGCGGGATTTTTCGGGATCGGCGGCGGCTTTCTGATCGCGCCGGGGCTGATGGCGGCGACGGGCATGACGCTGGCCAACGCGTCGGCTTCATCGCTGGTGTCGGTGACCTTGTTCGGCAGCGCGACCAGCGCGACCTATGCCGTGCATGGTCAGCTCATATGGTCGCTGTTCGCCGCGCTCGTGATCGGCGGCGCGCTTGGCACCCTCGCCGCGATGCCGATCCTGCGCCGCATCGAAGCGCACGCGCGCATCCTTCGTCTTGCGTTCGCGCTGCTGGTGATCGCCGTCGGTCTGTTTATCATTTTTGGCTAGCATCTTGCCAATCGGGCCTTTTCATGCCATATATTGTGCAGCGCAGCATGGCGGGCCTATCCGCCGCAACCACCGGCAGCGTGATTTCCCGCCCATTTTCAGGCGCGGGCGAGCCGGACCAGCGCTTTGTCCCCAGAGGCACCCTTTCACGCGGGTCGTTTCGAACCCGCGGCCCGTGCGCCGTCCGTTCGATCCGAACGGATGTGCCTGCGCGTCGCCCTATGTGAGTATTTTATGACGACTTTTAATGACTTTGGCCTGCACGCCGACATCAATCGCGCGCTTGCCGCCAAGGATTATTCCGTCCCGACCCCGATCCAGACGCAGGCGATCCCGCCGTTGATGAAGGGCCGCGACCTGTGCGGTATCGCGCAGACCGGTACCGGCAAGACCGCGGGCTTTTCCTTGCCCTCGATCCATCACCTGATCACCTATCCGCACAAGACCAACCCGCGCAGTTGCCGCATGCTCGTGCTGGCGCCGACGCGCGAACTCGCCGCGCAGATTGCGCAAAGCTGCCGCGACTATGGCCGCTTTACCAAGCTGCGCGTCACCACCGTGTTCGGCGGCGTGCCGATCAACAAGCAGATCCGCGAGCTGTCGCAAGGGGTCGAAATCCTTGTCGCCACGCCGGGCCGCCTGCTCGACCTGATCGACCAGCGTGCGCTGCGCCTCGACGATGTCGAAATCTTCGTCCTCGATGAAGCCGACCAGATGATGGACATGGGCTTCATCCATTCGCTGCGCCGCATCGCCAAGCTGCTGCCGTCGCGCCGCCAGAACCTGTTCTTCTCGGCGACGATGCCGAAGGAAATCGCGCATCTCGCCGAGCAGTTCCTTGAGGATCCGGTGACGGTTTCGGTGACGCCTGCCGCGACCACCGTCGAAAAGATCAGCCAATATGCGACCTTCGTCGAACAGAAGGAAAAGCAAGCGTTGCTCCATGCGGTGATCGCGAGCGAAGATATCGACCGCGCACTGATATTTACCCGCACCAAGCATGGCGCCGACCGCGTCGTGCGCCATCTGGCCGGCGCGGGGATCAAGGCGATGGCGATCCATGGCAACAAGAGCCAGTCGCAGCGCACCCATGCGCTGCAGGCGTTCCGCTCGGGCGACATCAAGCTGCTCGTCGCGACCGACATCGCCGCGCGCGGCATCGACGTGTCGGGCGTGTCGCACGTCATCAACTTCGAAATCCCGAACGTCCCCGAACAATATGTCCACCGCATCGGCCGCACCGCACGCGCCGGGGCAGAGGGCAAGGCGATCAGCTTCATTGCGCCCGATGAGCGGCCCTATATGCGCGACATCGAGCGCGTTACCCGGTCGAAGTCCGAACCGATGCCGCTGCCCGAGAACTTCAACGAACTGGTGCGCAACCTGCCCAAGCCGGTCGCGCCGCCGCGCGACACCGGCAGCCAGGGGCGTGACCCCAATCGCCAGCGCCAGGAGGCCAATCGCGGCCGCGGCGGTGCCAAGCCGCAGGGCGAACGCGGCCTGCGCCGCGACGGCGCCGCGGGCGAAGGCGCCGAAGGCCAGCGCAAGCGCCGCTTCCGCCCGCGCAACAAAAGCGTCGGCGCACATAAGGGTGCAGTGAAGCGCGTCGGCTGACGCATCGAACAATATTCTCTTTCTCCGTTTGTGCTGAGCTTGTCGAAGCACCGTTCTTTCCTTTAGCGTGGCTGAAAGAAGAACGGCCCTTCGACAGGCTCAGGGCGAACGGGGGAAGAGAATGACCGAGCAATTCGCTACGCCCATCGACACCCGCCAGAGCGAGCGCAAGGTCATCCTCGCCTCGTCGCTCGGCACCGTGTTCGAATGGTATGATTTCTACCTCTACGGCCTGCTGGCGACGGTCATTTCGGCGCAATTCTTCTCGGGCGTCAACGAAACCACCGGCTTCATCTTCGCGCTCGGCGCCTTCGCCGCGGGCTTTGCCGTAAGACCCTTTGGGGCGATCGTATTCGGGCGCATCGGCGACCTCGTCGGGCGCAAGAACACCTTTCTCGTCACCATGGGCCTGATGGGCGTGTCGACCTTCCTTGTCGGCGTGCTGCCCAGCTACGCGGCGATCGGCGTCGCCGCGCCGATCCTGCTCGTGCTGCTCCGCCTCGTCCAAGGGCTTGCGCTTGGCGGCGAATATGGCGGCGCCGCGACCTATGTCGCCGAACATGCGCCCGAGGGCAAACGCGGCCTGTTCACCAGCTTCATCCAGACCACCGCAACGCTTGGCCTGTTCGCGGCGCTCGGCGTCGTCATCGTCATCCGCTCGGTAATGGGCGAAGCGGCGTTTGCCGACTGGGGCTGGCGAATACCTTTCCTGATCTCGGTGATCCTGCTCGGCGTGTCGTTGTGGATCCGCCTCCAGCTCGAGGAAAGCCCGGTCTTCAGGCAGATGAAGGCAGAGGGCACGACGTCGAAGGCGCCGCTGACCGAAGCGTTCGGGCGCTGGGCGAACCTCAAATGGGTGCTCGTCGCGCTGTTCGGGGCGGTCGCGGGGCAGGCGGTCGTCTGGTACTCGGGGCAATTTTACGCGCTCTTCTTCCTCGAAAAGACGCTGAAGGTCGATGGCGCAACCGCGAACATCCTGATCGCCATCGCGCTCGCGCTCGGCACGCCCTTCTTCATCTTCTTCGGCTGGCTCAGCGACAAGGTCGGGCGCAAGCCGATCATCCTCGCGGGCTGCGCGCTCGCGGCGCTCACTTACTTTCCCGCGTTTCAGATGCTGACCAGCGCCGCCAACCCGGCGATGGCGAAGGCGCAGCAGAATGCCGCGGTGATCATGGCCGCCGACCCCGGCGCCTGCTCGTTCCAATTCGACCCGATTGGGCGCAACAAGTTCGAGGGCAGCGGCTGCGACATCATCAAGTCGACGCTGGCCAAGGCGGGTGCGACCTACACGGCGTTCACGCGCGAACGCATGACGGGCGATCCCGCGCGCGTCCGCATCGGCTCGCGCGTCCTCGCCGCGCCCGATCCCTGGCGCCTTGCCGAAGAGGATCGCGCGGGAGCGATCGCGGCCTTCCGCTCGGACCTCGAACGGGCGCTGACTGACGCGGGTTACCCTGCCAAGGCCGATCCGGCGGCGATCAACAAGCCGCTCGTTGTTGCCATCCTCTTCTACCTCGTGCTGCTCGTGACGATGGTTTACGGCCCGATCGCGGCGCTGCTGGTCGAGCTCTTCCCCAGCCGCATTCGCTACACCGCCATGTCGCTGCCCTATCATATCGGCAATGGCTGGTTCGGCGGCTTCCTGCCGACTACGGCGTTCGCGATGGTCGCCGCGACGGGCAACATCTATTACGGCCTGTGGTATCCGGTCGTCGTTGCCGCGCTGACCGTCGTCATCGGGCTGTTGTTCCTGCCCGAAACCTTTCGCCGTCCGATCCACGAATAGCGTGCATTGACGCGGCGCGTCGGCGCGCTAGGTTCGCCCCGCCTTGAGGGGGGCGTGACATGATGATCGACGACGACGAATTTGACCCGCCGCTGCCGCGGCGCCCGTTGTTCCGGCGCAAGCGGGTGCTCATCCCGCTTGGCCTGCTCGTCGCGATTCTCGCGCTCTTCTTCGCGCTGCGCACCTCCGATACCGACCGCGACGCGATGATCGCCAAATATGGCGGGCCGAACGCGACCTTTGTCGCGGGGCCCGCCGGCCAGCGCATCCATTACCGCGACCAGGGCAAACGTGATGCCCCCGCGATCATCCTGCTTCACGGCTCGAACAGCAGCCTGCATACGTGGGAACCGCTGGTGCAGCGGCTGGGCGCCGACTATCGCATCGTGACGCTCGACCTGCCCGGGCATGGGCTGACCGGCGGGACGCCTGACAAGGACTATGGCGCCGACGGCATGGCGGCGGCGGTCGATGTCGTCGCGGCCAAGCTCGGACTCGATCGCTTCATTCTCGGCGGCAATTCGATGGGCGGCTGGGTGTCGTGGCGTTATGCGCTGGCGCAACCGGAACGAGTCGATGCGTTGCTCCTGCTCGACGCCGCGGGGATGCCGCTCCGCAAGGGCGAAAAGGCGCCCGAATCCAATATCGGCTTTCGCATCCTTAAATATCCTGCCGGACGCTGGCTCGCGACGCAGATCACGCCGCGCACGCTGGTCGAACAGTCGCTGCGCGGTTCGGTCGCGAAGCAGGCGATCGTCGATGAAGCGATGATCGACCGCTATTGGGAACTGCTGCGCTTTCCGGGCAATCGCGAGGCGACGGTGCTGCGCGCGAGGCTGGACCGCGAGCCCGCGATGGCGGCGCAGGTCGGGCAGATCAAGGCGCCGACATTGATCCTGTTCGGTGACAAAGACCGCTTGATCAACCCCAGCGCCGCGCAGACCTTTCACGAACGGATCGCGGGGTCGGAGGTCGTCCTGCTCAAGGATATCGGTCATTTGCCGATGGATGAAGACCCCGATGCGACCGCTGCGGCGATCGCCGACTTCCTTAAGCGGCGGCTTGCCGCGCCGTCGCCGGCTGCTCCAGAAACGCGCTGATCCGCGCCGCGATGGCGGCGGCGTGGGTAAAGGGGAACAGGTGCGATCCCGGCACCACCTCCAGCACAGCGCCGTCGATCAGGCTGGCGAGCATCTGACCATAACAGGCGGGCATCACGCCGTCGCGCTCGCCGGTTAGCACCAGTGTCGGCACCTTCTTCAGCCCCGGCAGAAACGCCGCGCTGCTCCACCCCGCCATGGCGGCGGTCTGATACGCGATGCCGAGCGGCGTCGCGGTCTGGATCTTCAGCCCGCTCGCCAACATGTCGTCGTCGAACAGCGCGGTCCAGCCGATACCCGGGGCACCCATCACGGGCGTCGTCGCCATCAACACCAGGCGGCGAACGCGCCCCGGGAACTGGATCGCGATCTGCTGCGCCAGCGCGCCGCCCCAGCTGAACCCGGCGATATCGAGCATTTTGTGACCCAGCCGCTCGGCGATCTCCATCACCACCGCGGCGATCGTCGATGCGCCATAGGGCAGCAGCGCGTCGGGCGAGCCGCCGACGCCGGGCATGTCGAGCGTCCACACCTCGCGCCCGTGCATCTGCGCCAGCAGCGGCGCAGCGGCGGCGATGTCCGCGCCGATACCGTTCAGAAACAACAGCGGCGTGCCGCCGACATCGGCCCGCCAGCGCGCCACGCGCAGCGTCAGGCCATAGACATGTTCGGTGCTGATGGCCGGGCGGCCGCTGATCCTGCTCATGGCACCGGGCTTGGCATATCGCGATGACATCCGAAAGGCCGCAGGCGCTTATTCCGCCTGTTTTGCCTTCGCCGCCGCCTGTTCATAGCGCAGGCAGTCGAAAATCTTTGCGCCCGCCAGAAACACAGCGCCGCTGCACGCGACCAGCAACAGCTGGCCGCCGATGCCGGGATATTCATGGAGATAGGCGCTGCCGCGCGCCATGGCGCCCACCGCCAGCGCATAGATGATCAGGCACGCTTCAAAGCGGGTCTTGATGACGAACAGACGTCCGATTTTTTTCAACATCGCAGTTTACCCAGCAAGAGCCATGCCACTGGCGCAAAAGCGGGATTTGTCGCCCCGAGCTTATGGTAAACTGTAAGTTAATCCGACAGCAGAGGGAAGAGCCGACGTGGCGACGAGCGTCGACTATGGGGTGGGGGCGGGCGGAGCCGATCCTCCCCGGAACGGGGA
>NZ_SCMU01000017.1 GCF_005503695.1 Sphingopyxis sp. 2PD
GTCCCCCTCCCCCAACGGGGGAGGGGGACCACCCGAAGGGTGGTGGAGGGGCACAGGAGGTTACCGCAGCCTCAATCGAATGTGCTGACTTTTCCGAAGACCGAGCCGTGGAGCACGACTTCGGCGGCAAGGCAAACCGATGGTGCCCCTCCACCAGCTTCGCTGGTCCCCCTCCCCGTTCCGGGGAGGATCGCTCCGGCATCTCCCCACCCCAAAGTAGCCGAGCTCCTCGTCATGCCGGACTTGATCCGGGATCCATGACTCCAGCGCCGCGGTGGATCCCGGATCAAGTTCGGGATGACGAAGGGGTGGGCGATGGTTATGGTGTCCAATGTGGAGGCTCCGATGACCAAACACCGCATCTTTTCGATCAGCGTCGCGAGCGTCTATCCGCATTATATTGCCAAGGCGGAGAAGAAGGGGCGGACGAAGGCCGAGGTCGACGAGATTATTCGCTGGCTGACGGGGTATAGCCAGAAAGCGCTGGAGAGCGAACTGGCGAAGGGGACGAACTTCGAGGATTTCTTTGCGCGGGCGCCGCGGCTGAACCCGGCTCGAGAGCTAATCACCGGGGTGATTTGCGGGATCCGCGTCGAGGCGATCGAAGACCCGCTGATGCGCGAGCTGCGCTATCTCGACAAGCTGATCGACGAATTGGCGCGGGGGAAGGCGATGGAGAAAATCCTGCGCGGGTAGCGGCTTTGATCTGTGCTGTTCCCGGTGCCGCCAGCCGATCCGCAACATGTCGATTTCGTTCAGCTGGCGCAGGACAGTATCGCGGCGGCGCGGCGTCGCCGCGAGCATGATGCCGAAGCCGCCTATCTGGTCGCGCTGGGCGTCATGCAGCAGTTTCACGCGCCGTCCTAGCCTCCTCGTCCGCCACGATTTCACCCGACAGCCACCCCCGGAACCGCGCCATCGCGTCGCTTTCGGGGCGCGATATCAGGCGAGTGAGCCAATAGCGGCCCGCGTCGATGGTGGCGGCGAACGGTTGGACCAGAATCTCCGCGGCGAGCTCGCGGGTGAACATGGCGGGCGGGGCGAGGGCGATGCCCTGGCCGGCGGCGGCGGCGGTCGCCATCAGCGCGCTGCTGTCGAACATCGGGCCGCGCAGCAGCGGCGCGACTAGCCCGATGCTGGTAAACCAGCGCGCCCATTCGTCGCTGCGGTACGAACGCAGCAGGCGTTCGGGGATGAGGTCGGCGGGCGATTGCAGCCGCGCCGCGACGGCGGGGGCGCAGAGCGGTGCGAGCGGGGCGGAGAGCAGGGGCTCGGCGTGGGTGGCGTGCCAGGCGCCATCGCCGAAGCGGATCGCGAAATCGAGCGCCTCGCCCGCGAGATCGACGCGGTTGTTGTTGGTCGCGATGCGCAGATCGATCGACGGATGCGCGCGCGCGAAGGCATCGAGGCGTGGGAGCAGCCAGCCGGTGGCAAAGGTGCCGACGACCCCGACCTTGAGCACCTCGCGAAACCGCCCGTCCGCATATTGATCGAGCGTCGCGGCGACGCGATCGAAGGCGTCGGCGACGACGGGGACGAGCGCCTGCCCCTCGTCGGTGAGCGCGAGGCCGCGCGGCAGGCGGTGGAACAGGCGGGTGCCGAGGCGGCGTTCGAGCTGCGCCACCTGATGGCTCACCGCGCCCTGGCTGACGCAAAGCTCGATCGCGGCGCGGGTGAAGTTGAGGTGGCGCGCGGCGGCATCGAAGGCGCGCAGGGCGTTCAAGGGGAGCTGGGCGCGGTCCATAGCCTACTATCAATTATTCTCATGGCTTTGTCGAGAATTCATGCTTTGTCGGGCGCGCGCGCGCTTGGCATCCTGACTGCGAAGGGAGACGATGATGTTTGAAGCAATCAGCCTGTTGGCCTGGCTCGCCGCGGCGAGCGGGGCGCCGGTTCCGGCGGTCGATCCGCTGACCCAGCCGATCGTCACGTCGCGCTCGGCAGAGTGGCTGGCGCCCGCGAAGCCGGAGAAAATTCTGGGGAACAGCTATCTGGTCGGGTTCGGCGGGATGAGCGTCGTGCTGATCGACACCGGCGCCGGGCTGGTGCTGGTCGATGGCGCGCTGCCGCAGGCGGCGCCGGCAATCCTGGCGAACGTCCGCGCGTTGGGGTTCGACCCCAAAGACATCAAATTTATTCTGAGCACCGAGCCGCATTTCGACCATGCGGGCGGGATCGCGGCGCTGGCGCGCGACACCGGCGCGACGGTTGTGGCGAGCGCGCGCGGCGCCGAGGGGTTGCGGTCGGGGCGGCACGCCGCCGACGATCCGCAGCTCGCCTATGGCGGCAGATGGCCCGCGGTCACGACGCCGATGCGCGTGATGGCGGACGGCGAGGTGCTGCGGCTGGGCAAGACCGCGATCACCGCGCATGCGACCCCGGGGCATACGATGGGCAGCATGAGCTGGAGCTGGCAGGCGTGCGCCGATGAAGGTGGGGCGGAGGCGTGCAAGGAGATCGTCTTTGCGTCGAGCCTGAACCCGGTGTCGGCGGACGATTACAAGTTCAGCAGCGCGGCGGGGGCGCCTTTCGTCGCGGCCTTTGCGCAAAGCTGGCGCACGGTCGAAGCGCTGAAATGCGACATATTGATCGCGGCGCATCCCGACAATGCGGGCGAGGGGCGGTATAACGCCAGTCCCGGCGCGTGTCGGAGCTATGCTGATCGGTCGCGTCAGGCGCTCACGAAGCGGTTGGCGGCGGAGAAGGGGGAGTAGATGGGTTTCAATCCTCCCTGTGGCGAAGCCATGGGGAGGGGGACCGCTTGCGAAGCAAGTGGTGGAGGGGCTTTGCGACGGTAGCGCTACCGCCCCTCCGTCAGCGCTTCGCGCTGCCCCCTCCCCATGGCTTCGCCACAGGGAGGATTTTGGCGTTATTTATCCACCACCAGACAGGCTTGCCCGCTCTTGCTGAGCGCGGCGCAGAAATTGTTGGCTTCACCCTTGTTGGCAAAGCCGCCGGTCTGGAGGCGGGTGACCTTGCCCGTCTTCAGATAGATCGGCTGGCGCGCGGCGACGGCAGGATGTTTCTTGCCGAGCGATGCCCAGAGATTGCGGGCGTTGGCCTCGACACCAAAGGCGCCGAGCTGGGCGCGCCAGGGGCTGTTGCCGCCGGTGGGGCGCGCTGGGGTCGGGGTTTCGCGAACCGCGATCGGCGCGTTGTTTGCCGGTTTCGGCTTGGGCGCGGCCGCCGCGGGCGGCTGCTTTTCGCTGGCGGGCGGCGGGGCATAGGTCGTGCCGGGCTTGCCCTTGGCCGCATCGGCAGCGGCCGTCGCTTCGACGGCGGCGATCGTGGCGGCTTGCGCGGCGGGTGTCGGCATCGTGGTGGCGTGGGGAAGCGGTTGCTGTTTCTCTGGCGGCACACGCGGCGGTAAGGCGAGCACCGGCGGCGGCGTATAGCTGGCGCCGGGAACCGAGGCGGGGAGGCTCGCGGTCTTGATCGGTGAGGGCGGGGCGGCGCTGGACGCGGGCGCCGGCGTCGAAGCGGTCACCGCGGCGAGTCGCGCGCGCGCTTCACTTTTTTCGATCTCGGGCAGCATCGCGAGGCCGCGCTGGCGCTGTTCGAGCGGGATCAGGCTGTCGAGCTGCGCGAGCCGTGCCGAGGCGATGCCGAGCCCGGCGTCGCTGGCGCGCTTGGTCAGCGCATAGGCGCGGGCCAGATCGCGCGGCGCCAGGTCGCCGTTGAAATGGGCGGTGCCAAGGACATATTGGGCGCGGGGTTCGCCGCGCTCGGCCGAGCGGGTGATGAAGGGCATGGCTTCGTCGCGGCGGTTCGCGGTGAACAGGACGAGGCCGAGATTATCCTCGGCCTGCAGATGCCCCTGTTTGGCGGCGCGGCGATACCAGGCCTCGGCCTGCGCCAGATCGGTGGGAACGCCGCGGCCGAGCTTGTACGCCTGGCCGAGATTGAACTGCGCATCGGCATCGCCCGCGAGCGCAGCAGGACGCCATTCGGCGACGGCACCCTGATAGTCGCCGCGCTGCCACGCATCGACGCCGTCCTTGACATCGGCATGGGCGGGTGCGGCGAGCATCGACGCCGCGAGCAGCGGCAGCGCCAGCGAGACGGCGGTGCGGAAGTGAGGCATCTTGTTCTCCAATGACTGGCATTGCTGCAGTCCCCGACGGCTTTTTAGGGTGGAATGGCTAACAGCGCGTTAGCAACCCGCAGCTTGTGCCATATTTGGTCCATTTCGGGACAGGTTGATGTTGAACGCTTGTTAACCATGATCGCGAGCGGGCCGTTCACCTTCTTTTTATCATCGTTAACTCAATTTTAGCGCCCCGCATGGCATTCCACCGCCAATTACTGGTTTTTCAGGGGGACAGCTGTGCGCGTTTTGGCATTGGCTTCACAAAAAGGCGGGTCGGGAAAGACGACCCTGTCGGGGCATCTCGCGGTACAGGCGCAGCTGGCGGGCGCGGGCCCGGTTGTCCTGATCGACATCGATCCGCAGGGCTCGCTCGCCGACTGGTGGAACGAGCGCGAGACCGACCTTCCGGCCTTTGCGCAGACCACCGTCGCGCGGCTGGCATCCGACCTGGAAATCCTGCGTCAGCAAGGGTTTAAACTCGCGGTCATCGACACGCCGCCGGCGATCACCATGGCGATCCAGAGCGTGATTTCGGTCGCCGAACTGATCGTCGTGCCGACGCGGCCCTCGCCGCATGACCTGCGCGCCGTCGGCGCCACCGTCGATCTTTGCGAACGCGCCGGCAAGCCGCTGGTGTTCGTCGTCAACGCCGCGACTCCGAAAGCGAAAATCACCAGCGAGGCCGCGGTCGCGCTGTCGCAGCATGGCACCGTGGCGCCGGTCACGCTGCACCACCGCACCGATTATGCGGCGTCGATGATCGACGGCCGCACGGTGATGGAGGTCGATCCCAATGGCCGCTCGGCCGAAGAGATCCGCCAGCTGTGGACCTATATGAATGATCGGCTGGAAAAGAATTTCCGCCGTACCGTGTTTGCCGCGCCGACCCCGACGCAGGGCAATTATGGCGCAGTCCGCCCGATGGGCGGTGGCTTTGGCCGCCGCATCGCTGGCCAGTGACGGGAGGGATGGGAACCATGGGCGAACCGAAACCCCTCGCATCGCTGAGCGCCGGATTGCTGGCCCGCAAGGGTGGCGCACGGCCCGCCATGCGCCGTCAGCCGCTGGGCAGCGGCCCTGCACCGGTCAACGCCGTCGGCTATGACGATCTTGGCTGGAACGACATGGGCTATGACGTCGACCCCGATCAGTCGGGCGAACCGGCGCGGATGCTCGATCTGAAGCCGCTGCTCACCGGGTCGGTGCTGGCCCATAATGCCGAAGCCGAACATGCGGTCGACGACAGCGTCGGCCACGAACTGACCGATGCGATCGCTGAGGATTATGCTGCGGCAGATCATGGTGCCGAGGCTTTCGAGCCGGAAGTGCATGAAGTGCCCGAAATCGTTCGCCAGCAGGAATCGCTGATCGACCGCGTCGCCGCCGTGGCGCGCAAGGTCGAGGCGCGGCCCGAGCCGAAAGCGAAGAAGGAAAAGGCGCCGCGTGCCTTGCGGGCCCGCGAAAAGGCGGCGTTCACGCTGCGGCTCGATGCCGAACGGCATCTCAGGCTGCGGTTGGCGAGCGCGGTGACCAACCGGTCGTCGCAGGTGATCCTGACCGATCTGCTCGACGAATATCTGGCGTCGCTGCCCGAAATCGACGCGATGGCAAGCCGCCTGCCGGCGGCGCGCCCGACGCGCCAGACGATGCCGCGCTGAACCAATCAAGAGGGGACCGAGTCATGAACCGCAAGATGCTGATGAACCTCGCCATGTCGGGCTTTGTCCTGAGCGTTGCGACCGGATGCAGCGGGATGGGGGCGATGGCCGAAGCGCCGTCGCGCGCCGCGGGCAAGCCCGCGCTCGCCGTCAAATCGGCGACGCAGGCGCGCGCTGCACTGGAAGCCGGGAAGGTCAGCAAGGCGGTCGGCCTGGCCGAAGCCGCGGTGGCGGGAAGCCCGCGCGACGCGAGCTATCGTGCGCTGCTGGGGCAGGCCTATTTGAACGACGGTCGCTTTGCGTCGGCGACGGCGGCGCTCACCGAAGCGATGGAACTGGGCGCGACCGACAGCAATACGATCATCGCGCTGACGCTGGCGCATATCGCGCAGGGCAAGGGCGCCGAGGCGATCACGCTGCTCCAGGCGCATCGCGACACCGTACCCGCATCGGACATCGGACTGGCGCTGGCGCTGGCCGGGGATAGCGAAGGCGCGATTTACGTGCTGACCGACGCGGCGCGCGCGCCCGACGCAAGCGCGCGGACGCGGCAGAATCTGGCGCTGGCCTTTGCTCTGTCGGGGCGCTGGGCGCAGGCGCAGATTTTGGCATCGCAGGACCTGTCGCCCGCCAAGCTGGAAGCGCGGATGGCCGAATGGTCGAAGCTTGCCGAAACGCCGAACGCGCAGCTGCGCGTCGCGAGCCTGATCGGTACCAAGGCGCAGAGCGACACCGGGATGCCGGTTCGTCTGGCGCTGAGCAATTTTGCCGACACCCAGATGGCCGCCGCCGAGGCGCCTGTCGAACTGGCGAGCGCCGATCCGGCGCCAGTCGCCGCCTATGCGCCGCCGCCGCCGGTGCTGGCGGACGCGAGCAGCGCGATCCGCAGCGTCGAATTGCCGATGCCCGAACGCACCGCCGATGGCGTGGTGCCGGTCACCGAATTGCCGCAGCCGAAGCCCGCGAGCGAAGTCATCATGGCCGACGCCGCTCCTTACCGCGCCGCGCCGCGCGTCGCGGGCGAGGGACGCATTCGCCCCGCGCAGCAACAGGCGCTGGAACTGGCGACCGTGCTGATCCCGAAGGCCATCGCGTTCAACGCGCAAAAGCCGTCGGGCTGGGCGGTGCAGCTGGGTGCCTATGACAGCCTGGGGATCGCCAAGGAAAAATGGGGCGGGCTGAAAAAGCGCAATGGCGTGCTGGCTAATTTCCCGGCATCGAGCCACGCGGCGACGGTGAACGGGCGCACCTTCTATCGCCTGACCGTCAACGGCCTGGCGACCCGCGCCGATGCGAACAATCTGTGCCGAGAGCTGAAGGCGAAGGGCCAGACCTGCTTCGTCCGCGCGATGGGCGGCAGCGAAAGCATCCAGTGGGCGGCGAAATCCAGCCCGATGCGGCTTGCTTCGCGATGATTTAAGTTTCCCAGCCTGTCGGCGGGATCGATGGAAAAGGGGCGGGGCCGAGAGGCTGCGCCCCTTTTCTGTTGGGGCTCACGACGGGATGGGGAGGGGCGTGGCGGCGTGGTGATGGGTACGAGCAGCGGGTTTGCCTGATCCTCCCTGTGGCGAAGCCATGGGGAGGTGGCAGCGCAAAGCGCTGACGGAGGGGCGATGGCGCTAACGTAGCGGCCCCTTCACCACGCCCTTCGGGCGCGGTCCCGCTGGCGCTACGCGCCGTCTGCAACTCCCCCATGGCTCCCCCACAGGGAGGATTGGCGCGGATTGCGTCGCGGTGCTGTATTGCGCGGCCTTCGTCATTCCCCTGAACGCGGTAGCAGCCCTAGTTATAGATGCACCCGTCCAGCCCACCACGGCGGACCTGGCCGATCCGCCGCTGGATCGTGTTGCCGTAGCGGCGCGTAAAGCCCGATGGGCTGACCGCTTCGCGTTTCTTGGGGAGCGGCAGGATTGCGGCGATGCGGGCGGCTTCGGCGGGGGTCAGCTTGCCCGCGCCATGCTTGAAATAGCGCTGTGCGCCGGCTTCGACGCCATAGGTACCGATGCCGGTCTCGGCGACGTTCAGATAGACTTCCATGATCCGCCGCTTGCCCCAGATATTTTCGATCAGGAAGGTGAACCATACTTCGGGCACCTTGCGGACATAGCGGGTCCAGCCGCTGCCCTGCCACAGGAAGACATTTTTCGCGGTCTGCTGGCTGATCGTCGATCCGCCGCGCATCCGCTTGCCCTTGGCGTTGCGTTCGATCGCCTGTTCGATCGCTTCGGTATCGAAGCCGTTGTGCGAGCAGAATTTGCCGTCCTCCGCGGCGATCACCGCGCGGACCATGTTGCGGTCGATGGCGGACAGGCTGGTCCAGTCCTTGGTGATGCCGTTGCTGTCGGCGAGCATCGTGAAGGTCACCGGCGGCGGCACGACCGCATAGAGCAGCACCCACAGCACCGAAATCGCAATGAACCACAACAGCCATTTGAACGGTCGCAGGTACCAGGGGAGATTGCGGCGCTTCGGGCGTTTTTTGGCGGCGGTCGTCATGCCGTTTTCATAGCCGCTTGCCGATGGTCGGCAAGCGGCTGATTGACATGATGCCTTTTCAGGGCGCCTTGGGCCGCTCGCCGCGCTTGCCAATCGGCGCCGCGTCGAACGCGATCACCGCATTGGCGGGCGGCAGGCCGTCGATGGCGCGTGCGGCGACTGGTTGCCAGGCCTTCCGGTCGTTGAAGTCGGCGATGTCGGCGTAGCGTCCGACGATCCGCCCGGCGCCAAAGCGATAGGGCAGGCCTTCGCCGTCGAGCGGCGCGACGCGGTCGGCGATATGGAAATGGAGATGCGGGCGGGTGACATGCCCCGACGATCCGACGCGTCCGATCACCTGTCCGCGCCGCACCCGCGTGCCGACCCTGATCCCGATGCCGGGCGCCAGATGCTGGTAAAAGGCGTAGCGGCCATCGGGCAGGCGCAGCACGATCATCGCCCCGGTTTCATCCTCGACGCTGGCGGGTGCGCTGGAGGCAGCGACCTCCTTGACCGTCACTACCTCGGCGTCGGCCACCGCGAGCACGTCGGCGCCCGATCCGTCAGCGGCGACGTCGGTGCCGGTCGAACCGGGATCAAAGCCCGCCGCGGGCATCCAGTCGATCGCGTGCCGCCCCGGCAGGCGCACCCGCCCGCTGACCGCATAGGGAAAGCGGCGATTGCCTTTGTCGACATCGGGCAGCGCGACCGCGGTCCATGGCCCCCCGCGCAGCGGGGCGCCCAGCGCCGCGGCAAAGGCGCGCGTCGGGGTGAATTCGCCGCCGGCGATCGTGACGCGGGCGCCCGGACCGCTGGCGCGGATCGGGGTCAGGCTGATCCGGTGAACGAGCGCCTTGGCATCGCCGCCCGCCCACGCGATCGACAGGTAAAAGATCGCGCGGCCGCCCGGCGCGATTTCGGTCGCGCCGCCCGGCTCCGCGCCGATCCGGCGCATCGGTCCGGCCGGGTCGATCCGGGCGACGCAGGCGCCATGCGCCGCCGGGCAAATGTCGATGGCGTCGATCGCGAGCGGCTGCGCGGCGAAATTGGTCGCGTGCAGTTCATAGACCAGCCGGTCCACCCCATCGATCCGCGCGATCGACGGCACATAGGGGACCTCGAGATGGAGCGACTGAAAGGGACGCACCGCCGCAGGCTCGGCAATCGGTGCGGGGGTGGGGGCGGCAAGGGCGATCAGCAGGGCAAAGATCATCGGCAGGGCTCCAGTCAGGAAATGGGCCTGCGCTTTGGCGCCGAGAGGCACCCGCAATCGAGCGCCGATCTGTAGGCGGGATTATGGCACCGGTTCGGCGGGCGGCGATCGCGGCGCCAGCAGCATCGCCAGATTGGCGCGGTAGCGGCGGCTCAGCCGCAACTCGGCGCCGTTCGTCAGCCGGACATGGGCATCGCCGCGCCCGATCGGCGCAATTTCGCGCACCCGGTCGATCCGGATCAGCGCACCGCGATGGATGCGCGCAAACTGGGCGGCGGGCAGCCGCTCGGCCAGCGAGGTGAGCGACTGTTCGATCAGATGGGCGCCGTGCGCACTGTGGATTTCGGCATAATCGCCCGCAGCGCCGATCCAGTCGATGCTGTCAAAGCGAAGGCGGCGGACGGTGCCGCGATTGCGGACGACCAGCGCATCGTCGTCGGTCGTCGGGGACGATGCGGCGCGCGCCGCCTGTCGCCGCGGCCAGCGCAGCCAGCCGATCGTCAGGCCGACGAGCGCCAGATAGAGGAGGCCGCTCGTATCGAGGTTGCGCACGAACATGACCGACGTCATCTCCCAACGCGTCGCGGCCGCTCCGCCGCGATAGACCGGCCAATAGATCAGCGCGAACAGCAGGACATGCGCGCCGACCACCACCGGCCACAGCGACAGATAGGCGATGATGCGGAGCGACAGGCGGCGTATGCGGCGCTCGATCGCGATCACCGCGCCGACGATCGGCCAGCTCAGCAGCGCCCAGATCGAATAGATCGCCGCCGTATAGCCGAAGGTCGTCCACCAAGGTTGCGGGGTGCCGCGATAGGCGGCAAGGAAATTGCCCTGCAACGCCTGCGCCAGCGCGACGAGCGCCCAGCCCGACAGAATGATCGCGCTCCACGCGCGCCGATTGTCGGACAGGAACAGCCGCCGCGCCCGCGGCTCAGGCGCTGACGAGGCGCCGGTCACCGGCGAGCTTCAGCATCGCCTTTTGCAGCTTTTCGAACGCGCGCACCTCGATCTGGCGGACGCGTTCACGGCTGACGTCGTACACCTGGCTCAGATCCTCGAGCGTCTTGGGATCGTCGGTCAGGCGGCGCTCGGTCAGGATATGGCGTTCGCGCTCGTTGAGCGTTTCCAGCGCTTCGCTGAGCAGCGAATGGCGCAGGTCGCGTTCCTGTGCCTCGGCGACGCGCTCGTCCTGAAGCGGGCCTTCGTCGCCGAGCAAGTCCTGCCACTGGCTGTCGCCATCCTCGCCCATCGGGACGTTCAGCGAGGTGTCGCCGCCCATCGCCATGCGGCGGTTCATGCTGGTGACCTCTTCCTCGGTCACGCCAAGGTCGGTCGCAATCTTGGCCAGATGTTCGGGCGACAGGTCGCCATCCTCGAACGCTTCCAGATTGTTCTTCATCCGGCGGAGGTTGAAGAACAGCTTTTTCTGCGCCGCGGTGGTGCCCATTTTGACGAGGCTCCACGACCGCAGGATGAATTCCTGGATCGAGGCGCGAATCCACCACATCGCATAGGTCGCGAGGCGGAAGCCGCGTTCGGGGTCGAATTTCTTCACCCCCTGCATCAGTCCGATATTGCCTTCGCTGATCAGCTCGCTGACCGGCAGGCCATAACCGCGATAGCCCATCGCGATCTTGGCCACGAGGCGCAGATGGCTGGTGACGAGCTGCGCCGCAGCTTCGTTGTCGCCATGCTCCTGAAACCGCTTTGCGAGCATATATTCCTGCTCGGGGGTCAGCAGAGGGAATTTGCGAATTTCGGCCAGATAGCGGTTCAGGCTGGCTTCGCCGCCGAGCGCTGGCACCGTCGCCGGAACATTGCTTTTAGCCATTGGAGAGCGTCTTCCCTTTTATATCTTGAGTCAGAATATGCCGCGGTTGGTTCCGGCGGTCAAAATAGATTTTCATTCGAAACCTAAACGCGCAATTCATCGATCAGTTCCCGCATGTCCGCTGGGAGTTCGCTGTCGAGCGCGATCCTGTTACCGGTCACCGGATGAATAAAGCCCAAATGGGCCGCGTGCAATGCCTGCCGCGCGAAATTCCGCGCTTTCAGAACCTCCGACAGCGGCTTTTTGGCGCGTCCATAGACCGGGTCGCCGAGCAGCGGATGGCCGATATGCATCATGTGGACGCGAACCTGATGGGTTCGGCCGGTTTCCAGCCGGCATTCGACCAACGTCGCGCCCGCCAGCGGTTCGACGGTGCGATAATGGGTCACCGCCCGCTTGCCGCGCCCTTCGCCGACGACCGCCATTTTCTTGCGATTGGTGGACGAGCGCCCGAGTTCGGCGTCGACCGTGCCGTTCGCGGGCATCGGACGCCCCGTCGCGATCGCGATATAGCGGCGGTCGATACTGTGCGCGGCGAACTGCTTCGCAAGCCCTTCGTGCGCGCGGTCATGCTTGGCGGCGACGATCAGCCCGCTGGTGTCCTTGTCGATGCGGTGGACGATGCCGGGCCGCGCGACGCCGCCGATCCCCGACAGCTGGCCCGCGCAATGATGGAGCAGCGCGTTGACCATTGTCCCGTCGAGATTGCCCGCGGCGGGGTGGACGACCATGCCCGCGGGCTTGTCGACGACGATCAGATGCTCGTCCTCGAACGCGATCACCAGCCCCATATCCTGCGCGATATTGTGCGCCGGGGCGGCTGCGGGAACGCGCACTTCGAGCGTGGCGGAGGCCGCGGCCTTTGCTGCGGGATCCCACAGGATCGTGCCGCTGCCATTGGTGACGCGGCCACCCTTGATCAGGCTTTTGACCCGCTCGCGCGACAGGCTGGGCAGCGCCTCGGCCAGCGCGCGGTCGAGGCGCAGTCCTGCCGCGCTGTCCGCCAGTGCCACGGTCAAAATATCATCATCCCCCTGCATTGATCAGGATGTGGAAATTGGCGGCGCAATTTCAAGAGGAGGGGGCTTCGCTGCCACGTCAACGCACCATAACGTCATCCCGGCCTAAGCCGGGATGACAAACTATAGGGATCGTTCTTGCTCTGAACCGGCTCGGTGTCCTAGGGAGCATGCGCGCGCCGCTGATGTCTGGCTTGCGGGGAGTTAACCAATTCATGTCCGACGACCGCGTCGATTTTGCCTCCATGCTGGCCTCGCGCCTGTGCCACGACCTTTTGAGCCCGGTCGGCGCGTTCGCCAACGGGCTCGAACTGCTCGCCGACGAAAAAGACCCGGCGATGCGCGAACGCTGTTTCGAACTGCTCGAACAGAGCGCGCGGACGTCGGCGAACAAGCTGAAATTCTTTCGTCTCGCCTTCGGCTCGGCGGGCGGCTTTGGCGAGCTTGTCCCGGCGGACGAGGCCAAATCGGCGATTCAAGGGATTATCGGCGATCGCGCGATCGACCTCAACTGGATGATCGGGACCGAGCCGCTGCCCAAACCGGCGGTAAAGATCATCCTCAACCTGTCGCTGCTCCTCGTCGACGCGCTGGTGCGCGGCGGCCGGCTCGACGTCGGCTGCGAAAAGCAGGGGGAGGGCATCGAAATTGCCCTGCACGTCGAGGCCGAGCGCATCTTCCTCGACGCCGATGTCGAACGCATCCTGGCCGAAGGCGAGGGCGCAAGCCCGATGACCTCGCGCACCGCGCCCGCGGTGCTGGTGCAGGCGGTCGCGCGGCAGAGCGGCGGCACCGTCATGCTAGCCCGCGAAACGCCGACGTCGCTGCTGGTCGGCGCGGTGCTGCGCGGGCGCGGGTAAAGCCTCGCAGCAAGACGGGTATTTGCCTGCCCGAAAAACTACGCTGCGATCAGGCTGCGAACGGCCAGTTCGGTGCCGTGTTCGCGAGCCTTTGCCAGTTCGTAGCGGGCCTGCATCCGCATTAGCGTTTCGGCCTTCACCCCGAAGGCGTTTTCGAACCGGATCGCCATCTCGGCGGTCAGCGCATAGCGACCGTTGAGCAAGCCGCTGATCGCTTGGCGGCTGACCCCAAACGCCTCGGCCAGATCGTTGATCTTGACGCCGTGCGCCTCGACGATTTCGGTCTTCAGCCATTCCCCGGCATGGATCGCGAACGACGGGTGAACCTTGATAGCCATCAGTGATAATCCTCTAAATCCAGATCGATGATCGCATCCTGATCGTCGATCGCGAATGTCATGCGCCAATTGCGCGTCACGGTCATCGCCCAGGTTCCGGCGCGGTCCCCGGTCAGGGGATGAAAGCCGTAGTTGGGCGGCGTCGCAAGTTCGTCCAGCGTGTCCGCGGCGATGATGAAGTTCAGCATCTTGAACAACCGGTCGGTCAAATCACCCGGCAAGCCCTTCGGCTTTCCGGTTTCGACGAACCGACGGAGCGCCTTGTGCCGGATGCTCCCAATCTCCATTCGTAAAGCAATGCCTTACATTTCGTCATTCGTCAAGCGATAATGTAATGCACCGCTTTACGTATGGCGGCGCCTGTCGCCAAGATTCGATCGGTCATCGCCGAAAGGGGGGAGAATATGCAAACCCTACATTAACCATTATCGGCCATGGTGCTGCTTCAGTTTCTGGGGCGCACCGGTACCGTGATAGACGATCTGCTGAACGATTTTTTGGCCGAAACGGCGGAAATCCTGTCCGAAGCGGGCGGGGCACTGGTGGCGTGGGAAGCCGATCCGGCCGACCGCGCGCAACTCGACGCCATTTTCCGGCTTGTCCACACGATCAAGGGCAGCTCGGGCTTTCTGTCCTTGCCGCGGGTCACCGCGCTGTCGCACGCCGCCGAAGATGCGCTCGATCAGGTCCGGCGCGGCAAGCGCGAGGCCAATTCGGCGCTGGTCACCGGGGTCCTTGGCATCGTCGACCGGCTGAACATCCTGTGCGCCGCTCTGGGCAAGGATGGCGTCGAACCGACCGGCGACGATAGCGATGTGATTGCGGCGCTCGGCGAGCAGGCGGCGTCGACCGAGACGCGGTACGAGGTTGCAGGCGTGCCGCTGCGCCGCGACGATGATTTTCAGGCCGAACTGCAAAGCTGGCGATCGATCCGGGTGCCGCTGCCGCTGCTCGACAGCGTGATGACGGGGGTCACCGACATCGTCCTCGCGCGCAACGAATTTGCCCGGATGCTGCGCGAATCGGGTGCCAGCGCGACGGTGATCGCGTCGTTCGACCGGCTGTCGGATTCGATCGCCGGGATGCGCCAGTCGGTCAGCCAGATGCGGATGCAGCGCATCGACAAGCTGTTTGCGCCGCTGCCGCGGATCGTCCGCGACCTGGCGCAGGACATGGGCAAGAAGATCGCGTTCCAGACCAGCGGCGGCGAAGTCGAGCTGGACCGCGAGATGATGGAAAATATCCGCGACCCGCTGATCCACATCGTCCGCAACGCGATCGACCATGGCATCGAAGCGCTGGAGGATCGCGTCGCGGCGGGCAAGGATATCACCGCGACCATTTCGGTGTCGGCGCGTCAGTCGGGCAACCAGATCGAAATCGAAATCCGCGACGACGGCCGCGGCATGTCGCCCGACGCGCTGGTCGCCAAGGCGATCGCGTCGCGCGCGATCACCGCCGCCGAGGCGCGCGCGCTGTCGCCCAAGGACAAGCTGGAACTGGTCTTTCGCCCCGGCTTTTCGACCGCGGCGAAAATTACCGAAGTGTCGGGGCGCGGCGTCGGCATGGACATCGTCAAGGCGAATGTCGAAAAGATCGGCGGCGTCGTCGAACTGCGCAACGATGAAGGGCGCGGCCTTTCGATCCTGCTCCGCGTGCCGATGACGCTGACCATCATTTCGGGGCTGATGGTGCGCGCGGCGGGCCAATATTTCGCGATCCCGCGCGGCGCGGTCCGCGAAATCCTGCTCGAAAATGGCGACACGGTGCGGATCGACCGCGTCGGGGGTGGCGAACTGGCGATGGTGCGCGGCGAACAATATCCGCTGTTGCGGCTGGAAACGGTGTTGGGACGTGCGGCGAGCGACGATGATGATATCGACGACCGGGCGCTGGTGATCGTGCGGCCGGGACAGGGGCAAAGCTATGCCCTGAGCGTCGCGGCTATCCACGATCATGAGGAACTGGTGATCAAGCCCGCCGCGCCGATGATCATGGCGACCGGGCTTTATGCCGGGACGACGTTGCCCGACAATGGCCGCCCCGTGTTGCTGCTCGACGTGCAGGGGCTGGTGGCGGCCGCGGCGATCGATGCAACCGAAGCCGGCCGCAATCATGATCAGATCGTTGCCGCCGAAGCGCAGGCCAATGCGGCGCGCAACGCGGCGCAGCTGCTGCTGTTCCGCGACACCAATGGCCGGGTCCGCGGCGTCCGCTTGTCGGTGATCGAGCGGGTCGAGGACGTGCCCGCATCGGCGCTGTTCGAAAGTGCGGGCCGGGTTCAGGCCCAGATCGGCGACGATATCTTCGCGGTTCATGCCGCAAAGCTCCCCGAGACGGAGGGCTCGCTCAAGCTGCTCCGCCTCTACGACGGTCATTCGGTGCTCTGTTATCCGATCGCCGAAGTCATCGACATCGTGCGCCTGCCCGATGCGGTTCAGCCGTCGGCGGCGCCGGGGCTGATCGCGGGCGTCGTGCTCGTCGGGGGCGATCCGGTCGAGCTGATCGATCCGTTCTGGCTGATGGCGCAATATGCGGCGGGCGCCGCCGCGCCGGTGCCGCACCAACCGCTTTGCCGCCTTGCTGACGACCATGACGGGTGGGGTGACAATTTCCTCGCGCCGATCCTGCGGAGTGCCGGTTATCGCGTGCTGTCGGGCAGCGAAGACGCCGACGAGGCGCCCGATGTGCTGCTGTGCCTGACCGAGGATGGTGCGTCCTGTACACATAGCGGCGAGGAAATTCCGGTGATCCGCCTGCGCAGCGCGATTGCTGCGACCGGGCCCGACGATGAAACCGTCTATCGCTATGACCGGCAGGCGTTGCTCGACGCCCTGGCGCGTCGCGTCGGGGGAGGCTGGGCATGATGGAAAAACTGTATCTGATCGCGCGCATCGCCGACACGCGCGTCGCGCTGCGCAGCCGCGCCATCAATTCGGTGGTCACCGTCGGGACGCCGGTCGAGGTACCGGGCGCGCCGCCGCATGTCGCAGGGCTGTTCGCGCTGCGCAGCCGCGTCTTTACGCTGATCGATCCGCATGTGGTCATCGGCCTGCCGCCGGTCCCCGTCGCACCCGGCCAGCGGGTGATCGTCGTCGATGTCGCCGATCATGGCTACGCCCTGCTCGCCGACGAGATCGAGGATGTCTGCTTCATCGACGCGCCCGAAACGCGGGTTGCGGGCAAGCTGCTGCCGGGTTGGGCGCGGGTGGCCGATGCGATGATCGAACATGAAGGCGCTTCGCTGCTGGTCGTCGATCCGTCGCATTTCATCACCCTGCCGGTGATGAAAGCCGCGTGAGTTAACGGGCTGGATACGCATTCACACTAGCATGACGTGAAATATGGGTGTTGCGGAGGAATGAATGTCTAAATCTTGCCTGGTTGTCGATGACAGTAAAGTCATTCGCAAGGTCGCGCGCCATATTCTTGAAAGCATGGCCTTTGCCGTGGAAGAAGCCGCCGACGGGCAGGAGGCGTTGACCTTTTGCCGCGCCAACCGCCCCGACGTGATCCTGCTCGACTGGAACATGCCGGTGATGAGCGGGATGGAGTTTCTGGGCGCGTTCAACGACCTGGATTATGGCCATGAGGAACGCCCCCGCGTCGTGTTCTGCACCACCGAAAACAGCATCGACCATATCCGCGCCGCGATCGAAGCGGGCGCGGACGAATATGTGATGAAGCCGTTCGATCGCGAAACGCTGGAAGGAAAATTGCAGCTCGTCGGCGTCGCGTAAGCCGATGTCGATGCCGCGTCCGGTCCCCCTGATCCCCGACCCGGAACCGTCGACGCGCACGGTCCGGGTCATGCTGGTCGACGACAGCCTGGTCGTCCGCAGCATCCTCGAGAGGATCGTCGATCATCATCCCGGGCTGGAAATTTGCGCGTCGGTTGCCTCGGCGCACGACGCACTGGCCTATCTGGCGCGCGAGCCCGTCGATGTCGTCGTGCTCGACATCGAAATGCCGGGGATGAGCGGGATCGACGCGCTGCCGCATATCCTGACCCGCGCCGCCAAGGCGCGCGTGCTCATCCTCTCGTCCAACTGCGTCGAAGGCGGTCCGGCGGCGATCGAGGCGTTGGCGCTCGGCGCCAGCGACACGCTGGCGAAACCCGGTCGCGGCAGTTTTTCGGGGCGCTTCGCCGAAGTGCTCACCGATCGCATCATGTCGCTGGGGAACCAGCAGGATTTCCCGGCACCGGTCCTGGTCGCCGAACGCCGCGCGCCTGCTCCGGTGGCGCTCGCCATCGACAGCGATCAGGCAATCGACTGTATCGCGGTTGCGGCATCGACGGGCGGCATCCCCGCCTTCACCAACTTCCTCGCCAACCTCGACCCGCGGATCACCGCGCCGATCCTGCTGACCCAGCATCTGCCCGATGCCTTCATGGAATTTTACGCCAAACAGATCGCGCTGATGACGACGCGCCAGGTGTGCGTGGCGCAGGCCGGGATGGTCGTCGAGCGCAACAATATCTATCTCGCGCCGGGCGATGCCCATCTGCTTGTCGTCGCCAACGGCCGCCGCCGCGAAATCGCGCTCGACCATCGCGTCGTCGACAACGGTTGCTGCCCCTCGGCCGACCCGATGCTCGATTCGGTGGCCGATATATATGGTAAGGGCGGGGTCGCGATCATCCTGAGCGGCATGGGCCGCGACGGCGCGATCGGGGCGGCGCGCCTGAAAGAGGTGGGGGGAACGATTTTTGCCCAAGCGCCCGAAAGCTGCGTCATCTGGGGTATGCCCGGCGCGGTGGCCAAGGCGGGGCTTGCCGCGGCGACGCTCAACCCCGACGCGATCGCCCTGATGCTGCGGAGCTTCAGGCCGGGGCCGCACAAGCCATGATGGGGGCCAGCGCCAGCGAGTCAGCCTATCGGGTGCTGATGGGGGTGCTGGAATCGCGGACCGGACAGACACTGTCGCCCAGCCGCATCTGGCGCATCGAAATGTCGCTGAAACCGGTTATGCAGCGCCATGGCATCGCCGACCTGGACGCGCTGGTCGCGGCGCTGGTGACCTCTAGCAGCCGCCAGCTGCTCGACGACACGGTCGATGCGATGCTGAACAATGAAACCTATTTCTACCGCGAATACAGCGTATTCGACGACATTGCTGTGAAAGTTCTCGAGCAGCTGCGCGAGATCAACAAGCTGAAGCGACGGCTGACGATCTGGCATTGCGGCGTGTCGACCGGGCAGGAAGCCTATTCGCTGGCGATGCTGATTGCCGAACAGGGCGAAAAATGGGCCGGCTGGCAGGTCGACATCGTCGGCACCGACGTCAGCTATCATGCGATCAGCCGCGCCCGCGTCGGGCTGTACAGCCAGTTCGAGATCCAGCGCGGGCTGCCGATCCAGCGCATGGTGCGCTGGTTTGACCAGACCGAAGGCGGCTGGCTCGCCAAGGCCGATCTGCGTCGCCGGATCGATTTTTCGGTGCAGAATATGCTGACCGACCGGCCACCGCTCGCCAGCGCCGCCGACCTGATCTTCTGCCGCAATCTGCTGCTCTATTTTTCGGCGCCGATGCGGCAAAAGGCGTTTGCGAAATTGCGCGCGATGGCGGCGCCGCAAAGCTTCCTGGTGCTTGGGGCGGGCGAAACCGTGCTGGGGCAGACCGACCAGTTCGTCGCGAGCCCGCGGCTGCGCGGACTATATGAACCCGCCGACCAGCAGGTGCGGCGCGCGGCGGCCGCCTGACCTTGCATTTTGTGCGCTAGTGGCGCAATCGACGCACTGGCAAGCACAGGACGGGCCGCGAACCGCATGAGCGATTTTATCGAACGCTGGTCTCCCAATTTCGACGAGCGTGCGCTGCCCATCTCGATGGTCGTGCTGCATTACACCGGCATGAAGAGCGGCCCCGAAGCGATTGATTGGCTTGCCAATCCTGAATCGAAAGTGTCGGCGCATTATGTCGTCAGCGAGGACGGCCAGATCACCCATATGGTGCCCGAGGAAAAGCGCGCCTGGCACGCCGGAAAATCGCATTGGCGCGGGATCAGCGACATTAATTCGGCCAGCGTGGGGATCGAGATCGTCAATCCGGGGCACGAATGGGGCTATGTGCCATTCCCAGACCCGCAGGTCGCGTCGGTCGTCCGCCTCGTGCATCTGATCAAGGATCGATACGCGATCACCCGCGGCAATGTCGTCGGCCATTCGGACATCGCGCCGACGCGCAAACAGGATCCGGGCGAGCTGTTTCCATGGGAAGAACTTGCTCGCCGCCGCCTCGCCCTGCCGCGGCCGCGCAAGAAACTGACCGACCCGCTGTGGACCGACGCCGGGTTCCTGCTCGCGCTCGAACGCTTCGGCTATGACGTGACCGACGGTTTTGCTGCAACGGTGGCGTTCCAGCGGCGCTTCCGCCCCGAACTGATCGACGGCACGATCGACGGCGAATGCCGCGCGATCCTGCTCGCGCTGCTGCTGCCGCAGCCCGAGGGGAATTGATCTTCGGAACGCGCGGCGCATTGCCGCGTCGGCCATTCAATGCGGATCGGATACCGCCCTAGCGCACCCGCATGCCGCCCTTCCACATCGCGGTCGCGCGGCCCTGGACGGGCATGCCGTCGAACGGGGTGTTGCCCGCATAGGCCGCCATTTTCTTGGCATCGACCTGCCACGGGGTGCCGTCGTCGATCAGGATGAGGTCGGCGTCCTTGCCGACCGCAAGGCGCCCGGCGTCGAGGCCGAGCAGGCAGGCAGGGGTGGCGGCGAGCATGTCGAACAGGCGGCCCGGCGACACATGGCCGTCGCGCACGAGGTTCAGGCCCAGCGCGAGCAAGGTTTCGGCGCCCGCCATGCCGGGGAGCGCCTCGGCAAAGGGCAGGCGCTTGTCTTCGGGACCGCGCGGGTCGTGGCCCGACGACAGGACGTCGATCGTGCCGTCGGCCACCGCGGCGAGGCACGCTTGACGGTCGTCCTCGCTGCGCAGCGGCGGCGACAGGCGCGCAAAGGTTCGGAAATCGCCGATCGCGGTGTCTGACAGGAACAGGTGCGCGGGGGTGATGCCGCAGAGGACGGGCAGTCCCTTGGCCTTGGCGGCGCGGATCAGGTCGAGCCCGCGCGCGGTCGTGACCTGGCGGAAATGGACGGGGGCGCCGGTTTCCTCGACGAGCGCAAGATCGCGGGCGATCGCCATCGCCTCGGCGATCGCGGGCGCAGAGGCGAGGCCGAGCCGCGTCGCCATTTCGCCGTCGGTGGCGACCGCGCCTGCGGTCAGGCCTTCATCCTCGGCATGGATGATCGTGACGAGGCCGAGCGAGGCGGCATAGGCGAGGACGCGGCGCATCACGCCGCTGTCGGCGATGCGGGTGCGGCCGGTGGCGATGGCGCGGGCGCCGGCGCTTTTCATCAGGCCGATTTCGGCGAGCTCGCGGCCTGCGAGGCCTTTGGTGGCGGCGGCTAGCGGGTGGACCCACAGGTCGGGCTTGCCGCCCTTGGCAGCGCGCTCGACGAGTCCGGGGTCGTCGAGCGGCCCGGCGTCTGGCATCAGCGCGGCGCGGGTGATGCCGCCGAAGTGAAACGCGGGCTTGTCGGTCGCAAAGACGCCGAGGTCGATGATTCCGGGGGCGAGCCATTGGCCTTTGGCATCGACAATTTCGCTGCCTTCGGGCGTTTCCGTCGGGTCGAGCGCGGCGATCCGTCCGTCGATGACGAGCAGGCTGCCCGCGCGCGGCGTTTCGGCGTCGACCAGCTGCGCGTTGACGATGTGGAGCGGTTTCAGTTCCATCCCGGCACTCCCCGTTTGCGGCGCGTCAGGATGTCGAGGCACGCCATGCGCACGGCGACCCCCATTTCGACCTGTTCGGTGATCGTCGAGCGGGTGGGGTGGTCGGCGACATTGCTGTCGATCTCGACCCCGCGGTTCATCGGGCCGGGGTGCATTACGATTGCGTCGGGTTTGGCCTTTTCGAGCCGCTTCGGCGTCAAGCCATAGAACGCGTGATATTCGCGCGCGCTGGGCAGGTAGGCGCCGTCCATGCGCTCGTTCTGGAGGCGGAGCATCATCACGACGTCGGCGTCTTTCAATCCTTCGTCCATGTCGGTGAAGGTGGTGACGTGCATCCGGTCGACCGCAGGCGGGGTGAGCGTCGGCGGCGCGACGATCCGCACTTCGTTGCCGAGGAGGGTGAGCGCGAGGATGTTCGAGCGCGCGACGCGGCTGTGGAGGACGTCGCCGCAGATCGCGATGGTGAGGCCTTCGACCCGGCCCAGGCGGCGGCGGATGGTGAGCGCATCGAGCAGCGCCTGCGTCGGATGCTCGTGGCGGCCGTCGCCGGCGTTGAGGACCGGGCAGTCGACCTTGTCGGCGATAAGCTGCACCGCGCCCGACGACGCATGGCGAATGACCATCGCGTCGGCGCGCATCGCGTTCAGCGTCATCGCGGTGTCGATCAGCGTCTCGCCCTTTTTCACGCTCGACTGTGCCGCGTGCATGTTGACGACGTCGGCGCCGAGGCGCTTGCCCGCGATTTCGAACGACAAAAGCGTGCGCGTGGAGTTCTCGAAAAAGGCGTTGATGATGGTGAGGCCCGCGAGCCGGTCGTCATGCTTCGCCGCGCCGCTGCGGTTGAGTTCGACCCATTGTTCGGCGGCGTCGAGGACGTAGCTGATCTCCCACGGAGTCAGCTGGGCGATGCCGATCAGGTGGCGATGGCGAAAGGCATCGCCGCCGGGCGGATAGTCGCTGGCGGGTCGGGTGGTGGCGCTTGTCATTAAAGGGGAGCATCTATGACCATTTTGCTGTGAGAGCAAGTTTCAGTGCATGTTGTGATTTTGCCATTGCTTCACTAGCAATGTTCGATGACGAGATCGCAGGCGGAGGCATCGTAATGGAACCAATAATAGGGGATATTGATGTTAGGATGGCTCGCCTAAAGGCGAATCATAATCGTTTAGAGACCGTGCTAAAATCACTAAATGAGCCGGAAGTTTCTGATAAAATTGAAATAGTTCTTGGTGTTCTTTTCAGATTTATCGAGCGCCATGAAAAAATAGATATTCATGAAATTTGGCAAGATGCCCTCAATGTTCATTCATTGGTGAGCATGGATCAGATAGATTCTGATCTGATCGACAAGCCAGCAGATCATCCGACTGTAATTGCCCAAGATAGAATCATCAGCATATCAAATGAGTGCTTAGCGATCGCGAACACCGCGAAGGGCATAATTGAAAGCAATACTGAAGAAAAAATTGAAGTATCTTCTAGTGAACTTATAGAAAAGAAGAAATTTTCTGAAGATATTGATCGAATATCAGGAAGAATAAATGATCTAGAAAAAGTTCTTCAGAAAGCAGTTGAAAACGAAAAATCTATGAAATCGGGGGATAGGCATCTAACCAATCTAGCCGATAAATTAAGCATAAATATTAATACTATTAAAATATCAATAGATGTTGGAGAAATAATAGATTTGGCTGTTGTAGAGAGATCTGTAAAATCTATTTATAGCGCAATACAGGATGCAGGCATTTCTATAGCAAAGTACATCAGATCGGTTCCGCATAGCGTTTTGGATTTACTATCAAAAATTCGAGCAACTGGGAATAAGCTTGTTGAGTCAACTCATGAGTTATTGGTATCGGTTAGGGAGGAGATGCAACGGAAGCGATCTGTTTCCGACGCAAGGCCACCAGAAATGCCGCAATATAACAAGGAATGGATAGACAATCAGTTTAAAGTTATCGGGAAAATGATACACGAAGAAAGAAGGAAATTAAAGATAGAAATTTCGGCATTTTCTTCCAATACTAGAATAAAAATTGAATATCTCAGAATGATAGAGAATGGTGAGCTGCACAGCACTCACTTAAAACCTGTGTATGTTCTAGGGTTTACGAGAACATATTTGCGATATCTTTCCATGGATGAGCACAATCTTATGAAGGGTATCAAGAACTATAAATATTACTATCAGTCCGATTCTTGACTTCCTAGCGCGTCATCGCGTCGATCGCGCCTTGCAAAATGAAAGCCGCTGCGGCGCTGTCGACGCGTTCGGCGCGTTTGGCGCGGCTGACGTCGGCGGCGATCATCGCGCGCTCGACCGCGGCGGTCGACCAGCGTTCGTCCCAGAGCAGGATGGGCAGGCCGAGGGGCAAAAGGTTGCGGGCGAAGGCGCGGGTGCTCTGGGTGCGCGGGCTGTCGCTGCCGTCCATGTTGAGCGGCAGGCCGACGACAAGGCCGACGATATGGTGCTGCGCGAGGACGGCCTTCAGCGTTTCGAGATCGGCGGAGAATTTCTTGCGAATGATCGTCTTATCGGGGGTCGCGAAGCTCCAGTTCACATCGCAGGTCGCGACGCCGATCGTCTTGGTGCCGACATCGAGGCCCGCGAGGCGGCCGCCGCTGGGGAAGTTGGCGGCGAAGTCGGCGGCGGCGGTGATCATCGCTCCCCCTCTACCCGTTCGTGTCGAGCGAAGTCGAGACACGTCGAAGGGTTGTGCGTGCCAAACATGTCTCGACTTCGCTCGACACGAACGGATTTAGGTTTTCGGCGTTGCTGCTGCGGGCGCTGCTACAAGCGGCGCCGCCGCGGGCGGCACCGGCGACGGCTTGCCTTCATACACCGCCAGCCGCCGCAGCGCATCGGCGCGGACATTCGCCCAGAAGAGGGTGATGTCGTACACATGGTAATTATTCCCCGGCAGCACATAGCCCGCGACGACGTAGTTTTTAGCGATTTCGGCATCGCCGATCATCAGCAGGCCGCGCGTGTCGTCGCATGTCGCGCCGATCTTGCCCGCGATCAGCGCGCCGCTCTTGAACCCCTCGGTGGGTTTGAGGGTGCCGAGATTGGCATCGGGTGCCGCCGCTGCATCGGGGGTGCCGGTCAGCGGATTGGTGCACAGCATCCGCGTCCCCGCGCGCGGACGGCCGTCGAAACCGATCGTGCCGTCATAGGCGCTGGTCACCATTTCGGGGTCGGCGGGGTCGGCAAAGGTCGCCCAGCTGAGGATGCAGCCCTTTTGTTCGGGGGTCTGGCACGCGGGCAGGCCGAGCGCGGCCATGTCGGTGTCGAGGCTGATCGGCCAGCCGACGACATAGGCGGCAACGATGCGTTTCGCGAGCGGTGTCCCTGCGACCTTGTTCTTGAGCAGGGTGGTGAGGTGGAGCGCGCCCTGGCTGTGACCCGCGAGGATGATCGGCTTGCCCGCGGGCTGCGCGGCGATGAAGGCGTCGAAGGCCTTTTCGACGTCGCGATAGGCGGCATCGATCGCCTTGCCCGCAGTGACGCGATCTTCGGCGAGGAACGCACCGAGCGTCGCCTGGCGGTACCGCGGCGCCCAGATTTCGCCCGCATCGGCAAAGGCGCTCGCCATGCCCTGGACGAAAAGGTTGGCGCGGTGGTCCGAATCGCGATCCTCGAGCGGGGCGTTCCAGCTCGAGCGGCTGTAATAGCTGGTCGGGTGGACGAAAAAGACCGCGGCATTGCCCTTTTCGATCGGCGGCACGGCGGGTTCGGCAGCGCCTGCGGACGGGATCAGCTGGTCGCGCGACTGTGCGGCGGCGCTGTCGGGCGATGCTGCGCCCGCTCCTGCGGCGGCGGGGCGCCACGCGGACGGGTCGTTCGCCATGCCGGGACGCGCAAACCACATTTTGGCATCGTCATAGGCATTGGGTTCGACCGCCGCCTGTTGCTGAAATTCGGCGCTCGGCACGAAGGCGGTCCGCGCGACCCAGCCCGGAAACAGCTGGTACACGATGCCGGCAGCGAGGATCAGCAGGATGATCGCAGCGATGAAATAAAGAAATTTGCGGGCCAATGCGGGCTCCATGGGGGAGAAGGTGGGGGAGGACTGGTGCGCTGTTTGGCTTGCGCTTGGCAACGAAACAAGCCCAGATGTGGGGAATGACCGACGCGCCTGCAACCACGGCTCTCGCCGATTCGACCCGAGTCTCCGCCCGGTTGGACGACAATGACCCGCCCTGGCCGCTGCGCCCGTGGATCATGGCCGCGATCTGCGCGGCGGCGGGGCTCGCCTTCCACGCGCTGGTTGATCACAATTATGAGGACGGGCTGGCGCAATGGCGCAGCGCGCTGGCGACCGCGGTCGCGGTGGCCGCGGTGGTGTTCGTGCTGGGGGTCGAGCTGCGCCGCTGGAGCTGGGCGCTGGGGTTTGCGTTGCTGTGGGGCGTCGTGCTCGGGCTGATCGCGTGGCAGACGGCGGCGTATAATCTGCAGGGCAGTCCGATCGAATGGCCGTTCTGGTCGGGAATGCTCGCGGTGTTGGTCGCGACGCCGTTGTTCCAGACACGGCGCGATGTCGCACCCGACTGGCGGTTCTGGAAACTATGGCAAATGCCCTACGAACGGCTGCACAGCCATGCGTGGACCGACGCAGTCATCGGCGCGGCGAGCCTGGCGTTCGTCGGCATCGCATTCCTGCTGACCTTCCTGATATCCGAGATGTTCCACCTGATCGGGATCGACCTGATCCGCGACCTGCTCAACGACGAATGGTTCGGCTGGATGCTCGCGGGGGCGGCGTTTGGCGGCGCCGTCGGGCTGCTGCGCGAACGCGACAAGCTGGTCGCGACGCTGCAACGGCTGGTGATGATCGTACTGGCGGTGCTGGCGCCGGTACTGGCTGCGGCACTCATCATCTTCCTGCTGTCGCTGGCGGGGACGGGGCTCGCAAAGCTGTGGGCGTCGGGCTTTTCAACCGCCGCCCTGATGCTCGCGGCGGCGGCGTTCGCGGTGCTGCTCGCCAATGCCGTGATCGGAAACGGGACTGACGACCGCGCGACCAACCCCTTGCTCCGCTGGGCGGCGCCGGTGCTGGCGGTGGCGGTGCTACCGCTGGCGGGGATCGCCTATTTCTCGATGCAGCTCAGGATCGGGCAATATGGCTGGACGCCCGAGCGCATTTGGGGGCTGATCGCGACGCTGATCGCGCTGGCTTATGGCATCATCGGCCTGTGGGCGGTCGTGAAGGGGCGGCGCGATTTCGACGATGTGCTGCGCCCGTTGCAGCAAAAGCTGGCGATCGGGGTCGCGTTGCTTGCCCTCTTTCTCGCGTTGCCGGTACTCGATTTCGGGGCGATTTCGACGCGCGATCAGATGGCGCGGTTGAATTCGGGGGCGGTGAAGATCGAGAAATTTGATTGGGCCGCGCTTGCCTTTGATTTTGGTCCACGCGGGCGCGCGGCGCTGAATGATCTGGCCCGATCGCCGTACAAGGACCGCGCCGATGCAGCCAAGGCGGCGCTGGCGGCGGCGAATCGCTGGGATTTGACCGGACCCAAGGGGCCGGTACTGCTCAAGCCAATCGCCGAGCGCCTACGCATCATCCCCGCCGACCGCGCCCTGCCTGCCGAAGCGATCGAGCGCATCGCGGGAACCTATATGTGCAGCCGGGCAAGGGCATGCGTCGCGCTGTGGCTGGCCGATGACCGGATCGGAGTGCTGGGGCAGAATGAACCGGGCGAGGCGACGCAGTTCGATTTCGTGTCGCGTAATGCCGAAGGCCGCTGGGTGCAGGGCGATCTGCGCCGCAATACGCCGCAGCCGCAGATGATCGACGATCTGTCGAAGGCGACGATCACGGTCGAAACGGTTCCGCAGCGCCGGATCCAGATCGACGGCGTACCGCAGACGGCAACCTTTGACTGACCGGATCCTCGCGGCGACGAAGCCATGGGGAGGATCATAGTTGAAGCGATCGGGTGAGAATGCTAGCGGCGCTGCTTCTCCCGATAAGGCGAAATACATGGCAATCGATCAGGCAACGGTCAGGAAAATAGCGTCGCTGGCGCGCATCGCGATCAGCGATGCCGACGCCGCCGCGATGGAAGGTGAACTCAACGGCATTTTGGGCTGGGTCGAGCAACTCGGCGAGGTCGATGTGACCGGGGTCGAACCGATGACCGCGGTGATCCCGAACAAATTGCGGCTGCGCGACGATGTGATCGACGCCGACCCGCTGACCGGCGGCAACCGCCGCGATGATATTTTGGCCAATGCGCCTGCCGCGCAGCATGGCTTCTTTGGCGTGCCCAAGGTGATCGAATAATGACCGAGCTGACCAACCTGACCGTCGCGCAGATTCGCGATGGCCACCGCGCGGGCGACTTCAGTGCCGTCGAGGTCGCCGAGGCGTTCAACGCCAATGTCGCGGGCGCGAAGGCGCTGAACGCGTTTATCGTCGAGACGCCCGAGCATGCGATCGCCGCGGCGAAGCAAGCCGACGCCGACCGCGCGGCGGGGACGCTGAAGCCGCTGTCGGGCGTGCCGATCGGGATGAAGGATCTGTTCGCGACCAACGGGGTGCAGACGACCGCCGCGAGCCATATGCTCGAAGGCTTCGTGCCGCGCTATGAATCGACCGTTTCGCAGAAATTGTGGGACGCGGGTTGCGGGATGCTCGGCAAGCTCAACCTCGACCAGTTTGCGATGGGGTCGTCGAACGAGACCAGCTATTTCGGCAACGTCATCAGTCCGTGGAAGCGCAAGGACGGCGGCAATGCCGCGCTGGCGCCAGGCGGCTCGTCGGGTGGGTCGTCGTCGGCGATCGCGGCGCGGCTCTGCCCCGCGGCGACGGGAACCGACACCGGCGGTTCGATCCGCCAGCCCGCGGCCTTCACGGGCATTTCGGGGATCAAGCCGACCTATGGCCGCTGCTCGCGCTGGGGCATTGTCGCGTTCGCGAGCTCGCTCGACCAGGCGGGCCCTATGGCGCGCGACGTCCGCGACTGCGCGATTATGCTCGAAAATATGGCGGGCTTCGATCCAAAGGACGCGACGAGCCTCGATATGGCGGTGCCGAATTGGGAAGCGGCTTTGTCGAGTGATTTGAAGGGCAAGACGGTCGGGATTCCGAAGGAATATCGTCTCGAGGGCATCGATCCCGAGATCGATGCGATGTGGGATGCCGGCATCGCGATGCTGAAGGATGCTGGCGCCGCGGTCGTCGAGATCAGCCTGCCGCACACCAAATATGCGCTGCCGACTTACTATATCATCGCGCCCGCCGAAGCGTCGTCGAACCTCGCGCGCTACGACGGCGTGCGTTACGGGCTGCGCGACCTGCCGGAGGGGGCGGGGTTGCAGGACATGTACGCCGCGACGCGTGCCGACGGCTTCGGGCCCGAGGTCAAGCGCCGCATCATGATCGGTACCTATGTGCTGTCGGCGGGCTTCTACGACGCCTATTACACGCAGGCGCAGAAGGTGCGGACGCTGATCGCGCGCGATTTCGAGGCGGCTTTTGGCTCTTGCGACGTGATCCTCGCGCCGACCGCGCCGTCGGCGGCGTTCGGGCTGGGCGAAAAGATGGCCGACCCGCTGGCGATGTACCTCAACGACGTGTTCGCGGTCCCTGCGAGCCTCGCGGGGCTGCCCGCGATGTCGGTCCCCGCGGCGCTGAACCGCGAAGGGCTGCCGCTGGGCTTGCAGATCATCGGCAAGGCGTTCGACGAGCAGGGCGTGCTGAACGCGGGGCTGGCAATTGAAGAGCGGGCGGGCTTTACCGCGCGCGCCGAGAAGTGGTGGTAAGATGAGCGACTATCGCATCAAGGGCGAAACCGGCGAGTGGGAGGTCGTGATCGGCCTTGAGGTCCATGCGCAGGTCACCTCCAACGCCAAGCTGTTCTCGGGCGCCGCGACGGCGTTCGGGGCCGAGCCGAACACGCAGGTGTCGCTGGTTGACGCCGCGATGCCGGGCATGCTGCCGGTGCCGAACCGCGAGTGCATCCGCCAGGCGGTGCGCACGGGCATGGCGATCGAGGCGCAGATCAACAAATGGTCGCGCTTCGACCGCAAGAATTATTTCTACGCCGACCTGCCGCAGGGTTACCAGATTTCGCAGCTTTATCATCCGCTTGTCGGCGAAGGTTCGCTGACGATCGCGGCCGATGAGAAGGCGGGAATCCCAAGCGACAAGGTGATCGGGATCGAGCGCATCCATGTCGAGCAGGACGCCGGCAAGCTGATGCACGACCAGCATCCGACGATGTCCTACGTCGACCTCAACAGGTCGGGCGTCGCGCTGATGGAGATCGTCTCGCGCCCCGACATGCGCTCGCCCGCCGAAGCCGGCGCCTATGTGCGCAAGCTGCGCTCGATCCTGCGCTATGTCGGGTCGTGCGACGGCAATATGGAAGAGGGCTCGATGCGCGCCGACGTCAACGTGTCGGTCCGCAAGCCCGGCGACGAATTCGGCACGCGGACCGAGACGAAGAATGTCAATTCGGTGCGCTTCGTGATGGCGGTGATCGAGGGCGAGGCGAAGCGCCAGGTCGAGCTGATCGAAAGCGGCGGCACGGTGGTGCAGGAAACGCGGCTTTACGATCCCGACCGCAACGAGACGCGCTCGATGCGGTCGAAGGAAGATGCGCATGATTATCGCTACTTCCCCGATCCCGACCTGTTGCCGCTCGAACTCGAGGATGCGTTTCTCGACGAATGCCGCGCGAGCCTCCCCGAGCTGCCCGACGCCAAGCGCGCGCGCTACCTCAGCGAAGGCATTTCGGCGTATAACGCCGACGTGCTGACCGCCGAGGTCGAGGCGGCGCGCTGGTTCGACGCGCTGCTCGAAGCGGGCGCGAAGCCGGTCGCGGCAGCGAACTGGGTGACGAGCGAGCTGTTCGGCGCGCTCAACCGCATGGGCCGCGACATTTCGGATTCGCCGGTATCGCCCGCGCAGGCGGCCGAACTGCTCGGGCTTGTCGCCGATGGCACGATTTCGGGGACCATCGCCAAGCAGGTGTTCGAAAAGATGCTCGAAACCGGCGACGGCGCCGCGGCGATCGTCGATCGCGAAGGGCTGAAGCAGACGAGCGACACCGGCGCGATCGAAGCTGAGATCGCCAAGGTGCTCGCCGCGAACGCCGACAAGGTCGAGCAATATAAGGGCGGCAAGGAAGCGCTGTTCGGCTTCTTTGTCGGCCAGACGATGAAGGCAATGCAGGGCAAGGCGAACCCGCAGGTGGTCAACGAGCTGCTCAAAAAGGCGCTCGGCTGATCCGTCCTTGTGATCGACTTCACAGCAAATTCAGCGACTTCTGCCGCATATAGGCGCAACTGCGACGCTGATATGCGAATGAAGGAGCGATGATGAGGCGAACGATGATTACAGTGGGCGGCGCAATGATGCTGGTGCTCGGCGGCACCGCAAGCGCGGCGCCCGCGGTGAACGAGGGTTACGACTGGACGATGCGGGTCAACGAGGACCGGATTTCCGACGCGATCCTGGCCTATGAAGTCGATGGCACCGACGACCAGCCGCTGAATTTCACCTGCGAGCAGGGCGGCAATCGTATCTTTGCCGGGATTTCGGGCGGGTCGCCCGATCTGACCGCGATCGAGCTGGTGTCGGGCAGCGCCAAACTACGCGTCACCGGCACCACCGAAGTCGACGAAATGCCCTTCTTTCGGTCGCAGGAAATTGCCGGCGGGTCGCCGCTGATCCGCGCCTTTGCCGCGAATGGCTGGTTGCGCATGACCGCCAAAGGCCGCGCAGTCGACATGGCGGCGACGGCGACCGGCAGACAGGCGATCGCGCGCTTCGTGGCCTTTTGTACCAGGTGAATCGGGGTTAGTCGGCGGCTTTCCAGACGCTGCGGCCCTCCTTGGTGGTTTCCAGAACCTTGATGGCTTTGATGGCGTCAACCGGCGTCGTCAGCGGGTTTTTGTCGAGGATGACGAAATCGGCGAGCAGTCCCACCTTGATGCGGCCCTTGCGCTCTTCCTCGAAGATTTGCCATGCTGGGCCGGTGGTGAGCGCCTGTAACGCGGCATAGGCGTCGATGCGTTCGTCCGGTCCGCTGACCACGCCGGTGGGCGAGACGCGCGCCATCGACGTCCACAGCATGAAGCGGGTATCGAGCGGGGTGACGCTATAGTCGCTGTGGTTCGACGGGATGAGCCCCGCGGCGCGCGCCGAGCGGAGCGGGCTGATGAAGTCGACGACTTCGGCGGGAAAATTGGTGCGGTGGACGTCGCCCCAGTACCAGGCATGGTTCGAGAAATAGGCGGGGCCGACGCCGATGCGTTTATAGTCGGCGAGCTGGTCGCGGCGCTGGAACTGCGAATGGATCACGATGGGGCGGCGATTGTCGGCGGCCTTGATGCCGAGCGCGTCGAAGCCGCGGACCGCCATGTCGATCGCGGCATCGCCATTGGCGTGGACGAACAGCTGCCAGCCGCGGTCGTGAACCTTTTTGGCCTGCGCGATGAAGTCGCCTTCGGACAGGATCGGTTCGCCGTGCCAGGGGTGATGCCCCTCGGGGCTGCCGCGCCGGTAATCGCGGGTGAAATAGCCGGTGCGCGCCTGCACCGATCCGTCGAGGACGAACTTGATCCCCTGCAGCTTCACATGGCCCTGATAGACGCCGAATTTGAGGTCGGGATTGGCAAGCAGGCCGTCGAGGCCGGTCGAAAAGGGGAGCAGCGCGAGATCGATCCTGAGACGCTCGCGCGCCGCCGCGCTGGTGAGGAAGGCGATATCGGGCGGCTGCGTCGCGCCGTCCTGCGCATGGGTATAGCCTTCGGCGAAATAGGCATTTTGCGCGGCGTCGAGCGCGGCGAGCTTTTGCTCGGGCGTCGGCTGCGGCATTCTCGCGAGCAGTAGGAACATCGCCCTTTCCAGCAGCACGCCGTTAAGCTTGCCCGCATCGTCGCGCAGCATCATGCCGCCGGGCGGCACGGGGGTCGTCTCGTCGATCCCGGCGGCTTTCAGCGCGGCGCTGTTCGCGACCGCGCCGTGAAGCGAGACATGGAGTACGACGACCGGATGGTCGGGGGCGATTTCGTCGAGTTCGGCGCGCGTGATGTAGCGCTTTTCAGCGAGATTTTCCTGATCGAATTGCCAGACCGTCGTCCAGTCGCCGGGCGTCGGCCCCCGTCGCTGCATATAGTCGCGGATCTCGCGCTGGACGTCGTTGATGTCGGTGACAGGCTGGCGGGCGCCTGTGCGCAGGTCGAAACCGCCCGCGCTCATCGTCGCGACGGTGAAGTGCGAATGGGCGTCGATGAAGCCGGGGAGCAGGGTTGCGCCCTTCAGGTCGCGAATGACGGCATCATCGCCAGCGGCCTCGCGCGCCGCTTTTTCCGGACCGGCAAAGATGATGCGGCCATCGCGTGCCACGACCGCCTCGACGGTCTGCGGTGTGTCGCCGTCCATCGTGATGATCGGCCCGCCGTGGTAGAGCGTCGCGCCGTCCTGCGCGCTGGCTGGCGCGGCAACCGTCAAGAGCGACGCGGCGATGGCGGCAATAATCGCTTTCATACAACTCTCCCCACCGCGCACCGTGCGGAGCGAGTGGGGAGAGGTCAAGTCTCTCTATGCAAGTTATCGGGCGCTTGGCTGGTAAACGCGACCGTTCAGACCTGCTGCGGCGGGACTTCGTCGGGGCCGCGGCCCGGTTCGTCGATGTCGCCGCCGCCGGGTCCGCCGGGGATTTCCTGCGGCTGGCCCGCCGGGTCTTCCTGCGGGGTCGGTTGCACCGGATGCTCGGGCGGCGCCATCGGCTCGATGGTGTCGGGCTTGGGTTTGGGAAAGGGGTCGGTGGCGCGGACGTGCAGGCTGGATGCAAAGGTCATTGGGGCTCTCCTTGTCCCCAACAACGAACGGGCGTGACGCGCGTTCCCGCCGCCGAATTGTCGGGCTTTCGGCGCTTGCCCTCGGCGCCGCGTCTGCTATAGCCCCGCGCGGCCCGCACGGGCGTGCGCGGCACAGCGCGCGGCTTTGTGCACCCGGCCGACAGCCTCTGCGGGCGTGGCGGAATTGGTAGACGCGCTGGTTTTAGGTACCAGTATCGCAAGATGTGGGGGTTCGAGTCCCTTCGCCCGCACCAGTTCCGACGATCTGACGGGGATGGAGCCGGGATAGGGGAACCCCGCCATATGGCCGGGGTTCATCGATACGAGATTTTGAGCAAGGATAAGACCAAGGCAATGAAGACCGTCGAAACGCTGAACGAAGGCCTGAAGCGCGAATTTCGCGTGACCATCACCGCCAAGGATATCGACGCGCGCGTCGACGACGAGGTGAAGAACATCGCCCCGACCGTCCGCATGCCCGGCTTCCGCCCCGGCAAGGTTCCGCCGAACCTGATCCGCAAGATGCACGGCGCCGCGCTGTCGGCCGACGCGCTGAACAAGGCGATCGATCAGAGCGTCCGCGACCTGATGGCCAAGGAAAAGCTTCGCCCGGCGCTGCAGCCGGCGGTGACGCTGGCCGACGGTTATGAAACGGGCAAGGATGCTGAACTGACCGTGGCGCTGGAAGTGCTGCCCGACATCGAAACCCCGTCGATCGACGGCCTGAAGCTCGAGCGGCTGACGGTCCCCGCCGACGACAAGGCGGTGATGGCCAAGATCGAAGAATTCGCGGCGCAGATGAAGCGCTTTGAAGAAGCGCCCAAGACCAAGAAGGCCGCCACCGGCGATCAGGTCATCATCGACTTCGCCGGCAGCGTCGACGGCGTCGCTTTCGACGGCGGCACCGGCGAAGACATGGCGGTCGAAATCGGTTCGGGTCAGTTGATCCCGGGCTTCGAAGACCAGCTGATCGGCGCCAAGGTCGGTGACGAAAAGACCGTCAAGGTGACCTTCCCCGACGAATATCCGGTCGAGAATCTGAAAGGCGCCAAGGCCGAATTCGCCGTGACGGTGAAGGAAGTGAAGGTTCCGGCGGCGTCGAAGATCGACGACGAGTTTGCGAAATCGCTGGGCCTCGAAAGCCTCGACAAGCTGAAAGAGCTGATGAAGGATCAGGTCGAGCAGGAACTGAACGGCCTGACGCGCACCTATATGAAGCGCAAGCTGCTCGACCAGCTCGCCGCTGCCCACGACTTCGACGTGCCGCCGACGATGGTCGAGGCCGAATTCGGTCAGATCTGGCAGCAGCTGGAACAGGAAGTCGAGCGCGAGGATGATCCCGCTGCGGCAAAGGCCGAGCTCGAATCCGACCGCGACGATTATCACGCGATCGCGGTCCGCCGCGTGCGTCTGGGCCTGCTCCTGTCGGAAATCGGCCAGGCGCATGGTGTGCAGGTCAGCCAACAGGAAATGCAGCGGCTGATCATGCAGGCGGCGCAGCAGTATCGCCCCGAAGATCGCGGCCGCTTCATGGAATATGTGCAGCAGGACGCGCTCGCCGCGGCCCAGCTCCGCGCCCCGCTCTATGAGGACAAGGTCGTCGACTTCCTGTTCGAAAAGGCCGAGATCAGCGACCGCGAAGTGACGCGCGAAGAGCTGGAAGCAGCGATCGAAGCCGACGACGACAGCGGCCATGTCCACGGCCCGGGCTGCGGCCACGACCACGACCACAAGCCGGCTAAGAAGGCGGCAGCGAAAAAGCCCGCGGCGAAGAAGGCAGAGGTGAAGGAAGAAGCCAAGGCCGAGGAAGCTCCCGCCAAGAAGGCTCCGGCGAAGAAGGCCGCCGCCAAGGCTGAAGCCGAAGAGAAGCCCGCTGCGGCGAAAAAGGCTGCTCCGGCGAAGGCCGCAGCAGAAAAGCCCGCCGCCAAGGCTCCGGCGAAAAAGGCCGCGGCGAAGAAATAAGCTTCGGCTGACGGATCACCGAAAAGGCTGGGTGGAGGATGCTCCACCCGGCCTTTTTTTGGGATTTCGTGTAACCCTCCCCCTTGATGGGGGAGGCAGCGAGACTTGCCAGCTCGCTGGCTTAGTCGCAGCGGTGGGGGTGCGCTGTCGGCCTGAAGCGACGGGCGATGACGGGCCCTCACCCTCATCCAACTTCGCCTAATCGCTTCGCGATAAGGCTACGTATCCTTCCCCCATCAAGGGGGAGGGATATTTGACGATGAACTTCAAATCACCGCCATATTATAGCAATGCCAGCTGAAGATCGCGGCGGCACCGCGGTGCGGGCGCCAGGGTTCGGCGAGTTCGCGTGCCTGCTTCTCGCTCGGGCGCGCGCCGAGTTGGAGGATGCGGCCCACCGCTTCCTGTACCGCAAGATCGCCCGCGGGCCAGATGTCGGGGCGTCCTTCGGCGAAGAGCAGGTAAATCTCCGCCGACCAGCGGCCGATGCCCTTGACCTTGGTGAGCAGCGCGATGGCGTCCTCGTCGTCGGCGGGGAGGGCGTCGAACTTCAGCTCGCCATCGAGGATCAGTTGCGCGAGGCTCTTGGCATAGCCCTGCTTCTGCCCCGACAGGCCGCAGGCGCGCAGCGTATCGAAATCAGCGGCGGCCACCACCTCGGCAGGACAGCCTGCGCCAAACTGCGCTTCCAGCTTGTTCCAGATCGAGGTCGCGGCGGCAACGCTGACCTGCTGGCCGACGATCGTGCGGAGGAGGGTGGTGTAGCCCGGCGCGCGGATGCGCGGTTCGGGGTAGCCCGCGTTGCCGAGCGCGCGGGCAAAATTGGCGTCGCGCGCCGCCAGTGCGTCGATTCCGGCGTTCAGCTGTTCTTGCGACAGACCCATATATATTCCCTTTTTGTTCCTCTGATCGTCACTAGCAGCGCTTGATTTGGCGCGCAACGCGCGACATAGCGCCAGCAACTTCGAAGATATGGGGACTAGCATGGCCAAGCTGATTGTCGTGACGCGTGACGGAACCGAACATGAGATCGAGGGCGACACCAGCCTGACGGTGATGGAAAATATCCGCGACGCGGGGTTTGACGAACTGCTGGCGCTGTGCGGCGGGTGCTGTTCGTGCGCGACGTGCCATGTCCATGTCGAGGCGGGCGCCGCCGATCAACTGCCCGCGATGAGCGAGGACGAGAACGACCTGCTCGATTCGACCACCGACCGCGATGCCACTTCGCGGCTGTCGTGCCAGCTGCCGTTCAGCGAGGCGCTCGACGGGTTGAAGGTGCGGATCGCGGCGGAGGACTAAAACGTCGCCCCCGCGCAGGCGGGGGCCGCTGTCGGTTTAATCGGCGGCGCTGGAAAGGGCCGCTTGCGGCTCCCGCCTTCGCGGGGGCGACGCTTACTTGCCCGCCGTCGCGACCGCGTAGAGCGCGATCGCCGCGGCGTTCGAGATGTTGAGGCTCTCCATCCGCGGCGAGATCGGCAGCTTGGCTAGCACATCGCAATGTTCCATCACATTGTGCCGCATGCCGTCGCCCTCGGACCCCAGCACCAGCGCAACCTTGCTGCCGTCTAGCGTCGACCCGAGCGTCGTTTCGGTGTCGCCCATCAGCCCGATGCGCCAATATTGCGCTTCCGCGATTTCCTCCAGCGCGCGCGACAGGTTGACGACGCGCACCCATGGCACCGTCTCCAGCGCACCCGACGCCGATCGCGCGATCACGCCGCTTTCGGGCGGGCTGTGCCGATCCTGGGTGATGATCGCCGCCGCGTCGAACGCCGCCGCCGAACGCAGCACCGCGCCGATGTTATGCGGGTCAGTGACCTGGTCTAGGATGACGAGCGGACGTTTGCTTTCGGCGTCGACCTCTTCCTGCAACAGGTCGCCGAGGTAGATGCCCTCCAGCGGCTCGACCTCGATCACGAGTCCTTGGTGCGGCGCATCGCGCGCAACGAGTCGCGCGAGGTCGGTGACGTCGGCATAGGAGATCGGCACCACCGGCGGCAGATCGAGCTGGCCCAGCGCATCGCGGGTGCCCCAGATGCGCTTGACGGTGCGCTCGGGGTTGGCGAGCGCCGCCAACACGGCGTGGCGACCCCAGAAGCGAATGGCCTGTCCGCGCTGGCTTTGCCCGGCGGGACGGCGATGGCGAGAAAATTGACGCATGATGGGGCGCCTTTCCCACGACTGCCATTGACAGGCAAGCATCGTTTCGCCATTGGACCGCTTCCCAAAGCGGACCCCATGGACAGGTGGCCGAGTGGTTAAAGGCAGCAGACTGTAAATCTGCCCGGGTTTCCGTACGCTGGTTCGAATCCAGCCCTGTCCACCACCCTCTTCGATCGATGCCAGCAATGGCCCGGAGCCCGAGAGGCTCCGGGGTGATCGCGTTATTTCTTCTCCACCAGTTCACGCAGCAGAAAGGCGTGGAGCATCGCGGCGCGGACCGCGTCTTCGGCGTGGTCGGCGCCGACCGAGTGGCCGCCCTCGATATATTCGTGGTAATAGACGCTGTTGCCGAGTTCCTTCAGTCGCGCCGCATATTTGCGGGCGTGCCCCGGATGAACGCGGTCGTCCTTGGTCGACAGGTAAAGGAAGATCGGCGGATATTTCACGCCCTTGCGCACTGCCTGATAGGGCGAATATTTCGACAGGAAGGCCCAATCTTCGGGAACGTCGGGATCGCCATATTCGGCGACCCATGACGCGCCCGCGAGCATCTTGTCATAGCGCCACATATCCTTGATCGGCGATCCGGAGATGACCGCGCCATAGAGGTCGGGGCGCTGCGTCATCGCGGCGCCGACCAGGACGCCGCCGTTCGAACGACCCGAAATCGCGATCTTGCCTTTCGCGCTGATCCCGGCGGCGACCAGATCCTCGGCCACGGCGTGCAGGTCGTCGAAGCTGTTCTGGCGTTTTTCGCGCAGCGCCGCCTGATGCCAGGCCGGACCATATTCGCCCCCGCCGCGGATGTTGGCGAGGACATAGGCATTGCCGCCCTCGACCCAGTACAGGCCGAGCGGGCCGGCGCGGTAAGGCTGGCCGGTGAGATAGCCAGGCGTCTGTGCGGCGCGGAAACCGCCATAGGCATGGACCAGCGCGGGGACGGGGCCGCTGGCGCCCTTTTTGCGGGCGAGGAAATAGGGGATTTTGGTGCCGTCTTTCGACGTCGCAAAGCGTTTCTCGACGGTCATGTCCTTGGCGTCGAAGGTCGCGGGCAGGCTCTGCACCGCTTGCGGCGCCTTGTCTTCGGCTACTGCATAGAGGGTTGGCGGGGTCAGCATCGTTTCGGCGGTAGCGAGCACAAGGTCGCGTTTGCCGACCGTCCCGGCGATCCCAACGGTGGCGTTGGCGGCCAGCGGCACCTCCTTCTGGCTCCATTGGCCGGTTGCCGGGTTGCGGCGCAGCGCGAACAATTTGCCTTCGACGTCGTCCAGCGCCTTGACCCACAGGATATTGTCGGTCGCCGACACCTCCTCGATTGCCTGCGCGCTGGTCGGCGTCATCGCCGTGACGATCGGCACCTGCCGGTCGGCGGCCATGTCGGCGAGCGACAGCGAGACGAGTGATCCCGCGGGGATGCCCGACCATGGCTGGTTGAGGAAAATGATGAGCTGTCCGCCGATCACGTCGCGGATGCTCGCGGTGTCGGGGACGATGGTGGAGATGTAGCGCGACCCGTCGCCGCTGCGCAGCTTGATGTCGGCGGTGTAGAATGTCTTGCCGCGGCTGATCATCGGCCAGCGCCGGTCGCCATCGGTCAGCGCAAAGACGTTCATCCCGACGTCTTCGGTTTCACCCTCTGCCACCGTTTCGGCGGCGGCCAGCGGTGTCCCGCGTTTCCAGCGCTTGACGATGCGGGGATAGCCCGACGCGGTCATGCTGCCCGCGCCATAATCGGTCGCCACCAGCAGCGTGTCGGCATCCTCCCACGTAACGCTGCTTTTCGCCTGCGGCACGGTGAACCCGCCCTCGACAAAGCTTTTGGTCGTCCGGTCCCATTCGCGCACGACATCCGCGTCGGTGCCGCCGGGGCTCAGCGACACGAGGCAGCGGGTATAGGTGGGCGCCAAGCACTCGGCGCCGTGCCACACCCAGCTTTGCTTTTCGGCTTTGCCCAGTGCGTCGACGTCGATCAGCGTCGTCCACTCGGGCTTGCCAGCCAGCCAGGCATCGAGCGGGCTTTGCCGCCACAGCCCGCGGGGGTTGGCGGCGTCGCGCCAGAAGTTGACGATCATGTCGCCCATCACGCCGCCGGGCATCGCGATCTGGCGATCATCGTCCAGAATGTCGCGGGCGCGCTTGCGATCGGCTTCGAAACCCGGGCGATTGACGACCAGCGCGTCGGTGGCGGCATTTTCCTGTTTGACCCAGCCGAGCGCCTTTTCGCCTTCGATGTCTTCCAGCCACAGATAGGGATCGGATTCTTGCGCGGCGGCGACCGCCCCGAACGAACAGCTGAGAGCAAGCGCGGCAATGCTGGCGCGGATCATCAATATATCTCCCCTGGGGTATGGTGACGCTGTGCTAGCATCATCAGACACCCAAGGGGAAGGCTCTACCCGGCGTCGTTTCGTTCCGCGCCAAGACGGGGCTATTGATCGATAATCATCGTCCCGGGGTGATGTTTGTCGAGGTGGCGCTTGATGATCTTGAGATTGCGGCTGTTCGAACGAAAGAACAGGTCGAACGCGTCGCCCACCAGCGGGATTGCGCCCAGCGCCGTATCGACGCCGACGTTCCCGGCCATGCGCCACAGCTTCCATTTCGGCATGCCCAGATTGCGCGCTTCCCAGATCAGATAGGCGCCCATCAGTCCGGCGATGACGTCGCCGACCACCGGTACCAGACCGACGACGGCGTCGAGGCCGACCTGGCGATTGATGCCAGGAATGACGAAGCTGCGTTCGAGCAGGACTTCCAGCGTCTCGACGCGCTTGCGCAGCGCCGCAGGGTCGGTGCGGTTCGGGATCAGCGCGTCGAAAATGGCGTCGGGATTGGGCGGCGAAGGGGCCATGGGCGTGCTTTCATAAAGCGCCAAGATTGGCGCCGTCATTTTAGTTGGGAGCGGCGATCACATGATTCAATGGGTGCTGCGCACGCGGGTTCGGGCGCAAGCCGGTCAGACGCTGCGCGGCGACCGACCAGCGGAGCGGGGTGGCGAGAGGGATGAAGGGGGTATAGCGCGCCAGCACGACCTCGGCCTCGGTCACTTGGGTCGACCGCTGGCCGACGTCGATGTTGCGCATCGCCTGTTCGATCAAATCCTGTGCCTCGCGATTGCACAGCGTGTCGCGTCGGCACGACAGGCGGCGCAGCGCCCACAGCGGATCGTCATTGGGCGCTACCTCGTCGATCAGGCGCAGGTCGGCCGTCGACGCCATCGCCACCCGGCGGCTGGGAACGCCGATCGCGGTGAAATCGGCGGCGATATAAGCGAACAGGATGCGCCCGCCCGGCGAATCGGGGACGGCGATGCGGATCGGCTCGATCTCGCGGCCCGCCGCGCGCCAGGCGTCGACGACGCGTTTCGCCTGCGCCTGCCGCGACGCATCGTCATAGTCGGCCCATGCCGGCTGCAACGGCGCGGGGCCGCCACTGCGAACATGCACGACGGGGCGCAAGGTCAGCTGCGCTTGCCATTCTTCAAGCCCGAACGCTTCGACCAGCCGCTCGCGCCGGATCGCACGCGTCAGCGCGTCGCGATTGGTGTCGGTCGCCAGAAACCCTTCGGCGCGGACGAATGACAGGCCGAACAGTCCGGGCGCGGGGTCGAAGACCAGCCGCGATCGCGCGATGTTCGATGCGGCGAAATAGGGAAGGGTCGAAAATCGGCCGCCAACCACTCCGTCGGCATAGCCGTTCTTGAACCGCGCGAGCGCCCCCGCGGGCGAGGTGCCGACAAGCTCGATCGACGCGGCGGGATCATTGGCGGCGGCTTCGGCGGCGGCGGGGTCTTCGGCGAGCGGATCGGGCACCGGCGACAGCAGGATGGCGCGGCCGATCCTGCGCGCGCGCATCGGACCCCATCCCATCCCCTTGTTGACGATCGCCATCGACGGTTGCGCCAGCAGTTCGAGAATCGCGGGCTGCGGCACCGACAGCCGGATTTCGATCACCGTGTCGGTCATCGCCCGGATCGTCTCGATTTCCGGGAAGTCGTTTTTCAGCATGTGGCGGCTCGCCGGGGCCAGATAGGTGCGCAGGATCGCCGCGACATCCTGAGCCGTCACCTTGCGACCGTTGCCCCACTTTGCCTCGCGCAGCCGAAAGATATAGCTTCGCCCGTCGGTGGTCACCGTCCAGCGATCGGCCAGCCCGGTATCGATCTGGCCCTCGCCATCATAGCTGACCAGCCCCTGCGACGTCGCGTCGAGCAGCGCGGCGTTGGTCGCGGACAATTCGCCGTTCAGCGGACTGGCGGCAGGGTTGATCGATCCCATCGCGGCGATCCGCACCGGGCCCGCCTCTCCGAAGAGGCCGCAGCTCGACACGGTCAGCACAAGGCCTGCCGCCGCCATCAGCATGGTGGTGCGCCGATATCTGCCTGCCGCCGTCATTCCTGGTCTGGTCCTTTTCGTCTGCGTAAGCCAATCATAACCAAAGGCTGCGAAACCGGAATAGGGCTATCGTCGCAAATGGTGAGAGAATGAACGGGCAGGGCGACCAACTACCGGGGCAATCGGTGGCGCTGCGCGTCGAGGTGGCCGGGCGCGCGGTCGGGCATGTCCGGCGGCAATTGAGCGTGGTCCCGCACGGGCTGGACGCCGCCCTGGCAGGGGGCGCGGTCGTGCTGCCGCCGGCAGGGCGCGACGGCTGGCTGCTGCGGTCGCTGCCGGCGCACCATCTGCCCGCGCTCCGCGCCCAACTCGGCGGCTGGCTGTTCGCCGTCCGCCAGCATTATCCGCGCCACTATATCGCGATGCAGGGCGGCAGTTTCGACGATTGGTGGCAGGGGTTTTCGTCAAAGACCCGTTCGACGCTGTCGCGCAAGGCGCGGCGGCTGGGCGACCAGTTCGACGGTGGTTTCACCGTCCGCTCCTATCGCACTGCGGCGGAGGTCGCCGAATTCATGGCGATCGCGGGCGATCTGTCGCGCCGCACCTATCAGGCCCGGTTGATGCAGGCCGGGCTCCCTTGCGACGTGGCGGACGTTGCGCAGGCGGTTGCCGCCGCTGCGGACGACAAGATCCGCGCCTTTCTGTTGTTCGCGGGTGGGCGGGCGATCGCCTATCTGTATCTGCCGGTCGAGCACGACGTGCTGGTCTATGCCTATCTTGGCTATGATCCCGACTACGCCGATCTTTCGCCCGGCACGGTCTTGCATGTCGAGGCGATGCGCGCGCTATATGGCGAAAACCGCTTTCGCGCCTTCGATTTCACCGAAGGCGATGGCGCGCACAAGGCGCAGTTCGGCCGCGCAACCATCGCCTGCGCCGATATACTCATACTCCGCCCGACGCTGCGAAACCGGCTAACACTGGCGGCGATGCAGGGGATCGACGGCGCGGCGGCGCGTGGCAAGGCGGTGCTCGACCATCTGGGACTGCGTGCCAAAGTCAAGGCGCTTATCCGTCGCTGACGGGGCTGGATTGCTGGTGCGGACGGCGGGACTTGAACCCGCATATCCAGAGGATGGCAGATTTTAAGTCCCGTCGCGTAACATTCCCGGCGCTTCCCGATCAATCCCGACGCTTGGAAAATCCGCGAAATTTGACAGGTTAGGCTGTTCCTGCCTGTTCCCGATTCGCCGGTCGGTTCCCCGACACGATTACACACGGATTGCACAAGACCCCGTTCTCCGTCCGTTCGTGCCGATAGCGCCAATAGTGCCGTTAGGTCACAGCCCCGCCATCTCGTAGCCGATCCAGCTTGTCGGCAATGGCTCGCCACCGCTCGACGCCAGCAAAATCGCCAGCCAGTGCCAACGTCGCGACGCGTTCGGCAATATGGGCATCTGCGCCGTCGCCGTGCTCGCGCTCGATCAGTAGCGCACAGGCCCACAGTTCTCGCTCAAGGGTCATCAGCGTCCACAGGCTTCCCGTTGTTCACCCAGAACGCCGCATCGCCCTTACCGCGTCCGTCAAGGATGGCCTCGACAGCCTCAGTAGAGCCGAACACGGTTTCAGGGTTGAACGCATGCTTGCGGAGCAGCGCGACTTTTACATTGCCGGAAAGCATCGACGTCACCGCCGAGATTCGTTTATCAAATTTGGCTTTGATCGCGATGATCGCCACCGGCACCATTCGTTCCAAACGCCGCAATGTGGGCGCATGATAACTGGTCTGGTTTGATGCCGACGCGACCGACCAACCCCCGTGCGGCCTCTCGACTGCAAAGAACACATCTCTATGCCAAATGTGGTCGCCAGCGTCCCGATCAGAATACACATGGGCCATCGCTTGGTTTCGGACAGCGAGGATCTTGCAATGATCGTCCCATTCGTCCGGCTGCATCTTGCTTTGTTCGAGCTGGATCGAACCCCTTTCGCCATGCTGCCCACTGGTAGAGGTGGCGCGAGCGTACAACATGACCGCTGTTGACATAAGCGAACGCTCAATCACCATTATGTCCGCAGTGTCAGTGTTGCGAGATTCCTCAATGCTCTGGCGCAAAAGAGTTACGCAGTCCTGACACTGCCTTAAATCGCCTAGGCAGGATTGCGCGCGCCACGCCATAGTAATGGCCGAGCGCAGTTTTGGAGAGGCGCCGCGCAGCGCCAGATCGTCCGCCAGTGCCGCCAAATCGGTAAACGTCGGAAAAGCCATTATGCCGGGATGACATGAAGGCCAGCGGGAGGCAATCCGGAGGTGCGCTAACGGTCCAGAACGAACCCATCTGGCAGCGGATCAACCTCAAACCCTTCTGGCAACCCAGCCGGTCGGCGCTTGCGCTCGCCCTTCACCGGGCGCTGGTCCAGTATCGGCTCGCCAGTCAGCACCGCGGCCTTTGCCGCTTTCCGCGCTCGCGTCATCACGTCGCCAATCTCGTCGGCCTGCGACTCGGTATCGAGCGCCTGATATTCCGGCGAGGCGATAAGCTGACCCAGCCACCTGCGGCCAACGGACCCGGCAACCTCTTGCAGCCGGTCATATTGTTCGGCGGTCAGGTCGCCCTTTTGCGGCTTCGATATGGTGGCATCGACGCGCAGAGCTTCCTTTGTGATCGGATCGTTGCGGTCGGTGCTCGTCCAGATGGGCGAGAGGATATCAGGACCAACGCCGCCTTCGCTGACAATGGGCTGACCCCAGACATCGCGCTTCGGCAACAGGTTATCCGACTGCCCCGGCATACGGGACGACATATAAGAGGCGATGTCCGGCGCCTCCCGCATTTTCGGATCGATCGTGCGGGCAATCTGCGCCGAACCCGTGGGAACGGTGGCAGCGCCGACCAGCCGCTTGATGAAGTTGTCCGAATGGCGTTCCGGGTCTTGCAAGGCTTCCAGCGCGTCAGTGACGCCCGAGAGCCAGGTACGGCTCGCAAGGTTCGCAACGACCGAGGCCGTCCAAAGCGCCGCGCCTTTCTCACGCTGTCTTTCCGTCATCCCTTCGCCCATCGTGGCGAGGTCGGCGGCGGTCCCAAACGTCATCGCGAACGGATCGAGGCGGCGGTAACTGTAATACTGGTCACCAATTTTGATCGAATAGGGTTGCCAGCCGTTGGCCAGCATCAGGCCGCGCTGGTTATCATCGCTCGGGGCCGATCCGGTGACGATGCCTTTCGCCGCAAGCTCGGCAATGACGGCCCCCACGCCGGAACCAACCATCACCTTCGCAATTGCCAGATCACGACGTGCGCCGCCTGCCATGAAATCCTTGCGCCATTCTGTGACCATGGGAGCGAGGGGCGAGCGTTCCGCGGTAAACTTGATCAGGTTCGTCGGCGTCCGAATGAACGGCAAGATCGCCTTGATGAGCGGATGATTCTGCGAATAGCGCGACAGCGTTCCGGCCAGCCCGTCACCGAGTGGGCGCTGGAAAGTCAGATAGCGCCCGTAATCAAGAACCTTTTCCATCATGTCATCGGGTGGGTTCGCTACCAGCTCGGCAACGCGGTCTTTCGCTTCCTGACCTTTACGGCCCTCGTTGGCAGCCTGCCGGACAGCGAGGCCCGATAGCTCCATACGGCGGGCCATCGCCTTGAACAGTTCGTCCTCTGCCGTCAGCAACCGTGTCGGAACCCGCAACACTTCGCCCTTGATACCCGGCACCGCCTTTTGCGTCTGCGATTCCATCTTGGTCACGAAATCCGAAGCCTCGCCGGTCCGGAACGCGCGGGCAAACTCGCGGATGCCCTCTTTCGTGCCTTGCAGCAGTCCAATCGAGCGAGCGCCCAATTCCGAGAACAGCACCCTATCAGCCGCCTCACGACTAAAGGCGCGGCGGGTTGCACCGATCCCTGCCGCGACGGCGTGTTCGGGAATTTGGCCCAGCGCCGTCATGGTGTTGGACAGCATGTTGACCATGTGCGTCTGCGGCCCGCTCAGAAGATAATTGTACCAAATTTCCTGCGCCCGATCCGAAAACTTCGGCTTGCTGACCTGTTCGATAAAGCGGTTGAGGTTGGCGGGGTCGCGCTCCAGATCAATGATCCGGTCGGCGGCATCGATCAGGCGACCAGAGCCGCCCCCCGCGTTTGCGAGGCCTTCCAGCACCCGCCCCGGTATGTCGCGGCTATCGGCTGCCATGCGGAAGGCGGACAGAGCACGCCCCGCTTCTGCCGTCATCCCTGACACCTGCTCCTGAATTGCCGTATGTCGCACCAGCGCCTTGCGGAACGATGCCAGCGCCTCCGAGCCGGGATCGACGCCGAGCGATTTGATGCGCTTGGCGAGGTTGACCAGTTCCGTGCCGGACTTCGCGAGGATCGCGCGGGCCGCATAGGCCTCTTCTGCGCTGAATGCCTGCCCCTTGCGGCGGGCAATCAGATCGTCGGCGGTCATCCCCAAGTCTTGAGCGAGCGCCTGCGTTTCTGCGAAGCTGATCTTGCCGCGCTTGGCAGCATCGAAGCCGCCTGCCACGTTGTCAGCAATCTTGAGCGCCTGTCCGATGTCCTGGGGGCTGTCCAGTTTATCGACGCGCACGTTGCCCACCTTCGACACGACCGCGTTAGTCCAGTCGTCATAGGCCGTTGCGGGCGGGGTGTTGGCAATGATGTCGTCGAAGGTGGCGGGCTGGCCCATATCATCGACCAGCGGGGCGCCTTCCTGCTTGGCACGTTCGACAGCAAGGCGCTGATCGCGGGCCGCATTGAACGCGTCAATCTCGGCGAAGTCATCGGGGCGGAACGTCCGATTGATCCCCCGGTAGGTATCGCCCAGCGCGGTCACAAATTCATCGACGGTCGGGCGCGTGGCGTGATCGGGGAAATACCCGGCCTCCCATGCCCGTTGCGCCATGTCGTCCAGCGATGAGCCGCTTTCGTCGTTCAACAGCGGGCCTAGGCGGTTCTCGCCCCCGGCAAAGTCATCGCCCTTGCGGGGTGCGTTCGACAGGCCAGCGGCTTTCAGTTCGCCGCGGAAATCGGCAACCCCACCTTCCGACCGGACATAGGCCGCCAGATCAAGCGGGCCTTTGCGGCTCAGCGTGTTTTCAGGATTGGCCCGCGAGGGGAATTGGCGGGTATCGAGATAGTCGCGTTCGCGTGGTGCGCGGACCTCAGGGTAAAGCCCCTCACTGATCCCGCCAAACTCATCGAGCGACTGGACCTCATTGGCAGGCCGGGGCAGCACGTCGCCCGGTTCAACGCGAGCAGCCGCCGCGTTCATCATGGCAGGCGTCGGGCCATCCAGCAGACGCGTGGTGCGGTTGGCGCTTACATCGATCACATCGGGCAGGCGCGGCGACGACAGGGACGGCATGGCGTTATCGGCTGCCATGTCGGCTGATTGCGGCGCATCGAGCGTGAAGCCTTCGGGCAGATCGTCAGCAGCGTTTGCCACCGGGCCGACAGAGGGCCTCGGCTGGCGGGGAGCAGCGGCACCAGCGCGCAACTGTGCCAGCCGGGAGATCGCTGACTTGAACGCTGGGGCGAGCAGTTCCTGACCCTTGCCCACACCGCCACCGATTACAGCCCCGCCAAGGGCATTTAGCGGGACGTTGGCGAGGCGTTGCGACAGGTTGCCGTCACCGGACCCGAACCCGTAGATTGCGCCCTCAGCAGCGCCAGCCTTGGCGAACCCGGCAGCACCGCGGACACCGCCACCGAACGGTAGCGCAACCCCGCTGACAAGCTGACCGGCAGCCCGCATATAGGGATGATTGGTTTCGTCATAATCGATGATCGCCCGGTTCTGGCGTAGGTTGTTGCGGTAGATGTCACCGAACGAGCGGTCGCTGTTAAAGACGTTTTCCCGGTAGCCAGTGAGGCCGAGCGCATCAGGCACAGCCCCCAATTCGTCGAGGAAGCCCAGGGGATCACCAAAGCCGCGAGCAGCAGCGCCAGTGCGACCGTCGCCGGGATCGATCAGGGGCAGCGGAATAGGTGCCGTGCGTCCCGCTTTCCGGGCCTCAAAGAAGGCTGACACGTCGCGGGGATCGAATGTCATGCCGTTCACTTCGGCGAATTGGGCAAGCTGTTCTGGCGTGGCGTCGGGCGATGACAGGAGGGAGCCATAGGCTTCCTGCACTTCGGGCCGCATACCGGCAAAGGCGTTTTGCTTTTTGAAGTCGGCCAGCGTGGCAGCATCCCATGCCGAATAGTCAATCGCGCCGACCTTTTGGCCCGACCGAATGCTATCGATAAACTCAGGGTCCGCCGCCTCCGAAGCCTGCCGCCCCTTGCCCTTCCAATAGGCGTCTAGGTCCGCCTGGCTGAAATTGGCATCGCCCGACTTGCTGGCGAGGAAGCCGTAAAAGTCGCGTTCCTCTTCGTCGGTCAGGCGCTGAAACTCGGGCCGCAGTTCCGGCAGATCGTTGGTAAACTCCACGCTTTCATCGGGGCGCAGCTTGAGGTTCCAGCGGTCGGCCTTGCGGTGGACATCGGGCGCCAGATATTGCGTGGCGTGGGCGCCCTGATTGTTCAGACGCCCAAGGCGTTCGGCTTCTGTGTAGGCAGCACGGCGGTCAGGATCGCCCTTAAGGTAATCAGGCGCGGCGAGCGTCGCACCTTGCCATAGCATCGGCAAGGCGGGATCGGTCGGGCCACTGCCCAGCGTGACGACGGGGCGCCCGTAAGTCTGCTTGCCGGTGGCGATGAGCGAGGTCGAGGGGCGGATATAGGCCGACAGCGAGCCAGCGGAAAGGTCGCCAAGGTTGATCGGCGCCTGCCCCGGTTTGTAGCCCATCTGCCCCTTCTCGAACGCATCGATCCCGAACAGCCGACCATTGCGGCCCGACGACAACCGCATGGTGTCGCCGTCGATGACTTGGCCTGTAGCCTGCAAGCGGGTGCCGGGAAGGATTGGCGGTTGCGGGGCCGACGTGCCGAGATCAACCACGTCATCGGTCGGAGTGTAGCCATCGAGGCGCGGACCCCGGCCTTTCGGCTTGGGAGGGTCCAGTTGGAAGCCGGGAGGAAGCCCGCTCATTTCGCAGGCACCCACTTGCCGCCGCGATAGACGACCTTGGCGCCCGTCTGCGGGTTGGTTGCGGTCTGACCTTCACGGATGCCGCCGCCAGAACCGCCAGAGCGCCCCCCGGAACGAGGCGGCAGGGGATTGGCCTGCCGATAGGTCGGAACGCCCTTGAGCGCCCGTTGCCCCGCTTGGCGCTGACCCAGCAGAGCCTCGCGATTGCCTTGGCGTTCGCCTTCCAATTCGAGCCGGTTGTCTTGGCGCCATTCTTCCCGGGTGTTGTAATTGTCGGTCGCGGTCGGTCCGCTGCCGCGCAGCACATAGTCCTGCACGAGCCGTTCAAATTCTGGCGTTCCGGGTTCGGCGCCCAGCGAAGCGGCATAGTCCTCGAAATCTTGCGGCGCTTCATACAGCACATCGGCGCGCCCGGTCGTGGGATCGATGCGGACGCGGCGATTGTTGACCGTGGCGTAATCCGGTTCGGCGAGCTTGATGCGGGCTTGTTCGCGCATCTGCGCAATGCGGTCCTGATGTTCGGCCTGTTGCTGGCGCAGCCTCCACATATTCGGGCCGTAGATACCCGGCTGCCCGGCAGCACCCAGCAGCGCATCGCCAGCGATACCGGCGATCATGCGCCAGTCGATGCCCTTTTTGCCCTTGCCGTTCGCGTCATCGATCGGTGGCGCGCCCCGGTTGCTGATCTTGTCGAGATGCATTGCGTCGGCCTCCGTCCCCGACGTGAGAGGGGGCAAGGTCGGCATACTGCCGAACATGCCGCGATTGCCGAGGCTGCCGATGCTACCGCCGCGCATTGCGGGGGCCGGGTTCATCTGCTCCATTTGCAGGCCGTTGTTCGCTGCCATCTGGGGAAGCTGCGACACCAGCGTTGCGCCAAGCGTCTTTTTCCAGTCAGCAGGCGGCGGCGGGGCTTCGCTGATCGGTGGGGGCTGCATACCGGGAGCGGCGGCGGGATCGAGCGGGGGCGACATGGCTACGCCGCCAGATGCCCCGGTGCCGTCACGTCCCGGCGTGTAGCCAGCGCGGCGGCGCCCCGATCCAAAAATGCCGCGAGGGATATTCGGCATGAGCAAGCCGAGCTGTGCGGCTTCCATCGCGGTGCGGGGCTGCATCGTGGTCATTGTCGGTAGTCCTTTCAGGCGAAGGCAGCGGCGCCGAATACGGGCGCGAAGATCGAACGATAAACCTTGGCCTGGGCCATGATTTCGGGGCTGGCCATGTCGGCAGCGGTGTTGAGGGTTTGCATCAGCGCGGCGGCGTTCGACGCGGGCAGCAAGTCGGTCGCTATCTCCAACATTCCGATAGCCTGACCGGCCCAATCGGCGGCGCACTCATCTTCGCCGCAGTCCGAATAGACCTTTGCCAAGTGGCTACAGTGATCGGCGGCCAGCATGATCGCATCTGGAACACCCTGTGCCGCGGCGAGACGGGCGTAAGTTAGCCCCTCAATAGAGGCGACGATTTCGTCAGCCTCACCGGCAACGACCAATGCGCGGGCGGAACGGGACAGGCGGAACTGCGCCTGCGCATCGCCAGCACTGGCAAGGCGAAGGTCTGCGATATTTTGGCGCGTGTCGTCGGCGACTGAATCGTCGTGCATGGTGGCCTCCTGTTGGGGAGGGCTGCGGCTGGTGGATTTTGTGGAGACTCTGGCGGGGTCTTCGGTTCGACCGTTTAGCGGTCGGCGCCAGTCGCAGCCCACGCCGAGGATAAAGCACGGATGGACGAAAAAGTCAAGGTATTGGCATTTTTAGTGCCAATTGTTTCAGGGGGTCAGTGGAACCGTTTTCTCGGCTTCCCCCAAGGGTTCAGCGGATCGACGCGAGCCGACATTGCACCCATGCCGACAGGGACGCCGAACAGAAGCAGCCAGTAAAGGAACGTCCCGGCGCGCTGCGCGTCCGATGCCTCGAAACCGTCGTCTGCGGACTGCGCGCAGGATCCGAACAGGGGATCGCCGTCGTCGCATGACGGGTTGCCGAGGGTGAAAGCAGCGAACGCCGCAATGGCCAGCACGAACCCTGTGCCCTTGAGCATTACCGGTATGCGGCCCGACGATGACGTAGCTTCTCGGGCAGTTTTAAACGCCAGATAGACGAGGCCAGCAATCGCTAGATCGCGACCGGCTTGGATTGCCTCACTACCGAGAACGTCGAGCATATCTCACCCCATCAGGGGCGGATATGTCGCCTATGCTGCCGAACGCGTCAAGATTAGGCCAAGTGGTGAATCATTCTGGCTCATATCCGTAGCATGCAACGGCCAAAATAACCGGATCAACGGCGCCAGGCAGAAATTCGTTTTTCGTGAGGCGCGCGATTACTTTCCCCTCAACGATCAGATAAGGTGGTTCAGTGCTGAATTTATTCATGGGGCTTTTGGTAGAAAACTCAGAACCGTAGCTGCCAAATCTATTCCAAATGCTGTTAGCGGCGAAGCGATTCCCATGCGTACCAAACTTATTGAAGACGCTTTTTTCGTCGTACTGGTCGGAAAGGCGGCCAAGAAACACACCATCCTCTGATAGTATCACCGCACCGTCGAATCGAGCGCACTCCGAAGGCCTCGCTGCGACAGATGGTGCAAGGACAGCTACCGCTATTAACAAGGCGGCCCTGTTCATTCCGGCACCGTCACCCCGACGCGACCAGCGCGGCGCGTGAAGTCGGCACCAGCAGCAGACAAGGCAGCTTTCATCTTGTCGATCGTTTCGACAGCCACCGGCTCGCCTAGCTCAAGACGCGCAACCGTGGCGCGCCCTACCCCAGCTTGGGTTGCCAGATCGGTCAGTGACCATTTCAGGGCGGCGCGCGCCATGCGTGATTGCGTCGGTGTCATGGCGATAACAATAGTATCACAAAAAGATTGACGCAACCGCTTTAGCAATGATAACGATGTTATCGCCAAGGCCAGAAGCCTAGGCGGACCGAGGCGGGATTGCCGTCCCATCCCCGGTCCTATCGCAACCCAGAGTAAGAGGGATGACGACATGAAAGCTGATAGCATCAGTGCGCCCAACGGCGCCACCACGTTAAGCACGAACGACGACGCGGCAATCATCGCCGCATTCGACCGCCGAGCCGCAGCCTTTGCGGCCCTTGGCGGATCGCCCGACCCTGCGACCACCGGCAGCGGCACCGACGAGCAAACCGCCCTCTGGTCCGTCATCGACGTTGCCGAGGCGGAAATCTGCACCAGCATTGCCACCACGGCCCGCGGCGCTGAATTGCAGCTATGGACCGCAGCAACCTACCTGTTCGACACCGCCGAGGACGAAGGGCCATGTTACCGCGCGGACCTAGACCACTTCACAGCGCAGGGCGACCGGCGCGACTGGAAAGACCGCTTGGTCATGTCGGCGCTTCGCTCGCTCGACGCACAGAAGGAAGCACAAAGCGCGTTCGTCCAGAAATGGCTGGCCGCATGGAAGGCAGACGGCGGCAGCGTCGTGATCGACGACGAGGGCAAAGCGCAAATCGGCTGGACGGTCTATGACCTGTCGCCCGCCTACCAAGCGCCCGATCCGGCATGGCCCGACGCCGTGCGCGATAACCATTTCCTCCACGCGCAGGCTCACCACGACGCCACCATGAAAACCCGCTACGAGGCTATCCGCATGGTCCCCGGCGGCGTCGATGCGCTCAAAGCGCACATGCGGGCCAACGGCATCCGCGTCGCGGTCAGCAAGGGGCCGGACCAGTGAGCGCCGCCGTCGTCAAGCTGCCGACCGCAGCCCCGCGCAAGGTCCGCCAACCGGGAACGCGCGAAGCTTGCAACGCCATGCGTTCGATCCGCGAGGAACAAGGGGCCGCGTTCCCGTTCCGCTTCCCGACGTTGCGGGAGGCCGACGAGATCGCACGGGCGCTGCACCCGATGACGCCGGAACGCTGGTTGTTGCTCGCCATGCTCCACGTCATGCCCCAAGAGCAATTCGCCAAGCTGGTCGCGTTCGGCGCCGTTGGTCATCCCGCTATCCGGGGTTTGATGAAGCTCGCGAAAGGCAGCGTCGGCCTCAATATGGACGTGATGACCGCACTCGAAAGGCTCGGTCAATGAGCGCCCGCAGGGAAGCCGAAAGCCCGGTTATGACGGCGAAGGGTTGGACGGCTTGCGTCGTCGTTTCGTGGTTCACCGTGCAGGCCGTGGACTTGGCCTTCCGGGTGCTGTCATGAGCGCGCTGCAATGGCACAAGCGGGGGGCTTCACGGCTCCCCGCCGACATCGCCCTGTCCCTGATACCGTCGCTGCCCCGCGCCACGCTCGAAAGGCTGGCGCAGCGGATCATCGACCATCTGGACGAAACCGACGCCACGACCGAGGACATGGAGGACGACGACCCGGCAGGCATGATGGACGAGGACGAGCTGACAACCGGGCCTAGCGTCTTTGCCATGCACGGCACCACGGACAGCGGGCCGGGTTGCCCCATAGCCGATGCAGGCGAAGCGGATTATCGGCGCAGCCCACGTCCGACCTTTGACGGCGAGGATTGCGGGGCCGTGATCCTATACCCTCCCAAGGGCTTCGCGCCGACAACGTGGGACGTGAGCTAGTCGCCGAACAGCAATGATCCGCACCTAGGCGGACACCGCGACCCAAAGACTAAGGGCGGCAGGGATGACCTTGCCGCCCTATTTGTTTGGATACTTATAGGCCAGACAACTGATGTCTTTGTTCCGCATTTTGCGGGACAATTGCCCAAGGCTTTTAATCCGACATTAGCTGGCGCAACAACGGAATGCCGTCCTCTTTCGGCATGGAAAGCACCGCCTCGAACAACGCCGCTGCGACTTGGCAGTGGCGCACCTCTGGACCCTGCTTGTTCATGGCAGCAACCATCTCGTCAAACGTGAGACCTAGACGCTTGCCCATGCCGGTGAGTGGGTTAATTAATGCTGAGCCAATCTCATCATCGCTCATCTTTGGGGGAGCCGGTACTAGTTTGGCGCGAAGAATTTCGTCGTAAAGTTCGACCTCTCTCCGCGCCATAGATGGGGGCACGAACGTATCCATCCCTATATCTTCCCCGTCGAGATATTCAGAGCAAAGACCAGGGCGCTCAGCTTGCATGAATCTGGTTTGTTCAATGCTCATCTGGATAAACTTTTCGAGAATGGGGGCCGGGAGTCTCGAAACCCGCGAGGTCACAAGCGGCGTTATTAACGCCCGCAGATCTCGCCGCATCTTTTGTCGATTACCGCTCGCCAGTCCTTGCCCGAGGATAGATCGGAGGCGAGCATTTTCAGCGGGAAAATTCTGCCTTATCGCAGCATAGAACGGTTCTTCCCGCTCTAGTTGGGCAACGGATTCCTCAAATGTCGGTGATTTTCTCACCGGTGGCGGAATGTAAACGGGCGGCGGGGCGGATGGCGGTGGACGGCGTGATTGCGCTTTTCCTGCGGTTTTTTTCTCCGTGGGCGCTCCACCGATGCGGTCCGCAATCATCGAAAACTCAATGCCGGAGGACGTGCGATTACCCTCGTTAAGCCAGCTAATTTGGTATGGCGATGCGCTGGTGGCAAAGATCACGGCGCGGTCGGAAAGGCTTAGCTGTGACAGATAGTGTCCCACCAACGCGTTGCCGACGCCTGTCTCTACAAGCCTGCCACCCTGATCTTTATAACTGGCATGAAATCCCAGTGAGCTGGCGGGTTCCAAGTAGCGCGGAGATCCCGCGAGCCAGATTAAGGCACATGCAGAGGTGCATTTTGAATTGCCCGTGACGACCGTCGAATATCCGCGCAACCTAATTTGGCGACCTATTTCCATTGCGGGGACGATTGCACCGCCTTCGCTGTGAAGGCCCACCATGGCATCGGGAAAGCGGATCGACAGCTCGCGGAACTTCTTTTCGTCGCCAGCAACGATCTCGCCAAATATGAAGATTATCGCTCCGTCCGCGTCCTCGTCATGACTAATTTCGGCAGCCATGCCGCAGGTTGGCAGGAGCGCAGCACACGCCATTCCCAAGATTTTTCCCGACGCCATCGCTCGCCTCCCCCAATGCTGCGCTTGCCCTCTTACTCCATCGGCGCGCATTTAATCTAGGCCGCTACGGATGCCATCTCGCAGCGTCATTGCCGTTGACCGCGAACGGCAGGTAGCGTTGCTGCATCAGGCCCGCGGCATGTCCCCGTCTTCCGATGGCAGATGACTGGCCAGCGGCACCCATGTTGCCCGCCACGCCTTGAACGCAGCATCATCGCATGGTGGTCGGCCAGCGGCGCGCAGAGCTTCACCGCGCGCCCGAACGCGATCCTGCAACTCGTTTTCCCGTTCCCGCCCCTCTCCCAGCATCGCAAAGCTCTCGGCGTTAATGTTCGCGGGGTCGGCGGTGAGGTGCTGCATAAGCTGACCATAGGCCCAAGCCTGATTGCGAAACTCGTCCAGCAATGCCCGGTCGGAGGGGTCATCGCTCGCGATCAAGTAATCTATCCAGCCACCACCTTCCGACATGCCGATTCCTTTCCTGTGCCAGCATCGCATGGGTGCGTGCGCTCAGCCAACAGGGCATCGTCACCAATATTTCACGAAACTGCGGCAGATGGACCTCAACCCCGCGTCTATGCGACCTCAGGACGCGGGGCCACTTCACCGAATCATTGCGCGCCGGTCGATGGCGGGATTAGCATCGACGAGTGGAAAGCGCCCAAGTCCTCCTAGACATGCTGCCCTGCGGATGCGAGCTGCGGACATCGGTTGCCGACGTTGGTCGGGGATGGGAGGCAACCGCGCAGATCGTCCACATCACCGACACGCCAAAGCCGATCCACGTAGGGCGGGGGCCGACCGATGAGGACGCACTGGAGCATGCAATCCAATCGCTCGCCTATTTTTGGGAATGGCGAACCAGCGCGGTAGCAAGAAAGTATCCCCAGCGATGACATACGAAATTCGCGGCCCCGATCCAGACGGTGACTGGTTCGTAGTACTGGTCGATGGCGAGGCCGAGACGGCGATCGATGAGGTGTTTCCGAGCGCGGCGCTCGCGCAGGCTGAGGCCGACAGGCTCAATCAGTCGTAGATCGCGGGTGACACTAGACCAACCCGTCCAGCGATTGCCGAGATGAACGCCACAGCGCCCGCATTTGTCGCAACAGGCGCTCATTCTCGGCGGATCGGTTGCCATGCTTCCAAGCGTTCCGATTGCCGGGTTGCCCGCCGCTACCCTTGGCGCAACCATGAAGGCGGCAGCGCTTTTTGCCTGAAACTGCCGGAGCCATGCACGGTGTACCGCGGCGGGTTTTCGCGCCGCAACGTGGCGCGGCTTCCAACTGGCGTGGCTGTATGGGGTCGTTCGCCACTTCTCGCACGTCAGCCCCCCTTGCCGTGGTGGAAGGTATCGGCCACGACAGCTTGACCGCCCTCGTTGACTGTTATGTGTTTGACCGTCTGGACACCGCCGCGCTGGAGCTTCGCCAGCGCCTCGGTTTGCATCACGAAGGTACGCGACAGTTTTGTGGCGGCGTTCATGAACGCATTGAACTTTTCGAGATCATCCGCCGATCCTGCGCGAGCGAGCGCCTTATTGGCAGCGAACTGCGTCAGCGCCATTTGCGTGGCAAGTCCGGCTTGATGTTCGTTCTCAGGATTGCACCCACCTATGAAGGCCAACATTCCGTTGATCTGGTCGCTATTTGCTGACCCGTGCGCGGCCAAGAATTGGGTCATTTCCATCAGGCGGCTCGCCAGAAAATCCCCCGACTTGGTTGCGAAGGCCTCGTAGATGGTGACCGAATAGCTGGCCTTGTCGGCATCGACAGGCGCATCCACGGTAGCGACGCCGTTCTCGCCAAATGTGATGCTGACCTTCGCCCGCGTTGGTCGGCCCTCTTTCCGCAACCATTGTGCTGCCAATTCATCGCGTCGCGTTCCAGTCAGATCGTCCCACCCGGGAATGTGAGGGCGAGCCAAGGCGCGGTCGTCATCGGTCAATGCCAAGGCCTTCGTGTGGTCATTCATTTGCTGGTCGTTTCCTTGTCTGGCGTGAGCGAAAAATCGCCACCGATGATTTTTGATGATTGCGGCACAGGGAAGGGGGGGGG
>NZ_SCMU01000018.1 GCF_005503695.1 Sphingopyxis sp. 2PD
TCCATCGCCAGTGTCGCCCGCCGGTTCCGCTTCGCTCCACCTGCGGCCAACACTGGCGATGGACGCGTCAATGCACTAACAATCCCAGCGGACCACTCGGTGGGGGCCGGTCACTGTCGAGCAGCACATAATCACAGCCGTTGTCGCGGCCGAGCGCCAGGATCGCGGGCAGTTCCTTGGGGAGACAGCGCTGCGCTTCGGGCGGTAGCGTCATCGTATGGAGGAACCAGCCATATTGCGTTGGCGCGACGCACAGCGGCCGCCTGTGCGGCGGATAGTCTGCCCAAGCGGTGAGCAGCTGCCCGGTCGCGCAGCGAATATGGGCGGTGCTGAGCACAAGATATTGTCCGGTTTCCATGGCGTATTCCTTGAAGGGAGGCTCTGGTCGAGGGCAATTCAACGAACCGATTCCTGCTGTTCGATCCGCGAATTCGGATCCGCGGTGCTCGATGGTCACGCCGCGAGCCGCGTGACACCGGCGTTGAACCGGTCGATCCATTCGCGGAGCGGCGGTCGCTCTTCGATCGGGATCTGCGCCGCGACTGCCTGGAATTCGACGAGGGCGACGGGTGCGCCGTTCACGATCGCGGCAATCTCGCGGGGCGGCAACAGGCCGCGGTCCCGGATGAACTCGGTCATCGTACCGGGCCGCGCACGGGTGGACCGCCGCCACAGGCCTTCGACATTGATCAGGCGGGGGGCCGCGCGCGCTTCCATCAGGACGATCAGGCGCAGACACCAAGCGGGCAAGGTCTGAACCTCGTGCGGCTTCATCGCGGCGCAGAAGAAGCAGCTCGACTTGACGGGAACGGGAAGGCCTTCGGCCTTGATGCGAGCCGCGCATCGATGCCGGTCCCAACCCCAGTCGCGTAAGGGGTAACAATAGTCATAGCGCGGGTCGACATGCCCCTCGCGGTGCGCATACCGGCGGCTGTCCGCCGGCGATGCATCGTAGCCAATGAGCTTGATCACCTTGCCGCCGCGTGCCCACGCCTGCTTCGCGGGATCCCAGCTCTCGACCCATTTATCCTGTGGCTGGATCTTCCATTTCTGACTGCAACTGTGACGCCCGAAGCTGATCGAGGGCAGGGTCGCGTTGGTGAGGCAGTTTTCGAGCAGGGAGAAATAGGGCGGCCAATGCTTGAAGCGCTTCGGGGCATAGCGGACGATCTCGTGCGCTATGCCGCGGGCATCCATCCAGCGCTGAAATATCGGGAGATAGTCATAGGTTTCCGGACGCTCGCTGCCGGTGTCGGCCGTCAGCACGAGGTCCAGGGGTCGGCCGCGCGCGATCCATTCGATGATCATCGCCGTGCTATCGAGTCCCATGCCCCATGCGGCGATGACCGGCGGACGTGGCAGCGCAGGATCGTCCGGAAGACCCGGGTGTGGCCGGACATCAGACGAGAGGCGGGCGAGCGCGGTAGCCATATCAACGGCACCGGCAGCCGAGCGATCGCCGAAAGAAGCGGTGCGAATGTTGCGGGCGTGAAGATGTCATCGGCGAATACCTTCCAACGATCCTCGCCGATGCTTCTCCCTTCCCTCCTCCGTATTGGCCGGTCAGGCGACGAGGGTCGTCAACCTTTCGCCATTGCCGGGCGGTCGCGATGAGACCCTGAAAGGCCGCAGCGTCTCTCCAGTGTTCACGATGAACTGGGCGCGACCGCTGGCGGCGCACCGCCTGACGGCAACGGCATAGCAACGCTCGAAGGAGGCGAGTTCCGCGCGCCGCGGCGACAATCGGATCGATGGTTCAGCGTTCGCCATGACAAAGTCCAGTCGAAGTGGATGAGGAGAGGCCCGCCTTCAGGTGCCGACGCGTTTGATCGTGAGCCGGAAGGCATCACCGTCTTCGAACACGACATGAATATGCGCGGCATCGATCCTGGAGCTGGTCGCGATGCTTGCGATATAAGCCTGCGTGCCAAATGCCTCGGAGACGATGTGCGGCGGGCGCTCGTCCGGACCGCCCCCGGCGTTCTCGCATTTGTCGATATGCGTCTCGATCAGTTCGGAAAGGAACGCGGCCATCGTCGAAAGGCGCGTCCTCGCGGAGCCCGCGTCGCCACTCTCGGGAGGGCCGAGGTCGCGCAAGATGGGCGCAAGAGCATCGTTGATCAGGTTCAGGAGATGCGATCTCCCCTCGGCATCCATTCCGGCGAGTAGCGAGGATGGGATCAAATTGTTGACCGCATGGGTCGCGTTGTCGACGAGATCGTCGAATTCGTCTTCCGCCATGGGAGTGACTCCTCGGGAATTGGGCCGGTCAGGTGACCACGGATCGCCCGCTCGGTTCAAGATTCCGGCATCGTCATGCCACAGTGGTTTCAGGGTCGGCGTCATTGGCCGCCAACGCGACCCGCACATTGCCGTGATAGGCCTCGAGCGTGAGCCGCCGCCCGATCGGGATCATCCATTGAACTTCTTCGGCGAAAACGGCGCGGATGTTCTCGGCGAGCGCTTCATCGGCTCCAAGAAGCAGTTCATTTGCAAATTTGCGGGCATCGCGTTCAAAATCGCGGTGCTGGGTGTGCCAACTATCGCTGCTACAATCCTCGTCGTAGGCAAAGCAGCAATCCTCGATCATCTGCGCAAGCGCCGCCGGCGCGATAGTGGCTCCTTCGCGAACGAAGACATGGGTTTCATCAAGACCGCTTCCGCCATTCGCACAGACCAGCATGTCGACGGGAAAGTTCAACGTCGCGATCGGCTCGTCGGACGCGGCGCAGCGGACGACTGGAACTTCGAGCGTGATCATAGGAACGCGGCCAGACAATGTGTCCGAGCAAATCACATCGCCGTCGGCGTAGTGAATCTGACGCCCGTCAATCTCGGTCGCAAAGGACAGGCCCGTGACGCGGGGAAGGTCATCATACCATTTGTAGCCCGCGAACGCGTCCTCGGCGCGGACGGCACGAAAGCCGAGCCTCTCTTCGGTCAGCAGCGATGCCGCGCATTGCTCGATATCGGCGTCATGATCGGGAATCAGGATCATCGGGACGGCCTCGATGCGGGCGCCCTCGGCGCCGCCACGATCGTCCGCCGTGCGTGGGCACCATTCGGAGAGCCAGGCACTGGCTTCGGGAAGTTCGATGCCGAGATCGGCTGCGCGCTGCCAGTTCTGGAATGAAAGTCGGTGGCTGCTCTCGGTTGCAATGGTTCGATAAATGGTGGCCTGAACGGCTACCCGCAGCGAAGCGAGCGCGGCATTATCGACCATTTCCTTGCGCGCAGGGAGCACGAGCTGCAACGATGGCGCGTCGACGATGTCGATCCGGGCCGTCCAGGGATACGAACCATCGACCTCTTTGACCGACGGCAAGCGGCAGGCGACCTTGACCCCGTGAAAGTTGATCCGCGGTTCAGTCGCGAGATCATAATTCGCGCGGAAGATGCCGATCCGGCAACCGTTCCATTCCTCGACCCGATGGGCCCCTTCGAGGAAATCCTCACGCGGCAGCAGTGCGCCGTGGAAGTGGACAGGCAGGGGGAAATGCTTGGCAGCGGCCTCGATCTGGCCCCGAAGATTGCAGAGCCATTCCTTGGGCATGGCGATGATGATCTCTGTGCCCGCCCGGATGCGACAGTTTTCGACAGCCAGGGGCTGCGCTCCTTCCCAGCCGTCCGCGGGGATGGTCATTGTCCAGCCCTCGTCTGCGACCCGCGAGAAGGACCGCACGGTCACGGTCCTGCCGGCCAGGCTGAACACACCCATGCCGGCCGGGTCCTCGCGCTGCGCGATCTCGTCGCTCCAGCCAGAGCGCCCAAGCGTGACGAAGGAAGCAGGGTCGTCGATACCGCGGCCATCGTCGGCGATGTGAAGGCTCGAGCTGCCCTCGTGGTCGCCCAGATGAACGTCGATCCGTCCGGCGCCCGCGCGGCGGGCATTCTGGAACAGCTCGTTGAGAACGTCGGTGATCGTCCCATTGAACAGGCGCGATACCTTCGTGATGAGTTCATCGCCGACCGATGGCCGAATCTCGCGGGGAAGCGTCATGACAGGATCTCCGGTTGCCGGGCAACATCATTGCTGCCGCACCGCCCCGCTCCCCCTTTCCTCCTAGCCCAGGGGAAGCGGGCGCATGGGCCCGTCATCAGGGGCCCCGCTTATCGGCTTCGGCGAATGGCTCGCTCAGCCTCGGTTTCGACATAGACCTGTTGTGAGCGACCGCGGCGGCGCTTGCGGATGCGGCCATCGACATGGGCCTCGGCCCAGCGCCGCGCCTCGGCGGCGCGCATGCCCATCGCGCATTCGTCGGCTTGCTCGAAGATCGTGTAGGCAAGCGCATATTGCTCGCGCTCGGGAAGAGCGAGCAGGGCCGAAGCGACCGGCAGAAGCCCCTCGTAGAATTCGAGAACATGGCGGCCGCCGCCATGGTGCATCAATATGGCGAGGCGGCCCTTCTTGCCGATGCCGGTCGGCCTTGCGATCATCACATTGTGCGAGGCATAGGTGACGCCGGCGCTGCAGCCGTCGGGTTCCGTCGGATAGTAGACGCGATCATCGCGCGCCGGCAGTGGGTGGGCGATGATATCGTAGCCGTCGAACGTTTCGACCTTTCGTATGTGATTATGTCCGATAACGCTCATTTCAGACCCTTTCTTTTTGGGTGGCTTCAGGACGAGGTTGCAGGTTTCGTGGACTCGGCCGACCGACATCAGGCGGCGCGTAAATTGTCGCCCTGACGCAGACCGAGGTCGAAGGCCGTGAGAATGTCGAGGTTGGCCTCAAGGCGATCGAACGCGGCCGTGAGGTCCGCGATTTGGATCCAGACGCACGCATCGCCTGGGTCATGGTCGAGCTCGAATACGATCGGCACCGAGTCCGCTGTCATCTCGGGGAAGATCGAGCGGATGATCAGCAATTCGATCCTGCGGCTGAGCGCCCCGATGCGCGGCGCGAGGGCCGCACGTTCGACGGGGCTCATCATCAAATAGCGCTCGGGCGCTACGATGGGCGCCATGCGAACACATGCGATCCGCCCCGCAATCTTGGGCGCAGCGGACGCACCGCCGATCATGCGTCGTTCTGCCGCGACGCCGTCGGCGGGGACCAGGACGCGGTAGATATAATGGGGCGGCGTCCCCGCGAGGCGGGAACGGGAGACAATGATTTCCATCGATTTGCTCCTCAGGCAACGAGCCGCAGGGGCGGCGATCCGGGGTTGGGGAGATGGAGGTCGCGGCGGATGCGCGCCGCCAGGCGATCGGGCTCGAGCAGTTCGCCAATGGCGGCCCAATGATTGCGGTCGCCGCAATAGTCTCGTCGACCTGCGACACGGCGAAACATCACCTCGCGGCCGGACCCGATGCCGAGGCCGAGCTGGACATAGATGCCTTCGCCATGAAGGACGATCTCGCCGCTGACCGCGATGCCGCCCTTGTTCGAGCGCAGGTCGTAGCTTCCGTCGGCGAGGCAAAGCGCGTCGGCGAGGCGCTTCAGCGCCTTCCGGCCATCGCTATGGAAGAGCTTCTTGGCCTGCTCGTCATAGCTGACGCCCTTTTGCGCGAGCACCGCGAGGGCGGATTTGCCTCGCATGTCGGCAATCCGGTCCATGCAGGCGCGGCGAAGCAGACTGTCACCCTCGCCCAAGTCTCTCGCGATGGCGCCGAGATGGCGTGCCAGCAAAATCACGGCGGGATCGAGATCGTCGGACTTGCCCGCGTTCCGGCAATCCGTGATCGCGGCGGTCAGCGCGTGGAGACAGGCGGGAAGCGTCGACAGCCCCGAGGGATCGAGCGCTTGCTGAAATCGGAACGCGATATCGTAAGCCATGGGATAGGCTCCTGCCTTCGGGCGCCCCATCGCGCCCGCCCCTGCCCATCCCCCTCTCCTCCGGCTTCAGTCGGCCAGTTGCGGTTCGCAATTATCGATTAGCTCGGCACAGCAATCCTCGATCTGGACGCCCAGCGGGCTCGGGCCGGGATCGAAGATCATCTTGAGGCATGCGCAGATATCGGGCTGGCCCTGTGTCCCGCACATCAGTTCAAAATCGGACTGATCGGCGGTTCCGCTCGTCTGCGCATAGGCGGCAAAGGCCGATTGCCGCATGATTTGCTCGTCCCACACATCGACATAGAGCGTCACGCTCGCGCTGGTGATGCCGGTCACGTCCTCAATCCCGGGCGGACCGATCGCAGCGTTTCGTCCATCATCTCGCGGGTCGAGGTGCCGAGAATCTCCGTGCCGGTGATGACGAAATATCCGCCGCCATGCTGGCCCGGCCTGAACTTGTCGCAGGTAGACGCCCACTCGAAACCGAAGGGAAGCGCGCTTTTGCAGACCTTTTGGATCAGCGATGCGAGCGCCTCAACATCGGCTTCATGTCCGCGAATGAACGCGACGCGGCCCGTATCGTCGCGATTGTCGTCGATCGTGATGTCCGCATCGAATGAGGGAATATCAGGATAGGGCCAGAGTTCGAGGAAGGATGCGAACGGATCTTCTTCGTGATCTTGCTTGGGGAAGAATTTGCTGAAGGCATCGCTGCAGGCGGCGTAGAGCGACGCGAGCGCCGCCATCTCCCCGCTCGGTGTTCCCTCGAAATCGCCGGACAGTTTCTCGGCGACAAGAAAGCATTCCTCGAGCAGCGATGCTTCTTCGGGCGTGACGGGCACATTGAAGGCCGTCTCGACATAGTTGTTGGCCATGTTCGGATTCCTTGGCGTTCGTGCTGGTCGCTCATTTCTGCGATAGGTGGATGTCCAGGGCCTGGCGGAGCAGGTCGTCGCGCGCGCCATTGACGATGATCGCATCGGGATTGGTCGCCAGGACCGCACTGATGATCGTGTCGGCCGGGCGCTTACGCAGCGGGTACTGGAAGATCTGACCACGCTCGATCGTAACGACAAAGGTGCGCATCAGCCGCTTCAATCGGCGGCGTTCGAGTTCGCGGGCAAGGAGATCGCCGACTTCGACCTCGAGGTCATGATCGTAGGTGAACTTGCCGAAGGACTGCTGCGGCCGGTTCGCGACCAGCCATTGGTTGACTTCCATCTCGGTCCAGCGGCCGACCTTATGGAAGAAGTCAGCGCCGCCCGTCCCTTGGTTGCGGGCATGGAAGGCCAGTTCGCCATCGATATAGACGTCGGCCGTGTAGGCGCTGGTTTCCTGCGACAGCGCAGCATTATAGGTGATGCGGCGAAGTTCGATTTTCATGGGTAGTATACCTCCTGAGTTGGACGATCACCCGAGCCCCTCTCCCTCTTCTCCATGCAGCGACCACGATGGCTGCGCTGTCGGTCGCTGTTTGTCGGGAATTTCAGGCCGTGCTGGAGTATCGAGCCTGGGCTCAATTCTATGTGCGGAGAGTCGCTGTTCGATCGTACAGGTCGAGGAGAATTCCCAACCCCGCGGCTTCCGTATAGGTGAGATCGCGATGGCCATCCGCATCGAGGCCGCTTGCCAGCTCGATGACAGGGTGAACCGAGATAATTTGCCCTGAGGGAAGCCGAAACTGGTTCTCGATGCCGGGTGAGGGAGTGGTGCCGTCAGGCACGTCCATCCGACCTTGAATCTGGAAAATGATGTGCATGAGCTTTCTCCGTGAACGAGTAGATTTGGGCAGTCGTCGCCGCCGATCACTGAAAGGACCGCCTAGGCAGCGAGGTCGAGGAGCGGGAGCGCTGTGACGTCGCCTCCGGTCGCCGCCCGGTCTAGGATGGGATAAGGCAGGCTCGGCACCTTGCGCGCGGCGATCCGGACCGCCCTCGTCAAGGGAAAGAGATAGGCGTGGCAGCCAGGATGGCGGCGCCGTGTCAAAAAGCCGGTGTGTTCTAGGCTGGCGAGCCATTCGCCACGGTCCTCACCGAGGCGCGGCGCGCGGGCACCGGCTCGGATCAAATCCTCCATCGCATATCTCTGACCGCATTCGGCATTGCGGATCTTGGATATTGCCCGCGACGATATGGGGCGCCCATCGGGAAGGATGAGGTCAACGCGCGGGCTTGATCGGCCGGTGTAGCGACTTCCCATCACCGCGTAGAGGCCGCCGACATGGCCAGGAAGGAACACGTGTCCGTCTGCATCGACGCGCCTGACCGGGTCGGCATAGGATATGACCGACAGAATCTCGGGTTTCTGGCGGCGGAGCAGCCGGAACGCCCGTGCCGCCAGGAACGATTCCGAATTGGCGCCCTGACTGTCGAGTATGACGAGACGTCCAAGGTCGCACGCCGCGCGCGGATCGCCGAGGCCCGCCGTTTTCGGAGCGCTTGCATTATTGACCGGGTGCGAGAAGACGCAAACGCCCACGAGTTCCGATCGTCCGCCGCGGCCATTGGCGAAGAGGCCGACCGAGAGCCGTGCGACCGGCATCGCCCCCGCATAATGATGTTCCCTGACGAACGGCGCGGCCTCACGCCGGGTATCGATTATATCGACGGACAGGGTTCCGGGGTCGATCTCCCAGTGCCCGGCACCCAGCGGCACCGGCGCTCGCGCCACCGCTGGGTCCGGTCGGTGATCATTCGGGATCGCCCGCGCCGTCGTCGGTGGATTTGACTGCGGCCGTCCGAGAAAGGTCGGGAATGCGCGGGTCGTTGTAGATGCTGTCGAGCGACAGCGAGAGCGCGCGGTGCTGGGCGCCTTCGGGCGTCGAAGCGTCGATCGTGAAGACCTCGGTCGCGAAGCGGTCATCGCCGCTATAGAAATCGACGTCGACGACATAGGTGACGATATCTGCCGGAGCGGTCGGCGACAGTGACTTGTCGAGCAGGTCGATGACGGTGGATCGCAGACCGTCGATATCAGGATCGAAATCTTCCCACGTCACATGGTCGGGGCATTCATCGACGAGATAGTTGGACATGAGATCCTGCATCGTCTCAAGCAGCGTGTGGCGTGCGTCGGCCATGGTTTTCCTCCTTCGGAAAATTGGCCGCCGGACGATCGCGTCCGGCGGCGCAGAATGTCAGTGGACGGCTTCGAGGAGCTTGCGGGCCTTGCTCTCGATATCGAGCCTGCTGTCCTGGTGGGTCTTGGTACGGGCGAAGGCGGTGATGCCCTGCACGAAGTCGTAGATGCTCTCGGGCGGGCGGCCTTCCTCGCCCAGCACCGTCGCGACAATCTTGGCGGACTCGGCCTTCGAGAAGCCCCGCTTGCGCAGAAAGTCCTCGCGATCTTCGTCCTTCCGGGCGACGATGCGTTCACGCGCGGTTTTGACGCCACTGACGAAGCGCATCGGCGAGGAGTCCGCGAAACGCTCGAGCGCCGGCGCGGCTTCGTGCGCGAAGCGGTTGGCAGCGAATTTCGAGTGCCGGATCTTGACCTCCTCGAAATTCTCCACGCCCCAGAGGTTCCGGTTCATGCAGACGGCGCGGAGATAGAAGGTCGCCATGCCGAGCGTCTTCGCGCCGACCTCAGAGTTCCAGGTGTAGAAGCCGCGGAAGTAGAGATCGGGCTCGCCGTTCGGAAGCTTGCCCGCCTCGATCGGGTGCGTGTCATCGACCAGAAAAAGAAAGACATCGCGGTCCGAGGCATAAAGCGTGGTCGTGTCGCGGCTGACATCGACATAGGGATTATAGTACATGTTCGACCAGTCGAGCACGCCCGGAACCTTCCACCGCGTCTGCCCGACGCCGTCGCCGGCGATCTTCATCACCGCGGCGACGAGTTCGTGATCGAATATCCGGCCATAGTCAGGACCGGTGGCAGCGCGTAATTCGTTCCGACCATCGTGGGTCTGGTAGAGTTTGACCTGCTCGGCCCGGTGCGCGACGAGCCCGTGCTGGAGGTTGATCCCCGCGAGCGCCGCAGGCAGTTCGCGCAGATAGGATGCGGGCGCACTGACAAGGCTGCAAAGCTGTCCGAACGACCAGTTGGTCGGGGCAACGGGCCGTTCTTCACCGGGAACGATGAGCGAGAGGCGTTCGGGGCTGTCGCTGCGCGCCTCGACGCGAATCTCCTTGCTATCCACGACGCGCGCCGTGGAGCGGTCGGCGCGGGTACGAACGGCCGCGTAAAGCTCGGTCAGCGAAAGATAGCGCTCATCGTCGGGCCGCGAGAACCATTCAGAAGATACGCGCCCGATATTTCGGCCGCGGGAAATATCGACACGATAGGCGCCGGAAACGGGATGATCGGTCGTGGGTGCAAGCGTGGCCATGGTGGCTCTCCTTGATTGGCTGGGTTACGCAGAAGGCCGATCAGCCTTCGGACGCACTCCGCCCTCACCCCCTTTCCACCTCTGAAGCAGGGAAGCCGACGATCAGTCCAGACGGTCGAGATCGATCCGAATTCAGGATAGAGCGTCATTCGATGCCGGGGCGGTAAAGTGGCCGTTCCCGCTGCCACCGCCAAACGGTCAAGCTGGTCAATCGCTCACGGGGCTGCTTTTGAAGCAATTCTGACCGGTTGCGGTCGTGCAGCTTTTATCTAGCCAGCATCGAGAAGCAGACTTTCCGGGACTGAGCGTTAACTACCCAAGCTACCCGCAAACCGTTCGGCCAGCCGCTCGCGTTTGAAAACATCGGCGACCCAATCGACGAACGCGCGCGTCTTGCCGGGAAGCAGCGTGCGCGACGCATAATAGACCGAGATCGCACCCGCGTCGGCGTACCAGCGTGGGACCAGCCGCACCAGCTTACCACTCTCGAGTTCCGGCAGCACATCGGGCATCGCGAGAAGCGCGACACCGAGCCCGAGCCGCGCGACTTCGCGCATCGCGGCGGGATCGTTGACGACGATATCCTCACGCAATGTCGCCGCGCTCTCGTTCCCGACCGCATCGCGCATCATCCAGTGGCGGATGCGCCCCGACTGGAGCGAGCGCATGACGATGCCTTCAAACTCGACCAGTCCGGCAGGATCGCCCGGCGCGACGCGGCCCGCCATATAGGCGGGCGATGCGACCGCGACGATATGCGCGGGCGCCAGGGCCCGCGCCACGACTCCCGGCGACAGGTCGAAGCCGCCCCCGATCGCCGCATCATAACCCTCGGCAACAATGTCGACCGGCCGATTCTCGAAATGCCATTCGGGCCGGATGCGGGGATAACGCGCGAGGAAGGCGGGCAGCATCGGCAGCAGGTGCATAACGCCAAAGGTCGGCGCCATACTGACCTTCAGCACCCCCGCCGGTTCCCCGCTGTCCGAAGCAATCCCCGCGATCGCCGCCTGGATGTCGTCGAGGCTTCCCGCAATCGCGAGGCGAAAGGCTTCCCCCGCCTCGGTCAGCGTCAACCTGCGCGTCGACCGGTGGAAGAGCCGCACCCCCAGATTGCGTTCGAGCATCGTGACGTTGCGGCTCACCGCCGCCGGGGTCAGCGCCAGCCGGCGCGCCGCTTCGGAAAAGCTGCCCAGCTCGGCGCTGCGCACAAAGGATATAAGATTGGCGAGCGTTTCCATTTTCAATCAATGATTGAATATATAGCAAATCATTACCGACTAATCGAGCCATAAACATTGCGCCATCTTGGTCTCACCCCACAACAAGGAGTGCAGACCATGACCAAAGCTAGCCAGAACCTCACGGGCAAAACCGCCCTTGTCACCGGCGGCTCGCGCTCGATCGGCGCCGCCATCGCGCGCCGCCTCGCCGCCGACGGCGCGGCGGTCGCCATCACCTACAGCGCGTCGCCCGACAGCGCGGCGAGCGTTGTCGCCGAGATCGAAGCCGCGGGCGGGAAGGCCATCGCCATTGCCGCCGATGCGGGCGACCCCGACGCCGTTCGCGCCGCGGTCATCCAGACCGTCGAAGCCTTCGGCGGCATCGATATCCTCGTCAACAATGCCGGCGTCGCGGTCAACGCGCCGATCGAAGAGTTCCGGTTCGAGGATTATGAGCGCATGCTCGCGGTCAACGTCACCGGCGTCTTCGTCGCGACACAGGAAGCCGCGCGGCGCATGAAAGTGGGCGGCCGCATCATCCACATCGGTTCGTCGATGACGCGCTACGCCGCCTTTCCAACCGCGTCGGTCTATACGCTGACCAAGGGCGCGATCACCGGCTTCAACCGCAGCCTCGCGCGCGATCTCGGGCCCAAGGGGATCACGGTCAACACCGTCCACCCCGGCCCGACCGACACCGACATGAACCCCGCCGACGGCCCCGTCGCCGCGATCGTCGGTCCCGGCATGGCAATCGGCCGCTATGGCCAGCCGGCTGAAATCGCCAGCATCGTCGCCTTCCTGGCCAGCGACGAAGCCGCCTTCGTCACCGGCGCCGACATCGTCGCCGACGGCGGCTTGACCGCCTGACCCGACCAGAAAGGACTATCGTCATGCCCAGCATCGGCATCATCGGCGCCGGCAACATCGGCCGCGCCATCGCCACCGCGCTCGCGAACAAGGATATCCCGGCGACGCTCGCCAACCGCCGTGGCCCCGAGAGCCTCGCCGAGGTCGTCGCGGCCATCGGTCCGGCGATCACCGCCGGAACGCGCGAGGAAGCCGCCGCGAAGGATATCGTCTTCGTCGCGGTGAACTGGTCGAAGCTTCCGGCCGCGCTCGCCGACCTGCCCGACTTTGGCGGCCGCATCGTCGTCGACACCAACAACCCGATCGAAGCGCCGCTATTCAAGCCTTTCGACCTTGGAGGGCGTGCGTCATCAGAAGTGTTCGCCGACATGGTGCCGGGCGCCCGGGTGGTGAAGGCATTCAACCACCTTCAGCCGCATCTCGTCTCGCGCGATCCGGCCAGTGAAGGTGGCCATCGCGTGCTCTTCTACTCAGGCGACGATGCCCCGGCCAAGGCCAAGGTCGGCGCGCTGATCGACCGGCTCGGCTTTGCCGGGATCGATCTCGGCTCGCTCGCGACCGGCGGACGCCTCGTCCAGTTCCCGGGCGGACCGCTCCCTGCTCTGAATTTGGTCAAATTCGACTGATCAAACCGATCGGCGGCGGATTGAAGTGCAATCCGCCGCCACTGGCCGGTGCACCGAAGACTTTCTGACGCCTGGCGGCGTCCGAAACTCTCAACGTTTGCGGTCAGGCCGCTTTCGGTCACGAATCTTTGAAAGCGGACGCGGAGAAATGCTGAGCGCAGTGCGGCCACCCCAATGCACCTTACTTGCAGCCGTTTGGCGCGCGCGACCCGAGGTAGGCCCCGATGCAGGCGCATTCGCCTCCCCGCCATTCCGCACAGCCGGTGAAAGGAAGAAAACCCAACGCATCCTTAGTCACAATTTGCACCCACGCGGATTGCTTGGTGCATTTGTTCCTTATTTGTTCTATTGCGACATTTGAATCGGAGACCGAATTCGAGGACGACGCGTGCTCACCATTCCCAGGTTCCTGATTTCTGGATATCCAGATTTCTTGCAATCCACATTTGTGGATTGCAAGAAAGGCCGATTTCTGTATTTCTCCACCAGATGCGCACGGCCCACGGCGGTCCGCAGTGGGGAGGTTCGCCTGATGGTCGACAAGCAGATCGTAGACGATGGTGCCACGGATGGCGAAAACAAATCGCTCAATTTCAAGGTGAGCGCCGACTTCAAGAAGGACTTCAAAGGGTTCGCTGTCGCGCAAGGCATGACGATGACAGACCTTCTCAAGGAAGGCTTCGCGCTAACGAAGAAAAAGCGGCAGAAGTGATGCTGACGGCGCCGTCGCGGCTGACCGGACTCCGGCGATGACAGTGCACGCGCCCGATGCGGCGTTCGCTGGCGCCGAATGGCTGTTTTCGATCGGCCGCGGGGACGTCCCGGCCGTCGAAGGATTGGTTCCGGTTGCCTCGTTCGATCGCGAAGGGCAGAATCCGGATGTCGTAGCCATGATCGAGCGTGCGGCCAGTTATGGGGCACGCGCGGTCTTCTTCGAGGCGCAGCGACAAGGACGGACCCCGGTCGCGCAGGCGTTCGTCTTCGACACCAAGGATCATCCCGACGACACAAGATTTGCCGAACTCCACAAGCGACTATGGAGCTGGGGCGGCGTGCCGCTGGTCTATCGCGCAGGACCGGGCGTCATCCAGTTGTTTCGCTGCGCACACCAGCCGGATTTCGTCGGTACGGACGATCGTCCGATATGCAATCCGATCCGCACGCTGGAATTGGGCGCGGCGATCGCGGAGCAAGATGTCTGGTGGGACGCGCAGCGAATCCGCAATGGCGCGATCTGGGATGACCCCGACGCATGCCTGCTCATGCTGTCCGCGACCAAGTCGGCTCACCGCAAACTGGTCGCCGGGGTCCGCGCGCTCGCCATACAGCTTTCGGACAGCGAATTGCTTGACCCGGCGCTGCGCCGCCGGCTGCTCATCCTGTCACTGCTGATCGCATATCTCGAAGAGCGACTGGTCTTGCTCCCCCATGATTTCGCGAGCGCCCTGCCCGGTGCCTCTCGCTTCTTCGAGGTCCTTGCCGACGGTCCGGCGCTGATCAGGCTGCTCGAAGCGCTTGAGGCAAGATTCAACGGCCATGTCTTCCGACTTCGCGACAGCGAACGCGCCGCCTTGGCCAAAACTTCCGATCTCGCCCGCTATGCGCGATTGGTGCAGGGCTATGAAGATGAAACCGGCCAGCTCAGCTTCTGGCGCCTTTATTCGTTCCGAGACCTGCCGGTCGAGCTGATCAGCAACATCTACCAGCTCTTCGTGAAAGACGAGGCCAGCTCCATCTACACGCCGCCGGCGCTTGTTCGACTGATGCTCGAGGAGGTTCTCGATTGGGATCGGATCGACGCGCTGATGGAAAGCGACGGAGTCATCCTCGATCCGGCATGCGGTTCGGGCGTTTTCCTCGTCGAGGCGTACAAGCGGCTCGTGCTCCATTGGCGTTCGCGCAACGGATGGGTGCATCCCGGCGTGGAAACTCTTCGCGGGCTGCTCCAGCGCATTCATGGCGTCGATCTCGAGGAAGGTGCGGTCGAGCTCGCAGCATTCAGCCTCTGCCTCAGCCTATGCGACGCCTTGAAGCCCGAGGATATTCGCGCCAGCGTGAAGCTCTTCCCACGCCTTGCCGGCGAGACGCTCCATTGGAGCTGCTTTTTCGACGCAAAGAAAAATGGCCTTATCGCGCAGAAGGTCGCGATCATTGTCGGCAACCCGCCCTTCGCCTCGTCGCTGACGACCAAGGGTGCTCGCGATTGCGCCGCGTCGTATACGAAGGAGTACGGCCCCCTCGCCGACAAGCAGCTCGCCTACCTGTTCCTCCACGAAGCCATGGCGATGGCGACTAAAGGCGGCATTCTCGCAATGATCGAGCCGTCGGGGTTCCTGTACAACCAGAATGCCCATTCGGTCCGCCAAGCGTTCTTCAAAACCTGGCGTGTCCGCGAGCTATTGGACTTTGTATCCGTCCGGGGACTGTTCAAAAAGGGAAACGCCGATCCGAAGATTGTCGTCGTAATCGCAGAGGCGGAAGATCCCGAAGTCGACGGCCGCCTCCTGCACGCAGCTTTCCGGCGCAACGGCCGGGCGACCGCAGAGCAGGGATTCGACATTGATTATTACGATCTTCACTGGATCAGCAACATCGATGCTCAACAGTCGCGGGACATCTGGCGGGCCAATCTGCTGGGGGGCAGCCGGGCGCACGATCTGATCAAGCGGCTGCGCACCTATCCTACGCTGCGACAATTCGCCGAACAGCGGCAATGGGATTTCGGCGAAGGCTATATTGCGGGACAGAAGGGTATCTCGCGCCCCGCCAACCATCTCATCGGCAAACCGCTCCTTCCCACCAGCGCGCTATCCAGCGCCGGTCTCGACACGAGCAATCTTGCCGTCGTGCCCAAGCAACCAATCAAGGATACGAAGACGGAGCGCCGATTTACGCCGCCGCTCCTGCTCATCAAAGAGCATGAAGATCTGCACCACGGGATGTGGACGGGTCACTATCTAACCTATAAACACGAGATCGTCGGCCTTGCGGCACCACGCGGTCAGCTCCCTCAACTCGCGGCGATTGGCGAATGGCTTGAACGGGAGTCGGTAGCCCTGCGAGCCTATATCGCGGGCATCAGCCCCCGCCTGTTTACGCAGCGTGCGACGGCGATCCTAAACGCAGACGTGCTTGCCCTACCCTATCCCGAAAGCGGGAATCTGGATCTCAGCGATAACGAAAGGATCATTGCTGAAGACATCGTCGAGCATCAGCGCGATTTCATTCGGCTTGGTACGGGTTCCGCCGTCATGCAGGCAGCCCCGCCAGCGGCCCTTGAAGCCTTCGACAAGGTGTTCACGCGGCAGTTGAATGCGATCTATTCGCGCACGCCGCTGCGCCCGCTTCCCGCACAAAAATGGTCCGGCGCTATTTGCCGGGCCTTTGCCTTCGGTGATGGCCAAGTCGATTGGACGGGTGCCGATGAACTACGCATCAAACTCGACAGCTTGTTGCGCGAGCGGCGGGGCTCGAGCCTGACGATCACGCGGATTACGCGACTGTACGACAAGGAATTCGTTTTTCTGCTCAAACCCGACCGGCACCGTTTCTGGACCCGATCGGTCGCGCTCCGCGATGCCGACGATGTTCTCGCCGATCTGCGAGGCCAGGGTTTCTGATATGCTGGCCGACGACGGTGAAAGCGTTGGTCATGCGGGTTCGCTTGACGCCGGCGTGCATCTTCCCGGCGAATGGTTCTCATCCCTGATCCGCTTCCTACGCGATGCCCTTCCGGGATGGCGCGACGATCCTGCGCGCGAAACGGCGACAGGGGAGACGAAGTTGACCGCGCAACTCTGCGCGCGCCTCGCCAGCCTGACACGGCACGCTCCGGGATGGGATTTTCTTCAGTTCCGGCGCGAGGAGCCCGACGAAACCAACGGCAATCGCGCAATCGATCTCGCCGTCGCGCCCTGCGGCGATGTCATATGGATCGAAGGGCGGGCGTACACCGAGTATCAGACCCTACTGCCCGTGGAATGCAAGCGCCTCCCCACGCCTCCTGGCTCTGACCGCGACGAGCGCGAATATCTGATCAGCCGTTTCAGCAGCGCGGGCGGAATCCAGCGTTTCAAGGCGGGCCACCATGGGGCTGCACACAATCGCGCGGCGATGATCGGGTACTTGCAGGCCGAAGATTGTGTCTTCTGGCGAACGCAGCTCGACAGTTGGATCGACGGCATTGTGGCGGAGCCGGTGGAAGGATGGTCCGAAAGCGACAAGATCACATTGCACGACCATGACGCCGGAGCGCGTCTTGCCGCTCTGCAGTCCAACCATGTCCGGAAGCCTGGCCTAGCGCCAATCCTCATCGATCACCTTTGGATCGAAATGTAGGTCACGCGTACCTGCCTGACCAATGCGCCGAAGGGAGGGAGCGAGGCCGATGCAGCGGACCGTGGAGATAGCCGATTTCGAGCTACCGCGCGGCGGCATTGCTATTTCCCAGCTGATGACGATGGACCGGGCGAAGAATGATCGACCGGACGCAGGAGCGCTTCGGCATCTGGCCGCATCGGCTTGTAGCGGACGCAGCCTATGGTTCCGCCGCGAACCTGGCGTGGCTGGTGGAAGAGAAAGGCATCGAGCCGCATATCCCCGTGTTCGAAAAATCCGGTCGCAATGACAGCAGCTTCGAGCGCGTCGACTTCATCTATGATTATGACGACGACAGCTATATCTGCCCGGGTGGCAACCACTTGCGGCGGTCTAATCGCAACTTCAGTACACCGCGCACCGGGATCGATAAGGACGGCTCCATCCGCTACCGCGCGCGTCAGCACGACTGCGAAGGCTGTGCTCTGAAGCCGCAATGCACGCCCAATGCGCCAGCCCGCAAGATCACGCGTTCAATCCACGAAGGCGCGCGCGACATGGCCCGCGATATCGCGACAACCGACGCCTATCTTGTGTCGAGCAGAGAGCGGAAGAAGGTCGAAATGCTGTTCGCCCACCTCAAGCGCATCCTGAAACTGGACCGCTTGCGTCTGCGCGGCCCCAATGGTGCCCGTGACGAGTTCCACCTCGCCGCCGCGGCCCAAAACCTCCGGAAAATGGCAAAGATCTTCCCGATCCAGCACCTCGCCACCGCCTGATCAAGGTGGGGAGGCCGTTCGCCTCCCGTCCGCTTCCACCCTCCGCAGTCCGCCGGGCGACTTCTTCAACAGAATAGGGCGCTAAGCCGACAATCATTCGTCGCCTCTGAGGTCGATTCGGACGGGCGGATCGACATCTTCTCCTCGGCCAGGATAGTCGTCGAAGACCGTGACACTGTTGTCGGAACAATTATCGCGCTGGGCGGTCAGCTTCGATGGTCGCCGCATTTTTTTGCGCTGTCTGGATCGAAGTCGATTGCCCGGCGAGCGCGATACGCCGGCGTGGTGAGGTTCCGGGAACAGGAATGAATTTGAAATGCTGGGTATCCGCCTCGAACGTCCGCGCTCGGCGGTTCATTTCCTGCGCGGTTTCTCGCAAAAGTGAAAAATCCACTGCAAAATATGTAGCTCAACGCGCAACCGGGATCGACGGTGGATCTAGAATTCTATGAGTTCGAATCCACGCGGTTTGAGGATCTTGCGGACCCAGCCCTTGTCGATCTGCAGATTCTCACCGGTCAGGTCGATTGCGGGATCCGCTCGCTCGAACAATGCGATGCAAAGTTCGTCCGTGTCGAAGCGCGACCTATACTGGATGCCATCGAACGCCGTCTCGGTATAAACGATCGCGGAAATCCGTTGCGTAATGTCGTAACCACCAGGATTGGTGACCGGATCGAAATCGGCCGCTACGCCGGCAGCGGTGGTCTGAAACCAGGCGAGACCGGGGCCATGCAGCTTGGCAAGGCGTAGTGTTCGTCTGGTCTTGAACGTAGCCGCGCGCTTCTGCTCGACACGGTCCCATAACAGGTCCCGGTCAGCGGGCTTCCGCAGCAGGCTTTCCGCGAACGGGCCAACCAGTGTTTTCCCAAGATAAAGAACGCCGAATTGTCCGTCGGGATCGTCCCAGCGCCAGGACGCGTCCTTGCGGCCATACCAGCGCGCGTCGACGGATTTGCCATGAACACGGTGCAGCGTCCGTCCGGCAGCGATCGTCGCCACCGGCATCATCGATTTTGCCGCCATTGTCAGTCGTCGAGTGTTTGGGCGACACGCACGACACGATCGACATCGTCTTGATTGCCCCTTAGGAGGTCGATCGGCCGCGCGTCGCCCAGACCGTCGTCGCCGCTCACCAGATACTGGAGGACCGCCCAGCCGCTCGCCCCGGGTGCAGCACCGAGAACGCGGGGAATCGCCGGGAGGATGGCATTGCCATCGAACTGGAATGCCGGAAACAGCTTGGCACCATTGTCATCGATCATGAGGAGGCGACGGTCCCGGGCGGCCTTGTAGACGGCCTGCACTGTCTTGTGTCCGAGCAGATTGCGAACTGCTTCGGCATCGAAAGCTCCACCTGCGGCTTCGATCAGTCGCCGTTTGAAGGCGATGGCCCGGGTAATCTCTTCCGCCTGTTCCGGATCGCCGGCTTCGACCGACGGAATGCCGCGCGCGATATTCAGGACAAGCGCGGGGACGTCGATGCTGCCAATCGCCGCCGTCTTGGCGGCAGCTGGCATCATCTTGATGATCCGGTCGGCGCTTGCCAGGATGCGGTCACGCAGGATGCGATCTACATCGATAGCGGCCATACTGGCTGTGCGAGACATGTCGGCGCTCCTAGTTTAGTGAGTTTCATATAGGGCATATTGGGAACGCTTTCAACCATCCACAGACGCCGAAACGATGAACCTTCAAACATGGACGTCGACGGACGTCGTGCCATCACGCTGGCTCCGTGGCCTTGGCGGCTGCCGCTTCAACTCGCTGGGAGTAGCAGTAAACACCGTCCAGTCGCCGTAGTAGACCCCGTCATGCTCGACATAATCGTTGAAGATGGTGAGGCGCCAATCGCACAGCGGGCCGACGACGTTCGACAATCCTCGCGCCCGCCAATCGGACATCACCGCCGGGAAGTAGCGGTCCATCACTTCAGGTGTGGCAGCAAATTTGACGTCACACATATAGGTGGTGTGGACATAAGCGAGCGGCCCGATGACGGGTCCATCACTGCCCCAGTCTTCGAGGTTCTCATCGGGATCTTTGCGACCATGATAGAGGTGGAGATAGAGTTGCGGAACATCCGGGGCGACGGCTTCGGCTCTTGGCATCGTATCACCGGTCTCATTCGCTTCGCGGGCGGCAATCCAGTCCAGATAGCCGAGACGCGTGTCATCGTTTGAGATCTCGTATTTCCAGTCGGCTAACGGATGACCGGCGCGGCGGCTCCACGGTCCCTGCTCTTCCGGCGCGGAAGCGATCGAAATCGGAGGCGGAACGAATGCGGCAATTTCGAACCAGGCGTCGGCCGCGGCTATGGATCCGAGCCCATTCAACTCGGTCCGGCTCATGAGAACATGGTCCGACCCGTTGGTGTCGAAATATAGCGGATCGCCCTCGCCGGTATAGACGGCACGCTGAGCGCTGAACGCGCCGACACACGGATCCGAATTGCGAACAAAAGGAATGCCGTGGTGGGTGCAGAAATCCTCGACCTGATCGAATTGCCCGCCAACCAGGCCATGGGCGCAGATTTCGAGGGCTTGGCCATCGACAATGTGGGACGCATCGACGGTCGCTCCAACCCAGTCGAGCATTCCATGGTCGCACGCTATGGCGTCGATCAGCGGCTCGATCAGATCGCTCCTGATCGCCCCGCCGATCCGAATGATCGCGGATGCACGGTCTGTCATGGGAACCTCCATCGTCTCGATGGCCCTGCGGACAATTCCGCCGCCACACCGAGCCCCCCCCCACTCCCCCCTTTTCGCCTGTAAATTGGCCCAGCACGCAAACTATGGCGGTGACTGGGGGCCGCATTCGGCAGCGCCGATGAGGCTGCGAAGCTTCGACCATGCGAGTGCTTCGCCGGCGCACCGCCCTTGCCGGACGCCTATTTCGTACAGGCGATAGGTCAGGCTGACGATTTCAGGTGTGGCGTTCGAGGGGACGAGGATCAGGAAATCGCTTTCGTCGTCCAGGAGCTCGAAGACCGTGCCGTCGGTCGGCAAGGTCGTGACTGCAATGCTGGCCGAGCTCCCGAGCGCGGTGAGAGCCGTGTTGAAGCGGTCGACAAAGTCCTGATCGACCAGTGGATAGAAGTCGGACATCATGGCCCCCTTCGTGGATTCGGGATTCACTGCGGCCGCTCGGCGATGATCGCGGCGAGGACCTCGTCGGCCTTCTCGACAGGCAGGAAGAGCCGCGTCTTGTACTGGATCACCTCGCTGAACAGACCGCGCGCCTTCAGCCATTCGCGGTCCTGTGGCTGGAAATCCCGGACCTCGAAGCGCCGGCTACTGTTCACCATCGTGGAAACGAGGCGCGCGCCATGGAGGCCCGGGATCAGTGCGCCATCGCCGCCACGCGCCGCCTCGATCAGTTCATCGGGCGTGAGTTTGATCGAGGACTCAAGACCGAAGGCGGACTCCAGTTTCTCGAGCGCGGTGGGCATCACGATGCGTCCGAGGATGGACGTTCCCGCCGCGTCATCGATCCGCCAGACGCGGACATCGTCTTGCGGCAGCTTGTTCCAGACGGGCAAAAGGAGGCCGGTCGCGACGCTGATCGTGTCAATATCGACCTTATCGAGCGCTTCGGACACCTCTGCTTCCCAGAAGCTTTTGAAGCTATCGTGATCGACCTCTTTCCAGAAGGTGTGCCAAAGTTCGGCGAGTTGGATACGATTGGAACCCGTCGGCCGGACAAGCTCCAGCATCTTGACGGGGCGCCCCTCGTCGTCGGTGATCGACCAGGATGGAACGCAAACGGCGACGCGCCCCGAACGGCTGTTCCGCAGATATCGCACGTCGTCGGAGCTTCCCCAGATCTTGTCGAGGCGCGTCCATCCGGTGACGTGCGGCTTCAGATGAAGCTCGAGGCGGAGCAAACGCGTTTCGGCGCCGGATACCGGGTCTTTCCTGAGCACGCGCTCCGAGATCTGAACGATACGCTCGGCCCGGATCGCTTCGACGCCGAGGTCGAGCGTTCCGGCTTCGCGCGCTGCGTCGACGCGGGCCTGTATGAGCCCCATATATTCCTCGAAAACCGCGTTCTGGGTCGCGATCCTGAGCGCGAGGATGCGGTTGAGCCAGCGCTGGATCGGCGGCAGCTTGTCGAGCAAGGTGCCATGCTCATCGACAAGCTTCAGGCCTGTGATGATCTGGAATTTCTCGAGGCTGACGCTCGCGAGCTTGCCGGCGTGGAGGAGGTGATACCACTGGGTCAGGGCCTCGCGGGCATAGCTGCTTTCGAGATTATCGGCGGGATCGAACAGGTTCTGGCCGCCTGTCTGGCGTTGGCCGCGCGTGAGCGCGCCCAGCGTGTCGAGACGGCGCGCGATCGTGCTGATAAAGCGGCGTTCACCCTTGCAGTTGGTCGTGACCGGGCGGAACACCGGCGGCATGGATTGGTAGGTGCGGTGGGTGCGACCGAGGCCCTGGATCGCGATGTCGGCGCGCCATCCGGGTTCGAGCAGGAAGTGGATGCGCCGCTTGCGCGCGGTCGGGCAGTCCAGGTCAGCGTGGTAGGACCGCCCCGTGCCACCCGCCTCGGAAAAGACGAGGATGGGCTTTCGCCCCGACATGAAGTTGTCGGTCTCGGCGATGTTGGAACTGGACGTGCGACGCTCGACCTTCTGCCGGCCCTGCCCATCAACGACAATCCGCCGCGTGCGCCCCGTGACCTCGGAAACCATGTCGGTGCCGAAATGTACGATGAGAAAGTCGAGCGCAGCCGGAACAGGCGGCATCGAGCAGAGCCGCTCGATCAAATCGTCGCGCGCGGCGACCGCTTCCTGGCACAGGACACCGTTGCCGTCGTCATCGAGCATTGGCTCGGAGCGCATTGACCCATCGGTCGCGCGAAAGGCGCGCATTTGCCGGGTTGGGAAGGCGGTCTTCAGATAATCGACCATGGTGTCGAGTGGGGAGACATCGATCGAGAGGTTCGCCCGTTCTTCGGGTGACAGGTCAGCCAGGCGGCGGTCGAGTATTGCCTCGGCGGTACTGGTGAGCTGAACGACGGCGACATGGCCCGCGGCGAGTTCATCCTCGATCGCGCGAACGAGCGTCGGCATCTTCATCGCGATCAGGACCTGCGAGAAGAACCGCTGCTTCGCGCTTTCGAACCGGCTCAGCGCCGATCCCTTGGCCTGGGCGTTCATCGTCTGCCCCGAAATGCGGTCGACGATGTTCGACGCCTTCAGAACCTCGTCGAGGTTCTGGTGAATGATCGCCCATGCATCGGCATAGGCGTCGTAGATGTCGATCTGGTCCGGCGTGAGCTGATGCTCGAGCGGGTCATATTCGACGCCGGCGAAACTGAGCGCCCGGGCGGTGTAGAGACCCATGGACTTGAGATCGCGGGCGACGATTTCCATCGCGGCGATGCCGCCGTCGGTCATCGCGGCGAGAAAGCCGTCGCGATTGGCAAACGCCGTACCGGGACCCCAGAGCCCGAGCCGCGACGCGTAACTCAAATTTTCGGGCTTGGTGGCGCCGGTCGCCGATTCATAGACAACGCGGGCGCGCGGCAGCGCATTTTGCAGGCGGACCCCGGCGAGGCCCTGCTCGGATCCCTTGGCTTGCCGGTACTCGTCCTTGGTCCCGGCGGCGTTGCCCATCGAATGGGATTCATCGAAGAGGATCACGCCTTCGAACCCGGCGCCCGTCCACTCGAGAATCTGCTGCAGGCGCGAGCATTGGTCGTGGCGCTGGGACCGGAGCGTCGCATAGGTGAGGAAGAGGATGCCACTCGCCATGCCGATCGGCTGACCAAGCGGAAAGGCGTCGAGCGGCTGGACGTCGATTGGAAGCCCGCCGAGCGCGCTCCAGTCGCGCCGGGCATCTTCGAGGAGCGTCGCGCCCTTCGAGATCCACATGGCGCGCTGATTGCCGCAGTTCCATTGGTCCCGGATAATTGCGGCGCCTTCACGGCCCTTGCCGACGCCCGTCCCGTCCCCGATGAAGAAGCCCATGCGATAGGGGCGGCCTTCGGGGTCCTCGATCAGCAAGTCGCCTGCCGTGTTGGTGACGAACCGGCCCGAGAGGTCGCGCGAGAAGGCATCGCCTGCGTAAATGATCGCTTCGAGCTGGGCGTCTGACAGCGCCTCGCTTGCCCGCTTCTGGAAAAGCGGGCGATATTGGGGGATCGGGGGCAGAACCGACGCCATGGCGAGCGATTCCACGAGATCGTCGGGGTGGGGCTTCGCGCCTGGAATATCGATGCGGGCGAGCCGCCAAGGCGCATAGATACCGACCGGATCGCCGACAGGGAGCGGCGCGTCGCGGACCGAATAGGCGAGCGGCTGCGCTAGATCATCGGTCGCGGCGATCCGCGAGGGTGCGATGATCCTGGGGCCAGCGAGGCCGGAGAAGAGTGAGGACGACGAAGGCCTCAGCGCGGGACGCATCGGGATTACCGCCGGGGACGCCGGGGGCGGTTCGTCGGATGGGTCAAGCCGCGCCGGAGCCGCGAGCACGATGGGCAGCGCCGCCGCGATGGTGTCGACCGTGTGGCGCTCGGTTTGGCCGATCCAGCCCTTGTCGAAGACGATCAGGCGGACGGCGACGCTGGTGCCATGCTTCGCATAGGGACGGCCGAGAATCGTGATCTCGACGCGCGGGCGGGCAATTTCGGCGACGGAGACATAGCCGCTCGCGCCGCTCGCATCGTGCGCGAAGGTCGGCGACATGATCGCGACGCAGCGTCCGCCCTCGGCAAGACGCAGCAGCGCGGAGCGAAGATGGCGCGCTCCGGCATGGCGATCTTGGCCGCGCCCCTCGCTGCGGCTGAAGGGCGGGTTGATCAGGACAATTGTCGGCCGAACATCCGTCGGCAGCCGGTCGTTGATGAACTCGGCGTCATGGGTCGTGACTGGGCGGCCCGTCACGAGGGAAAGCAGCGCCGCCCGGCAGGGATCGCGCTCGTTGAGCGAAGCGCTCGCGCCCGCGGCGATCGCGCGCGCCGCAAGCATGCCGGTACCTGCCGACGGTTCGAGCACATGATCGCCAGCAGTGACCGCCGCCGCTCGGGCCGCGAGCCAGGACAGCGCCGCCGGCGTGCTGAACTGCTGCATATCGACCTGGTGCTCGCTGCGATAGGTCTGGGTCGGCAGCGCCTTCTCGAACGCGAGGATATCCGCGAATTCGTCTTCGGGCCCCCAGTCCGGGTTCGGGTCATCATCGGGCACGAGCGTGTCCGATGCCTGCGCGGCTTCGAGCGCGTCATAGGCATCGCGCATCGACCAGCGCCCGTCGGCATCGGAGCCGCGGAACGCTTCCACCATCAGGCGCTTGAGCAGCGAGCGGGTCACGGATTGCGGATCGGCGAGCCGGTCGCGCAGTGCGCGGGCGACGCCATAAAGGCGTTCGGCTTTTTCCCGGGCCTCGGTGCCCGGGGTTTCAGCGAGCTTCAGAAGCGGAAGGGTCATGGCAATTCTCCTGAAGAGGTTCGGGAGCAACACGCCCCCGCTGCCATCGCCCCTCCCCCTCTCCTCCCGACTGGAATGGGGGCATAAGAAAAGGGGCCGCGGCGCAGGACCGCGACCCCATAAAATCGAAGAGCGAGATTAGGCCGCGTCGGAGAGCGGCTCGTCCTCGTGGGTATCATCGGCGGGATCGCCCGCCGCCTCGGGTTCGACGGTGCCGCTCGTTTCGTCTTCGCCATCATCGTTCACCGGCTCGGCGACCGGATGCTCGAAGCGCATGGCGTCAGGCAGCCAGGCAAGCGCCTTTTCCTTGACGTCCGCCTCGACGATGATGTTCCCGGCGAAGAGCTGTTCAGCCGAAGAGGCGAGCAGGTTCTTCTTCGACGCCCCGTAGCGCTGGCTGAGCTCGCTGCCGCCGATCTCCTGAAAGAGGTCGATGATGGAGCTCTTGGTGAGCCGCTTGAAATAATTCTTCGCGGTCGGGCGCCACCAGGCGGCGACATCGATCTTGAGCTTGCGACCGAGATGATCGACGAAACCGCTGGCGGAATCTTTCATGGGCACCGCATGGATCGTCCGGGCGATCGCCCAAGCGAGCCAAGCCGCACGCGCTTCTTCGCCGAGCGCGCAGAAGGCATCGTAGCGCCCGGCGACGCCGATGTTCGGCTGGACCCAGCTTCGATCGAGCCCCTCTTCGAGCTTGGCCCATTCGTCAGCCGCGAGCGATCCGCTTTCGAAGCCAATGACACGCGACGGCGCGGCATCGGCGCGAAGGTCGCTGGCGAGATCGGAAGCGTAGCGCCGTAAAGCCGCATCGACCATCACGAAGGTTCCGAGATCGAGCGCAAAGCGGGGATCGCTTGCGACATGGACACGAAGCAGTTCCGCCTTCATCGTTGCGAGCTCGTCGATGAGTCGTTGGCTCATTGCCGGTTTCGCCGAGACAGAGCCGTCGGTCTCGGCGTCGCTATCATCGTCGCCATCGATGTCTTCGTCGGCCTCGGTCGGCACCATGTAGGCCTGATGGTGCACACGCGGCTGGCCATCTTCGCCGATGACGAGGAAGGCAAGTGCCGCGGCCTTTTGGTCGTCGGTCAAGACCGCCGGTCGATTCTGGATGCCGCTCAGTTCGGATTCAAGTTCGCGATACCGCTGTTCCTCGTCCTCGGTGATGCCGTCATCACTCTCGTCGGCAGATTCGGCGATCATGTTCATCTCAGCTTCGATTTCGGCGCAGCGCGCTACCTCCTCTGCGGTCGGTTCAGGAATCTCGCCGCGGACCGGGCGGAGGCCGTCATAATCCGCGAACGAGATGCGCGTCATCGGGACCGCGCGAATTTCCGCGAAGCCCTCGCGCGCCCGGATCGCTTCGGCTTCCGCAGCCAGCTTCTCATCAGCGAGGCGGTCGAGGACGTCGCCATCGATCCAGTTCTCGGATGCACTGTCGGAAAAGAGGTCAGAGTCGATCCGCCCGCCCGCCTCGACATAGGCATCGCGGCCGACGAGCAGCGCTTTCGGGTCGCCGCCCCGGTAGCTGCCGGCGGCGAGCTCACGCCGGATGGTGTACGGGTCGTTGCGGTAATAGCTGTCGCGATATTGCTCGAAGACGCGGGATTGGCGAGCCGTATCCGAGGTGCTGCCATAGGCCTTTGCAATTTCGAGGGTGATTTCGCCCTTGCGCAGCGCATCGAAGATCGTCTCGTGGAGATCGGCGAGACGGACGCGGCCGAGCACGAAGCGCTCGGTTTTGCCGAAGCGCGCCGCGACCTGGGCCGCAGTCTTGTCCTCCTTCTCGATCATGTTCTTGAACGCCATGCACTCGTCCGCGGCGGTCATCGGGAGCTTGTTATTCTCGGCGTAGCTGAACTCGATGGCACGCTTCGCGTCCGGCATCACCATGACCGGAATCTTGAAGTCGTCCGGGAGCCGCCCCTTTTCGATCAGGACGTGCACGCGCTCGAGGCGCCGACCGCCGCCGAAGATGCTGTAGTGGTCCTTCTTGCGCTTGACTGCCGTACCAATCAAATTCTGGAGCACGAAGCCGGCCTCGCCGATCATCGCCTCCAGTTCTGCGTCGGCATCGGGATCGCTTTCGGTCCTGACGTTGAGCGGCGAAGGGACGCAGTTGCGCGCAGGCGCGTATACGATGGGAAATGACATAATCAGTCTCCTGGCGGCGGAAGCCCGACCATTCAGGCCGCTCGGCGCCGCCAGTCCCCCACTCCCTTCCCTCCTTGCCTGAGGACATCGTTCCAGTCGTTTCGGCCGTTCCATGGCCAGATCGTATCGATGCGTCGTCCGGGCACCGCGTGCGCCTTCACGGCGAGCGGCACGGCGAGGCGGCCGGCACGGTCGTTGTCGGGCAACAGGATGAGACGCGACACCGATTCTGGAATAGTAATTTGTGGGATGCGCTCATTGCCGAGTGCGGCCCAGACCGGGATGCCGAGGAGGATCATCGCCGAGATCGCTGTCTCGACGCCCTCGGCAATTCCGAGTGTATAAGCGGCCGGCGCGAGTCGAACCGCACCTGTGCGGGGGTGACCGAGCAATCTGCGAGGGTGCCGGAGGTCGCGCGCGCGTCGGCCCCTGCCATCAAGGAAGGTCCGTTGGACGGCCAACAATCCCGAGTCATCGGTTACCGCGGCGAGCATCGCCGGTCGAAACACGGCCAGTCGGCCCTTGCCGAGAGGCGTTCGGGGAGCGAACCGCAGGCAGTTAGGTGCAATATCGATCGACCTGTTCCGCAAATAGGTCTCCGCGATTGTCCAGTTTATTGGCCGACCAATGCCCCACAGGTCACGGGCACGCTGCTGTAGCCATTCTTTAGGGAGGGAGGATGGCGCCCCCCTGCCGTCACGTGCGTCGAGGGCGTTCAGACCGTCGCGGCGAAGCGCCCGGAGCACATCGGAAATATCGCAGCCGGCAAAGCATTTGAACAAAAGTCGTGTTTCGCCAATCCTGACCGACAGGCTCGGGGTTTTATCCTCATGAGCAGGGCAGCGGCACATGCCAGAATCGCCAGACCAAGTCCCGCCGAAGCGGCGCACAAGAACGGCCCCGGCGACTTCGAGTTCTGGCTTGCGAGACGTTGAAAACCCTGCAGGCATGGCAAGCCTCTTCATCAGGACGGATACGCAATAACCCCCTCTTTTCCTCCTCGCTCCGCTTGGCTGCGGCATTAGTCTGTGGCCCCGCGGCGCGGGAATGCCGCCGACCGGTAGCTACGTGCCCTCCTCCTTGTGAAAATCGTGCCGCCGACCATGCTTGAGCGGGCGAAAGCTGCGTTGGAACCGCGCGCAAAAATGTCTCGTTGCGAGGACATGAAAGATGCGGGATTCCGATGACACTCCGGTTGAGATCGTATTTATCGAGCCCCTTACGGTACGGATTTCCACTGCCGTCAAGCTCACCGGAATCAGTCGATCCAGGATTTACGAACTCATCGAGTCCGGCGACCTTGAAACCGTCAAGGTCGGCCGATCTACGCTGATCCCATATAAAAGTCTGAAAGCCCTAACCAGCGCATAATCGGTTGCGCCACCGCTCGAAAAGAGGGTCCCAAATTTTCGTTCCCACCGTGTAGCTCGCGTCGGAGCAGCTATTGATCGCTTGGTCCATGCGGAGTCACATGCTGGCTATCTAGCTATGATCGTGCAAAGAGCAACAATGGCCCGATATCATGGCTATCGGCTACTTTAAGTGCGGCAACATAAGCTGCTCTCGTTTCGCTGGCATTGACCAGGCCAACGCTTCCCCATGTAAACGGTGTACATCCGAGTTGGACCGCCAGCATGTCGCCGACCATACGCGAAAAACGGCCATTGCCGTTCGGGAAAGGATGGATGGCAACGAGCCGGTGGCTGAATCGGACGGCAATTTCATCGGGTGGGTAGGTTCCATGCTCGACCCAATATCGCGTGTCGTCGATCAGTTGACGAAGGTCCATGGGGATTCTGTAAGCATCGACGCCAATGTTGCGCGGCGTGGTGCGATACTGCCCGGCCCAACGCCACACGTCTCCGAACATGCGTTTGTGAAGCTGGTTCATGAAATCCTGATCGAGAATATCCCGCTTCCGGCTCATCACCCATCGTAAAGCTTGCCTGATATTGATCTGTTCGGCTTCATTCAGCTCATGCCGCATGGTGATATAGGACGGGATGAGTTGTTCGCGCTCCTCGGCGGTCAGCGGCGTGTTGGCGTCGTCGTCATCGTTAAACAGCTTATCTGTCATTCATCATCCCACAGGCCGCGCAAGGAGCCGGATAGAATGAGTTCGATCATGCGCCGCTGTTCTTCGTCGAGATCGGCTTTGAGCAGGGCCTGATTTTCCAGCCGCATGGTATGGTCCAGCCGCGCAATATCCTTGCTCGCTTTCTGCTTCGCGCGGTCGCGCAGGATATCATCAAGCGGCTTCGTCGGTACGAAGGCATAAACGAAAGTGCAGTTCATTGCCTCAGCCGCCTGACGCAGCGTCTTAATCGTGGTGGATCCGCTGACTTCGGCCTTCTCAATCACGGGAATGCGCGAAATCGATGTTCCCATACGAGCGGCAAGCTGGCGGACCGTCATGCCCAGAGCTTCGCGTATTGCCTTTATCCAGCCTCTTGGGGGCACGGCAAAAGACGTTTCGCGCAAGGGCGCGAAACGTCTTTCGAGTTGCTTGCGGGCAAGGGCGGCCTGATCTTCGTTCATATATATATGTCCTGATGAGCCTAAGATGTATATATAAATATGAACATATCAAGATATTTTGATCGTAAATTTATGATCGTTACCTCATAAAATATACATAAATATATGAACGTACTACCGCAAAACCTGAGCGCGCTAGGCAGTCATTCGGCCGCCCCTCTGAAAAGATGGCCGCACAATCTGTGCGCCATCGCGGAGCTGGTCGAGATAGTCCGACCAGTGCTGCATCATGCGCACACGCTCATCCCAATATTCGCCGCGCGTGTAGATTCGCCGCGTCGCGTTTGCATCCAGATGCGCGAGCTGCCTCTCGATCGCATCGGGATGCCACATGCCCATCTGGTTGAGAAGAGTCGCGGCTGTCGAACGGAAGCCATGCGCCGTCATCTCCTCGCGGCTATAGCCGAGACGCCGAAGGGCCGCGCTCACCGTATTCTCGGACATGCACCGCCGGGAAGTTCGAAATGAGGGGAACAGAAATTGCCCATGGCCCGTGAGGCCGTGCAGCGCTTCAAGCATTTCGAGAACCTGCCTGGACAGCGGGACACAATGCTGACGGCGCATTTTCATCTTGTCGGCCGGGATCGTCCACACCGCGTCCTCGACATCGATCTCCGTCCATTCCGCCTGTCGCAGTTCGCCCGGCCTCACGAAGACATGCGGCGTCAGTCGCAGCGCAATTGCCGTGATTTCGTGACCAGCATATCCTTCGATAGCGCGCAGGAGCGCCCCTGTTTCCTTGCGGGTCGTGATCGCGGCGTGGTGCTTTACCTTCGGAGCCGTGAGCGCGCCGCGCAAGTCAGCCGCAAGATCACGGTCCGCCCTTGCGGTGGCGATCGCGTATCGGAAGACCCTGCTGATCACGCTGCGCATCCGACGCGCACTTTCATACCGTCCATTGGCCTCGACCTTACGGAGTACGGCCAGAACCTCCTGGGGCGTGATTTTCGAGATCGGACGGCTGCCGATCAGTGGATTGGCGATATCGAGGAGCCAGCGAATTTTGCGAAGCGTGACGGCCGCGCGCTCTTCCCGTTCGTTTTTCGCCAGCCATTCCTCTGCGATCGTCTTGAACGTGTTGTCCTCGGCGATCTTTCGGGTGATCCGTTCGACCTTCTTTTCCGCGGCCGGATCGAGCCCTGCAAGAAGCAGCTTTCGCGCTGCGTCGCGCAGTTCCCGAGCGGAAGCAATTCCAATATCAGGCCACGAACCGAAGTAGAGAGTCTTTTGTCGGCCCAGGTGACGATAGTTCATTCGCCAGACCTTTGCTCCGCTCGGTCTGACCACGAGATATAGGGCATCGCTATCGGCCATTTTATAGGCCTTTTCTGCGGGCTTGGCGTTCGAAATCTGGATGTGGGTAAGCGTCATGATGGTTTCACCTGCAAGAGGCTGACCGGAACCATCAAAAACACCATCAAAGCTGATGGTACGCTGATGGTTCCGGCTGGATCAGCCTGGATTCCATTCAGCGATTCTCATCGAAAAACGGTGGAAAACCAGCCGCTTGCTGGACGTTCCCGGACGTTGCCGGAAAGGTCACTGGTGCCCAGAAGAGGACTCGAACCTCCACGACCTTGCGATCGCCAGCACCTGAAGCTGGTGCGTCTACCAATTCCGCCATCTGGGCACGGGGTAGGAGCGGGCGCTTAGCGGCGGGGCTGGCGGCTTGTCAACTGCGCTGCGCGCGTCGCGGCACATTTTATCGCAAAGCTGCCGGTTTCGCGCGATCTGACTGTCGTCGCCCCTTGCCCCCTCCCCCGCTTCGCGGCATGGGGATGCCGTCGGGCGCGCGCGGCGCGCCACTTAAAGAATCGATCACAGGCGGATCCCATGCAGAAATTCGACGGGCAATTGATCACGGTGCTGGGCGGCGGCGGCTTTGTCGGCCGCTATGTCGTACAGCGGCTGCTCGCGCGCGGCGCGCGCGTCCGCGTCGCGCAGCGCACCCCGCGCGCCGCGACGTACCTCAAGCCACTGGGCGGGCTCGGCCAGACGCAGTTCGTCGCCGCCGACGTCCGCGATCCCGCCAGCATCGCGCGCGCGGTGCAGGGCAGCGACGCGGTGATCAACCTGGTCGGCGCCTTTGCCGACATGCAGGCGGTGCAGGCCGACGGGGCGCGGCATGTCGCCGCCGCCGCGAAAGCGGCCAGGGTCCGCGCGCTGGTCCATGTGTCGGCGATCGGTGCCGACCGCGACAGCCCGTCGGCCTATGGCCGCAGCAAGGGCGACGGCGAAGCCGCGGTGCGCGCCGCCTTCCCCGCCGCGACGATCCTGCGCCCCTCGATCGTCTTTGGCCGCGAGGATCAGTTCATCAATCGCTTTGCGGCGATGATCCGCATGTCGCCGGTGATCCCCGTCGTGGCGCCAAACGCCAAATTCCAGCCGGTCTATGTCGGCGATGTCGCCGATGCGGTCGTCGCTGCGCTCGATAGCGCCGCGGCAGGCCAAACCTTTGAGTTGGGCGGGCCGCAGGTGCTGACGATGGGCGAATTGCAACGCTGGATCGCCGATGCGACCGGCCGGGCGCCGCTGTTCGTCGACGTGCCCGATGTCGTCGCCGGAGCGCTCGCGTCGGGATTCGGCTGGGCACCCGGCGCGCCGATCACCAAGGATCAGTGGCTGATGCTGCAGACAGACAACGTCGTTGCGCCGGGGACGGCGGGGCTGGCGGAGCTTGGCGTCCAGTCGACCTCGCTGGCTGCGGTTGCCGACGACTGGCTGGTGCAATATCGCCGCAACGGCCGCTTTGCGGTCCAGAAGCCCGCTTAAGATCCACGCCTCAGGCCACGGCCTGCCCCCGCCCGATCGCCTTGGTCGCTGGGGTGAACAACCCCAGGACCTTTCATGCACGACCTTGCGACCATCATCCTGCTCGGCATCATCGAAGGGCTGACCGAATTTTTGCCGGTGTCGTCGACCGGCCACCTGATCCTGGGCGCCGAACTGCTCGGCTTTACCGGCGAGGGATCGGCGGCGTTCAAGATTTCGATCCAGCTCGGCGCGATCCTCGCGGTGCTCGTCGCCTATCGCCAGCGCTTCTGGAATGTCGGCATGGGATTGCTGCGACAGGATCGCGACTCCATCCTGTTTACGCGCAATATCCTGATCGGCTTTCTGCCCGCAATGCTGATCGGCGCGGTCGCCTATGAGGCGATCCGCGCGCTGCTCCAGTCGCCAACGACGGTCGCCGTCGCGCTGATCGTCGGCGGCGTCGTGATCCTAGCGATCGAGCGCATGGTCAAGGTGGTGAAGGTCGAAAGCGTCGAGGCGATGCCGCTCGGGACCGCGATCGCGATCGGCGCGATCCAGTGCATCGCCATGATCCCCGGGGTCAGCCGGTCGGGCGCAACCATCATGGGGGCGCTGCTGATGGGGGTCGAACGCAAGACTGCCGCCGAGTTCAGCTTCTTCCTCGCCGTTCCGACGATGCTGGGCGCAACCGTCTACTCGCTATGGAAGGACCGCGACGTGCTGGTCCTCGACGATCTGACCGCGATCGCGATCGGACTGGGTGTCGCCTTTGTCGTCGCGCTGGCGGTGGTCAAGGCGCTGGTGGCCATCGTCGGCCGCTTCGGTTTCGCGCCCTTTGCCTGGTATCGAATCGCGCTGGGCAGTGTCGCGTTGATCTGGCTTGCCCTTCGATAGGACCGATTTGGTACCATTTGCGAAACAAAATTGCGCCGCCTGCGTCGGCGCTCCAAAAGAGGTGCGATTTTAGGTCAGCTTTGCTTCCCTAACTGCGATTTCCTTCGTGACAGCGCCGATCCCGCCATGCATCTGCCCCGCTCAGAAGGGAAATTTGCATGGCTGCCGATCGCATGCTCCGGTTTGTGGAGCGTGAACAATCCTATCCCGACAAAAGGTCCGCCGAGGATCGTGCGCAGGATTTCCGCGAAATCGCCGAGCGCTATGCGGCGCCCGACGCCGACGCGCAGGCGGCGCGCTGTTCGCAGTGCGGAGTCCCCTATTGCTCGGTGCATTGCCCGCTCCACAACCATATCCCCGACTGGCTGCGGCTGACGGCGGAAGGTCGGCTGCGCGAAGCTTATGAGCTCAGCAACGCGACCTCGACGATGCCCGAGATCTGCGGCCGCATCTGCCCGCAGGATCGCCTCTGCGAAGGCAATTGCGTCATCGAGTTTTCGGGCCATGGCGCGGTGACGATCGGCAGCGTCGAGAAATATATCACCGACACCGCCTGGGCCGAGGGCTGGGTCGAACCGCTGCACCCCGGCGCCGCAACCGGCCAGTCGGTCGGCATCATCGGTGCCGGTCCCGCAGGGCTGACGGCGGCGGAATATCTGCGCGCCCAAGGGCACGAGGTGCATGTCTATGACCGCCACGACCGCGCCGGCGGCCTTCTGACCTATGGCATCCCCGGCTTCAAGCTGGAAAAGGATGTCGTGATGCGGCGCATCGATCGGCTCGCCGAGGGCGGCATCCAATTTCATCTGGGTTTCGAGGTTGGCGCCGACGCCACGCTCGACCAGCTGCGCCAGAAACATGACGCGCTGCTGATCGCGACCGGCGTTTACAAGGCGCGCGAAATCCATGTGCCGGGCAACGAGGCCGAGGGTGTCGTTGCGGCGCTCGACTATCTGGTCACGTCGAACCGCAAGGGCTTTGGCGATGCGGTGCCCGCCTTCGACGACGGGCGCCTCAACGCCGCGGGCAAGCATGTCGTCGTCATCGGCGGCGGCGACACCGCGATGGACTGCGTCCGCACCGCGGTGCGCCAGGGCGCGAAGTCGGTCAAATGCCTCTATCGCCGTGACCGCGAAAATATGCCGGGCTCGCTGCGCGAGGTATCGAACGCCGAGGAAGAAGGCGTCGAATTCGTGTGGCTGTCCGCCCCTGCCAGCTTCACTGCCGACAGCCGCGTGAAGGAAGTCGCCGTCGCGGGCATGCGCCTTGGCGCCCCCGACGCCAGCGGTCGCCGCAGCCCCGAGGCCGACCCCGGGCGCACCTTCGACGTACCCGCCGACATGGTCATCAAGGCGCTGGGCTTCGATCCCGAGGAACTGCCCAATCTGTTCGGCGCGCCCGACCTCAGCGTCACGCGCTGGGGCACGCTGCGCGTCGATCACCAGACGATGATGACCAGCCTGCCCGGCGTGTTCGCCGCGGGCGACATCGTGCGCGGCGCCAGCCTGGTGGTGTGGGGCATCCGCGACGGGCGCGATGTCAGCGACCAGATGGCAAAGTGGTTGAAGGCGAAGGCGAAAAGCGAAAAGAAGGCAGCATGACCAATAGGGGAAGGAAATTCATGATGTCGAAGTTCAAAGCTATGCTGCTCGCCGGGACGTTCGCACTCGCGCCGCTGACCGCCGTCGCGCAGGAAGCGCCGGTCGCCGAGGTTGTTGCCGCCGATGAGCAAGGCGACGCCAGCAGCGAAGCCTATGCCGCCGATGCCAAGGCAAAGATGCAGAAGGAAATGGATCAGGCGATCGCGCTGGTCGAAAAAATGTTCGACACCAGCAGCCTGCCGCCGATCGATCCGGCCCGGCTGACGCTGGCGCAGCAGACGATGGGGGCGCTGATCCCGGTCGGCAGCCTCGAAAAGATGATCGACAACATGTATGGCAAGATGCTCAAGACGGTCCTGGGCGAGCTCGGCGGCCAGTCCGACCTGATGCTGTCGATCAAGACCGGGGTCGAAAGCGAACAGATCGCGAAGCTCGACGAGCCGACCAGGGCGAAGATTGCCGACATCTTCGATCCGCATCGCAAGGAACGCGAGGACCAGATCATGCGGGTGCTGCGCCCGCTGATCAGCGAAGCGCTGGCCGACATGGAACGGCCGATGCGCGACGGCATGGCCAAAGCCTATGCCCGCAAGTTCAGCGCGCCGCAGCTGGCCGACCTCAATACCTTCCTCGCGACACCCACGGGCAATATATATGCCAGCGAATGGATGGCGTTGCAGGCCGATCCCGAAGTGATGGTCGCCGTGATGAAGGCGCTGCCGCCGCTGATAACCAAATTCATGGATCGCGGCCCGCAGATCGAGAAGGACATGAAGGAGCTGCCCAAGGAAAAGCAGCTGGCGGACTTCAGCGACAAGGAACTCGCGTCGCTCGCCAAGCTGATGAAGGTCGATGTGCAGGTTCTGAAAGACCAGCGCGACATGTGGAAGACAGAGGCGGTCGAGGATGTAGCGATGACCGACGACTATGCTGTCGAAGCCACAGCAGATGCAGCCGACGCGGCAGCAGATGCAGCAGAAGCCGCAGCGGAGGCCGCCGTCGACCCCGCATTTGACCGCAGCAACTGGTCGGACGCCGACCGAAAGCGCGTCGAGGATGCCGAAGCTGCGATCGAGGCTGCGTCGTACAAAGCGGTCGAGGCCGAAGAAACAGCCGTCGCCAATGCGCGCAAGCGCCTGCCCCCTTCCGCCGAATAGGCCACAGGACGAACATCATGACCCACAACCCCACCCCCGATCACGCGCGGCTCGAAGCCGAAGGCATGTATCGCCCCGACCTGGAATCGGACGCCTGCGGCGTCGGCATGGTCGCGGCGACCGACGGCAAGCCGTCGCGCCGCGTCGTCGAGGCGGCGATCGAAGCCTTGCGGGCGGTCTGGCACCGCGGCGCGGTCGATGCCGATGGCAAGACCGGGGATGGGGCGGGCATTCATGTCGACCTGCCGGTGCGCTTCTTTGACGACGCAATCGCAGCGTCGGGGCACAAGGTGCGCCCGAACCGGCTGGCCGTCGGGATGGTGTTCCTGCCGCGCACCGACCTTGGCGCGCAGGAGGAATGCCGCACGATCGTCGAGGCCGAGATCATCGACGCGGGTTTCACCATCTACGGCTGGCGCCAGGTGCCGGTCGATGTGTCGGTGATCGGCGACAAGGCACAGCGCACGCGCCCCGAAATCGAACAGATCATGATTGCCGGGCCGCTGCCCGACGAAGCCTCGCTCGCCGAGTTCGAAAAGCAGCTCTACCTCGTCCGCCGCCGGATCGAGAAAAAGGTGATCGCGGCGCAGATCGCCGACTTTTACGTGTGCAGCCTGTCGTGCCGTTCGATCATCTACAAGGGGCTGTTCCTCGCCGAAAGCCTCGCCGATTTCTATCCCGACCTGACGAGCAAGCTGTTCGAAAGCCGCGTCGCGATTTTCCACCAGCGTTATTCGACCAACACCTTCCCGCAATGGTGGCTGGCACAGCCGTTCCGCTGCCTCGCACACAATGGCGAAATCAACACGATCCGCGGCAACAAGAACTGGATGAAAAGCCACGAGATCAAGATGGCGAGCCTCGCCTTCGGCGAGCATTCGGAAGACATCAAGCCGGTGATCCCGGCAGGCGCATCGGACACCGCGGCGCTCGATGCAGTGTTCGAAACGCTGTGCCGCGCCGGCCGCGACGCGCCAACCGCGAAGCTGATCCTGGTCCCCGAGGCGTGGGTCAACGAGCCCGAGATGCCCGACGCGCACAAGGCAATGTACAATTATCTCGCCAGCGTCATGGAGCCGTGGGACGGACCCGCTGCGCTGGCGATGACCGATGGCCGCTGGGCGGTCGCGGGGATGGACCGCAATGCACTGCGCCCGCTCCGCTACACGCTGACCGCCGACAATCTGCTCGTCGTCGGCTCCGAAAGCGGCATGGTGCTGCTGCCCGAGGCGAGCATCCGCAAGAAGGGCCGCCTTGGCCCGGGTCAGATGATCGCGGTCGATCTGGACGAAGGCACGCTCTACGAGGACCGCGCGATCAAGGACAAGATCGCGGGCGCCGCCGACTATGCCTCGCGCGTGCGCGGTTTCCGCACGATGGCCGACCTGCCAAAAGGCGGCAAGGCGAGCCTGCCCGTTTGGGACCGTCCCGAACTGCTCCGCCGTCAGGTCGCCGCGGGGCTGACCATGGAGGATATGGAACTGATCCTCTCCCCGATGGTCGAGGATGCCAAGGAAGCGATCGGATCGATGGGCGACGACACGCCGCTCGCGGTCATTTCGGACAAGCCGCGCCATGTCGCGCAATTTTTCCGCCAGAATTTCAGCCAGGTCACCAACCCGCCGATCGACAGCCTGCGCGAGCGGCATGTGATGAGCCTGAAGACGCGCTTTGCAAACCTCGCGAACATCCTCGACGAAAAGGGGCAGAGCGATCACGTCCTCGTGATCGACTCGCCCGTGCTCGTCGGCGACGACTGGGATCGGCTGCGCGCCTATTTCGGCGATGCGGTCGCCGACATCGATTGTACTTTCGCGGCGGGCGGCGACGCGTCGACGCTGCGCGAAGCGATCGCCCGCGTCCGCCGCGAGGCCGAGGAAGCGGTGCGTGCAGGACGCAGCGAATTGTTCCTCAGCGACCAGAATATCGGCGAAGGACGCGTCGGCGTCGCGATGGTGCTCGCCGCCGCCGCGGTGCACACGCATCTCGTCCGTAAGGGACTGCGCAGCTATGCCTCGATCAACGTGCGCTCGGCCGAAGTGCTCGACACCCACGCCTTTGCCGTGCTCGTCGGGGTCGGCGCGACGACCGTCCACGCCTATCTGGCCGAAGCCGCGATCGCCGACCGCCATGCGCGCGGGCTGTTCGGCAAGGAGCTGTCGCTGAACGACTGTCACCTGCGTTTCCGCAAGGCGATCGACGACGGGCTGCTCAAGATCCTCGCCAAGATGGGGATCGCGGTAATTTCCTCCTATCGCGGCGGCTATAATTTCGAAGCGGTGGGCCTCTCTCGCGCGCTGGTCAACGACCTGTTCCCGGGCATGCCCGCCAAGATTTCGGGCGAAGGCTATCAATCGCTGTTCATCAACGCGACCGAGAAGCATGAGGCCGCGTTCGACAAGCGCGTCACCACGCTGCCCATCGGCGGCTTCTACCGCCAGCGCGCGGGCGGCGAGACGCACGCCTATTCGGCGCAGCTGATGCATCTGCTGCAGACCGCGGTCGCGACCGACAGTTACTCGACCTATCTGCAATTTTCGCGCGGGGTCGCCGACCTGCCGCCCGTCTATCTGCGCGACCTGATGGAGTTCAACTATCCGGCGCAGGGCGTCGCGCTCGACAGCGTCGAGGCGATCACCGAGATCCGCAAGCGTTTCGTCACCCCCGGCATGTCGCTCGGCGCGCTGTCGCCTGAAGCGCACGAAACGCTGGCGATCGCGATGAACCGCATCGGCGCGAAGGCGGTGTCGGGCGAAGGCGGCGAGGCAAGCGAGCGCTACCAGCCCTATGCCAATGGCGACAATGCCAACAGCAACATCAAGCAGATCGCGAGCGGGCGTTTCGGCGTCACCGCCGAATATCTCGGCGCCTGCGACGAGATCGAGATCAAGGTCGCGCAGGGCGCCAAGCCCGGCGAGGGCGGCCAGCTTCCGGGCTTCAAGGTCACGGAGTTCATTGCCCGGCTGCGCCATGCGACCCCGGGTGTGACGTTGATCTCTCCGCCGCCGCACCACGACATCTATTCGATCGAGGATCTGGCGCAGCTCATCTACGACCTCAAGCAGATCAACCCGAAGGCCCGCGTCTGCGTCAAGCTCGTCAGCTCAGCGGGCATCGGCACGGTGGCTGCGGGCGTAGCGAAAGCCCACGCCGACGTCATCCTCGTCGCTGGCAATACCGGCGGCACCGGCGCCAGCCCGCAAACCAGCGTCAAATATGCCGGGACGCCGTGGGAAATGGGCCTCAGCGAAGTCAATCAGGTGCTGACGCTCAACGGCCTGCGCCACCGCATCCGCCTCCGCACCGACGGCGGGCTCAAGACCGGACGCGACATCGTGATCGCCGCCATCTTGGGCGCCGAGGAATATGGCATCGGCACGCTGAGTCTCGTCGCGATGGGCTGCATCATGGTGCGCCAATGCCACAGCAACACTTGCCCGGTCGGCGTCTGCACGCAAGACGAAAAGCTGCGCGCGAAGTTCACCGGCAGCCCCGAGAAGGTCATCAACCTGATGACTTTCATCGCCGAAGAAGTGCGCGAAATCCTTGCCAAGCTCGGCTGCCGCAGCCTCGACGAGGTGATCGGCCGCACCGAATTGCTGCGCCAGGTCAGCCGCGGCGCCGAACATCTCGATGATCTCGACCTGAACCCGATCCTCGCCAAGGTCGACGCCCCCGACGAGCAGCGCCGCTCGCAAGGGCCGAGCTTCCGCAACCCGGTACCCGACAGCCTCGACGCGCAGATCCTGAACGACGCGAAGCCTTTGTTCGAGCGCGGCGAGCGGATGCAGCTGACCTATAATGTCCGCAACACCCATCGCGCGGTCGGCACGCGCCTGTCGGCCGAAGTGACCGCGCGCTTCGGCATGAACGGGCTCGCCGACAATCATGTCCAGGTGCGCCTCCGCGGCACCGCGGGCCAGTCCTTGGGCGCCTTCCTGTGCAGCGGCATCACGCTCGAAGTCTTTGGCGACGCCAATGATTATGTCGGCAAGGGTCTGTCGGGCGGCCGCATCGTCGTGCGCCCCACGGTATCGAGCCCGCTGGTCAGCCAGCACAACAGCATCGTCGGCAACACCGTCCTCTATGGTGCGACTTCGGGCATGCTGCTCGCCGCGGGTCAGGCGGGCGAGCGTTTCGCGGTCCGCAATTCGGGCGCGAAAGTCGTCGTCGAGGGCTGCGGCGCCAACGGCTGCGAATATATGACCGGCGGCACCGCGGTCATCCTCGGCCCCGTAGGGTCGAACTTCGGCGCCGGGATGACCGGCGGCATAGCGTTCATCCTCGACACCGACGGCCGGTTCGAGAGCCGCGCCAACGACGAGTCGATCGTCTGGCAACGCATCGGCAGCGCGCATTGGGAGGCCGTGGTCCGCGAACTGGTCGAAGATCACGCGCAAGCCACCGGCAGCAAATGGTCCAGCGAAATCCTCGCCGACTGGGACCGCTGGAAGGGCCAGTTCTGGCAAGTCTGCCCGAAGGAAATGCTGTCGCGTCTTGCGCATCCGCTGAGTGATGCCGAGACCGAGGTGGTTGCGGCGGAATAGTCGGCAAATCCTCCCTGTCGCGAAGCGATGGGGAGGGGGACCGTCGCCGTAGGCGATGGTGGAGGGGCAGCACCGGCAGCGCCATGGCCCCTCCGTCAGCGCTTCGCGCTGCCACCTCCCCATGGCTTCGCCACAGGGAGGATCGTTTACCGCGTCGGTGCCGCGGTTCATCGCAAGCCTCAATCGCGTTCACCGGGGCGAAAGCGTCGATCCGCTACGGACGCCGCTTCGATGAACCATACGTCCTTCGAAAGGATGGAATCATGCCCCGCCTCGCCCTGATCGCCCTACCCTTCCTCGCGCTCGCCGCGCCGCTGCCCGCTGCCGCGGCTGACGGCGAAATGCGCGATGCCGTCGCGACGCTGAACGACCCCGCGACGCAAGACCGGATGGCCGACACGATCACCGCGATCGTCGGCGCGCTGATGCAGATGCCCGTCGGCCCGCTCGCTGAGGCGGTCGCGCGCGTTGATCCCGATTCCTACGCGGCCTATATCCCGCGCGACGCGACGCTGGGCGAAGTCGCGGGCCGCGATCCCGGTTACGCCGACCGGATGGGCGCCGATGTGCGCGCTACGACCCGGATGGCGGGACAAGCCGCCGCGGCGCTGGCGGTTTACGCCCCCGTGCTCAAGGATATGGCGCGCGATATGGCCGCGCAGTGGGAACGCGAACGCGAAGCGCAACGCCGTTAACGTCTCCGTTTTCGTCATCCCGGCGAAGGCCGGGATCTCGCCAGTGCGTTCCGACGAGAGCGAGAGACCCCAGCCTTCGCCGGGATGACGAAACTACGGATAAGTCCAGCATCGGGCGTTGCGCGCCCGGCCCCGCTGCCGCTATGCCGAAACCATGTGGCAACTCTATCAATTCCCGCTCTGTCCCTTTTCGCGCAAGGTTCGCCTGCTACTGGGCGAAAAAGGCGTCGGATATGAATTGGTCCGCGAATCGCCGTGGGAACGCCGCGACGAATTCATCGACCTCAATCCGGCGGGCCGCACCCCGGTAATGGTCGATCAGGCGCGCGGCCAGGTGCTGATCGACAGCATGGCGATCGCCGAATATTTCGAGGAAACCGTCGAAGGCAAGGCGATGATCAACGGCACAGCGGCGAACCGCGCCGAGATCCGCCGGCTGACCGCATGGTTCGACCATGACTTTTATTATGAAGTTACCGGCCCCCTGCTGTTCGAACGGATGCAAAAGCGCATCGTCCACCGCCAGCCGCCCGACGGCGGCGCGCTGCGCGAGGCGATGAAGGCGGCGAACAACCATCTCGACTATGTCGATTACCTCATCGACCATCGCACCTGGCTCGCCGGCGCGACGATGAGCCTCGCCGACCTCACCGCCGCCGCGCATATTTCGGTCGCCGATTATCTCGGCGGCATCGACTGGACGGGGCATGAGCAGACCAAGGGCTGGTATTCGGGCCTCAAATCACGCCCGAGCTTTCGCCCGTTGCTGGCGGAACGGATGGAGATTGTGACGCCGCCCAAATATTATGAGGATGTCGATTTTTAATCCGCTTCGGATCGATAATCCTGTCTCGAATAGAAAAGCGCCGCATTGCATGATATGCCTGTAAGGACTCGGGGGAGTTCATGCGGGCGCAATATCTTTTTTCCTGTTTATTATTGTTGTTTTTGCCGGCTTGTACCGTCGTAAGTATCGGTGGCGGACAAGCGGTCGTTCACGGTGGCAATCTGCAGATCGTGGCGCCAGAAAACAGCAATGTCGTGGCCGTTCGATCGCGCGGTTTCGGCTTGGTTAGTGGCGCGCGCAACGTCACGCTGGGGTATCAGGACGAAAGCCTAGTATATCAAATCGCTGGCGGCAGCTGCGCGATCATCTTATTCGACGCCAAACTGGACGAAAAGGGCCGCGCCTTCTGGCGCGAACTGGCCGAAAAGCGTGAGGACATTTGCATTAAATAGTCGGTTCACTTGGTATCATTGGGGGATGATAAAATGAACAAGGCGATCGTACTGGCCGCATTGGTGGCACCGGCCCTGGCGGCATGTTATCCGATGGAACAGGCACCGTTGGTCTATGCGTCGAAAGCCACGGTCGGCGTCGGTGTTCAGGCTGGCACCACAGACAATCCAGGGCTGGAACTGATCCTCGGCTATAAAGCCAGTGACGTCGCACTGGTGCCGGTGGCTGCCGCGAAGTTTTGCCGTCGACAAGCCGCAGCCGATTGCGAAAACGACATCTACGCGATGCAGATCATTCGCGGCAGCAAGGTTGATGAATCGAGCAACTCAAGCGTCGATCTCGCGCTCCGCAACGCTGAGCTCGAACAGAAGTCCGCAGAAAATCATGTGAAAACGCTGCAGGGTGAACAAACGGTACTGCTGGCAACCCAAGACAAGGTCATTGCGCGGGACAATCTGAACAATATTCTGCGAGCCAGCCCGACCGCCGAAACCGAGGATGGCGGCACGGATCCAGAGCGAGAAAAAATGGAGGCGGAATACGCGACGCTTCGGTTACAGCAGCTGCCTGCGGCCGCCACTGTCGCAGCGCAAATCGACGCCAAGAAATCCGAAATTGCCAATGCAGCGCGCGATGTGGACCGCGCAAAAGACAAGGTTGCCGCGCTAAACGCAAAATTGGACAGCGACACATCGGGGCATCGAGGGGATTCTCTGTCCGTTTATGGTACCTTTGGCGGCAACGGCACGGGCAACAATACGAGCGCGGGCCTGAACGGGGAAAAGGTCTTTGCGACGGGGATTGCGGCGCAGAATCTGTCGGAGTTTCGCGGTGCGACCGATTGCTTGGGAGCTGTAAATAAATTGGTCGAAGCGCTGCCAAAAGACGCGGTGGAAGCCCGGGCGAAACTGATCGCCGACGCCAGCATTATATGCACCAAAGCCGAATAAATTCGATCCGACGGGCCGTCAGCAATCCTGATATTTCCAGTTTCGGCCCTTGCCCTCGGCGACCTGCGCGACGATCGTTTCGATGCGTTTGACGCGCGTTTCCTCGCGCTTCGCCTCGAGCACCCATTCGATATAGTCGCGGCGCTTGCCGGGCGAGAAGGAGTCCCAATGGCCTTGTGCTGCGGCATTGGCTTTCAGCGCGACGCCCAGATCGCCCGGCAGGTCGAGCGCCGCCTTTGGTTTCGGCGCCGCGCGCTTGGGCTTGCCCTCGGCGCACAGCGCCGCGGCCTTCCGGATATAGTCGGCCATCGCCTCGTCGCCCGGCAGGTCGGCCAGCGACGCGAGCCGCCCCATGCTGCCCATCGCCCCGGTGTCGCGCGGCGAGCCGGTGACCTCCTCGTCGCGCCAGAAACCGAAGGTCGCATGTTCCTTGAACGCCGCCATGCCTGCCAGATTCTGTCCGTTCAGCACAAAATGCGGGACGCCCCATTTGAGCGTCTCTTCCACGCCCGGCGCATGGCTATGCACCAGGTCGCGCAAATGGGTCAGGATCGGCTGCGCAAAGGGCTGTGCCTTCGCGATATAGGCGTCAACGCGGGGGTCGCGGCTTACGCCGGCCACCTTGCCGCGACCAGATAGTTGAGCGCCTCGCTGCCGCCGAGCTTGAAGCCCTTGGCGGCTGACGGCGACAGGCCGGTGCGGTCGATCACCTCAAGCCCCGCGCTTTCGAGCAGCTTGGTCAGTTCCTCGGGCTTCAGAAACTGGTCCCAGTCGTGCGTCCCGCGCGGCACCGCACCGATGCGCTCGGCCGCCTCGACGAGCAGCAGTTTCGACAGCATCGTGCGATTCGGGGTCGACAGGATCATCAGCCCGCCGGGTGCGAGCCGACCCGCAAGTTCGGCGATGAAGGCGGCGGGATCGGTGACATGCTCGACGACCTCCATCGAGGTGACGAGGTCGAAAACCGCTCCCCCGTTCGTGTCGAGCGAAGTCGAGACACCCGGAAGGCTGGCATCCCCCAAGCGTGTCTCGACTTCGCTCGACACGAACGGAATGGGGAGGTCGGCGAGTTCGCCTGCAAAATAGGTAATCGAAAGCCCCTGCCCCGCCGCATGACCCCGCGCCGCGGCGATATTCTCGGGCGCCGCATCGACGCCCGTCACCTGCGCGCCCATCCGCACGAGCGGTTCGGCGAGGAGTCCCGCGCCGCAACCGACGTCGAGCGCGCTGCGCCCCGCAAGCGGGTGACGTTCACGCGCATCGACGTGCCAATGCGCGTCGATCTGGTCGCGGATATAGGCGAGACGCACCGGATTGAGCTTGTGCAGCATCGCCGACGAACCGTGCGGGTCCCACCAGTCGGCGGCGAGCGCGCCGAAATGGGCGGCTTCATTCGGATTGATCGTCACAGCGCTCATGCCCCGCGATGTGGCACTCCGCCTTCCGCGGCGCAAGAAATTCTATCGCGCGCATAGGTTCTCATGCTTGCCATTGCACCTCCCCTTCCGTAACGACGCGAGCGCCGCGGAAATGCTTGGAAAAGTCGCGGTTGGAACCAGTTCAGGAAAGCGGGGCGAGATGGCGCGGATCGTGATGAAATTCGGGGGCACGTCGATGGCGGGCACCGAGCGGATTCGCACCGTGGCGAAACTCGTCGCGCGCGAAGTCGCGCAGGGTAACGAGGTCGCGGTCGTCGTCTCGGCCATGGCAGGCGAAACCGACCGGCTCGTCAATTTCTGCCGCGAGGCCAATCCGCGCTACGACCCCGCCGAATATGACGTCGTCGTCGCGGCGGGCGAGCAGATCACCTCGGGACTGCTCGCGCTGACCTTGCAGGCGATGGGAACCCCCGCGCGCAGCTGGCTCGGCTGGCAGCTCCCGATTCGCACCGAGGAAGCGCACGCGCGCGCGCGCATCGCCGACATCGACACCGGCGCGCTCGGTGCCGCAATGGCGAAGGGCGAGGTCGCAGTGATTCCGGGCTTTCAGGGGCTGATGGACGATGGCCGCGTGTCGACGCTCGGCCGCGGCGGGTCGGACACGAGTGCCGTGGCGGTTGCGGCGGCGCTGAAGGCCGATCGCTGCGACATCTACACCGACGTCGACGGCGTCTATACCACCGACCCGCGCATCGTCGCGCGCGCGCGCAAGCTCGATTATGTCACCTATGAAGAAATGCTCGAACTCGCGAGCGTCGGCGCCAAGGTGCTGCAAACCCGCTCGGTCGGGCTGGCGATGAAAGAGGGCGTGCGCGTGCAGGTGCTCTCGAGTTTCGTCGAAGGCGACGAGGCTCCCAAAAAAGGCACGATGATCGTCAGCGACGAGGAAATAGAGGAACATCAGATGGAACGGCAGCTGATCACCGGCATCGCCCACGACAAGAATGAAGCGAAGATCATCGTCACGCGCGTGCCCGACAAGCCGGGCGCGGTAGCGAACATCTTCGGCCCGCTTGCTGCAGCGGGCATCAACGTGGACATGATCATCCAGAATGTCGGACGCGACAAGGGCGAGACCGACGTGACCTTCACCGTTCCCGCCACTGACTTGCTGCGCTCGATCGACTTGCTCGAGGGCGCGAAGGAAAAGATCGGCTTCAACCGCATCATCAGCGACGACAAGGTCGCCAAGATCAGCGTCGTCGGCGTCGGCATGAAGAGCCACGCGGGCGTCGCAAGCACGATGTTCCGCGCGCTTGCGGATAGAGGGATCAATATCCAGGCGATCTCGACCAGCGAGATCAAGGTCAGCGTACTGATCGACGAGGATGAAACCGAGCTTGCGGTGCGCGTGCTGCACACGGCTTACGGGCTGGACGCCGAGTAAGAATTGCCCAAGCCCATTTTTCGATCGTCATCCCGGCGAAGGGTGTAGGGAGGCACGTGACTCCCTACACGATCTCGCCGTCGCGTTTTGATGCACCGTTGAGATCCCGGCCTTCGCCGGGATGACGATATAGGCTTTGAGCGACCATCCCGCGCTCACTCGGCAGCAACCGCTATCGCTGCCTCATCCCCCGCCATCCGCCGCAGCCGGCCTTTCATTACAAAATGCACCACCGCGACGTGGACCGCGAACAGGCCGAATTTAGACGTCAGCGGAAAGACGCCGATGAACAACGGCCACCAGGCGGTGAAGAAGATCGCGATGATCAGGTTTAGCCCTGCGCTCGCAAACATCATCGCCGACCAGATCATGCCGAACCGGTCCATCACATCACCGACCAACGCCAGTTGCTCGGGCGGGATATAGCGATTGAGCCAGCCCTTGCGCAGCATCACGGTTCCGACGATCAGATAGACGATCGTCGGCTTCGCCATCACAAAGCGCGGATCGCCGGTGAAGAGTGTGGCGGCCGCGGCGAAGAGTACCGATGCCAGGCTGATCCATTGCAACGCCGCAACCTTGCGCCCGCGCGCGAGTTCGTAGCCGACGACCGCCAGCGCAACCGCCGTGCCCGCCACCGTCGCAACCAGGATCCCAGCCCCGGTCGCCAGCAGCACCGCAAAAAGGATGACACCCAGCGAATCGAACAGCATCGGGCCGATCGCGTAGAGCAAAGTTCGCATGCCGCATCCTCTTGTCGCGAATCAAATGTTTTCGCCGTAAACATTGATCGACGAGACCGATGCGGTCAAGTATAAATTTACGCCGTTAACATGGGCGACACGCCATGTACCGGTATGATTAGGTTCTCGATCGAAACCCAATTCCTATGGTAGCCCCAAGCACCCACTTTGGAGGTGTTCGTTATGAAATCGGCGGTCAAAGCAGCCTTTGCCAGCGAAATGGCGTCCGCCCGATCAGCCGAAGCGGCCGGCGACTTTGCCCTCGCTACCCGGCATCTGGAACGCGCCCATATCCTGGGCCAGCGCTGGTATGTGACCCATATCCGAACGCATTATCATATGTTGCGGCTTGCCCTGAAACGGTCGGACGCGAAAGAGGCGCGCGGTCAGCTTGTCCGGTTGATCGGCGCGGGCCCCTTTCACCTCGCGGGTTGGGTGCCCGTCGGCAACACCGGCGGCGCCGACGTATCCGCCACCCGGCCGATGCCGATACCGGCGGACCTGCAATCCCATCTTGAAGGCCATTCGCTCCGCAATGGCTTGATCCTGCGCGGCTTTTTGCTCGCGGCGATTGTCGCGGCCTATCTGATCTATCGGTAAGGAACGCGCTGCCGGGGCTCTGACGCTGGCTGACGCCTGCACGCAAGCCCTGTTGCAACACCAAAGAAAAGACCCGCCCCCAGGCCCATGTCCCCGGGGGCGGGTCCGCGACCCGTCGTCTGTGCGGCTGGTGCCGATCAGGCGAGGTCGAACCGGTCGGCGTTCATCACCTTCGTCCACGCCTTAACGAAGTCCTTGACGAACTTTTCGCCATTGTCGGACTGCGCATAGACTTCAGCGACCGCGCGCAGCTCTGAATTCGAGCCGAACACCAGGTCGGCCCGCGTCGCGCGCCAGGTTTCACCGCCGCCCTTGCGGTCGGTGGCAACAAATTCCTGGTCATCGGACCCGTCGACCGCCTTCCAGACATTGGTCATGTCGAGCAGGTTGACGAAGAAGTCGTTGGTGAGCTGTCCCGACCGCTTGGTGAAGTGGCCGTGACCACGCTCGCCATGATTGGCGCCCAGCACGCGCAGGCCGCCGATCAGGACGGTCATTTCGGGGACCGACAGGCCGAGCAGCGACGCGCGGTCGAGCATCATTTCCTCGGTCTTCACCGCCAGCTTCTTCTTGCCCAGATAGTTGCGGAACGCATCGGCTTCGGGCTCCATCACGTCGAAGCTGGCAGCATCGGTCTGTTCCGCGGTCGCATCGCCGCGCCCGCCGATGAACGGCACCGCGACGTTGAAGCCCGCGTCCTTGATCGCCTTTTCCAGCCCGACGACGCCGCCCAGCACGATCGTGTCGGCGATCGACAGATTGCCGCGCAGCCCGTCGAGCGTGCTCAGCACCTTGGCGAGCAGCGCGGGTTCGTTGACCTCCCAATCCTTCTGCGGCGCGAGGCGCACGCGCGCGCCATTGGCGCCGCCGCGATGATCCGACTTGCGATAGGTGCTGGCCGACGCCCAAGCCGTCTTGATCAGCTCGCTGACGGTCAGGCCGCTCGCGGCGATCTTTTCCTTCACCGCCGCCACTTCGGCGTCCGACGGCATCGTGCCCGCGGGGATCGGATCCTGCCAGATCAGGTCTTCGGCCGGAACTTCGGGGCCAAGGTAGCGGACCTTCGGGCCCATGTCGCGGTGACACAGCTTGAACCAGGCGCGGGCGAAGGCGTCCTTGAACGCTTCATGATCGTTACGAAACTTCTCGCTGATCGCGCGGAATTCCGGATCCATCTTGAGCGCCATGTCGGCCGTCGTCATCATCGTCGGAACCTTGACGTTCGGATCCCACGCCGCCGGGGCCATATCCTCCGGCTTCTGGTTGATCGGCTGCCACTGCTGCGCGCCGGCGGGCGAGTGGACGAGCTCATAATCATAATCGAGCAGCAGGCGGAAGTAATTCTCCGACCATTCGGTGGGGGTGTTCACCCACGATCCTTCGATGCCGCTGGTTACGGCATGCTCGCCGACGCCGCCGCTCTCGTGGCTGCTGACCCAGCCGAAGCCCTGCGCCACAAGGTCGCCGCCCGAAGGCGCAGCGCCGAGCAGCGACGCGTCGCCATTGCCATGCGCTTTGCCAAAGGTGTGGCCGCCCGCGGTCAGCGCGACCGTTTCCTCATGGTTCATCGCCATGCGCTCGAAGGTTTCCTTCATGTCGCGCGCCGACAGCAGCGGATCGGGATTGCCGCCCGGTCCTTCCGGATTGACGTAGATCAGACCCATCTGGATCGCGGCCAGCGGTCCTTCGATCGCGTCCATGCCCTTATCCGGATCGATGCGCGTCTGGACGCCTTCGTTGACCCACTTGTCTTCGCTGCCCCAATAGATGTCGCGCTCGGGCTCGAACACGTCGGCGCGGCCGCCGCCGAAGCCGAATACCGGCCCGCCCATGCTTTCGATCGCGACATTGCCGGTCAGGATGAACAGGTCGGCCCAGCTGATCTTGTTGCCATATTTCTGCTTGATCGGCCAAAGCAGACGGCGCGCCTTGTCGAGGTTGCCGTTGTCGGGCCAGCTGTCGAGCGGCGCGAAGCGCTGTTGCCCGCTGTTGGCGCCGCCGCGGCCGTCAGCGGTGCGATAGGTACCTGCGGCGTGCCACGCCATGCGGATGAAGAAGGGTCCGTAATGACCATAGTCGGCGGGCCACCACGGCTGGCTGTCGGTCATCAGCGCGGTCAGGTCGGCCTTCAACGCCTGATAGTCGAGCAGCGCAAATGCCTTCGAATAGTCGAAGTCGTCGCCCATCGGGTTCGACGGGCCGTTCGGGGTCAGGACTTCGGTCGCCAGCATGTCGGGCCACCAATCCTTGTTGGTGCGGCCGAGCAGCGACCGCACGCCGCCGGGTTGGTGAACCGGGCATCCGCCGCTGATGGGGGTCTGGTCGTTCATACAGTCTCTCCTTTGGGGGTTCTCGTTGGATAAGGGTGGCGCGGCAGGATGACCGGCGCATGACGCGCGGGCGACCGGGGGGTCACCGCAGGCGCATCGATGCTGGCTGATCGCGAGTCGATTGGGTCGTCCTTTCGCCTTGGGATGGAAAGGATAGGCCGCCCTCTTCCATCGACATAACCGAATAAGCTGAATTCAGTCATTGAACGAACCGATTACAGAGCGGCGGGTTGCGGCAATGATATGACTTGGTCGCGCTGCTGCCACGCCCCGACGAAAGCGCGCCGAGGTCGCGCAACATTACGCAGGAACAGCGGGTTGGCATGATGTCACCCGCATAATGGCGTGACGAAATGGAGAGAGAAAGTGGCCAACCAAAACCCCAACGAGCAGCAGCAACGCGACGAAGAACAACGCCGCAAGCAGCAGCAACAGCAGGATGGCGGCCAGGATCGCCAGCAGGGCGGCCAGCGGTCCGATCAGGACCGCGGCAACCCGCAGCAGCACTGATCGATCAGCCTGCATGAAAAGGGGGCGCTCCTCGCGGAACGCCCCCTTCTCTGTGTCCGGCGAATGGGCCGGGTCAGAAACTGAACTTGACCGTCCCGCCCCACGTCCGCGGGTCGCCAGGCTGCCCGGCGATCAACCCGACGTTGCCCGGCGCCACTTGCAGCGTTTCGATATAATTGACGTCGAAGGCGTTGCGCACCCAGCCGAAAATATCGAACCCGTCAGCGCGGAAGCCGACGCGAAAGTTGGTCAACGCATAACCCTTCACATCGGTATAGATCGACGGCGACGCGTTCGAATTCCAGCGCGAGCGATAATTGCCATCGACCCCCAGATAGACCTGGCCGTCCTTCGCAAGCAACGTGGCGGGGATGTTGGTTTCCGCGCCATAGGAAAAGGCCCATTTGGATACGCCGGGCAGGTCGGCGCCCGAAATGTCGCACTGCCGCGGGCTCAGCGCACCGGGGACGCCGGGCTGCGAATAATCGGGCGCGGCATTGGCAGGCTGGAACGTCCCCCCGGACAGTTCGGGCGGGCATGGCGCATTGGTGAAGCTTTTATATTTGGCGTCAGTGTAGGCGCCGTTGGCATAAGCGGTGAACCGGTCGCTGGTGCGGATCTTGAAGTCTGCCTCGATACCCTGCGACACCACTTTTTCGGCGTTCGCCAGATAGCCGCGCACCGTGCCGAACTGGCCGCCGTTCACCGTCGCCTGGAAATTCTTGATCTCGGTCCGGAAGGCGGTGAGGTTGAAGGTCGCGAGACGGTTCAGGAACTGCGTCTTGAGCCCGATTTCGAAATGATTGACCGATTCCGGTTTGACCGTGCTGGCGCTCAGCACCGGCTGGTTGTTGGTATCGAGCGGCAAGCCATTCTGGTTGATGCCGACCGTCTTGAAGCTTTTCGCGTAAGTGGCGTAGGCCAGTACGTCGGGCGCGACCTTGTAGTTCACGTTCAGATCATAGCTGAAATTCCAGTCGCTGACCGACGGCTCGGTCAGCTGCGGCTGGTAAACCCCGCACTGTGCGGTGAGCACCGCATTGCCCGCGGTCGCCGCCGGCGCGCAGCTGGCAATCACCTGCCCCGCACCCGTGGTCACCACGCGCTGATAAAAGCCTTCCTTCTTGTCATAATTGATGCGGATGCCCGGCTGGATGGTCAGTTCGGGGGTCAGCTTGTAGCTGAGCTGTCCATAGAAAGCGGCGCTGTCGGCCTTCAGGAACTGCGTGTTGGACGCGGTCAGGCCGTTCAACACCTCGGGCCGGTTGTAGACATTGTTCGGATCGGTCGACGGCGCCAAGCTGTAACGCGTCGCGTCGATGCCTTGCTGCTCGGTCCCCTGCGTATCGATCCGCTGCCGGAAAGCAAACAGACCGGCGACAAAATCGATCGTGTCGCCTTCGTAATTGTAACGAAACTCCTGGCTGTACTGGTCCTGCTGCGACGGATTTTGCGACCGCGACACTACCGACGCGCCGGTGAAGTCGCGGTCATTCTCCGGCAGCCAATCCCAGAAGCGCCAAGCGGTGATCGAGGTCAGAGTGCCTTGCCCGACGTCCCATTTGATGCGTAGCGATGCGCCGCCAATCTTGTTGCCGGCGTTCAGGCTGGCGTCGATGTCGGTCAACCGGTCGTACACATTGCGGCTGGGGACGGTGTAATTGTAGCCGGGGTTGGCGGCCTGAAGCCGTGCAATGATTGCATCATATTGGCGGTTCAGCGCCCGCTGCGTCGGCCCGACGCGGACGAAGGCGGTGCCGCAGCATTCGGGGTCCTGCTGACTGTAATCGCCAGCGATCGTGATGCTGAGATCCTCGTTGGGTTGGAACAGCAATTGGCCGCGCAGGCCCAGATTGTCCTGTTCGTTGATCCAGCGATCGGTGCGCGTGTTGAACAACGTGCCGCGGCGGCTGGTCGCGGCGATCGCGATGCGTGCGGCGATCTTGTCGGTCAGCGGCCCCGACACGGCGGCTTTCGCCTGCCGGTAGTTGAGGTTGCCGACGCTGACTTCGGCGCGCCCCTCGAAATCGAAGGTCGGCTGGTTGGTCGTGATGTTGATCGCGCCCGCGGTGGTATTCTTGCCATAGAGCGTCCCCTGCGGCCCGCGCAGCACCTCGACCTGATCGACGTCGAGAAAGTCGAAGGTCGCGGCGGCAACGCGCGAATTATAGACGTCGTCGACATAGATGCCGACGCCCTGTTCGAACCCGTCGCTCGTCAGGCCGTACGGCACACCGATGCCGCGGATATTGACCGACGTGTTGCGCGGGTTGGTGATATAAACCTGAAGCGTCGGGGCGAGCTGTTGCAGCTTCACGACGTTGAAGTTGCCCGTCGCCTCGATCGAATCGCCGCGAATGACCGAAATCGCGACCGGCACCTCTTGCGCGGTTTCCTGACGGCGGCGCGCTGTGACGATGATGATGTCGCCGCGGCTGACGTCGTCGTCGATCTGCGTGGCGGCTGTCGCCCCCTCTTCCGCCACAATGGCGGCAGACACCTCCTCAGCCGCGGCGGGCGTGGCTCCGATTGCCAGAAGAAGCGAAATGGTGAGCGACGAGACCTGCGCGCGGCGGCGGGCGAACGGGTATTTTGCGGTCATGACAATTTCCTGTTGCAAAGAAATTGCCACATCCGGTGGTCCGGTCTGCGGCAGGATGAGGGGAGAGCCCCCTTGGGAGATTTTGAAAGTTCAGTTGGGGTAGCGGTGCCGTTCGGTCACATCGACCTGCACCAGACGACCTTCGTGAACGGTCAGCTGGATGGCACCAAATTTCAGTTTCTGAAGCGCATCGAGCACGGTCTGCACCGCGCGAGGCGTCTGTTCGGATCCGTCTTTGTCGGTCTCCGTGGATGAACGCATGAATAATCCTTTCCCTGATGGATTCGCCGCCCAAGCATATGCCAAGTGTTTTAGTTGACAATGCTTGATTTGCTTTCTGCGCCGAAAGGTTCGGTTGCTGCGCCAAACGGATTCCAGCACGCGACGGGCCGATTGCCCTGTGTCCGCCAGGGATTGCGCGCGAGTCCCAGTGCTGGCAAAGGCAACCTCAATGAGCAAAATGAACGAACTGATGGCGCGCGGGACCGACCTGCTCGGCAGCGATTATGCCATCCTCTGCGGCGCGATGAGCTGGGTTTCCGAACGCCATCTGGTCAGCGCCATCAGCAACGCGGGCGGCTTTGGAGTGATCGCCTGCGGCGCGATGACGCCCGACCTGCTCGACACCGAAATCGCCGCGACCAAGGCGCTGGCGACGCGGAACTTCGGCGTCAACCTGATCACCATGCACCCGCAATTGTTCGACCTGATCGAGGTTTGCGCCAAGCATGGCGTCGGCCATGTCGTGCTGGCGGGCGGCCTGCCGCCCAAGGGCAGCCTGGAGGCGATCAAGGCGTCGGGCGCCAAGGTGATCTGTTTCGCCCCGACGCTCGCGCTCGCCAAAAAGCTGGTCCGGTCGGGCGTCGATGCGTTGGTGATCGAAGGCATGGAGGCGGGCGGCCATATCGGCCCGGTATCGACCAGCGTGCTGGCGCAGGAAATCCTGCCGACGCTGGCGGACGAGGTGCCGATCTTTGTCGCCGGGGGCATCGGCCGCGGCGAAGCGATCGCTGCCTATTTGGAAATGGGCGCCTCGGGCGTCCAGCTCGGTACCCGTTTCGTCTGCGCGACCGAGAGCATCGCCCACCCCAATTTCAAGAAGGCGTTTATCCGCGCATCGGCGCGCGAAGCCGTCGCGAGCGTCCAGATCGATCCGCGCCTGCCCGTCATCCCGGTCCGCGCGCTGAAAAACGCCGGGACCGAAGCCTTCACCGCCAAGCAGCGCGAGGTCGCCAACAAGCTCGACGCGGGCGAAGTCGACATGATGCAGGCGCAGCTGGAAATCGAGCATTATTGGGCGGGCGCGCTGCGCCGCGCAGTGATCGACGGCGACGTCGAAAATGGTTCGTTAATGGCAGGGCAATCTGTCGGTATGGTATCCCAAGAAGAGAGTGTGGCGGAAATCGTCGCATCTCTGGTGCAACAGGCCGAAGCCGCGTTGCACGCCCGGGGTTGACGCCGCATGGTATCGCGGTTGGGGAGTGGAACATGAATATGTCGCGGAAGATTATCGTCGCAGCTTTGCTCGCGAGCGTTGCTG
>NZ_SCMU01000019.1 GCF_005503695.1 Sphingopyxis sp. 2PD
GCTCGGACGCCGTGGCGATAGCACGATCGCGCTTGCTCCCGCCCTTCGTCTTGACGCTGTTGCTGGACTGCTGCTGCTGCGGCTGGACCTCAGGATCGAGGCGCGGCAACGGATCGGCGGTGCGGCAGAAACCCTGCCCTGGCGCTTCCCGCGCCTGGGTCGCCGCTATCGGCACCGGACCGGCACCCGTCGTCAGCACCGCGAACAATGTCGCCGATGTCAGAAACTTGCTTTTCATGAACGCTCCCCGGCCCTCGCCACTACGGTTGATGCGAACCCGCACTTTGATTGCGACCGCTGCGGTGAACCATGGGTGAATTGCGCCGAACCGACTATGCCCGCGATCACATTGTCATCGCGCATCGGCCTGCGCTAAGGAGCGGCGCATGGCGTCGCAGTTCAATCCACACCAACCACATCCGATGATGGCGCGCGCCGAAGCGCTGGCCAATGCCGGGCGCGCGGACGAGGCGATGCTGCTGATCCGCCAGGTGGCCGCGCAAGGCCAGCCCGACGCCTTGTTCGTCCTTGCCCGCAACCTGTGGAGCGGCGGCGCCATAGCATCGGACCCGGTCGCGGCGCGCGTCCAGTTCGACCTTGCCGCAAAGGCGGGTCATGGCCCGGCGCGGATCCTCAGCACAAATTTGCTGGCGAGCGGCATCGCGGGGCCGCGCGACTGGTCCGCCGCGATTGCCCGCATGGCCGGCGAAGTCGCGATCGATCCGCGCCGCAAGCTGCAGATCGAATTGCTCAAAAAAATGGCGCTGACCGCGTCGGGCGATCCCGAAGTGTGCCGCAAGCCCGAACGGTTGGCGGAAGCGCCCGACGCCGTGCGGTACCCCGGTTTTGCCACGGCGGCCGAATGCGCCTATCTGCTCGACGTCGGCGGCAAAAACTATCGACCGGCCCAGATCAACGACGGCCGCGGCGGAACGCGACTCGACCCGATCCGCAACAGCGATGAATTCACGATCCAATGGTTGCTGGAAGACCCGGTGGTCCATGCGATCAACCGCCGTATCGCGGCGGTTGCCCAAAGCGACGCGGACTGCGGCGAGGCGCTGCAATTGCTGCGTTATCGCCCGGGTCAGCAATATCGGTCGCATTTCGATTTCAATCCGCAGCTCGACAATCAGCGGGTGCTGACCGCGCTCATCTATCTCAATCACGATTACAAGGGCGGCGAGACCAATTTCGTGAAGACGACGCTGAAGTTCAAAGCGCGCAAAGGCGACCTGCTGTTGTTCCGCAATACCCTGCCCGATGGCGCTGTCGACCCGGCATCGGAACATTGCGGCATGCCCGTCGTCAGCGGGACAAAATATATCGCATCGCGCTGGATCCGCGAACGCCGCTTCGTCCCCTGAGCCAGTCGATCAGACGGTACTGATCCGCGCGCCGGCATGGCGCTCGATCCTTCCCGCCAGTTCGAGTTCGAGCAGGACCAGCTGCACCGCCGGCGCGGGACGTCCCGACAGGCGGATGATTTCGTCCACCGCGACCGGCGTCGGGCCGAGCAGGTCGACGACGCTATGCCGGTCGTTGTCGCGGAGCGATCCCGCCGCGTCGACGTGCATCGGCGGCGTGACCGGCGCTGGCGCCGGTTCGCGTACCATCCGCCTGTCGATCGGCCCGATCGCCTCGAGCACGTCCTCGACCGTCTGGATCAGCGTGGCACCTTCGCGGATCAGCAGGTTGCAGCCCTGCGCGCGCGGGTCGAGCGGCGAGCCCGGTACCGCCATCACCTCGCGCCCATAATCCCCCGCCCGCCGCGCCGTGATCAGCGATCCCGACCGCGGCGCCGCCTCAATCACCACCGTGCCATGCGCCAGCCCGGCGATGATGCGGTTGCGCGACGGGAAATGCCGCGCCAACGGCTCGCTGCCCGGCGGCTGTTCGGCGATCAGCAACTGGTCGGTCGCAATCTTTTCCTGCAGCGCGGCATTTTCGGGCGGAAAGGCGATGTCGATCCCGCTCGCGATCACCCCCACCGTCGCTCCACCGAGCGCGCCAATATGCGCGGCGGTATCGACCCCGCGCGCCAGCCCGCTGACCACGGTGACATCGCGCGCCACGAGGTCGGCGGCGAGTTGGCGGGCGAAACGGCACGCGATCGCCGAAGCGTTGCGCGCGCCGACGATCGCGACGCATGGGCGCCGCAACATCGCGGTGTCTCCGCGTACGACGATCACCGGCGGCGCGCCCTCGACTTCGCGCAGCAGCGATGAATATTCGGGCTCGTCGCTGAAAATATGCCGCGCGCCGAGGTCGGCGACGCGCGCAAATTCACGCTCGGCAACCTCGATCGGCACGATCCGCGCCTTTCCTGCCCCGCCGCGCAGAACCAGTTCGGGCAGCGCATCGAGCGCCGCCTCGCCCGATCCGAACCGCTGCATCAACTGGTGCCAGCTGACCGGGCCGACATGCGGCGTGCGGATCAACCGCAACCGCGCTAGCCGCTCCGCAGGGGTCACGCGGCGGCGTCTTTCTTCGCGCCGATCCTAGGTTCGGTCCCGGCGCGCAGCCGCGCGATATTCTCGCGGTGCCGCCACAGCACGATGACCGCGAGTCCCGCCAGACCGATCGCGTAAACCGGATACCCCAGCGCGATCGCGGCGACAGGCGCAGCCACCGCCCCGAGCATCCCGCCGAGCGAGGAGATGCGCAGCAACAGGACCGCGCCAATCCATACCGCGGCAAAAACAAGCCCGATCGGCCAAGCCAGCGCGAGCGCAAGGCCAAGCAATGTCGCCACCCCCTTGCCGCCGCGAAACTTGAGCCACAGCGGATAGCAATGGCCGATCATCGCCGCCGCGCCCGCAATCATCGCGGCCTGATCGCCAAGCTCCGGCACGAAATGCCGTGCCAGCAGGACCGCGACCGCACCCTTCGCGCCATCGAGGATCAGGGTCGCCGCCGCCAGCCCCTTGCGCCCGGTGCGCAGCACATTGGTCGCGCCGATATTGCCCGACCCGATCTGACGCAGGTCGCCCGCCCCGAACAGACGGGTCAGGATGACTCCGAAAGGGATCGACCCGAGCAGATAGCCCATGGCGATCAGCAGCAAATTGGTCATGGTGTTCCTCGCTACGTTCGCGAGGGTTGTGGCGAAGTTGGCGCACGCAAGCAACGGATTAGGATGCGGTCGTCGCCATATTGGACAAACATCAAACTTCGTCATCCCGGCGAAGGCCGGGATGACGAGAAACGGAAGGCCGGAACAGATTGAGCCCCAACCGCCCCGCTGCTAATCGCCGCGCATGAACCCCGCCCCCGATGCCCCGATCCTGTTCTTCGACTCCGGCCTTGGCGGGCTCACCGTCCTCGGCCCGACGCGGGCGCTGCTGCCGACCGCGCCGATCGTCTATGCCGCCGACTATGCCGGGCTGCCCTATGGCCAGAAAAGCGAGGCCGAGCTCGCGGCGCGCGTCCCGGCGCTGCTCGGGCGGCTTGTCGAACGCTACCAGCCCCGGCTGGCGGTGATCGCGTGCAACACCGCATCGACGATCGCGCTCGCCCATGTTCGCGCCGCACTCGACCTGCCGATCGTCGGGACGGTACCCGCGATCAAGCCCGCCGCGACTCTCTCGAAGACCGGGGTCATCGGGGTCCTCGGCACCGAAGCGACGGTCCGCCAGCCCTATGTCGACGACCTCAGCGCACGCTTTGCGGGCGGCAAAACGGTGCTGCGCCACGGCAGTCCCGGGCTGGTCACCGGCGCCGAGGCCAAGCTGCGCGGCGAGCCGGTCGATCCTGCGGTGATCGCGCGCGCCATCGCAGGGCTGCGCGATCAACCGGAGGGGGACGCGATCGATGTGATCGTCCTTGCCTGTACGCATTTCCCATTACTCGCAGACGAATTGCAAGCCGCGGCAGGTCTCGGTGTAACCCTTATCGACGGCGCCGAAGGGATCGCCCGGCGGATCGCCGCCTTGACGCTAGGCCAGCCATGGCCCGCCACCGCAACGCCCGGCATCGCGGTGTTCACCCGCAGCGCCGACCGACCGCCACCGCCGCTTGCAACACTCGCGCCCTATGGCATCGACCGGATCGAGGCGATCTGACTGCTATTCGCGCCCCGCAGTGCAGGACGCCAGCCAAGCGCGCTGCTCGGCTTCCAAGCCATCATCGGTGGTCAATCGGCGGACTTTCGGAATACCGGCGTCGCGAACGGCGGTCGCGCAACTGAATGGCTTACCGCGCCGCCCTTCGTGAAGGCGACCCTTGCAGACATGGCGCATGTCGGTCGAGGTTCCCCAACCGACCTTTTCGGTGGAATCGCGGTAACGCGGTGCCTGATCGGCACAATGGGTGTCGGTTTCCGAACCGGGTCGTCCGCAGATCTTGTCGATCCGGACCGACGAGCCCTCGGCCGTGCCGACAAAGCGCAAGTAATAGAGGCGCCCGGACGCGAAATAGCTCTCTACGCCACAAACGCGATTTCCGCGCTGGGTCGTCAGGGCGTAACTGCAGACGCGATCGCCGCGATACGTGTCGCAGCGCTGCCACGATCCTTGGAAGGGCGCAGACACCGGATTTGCGGCGGAGGCGGCAAAGCCCAACGCCAAGACGGGTAGCAAGGCAATCATCACTACACGCATTTGGCCTGCTCCCCAAGAACCGCGCTGCGGTCCTATGCACAACTCAACGCCTTTTTTTATCGTCGTGCAAACCGGACGGCGGACTGGTACCTGATACTTTCGATGCGCTCGCCTTACGGTGGCGTCGATCACACTGATCGCCCGAATAATTTGCGAATCGTTTGCACTGGATTTCGGCCCAATTCGCCGTTATTGGCCCGCCTGTTAATAGCCGCCCAGAACGAGCGGCGCGGGAACCTGACTGCGGGGCCGGACCTTGAACTATAACGACATCTTCGCTCGCGCGATCGACCGGCTGCACGAAGAGGGACGCTACCGCGTCTTCATCGACATCCTGCGCAACCGCGGCGCCTTTCCCAATGCGCGCTGCTTTGCCGGGCATAATGGACCGAAGCCGATCACCGTCTGGTGTTCGAACGACTATCTAGCGATGGGCCAGCACCCCAAGGTCGTCGAAGCGATGGAAGCGGCGTTGCACGACGTCGGCGCCGGTTCGGGCGGCACGCGCAACATCGGCGGCAACACCCATTATCACGTCGACCTCGAAGCTGAACTCGCCGACCTCCACGGCAAGGACGGCGCGCTGCTGTTCACCTCGGGCTATATCTCGAACGAAGCGACGCTCGGCACGCTCGGCAAACTCTTGCCCAACTGCATCATCTATTCGGACGAATTGAACCACGCCTCGATGATCGCGGGCATCCGCAATTCGGGCTGCGAAAAGCGCGTGTGGCGCCACAACGACCTCGCGCATCTCGAAGAACTGCTGGCGCAGGACGATCCCGACGCGGCCAAGCTGATCGCTTTCGAAAGCGTCTATTCGATGGACGGCGACGTCGCCCCGATCCACGCGATCTGCGACCTCGCCGACAAATATAATGCGCTGACCTATTGCGACGAAGTCCATGCGGTCGGCATGTACGGCCCGCGCGGCGGCGGGATCACCGACCGCGACGAAGCCGCGAGCCGCGTGACGATCATCGAAGGCACGCTGGGCAAGGCGTTCGGCGTGATGGGCGGCTATATCGCTGCCGACAAGAATATCATCGACGTGATCCGCTCTTACGCGCCCGGCTTCATCTTCACGACCAGCCTGTCGCCGGTGCTCGTCGCCGGGGTGCTGGCCAGCGTCCGCCACCTGAAAGAATCGAGCGTCGAGCGCGACGCGCAGCAGGCGGCGGCGGCCTACCTCAAACAATGCTTCCGCGACGCGGGCCTGCCGGTGATGGATTCGACAACGCACATCGTGCCGCTGATGGTCGGCGATCCGGTGCGCGCGAAGAAGATCAGCGATATCCTGCTCGCCGAATATGGCGTTTACGTCCAGCCGATCAATTTCCCGACCGTGCCGCGCGGCACCGAACGACTGCGCTTCACCCCCGGCCCCGCGCATGACGAAGCGATGATGCGCGAGCTGACGCAGGCGCTGGTCGAAATCTGGGACCGGCTCGAACTGCGCAAGGCCGCGTGAAGGCCGCTGCCGCTTACGACGCAGTGGTCGTCGGACGCCGCTCGATCCGCGGCTTTCTCGACAAGCCCGTCCCGAAGGCACTGATCGCCGAGATCATCGAAGTCGCGATGCGCGCGCCTTCGTCCTATAACAACCAGTGCTGGAACTTCTCTGTCGTCACCGGCGCGCCGCTCGACGCGATCCGCCGTGGCAACACCGAAGGCATTTTGGCGGGCAAGCCCGACAGCCGCGAATTTCGGACCTTCAACGTCGTCCCCGACGAACATCGCGGCCGCCAGATCGAGGTCGCCAAACAATTGTTCGGTGCGATGGGCATCGACCGCGACGACAAGGCGGGACGCCAAGACTGGGTGCTGCGCGGTTTTCGCCAGTTCGACGCGCCGGTCAGCATCGTCGTGACCTATGACCGCGTCCTGCTCGGCAGCGACATCGCACCCTTCGACTGCGGCGCGGTGACCAATGCGCTGGTCAACGCCGCCTGGTCGCGCGGGCTGGGCTGCGTCATCAACAGCCAGGGCATCATGCAATCGCCGGTGGTGCGCGAGCATGCGAAAATCCCCGACGATCAGGTGATCATGATCTGCGTCGCGATGGGCTGGCCCGACGACGGTTTTCCCGCCAACGCCGTGGTGTCAAACCGCAAGAGCGTCGCGGACGCTGCGCGGTTCGTGGGGTTCGACGACTGACAATCGCCGGCAATGCGGCCCGTCCCGGGAGGGATGGACGGACCGCACCTGTGCCGGACGAAGGGGTCAGCCCGGCAGCAACACGCCATCGACGACGTGGATCACGCCGTTCGACTGCTTGACATCGGCGATGGTGATCTGCGCCTTGCCGCCCTTGGCGTCGGTGACATACCATTTGCCATCCTTGCCCCAGACGGTCAGCTTGGCGCCCTGAACCGTCGTCAGCGTCGCCTTGCCGCCATTGGCCTGGGCGTTGGCGGCCAGATCGGCGGCAGTCAGCGTGCCGGGCACGACATGATAGGTCAGCACCGCGGTCAGTGTGCCCTTGCTTTCGGGCTTCAGCAGCGTGTCGACGGTCCCGGCGGGCAGCTTGCCGAACGCGGCATTGGTCGGCGCAAAGACGGTGAACGGACCCGGGCTGGCCAGCGTGTCGACCAGCCCTGCGGCCTGCACCGCGGCGACCAGCGTGGTATGATCCTTTGAATTGACGGCATTTTCGACGATGTTCTTGCTTTCGTACATCGCGGCGCCGCCGACCATCGGGTTGGCGAGCGCAGCGCCGCCTCCGGCAACCATGACCAAAGCAGCAAGCGACGCGGAGAGTTTGGAAAGTTTCATCATACGATCCTCTGGTTTCTGGCACCCCGGAAATGCAGGATGCGGCGCAGCTACGGCACCGACCCGCCAACGGATGCACGACAACCTCAGATCGTGATAATTTTTCCGGACGCGACCGCGGCGCCGCTCGGCGCCGGGTGCGGCGTCTTGGACACCGGCTCCATCGTGATTGCCAGCGTTGCGCCTTCGGTCATCAGCAGGCGATGCGGCGGCGGCATCGTCATTTCGGCCTCGCCCGCATGGCCGATCTGCCCGAGCGAGACGGGCGCGCCGCCGTCGGGAATGACCCACAGTTCGGGCGCCAGCGTGCCGGGTTCGAAGCCGTGGATGCGCAGCTGCATCAGCCCGCTGTCCTGATGATAGCGCGCGAGCACCAGCGGCCCCGCTGGGTCGCTTTCAATGCGGGCGACCGCCAGCTGGGGGGTGGCGGGTGCGGGCGCCGGTACCGGCCGGGTGATCAGCACAAACGCAAGCGCCGCCGCCACGGCGCCCGACAGCAGCGCCCCGGCGCGCCAGCGGCGCAAGCGCGTCTCGATCGCCGTAACCTTGTCGGCGGGCGCATCGGCCAGCCGCCGTTCGATCGCGTTCCACACCGCAGCGCCCGGTTCGGCGTCGGTCCACTCGCCATGCAGCGGCGCCAGCTTCGCCTCCCACGCCGCGACCAGCGCCGCGAAGGCGGGATCGCTCAGCGACAGCCGCAACGCATCGGCGCGCGCCTGCCCGTCCAGCAGGCCGAGCGCCAGTTCGGCGGCGAGCGCGTCGCGCTCCTGATCGGGCGTCAGATGGTCATCCATCGCCAAGACAATCCTTCAGGCGCATGAGCCCGCGCCGTATCCAGCTTTTCATCGTTCCCAGCGGCACCTTCTCGCGCTCCGCCAGTTCAGCATAGGTCGATCCGTCGAAAAAGGCGGCACGGATGCACAAGCGGGTGCGATCCTCCAGCTCGCCGAGGCAGCGGTGCAGCTGTTCGCCTTCCTCCGCCGCGACCAGCGACTGGTCGGCGCGCGGGGCTTCGTCGGCCACGGCAAAGGCCGCCTGTTCGGGCAAGGTATCGCGCGCCGCACGCCCTGCGACCGAGCGCCGCCAGTCGATCGCGCCGTTGCGCGCGATCGTCGCCAGCCAGGTGATCGGGCTGGCGCGCGAAGCATCGAACTGCCCCGCGCGTTCCCACACCTTGATGTAGACGGTCTGCAAAACATCCTCCGCACTGGCCCTCTCGCCACAGATACGGAGGCAAATTCCAAATAGTTTCGCGGCGGTCAGGTCGTACACTTGGCGCAGCGCCGCCCGATCGCCGCGCCCGACCGCAGCAAGCGCCGCCGCTAGTCGCATTCGCGCCTCGTCCGCGCTCGATGGCCATTGCATGTCGCTCACCGCGCCAAGTCGTAGAGCGATCACGGGATTATTCAAGCGGCAGGCGCCCGCATCATCCCCCAGAAATGCGGCCCGCCGCCCGGCACATCCCATTCCACCTGCGTGACAAAGCCCAGCCGCTCGTAAAGCGGCACATTTTCGGGCGTCGCGGTTTCCAGCCAGCAGGGCACCCCGTCGGCGTCGGCAACCGCGGTTTGCGCGCGGATGATCCGCCCGCCATGTCCCTTGCCCTGGTGGTCGCGGCGCACCCCGACATAATGGAGGTACCAGAAGCGCCCCTGCGGCCGATGCGCGTCGATGCTGCCCTGCACCTTCAACCCGCGCGGCAAGGCGGTGCCAAAGGTCGCGATCAGCGGCAGGACGCTGCGCAGGAATTCCAGCGTCCCGCCGTGCGCCTGCCCCGGCGCACGCCACAGCGCCGCCGCTTCGTCGCCCGCTGACCGCAGCGCCACCCCGGCGCGCATATCGGCGGGGACGAGGGTATGGAACAGGCTACGTAGTGCGCGAGCCCGGTGGGCGGGATCGGGCAAAATCCACGACAGCGCCGGATCGGTCTGGAACGCCTGCGCCAGCGTTTCGATGAGCGCGGGCTGGTGTGCCTTGGTTGCCGTCGCTATTCTATCCATTCGCATCCCCGCTCGACGGCGTTCGTGCCGACATGAGTAAACCGTAGCCCTGAGCTTGTCGAAGGGCGCTTCTCGGATAGGCGCCCCCTTCGACGGCCTTACAGGCGCTCGGGACAGGCTTCGACAAGCTCAGGGCTACGGTAAATGCGGGGCGATCAGTTGCATTCCATTCGCCGTTAATCGCGGCAATAACCTTCGCCGTCCTTGACCTTCAGGCAATCCTTCTTGCCCGCCAGATATTTGAGGCCAGTCGCATCGCCGGTCGATGCGGCGAGCGTCAGCGTTTCGGTGCCACGGGTAAACGCAATGCCGCCATCGCTGTCGCTGCCGTCATAGCTGCCCTTGGTGTCGAGATCCGACTGCATCTCCAGCTTGTACTTGCCGGGTTCGCCGGGGGTGATCGTCACATACATGCCCTCGACCCCGGTCCATTTGCCCGCCCACGCCGCATAGCGGTGCGAGGTGGCTGCTTCCGTCGCTTCGGGCGGGGCCGTTTCGACCGGAACCTCGGTCGTCGTCGTATCGGTCGGCGCGGGCGCTTCCGCCTTCTCGCATCCGCTCAGAACAACCAGCGCCGCTGCGCCGGCGAAAATCAGGCCTTGCTTTCGCATCTTGCGTCTCCTTCCCCACTCCGAACGCTGCAAAGGAAACAAATATCCCGTCATTCGGCAAGAATTTCCGCATAATGACCGGGATCGACATTGCCCCCCGACAGGGTGACGAGCGTTGCATCGCCCAATTCCACCTTGCCCGCCAGCACCGCGGCCAGCGCCGCCGCGCCACCCGGTTCGACGACGAGGTGCAGCCGCTCGAACGCTACCCGCATCGCGTGCCGCACCTCGGCACGGGTCACCACGACCCCGCGCACGCCGCGCGCTTGCAGCACCGCGAAATTGATCGGCCAGGTCTGCGGCGTTTGTAGCGCGTCGCATTCGGTCGGATAGGCCAGATCCTCGACCGACAGGATTTCGCCTGCTGCCAGCGAGCGCGTCACATCGTCCCAGCCCTCCGGCTCGACGGCGATGATCTCGGCATCGGGACACGCCAGCGCCAGCCCAGCGGACAGTCCGCCGCCGCCGCAACAGGCCACCACCTTGTCCGGTCCCGCGATCCCGCGCGCCGCCAGCTGCGCCCGCGCCTCGATCCCTGCGCTCCCCTGCCCCTCGATGATCCACGGATCGCCATAGGCGTGGACCAATGTTCCGCCGCTCGCTTCGAGTAGCTTCGCCGCAACGGCATCACGCGATTCGGTCACGCGGTCGTACAGCACCACCTCGGCGCCGAGCGCGCGCGTCGCCGCCAGCTTCATCTTGGGCGCGTTACTCGGCATCACGATCGTCGCCTGGATGCCCAGCCGCTTCGCCGCCCAAGCGACGCCCTGCGCATGATTGCCGCTCGACACGCCGACCACCCCTGCCGCAGCCTGCTCGGGGGTCAGGTCGGTCAGCCGGTGCCAAGCGCCGCGAATCTTGAACGCACCGACCGGTTGCAGGCACTCGGCCTTGCACCAGATCGTCCTGCCGTCGACATCGAGCGGCAGCAGCGGCGTTTGCGGCAGCAGCGCAGCGACTTTCGCAGCGGCGCGTTCAACCCCGGCAAGGGTCGGTGCACGGTCGGGACGGAGAAGGGCATCGGGGCTTTGCTGTGTCATGGCTTCGTCCTATAGGGCCGGGCATACAAGACAAGCCGCATAGGTAGGCGTAGGAGATTTTTCGATGAGCAAGGTTCTGGTGATCGGCGCAGGCGGCGTCGGTTCGGTCGCGGTGCACAAGATGGCGATGAACCCCGACATCTTTCCCGACATCACGCTGGCCAGCCGCCGCAAGTTCAAATGCGATGCGATCGCCGAGTCGGTGAAGGCGCGCACCGGCGTCACGATCAAGACCGCCGAGGTCGACGCCGACCATATCGACGCGACCGCGGCGCTGATCCGCGACATCGGCGCGACGCATGTCGTGAACCTCGCGCTGCCCTATCAGGACCTCACCATCATGGAGGCGTGCCTGTCGACGGGCGCGCATTATCTGGACACCGCCAATTACGAACCGCGCGACGAGGCGAAGTTCGAATATCACTGGCAATGGGCCTATCACGACCGTTTCAAGGACGCCGGGCTAATGGCGCTGCTTGGCTCAGGCTTCGACCCCGGGGTGACCAGCGTGTTCACGACCTGGCTCAAGAAACATCATTTCGACCGCATTGACACGCTCGACATCCTCGACTGCAACGGCGGCGATCACGGCCAGCATTTCGCGACCAACTTCAACCCGGAGATCAACATCCGCGAAGTCACCGCGGTCGCCCGCCATTGGGAAAATGGCGACTGGATCGAAACCCCGCCGATGTCGGTAAAGCAGCAATTCGATTTCGAGGAAGTCGGCCCGAAAAATATGTACCTCATGTACCATGAGGAGATTGAAAGCCTGAAGACGCACCTTCCCGAAATCAAGCGCATCCGCTTCTGGATGACCTTCGGCGACGCCTATATCCAGCACCTCACCGTGCTCCAGAATGTCGGCATGACGCGCATCGACCCGGTGATCTACGAGGGCAAGGAGATCATCCCGCTCCAGTTCCTGAAGGCCGTGCTCCCCGAACCGTCGAGCCTGGGCGAAACGACCAAGGGCAAGACCAACATCGGCGTCATCGCAACGGGCCTTGGCAAGGACGGCAAGGAAAAGACGCTCTACCTCTATAATATCTGCGACCATGAGGACGCCTATGCCGAAACGGGCAATCAGGCGGTTAGCTACACCACCGGCGTCCCCGCGATGATCGGCGCCGCGATGATGGTCACCGGCACGTGGAGCGGCGACGGCGTGTTCAACATGGAGCAGATGGATCCCGATCCCTTCATGGACATGCTGATGAAGCATGGCCTGCCGTGGCAGGTGAAGGAACTGGACGGGCCGCTAAATTTCTGAGCGATATGACGCCTTGCGTCATTTCCGCGAACGCGGGAACCCATTAGCGGCGTCCAAATTGGGTTTCCCCTTCGCGGGAATGACGAGAGGTTGTTGATATGAAATTGCGAATGGCTGCGTTCACCTTGCTCGCCGCGATCACCACCCCCGCCGCCGCGCAGACCGGCGACGCCTACGCCCCCGCGCGCGCGATCGTGGCCGACATCGGCAAGATCGTTACCCCGAACGGGGTGCAAGAGACGTTCGAAGTCATGCTCGGCGGTGCGCGACAGGTCGTCAACGTGCGCGGTTCTGACAAGGCAAATCCTATCCTGGTCTTTGTCCACGGTGGTCCGGGCGCGGTCGAAATGCCCTTTGCCTGGACGTTCCAGCGCCCGTGGGAAGATGTCTTCACCGTCGTCCAATATGACCAGCGCGGCGCCGGGCGCAGCTATCCGCTGAACGATCCCGCAACGCTTGCGCCAACGATGACCGTCGAGCGGTACCGCGACGATGCGATCGAACTGATCGACCTGCTCAAACAGCGCTATGGTAAGCGCAAGGTAGTATTGATGGGACACAGCTGGGGATCGATCGTCGGCCTGTCGGTCGCGGTGAAACGCCCCGACCTGCTCTACACCTATGTCGGCGTCGGGCAGGGCATCGATTTTCGCGAGGGCGAAAAAACGGGCATGGCGTGGACGCGCGCCAAGGCGCTCGCGGCGGGCAACACCAATGCGGTCGCCGCGATCGACGCGCTTGCCCCCTATCCAGCGGGCGAGTTTACGATCGCCAAGGCCGACGGCTGGCGCAAATATGCGATCCCCTACGGGGCGCTGATGTACAACAAGCCCGACCTCGACCTCTATTTCCAGACGCCACGCCTCTCGCCCGAATATAGCGAAGCCGATCGCAAGGCATGGGGTCAGGGCAGCGCCTTTTCGGTCACCACGCTCTGGCCGCGCCTCGCCGATGTCAGCTTTCAGAAGGTAACGAAGATGGACGTGCCGATTGTTTTCCTGCTCGGACGGCACGATTACACCGTGCCATCGCCGGTCGCCGCCGACTGGTTCGCACGGGTCAAAGCGCCCTCAAAGAAGCTCGTCTGGCTCGAACATTCGGCGCATATGCCAATGGTGGAGGAGCCGGGACATTTCTTCGCCGCCCTTCTCCGCGACGTGCTGCCGCTGACCAAGGAGTAATGTCGGGATGACCGCCTATCTCGCCCCCATCGGCCTGCTCATCATCTCGAATATTTTCATGACCTTCGCCTGGTATGGGCACCTCGGCGACATGTCGCGGCCGCTGTGGCTGGCGGTGCTGATCGCGTGGGGGATCGCCTTCTTCGAATATTGCCTCGCGGTCCCTGCCAACCGTATCGGCTACGCCGTTTATACCGCAGCCGAACTCAAGACCTTGCAGGAAGTCATCACGCTCGTCATATTCGCCGGGTTCGCGGTCTTCTGGCTCGGTGAGAAGCTGACTGTGAACCATCTCGTCGGCTTTGGCCTGATTGCGGCGGGGGCTTTCTTCATCTTCAAAGGCCCGATTGCGGTCGCATAGGAACAGAACGACATGGAAACCCGTGCCGGCGACCTCGGAGCTTTCGCAAGCTTCGACCTCAGCCGCGTCCCCTCGCCCGCCTTTGTCGTCGATGCGGCGAAGGTCCGCGCCAATCTGTCGGTGCTGCGCCATATCGGCGACGCATCGGGTGCGCGCGTGCTCGCGGCGCTCAAGGCGTTTTCGATGTGGTCGCTGGGCCCGACGGTAGCGGAATATCTCGACGGCGTCTGCGCGTCGGGCCTGTACGAAGCCAGGCTGGGCCGCGCCGAATATGGCGGTGAAGTCGCGACCTATTGCGCGGGCTACAAGGAAGCCGACCTACCCGAAATCGCCGCGCTCTCGGACCATCTGATCTTCAACTCGCCGGGACAGATCGCCCGCTTTCTTCCGTTGCTCGATGACCTGCGCGCGCAGGGCGTGGCCTTCGACATCGGCCTGCGCATCAACCCGATGCACAGCGAGGGCGAGGTCGCGAAATATGACCCGGCCGCGCCGTGCAGCCGCCTCGGCTTTCCGATCACTCAGCTTCTCCCCGAGCATATGGAGGGCGTCGATGGCGTCCATATGCACAGCCTGTGCGAACAGGATTTCCCGCCGCTGCAACGCACGTGGGACGCCGTCCAGCCGATGCTGCGGCCGTTTTTCGGCCAGCTTAAATGGATCAATTTTGGCGGCGGACACCATGTCACCCGCGCCGATTATCAGGTGGACGACCTGATCGCCTTCCTGAAACAGGTGCGCGCCGCGACCGATTGCGACGTGATGATCGAACCCGGCGAAGCGATCGCGCTCGACGCGGGTATCCTTGTCGGCGAGATCCTTGATCTGTTCGACAATGGCATGCCGATCGGCATCACCGACATTTCGGCGACCTGCCATATGCCCGACGTGATCGAAGCCCCCTATCGCCCCGCGCTGCTAGGCGAAGGCAGCGAGGGCATGCCGACGCGGCTCGGCGGTCCCTCGTGCCTCGCGGGCGACGTGATCGGCGATTACCGCCTCCCCGGCGGTGCGCGCATCGGCCAGCGCTTCGCTTTCCTCGACCAGGCGCATTATTCGATGGTGAAAACCAATACGTTCAACGGTGTCCCGCTGCCGTCCATCTGGTTGTGGGACAGCGAAACCGATGAGCTCCGGCTGATCCGCGAATTCGGGTATGAAGACTTCAAGACGCGGTTGAGTTGAGTCGATCCTCCCTGTCGCGCAGCGATGGGGAGGTAGCAGCGCGGAGCGCTGACGGAGGGGCTTTGGCGCCGACGTCGCCGCCCCTCCACCACTCGCTGCGCGAGCGGTCCCCCTCCCCATCGCTGCGCGACAGGGAGGATCAGCTGCCCACAACCTCCGCCAGCGCCGCGTGAATGTCGCTCACCACCACCGACCCCTCACCCACCGACGACGCCACGCGCTTGACCGATCCCTTGCGCACGTCGCCGATCGCGTAAATCCGCGGCCAGCTCGTTTCGTAGCGGCTTGGCATCCGGTCGAGCGACCAGCCGGCTTTGACCAGCTCCATCGGCGCAATGTCGGCACCGGTTTTCACGAAGCCGCGCTCGTCGCACACCATTTCCTTTGGCAACCAGCCGGTGTTCGGACTGGCGCCGAGGAACAGGAACAGGAAACCGCAGTCGCAATGCCCTTCGTCGCCGGTCTCGCGGTCGCGATAGGTCAACCCGCCCAGCCGATCCTCGCCGTGCAGCGCGACGACGTCCGTCGATCCGATGATTTCGATATTCGGATGCTCTTCGAGCCGCTTGACCAGATATTCCGACATCGTTTCGCGCAGGCTCTTGCGGCGGAAGATGACATAGACCTTCTTCGCGACGCTCGCGAGATAGATCGCCCCCTGCCCCGCCGAATTGCCCGATCCGACGACGGTCACCTCGGCATTGCCGCACAGCTGCGCCTCCATGGGGGTCGCACCATAATAGATGCCGCGCCCCTCATAAGCCTCGATCCCCTCGATCGGCAGCCGCTGATATTGCGCGCCTGATGCGACCACCACCGCGCGGCTGCGCAATTTTCGCCCGTCGGCCAGGTGCAGGCAATAGGCGTCTTCGTCGCGCACGATCGACGCCGCGCGCACCGGCGCGGCGACCCGCGCGCCGAATTTCTGCGCCTGCACGGTCGCGCGGCGCGCCAGTTCATTCCCCGAAATGCCCGTCGGAAAGCCGAGGTAATTTTCGATCTTCGACGATGTGCCGGCCTGTCCGCCCGGCGCCAGCGAATCGAGCGCGATCACGGTCAGCCCCTCGGACGCCGCATAGACCGCCGCCGCGAGCCCACCCGGACCACTGCCCACGACCAGCACGTCGGCGGTCGCGCCGTCGGGCAGCAAATCGAGCCCCAGCGCCGCCGCAAGCTGTTCGGGGGTCGGCTGGACGAGCATATCCGCCGCGCCAAGGATCACCACCGGCAGTTGATCCTCGGCAAGGTCGCGCTCGGCGAGCAGGTGCGCGGGGACGGGTCCGTCGGCGGGATCGAACCAGCGATGTGCGACGCCATGCTTCGCGAGCAGGTCGCGCAGCGCATAGACGCTGCGGTCGAGCGCCGCGCCGATCACGATTGTCGCGGCAAAGCCACGCTGGTTGCTGAATTCGCGGCGCGCCGACAACACGCGGACAAAGATGTCCGAATAATGCGAATTGCCCGCGATCAACCGCTGGAAATCGGCGTGCTTGATGCGCAATATCTCCCCATCAGCGCCCATTTCGACGCGCGACAGGTGGCGCTGTCCGGTCAGCACCGACAGATCGCCCGCAAACTGCCCGCGCTCCATCCAGCCGACGCGCTTTGGCCCGTCATCGGTCGATGCAAATATGTCAGTGTGCCCCGACAGGGTGACGATGCAATCGGGTGCCATCGTCCCTTCGGCGACTAGCAGGTCGCCCGCCTTGTGCGATTCGATGGTGCCAAAGGCGCAGAGTTCGTCGAGCTCGGAGTCGGAGAAGGTGTGATTGACGTCGGATCGGGAGACCATGGCATGCCGCTTTCTTTTTTCGTTACCCCGGCGAAGGCCGGGGTCTCACCGGTGCGTCGATATGAGCTGTCGAGATCCCGGCCTTCGCCGGGATGACGAACATAATTGGGACTCAGCCTAGCTGACAGGCGATTGTTTGTCGCGTCTTTGCCCCGCTCGGCGCACCACTGCCTCGCTTCGCCCCTGACATTACCGTGCCATTACAAAATTGCGCGATGGGGTCTTTACAGGGGGGACCCCCCTCAATATATCGCCCTCCGCTGCCCCAGGGGGACTTCCAATAACCGCAAGGCAGCCTTGTCGTTTACCGTTACACTTTTGGGGGTCCCTTGCATTGCACCAGCATCATAGCGCCCACGGGCTGATTCAGGCACTTTCGCCGGTCGAACCTGTTACGCTTGTCCGCCCGCACGCCGCGCGGCGCGCAGCGCGTTTCTTCATCGACCGCTTTCCCGGCACGACCCTTTATGCGGTCAAGGCGAATCCGTCGCCCGACCTCTTGCGCGTGCTGTGGGATTCGGGCGTCACCCATTATGACGTCGCGTCGATCGCCGAAGTGCGGCTGGCTGCGCGTACGCTCCCCGAAGCGACGCTCTGCTTCATGCATCCGGTGAAGGCGGAGGAAGCAATTTCCGAAGCCTATTGGAAGCATGGCGTGCGCACCTTCTCGCTCGACACGATGGACGAGCTCGAAAAGATCGTCCGCGCGACCGAAGGCGCAACCGACCTCAACTTGCTCGTACGCCTGCGCGTCTCGTCGGACCATTCGAAGCTCAGCCTCGCGGCCAAGTTCGGCGCCGAAGCCGATGAAGTCGTCGAGCTGCTGATGGCGACCCGTCAAGCCGCCGACGCGCTCGGCATCTGCTTCCACGTCGGCAGCCAGGCGATGACCCCGCACGCCTATGCGCAGGCGATGGAGCGTGTCCGCGCCGCGATCGTCGCGGCGTCGGTCACCGTCGACATCATCGATGTCGGGGGCGGCTTTCCGTCGTCCTATCCCGGCATGGAGCCGCCGCCGCTCGGCGCCTATTTCGACACCATCCACCGCAGCTTCGAAAGCCTGCCGATCAGCTATTCGGCCGAACTATGGTGCGAACCGGGCCGTGCTTTGTCCGCCGAGTACAGCTCGCTGATCGTGCGCGTCGAAAAGCGCCGCGGCGACGAACTCTATATCAACGACGGTGCCTATGGCGCGCTGTTCGACGCCGCGCATGTCGGCTGGCGTTTCCCGGTCTCGCTGCTGCGCGATGGCGGCAGCGATGCCGAGATGGTGCCGTTCAGCTTTTACGGCCCGACCTGCGACGACCTCGACCATATGACGGGGCCGTTCTTCCTGCCGGCGGACATCAAGGCGGGCGATTTCATCGAAATCGGGATGCTCGGCGCCTATGGCTGCGCGATGCGGACCAAATTCAACGGCTTTGGTGCCGATGAAACCCATGTCGTCAGCGACGAACCGATGACCAGCCTCTACACCGGCGAAGTCGAGCAGGAACGCCGCAGCGCGACGGTGACCAAGCTGTTCTGATCGCCGCCGCGCGGCGGTCGGTTCACATCGCGGCGATGCGGGGGATGACGTAATCGGCGTCGCGGCCGACGCCGCGCAGCGTGGCCGATGCAAAGCCGCTCTGCCCGGAAAGCCCGACAAAGCCGAGCCCGCGGATGCTCGTCGACACCCCACGGCGGTGCAGCGGCTGGCCGTGCGCGTCGAGCGCGCCCGACGGGCGGAGGAAGTCCATCGCGTGGCGAAAGCCGGTGGCAAAAATGACCACGTCGATCCGCTCCTCGGTGCCGTCGGGCCAGATGACGCCGTCGGGACTGAAGGCACGGAACATCGTCCGCGTCGCGGGGCGATCGGCCCGCAACGCCGCCTTGTATCGCCCGTCGTCGACGATCGGCACACCATGGTCGGAAAACAGGTTGAGACTGTTCAGGCGCAGCTTGTCGAACCACCAATGGACGTCGCGGCCGAGCACCCGTTGCGGCAGAAAGCGAATGCGGTCGCGGACCGCCAGCGTGACGTCGGCATGCCCGGCGAGCTCGACCGCGATCTGTACCGCCGAATTGCCGGCCCCGACGACGATCACGCGCCGGCCGCGAAAGCCGTCGGGGCTGCGATAATCCGACGAATGCAGGACACGCCCGCGAAAATCGCCCTGCCCCGCCAGCACCGGCATGTTCGGCGCCCCGAAGGCGCCCGATGCGACGACCAGTTTCCGCGCGCTGATGGCCTGCCCGCCGCCGATGTCGGCCGAAAAGCCGCCAGCATCGCGCGTCACCGCCGCGACGCGCGTTGCCAGCCGCACGGGAAAGGCGAAATGCCCGGCATAGCGCTGCAGATAATCGACGACATCGTCGCGCCGCGGATAGGCATAAGGTTCCCCCGGCATCGCCAGGTCGGGCAGCGACGAATATCGTACCGGCGAAAACAGCTCGAGGCTGTCATAATAGTGCCGCCACGATCCGCCGACCGACGGCGCGGCGTCAACCAGCAGGAAGTCGGCGCACGATCGCTGCAAGCGCCGCGCCGCCGCCAGCCCCGCCTGCCCGGCGCCGATCACCAGAAAATCAACGTCGCTCATGCGTCGACCCGATCAGCAAAGCCGTGCCGTAACCGGTCATCGCCATCGGCAAATTGGGGCACATTCAGCCACAGCCGCAGCAGGTGCCGTTTTTCGTCGGGCGCGTCCCAATCCTCATAATCGGTGCGCGCGTGCAGCACGACCGAGTTTTTGAGGAACTGCATGTCGCCTTCCTGAAAATTCATGTCGAGCGCCATGCCGGGTTCGAAGGGCAGCCATTCAAGCAGGTCGAGCAGGCACTGCTCGTCGTCGCCGAGCGCCGCGATCTCGGGAAAATCCTCGGCGGCGTTGCGGATATACCAGGTCAGCAGCATCATCCGGAAAATCCCGCCCTCGCGGCTGACGATCGGATAGCGAAAGGTCTTGGGGCCATCCGGCCCCAGCTGTCCGTGCGCATGATGGTGAAATTTGCGTTCCATCAGCGGGGCGAGCTCCGGGCGCCGCGCCACGACCTGATTATACACCTCGACCGACGAACAGATGCGGCTGACCCCGCCCGCCCGAGCGCCGCGCAGGCAGAGCAGCCCGATAATGTCGGCACCATCGGTGTGAAAGGCCAGCTCGGCGCGCGTTTTGTACAGCCGGACATTGTGATCGCTGGCCGGTGCGCCGGTGTCGCGAATATCGACCAGCATCTCGCCCGCCGGATTCTGCGCGGTCGGCTGGCCGAGATGCAGCCCGATCAGCCAATAGGCCGCCGCCGCAACGTCGCGACCGATGCGCCGCACCGGAAGCCCGCGGATCAGCACCATGCCATGGCCGCCATCGATCCGGGCGCGCCAATCGTCCAGCGCCGCCTCGAGTCCGGTCAGCGGATAATCGCTCCGCGCGAGCTCCCGCAGCGGCACTCCCGCCGCAACCGCCGATTGCGCCGCCGTCACGATCGTCCGTATCTCGCCTTCGTCGAGCAGGTAGAGCCACTGCTCGGGCCGGTCTTGCAAAGCCTCGCCGCGCCACGGCGCGGGCGACGTCACCATCGATACCATTTTTCCGTCCTTCCGGTCATTTTGCGTGTGGGAGGAGCATCGTTCGCGCTCGATTCGATTCTATATTTCCGGAATTATCGAATTAAACAGGATCGTCAATTCATATTTCGATACCTATCGAAATATATCACGCCTCTGCGCCTGCACATTTTCACCGGGGCGCCCTTGCAAAAAACGCTCTGACACTCGAAAGTCACCGCGACGTCGCAGCAACGGGGGCGGAATGCAGGACGATCTGATCGACCGAATCTATGAATGCTCGGTGGTGCCCGAGGCGTGGCCGACGGTGCTCGACGATGTCGCGGCGCTGTCCGGGGCGGTCGGCGGCCTGCTGTTCTCGGCCCGCAAGGCGCTGAACTGGACGGCGTCGGATCGGGTCGCCGATGTGTTTGCCGAATATGTCAACGACGGCTGGTTCGGCAAATGCAGCCGCCGCGTCTGCCTGATGAGCCAGGACACGCCGTCCTTCTTTGTCGAACATGATTTCTGGAGCGACGCGGAAATCGACGCCGACCCCGTATATCGCGATTTCTTTCGCCCGCGAGGCCTCGGCTGGTCGGCGGGGACCGGGCTGCAGGTGCCGACGGGCGACAATATCGTGTTCAGCGTCGAACGCCCCTTTACCGATGGCCCGGTCGACCCGGACAGCGTCGCGCGGCTCAACATGATCCGGCCCCACCTCGCGCGCAGCGCGCTGGTCAGTGCGCGGCTCCAGCACAAGCGGGCACAGGGCGCGAGCGAGGCATTGACCGCACTCCAGCTCCCCGCCTTTTTGCTCAAGGCGACCGGCGAGGTGGCCGAAATCAGCCCGCTTGCCGCCGACCTCAGCGACCATGTCGTACATGGGGCGCACGGACGCCTGCGTCTGCGCGACGGCCAGGCCGACCGGATTTTGACCGACGCCATCGCGGCGCTCGATCAGGATGCCGACGACATGGTCCGCTCCTTTCCGGTGCGCGGCGACGATGGCCTGCCCCGGCTCGTCGCGCATGTCATTCCCGTTCGGCGCGGCGCGCATGACGTGTTCGGCGACAGTTTCGCGCTCCTGCTGCTTATCCCCGTCGCGTCGGACCGGGCGCCCAGCGCGACGTTGATGAAATCGCTGTTCGACCTGACGCCCGCCGAGGCGCGCGTCGCGCGCGGCATCGCCGCGGGCGAGACGCCCGAAGCGCTCGCGACCGAAGGCGATGTCGCGATCAGCACGGTGCGAACCCAGCTGCGCCGCGTGCTGGAAAAGACGGGCTGCGCGCGGCAGGCCGATCTCGCGGCGCTGCTGGCGCGGATCGGCGCGAGCGCGCCCGGCTGATCCGCGCGCCCATCCTTCATATGGAGGATGCGGCTTGCCGTCGAATCGGGTCTTATCCTTCCACTGACGGCGTTTCTGCGACCCACATCTCCGTCAGTCGGCGGCGTCCTTGTTCCCGCGGTTTCGGCCCCGGGTGCCGGGGGCGCCGTCGATCGCGCGTAGATGTTGCTGACGCCGGAACGCGAGGACGCTAAGCCAGTCGGCCCATGCGTCCCTTTCACCACCTCCTCATCAACAATCTGATCGCCAACATCACCAATTTCACGGTGTGGTTCGCGATCACGTTCTGGATCTTCCTTGAAACGCGGTCGGTGTTCGCGACGGGGATGATCGCGGGCATCTATCTGGTGCTCACCGGGGCGCTGGGCATCTGGTTCGGCAGCCTGGTCGATCATCATCGCAAGCGCAGCATGATGCTGGTTTCCAGCATCGCGTCGCTCGCGATCTATGCCACCGCGCTCGGCGCCTATGCGCTTGATCCCGCTATCCGCATCGCCGCGACCGACAGCGTCGCACTATGGTTGTTCGTCCTCCTGACCATGCTCGGCGTCATCGTCGGCAACATTCGCATGATCGCGCTGCCAACGCTCGTCACCCTGCTCGTGCCCGCCGATCGGCGCGACAAGGCGAACGGGCTGGTCGGGATGGTCAGCGGCATCGGTTTCCTGACCACCTCGGCGATCAGCGGTTTCCTCGTCGCATGGGGCGGGATGGTCGCAACCCTGGCCTTCGCGATCATCTTTTCGCTCGTCGCCGCGCTCCACCTCCTGTTCGTATCGGTCGACGAGCCACGCGGAGCCGATGCGCATGACGCGCCGCGGCGGATCGATCTCGCCGGCACATTTCGCGTCGTGCGCGCCATTCCGGGGCTGTTCGCGCTGATCCTGTTCGCGGCGTTCAACAATCTGCTCGGCGGCGTCTTCATGGCGCTGATGGACGCTTATGGCCTGTCGTTGATGAAGGTCGAGCAATGGGGGCTGCTCTGGGCCTTTGTGTCCTGCGCCTTCATCCTCGCGGGAATGGTGATCGCGCGCACCGGTCTAGGCGTCAATCCGGTGCGGACGCTGCTGCTTGTCAATCTGATCGTATGGGCGGTCGCAGCCGTGTTCACGATCCAGTCGTCGATCATCCTGCTGACAATCGGCTGCTTCATCTGGCTTTTTCTCGGCCCCTATGCCGAAGCCGCCGAGCAGACCACGTTGCAGAAGGTCGTGCCATTCGAGCGGCAGGGCCGCGTCTTCGGCTTTGCCCAATCGGTCGAACAGGCGGCCTCGCCGCTGACCGCTTTCCTCATTGCCCCGCTTACCCAGTTCATCTTCGTCCCGCTGATGACCAGCGGCGCGGGGGCCGAGATGATCGGCGACTGGTACGGGCGCGGTGCCGAACGCGGCATTGCGATCGTGTTCACGATCACCGGCCTGCTCGGCGTGCTGGCGACGCTCGTGGCGTTCCGGTCGCAAGCCTATCGCCAGATTTCGGCAGCCTATGCGGCGGGAGCGCCGCTCGACGAAAATGCCGCCCAGCGATAGGGACGACCGATTGCCTTTTCGGTTTCCTTCTGCAACCATTCTGGCCGAAATGGGAAATGGAGAGGCATAGGATGGCATCGAAGTCGAACCAGTTGGGGCGTGCCGCATGACCATGCTGTCCGGCATCCGTATCGTCGACCTGACGACGGTGATCTTCGGCCCCTATGCGACGCAGATGCTTGCCGATCTCGGCGCCGAGGTGATCAAGGTCGAAACGCCGGGAACGGGCGACATCTCGCGCTATCTGGGCAGCGGGGTTCCCGATCCGACGATGGGGTCGATCCATCTGACGGTGAATCGCGGCAAGCGCTCGATCGCACTCGACCTCAAAAAACCCGATGATGCCGCGGTGCTCCACGACCTCGTCGCCACCGCCGACGTGTTTTTCCACAATGTCCGCGGCAAGGCGATCGCCAAGCTGGGGTTCGACTATGCCGGCTGCAAGGCGATCAAGGACGATATCATCTATGTCCATGGCACCGGCTTCGGACAGGACGGCCCCTATGCCGATCTCCAGGCCTATGACGATGTGATCCAGGCCGCGACCGGCACCACCAGCCTGCTGCCGCGCGTCGATGGCGACCCGCGCCCGCGCTATTTCCCGTCCCTGATCGCCGACAAGATCGCGGGCCAGTTCGGCGCGCAGGCGATTCTCGCGGCGCTGATCCACAAGCTGCGCACCGGCGAGGGACAGGCGGTCGAGGTGCCGATGTTCGAATGTTTCGCATCCTTCATGCTGACCGAACATCTGCGCGACGCCGCGCTCGACCCGCCGCTCGGCCCCGCCGGCTATCCGCGCCAGCTCGATCCGACGCGCCAGCCCTTTCCGACGAGTGACGGCTATCTCGCGATCGTCCCCTACACGCCCGAATCGACGGCGCGGCTGATGGCACTCCTCGGCAGCGCGGGGCTGACCGAAACGCCCGAGTTCGAGGCGGCGAAGGCGAAGGGCCAGCATATGCCGATCGTTTACCGCGAGATCGCCCGCAAGACCCCGGCCAAGACAACCGCCGAATGGCTGGCGCTGTTCGCGGCAAACGACATCCCCGCGATGGCGGCGCGCGACCTGCAGGACATCAAGGACGATCCGCATTTCGTCGCGACCGGCTTTTTCCGGCCGCGCGTCCACCCCGACGTCGGCGCGTTCCACGAAATGCAGCCGCCGGTAAGATATGGCGCCGCGCCCGCCCGCGACCTCGGCCTTGCGCCAAAGGTTGATGGCGATGGCGCCGCGATCCGCGCCGAACTCGCCGCACGGCAGGGCTGAATTTCGGCGATTGCATTGCGGCGCGCGCGCCCTAGCATCGCGCCTATTCTGGGAGGGGGAACAAAATGCCTGAAAATCTGCTGGCACCCGGCGCGGTCCTCGCGCTGTGGACACTCATCATGTTGGGCTGGGTCGCCGTCACCCGTTTTTCGGCGATGTCGAAAGCGGGCGTCGACCTCAGCGCCGCGCCGCCCGGCGGCCGCGGGGTCGACCTGGAAAATGTGCTGCCGCCGACGATCAACTGGAAATCGCACAATTATACGCATTTGCTCGAACAGCCGACGCTGTTCTACGCCGTGATCATCTTTCTGCACCTGTCGGGGGGCAGCACCGATCTGACGCGCGGGCTGGCGTGGGCCTATGTCGTGCTGCGCATCGTCCACAGCCTCTGGCAGGCGACGGTCAACCGGATCCCGGTGCGCTTCGCGATCTTTGCGCTGGCGACCTTCTGTCTGATCGCGCTGGCTTTGCTGGCGGTGATCGCCACTTTGGGTTGAGGGGGACGATAAATGGATACGAACGACATTCTTGGGCCGGTCGCCACGCTCGCGCTTTGGTCGATGATCATGTGGGTGTGGATGTACGCGACACGCATTCCCGCCATGCAGCGCGCCAAGATCGACGCGAAAAATCTGGTGGGGACGACCGGCAGGGGGCTCGACGAGGTGCTGCCCGCCGAAGTGCAGTGGAAGGCGCACAACTACAACCATCTGATGGAACAGCCGACGATCTTCTACGCCGTCGCGATCGCGCTGGCGGTCGGCGGCATGGGCGGCGGACTGAACGCCCAGCTCGCTTGGGCCTATGTGGTCTTGCGGATCGTTCACAGCCTGATCCAGGTGACGGTCAACCGCGTGATGTGGCGTTTCCTGGTGTTCGCGCTGGCGAGCGTCGCGCTGCTCGCGCTGTGCGTCCACGCGTTCATGGGGTTTGTGCTGAATTGAGTTGATGGCCGTCGCCCCCGCGAAGGCGGGGGCCGCTGGCAGCCTTGCGCTACGCCGACGGCGGCCCCCGCCTCCGCGGGGGCGACGGTTACCTCGAAAACCGTCCCGCCAGCTCGACATGCGTCGACCAGCGGAACTGCCCGACCGGCTGCACCCAATCGAGCGTGTAACCGCCCGCAACCAGCAGCTTTGCGTCGCGCGCGAAGCTCGCCGGGTTACAACTCACGTATGCGATCACCGGCGTGTCCGACGCCGCCAAGTGCACCACCTGCTCCTCCGCCCCCGCGCGCGGCGGGTCGAGGATCACCGCGCCAAAACGGTTCAATTCCGCCGGGATCAACGGGCGGCGGAACAGGTCGCGATGCTCGGTCGCGACGAGCGCCCGCGCCCGGTTGGCCGCGCCCATCAGCGCGGCAATAGCGTCGCGCGCGCCCTCGGCGGCATAAACTTTGCGGCCCTGCTGGATCGAGAGCGCGAATGTCCCCACCCCCGCGAACAGATCGGCGACCGCGCCTGCATCGCCGATCGCCCGGGTCACCGCGTCGACCAGCGCCGCCTGCCCCGCCGTCGTCGCCTGGAGAAACGCGAAAGGCGGCACTTCGACCGTCACGTCGCCGAAAACGACCGTCGGCGGCTCGGGCTGCCACAGCGTCTCCAGCCCATAGCCCTGATCGACCGCCAGGCGCGCGAGCGCATGCGCGCCCGCTAAATCCTGCAGCGCCATCGCCGCGTCCAGCCCCTCGGCCTTGACGCCCTCCAGTACCACCTCGACCCCCTGATCGAGCATCTGGAGCTTGACCTTCACCGGGCGCCGTGGCGGCGCAATTTCGGTCAGCAGGTCGCGCAGCGGCGCGATCAGCGCGAACAATTCGGGCAGCAGCAGCGGGCATTCGCGCATGTCGACGATCTGGTTGCTCTGCGCCGCGTTGAACCCGATCGCGACCTGCTTGCCGGTGCGCAACGCGGTCAGCGCCGCGCGGCGGCGGCTCTGCGGCGCCGACAGCAGCGCAGGCAGCACGTCACCAACCGGGACATCTTGCCCCGCCAAGGCCCCGACCACCCGGTCGCGGACAAAATCGACGAGCGCGGGCTCGGCAACATGTTGCAACTCGCACCCGCCGCATTTGCCGAAATGGCGGCACGGCGGCTCGGCGCGGTTCGGGCCCGGAATGATGATCCCGTCGTCGCGTACCCTGTCGCCGGGCACCGCACCGGCGACATGGCGGCCATCGCCAGTCACGCCATCGCCGCGCGCGGCGATGCGCTCGATCAGCGCGCTGTTGCTCATTTCATTCCCTAACCAGATCGTCGGCGACAAGGCCGCGGCCTATACGCGCGGCCTTAGCGATATGCCACCCCACCGCCGCCACCGCAGCGTCGAACGCATCGCCGCCTTTCGCCAGCATCGCCCCGCACGCCCCCGCCAGAACGTCGCCGGTCCCCGCTGTTGCCAACCAGGGGCTGCCCGGCCACGCCGCAGCGACCCGGCCATCGGGGGCCGCGATCACCGTATCGGCACCCTTATAGACGACGACCGCCCCCGTCCGCGCCGCCGCGGCCTTCGCGCGGTCGATCTTGCTGCCGTAGAGTTCGGGAAAGGTGCGAGCAAACTCACCTTCGTGCGGGGTCAATATCGCTTTGCCCGGCCTCTCGCACAGGCGCGGCAGCGCTGCAGCGATCGCGGCCGCATCAAGCACCAGCGGCTTGCCCGAATCGAGTGCCGCTTCGACATCGAACAACAGTTCATCGCCCGCCGGAAAGCCCGGGCCGATCACCACCGCCCCGACCCGCGGATCGCTCAGCCGCTCGCCGAACCGCGCATCGCTTTCGGTGATGATCGCGGCGAACGGCGCGCGCTCGCTGCCCTCCAGCACAACATAACCTGCCCCTGCGCGCAGCGCCGCTGCCGCCGCCAGCCCCGCCGCACCGGGCATCGGTCCCGCAAAAACCAGCACCATCCCCCGGTCGAACTTGTGCGCTGCCGCAGCGGGCGGGGCGACCGTCGGCCTCGGCAGCGTGCGCATCGCGGCCCGTTCGGAAATCCCGATCGGTGCAAGCAGCACCCGACCGCACGCGGGCGCCGTGGGCAGGAGGACATGGGCTGGCTTCAACGCGCCCAGCGCCAGCGTGACGGCGGCGGGCAGCGGCGGCATCCAGTCGGCGTTTCCGTCGCTCTCCACGCCGCTCGGCACATCGACCGCCAGCACACGCTGCCCCGCGAAACGGCAAAGCACGGCCGCAAGATCGTCGGTCAGCGGCCGCGACAGCCCGACCCCGAACAGCGCATCGACAATCACCGGCGCCGCCGCCAGCCTGCCATCGATCGGTTCGACCGGGCCGCTCCACGCGCCGCGCGCCGCCTTTGCCAGATCCGTCGCGGGCTCCGTCAAGGCCGCAACCCGCACCGCCGCGCCGCGCGCCGCCAGCAACCGCGCCGCCACATAGCCGTCACCGCCATTATTGCCGGGTCCGCACAGGATCAGCACCGGCGCGCCCGCTGCCATCCGCCACGCGGTGTCGGCCACCGCCGCCCCCGCGCGCTCCATCAGTTCGGCGAGCGACGTCCCCTGTACCGCACAAGCAGCCTCCGCCTCGCGCATCGCGGCGCTGGTCAGGATCGGGGCGTCGGCGGGAACGGACATGGTGGGGAGATTATCACGGCCAGCAAAAATGTCGCGGTGGAAGCAATCGCTCGCTCCCAATTCGTCATTGCGAGCGCAGCGAAGCAATCCAGAGCGGTTTAGGCCTACCCTGGATTGCTTCGCTACGCTCGCAATGACGATTGTGGCTACTTCGCACCGCCCGTATTCGCAGGCAATCGGTACCGGTCGCTGCCGATCGCCACCTCGATCATCCCGTCGCCGACGATCGTCACCTTCGCCGGTTCGGCGCCGTCCGCCGACACGACGCCGCGTCCATCGGTCGCGATCTGCAACCGGCGATAGCCGACATTGGCCCGCCCGACGACCAGCACGGTCCCGTCCGCGCCACTGATCTCTTCGACGGTACAGGTGCGATCGAACAGCTTTGCGCCCTCCAGCGCGCATTCGATCCGCCCTTCCGCCGCCGCTTCGCGTGATCCGCGCGCTTCGGCTTCGGCCAGATCGCCATTGTCGGGGGCGCCGCCGCACGCCGCCAGCAGCAAGAGCCCCGTCAAGCCCCCAACAATCCGCACTATCTGCCCTTCAACTGCGTCAGGTCGCGCACCGCGCCGCGCGCGGCGCTGGTGGTCATCGCGGCATAGGCCTGCAGCGCGACCGAAATCTTGCGCGGGCGCGGCTTGGCGGGCTGCCACGCGGCGTCGCCCTTGGCTTCCATCGCCACGCGCCGTTCGGCCAGCACACTGTCGGCTACCGCAAGCGTGATCGTCCGCGACGGGATGTCGATGTTGATCAGGTCGCCGTCCTCGACCAGTGCGATCGTCCCACCCTCGGCGGCTTCCGGCGAAGCATGGCCAATCGACAGCCCCGAGGTGCCGCCCGAAAAGCGCCCGTCGGTGACGAGCGCGCAGGCCGCGCCCAGCCCCTTAGATTTAAGGTAACTCGTCGGATAGAGCATTTCCTGCATCCCCGGTCCGCCCTTTGGCCCCTCGTAACGGATGACGACGACGTCGCCTGCCGTCACCTGCCCGGTCAATATGCCCGCAACCGCCGCGTCCTGGCTTTCAAATACCTTGGCCGGACCCGAAAATTTCAGGATGCTCTCATCCACTCCGGCGGTCTTCACAATACAGCCGTCGACCGCCAGATTGCCCGACAGCACCGCCAGCCCACCGTCCTGGCTGAACGCATGGTCGGCCGACCGGATCACCCCCGCCTCACGGTCCAGATCGAGCGACTCCCAGCGCCGATCCTGGCTGAACGCGGTCTGCGTCGGCACCCCGCCCGGCGCCGCCATGAAGAATTTCTGCACCGCGGGATCATTGGTCCGCGAAATATCCCATTTGTTCAGCGCGTCGCCCAGCGTCGCGCTGTGCACCGTCGGCAGATGGGCGTGGAGCAGGCCCGCGCGCTCGAGTTGGCCCAGGATCGCCATGATCCCGCCGGCGCGGTGGACATCCTCCATATGGACGTCGCTCTTCGCGGGTGCGACCTTCGACAGGCACGGCACCCGGCGCGACAGCCGGTCGATGTCGGTCATGGTGAAATCGACCCCGGCCTCGAACGCCGCGGCGAGCAAGTGCAGCACGGTGTTGGTCGATCCGCCCATCGCAATGTCCAGGCTCATCGCATTTTCGAACGCTTCGAACGTCGCGATATTGCGCGGCAAGACGCTGTCATCGCCTTCTTCATAATGGCGGCGGCACATCTCGACGACGATCCGTCCGGCGCGTAGGAACAGCTTCTTGCGGTCGGCGTGGGTCGCCAGCGTCGAGCCATTGCCCGGCAGCGACAGCCCCAGCGCCTCGGTCAGGCAGTTCATCGAATTGGCGGTGAACATGCCCGAACAGCTGCCGCAGGTCGGGCAAGCCGCTTTTTCGATCTCGCTCACTTCGGCATCGCTGTATTTTTCGTCGGCGGCGGCGACCATCGCGTCGACCAGGTCGAGCGCGACCTCCTTGCCCTTCAGCACGACCTTTCCCGCCTCCATCGGCCCGCCCGACACGAACACGACGGGGATGTTGATGCGCAGCGCCGCCATCAGCATGCCGGGGGTAATCTTGTCGCAGTTCGAAATGCACACCATTGCGTCGGCGCAATGCGCGTTGACCATATATTCGACGCTGTCGGCGATCAGATCGCGGCTGGGTAGCGAATAGAGCATCCCGTCATGCCCCATCGCGATCCCGTCATCGACCGCGATCGTGTTGAATTCCTTGGCGACCCCGCCCGCCGCCTCAATTTCGCGCGCGACCATCTGGCCGAGGTCTTTCAGATGGACATGACCGGGGACGAACTGGGTGAAGCTGTTGACCACCGCGATGATCGGCTTGCCGAAATCGCTGTCCTTCATCCCCGTCGCGCGCCACAGGCCGCGCGCGCCCGCCATGTTGCGGCCGTGGGTCGTGGTGCGCGAACGATATGAAGGCATTTTGAGCAGTCCTGATAATTATATTTCAATATTAAGCGAAGAAACGCGCCTCTACACGCCTATTCGCCCGGATACAATGCAAGCTTGCTGCACATGCGAGAAAGCCGCTGCGCAAACAGCGCCTGCCCCGCCGCATCGCTGACCAGGTCCTGCCGCATCTCGATCCCGACATAGGGAATGGCATTGCCCTCGGCATGGCGGTTCATCGTCGCATTGAGCAACTTGCCCGAATAGGGAAGCTGGTCGCCAACCGTCAGCCCCTCCGCTGCCAGCGCCGCAATCGCCGCCCCCGCCAGCCGGTCATCCTCGTTGTAGAGCACCCCGACATGCCATGGCCGCGCCTGATCGGGATGCGCCGACAGGGCCGGCGTAAAGCTGTGCAGCGACAGGATCATCGCCGGTCGATGCGCCGCGATCGTCGCCACGATATGATCGTGATAGGGCCGGAAAAACCGCGCCAGCCGCGCCTCGCGGCCTGCATCGTCGAGCGCATTGCCAGGCACCGCATGCCCGTCGCTGGCGATCGGCATCACCCCCGGCGCTTCCTCGTCGCGGTTGCAATCGACCACCAGCCGCGACACCCCGCCGAGGATCGCGGCATCGACCGCGCCGTTTTCGACCAGCAGCGCCGCCACTTCGGCGACCCCGATGTCGATAGCGATATGGTCGGTCAGCAGCGCCGGATCGATTCCGAGGTCGATGTCATCGGGAACATGGTTCGACGCATGATCGGCGATCAGCAGGATTCCGCCCGTGCGCGGAGCGCCCAGCTGGCGCCACGCCTCGCTCATCGCAGCGCACCCGCCAGCTGCCACCAGTGCGGATGACTTTGCGTCAGCGAAACCGCCGCAGCATCGCGCTCCGCCGGTGCATCGAACAATGCAAAACAGGTCGCGCCCGATCCCGACATGCGCGCCAGCCAGGGCCGCAGCGCGCCGAGTTCGAGCAGCACGTCGGCAATCGCGGGACATTGCGCGGTCGCCGGACGCTGCAAATCGTTGCGCGCCGCCAGCAACTGCGCCCGCCCCGCCGGGTCGCCATAAAGCGGACCGCGGTCGATGCCGTCCCACGCCGCAAACACCGGACCGGTCGCAACCGGCTGGCGCGGATTGACCAGCAGCACCGGCGTCCCGCCTAGCCGCAGCTCAGGCACCGCGCGCAATTCCTCACCGACCCCGACCCCCAGACAGGTCGCGCTCGCGACACAAGCAGCGATATCGGCGCCGAGCGGGCTGATGACCCGCGCCAGCACGCCATCGCCCAGTTCGGGCAGGAAGTGCGCCCGCAGCAGCCGCGCCATCGCCGCCGCATCGGCCGAGCCGCCGCCGATCCCCGCCGCGACCGGCAAATTCTTGGTCAGCGTCACCGCCAGCGACGGGACCCGCTCGGCACCATGGCGCGCCCGCAGCAGCGCCAGCACCTGCATCACCAGATTGTCGGCGCCCGCGCTCAGCCCCTCGGCAAACTCGCCCTCGATCGTCAGGTGATCGGCGCCCGCCACCTCGGCAACGATCGCGTCGCCGCCATCGACAAAGGCAAACAGCGTCTCGATATCATGATAACCGTCGCTCCGCCGCCCGCGGACGTGGAGCGCGAGGTTGATTTTCGCCCAACCGGTTTCGATCATCGCGTCGCTCATGGCGCGGTCGTCGCCGGCGTCAGCCCGTCGCGCAGCTTTGCGGCCAGCCGCGTCGCCATCTCGGCCTCGGCGAGCAACACCGCGGCGCGCCAGGTATAGCGCGCCTGAAACTTGCGTCCCGCCTGCCAATAAGCGTCGCCCAGATGTTCGACGATCACCGCATTGGTCGGTTCACCGCGCTGCGCCTTTTCGAGCAGCTCGACCGCATCGTCAGTGCGCCCGATCAGGAAATAGGCCCAGCCGAGCGAATCGGTGATGCTGGCGTTCTGCGGTTCCTGCGCCCACGCCGTCTCGATCAGCGCCAGCGATTGCGGCACATCCTTGCGTCGCTCCAGCGCCGAATAGCCCGCGAAATTCAGCACCGCGGCATCGTTCGGGCGCAGCGCCACCGCGCGCTCCATCAGCGGCGCGGCGGCTTCCCATTCGCCCGCCTGCAGATGCAGCTCGGCGCGCGCGATCAGCAACGAGCCGCGCAACATCTGGTCGCCTTCGCTATCCCCCAGCGCCGCCTCCAGCCGCTCATAAGCGCGGGCTGCGGATTTCGGATCCTCCGACCGCCGCGCAATATCCGCGAGCCGCACCAACAGGCTGCGCGGCGCATCGCCGGCCGCCGCCGTTTCAGCCAGCTTGGCCGCCCCCGCGAGGTCGCCGCCATCGGCCAGCAATTCGGCGCGCCGCATCGCCAGCACCGGCGGCACGTCCGCGCGCCCACCATCGATCAGCGCCGTCGCTGCCGCCTGCTGCCCATTGCGATCGAGCGCCTCGACCAGCGTCGCGCGCACCGCCCAATCGGCGTCGTTCAGCCAAAAGGCGGCGCGCGAGAACAGCAACGGCAGTTTTGCGTTGCCGTTCGGCACCCGCGCCAATCCGTCGGCGAGCAGACCCAGCCACTGCGCCACCCCGGCGCGCGGCGTCGTCACCGCCTGATCGGGCAGCAAAAGCATCGGATCCTCGCGCTGTCCCGCCGCCAGCGCGATCCGTCCGCGCAGACGCTGCGCGGCATCGCCCTCACCCGCCTTGTCGAGCGTCGCAGCCAGCCGCAACCCGACCAGCTGGCTCGTCCGGTCGGTCAGGACAATCTCGTCGGTCAGCGCCGCCGCTTCATCGGCGCGCCGGGTTGCCAGCTGCACCAGCGCGACCTGCAACGTCAGCGCCGGTTCGGGGCGCGACCGGCCGCTGACGTCCAGCAAATGCCGTTCGGGCTGTTTCTCGCGCGCGCCGACATCGATCCACGCGTTGACCGTCGGCAGGATCAGCCGCGCGATCGTATCGGCCCCCGTCTTGTCGCTGCGCCCCGCCATGGCATCGCGCGCAGCTTTCCAATCCGACCGCCGCATCGCATCGACCAGCAGCACCAGCTGCGCATCGAACCGGCGATCGCCCGCGGTCCACAGCTGCAACGCCGCGGTGCGGGCAGCGGCAAGGTCGCCGGCTTCGATCGCCTGTTCCAATATTCGCCCGCGCACCCCGGGAAGGCCCGGCGCCAGGCTCGAGACATCGGTCAACGCCGCCAGCGCCGCCGCGGGCTCGCCGCCCTCCTCGGCCAACCGTGCCCGCACCAGCGCGTTCAGCGCCGCGCCGCCATCGTCGGCGGCCTGCGCAGGCGCCGCGGCGGCAAGCGCGCCGACCGCCAGAAAAACCCGCGCGATCTTACATGTTCGGGTAATTTGGGCCTCCGCCGCCTTCGGGGGTGACCCAGTTGATATTCTGGGTCGGATCCTTGATGTCGCACGTCTTGCAATGGACGCAATTCTGCGCGTTGATGACGAACTTGGGGTCGCCCTCTTCCTCGCCGACGATTTCATACACCCCCGCCGGGCAATATCGCTGCGCGGGCTCGTCATACAGCGGCAAATTGTATGCGACCGGGATCGACGGGTCTTTCAGCTGCAGATGGACCGGCTGGTCTTCCTCATGGTTGGTGTTCGAAATGAACACCGACGACAGGCGGTCAAAGGTCAGCACGCCGTCGGGCTTCGGATAATCCGGCTTCGGCATGATGTCGGCGCGGTACAGGCTCTCGTTATCCGGATGATGCTTCATCGTGAACGGGACTTTGATCTTCAGCGTTTCGAGCCAAATCGTGATCCCGGCCAGCATCGTTCCGGCAAGGTCGCCCCATTTTTCGACCAGCGGCAACACGTTGCGCACGACGCTCAGCTCTTTCTTGACCCAGCTGTCGTCATAGGCGGCCTGATAGCCGTCCAGCGTATCGCTGCCGCGCCCGGCGGTCACCGCGGCGAACGCCGCCTCGGCTGCCATCATCCCCGACTTCATCGCGGTGTGCGTCCCCTTGATGCGCGGGACGTTCAGGAAGCCGGCGCTGTCGCCGATCAGCGCGCCGCCCGGAAACGCCAGCTTCGGCACCGACTGATAGCCGCCGTCGCTGATCGCGCGCGCGCCATAAGAAACGCGCTTGGCGCCCTTCAGGATTTTCGCAATCTCGGGATGCGTCTTCCACTTCTGCATTTCCTGGAACGGCGAGATGTGGGGGTTGCGATAGTTCAGCCAGGTGACGAACCCCAGCGCGACCTGCCCGTTCGCCTGATGATAGAGAAAACCGCCGCCATTGGCATTTTCGTCGAGCGGCCAGCCCTGCGTGTGGATCACGCGCCCGGGCGCGTGGAGTTCGGGGTCGATGTCCCACAATTCCTTGACCCCCAGGCCATAGACCTGCGGCTCGCAATCAGCGTCGAGCGCGAACTGCTTTTTCAGCATCTTGGTCAGGTGGCCGCGCACGCCTTCGCCAAAGAAGGTATATTTGGCGTGGAGCTCCAGCCCCGGCGCATAATCGCCCTTGTGGCTGCCGTCGCGCGCAATGCCCATGTCGCCCGTCGCGACGCCCTTGACCGATCCATCCTCGTTATAAAGGATCTCGGCGGCCGGAAAGCCGGGGAAGATTTCGACCCCCAGCGCTTCGGCCTGCTCCGCCAGCCAGCGGCAAAGATTGCCCAGGCTGCCCGTATATGTCCCCTGATTGTGCATAAAGCCGGGCGAGATGAACTCGGGCAGGTTGAACTTCTTGGTCTTGGTCAGCACCCAATGCTGGTTGTCGTTGACCGGAACCTCGGCCATCGGACAACCCATGTCGCGCCATTCGGGCAACAGTTCGTCGAGCGATTTGGGATCGATCACCGCGCCCGACAGGATGTGCGCGCCGACTTCGGACCCTTTTTCCAGGATACAGACCGACAATTCGCTGCCCGCGTCGTTCGCAAGCTGCTTGAGGCGGATCGCCGCCGAAAGCCCCGCCGGCCCCGCGCCGACGATGACCACGTCATAGGGCATCGATTCCCGTTCGCTCACCGCAAATACCTTTCTGCCGTCCCAGCGCCGACGTTCATCGCGTCGGGCGCTCATTCTGTCACGAATTGCGATGCCCGCCAATTGACGCGCCCGTCAACTGTCTGTTTCAAACATTTTCATGGGTGGGCGTAACTCTGCGTTGCTGGCGGAAAGCATTTGCGACTGGTGGTCGCTGGCGGGCGTCGATGCGCTTGTCGGCGATGAACCGGCGGGCTGGCTGGTCGCGCCAGCGGCGAATGACGCTGCGGCAACCAAGCCGAAGGCGCTGCGTGCGTCCGAACCCGAATTGCCCCCGCTACCTGCAGTTTTGCAGCGCCCCGAAACACCGGAAGTCGTTGAAAACAAGGGACCCGTCATATTCCCGGACGACTGGGGCGATTTCCAGCAATGGCTGGCGACCGGCGACGATGTGCCGGGCAGCCAGTGGGACGCCCGCCGCGTCCTGCCGATCGGTGCGCCGGGCGCCGCGCTGATGCTGCTCACCGCCTGGCCTGAAATCGACGATCAGCAAAGCGGCGCGCTATTCTCCGGCGCGGCCGGAAAACTGCTCGACGCGATGCTCGCGGCGATCGGTACGACGCGCGCCGAATCCTACGTGGCCAGCCTTGCCATTACCCGTCCCGCGGGCGGGCGCTGCGACAGCCGCGACGCGGCAGAGCTCGACCGGCTGCTATGGCACCATCTGCGGCTGGCAAGGCCCGAACGGCTGCTGCTGATCGGCAGCGACATCGTCCGCATGGCGGCAGCCAGCGAATTGCCCGACACGCGCGGCAAGTTACTCGAAATTAACCAAGACGGCGGCAAGGTGGCGGCGGTGGCGGTGGCGCATCCGACGATGCTCCTGGCCCGGCCCGCGCAAAAGGCAGCGGCCTGGGACAGCCTGAAACTGTTCAACCGGGGACGTTGACAGATGAAAATGATGACCAGAACTTTGATCTCAAGCGGAATTTTTGCCGCGGCTGTTGTCGCAACGCCCGCGCTGGCGGCCGATGCCAGCAGCCGCGACGTCGTTGCGGCGCCGCAAACCGTGCCCGACATCCTGACATCGAAGCAGAAACAACAATATACCGAGGTGCTGAGAGCGATCCGCAGCCAGCGCTGGGCCGACGCCAAGGCCTTGCTCGATAATGCCGATGCCGACGCAAAGGGGGGTCCGCTCATCGACTTCCTGCGCGCCGAACTGCTCACCGCCGCGAACAGCCCGCGCGCCGAAGTCGCCGACATCATGCCGATCCTGTCGCGCTCGCCGCATCTGCCGCAGGCCGAACAGCTTGGCCGCCTGGCGACCAAGCGCGGCGCCACCGATCTGCCGACGCTGCCTTTGCAGGCCCGCCTTGCCTGGGCCGGTAGCGCGCCGCGCCGTCTCGGCGCCGATGCGATCAGTGGCGACCCCGCCGCCGCCGCGCTGACCCGTACCATTCCCGACCGGATCAAGAACGACGATCCGGCAGGCGCCGAAGCCCTGCTGAATGCGGTCGCCGACCGGCTGTCGCCCGAAGCCCGCGACGAATGGCGCCAGAAAGTCGCCTGGTCCTATTATATCGAAAATGACGATGCGAATGCACTGCGCCTCGCCGCGGAATGTTCGGGCGGGCGCAGCGCCTGGTCGACGCAGGGCGCGTGGGTTCAGGGGCTCGCCGCGTGGCGCACCCAAGACTATCGCACTGCCCTAACCGCCTTCGATCGGGTCGCACGCGAAGCGCCCGACAGCGAGCTGCGCGCCGCCGCTTATTATTGGGCCGCGCGCGCGGCGATCGCCGCAGGCGAACCCGCGTCAGTGCAATCGCGCCTGCGCGCCGCCGCCGCCAATGAAGAAACCTTCTACGGCATGCTCGCGGTCGAAACGCTCGGCATCGCCCCCAACAATCAGCGCGAGCTCGTCCGCGCCGACCGCAGCGCGTGGCGCGCACTCGAAAACCTGCCCAATGTCCGCGCCGCGATGGCGCTCGCCGAAATCGGCGAGGATAAATATGCCGACGCCGTGCTCCGCCATCAGGCGCGGATCGGCGACGCGCGCCAGCACGACCAGTTGCTCGCCATGGCGGGGGCGCTCAGCCTGCCCGAAACCCAGCTCTATCTCGCCCACAACACCCCGCAGGGCCGCAAGCCGGCGGCACAGGCGCGCTATCCGCAGCCCAAATGGGAACCCAATGGCGGGTGGAAGGTCGATCCGGCGCTGGTCTTTGCCCACACGCTGCAGGAATCGCGCTTCCAGCGCGCCGTGGTCAGCCCCGCGGGCGCCAAGGGCTTGATGCAGGTCCGTCCGGGCACCGCGCGCGACGTCGCGCGCTGGCGCGGCGACAGCATCGACACGCGCGACCTGTCGATCCCCGCGGTCAACATGGACATGGGGCAAAGCTATCTGCAATATCTCGCCCGCGACGCCTCGACGGGCGGGCAGCTGCCCAAGGTGATCGCCGCGTATAACGCCGGTCCCGCACCGATCGCCCGCTGGCAGTCCGAAATTCGCGATAATGGCGACCCGCTGCTGTACATGGAATCGATCCCCTATTGGGAAACGCGCGGCTATGTCGGCATCGTGCTGCGCAATTACTGGATGTACGAAGCGCAGCAGGGCAAACCTTCGGTCAGCCGCGCTGCGCTGGCGCAGGGCAAATGGCCGCGCTTCCCCGACGGCAAGGACCGCACCCGGCTGACCTGGGCGGGCGGCATGGCCAATGCCGATTGATGAAAGCCTGACGTTCAAGCCGGTCCGGATCGCGCTGCTGACGATTTCGGACAGCCGCAGCGCCGCCGAAGACCGCTCGGGCGACAAGCTCGCCGAACTGCTGACCGGCGCGGGCCATATCCTTGCTGCGCGCGCGATCATCAAGGACGAGACTGACCTGATCGTCTCGCGCTTGCACAACTGGATCGACGATCCCGAGGTTGACGTGGTCATCACCACCGGCGGCACCGGGCTGACAGGGCGCGATGTGACGCCCGAGGCACTCCACCGGCTCGACGGTAAGGACATTCCCGGCTTTGGCGAACTCTTCCGCTGGCTCAGCTACCAGACGATCGGTACCTCGACGATCCAGTCGCGCGCCTGCGCCATCGTTGCGCGCGGCACGTACATCTTTGCACTCCCGGGCTCGACCGGCGCGGTCACCGACGCATGGGAAGGCATTTTGGCGACCCAGCTCGACAGCCGCAACCGCCCCTGCAACTTCGTCGACCTGATGCCGCGGCTGATCGAATGATCGTCGCCCCCGCGAAGGCAGGGGCCGCTGGCCGTCCTCCCCCGCGCCGCGGTTTAAGCAGCTAGCGGCCCCCCACCTTTGCGCGGGCGACGAACAATTTGTTCTTTATTTGTTCTCATTGAACAGATAATGGGCGTCAGTGGAACCCGCCAAACCCCTCCCCCCGATCGCTGGTCGCGGCGCACCCGCAAACCCGCGCCCGACACGCACCGGATCGCTCGACCGCGAGCCCGATGGCGACTGGCTCGACAGTGCCGAACGGATCGACGGCGCGCCGCCGCCGCTGCGCACCACCGTCACCATCGAGCATCCCAAAACGATCATCGCGCGCAACAGCTCGCCCGACATCGGTTTCGACCGTTCGATCAACCCTTATCGCGGCTGCGAGCATGGCTGCATCTATTGCTACGCGCGCCCGACCCACGCCTTCCACGACCTGTCGCCCGGCCTCGATTTCGAAAGCCGCCTGTTCGCCAAACCCGACGCCGCCAAGCTGCTGCGCGCCGAACTGGCGAAGCGCGGCTATAGCGCAGCGCCGCTGGCGATCGGCACCAACACCGACGGCTACCAGCCGATCGAGCGCGAATGGGGCATCACCCGCTCGGTGATCGAGGTGCTCGCCGAAACCAAGCATCCGCTACTCATCACCACCAAATCCGACCGACTGCTGCGCGATATCGACCTGCTCGCCGCCATGGCGCGCGACAATCTGGTCGGCGTCGCGATTTCGGTGACGACGCTCGATCCCGTGCTCGCCCGCACCCTCGAACCCCGCGCGCCGCATCCCAAACGCCGCCTCGCCGCGATCCGCGCGCTGATCGACGCCGGGGTACCAACACAGGTCAACATCTCCCCAATCATCCCCGCGATCACCGATCACGAGATCGAAGCGATCATCGCCGCTGCGGCGCAGGCCGGCGCGATCCGCGCCTCTTACATCCTGATGCGCCTGCCTTACGAGGTCGCGCCGCTGTTCCGCGCCTGGCTCGCCGCCCACTACCCCGATCGCGCTGACAAGGTGATGCACATGGTGCAGGACATCCGCGGCGGCCGCGACAATGACGCGGGGTTCTTCACCCGCATGAAGGGCCAGGGGGTGTGGGCGCAGCTGATCCGCACCCGCGTCAAACGCGCCGCGCGCGAGCATGGCCTGGACCGCCGCTTCCCGCCGCTACGCAGCGACCTGTTCAAACCGCCCGAGCGCGACGGACAGATGGAGCTGTTTTAGCCCTCACGCCTCCGCCAAGGACCGCAGCTTATAGTCCTTATAATCGTCCCGGATCTGGCGCTTCAAAATCTTCCCCGTCGCGGTGTGAGGCAACTCGTCGACGAAAACCACCTCGTCGGGCAGCCACCATTTCGCGACCCTGTCCTTGAGGTAATCGACGATCGCCGCCTCGCTCGTCTCGGCACCCGGCTTCTTCACGATCAGCAGGATCGGCCGCTCGTCCCACTTCGGATGATAGACGCCGACCGCCGCCGCCTCCTGCACCCCCGGCGCGCCGATCGCGGCATTTTCGAGTTCGATCGACGAAATCCATTCGCCGCCCGACTTGATCACATCCTTGGCCCGGTCGGTGATCTGCATGACCCCGTCCGGATGGATCACCGACACGTCGCCGGTGTCGAACCAGCCGTCGGCATCGGCGGCATCGGCTTCGGCCTTGAAATAGCGCTGAATGATCCACGGCCCGCGGCATTGCAGCCGCCCGCTCGTCACCCCGTCGCGCGGCAGCTCATTATCTTCATCGTCGACGATGCGCAGTTCGACCCCGAACGGCGGACAGCCCTGCCGCGCCACCACATCGACGCGCTCGTCAAAGCTCATCTCGTCCCAGTTCCACGGGCGCTTCCCCATCGTGCCGATCGGGCTGGTTTCAGTCATCCCCCAGGCGTGGCCGACGTCGATCCCGGCCTTCATGAAGCGTTCGATCATCGCGCGCGGGCACGCCGACCCGCCAATGATGACGCGGTGCAGCTTGCCATAGTCGATGCCGGTCGCGTCCATATGCGCGAACATCGCGATCCACACCGTCGGCACCCCGGCGCTGTGCGTCACGCCTTCGCTGTGCATCAGGTCGCATAGCACCGCCGCGTCGTTCGTCGCCGAAAAGACCAGCTTCGCGCCCACCGTCGCCGCCGCGAACGGAATGCCCCAGCTGTTGGCATGGAACATCGGGACGATCGGCAGGATCACGCTGCGGTTCGACATGTCGAACACGTCGGGCTGGATCTCGGTGATCGCGTGGATGACGTTCGAGCGATGCTCGTAGAGCACGCCCTTGGGATTGCCGGTCGTGCCGCTCGTGTAGCACAGCCCGACCGGATCGCGCTCGTCGAGATCGACCCACGCAAAGCTGCCGTCCTCGGCATCGATCAGGTCGCGGTAGGACAAATAGCCATCCTGCGCCGGCGCATCGAACAGGATAAAATGCTCGACCGTCGGCAACTGCCCGCGCAGCCGCTCGACGATCGGCAGGAACATCGCGTCGAACAGCAGCACGCGGTCCTCGGCGTGGTTGATGATATAGACCAGCTGCTCGTCGAACAGCCGCGGGTTGACCGTATGCAGCACCCCGCCCATGCCCGCGCTGCCGTACCAGCTGACCAGATGATGGCCATGGTTCATCGCCAGCGTCGCGATGCGGTCACCTTTCTTCATGCCCAGCCGGGTCATCGCCGCGGCAAAGCGCCGTGCGTCGAACCCCACCTCACCCCAGTTCGATCGCGTCATGCTGCCGTCGGCCCAGCGCGACACGATTTCGCGCCCCGCATGTTCGCGCGCGGCATGGTCGATCAGGCTGGTGACCAGCAGCGGCTGGCTCTGCATTCCGTACATCTCGGCATTCCTCTCTTGTTTCCTCAAGGAATAAGGCGAGGACGCCGCTTTACGCAAGCGTGAACCGGGATTAGCGCATCCGGAAATCGCGCGGCGTGACCAGCGACAGTGCGGTTTCGCTGATCCCCGCGATCGTTTCGAACCGCGCGACCAGATCGGGACCAAGCGCAAAGCCGCGGCCGAGGTTGATCCGGATGTCGCCGCCCGTCGTCGGATCTTCGGTCAACACGATCACGCGCCCGCGCGCATCGTCGCGTTTTTCGAGCAACCGCGCCATCTCGGCAATCGCCTCGGGCAGCGCGACGCGGCACGTCAGCTCGAGCGCCGCAGTCGCCGCAATTTCCGCTAGCGGCTGCGCACCGCGCACCGTGACGCGCGGCGTCTCTTCGCCTTCCAGTAGGTCGAGCTCGACCGACAGGATCGCGCAGCCGCCATCGACCGCCAGCGCTTCGAGGAGCTTGCACGTCTGCTCGTCGAAACAGCTCGACTGGAACTGCCCGCTGCGGTCGGACAAGGTCAGGTTCAGGAAGCGGTTGCCGCGCTGCGACACCCGCGCCTTCGCATTTTCGACCATGCCCGCCATCACCATCGGCAGGCGCGTACCCGGCGTCATTTCGACATTGGCGCAAATATCGCCATAGGTTCGCGCCCCGCGCGCCGCGACGATCGCCTCATATTGCTCGACGGGGTGCGACGAGAAGTAAAAGCCGAACGCCTCCTTCTCGCGCGTCATCCGTTCGGCCAGCGTCCATGGTTCGGCGGCGGGCAGTTGCAGCACCGGCGCAACGTCGATGTCGCCGCCGAACAGCCCGCCCTGCCCGGTCGATCGCTCGTGCGCCGAGCTGTTGGCGCAGGCGAGCAGGCTTTCGGCTCCGGCATAGGCGCGCGGGCGATTAGGCTCGATCCCGTCGAATGCCCCCGCCCCCGCCAGCGCCTCGATCTGGCGCCGGTTGAGCAGCTTGGGATCGATCCGGTTCGCGAAATCGTCGAGGCTCGCAAAATCGCCGCGCGCGCGCCGTTCGGCGACCAAGGCCTCCATCGCGCGTTCGCCGACGCCCTTCAGCGCGCCGAGCGCGTAGCGCACCGCCAGCCCGTCGTCGCTCTGCCCGACCGAAAAATCGGCTTCGCTCTCATTGATTGACGGCGGCGCCACCGCGACCCCCAGCCGCCGCATGTCATCGATGAAGATCGACAATTTATCGGTCTGGTGGCTGTCGAACGACATCGACGCCGCAAAAAACTCATGGCTGTAATGCGCCTTCAGCCACGCCGTCTGATAGGACAGCAGCGCATAAGCCGCCGCATGGCTCTTGTTGAAACCATAGCCCGCGAACTTGTCGATCAAATCGAACAGCTCGTTCGCCGCCTTGGCATCGATCTGGTTATGCTCGCCGCACCCTTTGACAAAGGTGTCGCGCTGCGCGTCCATTTCGGCCTGGACCTTCTTGCCCATCGCGCGGCGCAAGAGGTCGGCGCCGCCCAGGCTGTAACCGGCGAGGATCTGCGCCGCCTGCATCACCTGTTCCTGATAGACAAAGATGCCATAGGTTTCGGCGAGGATGCCCTCGAGCAGCGGGTGCGGATAGGCGATCGGCTCGCGCCCGTTCTTGCGCGCCCCGAACAGCGGGATATTGTCCATCGGCCCCGGGCGGTACAACGCGACGAGCGCGATGATGTCGCCGAAATTGGTCGGTTTCACCGCCGACAGCGTGCGCCGCATGCCCTCGGATTCCAGCTGGAACACCCCGACGGTCTCGCCGCGCTGGAGCAGCTCGTACACCGCGGGGTCTTCCCAGCCGAGCGTATCGAGATCGACATCGATCCCGCGCAGCGCGAGCAGCCGCCGCGCCTCTTTCAGCACCGACAGCGTTTTGAGGCCCAGAAAGTCGAACTTCACCAGCCCCGCGCTCTCGACATATTTCATGTCGAACTGGGTCACCGGCATGTCCGATCGCGGATCGCGATAGAGCGGCACCAGCTGGTCAAGTGGGCGGTCGCCGATCACCACGCCAGCGGCGTGGGTGGAGCTGTGCCGCGGCAGGCCTTCCAGCTGGCGCGCCATGTCGAACAGGCGGCGCACGCCATCGTCCTGCTTATATTCGGTCATCAGCTCGCTGACGCCGTTCAGCGCGCGTTCGAGCGTCCAGGGATCGGTCGGATGGTTGGGCACGAGCTTCGCCAGCCGGTCGACCTGCCCATAGCTCATCTGCAGCACGCGACCGGTGTCCTTGAGCACCGCGCGCGCCTTCAGCTTTCCGAAGGTGATGATCTGCGCGACGGTATCGCGGCCGTATTTTTCCTGCACATAACGAATGACTTCGCCACGCCGCGTTTCGCAGAAATCGATGTCGAAATCGGGCATCGACACGCGTTCGGGATTGAGGAAGCGTTCGAACAGCAGGCCGAGTTTCAAGGGATCAAGATCGGTGATCGTCAGCGCCCAGGCGACGACGCTGCCCGCGCCCGACCCGCGCCCCGGCCCCACCGGAATATCCTGCGCCTTCGCCCATTTGATGAAGTCGGCAACGATCAGGAAATAGCCGGGGAACCCCATCTGGGTGATGACGTCGACCTCGAAATCGAGCCGTTCGACATAGGCCTGCCGCTCTTCATCGGTCAGATCGGGATAGAGCGCCAACCGCGCCGCGAGCCCGGCATGGGCGTCGGCCTTCAGCTGCGCCGCCTCGCCCTCGCGGTCACCCGCCAGGCTGGGCAGGATCGGCGCGCGCTTCGGCGCCATGAAGGCGCAGCGCTGCGCGATCACCAGCGTGTTGCGGATCGCCTCGGGCAGGTCCGAAAACGCATCTTCCATCGCCTCGGCGGGCTTCAGCCACGCCTCGGGGCTCGACACCCGCCGGTCTTCGCTCTCGACATAGGCCGATTGCGCAATGCACAGCATCGCGTCGTGTGCGGCGTGGAACTGCGGCTCGACAAAATTCGCCGGGTTGGTAGCCGCAATGGGCAGCGCGCGCGCATAAGCGAGATCGATCAGCGCGTTTTCAGCCGCCATCTCGGTCCCATCGTTCCGCCGCGACAATTCGATATACAGCCGCCCGCCGAACAGCGCTTCGAGTTGCTCGACATAATCCTCGGCGGCACCTTGCTGCTCGCCCGCCAGCAAGCGCGCCAGCGCGCCTTCGCCCCCGCCGGTCAGGCAAATCAGGCCGTCGGTCTTGCCCGCCATGTCGGACAACAGTACATGCGGATCCTGCTCGACCGGCCGCCCGAGATGCGCCGCTGACACCAACGCGCACAGATTATTGTAACCCGCTTCATCCTGCGCATAGAGCGCCAGCCAGTCGATCAACGGCGCGCCATTCGCCAGCCGCTGCCCCGGCCGCGCGACGCTGAGGAGCGCGCCGACGATCGGCTGCACCCCCGCCGCCTTGCACGCCTCGCCAAACGCCATCGCGCCGTACAGCCCGTTGCGGTCGCAGATCGCGATCGCCGGAAAACCCCGCTCGCGCGCGGCCTTGGCGATCGCTTTCGGCTCGATCGCCCCCTCCAGCATTGTATAGCTGGAAAAGACGCGCAGGGGGACAAAGGGGCTGTAGGCCATGGCGGCGACGCTAACGCGGGGCTATTGATTCGACCACAACCCATTCACAAAATCGTCATTGCGAGCGAAGCGAAGCAATGACGACTTGGCTGGAGCTACCCCAGCAATGCCTCAATCTCTTTGCGCAACTGCTCCGGCTTGGTCGTCGGCGCATGCCGCGACACCACCTTGCCATCGCGATCGACCAGAAACTTCGTAAAATTCCATTTGATCGCGCTGCCCAGCAACCCGCTCTTTTCCTTCTTCAAATGCTTGAAGATCGGATCGGCATCGTCGCCGTTAACGTCGATCTTCGCCATCACCGGAAAACTGACGTCATAAGTCAGCGAACAGAAATTGGCGATTTCCGCCGCATCGCCCGGTTCCTGTGCCCCGAACTGGTTGCACGGAAAGGCCAGCACCTCAAACCCGCGATCCTTGTAATCGCGGTAAAGCTCCTCCAGCCCCTCATATTGCGGGGTAAAGCCGCATTTCGACGCGGTGTTGACGATCAGCAATACCTTGCCGGCATAGGCCGACAGGTCGCCGGTAGTCCCGTCGGCCAGTCGAACGGGCAAGTCCGTGAGCTTGGTCATCTCTCTACTCCTTGTATCGCGCCAGTCGATCGTCGAGGTTGGCGCGGACGCCGGGCCATTCGGACGCGATGATCGAATAAACCACCGAATCGCGGATATGGCCATCCGCCATCACCAGATGTCCGCGCAGCACGCCGTCGAGCTTGGCGCCAAGCCGCTCGATCGCGACGCGCGAGCGATGATTCAGCCAGTCGGTGCGCAATTGCACGACATGGCAGCCGAGCGTGTCGAAAGCATGGGCCAGCAGCATCCGCTTCGCTTCGGTGTTGAGGCCGGAGCGTTGAACATGCGGCGCGTAAATCGTACCGCCGATCTCCACCCGCCGATGTCCCTCGGCCATGCGCATGAAACGCGTCGTGCCCGCAATGGCGCCTTTGCTGTCGAGTACGGCGAACGCCATGGTGCGATACGCGGCAGTTTCCGCCCAGACCCGCGCGAACCAGTCATCGTCCGGCGATATCGGGACGCCGGTGGTGAATTGACCGGCGAGCGGAGCCAGCACCTCCACCAGTGCCGGCGCGTCGTCGGGCTCCAGAGGGCGAAGCGTGACATGCTGGCCGCTCAGCGTCGGCGGTTCGGTCCAGGCGCTCACGCGGAGGTCTCGATCCGCCCGTCGTGCAAGCGCAGCACGCGGTCCATCCGCGCCGCCAGCCGCTCATTGTGCGTCGCGACCAGCGCCGCCGACCCATGATCGCGGACCAGCGACACGAACTGATCAAACACCCGGTCCGCAGTTGCCTCGTCCAGATTGCCCGTCGGCTCGTCGGCGAGCACCAGCAGCGGCCGGTTCGCCAGCGCGCGCGCCACCGCGACGCGCTGTTGCTCACCGCCCGACAGCTTGCTCGGCTTATGGTGCAACCGCTCGCCCAGCCCCAGCCGCGCGAGCAGGTCGGCGGCGCGCTCCTCGGCCTCGGCTTGTTCCGCGCCGCGGATCAGCTGCGGCAGCACGACATTCTCGATCGCGTTGAAATCGGGCAGCAGATGGTGGAATTGATAGACGAAGCCGATCTTCTCGCGCCGCGTCTTCGTCCGCTCGCCCTGCTCATATTGCGTCACGTCGGCGCCATCGATACGGATCGTCCCGTCAAAGCCGCCTTCGAGCAGCCCGACCGCCTGCAACATCGTCGACTTGCCCGACCCCGAAGGCCCGAGCAGCGCGACGATCTCGCCGCGCTTCAGATGCGCATCGACCCCGCGCAGCACGTCGATCGTCACCTCGCCCTGCGTGAAGCTGCGCTTCAGCCCGACGAGTTCCAGCGCCAAATCACTCATAACGCAGCACCTGTACCGGATCGGTATTCGCCGCCTTGAACGCCGGATAGAGCGTCGCGAGGAAGCTGAAGACGACGGCCATCAGCGCGATCCCGACAATCTCGAACGGATCGGGTTTCGACGGCAATTCGGTCAGGAAGCGGATCGACGGATCCCACAAAGGCTGGCCGGTCAGAAACTCGACCCCGCGCAGCACCCCCTGCCGGAAATAGAGCAGGCTGAACCCCAGCGCCATGCCCATCAGCGTTCCCGCGACCCCGATCGACAGCCCGATCGCCATGAAGATACGCAGCACCGCGTCGCGCGGCGCGCCCATCGTGCGAAGTATCGCCATGTCGCGCGTCTTGGCGCGCACCAGCATGATTAGCGACGACACGATGTTGAACGCGGCAACGAGCACGATCAGCGACAGGATCACGAACATCGCCACCCGCTCGATCGACAGCGCCTCGAACAGGCTGCTGTTCATCTGGCGCCAGTCCGAAATCACCGCCTGCGCGGCAACCTTTTCCTTCAGCGGCGCGAGTATCTCGCCGACCTTGTCAGGGTCGGTCACCTTGACCTCGATCATCCCGACCTGATCGCCGGTCAGCAGCAACAACTGCGCGTCCTCCATCGGCATCACGACATACATTTTGTCGAAGTCATAAACCCCGATCTCGAACACCGCGGTCACCCGGTAACTGATCTCGCGCGGCACCGTTCCGAACGGCGTCGAGCGTCCCGCGGGATTGATGATCGTCAAATTCGATCCGACCGTCGCGCCGATATTGCGCGCCAGCTCGCTGCCGATCGCGACATTGCCCGCATTGGGCGTCAGCGAATTGAGATTGCCCTGCAACACCTTGCCGCCCAGCGTCTGGTTATTGCGAATATCGGGCACCGTCATCCCGCGCACCAAGATGCCCTCGACGCGGCCGTTAAACGTCGCCAGCAAAGGCTGTTCGATCAGCGGCGTCGCCGACACCACATCAGGCGTCGCCTTCGCCTGTTTCAGCACATCGCGCCAGTCGTCGAGCCGTCCGCCGAACCCCTGCACCACCGCATGGCCATTGAGCCCGACGATCTTGTCAAACAGGTCGGCGCGCACCCCGTTCATCACGCTCATCACGATCACCAGCGCCGCAACGCCAAGTGTGACGGCGACAAAGCTGAACGCCGCCGCGACAAAGATGAAACCCTCGCCGCGCTGCGGAAGCATATAGCGTTTGAAGATGGTGCGCTCGTACGGACGCAGGATCATGGGGCAATGGGCCTTTGCGGCGCATGGGGAATGACACGCATGCCGCGGCTTTACGGGCCATCCTCGCCGCTGGCAATGGGCGCCAACATGCGCATCTGTTGCGATCGAATCGCAGAATATGTTGCACATCGGCCACAGCGGGGGGCAAAAGCGGCGGCGAACGGCTTGCACAGGGTGACAAACCGCCCCCTTGCGCCTAGCCCGATGACTTCTGGATCACGCGGCCCCAAGGCCCGGTTCCAGGGAGTGCAGGCCTTTCGCCGGGTCTGCAACAAAAGGGGATGGCGAGTGTTCGTCACACGCGCCCGGGTCTTGCAAAGCGAGGCCCGGGCGTTGTGATTCCGACGCGAACCGATGCGAAGAAAGCCCTCCCCTCCCTTGTAGGAAGGGGTAGCGGGACTTGCGAACTTGTTCGCTAGTCGCAGCTAGGGGTGGGTATGCGGGATAGCGCAGACGCTCGCTGCGCTCGCACCCACCCCCAGCCCCTCCCTTACAGGGAGGGGAGCAATCATCCCTCGCTTTCGCTAATATCCTCCAGCATATCGGCATCGAGCACCCGCACCCGCCCCTGCTCCAGCGAGATCACGCCCGATTCCTCCCAGCTTTTCAGCTGGCGATTAATATGCTCGCGGCTCATGCCGGCAAAATTGCCGAGCTCGGTCTGGCTGAGCTCGACGCGCTGCGACGCCTCGACATCCTTGCGGATCAGGCGTTTGAGGTAGCGCGCCAGCCGCGGCCCGGAGGCATAGGCGCGGTCGCTTTCGATCGTCTGGTCGGCGGTGCGCAGGCGGCGCGCCAGCTGTTGCATCAGCGACCAGGTGAATTCGGGATGACTCGCCGCGAAATCCTTGAGCGCGTTGCGGCCGAGCTGGAGCGCGCTCCCCGCGCTCGTCGCGGTCACCGACGCGGTACGTTCGCCGCCATCGAGCAGCGCGATCTCGCCCAGCACCGCGCCGGGTTCGGCATAGGCCAGCACAATCTCGCGCCCGCCGCCGGTCAGCATCGACACGCGCGCCGTCCCTTGCGTCAGGATCAGCATCATGTCGCCGGGGTCGCCCTGGACCAGCAGTTCCTTGCCCTTGACGAAATTGATCTGGACCGCGCGGCTGGTGATTTCGGCCCAGTCTTCGGCCGAAAGGCCGGAAAAAATGCTGTCGGGGCTTTGCAACTCGGCGAGTTTCGCGTGATCCATAGCCCCTGACACCCCTTTTGCGTTGTTCTAGACCAGCCGGCTCTGCTTCACCGCCGCTTCGATAAAGCCCGCAAACAAGGGATGCGGATCGAACGGTTTCGATTTGAGCTCCGGATGGAACTGCACCCCGATAAACCACGGATGGTCGGGCCGCTCAACGATTTCCGGTAACATGCCGTCGGGCGACATGCCCGAAAACACCAGCCCGCCCTTTTCCAGTCGCTCGCGATACGCGCCGTTGACCTCGTACCGGTGACGGTGGCGCTCGCTGATCTCGTTCGCGCCATAGACGCTCGCGACATGGCTGTTCGGCGACAATTTGGCGTCATAGGCACCGAGCCGCATCGTGCCGCCGAGGTCGGTATCGGCGCCGCGCTTTTGCAAACCTTCGGCGCTCATCCATTCGGTGATCATGCCGACCACCGGCTCGTCGGTCTTACCGAATTCGGTGCTCGACGCGTCCGCAATCCCGCTGGTGTTGCGCGCCGCCTCGATGCACGCCATCTGCATCCCCAGGCAGATGCCGAAGAACGGCACCCCGCGCTCACGCGCAAAGCGCACGCTCGAAATCTTGCCCTCGGACCCGCGTTCGCCGAACCCGCCGGGCACCAAAATGCCGTGCAGCGGCTCCAGGTTGGCGGCCAGATCCTCGTCGCGCTCGAACATTTCGGCATCGAGCCAGCGGATATTGACCTTCACCCGGTGCGCCATGCCGCCATGGACCAGCGCTTCGTTCAGCGATTTATAGGCATCAGGCAGCGACACATATTTGCCGACGACCCCGATCGTGACCTCGCCCTCGGGGTGCTGCTTGCGGTCCATGATGTCGTACCAGCGCGACAGGTCGGGCGCAGGCGCGTCGTGGATGCCGAAGTGCCGCAGCACTTCATTGTCCAGCCCTTCGCCATGATATTGCACCGGCACCGCATAGATGCTGTCGGCGTCGAGCGCCGGGATCACCGCCTCTTTGCGGACGTTGCAGAATTGCGCGATCTTGGCGCGCTCGCCCTCGGGCAGCGGGCGTTCACAGCGGCAGAGCAGGATTTCGGGCTGGACGCCCAGCGACGCCAGCTCACGCACACTGTGTTGGGTCGGCTTGGTCTTGAGCTCGCCCGCCGCGGCGATATACGGCACCAAAGTGACATGCACCGATAGCGTCTTGTCGCGCCCCTCTTCGTTGCGCAGCTGGCGGATCGCCTCGATGAACGGCAGCGATTCGATGTCGCCCACCGTTCCGCCGATTTCGCACAGCACGAAATCGAGGTCGTCGAGCTCGGCGCGCGCAAACGCCTTGATCGCGTCGGTCACATGCGGGACGACCTGCACCGTGGCGCCCAGATAATCGCCGCGGCGTTCCTTGGTGATGATCTGCTGATAGATGCGGCCCGAGGTGATATTGTCGCTCTGCCGCGCCGCAACCCCGGTAAACCGCTCATAATGACCAAGGTCGAGGTCGGTTTCCGCCCCGTCGTCGGTCACATAGACCTCGCCATGCTGGTACGGCGACATCGTCCCCGGATCGACGTTCAGATAGGGATCGAATTTCCGGATACGAACGCGATAGCCGCGCGCTTGCAGCAAAGCGGCGAGGCTAGCCGCCATCAAACCTTTGCCAAGCGAGGAGACCACGCCGCCGGTGATAAAAATGAACCGCGCCATGGGAGGAAAGACTTACTCAACGGGAGGGGGACGGCGCAAGCCGTCGAATCGCTTGCCGCGGAATTTATTTCCGCAGCGCGGGCTGCTGTATCGACCGGGGTCGAGGATTATTTCTTGGCGGGCGCCTCAGCCGGAGCCGGAGCGGCTTCCTGCGTCGCAGCCGCCGCTGCCGCGGCCAGCGGATCGTCGCTCGCCGGAGCTGGCGCGGCCGTGGCCGGGGCCGCCTGCACGGGCTGCGCCGGACCGGTCAGCGACGAGGTCGGCGCTGCGCCGCTCGTCTGCGCCGATTTCGACAGCGAGGTGTCGATCGTCGAGCCGGTACGCCCGACCGATGCCATCGCGGCCAGCACGATCGACAGACCGACAAACAGGCAGGCCAGGATCGTCGTCGCGCGGGTCATGAAATCCGCCGCGCCGCGCGCCGACAGCATCCCGCCGGGACTGCCGCCGACACCCAGGCCGCCACCTTCGGACTTCTGCATCAGAATGACGCCGATCATCGCCGCGGCAACAAGCGCCTGCAGGACGAGAATGAAGGTGAAAAGGCTGGACATCATATTTTCCTGAACTTGCACGCCCTCAAACGGACGCGCCCGCGGCGCACATAGAGACGAAGCGGCTGGGCTTCAAGCCAAAGCATGCTTTGCCAACGCTCCCTCTCCCGTTGCCAACGTACTCCCTCTCCCGTTCGTATCGAGCGAAGTCGAGACACGCTTTGGGCGCGCTACGTTGCGGCGTGTCTCGACTTCGCTCGATACGAACGGAAACTGGCGGTCGGGCAATGACCCGCGATCGCCGCAAACCTCACCCGTCGCCCCCGCGAAGGCGGGGGCCGCTGGAGATGTAACGCAAGGCCGATAGCGGCCCCCGCCTTCGCGGGGGCGAGGGCTATCGGGGGCGAGGGCTATAGTGCGGCCGCAGCCGCCACAATCGGCACAAATTTCGCCGCCGTCAGGCTCGCACCGCCAACCAGCGCGCCGTCGACATCGCCCGCGTCCAGCAGCTCAGCAGCATTGTCGCCATTCACCGACCCCCCGTACAGCAATCGCATATCTTCCGCCTTGCCGCCAAAGCGCGCCGCCAGCGCGCCGCGGATCGCTCCGTGCATCGCTGCGACATCGGCGACGGTCGGCACCAGCCCGGTGCCGATCGCCCAGATCGGCTCGTAAGCGATCGCCAACCGCGCGGGATCGAAATCATCGGGCACCGATCCGGCGATCTGCGCCAGCACATAATCGATCGCCCCGCCCGATTCGCGCACCTCGCGCGGTTCGCCGACGCACAGGATCACCGACAGCCCAGCCGCCAGCGCGGCCTCGGCCTTGGCGCGCACATCGGCGTCGCTTTCGCCGCATCCTTCGCGCCGTTCACTATGCCCGACGATCACCAGCGCCGCCCCGGCGTCGGCCAGCATCGGTGCCGCGACGGATCCGGTAAAGGCACCCGATGCGGCGCTATGGCAGTCCTGCCCGCCCACCGCCGCCCCCGGCACCGCGGCAGCCATCGCGCCGACCAGCGTGAACGGCGGACACAGCGCGACATCGACTCCGGCATGATCGCCCGCCGCAGCGAAAATCGCCTGCGCTTCGGCCAGCGCCGCCGTCGTGCCGTTCATTTTCCAGTTGCCGACCACATATTTGCGCCGTGCCATTGCCGCGTCTCTCCCGCTGTTCAAACGAAGTCGATGCCCTAGCGGCGGGTGGGGGCGATAGGCAAGCGGTGTCGCGGCGCCGCGAAAAGCCCCTTTCGCGCCTTGATGCGGTGCCGCCACCTCTCTAAAGCATCGCCCAGCCGCGCATCCCCGCGCCCCGCCGAAAGAATAGCTGCCCCATGATTACCGCCATCCGCCGTATGTTTTCCTCGACGCTCGGCAAGATCCTCGCGCTGGGCTTCGTCGCCTTTATCGGGGTAGCCTTTGCGCTGAGCGACGTCACCGGAAACTCGACCTTTGGCGGGATCGGCGGTGCCAATGTCGCCAAGGTGGGCAGCGAACAAATTGGCGTCGGCGAGCTGCGCGATCGCGTCCGCCTCGCCTATAATCAGGCGCGTCAGGACCAGCCCGGGATGACGATGGCGGCGTTCGTCGAATCGGGCGGGCTAGACCAGGTGCTCAATCAGATGGTCGAGGGCATGGCGTTCGACCAGTTCGCGACCGAGATGGGCTTTGGCGTCAGCAAGCGACTGATCGACGGGCGCATCGCCGACATCCCCGCCTTTGCCGGTGTGTCGGGCAGCTTTGACCAGACCGCGTTCGAAACCTTTCTGCGCCAGAATGGCATGACCGAGGCGCAGCTGCGCCGCGACCTGCGCCAGCAATTGCTGATCGAACAGATTGCCGCCCCGATTGCCGGCATGCCGCGCCTCGCGCCCGGCATGGCGCAGCCCTATGCCGCGCTGCTCCTCGAACAGCGCCGCGGTCAGGCGACCTTCATTCCGGCCAGCGCCTTTGCTCCGACCGCCGACCCCGGCGACGCCGCGCTCAAGACGCATCTCACGCAGAACGCCGCGAAATTCACCGTGCCCGAACGCCGCGTCATCCAATATGCGGTGTTCGACGCCGCCGCTGTGCCGGTTCCGGCGGTCACCGACGCCGAAATCGCCAAAGTCTATAAGGACAATGCCGCGCAATATGCCGCCAGCGAAACGCGCCGCTTTGCGCAGGTCATTGCGCCCGACCAGGCAACCGCCAACGCGCTGGCGGCCAAGGTGCGCGGCGGCACATCGCTCGCCGCTGCGGCGCAGGCCGCTGGGCTTTCGGCCTCGACCACCGGCGACCTCACCCAATCCTCCTACGCGGCGACCAGCACCGCCGCTGCGGCAAAGACGGCGTTCGCCGCCAAGCAAGGCGACCTGATCGGCCCGGTCCAGACCGGGCTTGGCTGGACTGTCGCGCGCGTCGAGAACGTCACCGCGCGTCCGGCGCGCAGCCTTGCCGACGCCAGCGCCGACATCCGCACCGAACTGGCCAAGAACAAGGCGAACGAGGCGATCGTCGATTATTACAACGCGATCCAGGACGCGGTGAACAGCGGCGCGTCGATCGAAGAAATCGCCGCCGACCGCAAGCTGACCCTCGCCACCACCCCCGCGCTGCTCCCCAGCGGCCGCGTCCCCGGCCAGCCCGGCTACAC
>NZ_SCMU01000001.1 GCF_005503695.1 Sphingopyxis sp. 2PD
GCCCCACCCCATGAACAACCGCGCCGCGCCCCGTCTGGGCGAACCGGCTTCGCTGTGGCGCATGCGGATCGTGCCGGTGGCGACCGTGATGATCGCTTCGGCGCTGCCGCTGATGTTGCCGCTCGTCGCCAACTCGCCGGTGCTACCACCGCTTGGGCTGCTGTTTTTCCTCTGCTGGCAATTGCTGCGCACCGAAATGTGGCCGGTGTGGATCGGCCTGCCGCTGGGGCTGTGGGACGATCTGTTCAGCGGCCAGCCGATCGGCACCGCGGTCGGGCTGTGGACGCTCGCCAGCATCGCGATCCATTATTCGTCGCAGCGCATCTATTGGCGCGGTTTTCTGCACGATTGGGCGATTGCAGCCTTGCTGATCGCGATCATCCAGTCGCTGGCGGCGCTGATCGTTCATCCGAGCGCGGCGACAGGACGCGTGCTGGGGCTGGTCGTGCCGCAGATTGTCATCTCGGCGCTGCTGGTGCCGCTGTTCATGCGGCTGACCGGCAAGTTTGACAATTTCCGCCTGAAACGCCGATAATCGCCTTAGTCAGAAGCAATGCCGCGCAAGAACCCGCCCATTACCGAAGCCTGGAGGGGTATCACCTTCACCCGCCGCGCGCTGGTTGTCGGCGGTGCGCAGGCGGCGGTCGGGCTCGCGCTGGCGGCGCGCATGACCTATATCTCGGTCATCGACAATGATCGCTATGTGCTGGAATCGGAAAGCAACCGCGTCAACCTGACGCTCATCCCGCCGCGTCGCGGCTGGATCGTCGATCGCCATGGCAAGGCGCTGGCGAACAATCGCGTCTCGCTGCGTATCGACATCATCCCCGACCGCCTGCACAATCGCGACTTCGTGCTCGGCCAACTGCGAACCTTGTTGCGCCTCGACGGCGACACGATGGAGCGGATCAATCGCGATCTGAAGGCCGCATCGGGGTTTCAACCGGTCGCTGTGGCCGAAGACATGAGTGAGGCCGAATATGCCTCGATCCTCGTCCGCCTGCCCGAGCTCCCGGGCATCGCGCCGCAGCGCGGCTTCGCCCGCAATTATCCGACCGGCGCGGCGGTCGGCCATCTGATCGGCTATGTCGGCGCACCGAATGCCGAGGAATATCAGAAGGCGAAAGATCCGCTGTACATCACGCCGGGGTACAAGATCGGCAAGGATGGGCTGGAGAAATATTTCCAGCCGATGCTGAAGGGCAAGCCGGGCGCGCGGCGCGTCGAGGTGACCGCGCGCGGCAAGATCGTCCGCGATCTCGAAACCCAGCCCGATGTCCAGGGCAAGACCGTCCATCTGACGATCGACGCCGATCTGCAGGAATATGCGGCGCGGCGCATGGGCCGCGAATCGGGCGCGGTCGTCGTTATCGACTGCCTGACCGGCGACATCCTGTCGTTCATTTCGATGCCCAGTTTCGATCCGAACAGCTTTTCGGACGGCATCAGCAACAGCGAATATAGCTGGCTGCGCGCCGACGACCACCAGCCGCTGATCAACAAGGCGACGCGCGGGCTCTATCCCCCCGGGTCGACGCTGAAGCCGATGGCCGCGATCGCTGCGGTCCAGCACGGCGTCGACCCCGGAGAACGCCACACCTGCATCGGCGGCTATCGGCTCGGCAGCCGCTTCTTTCGCTGCCTCGGCACACACGGCAGCGTCGACATGGCGACCGCGATCGAAAAAAGCTGCAACAGCTATTTCTACTGGCTGGCGCACCGGCTGGGCTATGACGCGATGGCGCCCACCGCCAAGCTGCTTGGGCTGGGCGAGGAATTTCAGCTGGCGGGCAGCAACCAGCGGTACGGTACCATCCCCGACAGCGCGTGGAAGATGCGCCGGTACGACCAGAAATGGTCGGCGTCGGATTCGCTGAACGCGGTGATCGGCCAGGGGTATGTCAGCGTCAATCCGCTGCAACTGGCGGTGATGACGGCGCGGATCGCGTCGGGGCGGCGGCTGTATCCGCGCCTGATCAACCGCGAATTTCGCAACGAGCCGCTGCCCTTTTCGGCCGAGGCGCTGGCCGTTGCGCGTTCGGGCATGGACCGCGTCGTCAACGGCGCGGGTACCGCGGTGCGCAGCCGCCTGCCGCTCGACGGCATCACCATGGGCGGCAAGACCGGCACCGCGCAGGTGCGCGGCCTCGCTTCGGGCTCGCGCGGTCAGAGCGGTGCTTGGAAATATCGCGACCACGGCCTGTTCGTCTGCTTCGCGCCGGTCGAAAACCCGCGTTATGCCGCATCGGTGGTCATCGAGCATGGCATGGGCGGATCGCGCGCCGCAGCCCCGATCGCCAAGGACATCTTCACCTTCCTCTACGACCGCGAAAAGGCGATGGAAGCGCTGGAGACGTTCGAGGCTGGCTGGGGCGGCAATATCAAGGAGCGGATGGACCGCGACTATGCCGCGTGGAAATCCGGTGCGTCGAGCGATCCCAATCCGGAGCTGCCACAATGATCGTCGTGCCGCCCGCCATCCAGCGCATTCCGTGGAAACTGATCGCGCTGCTCAGCGCCATCACGGGTTTTGGCATTCTGGTGCTCTATTCGGCCGCGGGCGGCAGCTTCACGCCGTGGGCGATGCAGCAGACCATCCGCTTTCTGGTGTTCCTGACCGTCGCGATGGTGATCGGGCGCCTGCCGATCCGCATTTTCGAGGATTTTTCGTACATTGCCTATATCGGCGTGCTCGTCCTGCTGATCGCGGTCGAATTGCTCGGCTTTGTCGGCGGGGGCAGCCAGCGCTGGCTGAACCTCGGCTTCATGAACCTCCAGCCCTCCGAACTGATGAAGGTGACGATCGTCGTCGCCCTGGCGCGCTTCTACGCGCAGTTGCCGCCCGGGAACACGCGCAGCTGGACCGCGCTGTGGCCGGCGCTGATCATGATCGGACTGCCCGCCGCGCTCGTCATGCTGCAACCCGACCTTGGCACGGCCTTGTCGATCTGCATCGGCGGCGTGGTGGTGATGTTCGTCGCGGGCCTGCCCTTCTGGTGGTTCGGCAGCACCGCGATCGCCGGGGCGGCGGCGCTGCCCGTGCTGTTCTCGTTCCTTCACGATTATCAGCAAAAGCGCGTGCTCATCTTTCTCGACCCTGAAAGCGATCCGCTCGGCGCCGGCTATCATATTAGCCAGTCGAAGATCGCGATCGGATCGGGCGGGGTCGGCGGCAAGGGCTTTCTCAACGGGTCGCAGAGCCATCTCGACTATCTGCCCGAAGGCCACACCGACTTCATCTTCGCCACGATGGCCGAAGAATGGGGGCTGATCGGCGGGCTGGGGCTGCTCTTTGCCTTTTTCCTCCTGCTGCGCTGGGGAACGCGCGTCGCGCTGAAAGCACGCACCCGCTTTGGCCAGCTGACCGCGGCGGGGCTCACCATGACGATCTTTTTCTACATCGCGATCAACCTGATGATGGTGATGGGGCTGGCACCGGTGGTCGGCATTCCGTTGCCGCTCTTTTCCTATGGCGGATCGTCGATGCTGACGATCATGACGTGCGTCGGGATCATGTTGGCGATCGAAAACGACAGCAAAACGGGCACACGCCGCCTGCATTGAGAAAAATCTTTGGCAGAGGCATTGCGTTCCCCCGATTGGCATGATAGCGGGCCGCTCGCTTCGCAGCAAAGAGCATAGCTCGCCGCCGCCAAGCGCGCCGAAATCCGGCAGTGGACGCATAGCTCAGTTGGTAGAGCAGCTGACTCTTAATCAGCGGGTCCTAGGTTCGAGCCCTAGTGCGTCCACCACCTTTTCTGATCAATTGAAATAGCTTACGCCACCTTGCCTGCGATCAGCAAAGCTTTCTTCTAAGGTGAGTATCGAATAGACACCGAAGCGTGTGAGTGCGCGTTGGAATCGTCCGGCCCATCTTCGTTGCCAACTTTATCGAGTTCGGCGGTGGAGGCTGCTTCATCACCGGTGAGTTCCTCACCCGAAAATTGCCCCTGCGGTACGCTATGCGGGAGTTCTCGCAGGGAGTTCCCGCACGCGACGCGTGCGCTACGGGTGGCCGTGTTCTGAATGATGTCGGCCAAGTAGGATGAAACGCTAGGATCAGGCAATTGCCATGCTCACGCCCGCAGCCGTTCCGCGTTCGTGGAAAATTCCATCTCATTGATAAAGCCCCGAACCAAGCGCGAGTCGATCGGCTTGCTGAGCAGATAACCTTGAATCTGACGGCAGCCTTCTTGGCGAAGGATTTCGGCCTGTGCCTCATCCTCGACGCCTTCGGCCAAGGTCTCCATGCCGAGCGCATCCGCCAAGGTCGTTATCGCGCGGATCACCGCGTTGGCGTTGCCGCCAGCCGTTAGGTCGCGAACGAAGCTCTGGTCGATTTTCAGCTTGTCGAACGGGAACGACCGCAGATAGCTGAGCGAGGAATAGCCGGTCCCGAAATCGTCGAGCGCAATCCGCACACCGAGCTTGCGCAGGCCGTGGAGCGCATCGAGCGTGCGTTCCACGTTGGAAATGAAAATACTCTCTGTGATCTCGAGTTCGAGTCGGGTCGCGGGAAGTCCCGAAATTGCGAGCGCCGACAAGACGACCGTCGCCAGATTTGGACTGAGGAACTGCTTGGGCGAGATATTGACCGCCACCGCGAGATCGCCCGGCCAGGACGCTGCCTGACGGCAAGCTTCGCGAACGACCCACTCACCGATCTGAACGATGAGACCCGTTTCTTCCGCAAGCGGAATGAACTCGGCGGGACTGATCATCCCGCGCTCGGGGTGCGGCCAGCGAATGAGCGCCTCGAACGCCTTGAGCCGCTCCTCCTGGAGGCTGTAGAGTGGCTGGAAGTGGAGTTCGAAACCGCCGTCGCGGATGGCTAGGCGGAGGTCGAGCTCCATCTGTCGCCGATAACGCGCCTGCTCGTCGAGGGAGCGTTCGAAGAATTGATATGTCGACTTGCCGTCACGCTTGGCGCGGTAAAGCGCAAGGTCGGCATTCTTCATCAAGGTGATCCCATCGACCCCATCGGCAGGCGCAACCGCGATACCGAGGCTCGCCGAGGCATCCGCCTGCTGACCGTCGATCACGATCGAGCGATCAAAGCAATCCTGGAGCCGATCGGCCAGAGCCGCGAGATTCTCGGTCGCTGGCAGGTCACTGAGCAGAATCGCGAACTCGTCGCCTCCCAGTCGCGCGACAATGGCATCGCCAAGCACATCCTGAAGATGCGCGGCCACGTTGCGAAGCAGCGTATCTCCGGCGGGGTGTCCGAGCGTATCGTTGACGACCTTGAAATCGTCAAGATCGACGTAGACGACCATCAATTGCATATCGTCGCGGCGGCGCAGCAAGGCATGATCCAGCTGTTCGACAAACAATTTGCGATTGGGCAGATTGGTTAGTCCATCGTGGAGCGCAACGTGCGTGATCTGCCGTTCGCGCTCCGCAATCGCGTCAACCATGGTATTGAAGCTCGCACCGAGTCTTCCGATCTCGTCCTCCGACGTAATTTCGACCTTCGCGTCCTTGCCTTCTCCAAGCCGCCGCGTCGCGTTGTCAAGGGCGCGCAGTGGGCTGGTGATGGTCCGGGCAACACGCCAGCTCAGTACGACGACCAGCGACAGGCCGGCGGCCGCGAGCGCCGCAAGCAGCCATTGAAGGCCGGAATATTCGGCCAGCGCCTCGCTGAGTGAGTGGTTGAGAAGAAGACGCGGCCGGAGACCCTGCTGCAAGGCGGGGAGCGCCGTTACATGATGCAAGATTCGATCGCCATCGTCGGTTTCGACAACACTCCCTAGAGTTGCGTTGCTAAGCGCGGCTGGGAGACGCGACGCCGGCAGCACGCGCGCATCGATATCGACCGCGGCGAGACGGCTCAGCCGCTTCATCTCGGCGGCATCGAGCGGCTGGGCCATGACGAGCCAGCCGATTGTATCCGGCGTTTCCACAGGCGAAGCGGCGGCCAGGGCAAGTTTTTCGCCAAGCCGAATTACCCCGCGCTCCTGCCCCGCATCGAGCGCGTTCCACAAATCTTCGACGGCAGGCAATGCCGCATCCGACGAACCGACGATGCTGCCGTCGAGGCCAACGACGAAGGCCGCGGCGCTGCGCGAGCGCTGCCGCAGGCTGAGCAGTGCGCTTTCGATGGTCGCGTCGTCATGCGTTGCCACAGCCTCTCGAAACCCGAAGTCGCGCGACAGGATATCGGTCGACCCCCGCATTTGTTGGGCCCGCAAGGCAATGATCTCGTCAAAGACCCGGGCGTTCGCGGCCAGATCACGCGATGCGCTATTCTCGCCGAAACGCGCAACCCCATTGCCTGCCAGAAGCACGACCGCCGCGAGCACGAGCGCAAACAGCGTCGCATAGGCGACCGCGATACGAAGCTTCAGTGATCGAAAACGAAAGCGCGCCGGAATGGAAAGCGATAACGTCATCGCAGCCTTAACGCGATCTTCTGGCTGGCCGCTCCGGCGCCGACAACGACGGCGCGCTTGACCTCTCCCCCGGGTGTCCGGGCACGTGGGTGCCAAATGGTCAGCTGATAGGTGCCCGCCGCCATGCCCGACAAGCGGACAAGACCGTTCTGGTCGGTTTTTGCGGCATAAGGCGTGTCGACCACGCGTATATATCCTCGCATCTGATCGTGGATATTGCATCCGAGCGCGACGGTGCCGACGACCGGGAACGCCTGCGACCGCGACTGATCGCGCCCATAGAGGTCGATCTCGAACCGCGCCGCTTTGGAAAAGCTGAAGACGCTGTGCCGGACGGTATCAAGGTTGGGAAAAGCGACACTGCCGCCCTTGGCGACAATGAGTGTACCGGGGGTGAAGGTGACGTTCTTCTGCGCCATGGCGGCACGCCCTGGAAAGCGGATCGCTCCGCCGCGCCAGCCGCCGCCGGGATCGAGTTCGACGACCGCGTCACGCACCGGGACACCACGCTCGTCAACGACCTGGACCTGCATCGACGCAGGCGTCGCAGCCCATGCAGCGGCAATCCCTATGCCCGGGCCGAGCAACGCAGCAAGGATGATTGGTCCCTTCATTTGCGCCGAACTAGGGCTAGTTGTTTAATTTTGCGTCAAAATTTGGAGCGCATGGTTAACACAATCTTAGCCGATTGATGTGATGTCTCCATTATGGACCAACCTCTTCCCTTACGCGGCCTGCTGGCCGGACTTGCTTTTTCGTGCGTCCTGGCTTCGCCAGCCGCGGCGCAGGAAAGCGCGCTGCTCGACGGTGGAAAATTGTTGCTGACGAACGGTGTCGCGACGATCGAGGGCACCAGCGGCGGCGGCCTTGCGACATGGGCGACGATCAGCGGTCGCGAAACCGATGTCGGCGTCGGCTTGTCGGCGCACGGCACGATCATCGAACTCCCCGACTATGGGTGGACGAGTTATGGGCTGTCGGTCGGGCTCTTTGACCGCGTCGAACTTAGCTATGCACGCCAGAACTTCGATACGCGCGATGTAGGAACCGCGCTCGGGCTCGGCGAGGGCTATATGCTCAACCAGGATGTGTTCGCCGCAACGCTCCGGATCGCGGGCGATGTCGTCTACGGCAATCCGCTTGTTCCGCAGATCGCAGCGGGCGTCCAGCACAAGCGAAGCAGCGATACGCCCGTCGCTCTCGCGGTGGGTGCTGCCAACGGCCAAGGCACCGACTTCACGCTATCGGCAACAAAATTGTTCCTCTCGCACAGCGTCCTCGTCAATACGACGGCGCGGCTGACCAAGGCCAACCAAGGCGGGCTCCTCGGCTTCGGCAGCGCAGGGGAGAATAGTTACTCGCTCCAGTTCGAGGGATCGGTTGCTTATCAGCTGTCGCGCCGCGCGGTCATCGGCGCCGAATATCGCACCAAGCCAGACAATCTCGCCATCGCGCGCGAGGGTGATTGGTGGGATCTGTTCGCCGCCTATGCGGTGACCAAGAACCTGACCGTCACCGCCGCCTATGTCGACCTGGGTTCGATCGCGACGTTCGACAACCAGCGTGGCGGATTTCTGTCCGCCCAGCTCGCCTTTTGAGGACCGCCCAATGCTTATCCTTGCCGCCGCACTACTGACGCAATCCGTCGCCGAGCCGCCGGTGGACTGGGACAAGGAATTCGGCGTCGAAGAAAAAATGCGCGATCCTGTTACCGGCGAGTTTCCGGTTGATCCCTATGTCCAGGGCGACGGCAATGCGGGAGCAAAGCCGTTCGACGGCGTGGCGATGGCCGACGCCTTCGGCGGTCAGGCAGGCATCCGCCGGATCGCCAACCGGACGGTCGAACTGTCGGAAGCCGACCCGCGCATCGCCGCGATCTTCGCGTCACACGACATGGTTCGACTGAAACGGACCTTGTTCGAGCAGTTCTGCTATATTCTCAATGCGGGCTGCATTTATACGGGGCGCGACATGACCGCTTCGCACAAGGATCTCGGCGTGCGGACGCGAGATATGAATGCCCTCGTCGAAAATTTGCAGCGTGCGATGCGAGAGGAGAATGTCTCCTTTGCTGCGCAGAACCGATTTCTCGCAAAGCTCGCGCCCATGTCGGGGGCAGTAATCACGAGGTAGAGCGGGCTTATATGCCCCATTGCTAACCAAAGTTGGTCGTTCGGCGACTGTCCCGCTTAAGACAAGTTTGGCGAGATCCTGACCGACGTAGCGCGTTCGCGCCACGGCTGGGCGATTGCGAAGCGAACGGATGATCCGAGTGCACTACTCAGGCGAGCAATGCGTTCGAGAATATTTCCGACCGAGGGGCCTGTTGCGAGCGGCGAGCTGCCTTTGACGCGCCACACGCCATGTCCAATTCCGTCAGCGTCGAAGTGAACAGGGATCCAGTTCGTGCTCGCAACGCCGCCATCGACGATGTCGAGTTCGGCAATCATCGGCTGCCATGCTTCCGGGCCATATCGCGCCTGCGACCGCGGCGACCAGTGCTACGTTTTCTCGTCCCCGAGGCACCTCGGCGCGCTTGCTGCGGCGAGGTCGCGTCCGGCTTTCGCGAAGGCACGCTGGCGCTTACGAAGCGCATCGATCGTCGAAAATATGCCGAAATCTAAGATGTTGCTCCTGGTCAAAGGCGAGGTGTTGATCGGTGGCATGGCCACAAGCATCAGCACGTCAATGAAACTGCTCGCAGTAAGAATGTTGCGGACATGGGCATGCGTCTGATGGGCGTACTCTTATTTATGCCGATCAATTCGATGGCGGCGCCGGTCGCACTTGCCGTCGCCGGGCCGTCGATCGCTTAGGGCCGGTAACTGCTTGCCCGAAGCCCATATTTGGCCAATTTGTCGTACAAGGTTTTGCGGGGAATGTTCAGGCTCCGCTGCACGTCGGCGACCCTCCCGCCGGAGCGGCGCATCGCATCTTCGAGGAGCGTTCGTTCAAAATTTGCGACCAGCGACTGAAGGCTCGCTCCCGTGGTTCCCGGCTCGACGGGCTGTGCCAGACGGGTCAGGCCGAGCACGAAATTCTGCGCAAATGTGCGCAGCTCGCGCAGGTTGCCGGGCCAATCGTGGCTGACGAGATGCTGCCATTCGATCTCGCTGAGATCATCCGCCGACCGTTCGAGACTGCGTTCGAAATCGGCCACGAACATCCGGAACAATTCGGGAATGTCGTCGCGTCGTTCGACGAGCGGGGGCAATGTGACAGTAATGCCGCTCAGCCGATCTTCCAGTCCGCGATCGCGGACCGACACGCTGTCGTTTCCCTGACGGAACAGGGTGGTAGTCCCGATTATCCGGATATCGACATTCCGCGGGCGATCCGCTCCAAGGGCGATGAAATTCCGCTGGTCGACCAGGCTGATCAGGCGGGGCAGATCGCGCGCGGGGATCGACTCCAGCGCTTCGATGACCAGCGTTCCGCCATTTGCCCGCTCGATCAGCCCCGACCGCGACAGCGCGACCGACGGGTCGCGGCCATAGATGAGGACATTGGCCTCCTCGTTGGCGAAAATGCCGGGATCGAGGACGACGAACGGACGATTCCGGCGCGGGCTGAGATCATGTATCAGACGCGCGACGTGACTCTTGCCGGTGCCCGGTGCGCCGCTGATCAGCAGGTCGGCATCGGTTTGCGCCACTTCGCGCACGATCCGCTCGGCACGGCCGGCTACAACCGACGATCCCATCCAGCCGGTGCGCGCGTTTCCTTCCAGTTGTGAACGCAAGCGGCGGTTTTCCAGCAAAAGCTTGCGCCGGTCGGCCGCCTGGCGCACCGAGCGCGCGAGCCGTTCGATCGCATAGGGCTTGGTGAAGAAGTCCGCGGCGCCATCCTTCATGGAATCGACGGCCATCGATACATCGCCATGCGCGGTGGTGAAGATGACTGGAATATCGGGGTCAATGTCGCGAATCCGGGCAAAGAATTCGATTCCGTCGAGGACCGGCAGGCGAACGTCGCTGATCACGACGCCATCGAAGTCCGCAGCGATTTCACGCAAGGCGGCCGTAGCTGCGGGAAATGCGGCCACGTTAAATCCTTCCAGCTGCAATGCTTGGAACGTGCCGGCTCGCAGACTGTCGTCATCCTCGACGAAGATGATTGATAGGCTGCCGTCGGTCATTTTGTGCGCGGAATGATCATGGTGAAACAGGTCCGCTTTGCGTCGGGTTCGAAAACAAGATCGCCGCCAAGGTCGCGCATAATGTCGCGCGAAATGACGAGCCCCAGCCCCAGACCGTCGGGCTTCGTGGTCGCAAAAGGCTGAAACAACTGGCCAATTTTGTCGGCGCCGATGCCGGGGCCGCTGTTGCAAACGCGCAACCGGATGTCATCGCCCCCGCGGATCGCCTCGATTGCAATCGCACCCCCGTCGCCCACTGCATCGAGGGCGTTCTGGAGCAGGTTGACCAGCACCTGTTCCAGCCGCACATGCTCGGCGACGACGGCAATATCGAGATCCTGTGCCGACGGCAGATCCAGTGCCACGTCCATCGACGCGATCCGGTCGCGGAGCAGAAGGAGCGCGCTGTCGACGATCTCACCGATCCGGACCAGGCGCCGTGGCGCCGGCTGGCGGCGACTGAAGCGCCGCAGTTCTGCGGTTATCAGACCGAGCCGGTCCGCCAATCCGACGATTTCGCGGAAATTTGCCGACGCTTCGTCGACGAGCCCGCGCGCAATCAACTTCTCGCCATTTTCGGCAAACACCCGCATCGCCGCGACCGGCTGCCCGATCTCATGGCCAACCCCGGCCGATATCTGGCCCAGCGTCGCTAGGCGGTTGGCCTGTGACAATTGTTCGCGCACCGTCTGCGTGCGCTGCGCGATCTCCGTCTCCTGTAACGCCTGCCGTCGCCGACGGACGAAGAACAGGGCGAATGCCAGCGCAATCGTGCTGGCCAGCGCCAGGGCGACGGCCAGCCGCCCGCTTGCGATCGCTGCCGCTGCGCGGGGTCCCGGGTCCACCAGCAAGTGCAGCGTCCACCCATCGGGTGAGATCGATTGCAGCGTATCAAACAACGGCGCTTCGACGATCGCCCGCTCGCCTGCTCCTTGGGGTCTTGCCAAAACCAGGCGCTCGAGCCGTGCCAGCCCAAAGCGTTGCCGGTCCTGCGCGGCATCGCGCAGTTTCGCGACGCCTTCCCCGGTCAGCAGGAACCGCCATCGGGCGTCGGTTGCCAAAAGTACGACGCCCGTTGCATCGGTGACGTAAACGCCGTTGGTCGCCTTGCGCCAGCTTTCTTCGAGCGCGTCGAACTCGATTTTCACTGCGACCACGCCGAGTGGTCGGGCCGCCGGACCGACCCGATGGGCGATATACAGCCCCGGTCGGCGACTGACGGTGCCGAGTGCGAACTCGGTGGCGCTTCCGCCGTTCAACGCCTCCCGGAAATAGCTGCGAAAGGCATAGTTCGAGCCCACAAAACTGTCAGGCTGGTTCCAGTTACTCGCCGCAAATGTGAGGCCGTCCCGGTCCATGACATAGATGGCCGCGGCGCCCGACCGCTTAGCGAGATTTTCGAGCCGGATATCAAGCAATCGGGTCTGGCCGGCATCGCGCGCGAGCGTTTCGCCGACCTGCAGGTCACCCGCCAGCGTAATGGGCAGCAGGCTAACCTTGTCGAGTTCGCTCCGCAGACCGGCAGCAAGAATGGCTGCATCGTCGCCCGCGACTGCCTTCTCCTGAGCAAGGGCGCGGGCATACATCACGCGGTCGACGGACAGCACCAATCCGGTCAAAATGCTGATCGCGACCGCCACCGACAGAATCAGGTAACGACGGTCACCAACGATCTTTTCTGCCCAACCCGCCATCGCTCTACTGTGCGGTTTTTCGCACAATATTCAACTCGAATGTAGGGATAACCGCACAAATCTCGAACGCCAAATAGTCTATATACATGATAAATAATGATATTTAGAAATGCGGCTTGATCGTTTCATGGTCCCTCCCGGCAAATTATAATCGATACCAGGCAAAAATTGCCACGGGAGAGGATCGGCGATGGGGTTGGCAGCTGCCACTGGGGATTCGGGCGTGCCCGCCCGCAAATTGCCATTTTATCGGCATCTTTATGTTCAGGTGCTGACCGCGATCGCGCTCGGCGCGCTGGTGGGACACCTGTTTCCCGAGTTTGGCGCCTCGCTGAAACCGATCGGCGACGGCTTCATCGCGCTGGTCAAAATGATTATCGCCCCGGTGATTTTCGTGACCGTCGCCACCGGCATCGCGGGGATGAAGGATATGACCGCGGTCGGCAGCGTCGCCGGCAAGGCCTTCGTCTATTTCCTGTTCTTCTCCACCCTCGCGCTCGTTATCGGGCTCGTGGTTGCCAATGTCGTCCAGCCGGGCGCGGGACTGAATATCGACCCAGCATCGCTCGATACGGCGGCGGTAGCGACATATGCCGAGACCGCGAAGCAGCAGACCATGGCAGGCTTCCTGCTCGGCATCATACCTACGACGCTGTTCAGCGCCTTGACCAGCGGATCGATCCTCCAGGTGCTGCTTGTTGCGATCCTGTCCGGTGTCGCGATCGCCACGACCAGGCCGCACAGCGACCTTGTCCTCGACGTGATGGGGTCGTTCAACGAGGTCATCTTCAAGCTCGTCCACATGTTGATGAAGCTCGCCCCGATCGGTGCGTTCGGGGCGATCGCCTTTACCATCGGCGAGTTCGGAATTGGTTCTCTCGCCAGTCTCGCGGCGCTGATCGCGACCTTCTATCTGACGTCGCTGCTGTTCGTTCTCGTGGTACTCGGTGTTGTCGCGCGACTGGCAGGGTTCACCATCTTTGGCTTGATCAAATATCTGCGCGAGGAGCTCCTGCTCGTTCTCGGGACGTCGTCGTCCGAGGCCGCCCTACCAAGCCTGATGGAGAAAATGGAGATCGCGGGCTGCCGCAAGACGGTGGTCGGGCTGGTTGTGCCAACCGGCTATTCCTTCAATCTCGACGGCACCAACATCTATATGACGCTGGCCGCGCTGTTCATCGCGCAGGCGGTGGGCATCGAGCTGTCGTTCGGCGAGCAGCTCACGCTGGTGCTGGTCGCGATGGTCAGCTCAAAGGGCGCGGCGGGGGTCACCGGTGCGGGCTTTGTGATCCTCGCGGCGACGCTGTCGGTCATCCCCTCTGTTCCGGTGGCCGGAATGGCGCTGATCCTGGGCATCGACCGGTTCATGAGCGAATGCCGCGCGCTCACCAATTTCATTGGCAATGCGGTCGCCACGATCGTGGTTGCCAAATGGGAAAATGCGCTCGACACCCAGCGGCTGGCCGCCGCGATGGCGGGTAAGCCAATGCCGCTGCCTGAAGCCGACATCGAACATCACGAGCGCACCGGACCCCATAGCGAGGGTATAGCGGCGGCGATCGGAGAGACCGCATGATCGCGCGCCGCACCCTGATCGCGGGCGCCGCCACGCTGCTGGTCGCATCGACCTGGCCGGGCGGCGCCGTGCTGAAGGCGCATGAATTCGAAGAAATTCTGCTGTGGCCTGGCACGCCGCCCGGGAAGGGCGCCGTCAGCGGGCCGGAACGGATCGGCGACAAGGGCGCAGGCTTTGGTGCAGTGTCCAATGTCTCCAATCCGCGTCTGCGCGTCTATCGTCCCAACCATCCGAATGGTCGGGCGGTGGTGGTCATCGGCGGCGGCGGTTATTTCCGCATCCAGCTGTGGAAGGAGAGCACCCCCGCGGCGCAATGGTTGCAGCTTAACGGCTATACCGTCTTCGAACTGATCCACCGGCTGCCCGCCGACGGATGGGAGGCCACCGCCCCGTTCATCGACGCGCAGCGCGCGATGAAGATCGTGCGCCATCGTGCGGGTGACTTCGGCATTCGGCCCGACTGCATAGGCATTCTGGGTTTCTCCGCCGGCGGACATTTGGCCGGCTACACCGCGCTGAAGCCGGGCCAGCCATTATACGCGGGTAACGACGAGGTCGAAACGGCGTCGGCGCGGCCCGATTTCGCGGCATTGCTGTTCCCGGTGGTCACGCTGCGCAAACCCTATGACACGACGCGCACCCGGCGCGAGATCGTCGGCCGCGAACCCAGCATCGCGGCACAGGAGCTTTGGTCGCTCGACACGCATGCGTCGAAGGACGCGCCGCCGATGATCCTGTTCTCCTCGGCCGACGACCAGACGACGCCACCCGGCCACAATATCGCGCTGTTCGAGGCGCTCAACCGCGCCGGCGCGAGCGTGGAAATGCACATTTTTTCGGATGGAGGCCACGGATGGGGTCTCGGCACATCCGAGCAGACGCTGAGCCAGTGGCCGACGCTGTTCCACACCTGGCTCGACAAGCAAATGACCCAAAAGAAATGATCGGGAGGATCACCAATATGCGCATCACCACCATTGCCAAACTGGCGCTTCTGGGCGGCACAAGCCTGCTCGCGTCCACGCTCGCCGCCGCGCAGGACCAGCCCGCGTCCGGATCGACGCCCGATGCCGCGGAGGTCAGCGCCGCCGAACCCGAAATCGTCGTCACCGGCACCCAAATTCAGGGCGCCCAGATCAACGACGTGCTGCCCGTCACCGTGGTCGACGAACAGTCGATCGAGAACAGCGGCGCATCGTCGGGCGACGAAATGTTCCGCGCCATCCCGCAGGCCGGGACGGTCGCCTTCAACGAGCAGAACGCGACGACCCAGAACAATGTGCGCGGCGACGTCGGTTCGATCAATCTGCGCGACCTTGGCACCGGCAACACGCTCTTGCTGATCAACGGCCGCCGCATGAACCTGCATCCGGGTTTCCAGACCGAGCTGCTCGTGCCGGTTGTCTCGCCCGATACCAACGAGATCGCACCGGGAAGCGTGCGGCGGATCGAAGTGTTGCGCGACGGCGCATCGGCGCTCTACGGCGCCGACGCCGTGGCAGGCGTGGTCAACACGGTGCTGAAAGGCGGCATGAAAGGTGGCTTCCTCGAAGCCGACTACCGCATGTCCGACGGGACAAGCCTCTACAGCTTCAACCTGACCGGCGGCTATGGGTTCGACTTCGGCGGCGGCCGCGGCAATCTGACCGTCTATGGCGGCTATTTCCACGAAAACGGCCTGCCCGTCACCGCACGCGATTACGCGCGCGACGACAACCGCCTGCCGCTGGTCGAAGGGACCGATTTCGAGGGCGATGCCTCGTTCAACAACCGCAATACATTTGGCCCGTTCGGGCAGTTCGATATCCAGGCACCAGCCAACCGCACGCCGATCGGCGACGACGACTTCTACCTGCAACCCAGCACCTTCGCCGGTTGCCGCCTCCAGTTCGGCGGCGGCATCTGCGCCCGCAACGGCGAAACGCCGGTCGCGGCGGTCCGTTACAACACGATCTTCGGTAACAGCCTGATCAGCAAGAAAGACCGCTATAATGCGATGGCGCTGCTCAGCTACGAGCTGACCGACGATATCGAGGCCTATTTCGAGGGCAGCTATTACCGATCGGAAAGCGTGCGGAATTTCGACCCGTCGGCAATCCTCAGCGCCGTTCCCGTCGGCATCTCGCGCAACGCCTATTACAATCCGTTCGGGCCGACCACGCGCAACGGACAACCCAACCCGCAGCGCCTGCCGGGTACCACGATCGCGGCCGAGGGCGCCGACCTGATCATGGAACGGTACCGTTTTGTCGATGTCGGCAACCGGATCATCGACGTCGAAAAGGAAAGTTACCGGCTGGTGGCCGGGTTGCGGGGCAACTTCGGCGCGTGGGACTTCGACACCGGCTTCGTCTATTCGGAGGCCGATACGATCGATCTGGAGCGCAACCGGGTTTCGCTCACCGCCATGCAGCGCCAGATCAACCTGACCACGCCCGATGCGTATAATCCGTTCAACGGCGGCTGCTTGGACGATCCGGGCCTCGGCGATTGCACGCCCAACCCGCTTTCCTCGATCGAGCCGTTCCGGATCGACGTGTTCCGCAAGGGCGGCACCAGCCTGGCGCTCGCCGACTTCAAGGTCAGCCGCGATGACCTGTTCACGCTGCCCGGCGGCAATGTCGGCATCGCCGCCGGCGTCGAGTGGCGGCGCGAGTCCTTCTACGACGACCGCGATCCGCGGCTCGACGGCACCATCACCTTCACCGACAGCGTGACCGGGGTGTTCAACGGCAGCGACGTCGCCGGCACCAGCGAATCCCCCGACACCGACGGCGTCCGCAATGTCTATTCGGCGTTCACCGAACTGTTCGTTCCCCTCGTTAGCCCGGAAATGAACATTCCGCTGATCGAGGCGCTCAACGTCCAGCTTGCCGGCCGCATCGAACGGTTCGCCGACATCCGCGCAACCGCCAAGGTGCCGCGCATCGCGGCATCGTGGACGACCATTCCCGGCGTCACGTTCCGCGGCGCCTGGTCGCAGGGTTTCCGCGCTCCCAACCTGGTGCAGGTCAACGACGACGGCACCACGCGCTCGAACACCCGCGACGATTTTGTCGTCTGCCAGGCACAGGTCGAGAAGGGCGTTATCGCCAATCTTGCTGCCTGCCCCGGGGCGGGGGTGATCAGCTTCCGCTCGGGCGCGCGCAACCTGCGCCCCGAAGACAGTGAAAGCATCAACCTGGGCATCGTTCTCGAGCCGGGGTTCCTGCCCGGACTGACGCTCACCGCCGATTACTGGCGGGTCAAGCAGACCGGCCTGGTCGGGACGTTCGGCGATGACAACGCCATTGCGCTCGACCTGCTGCGCCGTCTGGCCGGGAGCAGCAACCCCAACGTGATCCGCGAAGCGCCAACGGCGGATGACATCGCCCTGTTCACGGGCACCAGCCTGGCCCCGACCGGCCGGATCATTCGCGTGCTCGACCCCTATCTCAACCTCGACAGCCGCGTGTCGAAGGGGTGGGACTTCGGCCTTGTCTATCGTGTGCCCGATTTCGGGGCGGGGGATTTCCGGGTCCGGTTGAACGTGGCGCGGCTCGACAGCTTTGTGCAGAGCGCCGGCCCGGACGGGCAGGAAATCCTCGATGCGATCGCCGCGGGAACGCTGCCGCTCGATGTCACCGTCGGCGGCCTTGGCGAGCTTCTGGAGGTGGACGGACGGCCCAAATGGCGAGCCAGCGGCTCGATCAACTGGGACAAGGGGCCGGTCTCGGTTGGCCTGTTCGGCAGCTATGTCGGGAAATTCTATGACACCAGCGTGGTTCGCGACGTGCTGGTCGTATCGGACAATCCCAATGCCAATTTCTTCCCGGTCGACGACATCTTTACGATGAATCTGTCGGTCGCCTATACGATCAACAATGACACGGCGCTCGACGGAACCCGGTTGCGGTTTGCGATCAACAATTTGTTCGATACCGATCCGCCGCTCGCCGACGAAACTTATGGCTTCTACAGCGATCTGCACAGCGCCCGCGGCCGCCAGTTCGCCATCGAGATCAGGAAGAAGTTCTGACGCTGTGACTTTGTACCGGTTCCGGCTGCCTTTCGCGGGGGCGCTGCTTGCGCTCGCAGGATGCGCGCAATTGCCGCCCCCCGCCGCCGGGACCGGTGCTCCACCGCGAAGTTGCATCACTACAGCCGCGAGCATCAGCTTCGATTTTGAGGGCGCGCCGCTCTCACCGTGCACGATCGAAGGTGAGCGCGAGTTTTCTGTCCTTATCGCGCCCGAACACGCCCCGCCGATCAACCCGAGTCCGTGGTACGCATTCCGGTATAGGGCCGATGGCCCCGGCAATGTCATCGTCCATCTCCGCTATCTCGCGGCCAAGCATCGCTATCGCCCCAAATGGCGAAGCACGACCCATGCAACATCGCTCGATGTGTCGGAGGGTGACGACGGCAGGACCGCAACCCTCGTGCTGCCGCCCGGGCAGGCGGTCGTCAGCGGCCAGGAACTGGTCGGGGCGAACGAACAGGCCGCGCTGATGGCCAGACTCGATCGCAGCACTTCCGTCACCCGTGAAACGCTGGGCCGTTCGCTCGGCGGGCGTCCCATTGAAGCGCTCCGCATCGGCGATCCGTCCGCGCGGCGGCTGGTGATCCTGCTCGGACGGCAGCATCCGCCCGAAGTCAGCGGCGCAATCGCCATGGAGCATTTTCTGGACACACTGGTCGCGCGAGCCGACGCTGGAGAGCTTGCTGCGCAGGAGGTTCAGATTCTTGCCATTCCGCTGCTCAATCCCGATGGCGTCGCGCGCGGACATTGGCGCGCCAATCTGGGCGGCGTAGATCTCAATCGCGACTGGGGACGCTTTACCCAGCCCGAAACCCGCGCCGTCGCGGACTGGCTGGGACGCTTACCAAGCCGCATTCGCCCCGTCCTCATGGTCGATTTCCACTCCACCTCGCGCAACCTGTTTTACGTGCAGGGCGACGAGTCGAGCGAGGAACAGGAACGGTTTCTGACACGATGGCTTGGCGGGAAGGAAAATCTGATCGCCGGATATTCGTTTTCCATCGAGCGTCGCAACGCCAACGCTGGTTCCGGAACCGCAAAGAACTGGTTCCACGCCACCCATGCTATTCCCGCTTATACCTACGAGGTTGGCGACGAGACGAATCGTCAGGCAATTGCGCAGGCTGCTCGCGCGCTTGCGGTGGGCTTAATGGAAGCATTGCCGCCTTTGGACTTGCCTTAAGTTCGACTTAATAACTGAAATTGAGGCGAAAACCCGACTTCGTGATCAGCCGATCCTAGGTTCGAGCCCTAGTATGTCGACCTTTTCTTTCCAAAATGTCGGCAACCGACAAAGGCTGCGGGCGTTGCAGATTCGTGACCCCACCAATACCGCCCAGCCGCCCTTCACATTATCTCCGGGCGCCCCGCTACGCGCGGTTGAGCGCGTAAATGGAACTGCTCGATCCCGACCTGATTTGGCCGATCGTCGGCGCCATCATCGCGAGCGCGATCATCGGCGCGGAGCGCGAGTATCGAGCGAGTCCTGCGGGGCTGCGGACGCATATTCTGGTCGGCCTTTCCTGCTGCCTGCTGATGCTGTCGGCGGTGCATCAGATGGCGTGGCTAAACGATGCACCGATCGAGGTTGTCCGCATCGATCCGGTGCGCATGGCGCACGGCATTCTGACCGGCATCGGCTTTCTCTGCGGCGGGGTCATCTTTCGCGAAGGGTTCAATGTTCGGGGACTGACCACCGCGGCGTCGCTGTGGATGACGGCAACACTGGGAATGTTGTTCGGGATCGGGTTTTATGAACTGGCAATTTTCGGGGCCGCTGCAACCTTGCTGGTCCTGGCCGCGGTCACGATCACCGGTCGACGCGCGCCGCAGCAGCGCATCGTGCATCTGAAGGCCCGTTACCGCCGGTCGGAGGCGATGACGCTGAGCGAATTTGGCGCTCTCCTTGCCGAGCACGGGCTGGAATCGATCACCATCGACCAAGTGATGGCCGACGACATCCTCGAATTTGGCGCGATCGCGCATGGGTACAGCGAGGATCATGCCGAGCGACTGGCCGCCACGCTGGCGCGCGATCCGAATGCCACCGGATTCGAAATTCGCCCGCAGCAGGCGTGACTATCGGCGGCGGCGCCCGACAGCCGATGGCGATCATTCGGTGGCCCGAACGGCACCGCGAATCCGGTCGAACTGTGCCGCAATGTGGCGGGCGTAGGGGCGACCGGACGCGTCGACGACCAGTTCATCGCCGTGCCAGGCGACCAGGCCGCGCCGTTCGAAATCGCGCATTACGACGTGCGCCGCAGGGGCCAGCGGCCTGTCGATCGATGCCCTGCCGCGGCACAACAGCTCTCGGATGATGGCTGCGCGCTGGCGTTCATGCATATCCACCGCGACGCCGCGCGTCGCAGTCAGATGCCCTCCGCCGATCAGGTCGCGATAAGGACCCGCGCGCTTTTCATTCTGGACGATCAGGTCGGGAAATTTGCTGATCGCGCTGGCACCAAAACCGAGCAGGACGTCGGTGTCGTCGTCGGTGAAGCCCTGGAAGTTGCGGTTCACCCGCCCCTCGCCCGCCGCAATGGCGAGCGTGTCGGTGGGCAGCGCAAAATGGTCGAAACCGACCGGGATATAACCCGCCGCCGTCAGCCGGTCGAAACCGAGCGCCGCCTGTTCAAAGCGGAGCTTTTGATCGGGCAGATTGCTGGCGTCGATCCGGCGCTGGCGCGGGATCATGGCGGGTAGATGCGCGTAGCCGAACAGCGCGACGCGGCTGGGCGCGAGGCGGATCGTCTCGTCGAGGGTTTCGTCAAGATCGGTAAGGCTTTGCCCGGGAAGGCCGTACATCAGGTCGAAATTGATCGCATCGATCCCGCGCAGGCGCAGGCTGGCCACCGCATTTTCGATGTCGGCGAGCGGCTGGATCCGTCCGATCGCCTGCTGGAGCTGCGGCGCGAAGGTCTGCACCCCCAGACTGACGCGCCCGACCGACGAGGCCGCGAGGACGCGCGCCCAATCGGCAGAAAAACCGCGCGGATCGATCTCGATCGAAATGTCGGGATTGCTGGCGTCGAACACGGTCAGGATACGGTCGAGCAGACGCACAAAATCGACCGGCGCGATGGCGTTGGGGCTGCCCCCGCCGAACGCGATCCGCTGAACCCGCGCGCGGCCGCCGAGACGTTTGGCGACCATGGCGATTTCCGAGCGGAGCGCGGTCAGATAATCGGCGAGGCGCTGGGTCCGGTTCGCGGCGCCGGTGTTACAGCCGCAATACCAGCAGATCTGGTCGCAGAACGGGATGTGGACGTAAAGCGAGACGGGGGTCGCCGAGGCGATCCGGTCGAGCGCAGCTGCATAATCGTCAGCGCCGACGGCGTCGGTAAATTCGACTGCGGTCGGATAGCTGGTGTAGCGCGGAACCGGCGTAGCCAGAAGATCGGGGTGATAACTCCACATAGGGGGCAATTAGGCGGAGGCGCGCGCGACCGCATTGACGCAGATCAACGGCCTCATCAGCAGCAGCCCTTCCGAACGCCTGCCGACTTGCTGCGCCGATCGGTCATTGCGTGACACGCCTTGGCGCAGCTGTCGCTGCCCGGCTTGTCCGATCCGTCCGGCACCAGCAGCATGTGGCGACCGCCGCCGCAATCGGGAATGATCAGCATCCGGGCATCGACCGTCAGCGGCGTCAATGCGAGCGCGGTTGCGCCGGCCAGCGACGCGCAGGCGCGGCCGATCATGCCGCCCCCTCCTCTTCATCCTCGACAAAGATGCGCAGCGCCGCGCCATCGAGGTCGTCGAACTGGCCGCGGCGCAGCGACCAGAAAAAAGCCGCAAGCCCGAGCAGCCCCAGCCCGAGCGCGATCGGGATCAGCAGCGCGAGGCCGTTCACCGGATCGCCCTTTTGAGCCGCATCGCGTTGCCGACGACGATCAGCGACGAACCCGACATCGCGAGCGCCGCGACGAGCGGGGTGACATAGCCGAGGAAGGCCAGCGGCACCGCGATCACATTATAACCGATCGCGAGGACGAAATTCTGCCGGACGATCGCCTGCGTGCGCCGCGCCATGCGCAGCGCCGCGACGATCGGCATCAACCGGTCACCGAGAAAAATGCAGTCGGCGGCATTTTTGCCGACATCGCTGGCCGATCCCGGCGCCATCGATGCGTGCCCAGCCGCGAGTGCCGGACCGTCGTTCAATCCGTCGCCGATCATCAACACCCTGTGCGCCGCGCTTTGCCGCGCGAGCGCCGCCAGCTTGTCCTGCGGACTCATCCCCGTTTGTGCGGTCATCGCCAGTTCGCGGGCGACGGGAGCCACCGCAGCAGCGCGATCGCCGCTGAGGATCGACACATCGATGCCGTCGGCACGCAGCGCGTCCATCGCGGCGCGCGCATCGGGACGCAGGCGATCGGCGAAACCGATGGTCGCGGCGAGCGCGCCGTCGATCGACAGCTGCGTTGCGAGGGCGTCACCCTCGACCGGATCGCCCGGGCGGCCGAGGGTGACGATATGGTCACCCCATTTCGCTTCGACGCCAAAGCCCGGGGTTTCGCGGATCGAATGGACATCGGGGCGCGCGACGTCGAGCGCTTGCAGGCCGCGCGTCAGCGCTTCGCTGAGCGGGTGGCGGCTGGCCTGCGCCAGCGCGAGGGCAAGCGACTGGAGCTGCGGGTCGAGGCGTTCGAGATCGCGCGCCTCGGGGCGGCCCAGCGTCAGCGTACCGGTTTTGTCGATCATGGCGCGATCAACCTCGGCCAATCGTTCGAGCGCCGACCCGTCCTTGATCAGCACTCCGACGCGCATCAGCGCCCCCGCCGCGACTATCTGCGCTGCGGGGACGGCCAGGCCGAGCGCGCAGGGACAGGTGATGATCAGCACCGCAACCGCGATCAGCAGGCTGTGATGCCACCCCGCCCCGGCTATCATCCAGCCGATGAAGGCCAGCAGCGCCAGCGCATGAACCGCGGGGGCATAGAGCCGCGCGGCGCGGTCGGCGATGCGGACATAGCGAGACTTGCCCTGTGCCGCTTCGCCCATCAGGCGCGCGATGTCGGCCAGCGCGGTGTCGCCGCCGACCGCCGAAACCCGGACCTCGATCGGCGCATCGAGGTTGAGCGTACCGGCATGAACGCGGTCGTCGACGCGGACCAGTTGCGGCGCGCTTTCGCCGGTCAGCAGCGACAGATCGAGCCGACTTGTGCCGCGAAGGACCGCGCCGTCGGCGGCGAGCCGCTCGCCCGCGGCCACCAGCATCACCATGCCGGGCTCGAGCGCGGTGGCATCGGTCCAGCGGCTTTTGCCGTCGTCGCCCAGCACCATCGCGCCGGTACCCATGTTGCGCAGCAAAGCCGTGACGCCGCCGCGCGCGCGGTCGCGCATCACGCTGTCCAGCCAGCGACCACAGAGCAGGAAAAACAGCAGCATGACGACGCCGTCGAAATAGGCGTGCGGGCCGCTGGTCGCGGTCTCGAACAGGCTGAGCCCGGTGGTGATGAGGACGCCGATACTGATCGGCACGTCCATGTTCGTCTGACGATGACGCAGCGCGCGCCACGCCGAGCGGAAGAATGGCCGCCCGGCATAGGCGATCGTCGGCAGCGCGATCATCGCTGAAAGCCAGTGAAACAGGTCGCGCGTCGCGCCCGATGCCCCCGACCACACCGATACCGAAAGCAGCATGATGTTCATCATCGCGAAGCCGGAAACGGCAACCGCGCGGAGCAGTTCCCGGCTGTCTGCCGCCGCCGGATCGGCATCGCCCAACGCATTGCCGATCGGGTGCGCCTCGAACCCCAATGTCGTGAACGCGCCGATCAGGTCCGGCATTTCGGCATCGGGAACGCAGGACAGGTGGACGCGCTTTTCGGTGAAATTCACGCGCGCCGACGCGATGCGGCGATCGCGTACCAGCCCCTGCTCCAGCTTGGCGATGCACCCCGCGCATCGGATGTCCGGAACGGCGAAATCGCGTTCGATGAGGGCTACCGCGGTCATTGCATGTCCATCCGATAACGCGCCTCGTCGGTCCCCCGACCGACGACGATGTCGAGCCGCTGGCGCCCTATCGCCAGCGGCTCAACCGAGCGCCACGCGCCATCCTCCACCGCTTCGAACCGCAGGGTGAAAGGGGCGGTGCGCCCGAGAGGATGGCGGGCGGTTGCAGCGACGCGCAGGTCGCTCAGCGGTCGGTCATCCTTGCGAATTTCGACGCGAACATGGCGACCCGCATCAAGCGAGATTTTCGGCGTCCATCCCAACCGGTCCTGCGCCGCGGCGCGCGCCAGCCAGACATTATAGTGCTGGCTCGCGACATAGCTGTTTTCGACCACCTTGCCGCCGAAGGTCGACATCGCGAACCGCGCCATCGCGAAATTGACCGTGATGACGACAGCAAAGAAGCTGACGAGGATCGCGGCCATGTGCCGACCGGTAAAGCCCCCCCGCATCGGTTTGCCTGTCATTGTCCTGCCTCCGGCCGATCGAACTGGATGATATCGCTGTCGCCGCGCGGGTCGCCGTCAAGGCCGCGCGTTGCGATGGTGAAATCCTGCCGCGCCGGACCCTCGCCCGGCGCCGCAACGAACAATTTCACGCGGGTCACGCTGTCGGGTGCGAGCGCGATCTCGACGCGCCGGGTGGCGGTCTCGCGCGATCCGTTTTCGGTCCAAACCGCCGCCCCCGCGAGGGCATCGACCGTCACCGCCACGCGGCGCGGGCGCGTTTCCATGTTGCGCAATTTCAGCGTGTAATTGTTGCGAATGTGGCCGTCCGACAGCTGGACATAGAGCGGGCTGCGCTCGTGCTGCACCGCGAGGTCGAGCCGCGTGCGCTGACCGAGCGAAAACAGCATGGCAGCGCCGATCGCGCACCAGATGCAGAAATAGATCAGGGTGCGCGGGCGAAGCAGCGTTTTCATCACCGGTTTGCCGATGCCGCCCGCCTTTTCGACCGCGGCATCGTCGAGCGTGCAATAGTCGATCAGCCCGCGCGGTCGCCCGATCTGCCCCATCACATCGTCGCAGGCATCGATGCACAGCGCGCAGGTGATGCAGCCGATCTGCGGCCCTTCGCGAATGTCGATACCAGTGGGACACACCGCAACACATTGATTGCAATCGATGCAGTCGCCGAACGCGCCGGGATGCGCCTGTGCCTTTTTGACGCTGCCCCGCGGTTCACCGCGCCACTCCTTATAGGTCACGAGCAGCGATTTTTCGTCCATCATCGCGGTCTGGATGCGCGGCCAGGGGCACATATAGATGCACACCTGTTCGCGCATGAATCCGCCGAGGACGAAGGTCGTCGCGGTCAGCACCGCGACAGTACCATAGGCAATGGGTGCCGCCTGCCCGGTCCAGAAATTCACCGTCAACGTCGGCGCGTCGGCGAAATACATGATCCACGCGCCGCCGGTCCAGAAGGCGATGGTCAGATAGATCAGATATTTGACGGTCCGCTTGGACACCTTCTCTAGCGTCCATGGGCCGTTCGCCAACCGCATCTGCGCGTTGCGGTCGCCATCGACCAGCCGGTCGACATGCTGGAACAGGTCGGTCCACACCGTCTGCGGACAGGCATAGCCGCACCAGGCACGCCCCACCGCGCTGGTGACGAGGAACAGCCCGATCCCCGCCATGATGAGCAGGCCCGCGACGTAGTAAAATTCATGCGGCCAGATTTCGATCTGGAACATGTAGAAACGCCGGTTCGCGAGATCGACGAGCACCGCCTGGTCGGGCGCATAGGGTCCGCGGTCCCAGCGGATCCATGGCGTGCCATAATATATGGCGAGCGTGATCCCCATGACCGCCCATTTGAAGCGGCGAAAGGCGCCATAGACCTTTTTGGGATAGACGCCTTTGCGCGCCGCATAGAGCGGCGCGTTTTCGCCGGTCAGGTCGTCAGGGCTGGCCATTGGCTCCCTGCCCTTCATTGTTCGCCACCTGCGGCGCGGCTTTTTCGCCGCCACCGAGCGAATAGACATAGGTCGCGAGCATCTTGACCGTCACCGGGTCGATCCGGTGCGCCCAGCGCGGCATCACCCCGTTGCGGGGTTGCACGATCGTCGCGGTCAGGCTGTCGCGGTCGCCGCCGTAGAGCCAGACAGCGTCGGTCAGCTTTGGCGCGCCCACGGCGCGATCGCCCGCGCCCGTGGCGCCGTGGCAGACCGCGCAATTCGCCTGGAACAGCGTATTGCCGCGCGCTGCCGCCGCGCTCGGTTTTTCCTGCCCGCTGATCACGCGAACATGGCTGACGACATCGGCGATCTGCGCCGCATCGAGAATCCCGTCGCGTCCGAACGCGGGCATCTGGCTGGTCCGCGTCGCCTTGTGATCGGGGTTCCGGATCCCGTGCGCGATCGTATATTCGATGCTCGCAAGGTCGCCGCCCCACAGCCAGTCGTCGTCGGTGAGGCTGGGGTAGAGCTTCTTGACCCCCGCGCCGCCCGCACCATGGCATTGTACGCAATGGACGCGAAAGGCCGCGGCTCCGCCCTGCACCGCCGCCTGCATCAGTTCGGGGTTTGCAGGCAGGTCGGTCAGCGCCGTTGCAGCGATGGCGCTGATGATCGGCGCGCGGCGCGCCGCCTGCGCCTCCATCTCGCGGTCCAGCGCGCCACGGCTGGTCCACCCGAGCATTCCCTGCGTCGCGCTGTTGAGCATCGGCCAGGCCGGGTAGAGGACGACATAGCCCGCCGCCCACACGATCGAGGCGTAAAAGGTCCACAGCCACCAGCGCGGCATCGGGGTGTCGAGTTCCTCGATACCGTCCCATTCGTGACCGACGGTGCTGGTACCGGTGGCCTCGTCGATGCGCTTTTTGTCAGCCATGCTCGTCGTCCTTGAAGATCATCGTTGCGGCCTCTTCGTTGCGGCGGCGGGCGCCCTTGCGGAACGGCCAGGCAACCAGGCCAAGGAACAGAATGGTCATCGCGAGCAGCCCCCAGCTGTCGGCGAAATGGCGGAGATCGTTGTAATTCACCGCTTCACCTCCTCTGGCGCAGCGCCCTGTTCCTGCGGCGCGGCCTTTTCGACATCGACGAGCGTGCCGAGCATCTGGAGATAGGCGATCAGCGCATCCATTTCGGTCAGGCGGTCGGGATTGCCGTCGAAATCGCGCACCTGCGCTTTCGGGTAGCGTTTCTGCAGCTCGACGCCCGCGGCAGGATCGACCTGCGCCTTCATATCGTCGTTCGCGGCGGCAATCGCTTCCTTGCTGTACGGCACACCGACGCGCGACAGTGCGGTGAGGTCGTTCCGCATATCGCCCACATAAAGGTCGCGCTCGGCCAGAAAGGCGTAGGGCGGCATGATCGATTCCGGCACCACGCTGCGCGGGTCGATCAGATGCGCCTTATGCCACTCGTCCGAATAGCGCCCGCCGACGCGCGCGAGGTCGGGGCCGGTACGCTTCGACCCCCATTGGAAGGGATGGTCGTACATACTCTCGGCCGCTAGGCTGTAATGGCCATAGCGTTCGACTTCGTCGCGGAACGGGCGGATCATCTGGCTGTGGCAGGTATAGCAGCCTTCGCGCATATAGATGTTGCGGCCCGCCAATTCGAGCGGGGTGTAGGGGCGCATGCCGTCAACCTTCTCGATCGTGTTGTCGATCCAGAACAGCGGCGCGATCTCGACGATGCCGCCAATGGTGACGGCGATCAGCGAGAAGAAGCCGAGCAGCGTCACATTGCGTTCGAGCTTTTTGTGGCTGAGGCGCTTTTCGGCGGGTTGGGTGGCCATCATGCGGCTCCTTATTCGGCGGGGACAGCGACCAACGGGCGGTCGGCAGCGGCATTGTAAGGGGTTTCGGTCATCGGCTTTTCGGCGCGGACCCGCCCGGCGAGTGTCGCCCAGACATTGACAATCATGATGAGGAAGCCCGCGAGATACATCGCCCCGCCCGCGGCGCGGATCAGATACATCGGGTGCATCGCGGCAACGCTTTCGGCAAAGCTGTAGACGAGGTAGCCGTCAGAGCCATACTCCCGCCACATCAGCCCCTGCATGATGCCGGCGACCCACATCGACGCGGCGTAGAAAACGATGCCGACGGTCGCGAGCCAAAAGTGCCAGTTGACCATGCGCAGGCTATAGAGTCGCTCGCGGCCCCACAGGCGCGGCACGAGATAATAGACGCAGGCGAAGGTGATCATGCCGTTCCAGCCGAGCGCCCCCGAATGGACATGGCCAATCGTCCAGTCGGTATAATGCGACATGGAGTTGACCCATTTGATCGACATCATCGGGCCTTCGAAGGTGCTCATGCCGTAGAAGGCGAGCGCCATCACCATCATGCGGATGATCGGATCGGTGCGGATCTTGTCCCACGCGCCGTTGAGCGTCATCAGCCCGTTGATCATCCCGCCCCAGCTTGGCATCCAAAGCATGATCGAAAAGACCATGCCGAGCGTCTGCGCCCAGTCGGGCAGCGCGGTGTAATGAAGGTGATGCGGCCCCGCCCAGATGTAGAGGAAGATCAGCGACCAGAAGTGGATGATCGACAGGCGGTAGCTGTACACCGGACGCTCGGCCTGCTTCGGCACGAAATAATACATCATCGCGAGGAAGCCCGCGGTCAGGAAAAAGCCAACCGCATTATGCCCATACCACCATTGGGTCAGCGCATCCTGCACACCCGCAAAGGCGGCGTAGCTTTTCGACCCGAAGATGCTGGCGGGCATCGACAGATTATTGACGATGTGCAGCATCGCGATGGTGATGATGAAGCTGAGGTAGAACCAGTTCGCGACATAGATGTGCGGCTCGCGGCGCTTCACGATCGTGCCTACGAACACCGCGAGATAGGCGACCCAGACGATCGTGAGCCACAGGTCGACATACCATTCGGGCTCGGCATATTCCTTCGCCGCAGTGACGCCCATCAGATAGCCGGTGGCGGCGAGGACGATGAACAGCTGGTATCCCCAGAAGACGAAGCGCGCGAGGTTCGGAAAAGCGAGCCGCGCGCGGCAGGTGCGCTGGACGACGTAAAAGCTTGTCGCGATAAGCGCATTGCCGCCGAACGCAAAGATCACCGCCGATGTATGCAGCGGGCGCAGCCGCCCGAAGGTCGTATATTCAAGGTTGAAGTTGAGCGCCGGGAACGCAAGCTGGAGCGCGATGAACAGCCCAGCCCCCATGCCGGCGATGCCCCAGAACAGGGTCGCGATAACGCCCCAGCGCACGGGATCGTCATCATAGACGCCCTCGCTGGCGGGCATTTTGAGCAACCCCCGCGCCATCGCGCCATAATCGGCGCCCGAGACGGTTGTCCACAGCACGGCCAGCGCCGCGACGGCGACGATGCCCATATGCACCGCAAAGGGCGCATCGACCGCCAGCGCCGCCATCACCAGCGCCAGCAGCGCCAGCGCCAGCCAGCCGCCCGCCTTGATTACCAGACCGTCCATATGCTTGTCCCCGCTTGGAGCGGCTCTCGCGCCGCGCTTCGGCTCGCTCATGGACGCGACGGACCGCCGGAACATTGATCGGGATCAACAAATTGCTTGCGCTTCATCAATGCGGCGCGGCGCTCGGCGGCGCAGGGACGGCTCCATCAACAACAGGAGCGAATACCCATGAAAACCCGATATCTCTCCCTCGCCGCGCTGGCTGTAACGCTGGCGGTGCCCGGGCAAGCCGCCGCGAAAAGCGGCGACGTCCAGTTCAAGCTGCTCGCGACCTATGTGGCGCCCGACGGCAAGATCAAGGATGTGAAGTTCGATGCGATCGGCCTGCCCGCGGGCACCCAGACCAAGGCAGACGACAATGTTGTCCCGACGGTCGCGGTCGAATATTTCGTCGCCGACAATATCTCGGTCGAAACGATCGCGGGCGTGACCCAGCATGATGTCGTGGGCCGCGGCGCCCTGGCCGGTGCGGGTCTGGTATCGAATGCGAATATCGTGCCGGCGACGCTGACGCTGAAATATCATTTCGGAACAGACACCGGCATCAAGCCCTATGTCGGCGTCGGTCCCAGCTATTTCATCTTCATCGACGAAAAGCCGGGTGCAACCGCGGTCGCGCTGGGTGCGACAAAGCAAAAGATGAGCGATTCGCTGGGCGTGGCCTTTCAGGCCGGGGTCGATGTCCCGGTGAACGCCAAGGGGCTGTCGGTGACCTTCGACGCCAAACGCTACATCATGCGCTCGACCGCGCGCTGGTTTGCCGGTCCGGCCGAGGTGCTGCGCACGCGGCACAAGATCGACCCGTGGGTCGTCAGCGCCGGGCTCGCGTTCCGCTTCTGACGCGGCGGGTCAGCCCGCCATCGCCTCCATCGCCGCGCGATCGTTGATCACGATCTCGCGGCGTGACGGCAGGTCGAGCACGCCTTCGCCGCGCATCTTGGTTAGCTGGCGGCTCGTCGTCTCAATCGTCAGCCCCAGAATGTCTGCGATCTGCTGGCGGCCGAAGGGTAGCTCGAAGCCGCCCTTGGGCAGCGTCGCGTCGCATCCCTGCCCCGACAAGCGCTCGGACATTTCCAGCAGAAACGACGCGACTTTCTCCGACGCCGACTTGCGGCCGAGCAGCATCATCCAGTGCCGCGCGCGGTCAAGCTCGTCGAGCGTGCGGCGCAGCAGTTTCTGCTGAAGGTCGGGGTGCGAGCTGGCAAACTCGTCAAAATTGTTGCGGTTGAAAATGCACACCTCGGCATCGGTCATCGCGGTGACGCTATAGGGGCTTTCCTTGCCGAACGGTCGGCCAATGAAGTCCGACGGGAACACCACCCCGACAATCTGCTCGCGGCCATCGGCGGTCGAAACGACCAGCTTCAACACGCCGGTCAGGACATTGGCGACAACCGGTGCGCCGTCGCCCTCCCACAGCAATGTCTGCCCCTGGCGAACCTTTTGTTTGCGCCCCATTTTGCCGAGCGCCAGAATTTCCGTCGCGTTCAGGCTCGCGCAAATGGCGCGGTTCCGAACGACGCAGGCAGAACAATCGGTCATGTCGCCGCCGTACAACAGCGCCGCGATTTTGGAAAGCCGAGCCGCCTGTAGCGATCAGTGCATCAGCAGCAACGGCGCTGGCGCCGATTCCAGCAAATATCGGGTTACCCCGCCGAAGAATGTCTCGCGAAGGCGGGTATGGCCGAACGCGCCCATCACGATGAGACCGGCCCCGATGTCGCGCGCGGTCCGTTCGAGCGCTTCCTCGATCGTTTCGACCCCGCGCTCGACATGGCGTAGCTCGGCATGGCGTTCGTGGCGCGACAGGTAACGCAGCGCATCGTCGGCGGCGACCAGCCCCTCCTCCTCACCGACCATGACCATGATCACCTGCGCCGCATCGCGCATCAGCGGCACCGCGGCGCGCAGCGCGTGCGCGGCTTGCGGACTGCCATTCCACGCGATCATCACCGGCGCATCGAGGTCGATCGGACCACAAGGTTCGGGGATGGCAAGCACCGGTGCCGGGACCGCCATCGCGAGGTCCCCCGCCATCATCGGCGGCGTAAAGCTCCGGCGCCGATCGGCGGTGCCGAGCGAGACGATGACCAGATCGGCCAGCGTCGCGGCCAGCGTCAGCGTCGCCAGGACGTCGCCATCGGCCAGCGTCACCTCCCATGGCACATCTTCGCGTTCCAGGTCGGCCCGCAGTCGCCGGTCGAGCGCAATGTCGGCCGCCTGTGCCTTGGCCAGCTGCTCGCCCGCCAGGTACATGCCGCCGAACGGGTCGGTCGCGATAAACTGCTGAAATGGCGAGCTGATCACCAGATCCAGATGCGATCGATGCCGCCGCCCGATCGCCAGCCCGCTCTCCAGTCGCGCGGGCATTCCGGGACCGTCATCGGCGTGAATCAAGATATTGCGCACGTCAGATCTCCTGCTGGAACAGGGACAAGACACGGCGACGGACGCCGAGTCATTGATCGCGGTCAAAATGCGCGGTGCGGCGCAAGTAATGGTGATCCCGACGCGCCGAAATTGGGACAGTCGTGCCGCTTAAGCCTTTGGGATAGCTTGTACGCATTTGTCCCTAATGCTAAAAAATTTCGGCATCGTGCGGGGGCAGGGGCAAGTTCATGTTACAATCTGCAACGACAGTGGATTCAATTCCGAAACCGATTGTCGGATCGGCTGCACCTTGGTTCAAGGCGCATGTTCTGGACGTCAACCCGCAATATACTTTTCACACCGTGGCCGGACGAGCCGTCTTGCTGTTTTTCATGGGGTCGGCGACCCGTGATCGCGTCCGCGCTGCTCATGCCCAGCTGATGACCGACCCCGAGCGCTTTGACGACACGCGCAGCTGCTTTTTCGGCGTGACCGTCGATGCCGACGACCACACGGCAGAGCGGATCAAGACGCGGATCCCTGGTATCCGCTATATCCTCGACAGTGATCGGGCGGTCAGCGAGGCATATGGAGCGAGCCTTTCGGGCAGCGATCATTACGAACCCTATATCATGGTTCTGGACCGGCAGTTGCGCGTCGCGGGACGCTATCATTTGCCCGACGCCGACAAGGCACTCGCGCTGATCGATCGCCTCGCCGAAGAGGGGAAGCCTGAAGACTGGGCGCCAGTGCTGTCGGTGCCGCGCGTATTTGATCGCGCGACCTGTCAGCGCCTGATCGAGCTTTACGACGCCGAAGGCGGACGGGACTCGGGGTTCATGCGCGAAGTCGACGGCAAGACGGTGTCGGTGATCGATCATGGCCACAAGCGCCGTTCGGATGTCACCATCAGGGACCAGGCCTTCTGCCGCGCCCTGAGCGCCCGCGTGAACCATTGCCTGCGCCCGGTGATCCAGCGCGCGTTCAATTTCGACGCGACGCGCATGGAACGCTACATCGTCGCCTGTTACGATGCATCGGTCGCCGGCCATTTTCGCGCCCACCGCGACAACACCACCATGGGCACCGCGCACCGCCGCTTTGCGGTCACGATCAACCTCAATGACGATTTCGACGGCGGCGAGCTGCGCTTCCCCGAATTCGGCACGCGCACCTATCGCCCGGCCCCCGGCGGCGCGATCGTGTTCGGTTGCGGCCTGCTCCACGAAGCGACGCCGGTCACGCGCGGACGGCGTTACGCCTTTCTGCCCTTTCTCTATGACGACGAGGCAGCGGCGCAGCGCGAGGCGAACAACCAGTTCCTGGGTGAAGGGGTCGGCGCCTATCGGCAATAGCCGGAGCTGAGCGCTTCAAAGCTCGATCGAAATTTTCACGTTCTGCGGCTTGATCCCGGCGAGCGCCGCAATGCTGAGCTTGGCTGCGTAGATCATGATGCTCAGCCGCTGCGGATTCGCCAGCCCGGCCGGAATTTCGCCATGTTCCCACCCCGTCTCCAGCATCACATCGACTTCGTCGTCCGGGACCGCCGCCTCGAGCCCGCCGACCAGTTCGAGTTGCGAGATCCCAAGCACGCTCGCCAGCACCCGCAGGTTGCTGAGCCGCGGCTGCGTCTTGCCCGACTCCCAAGCCCAGATCGTCGGTCTGCTGAGGCCGGTCCGCATCGCAAGCTCTGACCGGCTGATGCCGCATTGTTCGCGATAACGGCGAAGCCGCGTCGGCAGGGGCTCGGCCGCGTCATACTCGATGGGGCGGGCCGAGGCGCTCATGGGCGATGCAACGCCCGCAGTTTCCGTGCCGCGGCGGGCGGTTGCGACCCCCGGCTCGGCCCGGCTTCGGCGCGGCTTGAAAAAGCACCGCTCTTGCCGATGACGTTCATATCCATTGACGCCCCCTCAAGTCCCGCGCCACGATCGAATTCAAAGTGCCAGAAATCGCGGTTTTTCGTCATTCCCCGATGGGGACATCGAAAAATCGGCCTGTCCCGCGATTGCACAATTTCGGGGGTGATGGGCGGCCGGTTGCGGCGCTCAAGGGTTAGAAAGCGGTTCCCAAAGAGATCGAGAATTTTTTCGAACGATCACCGTCCTGCCTCACAACGGGCTGGGCAATGTTGAAGCGTAGCTTGCCGGGCCCGGCATTGAATGCCAGTCCGAAGCCGACCGCGACGCGCGGCTTGGCCGAATTTCCGATCAGCCGCTCACCCGCGATCAATTCGCTCTTCGACGCGCCAAACACCGATCCGGCGTCGACAAAGACGCTGGGCGAAACGCCGAATTTCTGCATCGCGCCCTCGATCCGAAACGCGACTTCCAACCGACCGACATAATAGGCACGGCCGCCAATCGCCGTCGGGGGTGCAACCGGCGCCTTCAGCGGCACGACCTTAGGTCCGATCCCGCGCAGGTCGAAACCGCGCATGCTGTTGCCGCCGATGTAGAAGCGGTCAAACAGCGGGATCGTCCGACCGCCGATCGCTTCCATCATCCCGCCCTCTAGGCCGAGCGAAACGTCAAACATATCTCCGATGCGGTGATGGAAATTGCCGCTGACCCGGATCCGGGCATAGCGCGAGGTTCCGCCCGGTCCGGCGATCTCGGGGGTCAGGCGAAGCTGGAATCCACGCGTGGGATCGACGGCTCGGTCGCGCCGATCGAGCACAAGGCCGACGCTCAGGACCGAACTGGTCGAGCGGCCCAGGTCGTTGCAAAACGGGCTTCCATGCAGCCCCACGTCGCATTGCGCATTTTTCTGACGGATCAGGAAATCCTCGTCCGAATATCGGTAATTGGCCGCGACCCGCAAGCCGCGCGCCAGCGGTTTGCCGGCATAGAAATTGACCCCCCGCGCGGTCTGCCGAAACACCGACGATTTGCTTTGGGCGTCGAAACCGACCGCGGTCGATCGCGAATAGAAGAAGGTCGGCGCCAGCGACACCTTGCTGCCCATGAAATTGGCGTCGGCCAGACCGAGTTCGAACAGCCGCTGGATTTTCGAATAGCGCGCCGACGCGGTGATGTCGCGGCCAGGGGCACCGATGTTGGTGCGCGCGATCTTGACCGTTCCGACCGGACCTTCGAGCGAGGAATAGCCGCCTGAAAAAGCGAGGCCGCCGCGCGGCAGCGTCTCGATCGACAGCAGATCGGTTTCGCTGGCCTGACCATCGGCGCCGTCGATACCGGTCGTGCCGTCGATGCCCGTTTCGACGAGACCTTCCTCGCCATATTCAGGCTCGGCGGACGGCATGCCAAGCTTCGATGCATCGGGGCGCCCGTCCAGAGCGGCGCGGGGCGAATCGGCATCGCCCAGCCATGGCGCGGTTGAAACGTCGCCATCGAAGGCCGGGAATTTGCGCATCCCTGCCGCCGCTTTGCGGCCGACCCGCTGCCCCCCGCCGATCGAGAAGCACGGCGGCCCCATCCGATTCTGCGCTGCCACGACGCACGCCAGATTGACCATGTCGGCGGGCAGTGCAGGCAGGTCGAACGCCGTGATCGTGGCCGGTGGTCCGAATCGCACCGCAAGGCTCGGCTTCAGATCGCTTGGAACGGCCTTCGCCGCGACATGGGACGGACTGCCGCGCGTCGCGGCCTTCCTGCTGCGCGCAGCGGCGATCGGCCGCAATGCCGACGCGGTCCGCTTGGCTGCGACCTTTGCGGCCTTGGGAGCAAGGCAATCCGCGCAGGCAGCCCCGCCCGTCGCCAGCGCCACCGCGGTGTGCGCCATGACCGCCTGCCGCCGAACGCCGGCATCGCCGAGCCAGAACGCTCGTTCGACATCGACATTCAGCTCGGCGAGCGCTTCGTCGATCGCAGCAGCAGCGATGACGCTGGTTTTTGGCGGCACGACCGTCCGCGCCTTGCCGGTTGCGGCGTTTGCGGAAGCGACCGAAGGCGCGATCGGCGCATTCCAATCGATGACGAGCGGAGCGGGCTTCGCCGTTTTCGCGTCAGCGTCGGGTGCAGCAATCGGCGCGCGGGCTTCGACCAGCCCCGGCGCGATCGATGCGGTCAGAATGAGGGCGTCCGAATTGGGCGTCGGCGCCATGTCGGCAAACTCGGCTTGCACCTCGTCGAGCGGGCGCCCTTCCTGGATCGACAGCACCCGCGCCATCGCCGTCGATTGGCGCAGCGTCGCATAGGGCGCGGCCTGGACGATTTCGCGCTCGCGCGCGTAGAGCGGCGCGGTTTCGCCGACACTGAATATCACCGCGACGCCCAGCGCGGTGCCTTGCACCGCCTGGTGAACGCCCCGGAACAATATTCCGTATCCCGCCAACCTCTTCCCCCTGTCATGCCGGCCGGTCCCGGCTTCACCTTCTCCCAAGCCGCGTCGGGGTCATCCCTCGCGGAAGGACCGGTTGAAACTGTCGATCATCGGCTGGAACAGATATTGCAGCAGCGAGCTTGACCCGAGGTCGATATAGACTTCGGCCGGCATCCCAGACATCAGCTGAACGTCGGGATATTTCTTGAGCTGCGCCGCCGATATCTCGACGATCACCTTGTAATAGATTTGCTGTGCGTCCTTGTCGTAGATCGCATCGGGGCTGACTTCCTTGACCGTCCCGATCAGATTGGGGATCACGCGCGCCTTGTACGGCGTGAGCTTGATTTCCGCCTTCAGCCCTTTGTGAACCACGTCGATGTCGATCGGGCGAAGGCGCGCCGACACCACGATCTTTTCGGACGTCGGAACGATGTCGAGGATCGGCTGCCCGGCGCCGATGACCCCGCCTGGCGTAATCAGCCGCAGATTGGCCACGCGCCCGGCGACGGGTGCGACCACCTGTTGGCGTGTGCGAATATCGCTGCTGACCGTTAGCTTTTCGCGCGCTTCGGCGATCTGGAGCTGAACCTGACGCTGCTGGCCGGTCGCCTCGAGCACCATCTGACCGCGCAGCGAGACCATCTGCGCGCGCGTCTCACCAATCGTATCGCGCAGCCGGTCGAGATTGTTGGTAAGCTTGCCGCGTTCGCCGTCGACCAGCGCCTTTTGCCGTTGCAGCGCGAGGAGTCGGGACTTGCGTTCCAACCCCTCATCGACGAGCATGTCGACGCCCATCTGTTCGTCGTCGAGCAGCTTCGCCTGATCGGTCAGCGCCGCGATCTGCGCCCCCGAACTGCGAATATCGGCGTTCGACTGTCCGATCCGCTGCGACAAGATCTGCGCCTGTTCCGCCAAGCCGCGACGCCGCGAGGCGAATTCCGCATTGGACGCGGCGATGATTTCCTTCACCTCGGGATCGCCAGCCGCCGCCAGCAGTTCGGCGGGATAGCGAACCGTGGGCAGCCCCAACCGCTCGGCGGTGAGCCGTGCGTCCTGCGCGAGCAGACCGTAAAAGCTCGTCCGCAAGGCCGCGTCCGACGCCTCGCTTTGCGTCTCGTCGAACAGCACGAGCGGTTGGCCGGCGCGCACCTCCTGCCCTTCCTTGACCAGGAACTGGCGGACGATGCCGCCTTCCAGATGCTGGACCGTGCGGCGGCCACCGCCTTCGGCCTCCAGAAACCCGCTGGCGATCGCCGCGCTATTCAGCGGCGCAGCCCAGCTCCAGACCGCGAAAGCGAGAACAAACAGACCGATTGACAGCAGCGCGAGCCGCATCGAGCCGTTCACCCGCGGTCCGGCGACATCATGATCGGGAGATGGCAGCGCGAGACGCACCGGATCGCCATCTTCGCCGAGGCGAAAAGGAATGTTCATGCCTCCATTCCCCCTTGTTTGAACATCGCCGGATTGGCCTTGCCGGGCCCGCCCGGAGGCACTGCTTCGCCGGGGGGGATCGATCGCCGTTTACCAGCCATCTCCTCGACCACCGTCCGGGCATCGCCGAATTTCGCAACCTGCCCGTCCATCATCAGCAAGATCTTGTCGGCCAGTTCGAGCAGATTGGCGCGGTGCGACACGATAATCGTCGTCATGTTGAGCGTTTTCAGCTTCTTGATCGTTGCGAGCAATGCGGCGTCGCCGCGCGCATCGAGGCTGGCATTTGGTTCGTCGAGCACGATCAGCGGCGGTAGCCCGAACAGCGCGCGCGCCAGCCCGATGCGCTGGCGCTGACCGCCCGAAAGCTGATGCCCGCCGTCGGTCAGGACGCAGTCATAGCCGCCATTGAGGTGCAGGATCATTTCATGGCAGTCGGCCAGCTTCGCCGCCGCGATCACGTCGGCGTCGCGGGCATCGGGACGAAAGCGTCCGATATTCTCGCGGATCGATCCAGGCAGCAGTTCGACGTCCTGCGGCAGATAGCCGACATTTGGACCAAAATCGCTGCGCATCCAGTCGAACGTGTCGGCGCCATCCAGCCGCACATGCCCCGACAAAGGCTTCAGGACGCCGACCAGAAGCCGTGACAAGGTCGTCTTCCCAGACGCCGACGGCCCGACGATCGCCAGCGACGTCCCCGGCGCGATCGCGAAACTGACGTTCTTCAGAATCGCCCCCTTCATGCCGGGCGCCGCATAGGTCAGATTCTCGACCGCCATTGCTCCGGACGGTTTGGGCAGCGCCATCTGCGAGGGACGCGGCGTCGGCAGGTCACAGAATCGCGACAGCCGCTGCAGGCTCTCGCGCGCCAGCACAAATTGTTTCCAATAGCTCATCGCCGCTTCGATCGGCGCGAGCAGGCGGGCGATCAGGATCGATCCGGCGATCATCGCGCCGCCGGTCAGTTGCTGGTCGAGCACCAGCAGCGCCCCTATGCCGAGCACGGCAACCTGTACGAGATTGCGGACGAATTTCATCCACGCCAGGATCTTGCTCGATTGAAACTGCGTCCCGTCGACCGCTTCGGTTTCGGCAATGTAGCGCTCGCGCCAATGCGCGATGGTGTCCTTGCCCATCCCCATCGCGTCGATGACTTCGCTGTTGCGTACCAGCGATTCGGCATATTGCATGTTCGCGGTGGCAAGCGCCTGGGTGTCGCGGATCGCCGTGCGCGTGATCCGTTCATTGTACCAGGTCAGGCCGAACAGCATCGCGGCACCGACGGCCGACAGCAGCCCAAAGACCGGGTGCAGCAAGAAAACGACGAGCAGGTAAAGCGGCACCCACAGCATATCGACGACACTGAACACCGTGGGGGTCGAGATGAAATTCTTGACCTGCGTCAGTTCGCGGAGCGCTTCGAGCCGCACGTTCGGCGCGATCAGCCGTTGCTCGAGCGAACGCAGCAGCAAGGTCGGTCCCAATTGCTGCGCCAGCCAGGTCCCGACCCGGTTGGCCACCTGCTGCCGGATGCCGTCGAGCATCGAGCCCAATGCCACGACCAGCGTGATCGCGAGCGCGAGGAAGAACAGCGTATCCTTGCTCTGGCTGGTCAGGACGCGATCAAAGACCTGCATCATGTAAAGCGACATGGCGAGCGCCGCCATGTTGGTGATCGCCGAGAACAGGATGAGCCGGACCGCAATCGGCTTTTGCGGGATCAGGAGCTTTTTGAGCAGATTGTCCGGATTGTCGGACGCCCGCCCCGCGGCGAGAGGATTCCAGGACATGTTTATCGTCCCAGTTGCGCAGAGCTATCCGCAGCGTTGAGCGGCAGCACCAATCCCGAGATCAATCCGGCCAGTTCCATCTGGCGGTGAACCCCCAGCTTCGCGCGGACGCGCTTCAAATAGGTGCGCGCGGTTTCCTCTGACAGGCCGCACCCTTCGGCCGCGTTGCACAGGCTGCTCGATTTCAGGAAATGCCCCAGAAACCGCTGCTCGGACGGGAGCAAGCCGAGCGCTTCGAGCAGCGAGGTCGGTGCATCGACCTTGCCCGGCCCCATGATGATGACCATGGCGCAGCGCGTCATGCTGTCCCCGGTGCGCGATTTGGCCGAGATGACATAGGCGAGGCGCCATTCGCCATCGCGGCAATCGAGCCGGAAAACATCTTCTACCGGCGCATCGGGCGCCGCGGTGGCGGCGCGGCGGATGCTCTCGCGCAGCTGCTTGGCCTGTGCCGGATCGGCGGCGACGATCGCGCCGTCCGCGGCGCGGATCAGCCATTTTCTTTGTTCAACCAGTCCGGTCGCGGCACTGTTCAGGAACAAGGGCTGCGCGTCGGCCGACAACAGCGCCATCGCCATCGATACCCGGTCGAACATTCCCTCCAGCATGGCGGAACGCTGCGACTGCTGCGCCAGCTGCGCCACGCCGGTCGCCGATTCGGCGAGCAGCGGCGCGATCAGTTGCAGCGATGCGGCATCGCGATCGCCGAAATGTTCCCCGCCGCCCTCGCGAAAGAACAGCGCGCGAATGACTTTGCCCTCGCGCTTCATCTGGATCGCGATGCCATTGTGGAGCGGACTGTCGGCGTCGGCATCGACGGGGCCGTTCGTCGCACCGAAGAGGGCGCCCGAGAATTGGAAATGATGCACCGGCTGCTCACCGATCCGCACCCAGACGTCTTCCACCATCGCCAGCAGGCGCCGGGTGGCGGCGGCGTTGCCGCGCACCTGATCAAAGCCGATCAAAAACGCGTGGCGTTGATGCCCGACGCCCGGCAAGGTGACGGTCAAAATCGCCGATGCGACATCAAATTGTGCCAGATAATCGTGCCAAAGCCGCCGGGTGTTCGCGGCGACATCGACCGACAGCGGATGGTCCGCCATGACGTCATGGTTTTCGCTTTCCGACACCCCCTCGAACAAATGGGCATCGTCGCGGATTGATTCTGCATACTGCGTCGAAAATTCCATTGTCGCAGACATTATGGCCCCCAAAAAACATCGTCCCCGAAGCAAGGCTCAACCTCGCAACGGGCGTTTCACGCGCGACCATGATGTCTGACGCAATGCTCTGGTTACGGGCCAGAATGCACGCGCCCACCGGGATTGCCTGAAGCCTTTTTTTCCCGGCGTTGGCTGTCGATTGATGCGAATCTCTCGATAGCGTCGCCTGCCATGACGGATGCTGGCGACGAGCTTTGTCTATTTCGATTCGGCGGATTGAGTCTATTACCCCCTCGGACATATCCGTTAGAGTAGTTTCCCGTTCCGCCACCGCACATTACTCTTTGGTAACTACACAAAAGAGGGGTCGGCACTCGAATCTGTGATGATTCAGGAGGGGTGACGTGCGGAAATCATGGACTTTTTGGGCGAGCGCCCTTGGCGCGCCGGCCGCCGTCGCGGCGTTCGCGATTGCCGCGACTCCGCTGCTGGCGCAATCGGCGTCGCCCGCCGCCGCGCCGGCGAGCACGATGGCCGCGCTCGCGCGTCAGATCGTCATCTCCAACCCCGAAATCGCGGCGCAGCGCCATCAGGTCCGGGTGGCTGCGGCGCGACTCCAGGCGGCAGAGGCAGGCTATCTGCCAACCATCGAAGCGAACGGTACGGTCCAACGGCGCGAGATCGACATCAAGAACGGGAGCAGCACGAACGACGCGCGATATACCGCCGGACAGGCGGGGATCGAGGCACGGCTCCGCTTCTACGACGGCGACCGCACGTATAACGGCGTCAAAATCGCCAAGGCCGAACTGGAAGCGACGAGCGCGGGGCTGGATGCGATCACGTCAGACATCCTGCTGGAGCTGCTGACCAGCGCCGCGGACGTCCAGCTCAATCGCAAGATCCTGCAATTCACCGAAGCACAGACCGAAGCGATCGGGGAGCAGCTACGCGCGACGTCGCGTCGGCTGGAATTTGGCGAAGCCACCCGCACCGATGAGGAACTCGCGCGCGCGCGGCTCGCGACCTCGCAAGCCGGGGTGCTTGCCGCAACCGAAGAATTGGGCGTGAACGGACATCGGTTTCGCAATGTCAGCGGCCAGTCGGGAACGATGGTTCCGCCGCTGCCGCCGCTCGCGCCGGTTCCTTCGTCACTTGCCGCTGCTCAAAAGATTGCGCAGGACGCCGCGCCGCGGCTCCGCGCGGCGCGGCTGAATGCCCAGGCGGGCAAGTCGGCGGTGCATTTTGCGACCGGCGCCTTGCTGCCCCAGCTCGATGCCGTGACCGGCTATGATTATCTGACCGGCGGCGCGACGAACACTTTCACAGGCAAATATCCCGACGATCGTTCTTCGCTCTATTATGGGCTCGAACTGCGCGTGCCGATCTTCCTCCCGCGCGACCATGCCGAGGTGCGCCGCGCCCGTGCAGTCCGCGATCAACGCCTCTCGCAAACCGATATGGCAGTGCGAACGGTAGCCGAGGAGGTGGCGAGCGCCTGGACCCGCTGGCAATCGGCAAAGAGCACGATCGCGGCGGCTGAAACGGCAGTGGCCGCTACGCAGGAAGCGGCAGAGGGCATCAAGAAGGAAGCGGTCGGCGGCAATCGCACCCTGACCGACGTGCTCAACGCGCAGAATGAACTTTTGAACGCCCGCGTGACCCTCGAGCGCGCGCATCGCAACGAATTCGTCGCCCGCGCAAGCTTGCTCGCGGCGACCGGTCAGCTCAACGCCCAGGCGATTCTCGATGGCCGCTGCTGCGGCGCCGACACGAGCGAGCGCCCGACGATGTCCGCGCTCGGCCGACCTCGCATGACCGAGGTTGGCAAGGCGGTTGTCGATCCCGCAACGGCGCCTCGCCCGCAAATGTCATCGCTGGGCCAGACGGCCGATCGCACCCCCGCCGACGCGGCTGCGCCCGCAGGCAGTTCGGGGCGTCCCGCCAGCTCTGCGCTCGGCCGCAAACTTAACTAGCAAGCAAGTTTTCTTTCTGGACTGTTCTGTTTCGGCCATCGCCGAAACGTCGGAAATCCGCGCATTTTCGAAAGCTGGATGCTTCTATGCGCCGTCGACCTGCCCCAAAATGAACCACTTCATAAAATTATCCGCCATGTCCCCAAGCAGGAATGTCCGGTCCCCCTGCCCCGCCATATCCCATTGTCATGGCCTCGAGTTTTCGGGGTCATTGGGGGGATGAGCAAGCCGAGTCGGCGACCACGCATCCCTTGCGACCCATGAAAGAAGAGGATAGCGAAATGCCTACAGTAGGACCTTCTAGCGCACCGAATAGCGCAAAGCTGCCCACCTCGCGCGGGCAAGTACTGGGAACCAATGCGGTCGATTTCATCGATCTGAACGCGATCACCTCGACTGCTGCGCTGCCGTACAACGCACGCGGTAACGGCGGGGCGGACACCGTCTATGGCAACAACTTCGACAACGATCTTTATGGCGATGCAGGCGACGACAATGTCATCGGCCGCAGCGGCAACGATCGCGTCGATGGCGGCACCGGCAACGACACGCTGATCGGTGACCAGGCGTCGTTCGTCGTCGTCGGCCCCGGCAACGTCGTCTATACCGGCGATGACAATGGCGGCGCGGACGGCAACGACACGCTGCTCGGCGGTGCCGGCAACGACACGGCCTGGGGCGGCGGAGGAAACGACTTCATCCGCGGCGACGCCGGCAACGACACGCTCAACGGCCAATCGGGCGATGACCGTATCGAAGGTAGTGCTGGCGATGACGTCATCGACGGCGGCTCGGGCAACGACAATCTGTTCGGTGGCACGGAAACCGACGTAATCGTCGGCGGCACTGGCGACGACTATATCGAAGGTGGCACCAACTCCAACGGCATCGACAACATCAACGGCGGCGACGGCAATGATGTCATCTTTGGCGACAATGGCGTGGGCCGCAAGGCTGACGGCGATTTTGCTTATAACCAGAGCAATTATAATCGCGGCAATGGCCATGCCGACAGCATCTTTGCCGGAGCGGGCGACGACCAGGTCTTTGGCCAGGGCGGAAACGACTTCATCGACGGCTGGGAAGGCGACGACCTTCTGTGGGGTGACGACGGCGACGACGTCATTCTGGGCTGGACCGGCAGCGACGCACTTGACGGCGGCGAAGGTAACGACACCCTCGTTGGCGAACAAGGTGACGACGAACTGAGCGGCGACGCTGGCAACGACATCATTCGCGGCGGTGCCGGCTTTGACTTTGTTCAGGGCGGTGCCGACGACGATGACATCGCTGGCGGCGACGACGACGATACGCTGAACGGCAATGACGGCGACGATCTGGTCCACGGCGACGCGGGCAATGATCTGATCTGGGGCCAGAGCGGCGATGACGAGCTGTATGGCGACGACGGCGACGACGTGATCCGCGGCAACGGGGATCCCTTCTTCGATCCGCTCGACCCGACGAACACCGATGCCGACTTCATCTCGGGCGGCAACGGCAACGACACCATCAACGGTGACGAAGGCAACGACGTTCTCCAAGGCAATGACGGCGATGACCTGATTGCTGGCGACGCTGGCAATGACAACATTGATGGCGGCGATGGCGACGACAATCTGTCGGGCAATGACGGAGCAGACGTCGTCGCGGGCGGCGCCGGCGATGACGTCATTCAGGGCAACAACGGCGCCGACAATCTGTCGGGCAACGACGGTGATGACCTGATCTATGGTGGCGCCGGCAACGATGTCGTCAATGGCAATGACGGCGATGACCAGCTTGCTGGTGACGCCGGCAACGACAACATGTCGGGCGGCGCCGGTGACGACATCATGTATGGTGACACGCTGTACGAAAACCTGGGCAACCCGGGCGGCGGCAACGACACCATGTCGGGTGGCGACGGCAACGACTATATGTCGGGCGGCTTCGGCAACGACGTGATGAACGGCGATGACGGCGACGACAGCATCCGGGGCGACACCGGCAATGACACCATCAACGGTGGCCTTGGCGATGACAATCTGGAAGGTGAACAAGGCAACGACACCATCACTGGTGGCGAAGGCGACGACCATATGTCGGGCGGCGCGGGCAAGGATCTGTTCCTGTTCGACTCGACCGACGCTTCGCCGGGCTTTGGCAATGATGTCATCGGTGCGCCGTTCAGCCTGGGATCGGGCCGCGACTTCAACCTCGCGAACCGCGACACCTTGGTGTTCGATGTCGATGCCGGATTTGACCCTGCCAATGATGCTTTCGTCATCACCGGCGACTGGGACGGTCAAGGCGACGCGCTCGACGTGTATGTCTTCACCGCAGCCGGTTCGGTGCTGATCGAAGATTTCTGGGAAGGCGCTTCGGCTCCGATCGCGGCGCTCGCTGCACTCGGTGCCTATGACTCGGTTGCCGCGCTCAACGCGTACAGCCAGGGTAACGCGTCCTACGACATGATCACGTTCGTCTGAGGACAAGGCTTCGTACGGGGAGCCACTCCTCGACGGACCTCTGCTAACTGGAGGGCAGGCCGCGGCCTGCCCTCCTTTTTATGTTCCGGAGCCAGGATATTTTGCCGGCGCTGCAACCAAATAGCAGCTCGCCGGTGGCCAATTTTTGAAATGTCCCCATCAGGGAATGGCAGGAAACCGCGCTTTCCGCCAATTTTGACACAAGGATGACGGGCAAGAATCATCCGGACGATGCCTGCTTTAGCCAAGCAGGTCTGCAGAGATTGGGTGTAGTAAAAGTAAGAATCCTGCCGACGACCCGGGGGCAATATCGCCCCACGACAATTGGCAGATTTTATCGTTCGGCCAGCTCCCGCTGGCTAGCCGTGTCCGCCGCCACGCCCCCTGGCGGCGGCCGGCGTCGAAATTCCATCGATCGTCACTTTTGCGCCGCGAACGCCTGTCCGCAACAAGAGCCCGACCATGATGCATGCGTCCCACCTCTCCTTCGCGCTGGCAATCGCTGCGTTGCAGGCTCCGCCGCCGGACAGCGCCCCTGCCCTTGGTTTTCCGGTCGAGTGTGTCGTCGGCGAAACCTGCCTGATCCAGAAACTGGTCGACCATGACCCGGGACCGGGTCGCCGCGACTATCGCTGCGGGCTGCTGACGACGAACGGGCATGATGGGGTGGATATTCGTTTGCGCACCATGGCCGACATGCGCACCGGCTTTGCGGTCGTCGCCGCAGCGCCGGGAACGGTGCTGCGGACGCGCGATGGCGAACCCGACCGCAGCGTCGAGGATCGGGCCGTCCTGGATGGCAAGGATGCGGGCAACGCCGTCGTGATCGACCATGGCGACGGCTGGCAGACGCAATATAGCCACCTGCGCCAGGGCAGCATCAGCGCTCGTCCCGGGCAGCGCGTCGGCAGCGGTGAGCGGATTGGGCTGATCGGCCTATCGGGCAACAGCGAGTTTCCGCATCTGCATTTCACTGTTCGTCATCGCGGCGAGGCCGTCGATCCGTTCGTTGGCGGCGCGACCCCCGCCCCCTGCAACGTCGAAGCCCGCCCGGCGGGTCTCTGGACAGCGGCGGCGGCGCGTTCGCTTGGCTACACGCCCACGGCGGTGATCGCAGGCGGCCTCGCCTCCACCGTCCCGCCCAAGGCCGTTGCCGAGCGCGACCCGCCGCCGGGGCTGGGCGGGCGGCAGGCGCCGCTGATCCTGTGGGTGGATACGATCGGCGCGCGTGCCGGCGACCGTCAGCACTTCTCGATCGCCGGACCCGACGGGCAAATCGTTCATGACCAGCAATCGCTGGTCGAAGGCGGCGGGCTCAGTTGGTTTGCCTATAGTGGCAAACGTGCCCCACCGACGGGATGGCCGGGGGGCCGCTATACCGGACGATATCTGCTAAAACGCGGCGGCGCGACGATCGCGACGATCGAAACGTCAGAAACGATAAAATAAGGTTAAATTAACAACGAAAACAAGACTCAGTTTTTTCCAGAAAAACGCAAATTATTGGTTTATGTGACGATTTATATGTTCGTGATAATTGAATATGGTATCAAACATGCATGACATATGAAAGGCATCATATTCAATTTGTGACAGTTACGATTGACAAATTTACGAATAATAGGAATTTTAACGAAAAATTAACTCGTAAGATAGTGTTATTATACAAAGGTATAGGTGCCCATACCGAAAATTGCCATTGCAGAATCACCCCCCGAGGTTTGTATTTCAGGGGTCAGTGACAAGGCACGGGCACAGGTCGCCAAAGAGAACCCAGCACGATCACAAGAGCTTGCATTGCTGCTCTGCGCGACATCCGGCGCGGAAATGCAGTGCCGTTCGCCCGTTTCCGCAGCGGCCCCGTACAGGTCGCTGCCGCATGACCAGCGAACATCGAGGTGCAGGGGGCATTAGGCGATGGAATTGAAGCGGAATGACCAGGTCGGCGAAATCGCCACCATAGCACGCGCCATTCCGCCCGGTGCGACCCCCATCCTGCCTGTCGACGGCGTCATCCAGTTGCCGCCCGGAACACGGCTCGACGCGATCAAGCTGTCGGGCAACGACTTGCTGGTCACCCTGCCCGACGGGCAAGTGCTGGTGATCGTCGATGGCGCGCTGCGCATCCCGCAGATCAAGGTCGGCCCGATCAATATCCCGGCGCCCACCGTCGCGGCGCTGATCGCCGATCAGGAACCCGAACCCGCCGCTGGCCGTCCGCAAAGTTCGGGCGGCAATTTCGCCCAGACGCCGGGCGACATTGGCGACCCCTTTGCGCTCGGCAACCTGCTGCCGCCAACAGAGTTTGGCTTTCCGAAAATTCTCGACCTTGAAGTCATTCCGAACGCACCGGACGACAAGCCCAAGATCCTGATCACCACGCCCGACCAGCAGGTCGGCGTCACCGCCGCGACCGCCGTGGTCTCTGAAGCGGCCTTGGCCGCGCGCGGCGCGGAACCCGCCGGGACAGACCCCGCATCACCGCGCGAATCGACCAGCGGCACGATCCAGATCACGGCGCTCGACCAACCGGTCGTCGTTGCGGTGAATGGCACCGTCGTCACCACGGTCGGACAGGTCATTACGACCCCGCTGGGCCAAGTGACCATCACCAGCATCACCCCGGGACTGATCGGCTACAGCTACACGCTGACCGACAACAGCACCAACCCGACCGCCACCGAAATCGTGACGATCACCGTTACCGACAAAGACGGCGACATCGGTACCGCAACGCTGACGCTGACCATCGAAGACGATGCGCCGATTGCGCGCGCCGACATCGACGACACATTGCCGGGCAGCAACGCACCGCAGGGCGGCAATGTCATCACCGGTGCCGGTACCGCCACGGGCGCGGCGGGTGCCGATTCGCCTGGCGCCGACGGCGCGCTGGTCACCGGCGTGCGCAGCGCCGCCGCCACCGATTTCAGCCCGACCGGGACGCCCGTGCAAGGCCAATATGGCCGGCTGGTGATCGCCCCCGACGGCACCTATGCCTATGTCCGGTCGGCGGGAACGCCGGGCGGCGTCGAAGATGTCTTCACCTATCGGCTGACCGACGGCGACGGCGATGTCACGACCGCGACGCTGACGATCCGGATCGGCGACAGCGCGCCCAGCCTGATCCTGCCCGGTGCAGGCGACGACGGCACCTTTGTCGACGAGGCCGGCCTGCCCGAACGCGACGGGGAAAGCCCCGGCTCGCGGGAGGGTGACGGTTCCGATTTCACGTCGGGGGTGATCCAGTTTGCAGCGGGTGACGGGCCCGCGACCATCACCATCAATGGCGTTGCGATTACCGAAGAGGGCCAGGAAATCGAGCTGGCCAACGGCACCTTCTACATCATCGCGATCAACCCCGACTCGATCGAATATTTCTTCTGGCTGACCGACAACACGATCGGCGACAATATGTCGCAATTGATCACCGTCGGCATCACCGACCTGGACGGCGATACCGTATCGGCGAGTTTCGAGATCGACATCATCGACGATGTTCCCGAAGCCGTCGCCGATTTCGACAGCATCCCTGCGGGTACCTTTGGCCCCGCCACCGGCAATGTCATCACCGACGCCGAAAATGACGGCGGACGCGACTTCCCCGGTGCCGACGGCGCAACCGTGTCGTCGGTTTCGGGCAGCGGCGACCCCGTCGCCGCAGGAACCCCCGTCGCAGGGCTGTACGGTGTCCTGACGCTGAACAGCGATGGCAGCTACAGCTATGTGCGCAATCCCGGCACCCCGGGCGGCGTTTTCGACACCTTTACCTATCGGCTGACCGACGGCGATGGTGATACGTCGACCGCGACGCTGCGGATCGCCATCGGCGATGGCGGCGTCACCCTGTCGCTTCCGACGGGCAACGACGATGGCCAGCAGGTGTCCGAAGCGGGCCTGCCGACCGGATCGGCGCCGGGCAGCGGCGGCGACACCACCGCAGGGTCGATCACCTTTGCCGCGACCGATGGCGTCAGCACGGTGCGGATCAATGGCGAGACGATTACGGCGGTCGGCCAGACGATCGCGGGCGAGTTCGGCACGCTCACCATCACCGGCATAACGGCGACCTCGATCGAGTATAGCTACACATTGACCGAGGTGACCAGCGGCGACGATGTCATGGAGAATTTCGGCGTCGTGGTCACCGACCTCGACGGCGACGCCGCCAGCGGTACGCTGAGCATCGTGGTCGAGGATGACGTCCCGACCGCGATCGACGATCTGGACTCGCTGCAATCGGGCATCACCAGCACCGCTGACGGGAATGTCCTGACGGGCATTGGCGGCGTCGATGCCAACGACAGCGACGGTGAAGCCGATGTCGAGGGTGCGGACGGCGCCAGCGTTACCGCCATCGCATTCGGCGGCGAAAGCGGCGACATCAATGGCTTTACCTTTGGCGCCTATGGCACGCTGCAGATCGCGGCGGACGGCAGCTATCTCTACACGCTCGACCCCGAGAACCCGGACGTTGCCGGACTCGACGGTGACGACGAGCTGACCGAGACGTTCGAATATGTGATCACCGACGCCGACGGCGACGAAGCGACCGCCACGCTGACCGTGATCATCCGCGGCCGCGACGACATCGTGACGATCAACGGATTGAACCCCGATGGCGCCGAAGCCACGGTGTCGGAAGCCAACCTGGCCGACGGGTCGGCGCCCGACAGCGACGCGCTGCTCCAGCTCGGCAGCTTTACCTTCAGCGCCGCCGATGGCGTCGCCGCGATCACGCTGGCGGGCGAGACGATCGTCGCGGGGCTGGTGATCACCACCGACCTGGGCATCCTGACGATCACCGATTTCGAACCGGTGTTCGATGCGGCGGGCGATGTCGTCGGCGGGACGATCAGCTACAGCTATGAACTCATCGACAACAGCCTGTTGCACAGCGGCCCGACCGACGCCGCGCTGACCGAAAGCTTTGCGATCGAGATCACCGACAGCGATGGCACTGTCGCGGCGGCAACGCTCGACGTCCTGATCCAGGACGACAATCCGGCAGCGGAAGCTGACGAGGGCGACGTCGGTGAAGGCCAGACGCTGGAAGTCGATGCGGCAAGCGGGCTGCTCGCCAACGACATTCCGGGTGCCGATGGCGGCGAAATCCTGGGCGTGCGCGCGGCGGGTGACAATCTGTCGGCGCCAGCGATCAGTGGGGTCGGCGCGGTCATCGTTGGTCTGTACGGCCAACTGACGGTCGCCGCCGATGGCAGCTACGTCTATGTCGCCAATGCGAACATCGTCCCGCCCGACGGCGCCGAGGATGTGTTTGTCTATACGCTGGTCGATGGCGACGGCGACCGATCGACGACGACACTGACCATTCGCCTGAGCGACGCCGGTCTGTCCGCCGAGGCGGTCCAGTTGCAGGTCAACGAAGCCGCGCTTGCCACCGGCAGCAATCCGGACAGCGATGCGGAAACGGTGTTGGGCGATCTCAACGACAATGTCGCGGGGGGCACTGGTCCGCTGGAATTCAGCCTGGTCGGCAATGGCGTGGGTACGCATGGTACCTTCACGCTCAATCCCGATGGCACCTATTTCTACACACTGACCAGCACGGTGGACGGGGTGACCGCGAACAATGGCACCAACCTTGTCGCCGCGGTCGAAGCCTTCACCTATAATGTCACCGACGCATTCGGGAACGTCACCCAGAATGTCATCGTCATCGACGTGATCGACGATGTCCCGGTCGCGCGGTCGGCCCCGTCGATTACCGTCGCCGAAGACGCGCCGGCGATCACGGGCAATCTGCTGACCAACGATACGCAGGGCGCCGATGGGGCAACGGTGACGTCGGTGACGATCGGCAGCACCGTCGTGGCGGTCGCTGCAACCGGCATTACCAGTTTCACCAACGCCAACGGCACCTACACCTTCCAGGCCAACGGCGCCTGGAGCTTTGATCCCGAGCCGCAGGTCAGCGTGTTCCCGATCCACGCCGATTTCACTTACACGATCACCGACGGTGACGGCGACCAGTCGTCGGCGGTGCAGCAAATCCGCCTTGCCGACGGCAGCCTGCCGACCGCGAGCGGCCCGATCCTACTGACCGTCGACGACCAGCATCTCGAAAGCGGTTCGACGCCGTCGCCGATGCAGCCGGTCACGTCGAGCGGCAACATCGTGTTCACACCGGGGTCCGATGCCATCGCATCGATCGGCTTTGGCGACATTTCGACACTCGACGGTGGGCTCAGCTGGACGCTGGAATCCGACAACCAGATCATCGGCTGGGACGCCGACGAGAATCCGGTGGTCGTGATCGACCTCAGCCTGTCGGGCAATGTCGCGACGGTGAGCGTCACGCTGCAATATAATTACGATCTGCATCCCGACACGACGATCGACGATCTGGTCGATCTGGGATCGATCGAGGTGGTGGCGACCGACGCCGACGGCGATCAGGTCGCGGGTACGGTCAATATTTCGGTATCGGACGACGTGCCGTCGATTACGGCCTTGTCGCCGACCGCAGGGCTGCTGACGGTCGATGAAACCAACCTCGCGATGAATGCGACTGCCAATTTCGCTAGCCTGTTCAACATCGTAATCGGTGCCGATCAGGACGGCAGCAGCGTCAGCTATACCTTCGAGGTCACAACGGCCACCGGGCTAGTCGACGTCGCCACCGGGTCGAAGATCATCCTGCAGGCGATCGGCAACGTCGTCGAGGGACGGCTGCAGGATTCGCCGTCGACGGTCGCGTTCCGGCTGACCGTCGCCTCCAACGGACAGGCAACGCTCGACCAGATCCGCGCCATCCGTCACCCCGATGCCACCAACCCCGACGATCCGGTAACCTTGTCGCCGACAATCATCCGGCTGACCGCGACGGTGACCGACGGCGACGGTGACCAGGCGTCGGCACTGGTCGCGATCGGCAGCACGCTGGTGTTCAGGGACGACGGCCCGTCGATCGACGCGACCAACGCCGATACCAACAGCATTACCTTGACGACGCAGGATGCCGATACGCGCGGCAGCGCGTTCGACGTCGCGACCGCCAATTTTTCGGCGGCCTTTTCGACTTCACTGGTCAATTTCGGCGCCGATGGTCCCGCGGATGCGGGCGCGGTCACCTGGACCTATTCCCTTGCGCTGGGCTCGGCGGCCGCGACCTCCGCCCTGACCAGCAACGGCGTGCCGGTCACGCTGGCCCTTGTCTCCGGCGAGATCGTCGGCAGCGCGGCCGGCACGCCCATTTTCTCCATCGCGGTGAACGCCGCCACCGGCGTCGTCACGCTGACCCAATTTGCCGAGATCGACCATCCGTTGCCGGGTTCGGCCAGTAACTATGCCGCCCAGCTCGTCGAGCTGGCGGCCAATCTGGTCGAGCTTCGCGGCACCGCGACGATCGTCGATCGCGACGGCGACAGCGTGTCGGACACCGTTGCCGTCGATCTGGGCGGGAATATCCGCTTTGCCGACGACGGCCCATCGATCACCGCTGGCGGCACAGGATCGACGCTGACCGTCGACGAAAGCGACTTTGCGACCAATGCGACGGTCAATCTGTCGGGGCTGTTTAACGCAACCACCGATTTCGGTGCCGATGGTCCGGGTTTTGTCACCTATGAATTGGGTGTCACCGCCGGAGCGAGCGGCCTCATCGACTCGCTCACCGGCGAGCCGGTTATCCTGTCGATCGAGGGCGGCGTGATCTTTGGCCGCACATCGACGCACGAGGTGTTCCGCATCTCGGTGGCCCCGGGCGGCCTGGTCACCTTTGACCAGTCGCGCGCGATCCTGCACACGCCCGACAGCGGTCCCGATCAGACGAAATTCCTCTCGGGAAGCAATCTGATCACGCTCACCGCCATCGCGACCGACGGCGACGGCGACACGGCGCGCGCGACGGCCGACATTACCGGGCAGTTCGCGATCCGCGACGATGCCCCGCAGGCGGTGCACGACGAGGACAATGTGTCGCGCGACGGCGAGATTTTTGCCGACGGCAATGTGCTGACCGGCATCGGCGGCACCGATGTCAACGGCATGGACGGATCGCCCGACAATGGTGGGGCCGATGGCGGACTGATCGTGATCGGCGTCGCATTCGGGGCGACGACGGGAACAATCGGCGCTGCCCTCGCGGGTGACTATGGTTCGATCGTGATCGCCGCCGATGGCAGCTATCGTTACGATCTCGACCCCAATGACCCGGCGGTCATCGCGCTCAATTCCAGCGAGACGCTGACCGATACGTTCCAGTACACGGTGCGCGACGCCGACGGCGACACGTCGATCGCGACGATCACCATCTCGATCACCGGCGCCAATGATTTCCCGATCGCGCGTGCCGATACCAATTGGGTGCTCGACGGCGTCAGCGGTTCGGACCCCAGCGCGTCGGGCAATGTGCTGCAGGACATAGCGCATCCCGGCGCGCCGTTTGGCAGCTTTGCCGACGTTGCCGACAACGACCCCGATCTGGAGGCGATCACCGTTACCTCGGCGGGCACCTATGTCGGGCTGTACGGTACGCTCGTCATCAATGGCGACGGCAGCTACACCTATACGCTCGACGAGGACAAACCGGTAGTCAACGCGCTCGACAGCGGCCAGACGCTGACCGAAAGCTTTGCCTATACGATCAGCGACGGATCGCTCTCGGTCGGATCGACGCTGACGATCACGGTGTTCGGCACCAACGACGCGCCGACGATCGGCACCGCCATCGCCCGCGTGTCGGAAGAAGGCCTGCCGAACGGGCTGCCCGACACGGCGCCGAATGCAACGCTCGACACGACCAACAGCACGACCTTCAGCGGCACGCTGGCGATCGGTGACGCCGACGCGGGCGAGACATTGACCGCGACGCTCGGCAACCCCGGCGCGGTCCTGACCGCAGGCGGCGTCCCGGTCACCTGGGCCGGGATCAGCACCGGAACCCTGATCGGTTCGGTCGGCGGATCGGAGGTCATCCGCGTCACGCTCGCGTCGAACGGCGCCTACACCGTCACGCTGTCGCGCGCCGTCGATCACCCGACCGTTGCGCTGGAAGACCTTAAGGACTTCTTCGTCCCGGTGTCGGTGTCCGACGGCACGACGACGACGACCAACGCATCGGCGATCCAGATCGTGATCGAGGATGATGCGCCGACCGCCACCGGCGAAACCGGATCGTCGTCGCAGCCGATGCAGGATGTGAACACGCTCTTCATCCTCGATTTCAGCGACAGCATCGACGACAGCGAATTGAACATCATGCTGGAGGCCGTCCAGGGTGCGCTCGCGCAGCTGGATAGCGCGGCATCGGGGGCGCTCACGATCAAGTTCGTGATCTTCTCGTCGGGCTCCTTCGCCTCGGAAGCTTTCTCGACGGCCGCCGAAGCGAACGCCTACCTCGACTCGCTCAACCCGACTGCGGGCGGCGAACGCCCGTCGCAGGACGACATCGGGTTCAACACCAACTACACCGGCGCGATCCAGACCGCGCTGGCCAACTTCAGCGCCATCCCCGGCGCAAGCAACCAGGTGTTTTTCCTGAGCGACGGCAACCCGAACCAGCAAACGCAGTTCGGGGGCATCCCGCCAATGGTCACCAACTCTCTGACTGCCGCGACCGCGACGGCCTGGAACAATTTCGTCGACAACAACAATGTCAACGTCACCGCGATCGGCATCGACAACAATCCGTTGCAACCGCTCAACATCCAGCGGCTGCGCGACGTCGACCTGAACGCAGCGCCGAACAACGAGCCGATCCTGGTCGACGATTTCGAAGATCTGGTGGCGACCTTGCTGTCGGTGATCGTCCCGTCGGCGGTGTCGGGCGATCTCGACGCGAATGATTTCTTTGGCGCCGATGGCGGACGCCTGCTGTCGATCACCATCGGTTCGACCACCTATACCTGGGATGGCGCGTCAAGCATCGCGGTGTCGAGCGGCGGCAGCATTGCCGGAACGACGCTGAATGCGATCGCCACGCCGATGGGCGGAACGCTCACGCTGAACTTCGCGACGGGCCAGTATAATTACCAGCCGCCGAGCCCGATCACAGTGACCGCGACCGAAGTGTTCAACTATGTCATCACCGACCGCGATGGTGACACCGCGACCGCGAACCTGTCGGTGACCATCACCGCGCTCGCACCGCCGATCGCGGTCGATCTGGACGGCGACGGGGTCGAGTTCGTGTCGAACGCCGCCGGGGTCAGCTTTGACTATAATGGCGACGGCTTCGCCGAAACCACCGCCTGGGTCGGCGCCGACGACGGCCTGCTGGCGATCGACAAAAATGGCGATGGCAAGGTCAACAACGGCACCGAACTGGTGTTCGGCGGCGCGGGCCTGTCCGATCTGCAAGGTCTTGCCGCCGTCTATGACAGCAATGGCGATGGCAAGCTCGACGCTGCCGACGCCGATTTCGCAAAATTCGGGATCTGGCAGGATGCCAACAGCAACGGCGTGACCGACGCCGGCGAATTCCGCTCGTTGATCAGCGAAGGCATCATCAGCATTTCGCTGACCTCCGACGGAAAGGCCTATACCGCCGCCGACGGACAGGTGCAGGTCAAGGGTGAAGCGCTCTACACCCGCGCCGACGGCACCACGGGCAAGCTTGCCGACGCGGCTTTCGCCACCAATTTTGCCGACCAGCAACGGATCGCCGCGACCAATGGCGCCGCGGGCGTGTCGACCGCGATGCTGGTGGCCGGGCTGGCGGCAGCGACACCGCTGGCGGCCCGTCCCCCCGCGACGCCCGACGGCGACAACGCCGTTGCGAACCAGCAGGTCGGGGTATCGAGCGAAGCCGCCGCGCAATCGGATGCCCTGCCCGCTGCCAAGGCCGACGGACTGGTCCACGAATATTTCTCCGGCCCGGCGACCGCTCGCATCGAGCCTGAAAATACCCAGCGGCAGATGGATGAGGATGATCGCCGCGAAGCGCAGAGCGACCCCGCCGACAGCGCGGCGCCCGACCCAAGCTATTCGGAGCTGCTTGCCGGGACCGAGGTCGACCTGCCGCCCGAACCCGCAACGGCAACCGCCGCGAGCGACCAGATGCAGATGGCGCTGCCGCCGCAGGCCGTCGCCGACCCCGCCGCCGCGCAGCTCGACACCATCGTCGCCGCCGCGCTGGAAGGACCGCAAGTCGAACTCGACGCGCTGCTCGGTCCGGCGACGCCAGCCGAACCGGTGCTGGCCCGCATCATGCTGGGCGACGGCGGAACGATCGGCGGGATCGGCGGGATCAGCGACAGCGTATCGGGCCATTCGTTCATCGCCGACCTCGCGCAGCAGCATGTCGTGGTGCAGCTCGAACAAATGGCGTCGGCCGGACACGCCTGAAACACCGCCGGAAAGGCCGAACATTACGAAACACCGGCGCAGGTGAAAGATCACGCAGAAGGATCTTCGACTTCGACCGGATAAAAGCAGGGGACTGAAAATGCCGAAACTTCGTACCGCAGCCTTGTTGCTCACCGCCGTCGCGCTCGTTGCTACGCACGATGCCGGCTGGACCCAGCGGATCGAACTGAAAACCGCGGTGGAAACCGCGGTCCAGACCAACCCCGAGATCAATCAGGCGGTCGAGAACAAGACCGCGATCGAGTTTGAGCGCGAACAGGCGCAGCGGCTGTTCGCCCCGCGCATCTCGGTTGAAGGGTCGGTCGGTATTCGGCGTCTCGAGAACAGCACCCGCCGCGCACTCGGTATCGCCGACAACGAGCTCTATCCGATGGAGGGTTCGCTGAGCGTCGAACAAACGCTGTTCGACGGCGGCGTTCGGCGCAACGAGGTGCGGCGCCAGGCCGCACGGACCGACGGCGCCGCGTTCCGCGTCGAGGAGCGCTCGCAGTTCATCGCGCTCCAGGTCACGCGCCAATATCTCGACTATCTTTTGCAGCAGCGGATCGTCGCGGCGTCCGAAGACAATATCGATTTCCACAGCAAGCTGGTCACCGACCTGCGCGAAGGCGTCGCCAAGGGATCGCTGAGCATCGCCGACCAGCAGCAGGCCGAGGAGCGCCAGCAAGCCGCCCGGGCGCGGGTGACCGAAGCCAATCTCGACCTCGTCAACACCTCGGCCTCGTTCCGCACCCTGACCGGGCTCGATCTGGTCGACGGCGCCGCATTGCCGCCCTCGCTTGCGGGTAGCATTCCGGCGACGCTCGAGGATGCGCTGGCCCGCGCCCGCGAGCGCAACCCGCGCGTGCGCGAAGCGCAGGCGGACCTCGACGCCGCCCATTCGCTCGTTCGGAAGGCGAAGGCCGAAATGTCGCCGACGCTGGCGCTGGAAGGCAATGCACGGATCGGCGACGACATCGACGGCTTCCGCGGCGAGACCAATGACCTGCGCGCCGGACTCGTGCTGCGCTGGGACATTTTCAACGGCGGCCTCAAACGGTCGAAGGTGCAGGAGATGCACCGGCGCGAAAAGGAAGCGCGTTATCGGATGGATCAGATGATCCGCGAAGCCGAAGAGGATGTGCGCGTCGCGTGGAACACCTGGGACGCACAGGGCAAGCTGGTGAAGGAGTTGGAAGAGCAGAGCCGGGTTTCGGACGAATTGCTGCGCTCGTATCGCGCCCAGTTCAACGTCGGGCGTCGCTCGCTGCTCGACGTGCTCGACGCACAAAACACCCGCTACAACGTCCAGGTTCGCACCGAGACGGCAAAATTCGCGCAATTCTATTCCGAATTCAAACTGCTTGCCGCGCTCAACGACCTGCTCGCGGCAATGGATGTCCAGCCGCCTGCCGCGGCCGCGGCGACCGCGCGCGAACGCTTCAAGGTCGGGCCGACCCCGGAAATGAATCCTGAAGCGATGCGGGATCCCACATGAACTATCCGGCCGACGCCCGCGGGGCGCGGCGGTCGCGCCAGCCCTCCCCCGCCACGGGTTTTGAAGCATGGCGCAGCACCCCGGCGCAGGGCGACGAATTGCTCGATGCCGTGGCGGCCATCGCGGCGCTATTCGAACGTCCCTTCTCTGACCTGCGCGTCAAAAAGGGGCTCGCGCTCGACGACGACGGCCTGGTGCCGCTCGATCAGCTCGATCACGCCCTCGACGCCGTTGGCCTCCGCTGCCACCTGGTGCGGCGGCCACTTGCGGCGTGGAATGCGCAGGACGTTCCCGCCATCCTGCTGCTGGACGAAGAACGACCGCTGGTCCTGACCGCGATGGACGATGACAGCTGCTGGGTGCGCTTGCCGGGTGCGCGCAGCGACCTGCAAATCGATCGCCGCCTGCTCGACGCCGCCTATTCGGGACAGGGCGTCATCGTCCGCCACGACCCCGCCAGCGAAACGGCGCGCGAACGTCCGTGGGATGAAGCCACGAAACAGCATTGGTTCTGGAGCGAGGTGTGGAAGGAGCGCAGCCAATATGGCTATGTGATGTTCGCATCGCTGCTGATCAATCTGCTCGCCTTTGCGATGCCGTTGTTCACGATGAATGTGTACGACCGCATCATTCCCAACAAGGCGGCGGCCAGCCTCTGGATGTTGGCGCTGGGTGCGCTGTTCGCGATCGCGGTCGAATATGGGCTGCGGCTGGCACGCACCGGGCTGATCGACGAGGTCGGGCGCGGCATCGACGCGCGGCTGTCGCAGCGGCTGCTCGACAAGGTGCTGAACCTGCCGCTGGCGACCCAGCGCGGCAGCACCGGCGCGCTCGCGCGGCGGGTGACCGACTATGAACAGGTTCGCGATTTTTTTGCCTCGACCACCGTCGTGCTGATCACCGACATCCTGTTCCTTGCGGTGTTCGTCGCGCTGATCGCGGTGCTTGGCGGCTGGCTGGCGGTGATCCCGATCGTCGCGATGGCCGTCATGCTCGCGATGGGCTGGGTTTTGCAGCGCCGGATGAGCGCTGCGGTCGCCGACGCACAGGTCGACGCCAGCATGTTGCAGACAACGCTCGTCGAAACGATCGGCAGCCTCGAAACCGTCAAGGCGTGCCGTGCCGAGGGCCGGATGCTCGGCAAATGGCGGCGGCTGTCGGCATCCAATGCCTATACGCAGGAAGAAATGCGCAAGCTGACCGCGACCGCGGTCAACCTCGCAACGCTGTGCCAGCAGGCGACCGGTGTCGCGCTGATCATCGGCGGTTTCTACCTGTTCAATGCCGGCAGCATTTCGATGGGGGCGATCATCGCAATCGTGATGCTGGCCAGCCGTTCGCTCGCCCCGGTCGGGCAGCTCGCCTTTCTGATGACGCGCGGACGGCAGGCGTTTGTCACGCTGAACAGCCTGCAACAGCTGATGGATCAGGATGACGAGCGCGACAAGGGCAGCCGTTCGATCACTCCCGAGATCCGTGATGGGCGGCTACAGCTCGACCATGTCAGCTTTCGCTATCCCGATACCGAACGGGAATCGCTCGCCGATGTCAGCCTGGTCATCGAGCCCGGCGAACGGGTCGGCCTGATCGGCCGTGTCGCGTCGGGCAAATCGACGCTCGGCCGCGTGCTGTGCGGCCTGTATGATCCCACCAGCGGCAGCTACCGGATCGACGGGCTGGAAAGCCGCCAATATGATCCGCACGACTTGCGCTCGACGCTGCGTTTCGTCGGCCAGGATGCCGAGCTGTTCAGCGGGACGGTGCGCGAAAATCTGATGGTCGGTGCCAGCGATGCCGACGACGCGGCCATCATCGACGCGGTTCGCCGGTCGGGTGCCGACGAATTTCTGGGCCGCGACACGGCGGGATTCGATTTTCATATCGGCGAACGCGGGGCGCGCCTGTCGGGCGGGCAACGCAGCTTTCTGGTCCTCGCCCGGGCGCTTATGACCCCGGCGCATCTGTTGTTCCTCGATGAGCCGACCGGCGCGATGGACAGCCAGACCGAAAAGCATTTCGTCGACCGGCTGCACGCGGCGATCCCGTCGACGCAGACACTGGTCATCGCGACGCACCGGATGACGGTGCTCGGCTTGGTCGACCGGCTGATCGTCATGGACAACAGTCGGATCGTCGCCGACGGGCCGCGCGACGAAATCCTTGCCCAGCGAGCCGCATCATGACCGCCGCGACCGCCCGGCGATATGGCACGGTCGCCCAGGACGACAACCGTCGCACCATCATGTGGCTGGTCATCATGGCAGTGGTCGTCACCCTGCTGACGTCGCGGACGATGTGGGCGCATGTGGCCGACTTCGTGGGTGGCGACGTTCCCGAAACCGGCTACAGCCGCCCCGACGCGCCGGTGATCACCGATCCCGAAATGGTGCGGCTTATCAAGCTGACCGAAGATCCTGCGGCAACGCCGGTCCAGGCACCCGAAACGGCGATGACGCGCAATCAGGCAATACCTTTCTCCACCGGCCCGGTGGCGTCGGCGCGGCCGTTCCACCCGGTGACGGTCGATCAAAGGGCGGCGCTGACGGCGCTGCGCTGCCTGACCCAGGCGGTCTATTTCGAGGCGGCTTACGAACCGATTGCCGGGCGGCGGGCGGTGGCGCAGGTCGTCATCAACCGTGCGCTGCACCCTGCTTTTCCGAAATCGATCTGCGGCGTCGTCTATCAGGGCGTCAATCGCCCGGTGTGCCAGTTCAGCTTCACCTGCGACGGGTCGCTCAATCGGCGTCCGAACCCGGCGAAATGGCAAGAGGCCGAGGATGTCGCGCGCGCCGCGCTCGCGGGCTATGTCGAACCTTCGGTCGGTCATGCGACGCACTATCACGCCAATTATGTGTCGCCCTATTGGGCGCCGAAGCTGGTCAAGATCGCGCAGCTGGGTGCGCATATCTTTTATCGCTGGCCCGGCAAATGGGGCACGCCGGGGGCGTTTTCGGGTCGCTACAGCGGCGTCGAAGCGATCCCGACGATCCTCGCGCGCAGCGCGGTGGTGCGGCAGCGCGATGGCGGCGACGGGCAAGGCCTGATCCAGGCATCGTCGGGCAATACGCTGGAAGCCCTGCAGGATCGCCGCGCCGACAACGACGCCGGTGGTCGGCTCGACCCGTCGCTCGGCTGGGAACTGGCGATCCCCGAACCCGAAGAAACTAGCCGCGCCTCGCGCATGATGGCGCGCCAGCAAGGCGGCGAGTTTGACGTCGCCACAAAGGAGAGCGGAAAATGATCAGATCGCGGCCCTATGTCGGCACGCGCCGGATCATCCTGGCGTCCGGGGTCGGGATGTTCGTCTTCGTCAGCTGGGCCAGCTTTGCGCAGGTCGATGAAGTCACTCGCGGTCAGGGGCGGGTTATCCCGTCAAGCAAGGCGCAGATCGTCCAGTCCGCCGAACCGGCAACGATTTTGGACATTGTCGTGCGATCGGGGCAAGCGGTTCGCAAGGGCCAGTTGCTAGTCCGCCTTGATGACACCGAATCCTCATCGCAGCTCGGCCAGATCGAAGCCGAAAACCGCTCGCTGGCAGCGCGTGCGGCGCGGCTGGGACGCGAAGGCAATGGCGGGGCGGCGGCCGACTGCATCCCGAACGCGAGCGGCGTCAGGCCCGCCGAATGCAGCCAGGAAGCCGATTTGCAATCGGTGCGCGCCGCGACCCAGCGCAGTCGCCGGATGGCGCTGAACGCTGCGGTCGAGCAGCGACGCCGCGATTATGGCGAGGCGCAGGCGACGATCGCATCGCTCCGGTCCAGCCTGTCGCTGGCGCAGAATCAGGTCGACCTGCTGGCGCCGCTCGCCGCCAAATCGATCGTCCCGCAGACCGAGCTGCTCAATGCCCAGCGTGAGGTGACCGAGGTGCGCGGCAAGCTCGCCGCCGCCGAACAGGCCGCGTCGCGCGCTGCCGCGGCGATCAGCGAAGCGCAGGCGCAGGTTTCCGCCGCCGGGTTGGAGTTCCGCCAGGAGGCGCTCGACGAGCGCAATCAGATCGTCGCCAAGATGGCGGTCAATTCGGAATCGCTGCGCGGAGCCGCGGGCCGCCAGCAGCGCAGCGAGATCCGCTCGCCCGCCAACGGCATCGTCAACGACGTTCAGGTCACCACGGTGGGCGGCTTCGTGCAGGCGGGGCAAAAGATCATGCAGGTCGTCCCGGTCGGCGACAAATTGCTGGTCGAAGCGCGCGTCGCACCGCGTGACATCGCTTTCATCAAGGTCAACGACCGCGCCAATGTAAAGGTCACCGCCTATGATTTCGCGGTCTATGGCGGCCTGTCGGGGCGCGTCGTGCAGATTTCGCCCGACAGCCTGTACGACGAAGCCACCAAGGAAGCCTATTTCACCGTCGTGGTCGAAACCGATGTCGCCTATCTGAAAAATGGCCGTCGCCAGTTACCGATCACGCCGGGGATGGTGTGCGACGTCGAGGTGCTGACGGGCAAGAAGAGCATCTTGAGCTATTTGTTCAAGCCGTTCCTGCGCGCGCGGTCGGAAGCATTTACCGAACGCTGAGCGTGCTGGAGGCGGTCAAGAATAGGGGCGCTGCGGCCATTGCCGCAGCGCCCCTTTGCATGTCGGCGCGGTGGCGGGCCGCGTCAGGCAGCGCGTCCGGCCAACGGCGGCGGCCTAATCGGAGCGCGAACGGGCCTTACCTCGCGGAGATTTAGCTGTACCGGCTCCCCCAGGCCATTCTTGACCCCCCAGGTTGCCGCTTGGGTGCGGTTCTCCACCCCCAACTTGCGCAGGATCGCCTTGACGTGAACCTTGACGGTGGCTTCGCAGATGCCGAATTGCCGGGCGATCACCTTGTTGGCCATCCCGGCCATGATGCTTTCAAGGATTTCGATCTCGCGGTCGGACAGCCCCACCGATGCCGCGCTGCTTTTCCAGTCGCCGCCAAGCGCGGCGGGCACCCAGCTGGTCAGATTGTTCACCAGCTGCGACGGAAAGACCTTTTCGCCCAGAGCCACCAGCTTGATCGATTCGACCAGCGGTGCGCACAGAATTTCCTTGATGATCACGGCATCGACGCCAATCTGAAACGCTTCGACCACATCTTCAAAGTCATAATGGTCGAACAGCAACGCCAAGCGCGCATGATCTTTTTTCACGACGAGCCGACGACAGGCATCAAGGCCATATCCGGTATCGCCGCCATCGACGACGATGACGTGGCAATCGACGTCGTCCGCAATCCGTCCCTGCGGGTCGAACAACGCCGAAGCATCGGACACCGATGCCTGTATTTGAAAGCTTTCGCCGGAAAGGATGTTGCGTAACCCTTCCCTCGCGATTTCATATTTCGCTAGAAGCGAAATCTTGATCAACTGCGACATTTCCGCCTCCCCTGAACTCTCAGTCAAGGCGACCCAACTTGTCTGGACTTCGGTCTAAACCCCAAATTCCCTTTGATCTTCATCGCGGCGGACCCCTCCCCACGTTGAATATGTTAACCTTTTAGTTTGGTTATCCAATAACTACCCTAAAGGTTATACAACTAAATGACAGAATCTACGAGGATTTTGATACATACCCACAAAGAGGTATGGGCGATTCCGGCGGCGCCAGCGGGAGATCGCCCCTCGTCGACGACCGAGCGTGCTTAATCGCATCAAATGCAGCACTTTAAGTGTGCATCCCGGAATCGCAGATTTGCTAGCCTTTCGGGTGATGCCTGCTGCCCGGCCCGGCCAAAATTTGGCCGCAACCCCTAACAATTCTGGTTAATCGACGATCGTCAATCGAGAAAGAATCCGATTCGAATGTATCGCCCGCCGCGAGTCGTTGCCGATTCGATGCCGCCAATCTGGCGGCATTTTAGCTCTGTCACAGAAGCTTTTGAAATCCGGTGATTTGCCGCCGATTGCGCCGTCAGGCGATCATTTGGTTCCGCGAGATGCCAGGCGCCCGAACAATCGGGGCAGCGCATTGCCGATCGAAACATGCGCCAAAGCGAGCTTGACGCTGGGAGCATGCAGCAACGCCGTCTTGAAAGACGGACGCCCATTCGCGGCGCGGGCAGCGCTGGCGAAAGCCGTCGCCGACACCTTTGGCGCCGCCACTGCGGCCATCACAACGGGCGCGGCGGCGTCGCGATAGCCGTGGATCCAGCGGCGGTCGCCGCTGAACGACATGATCGGGCGCACCGCATTGGCCTGGCGCCCGTCGTAGATGCGGTCGGTCATATTATCGAGGACGACCCAGCCCGCCTGCGACCGCACCATCAGAAACGCATGGTCGGCGTTGATCGCGAGGTCGCGCAGCAGCACAAGTTTCATGCGGTCACCGTCGATACCCGCCGCGCGCAGCATGTGCATTTTCAGGATCGCATAATCTTCGCAATCGCCGCTGCCCCGCGCGACCGTTTCATCGGCGGTCGCCCAAAAGTCGCGCTGCCGGTAATTGCGCTCGTCGTCGGCATAGGCGATCTGGCGATTGACCCACAGGTTGATCCGTTCGAGCGTCGTCGCCTCGCCCAGCCCCGGCGTCACCGCAGCGCGATCGAGCTGCGCCTGCATCAGCCGCACGGCGGGCGCGCGGCGGACGCGCGCCCAGCGATCGTCAAAGCGCGTCGTATCGACGGGAATGGCGAGCGTCCCAAGCTCGCTGTCGGGGTCCGGAGCAGCCGTCGCCAGCACCGCAACGGGCGCGGTGCAATCGACCCGCACCGACACGGCCGCCGGGCGATCGGCATTGAACAGGCGGTCGGCGCCCCGCGAAATCGCGTGGACGACCATCGGATTGGTGCGCGCTGGAGCGGCGTCGACCGTCGGCGCCGGTTGTTCCTGGCTCATCCGGATCCGGTCGAGCGCGCTTGGCGCCTCCGGTTGGAACGGGGCGACGGCGGCGAAGGTCGACGTCGTCGATGGCGGGGCGACAGCGGCTTGGCAGCTATCACCGATCGCAAATGACTTGGCATTGGCCATCTTCATCGCGGTCGCGTCGGTCGCCGCATGCGCCGTCGCGGGCGCCATTGCGGCAAGCGAGAGCGCTGCAACGCTGGCGATGGTTGAAGGATGGAGCCGCGCGAACATAGCGCGAGGCATGCCGAAGCGACGTGAGAATATGCTTCAGCAACATGGTTAACGACGCGTTTAGGAAAGAGCCGCCGCTATGCCGCTACGCTCGATCGATCAGCGGGCCTGCTGCGCGGCCAGCACGCGCAACACATTGCCGCTCCACATTTTTTCGATGTCCGCGTCCGAATAACCCGCGGCCTTCAGCCGCTCGGTGACCTTGGGTAGCGCCGAAATATCCTCGATCCCCTTCAGCCCGCCGCCGCCGTCCCAGTCGGCGCCGAAGCAGATATGATCGACCCCGCCGACCTCGATCGCGCGCAACACCATCGCCATATATTGCTCGAAATCCGCGGCCCACAGTGGCTCGGTCTTGTCGAGTTCGCGCCATTTGCGGTTGAGCTCGGCCTGCTCGGCGGGCGACAGGCTGCCGATGCGTTCATATTGCCCGAACAATTCGCCGCGCGCCGGGGTCATGTTCATGTCCGACATGAAAATCGTCGAAATGCACATCGCGCCGCCCTTTGCGGCCAATGCTTTCAGACGCCCCTCGTCCAGATTGCGTGGATGATCGTTGGTCGAGCGCAGGCTCGAATGCGACAGGATGATCGGATATTTCGACAGCACCAGCAACTGGTCGAACGCCGCGTCCGACGCATGGCTCGCGTCGATGATAATACCAAGCCGGTTCATCTCTGCCACCCACTGCCTGCCCAGCGGGCTGAGCCCCTTCCAGCGCGCCTCGCCCGTCGCGCTGTCGGCGAACTGGTTGGTCCTGGAATGCACTGGCCCCGCCATGCGGACGCCCTTTTGGTGGAACTCGGCGAGCAGCGCGAGGTCTTCGCCCAGCGGATAGCTGTTCTCCATCGCCTTATAGGCGATCAGCTTGCCCGCCTTGTTCAGCGTTCGCGCGTCGTCAGCCGTGCGCGCCGGACCGATGGCGTCGCTATGCTTGGCGATGGTGGCGTCGATCAGATCCGAACGCGCCCGCGCAAAAGCCAGCGCATCGGCATAGCCCTTCGCATCGAGCGCGCCCTGTTCGGTGTAGATAACGAAAAAGCCGCCATCGAGGTTGCCGTCCTTCATCCGCGGGATGTCGAGCTGGACCATATCCTCGGTCAGACCGTGGCGGTCGGCAAAGCTCCACCCTTGCCGCTCGAAATGCAGCGGGGTGTCGAGGTGGGTGTCGAGGACCAGCATCCGGCTGTGCAGCGGCGCTTCGGGCGCCTTCACCGCTTCCTCACCGGTCGAGCAGGCGGATAGCGCGGTGGCGGCAAGCAGGATCGCGAGATGCTTCACTTCTTGTCCTCCACCGGTTTCAGGTCGAGATCATGATAATCCCAGCTGAAGTCGGCAATCTTGCTCACCGCCTTCATCGTCACCCCGGTGATCCTGCCGTCGGCATCGAGCACGAAGGTGACATAAGCAGGCTCGATCGCCGGGTCGTCGAAATCGGTGACGAAGCTGTCATATTGCCAATGTTTCAGCCGCCCCGCCATCCGCGGCGTCGAAGTAAAGTCGATCGTCAGGCCATTTGCCGTGGATCCGACGACGACATCGCCATACCACGGATCGCGGTACCGCCCGGCATAGCCCGCCAGCGAAAGCGAGGGACCGCTCTTCGCTGGCGAGGCTTGCGTCTGCTTCAGATATTCGACCCCGCCCGCGAGCCGCGATTGGTACCAATCCTCCCATTTGTCGATCCAGCCATAGTCGGGTTGGTCGAGATAATGGTCGAGCAGGTCGAAATAGAGGCCGAGGAGCATCCCGCTGTCCTCGCTGTTCATCATGATCGCAAAGCCGACATTCTTGTCGGGGATCATCACGACGCGGGTGATCGACCCGAACACCCCGCCGCTGTGCTGGATGATACGGTGGCCGCGATAATCCTGCACTTGCCAGCCCAAGGCATAGGCTTGCTGGTTCGGCTGCGCCGGTTTCAGGCTGTCGGGCAGCGGGGTGATCGGCATCGGGGTGACCGGTGCCCACATCTCTTTGGCCTGCGCTTCGCTGAACAGCCGCTTGCCATTGGGTAACGCGCCATAAGCGAGCTGGATCTTGAGCCACGCGGCCATGTCATCGGCGCTGAGCGCCAGTCCGCCAGCGGGCGCGCCGTTGCGGCCGAGTTCGTCGCGTTCGTTCAGCGCCTGCTGCGGGCCAAGACCGCGCAGCGGCCCCGACAGCCGGGCGTGCGGCCATGACCGGTTGGCGATGCGGAAACGATCCTCGCTGTCGGTCGTCCCGTCGCGCATCCCGCCGGGGCGCAGCAGGCGGTCGCGCATGAACCTTTCCCAAGTCTGGCCGGTTACTTCCTCGATCAGTTGGCCCGCCACCGCATAGAGGATATTGTCATAGGCATAAGCCGAACGGAAACTGGTCTTGGGCTTCAAATAAGCGACGCGCTCGACCGTCTGTTTGCGGGTCAGGTTGGTGCGCGGCACGAACATCAAATCGCCCTGCCCCAGCCCCAGCCCGCTGCGGTGAACCAGCAGGTCGCGGATCGTGATCTCGCGTGTGACCCACGCGTCGTACATGCGGAACCACGGCATATGTTTGATGACCGGATCGTCCCAGGCAATCTTGCCTTCATCGACCAGGATCGCGAGCGCCGCCGCGGTCATTGCCTTGCCGGTCGAGCCCGTCTGGAACAGCGTTTGTTTGTCGACCGGCGCGCGTTCTCCGAGCTTGCGGACGCCCCAACCGCGCGACAGCGTCGTCTTGCCATCCTCGACGATCGCAATCGATACGCCGGGGGCGCCGATTTTCTGGCGTAAGGTTTCGACCGTTTCCACGATGTCCTTGGGCGGTTCGGCCCAGGCGGGCGCCGCGACCGACAGCATCAACGACAGGGCAAGCAGGCGGTCGGTTTTCATGGCAGGGTCTCCATTCGGACGGGAGCGGGGCGCCAGAGGCGCCAGACGCCGATGGTCAGCAGCGGCGCGACAAACACAATCAGGAACAGCCAGGCGAGGAAGCGGTAGCCGCTGGCGATCAGGTCGACGAGGCCGATGCGCGCCGCGACGAACATGCAGCCGACCAATATGACGCCGCCGATTGCAGCGCGCGCGCCGGTGCCGAGCGGCGGGCGGCCGCGCGTCTCGACCACCCCGGAAACGCGCTCGTTGATCGCATGGATCGCGCCGACCCCGCTTTCGAGCAACGCGGCAAAGATCATCAACTGGAACAGGATATGGAACCCCGGCACCGCCATCTGGCGCAGCAGGAAATCGGACGGCAAGGTCTCGGCGCCGATCGCCGGGTAGAATGCCATCATCGCGACGAAGAACAGGGTTGCAGGCAGCATGGTCAGCGGCCCGGCGATGATCCCCGCGACCAGCGCATCGCGCTGGCTGGTGAGGTGGCGCAGCACCGGCAGGATGATCACCGCGCCGACGATATTGTAACTGGCGTAGGTCAGCCCGCCCGCGACCCAATTGCCCGACGGCGGCGGCGCATTAGCGAACCCTTCTGCGATCAATCCGCCGAAGCTGGTCAGTGCGAAGATCAGGAACAGCGCATAAACGGCATAGATCAGCATCGAGGCATATTTGAACAGTGTCTCGACAGTGTCGGTCCCGAACGCCGTGAAAGCAACGATGCTGACCGCCAGCACGATGGACCCGGCAAGTTCGGGCCAGCCAAAGGTCGCCGCGCCGATCGCGCCTGCCGCAGCGCCGAACACGGCGAGGATCAGGATCACGAAGATCAGATAGGCCAGCTCGAACGCAACCCAGCCCGGTCCCAGAAGCCGCTGAAAAAACGCTCGATAGTCATAGGCGCCCATTTTCCGGGCGAGCGCGAAAGTGACCGCGGCAACGGTGCTCCAGATCAGCGTCGCGAGCAGCATCGCCGACAGCCCGCCCCACGGCCCGGACGGGACGAAATATTCAGCGAGTTCGCGCCCGGTGGCATAGCCGCCGCCGATAATCACCGCTTTCAGCGCCAGTCCGGGCAGCAGGAAGCGCTGGAACCAGCTCGCCCTGCCGCCCGTCGCGCCCACACTCACGCGAGAATATTTTCGACAAGCGCATCGAAGGAAGCGCCGCCACGGATCGGGTCGGTCACGGGCAGACCCAGCCGCTCGCGCTCCGCCGCCATCAGCGCTTCGGCAGCGTCGGCGTCATAACTCGATGTATTGAGGCTGACCCCGCCGCAGCGGATCGCCGGGTTGGTGCGGCTGCCGAGGCGGATTGTCAGATCGATGACCTCTTCGATCGAGGGCAGCGCAAAGCTTTCCATGCCCAGGATCACCTTGCGTGTCGGATCGTGACAGACGACGAACACATCGGGCTGGCTGCCGTGGAGCAGGCCCAAGGACACCGCGGCATAGGCGGGGTTGAAGATCGACCCCTGCCCTTCGATCAAGTCCCAATGGTCGGCGGACGCATCGGGGCTCAGAATCTCCGCAGCGCCTGCCTCGAAATCGGACACCACCGCATCCATCGGCATACCGCCGCCCGCAATCATGATCCCCGTCTGGCCGGTCGCGCGAAAATCGGCGTCGATGCCGCGTTCGACAAAGGCGCGGTGCAGCGCCAGCGCGGTATATTTCTTGCCGAGCGCGCAGTCAGTGCCGACGGTGAGCAACCGCTTTCCGCTGCGCTTGCGACCATTGCCGATCGGGATCGACGGCGGCGGCGTGCGCACATCGATCAGCCGCTGGCCGGTGCGTTTCGCCGCCTCGGCCAGCGCGGGCAGGCTCGCCAGCCGGACGTGCAGCCCGCTGATGATATCGAGCCCCGCCTCCATCGCCTCGACCAGTACCGCGACCCAGCTGTCGCCGATCACCCCGCCCTGGTTGGCGACCCCGATCACCAGCGACCGCGCCCCCGCCGCCCGCGCCTCGGCGGGCGACATCGGCGGCAGGCCGGTGGTGACGGTGCAGCCGCCGATCGCCAGCTCGCCGACGCAGCGATCCGCGGCCCAGTCAGCCAGCCCGAAGGCGGTCTTGGCATAACCCGCCTCGGTCGTGTCGCCGAGGAACAGCAGATAGGGCTGCGGCAGGGTCAGGCTGCTCTCCAGCCTGCCGGTGGGCGCGTTCATCGTATCCAACTCCAGTCCGCTCAATAGGCCAGGTCGAGCGCGATGCCGACGGTCCGCGGCTGAAGCGGCGAAATGCCAAGGAAGCTCGGCTGATTGAGCCCGTTGGCAAAGGTCGACCGCGCCATCTCACCCTGATTGTCGAGCAGATTGCGGGCATAGGCACGCAATGTCCAGTGATCGCCCACGGTGATCGAGGCGTTGAGATCGACCGAGGTATAGGGCTTGGCGGTCGCGACCAGCGGATCGCTTTCGACCAGCGACAGCCGGTTGCTGGCGTGGCGGATGCCGGCACCAAAGCTGCCCTTGTTGCCGCCGCCCAGCTCGAATTCATAATCGGCGCGCAGCGCGCCGCTGAATTTCGGTACCGCGGGCAGGCGGTCGCCCTTCACGCCGCTGATTTCGGGCACATCCTCGCTCAACCCCGCGTCGGTATAGCTGCCGGTCGCGCTGATCGTCAGGCCGGGGGATGGACGCAGCGCAAAGCTGCCCTCAATCCCCTTGCTCCGCGCCTTGCCGCCGTTCGCACCGCCCGACACGCCGCCGAACGAACGCACGACCTGGATGTCGGTCCAGTCCATCAGGAACAGCGCGACATCGACCGAAACCATGCGGTCGGCAAAGTCGGACTTCAACCCGACTTCATAGTTCTTCATGCGGTCGGCATCGACCGTCGGGGGGACGTTCGGAACGATGACGTTCGGTCCGCCGGGGCGATAGCCCGTCGCGAGGCGCGCATAGAGCATGGCGTCATCGTTGATGTGGAATTGCGGGCTGATCGAATAGGTGAAGACGCTTTCCGCCGATGTGCCGGGATCATCGGCTTGGGGTACGATCGCCCCCGAGCTGATCTGGCGGAACGTCTGCTTGTTGCGCGCCCAGCGCAGGCCGCCGGTGATTTCGAACTGGTCGCTGAGCTTGAAGGTGCCGTTCCCGAAGATCGCATATTCCTTGTATGTCGCGGGCAGCCCGACGATCGCCAGCGGATCGAGCCCGGGGATCGGATTGCCGGCCATGTCGAACGAGCGAACCAGCTGTGCATTGCTGGTGGTTTCGTCGGTGAAAAAGCCGCCGATCAGCCATTCGAACCGTCCGCCGCTCGGCGAAGCAAGCCGCAGTTCCTGCGTCCATTTCTTGAGGCCGAGGTCGAGCGAGAACGGCGTGATGCCCGGCGGGACCGCGCCGCCGGTCAGCAGCGGGAACAGCACGCCAAAGGCATAGCTCGCATCCTGCACCTGCGCGCTCTGCGTCTTGCTGTACGTCGTCGCCGACGTCAGGATCGCGGCGCCGAAATCATAGTCGAGCGTTGCCGAATAATAGTCGAGATCGACGTCGAAGGATTCGGGAACGAAATTGTTGAACGACCGACCGTCACCCAACCGCTGTCCGGTCAGGTCGGCGGCGTAGAGGGCGTTGCCCTCGGAATCGAGCGACTGCCAGATCCCGGCCAGCTTCACGCTGAATTCGGGCGTCGGCGTCCACAGCAGCGCCGCGCGGCCGCCGCGCTGTTCATAATCATTCTGGTCCTTCAGCGCGGCATTGTTGACGCTGTCGACCCAGCCTGGGGTGCTGCGCCAGGCGAAGCTGCCGCTCACCGCCAGTTTGTCCTGCACGATCGGCACATTGACCATCACCTGCGCGCCCCAGCCGAGCCCGTCGCCACCCTTGATCGCGAAACCTTCAACCCCCGCCTTGACGCTGAAGGCATTGGTGTTCGGCTGGACCGTGACATATTTCACTAGGCCGCCGATCGAGCTGGCGCCATAAAGCGTACCCTGCGGCCCTTTCAGTACCTCGATCCGTTCGAGATCATAGGGCATCAGGTCGATCGTGAATGCCCCGGCGCGGTTGTAGATCGCGCTCGATCCCACCGGTGCGTCATCCAGATAGATGCCGACGGTCTGGCTCGAGTTCAGCGGCGCAACGCCGCGCAGCGTGATCGTCGTCTGGCCGGGCGTGCCGCTGTTGCTGACATTCATGCCGGGGACGTAACCGGCATAATCGACCAGCGACGCCGAGCCCTGTTGCTGAAGCTCCTCACCGTTCACGACGGCGATCGCAATCGGCACGTCCTGGACATTCTGGACGCGCTTTTGCGCGGTCACGACGATTTCGCCCGCCGCCTCGAGCGCGCCCGGTTCCTGCGCCTGCGCAGGCATCGCGGCGATCATTGCGGCAATGCTTGTAGCGAAATAAAGTCCTTTGTTCATTGTCTTACCCCCAGACTTGCGCCAGCAGGCGGCGGAAATTGCCCCCCAACACGGCGGTGATGTTGTCGTTTGAATAGCCGCGGCGGATCAGCTCCTCAGTCAGGTCAAAGACCTTCAGAGGATGATCGAAACCGTCGATGTCGATCTTGTCGCGAAACGCGTAGCTGCCCTTGTACGCGCCCTTGAGCAGCGCATATTCGTCCGGCTTCATGTCGTCATAGCCGTGCAGATCGGCGTCCGATCCGATGCCGACATGGTCGATCCCGACCAGTTTGGCGACATGGTCGATATGGTCGGCCATATGCCCGACGTTGGTCGGGTCGGCGGTGCGGACGAACATCCGCACCCCGGTGATGCCCATCACCCCGCCCTTGGCCGCCAGCGCCTTGATCGCCGCGTCGGTCTTGACGCGCGGATGATCGACCAGCGCGCGCGCGTTGCTGTGGGTGATTGCGATCGGTCCCTTGGCAATCTCGATCGCGTCGAGGGTCGTCTTGTCGCCGCAATGCGACACGTCGACCAGCAGGCGCTGCTTTTCCATTTCGGCGATAATCGCGGCGCCATAGTCGCTGATCCCCCCGTCGATCCGTTCGGTACTGCCCGAACCGATCAGATTTTGGCTGTTATAGGTCAGCTGCGCGCAGCGCAGGCCAAGGCGGCGGAAAAGCGCGACATCCTCGATCTTTTCAAAATGCTCGGCATTCTGGATGCCCATGATGACGGCGCATTTCTTGTCGGCCTTCGCACGATCGAGATCGGCGACGCCATCGACCAGCGTGAACACATGGCTGTTACGCCCCGCGAAACCCTGCCACCCCGCCAGAAAGGTCAGCGCCTGTTGCTTCGCGTCCGGGCCGCCGAGGCCATAGGCATTGTGAAAGCCGGTGATGCCGCTGGCGCGAAACTCTGCGGCTTCGGCATCGGTCAGCCGGTGCGCGACATAATCCTCGGCCAAAGTGATCTTGAGCGGCGCCAGCATGTCGATGACAAGCGACCGCGCGACGAGGTCGACCGCGCGGCGCGTGTAAACACGGCCCGGTGCGGCAGCGAACGCATAGCTCCCCCTGTTCACCATCGGCGCAGACAAGGCGGCGCCGACCGCGCCGGCGATGACCGCGCGGCGCGTTACTGCGAATGACCCCGTCATTCCAGCCTCCCTCTCAACTAAATTTCAATATGACGACTATTGTCCTAATCAGAAAATTGTCAACCCATTTAGGACATGAAATTGTCATCTATCCCCAAATTTCTGCCGGACAATGGATCATCCCGCCGCGATATTCGACACCGGGCGTCCGATCGCGCGCCAGAAAGGTTGGGCCGTCGAGGTCGACGATGTCACACAGCTGGCCGAGTACGAACGACGGGGCCATCGACAGGCTGGTGCCCATCATGTTGCCGACCATCACGTCGAGCCCCAGCTTGCGCGACTGCCGCGCGATCGCCAGCCCCTCGGTCAGCCCGCCACATTTATCGAGCTTGATATTGACGACATCGAAGCGCCCCACCAGCGTCGCGGTATCGGCGAGCGTCACCGCGCTTTCGTCGGCGACAAAGGGCAAAGGCCGTTTCAGTCCGTCGAGATCGGCCTCGTGCCCGCGCTTGAGCGGCTGTTCGAGCTGCGCGACGCGGGTCTGGACCAGCACCGGCAGCAGCTCGGCCAGCGTGGCAATGTCATAGCCCTGGTTCGCATCGACCCCGATCCACGCATGCGGGCGCGCGGTGCGGATCGCGACAATCCGGGCGATGTCGTCACTGAGGTCGCCGGTCAGCTTGACCTTGATCGGCGCCTCCGGATCGATCGCCAGCGCCGCTTTCGCCATATTGCCCGCGCTGTCGGCGCCAATCGTCAATGTCGAGGGTAGCGCGCGCGGCGGCTTCAGTCCGGCCAGTTCCCACACCGGGCGCCCCGCCTGCTTCGCCTCCAGATCCCAATAGGCACAGTCGAGCGCGTTGCGCGCGCCGCCCGGCGGCAGCAGCTGCTGCAAATCGGCGCGCGTCGCGCCGCGCTCGATCACGCCGCGCACCCGCGTCGCTTCGGCCAGCATATGGTCGATGTCGTCGCCCAGATAATAGACCCCCGCCCCCTCGCCGCGCCCGACATGCGTGCCGTCGGACAGCTCGGCGACGAGCAGCGCGGTTTCGGTGAAGACATGCCCCGAAATGCGGAACGGCTGGTGGTAGGGAAACCGCTCGACCCGAAGGTCGAGCGTCAGTTCCTGCGTCATTTGCGTCGCCATCAATACACCATGTCAAAGCCATAGAGGTTGAAGGCGAGTGTCACCCACACCAGCACCAGCGCCGCGAGCAGCAGCAGCACCGCGCCAAGCTTCATCGTCCAGCGGCGCTTGTCTTTGATCGTCAGCCACAGGTGCCAGCCCGCGGTTGCCAGCAGGCCGAACGAGGCCACCGGGGTCAGGATACGCAGCAGATGGATCAGCCAGTCGAGCGGACCGCCGAGGCTACCGATATCGGCTGAGAAAGCGGCGATCAGTCCGAGCCAACCTGCCAGCGCCGCCAGCACCAGCCACGCAAAGATGCGCGACAAGCGGTAGGCGCGGCGCGATTTCCCTTCGAGCGCAAAAACGGCCTTGAAGCTGCGCCGCACCAGCGCCCGCACCGGCCACGCCAGCGCCGCGAGCAGGACAATGCCAAGCGCCGCGATCAGTGCCGGGGTCAGCCAGGCGGCATTGACGCCCGCCGGAGCGGGTTCGAACACCATGAACGGCGATCCGGCATCGACGCTGAAGCGTACCACTCGGCCGTCCTTCACTTCGGCGGCAAGGCGTTCGCCAGTGCCGCGGTCGCGCCACACGAACGGTTCAACCTCGACCCAGTCGCGCGCACCGGCGCCGAGGCCGTCGAGCGCGGGGAAGGTGATCTTGCCGTCTTCGGTCAAAGAGATGGTGGCCTGCCCGAGCAGCCCGAGCAGGCTCATGAAGTTGGTGAAGGATCCGCGGCTGCTGACATAATTGCCGACCATCATCTGCGCGTGCTCGCTCGCGGTCTTGGCATCGACCTGCCCCGCCTTGTCCTCGCCGGGCAGATAGCGATCGGCGAATTTGTGGAACAACGCGCTGCGTATCGCGCCCGCATCGCCCTGCTTCCCGGCGCTGTTCATCGACACATAGACGCCGATGTCATCTTCGGGGAACAGCCACAGATAGGAGTGGAACCAGACCGTATCGCCGCCATGCGCGATCGCGCGCCGACCGTTGACCCATTGTTCATAGAAACCAAGCGCCATGCTGTTGAGCGGGCCGACACCAGGCGCCTTGAAATCATGCATTTGCTTCGCGGTCTCGGGCTTCAGCAGACCGGCGCCGTCATTGAGATGCGCGATCATGAATTTGGCCATATCGGCGCCACTCGCCGACAGGCTGCCTGCGGGTCCGGGGATGACGATCTCGAACGGCTTCGCCTTTTGCGTGATGTCGGGATAGCCCTTGGCCATATGCGGCGCGAGGCGCGCGGGCAGCGGCTGCCGGAACGTCGAATGATTCATCCCTAGCGGCTTGAAGATGTGATTTTCGATATAGTTATCGAATGGCTCGCCGCTCACCCGCTCGACGATATAGCCCGCCAGCGCAGTTGCGTAATTGGAATAAGCAGGGGTGGTTCCGGGGGCAAATACCCGCTCGGGCAGCGCCAGCGGCATCTGCTGCTTCAACGTCATCACCGCCTTGGGATCGCTGCTGATCAGGTGACGCACCGACTCTTCGAACCCCGGGGTATGGGTCATGATGTTGCGCATCGTGACCGGCTTGCCCTCAAAGGGCGGGATCTTGAAATCGAGATAGGCGTTCACATCCTTGTCGAGGTCGATCTTGCCCGCCTCGACCTGTTGCATCACCGCGGTCCAGGTCAGCAGTTTCGACACCGATCCGGGGCGGAACATCGTCGTTTCGGGGAGCACCGGCGCGCGCTTGGCAACATCGGCAAAGCCATAGCCTTTTTGCAGCACGACCTGGTTACCGCGCACGACGACGACCACCGCGCCGGGGATGCGCGCGCGTTCAAGCGCATAGGGCAGATAGCCGTCCATCCACGCTTCCAGGTCCGCTGCATCGAGCGTAACCGGCGCCTTCGGCGTGGCAGGACTGACCACGGCGGCTGTTTCGACTTTCTTCGCCGTCGGTGCGGGCAGCGGCCCCTGCGCCGCCAGCGGCAGCGCGGCGAGCGCCGCCAATCCGATCATCGCCTTGCGGATGAAACGCATCACTTTCCCCTTTTGTCTGGCCCGCCCTGTCTGACCTTGCAGCAAGCGGCGCGACGCCTTACCAAGGGTCAACAACTGTTAACCCAATAGGGACATAATGATCCTGATTAGAAAATTGTCAAACATGGAATGGAAATTTTGATGGCGGCGCGTGCGGCCCCACCCACACTCGGCACCGTGATGAAGAGCATTCGCTCGCGAAACGGCTGGACACTCAAGGAGATGAGCGCGAAATCGGGGATCCCGGTCTCGACGCTGTCAAAGGTCGAACATGACCGGCTGACGCTCAGTTACGACAAGCTCCAGCAGCTCAGCCAGCGACTCAGCATCCGCATGTCGGACCTGTTCGCCGAGGATGAGGGCGACACCACTCCGCGCGTCACCGGCCGCCGCAGCGTCGGGACGATCGATCAAGCGGTGCGCGTCACCACCGACAATTACGATTATCATTACCTCTGCACCGACCTGCGCCAGAAACGGATGATCCCGATCATCACCCGCATCCGCGCGCACAGCGCGAGCGAGTTTGGCGAGCTGGTCCGCCACCAGGGTGAGGAGTTCATCTATGTCCTGGAAGGCGCGATCGAGATTCACACCGAATTTTACGATCCCGTCGCGCTCAAGACCGGCGAAGGCATCTACCTCGATTCGTCGATGGGCCACGCTTATGTCGTCGCCGACGGGTTCGACGAGGCGCTGGTGCTCGGCGTCTGTTCGAGCGCCGACGACGGACTGATGGATTCGCTGATGAGCCTGCACGGCTGATCCCATTCGGAGAAAATTGATGGCCTCTTCGCGGCGCTTCGTCCCTTCCGTCTTGCTACTCGGCAGTTCGATGCTGCTGTCGGCGTCGGTTGGCGCGCAGGCGCCTGCCTATGACCTGATCGTTCGCGGCGGCACGCTCTACGACGGGTCGGGCCAGTCGCCGGTTGTCGGCGATGTCGCGATCAAGGACGACCGCATCGTCGCCGTCGGTAAAGTGACCGGAACGGCGAAAAGCGAGGTCGAGGCCAAAGGCATGGCGGTCGCGCCGGGGTTCATCAACATGCTCAGCTGGGCGACCGAATCGCTGATCGTCGATCCCAAAAGCCAGAGCGACATCCGGCAGGGTGTCACGCTGGAGGTGATGGGCGAAGGCTGGTCGATGGGGCCGCTGAGCCCGGCGATGAAACGGCAAGAAACCGAGCGCCAGGGCGACCTCAAATTCCCGATCGAATGGACCAGTCTTGGCGATTACCTGAGCTATCTGGAAAAGCGCGGCGTTTCGACCAATGTCGCAAGTTTCGTCGGCGCGGCGACGGTGCGCGTCCATGAATTGGGCGAAGGCGACGTCGACCCGACCCCCGAGCAGCTCGACAAGATGCGCGCGTTAGTGCGGCAGGCGATGAACGAAGGCGCGATGGGGGTCGGCAGCTCGCTGATCTACGCCCCCGGCTCCTACGCCGAAACCGACGAGCTGGTCGCGCTGACCAGCGAGGCCGCGAAATGCGGCGGCATGTACATCAGCCACATGCGCTCCGAAGGCGACCGCTTGGAGGAAGCCGTCGACGAGCTGATCGAAATTTCACGCCGCTCGGGTGCCCCCGCCGAAATCTATCACCTCAAGATGGCGGGGCGCAGCAATTGGGGCAAACTCGATTCCGTCGTCGCCAAGATCGAGGCCGCCCGCGCCGCCGGCCAGCGGATCACCACCGACATGTACACCTATACCGCGGGCGCGACCGGGCTCGACGCTGCAATGCCAACCTGGGTGCAGGCGGGCGGGCTGGAAGCGTGGATCGAACGGCTGAAAGATCCTGCCACCCGCGCGCGCGTTGCCGCCGAAATGCAGCAGCCCGGCAGCGACTGGGAGAATCTCTACTTGGGCGCGGGCGCCGACAAGATGATCCTCTCGGGCTTCAAGAATGAGAAGCTCAAACCGCTGACCGGCAAAACGCTGGCGGAGGTCGCGGTGATGCGCGGCAAGTCGCCCGAGGAAACCGCAATGGACTTGGTGGTCGAGGACGGCTCACGCGTGGGCACCGTCTATTTCCTGATGTCCGAGGACAATGTCCGCAAACAGATCCAGCTCCCATGGATGAGCTTCGGGTCCGACGGTGCATCGCAGGCGGCCGAGGGCGATTTCCTGAAATCGGGCGCGCATCCGCGCACCTATGGCAATTTCGCGCGCCTGCTCGGCCGTTATGTGCGCGACGAAAAGCTGATCTCGCTCGAGCAGGCGGTGTACCGCCTCACCACCCTGCCCGCGACCAATCTGGGGATCAAGGAGCGCGGCGCGCTGAAGCCCGGCTATTATGCCGACGTCGTCGTCTTTGATCCGGCCAAGGTCGCCGATCGCTCGACCTTCGAGGATCCACACCAATATTCGGTCGGCGTGCGCGACGTGTTCGTCAACGGCGTGGCCGTGCTGCGCAATGGCGAACATAGCGGCGCGACGCCCGGGCGCGCGGTGCGCGGGGCGGGCTGGAACCGATGCCGATGACCCCGCACTGGCGGCGCCAAAAAATGCGTATAACTAAGCTGCTGTTTTGACGCTGGTTTGCATGAACTAGTCCATCGATCCGGCGCGAAAGCGCAAATTCCTTCCAAAAATCGGCTTAAAAGCGTCGATGCGAGCCCGTTAATTCTCGCATGACCACCAAAGCAACCCCATCGAACGAGCCGGTAGGACGGCTTCTGGATTGGCTGGGACTTCGCCAGGGGCGAATCAATCCCGCGGCAGGACGCCCGGCGCCCCCGGACGGTGGCGGCACGCGCGACCTTGCGCAGTTGGCGCGGCATCAGCTGATCGGCACGATCATGGCCTTTCTGGTCGACAACGACCTCGACGTGTCGCCCGCGAACCTGTTGCTCGCGCATGGCGCCTTTTCGGGGATGAACCCGCCGCTCGCCCGGCAAATTACCGCGCGGTCGCAATCGCCGGAGGGGATCACGCAGCAATGGCTCAACGAGCTCAGCGAACAGAATAGCGCCCCCGCCGACCACGCCGATCTCGACCGCCTGATGACGCGGCTCGAAACCAATCTCGAATCCTTTCATGCCCACGCCAAGGAAGCGCGGAGCGTGACCAGCGATTATGGCACCGAACTCGAACAGCATGTCGACGACCTGGAACAGCTCCAGAAAACCGGCCGCATCGTCTCGAGCCTCGCCGATCTTGCGAAGGTCATGCTGGAGCGTACGCGCAAGGCCGAGGACGATATGCGCAAGAGCGAGGATGAGGCCAAGGCGCTCCGCCGCAGCCTCGAGCGCGCCAAGCGCGACGCCGAGCTCGATTTCCTGACCGGCCTGCCCAACCGCCGCGCGTTCGAAATCCTGCTCGAACGCCATTACAAGGAAGCCCGCGCCGCTTGCGAACCGCTTAGCGTCGCCTTTTGCGACATCGACGAGTTCAAGAAGGTCAACGATCTTCATGGCCATGAAGCCGGTGATCGCGTCATCAAGGCCATCGCCGACACGCTGGCGCGCATTTCCGACGATCGCTGTCACGTTGCCCGTCACGGCGGTGAGGAATTTGTCATGCTGTTCCGCGGCCTGACCCCGACCCAGGCGGCGCAGCGACTCGACGAGGCGCGCGAAGGTCTGGCCGAACGCCGCCTGATCAACCGCAAGACCGACGAGCCGTTCGGGCAGATCACCTTCTCGGGCGGGGTTGCCGACGTCTTTGGTTATGGCGAAACGCGCGGCGCGCTCAAGGCCGCCGACGACGCCCTGTACAGAGCGAAAGCGGGCGGTCGCAACCGCATCGAACTCGCCGAACCCAACTGAACCGGGCTTCCCGCAAGGGGGCGGGACGCCGCGGATCATCGCGCACCAGAGCGCGACGATCCGCGGCGATTTCCGTGCATGGCGGCGCGACCGGCGGGCAACGACCGCCACCACCGCCTGTTCCGATGTCGGCAGACCACCCCCGGGCACGCACCGAACATCTGAACAAGTCCAATCTAATACCAATATCGATATTGGCGCCCCGCCGTGGCGCCCCATCGCAAGCATTCGCCCCCGCATAACTCCAATCTTGACAGCATAAGCAGGATTGTTATGACTTATGCATTACCAATAAAGACCAACGGATCTTTGGGAGGATCGACATGCTGAAATCAAACCGCCTTTTTGCCACCGCAAGCATTCTCGCGTTCGCGACCTGCGTTACCCCGGCGGCGGCGCAAGGTACTGACGCGGTGGCCACTGATGAAATCGTCGTCACGGGTTTTCGCGGCTCGGTAGCACAGTCGATCGACGCCAAGCGCGACCTGGCGGTGATCGCCGACGTCGTGACCGCCGAAGACATCGGCAAATTCCCCGACAAGAACGTCGCCGAAGCGCTGCAGCGCGTTCCCGGCATCGTCGTCAATCGCGAATTCGGCGAAGGCGAACGCGTCTCGCTGCGCGGCACCGCCCCCAACCTCACCAAGACGCTGCTCAATGGCCATTCGGTCGCCACCGCCGACTGGTTCATCCTCGATCAGGTCGCCTCGACCCGCAGCTTCAACTATCTGACCCTGCCCGCCGAAATCGTCGGCCGCCTCGAAGTCTATAAGAGCCCGCAGGCCGATATCGAGGAAGGCGGCGTTGGCGGCACGATCAACGTCATCACCCGCAACCCGCTCGACCTCGAACCCTTCGCCGTCTCGGCGTCGCTGCAGGGCGTCTATTCGGACTTGTCGGGCAAGGTCGATCCGCAGGTTTCGGGGCTGGTCAGCTGGAAAAATGCCGACGAGACCTTTGGCGTCCTGATCGGCGGCATTTATCAGAAGCGCCGCACCCGCCGCGACGGCCTGGAAATCTTTGGCTATCGCCCCGCCGGTGGTGGCCAGACCGCGCTTATTCCCACGCTGATCGGTTCGACGATGTTCGAACAGAATCGCGAGCGCTATGGCGCCAATATCGGGATCCAGTTCCGCCCCTCGGACGAGCTCGAGATCAAAATCACCGGGCTTTATTCGCGCTTCAACGCCGACAACTTCAACCAGAATTATCTCGCCTGGGGCGATCAGGCGCTGGGCGGCGGCGGCACGCTGACCAACGCCGTGGTGCAGGACGGCATCGCGGTCGCGGGCACCATCGCGTCGCGGAACAATGGCACCGAGGGATTTGGCGTCGTCTATGACGCGATCGATCGTCAGGCCGTTGCCAAGACCGTTTCGGCCGACTTCGACCTGACCTACCGCCCCAGCGACACGCTGACCGTCCATTTCAAGGCCGGCTGGACCAAGGCGAACGGCGATACGAGCAACGAGAATTTCATCGAATTCGCGGGGCCGGGCCGCTTCACCTATGACCTGCGCAGCGGTCGCCCCGAAGTCAGCTTTGGCAGCCCCAGCCCACTCAATCCGGCAGGCATCCGCCCCGACTTCGCGCGCATCCAGTCGGTGACCAATGATGACGAGGAAAAATATCTTTACCTCGACCTCGAAAAAGAGGTCGAATGGGGTCCGCTGACGGCGCTGAAATTTGGCGTCAAATATACCGACCATGATCGCGTCGCCGAACGCTTTGCCACCAACGGCGGCGTCTTTACCCCCGGCCTGCGTTGCGGCGGGGCGCCATGCACCTCGGCAAGCTTTGCCACCGGCGGCGGCATGCCCGGCGACTTCCTCGACAATATCGCGACTGATGGCACGCTGACCGACTATTGGCGCGTCGACCCGGCCAAGCTGCGGGCGATTTATGCCGCGCAGACCGCCCCGGGGACCGATCGCTTCCTCGTTCCCGGCAACAGCTATTCGATCAATGAAAAGGCCTATGGCGGCTACGGCCTCGCGAAATTCGGCGGCGACAACTGGCGCGGGAATGTCGGCCTGCGTGTGATCACGACCGACCAGACGTCGCAAGGCTTCATCATCGGCGGCGCCAACCCGCAGTTCACCAACCCGTTCGGCGGCTTTACCCCGAGCACGGCGAAGCGGTCGTACACCGACGTTCTGCCGAGCGCGAACCTGTCGCTCGACCTTTCGGATCAGGTGGTGCTGCGCTTCGGTGCGGGCAAGACGGTGACGCGCCCCGACTTTGTCGACATCACCCCCGGCGTCGATCTCAACGGCACCCTGCTCACCGGACGCGGCGGCGACCCGAACCTCGACCCCTATCGCGCCAACCAATATGACCTGTCGATCGAATGGTATCCCGATCGCGAAACGATCGTTGCGCTTGCCGCATTCTACAAGGATATCCAGTCATACATCGTGAATGCGACGTCGGTCGAAACCCTGCCCGGGGTATTCGTCCCGGGATCGCAGCCCGCAGGCTGCGTCGCGGCGGGCGGCGGCAATCCGAACCTGTTCAATTGCCCCTATCAGATCAACCGCCGCAGCAACGGGACCGGCGGCCGCAATCAGGGCTTCGAATTCCAGGTCTCACGCCCGATCTGGGGCGGCTTTGGCGCGGTGGTGAATTACACCTATTCGGACGCCAAGGCGAACAATGGCGACCCGATCCCGGGCAATTCGAAACACGCGCTCAACCTGACGGGCTATTATGAAAACGACCTGCTCAGCGCGCGCCTGTCGTATAATTATCGCTCGAAATTCTTCATCGACATCGACCGCGCCGCGCCGCTCAATCAGGCCGCCCTGTCGTCACTCGATGCCTCGGTCAGCGTCAATGTCACCGACGGCATCGCGCTGACGGTCGATGCGGTGAACCTGACCAACGAGCCGATCGAGCAATATTCGGGCACCCGGGCGCAGCCGCGCGCGACCTATGACAATGGTCGCCAATTCTACTTCGGCGTTCGCGCCAAATTCTGACACTGGGCGCAGCGGCCGCACCAGCTCCATAACGGAGCTGGTGCGGCCTCTTTTTTTTGGCTCGGCCCCGGTCGGGCCTCAGCGGCTCCAGCGCGCGAAGATGGCGGTTGGCAGCAGCAGTCCGCGCGTCTCCTCGCGCACCGCCAGCTCGCCGCATTCGACCTTTCCGGGGAGATCGGCGAACAATTGCGCCAGCAGCTCGCCGATCGCGAGCGCCGACATGCGCACGGCATAGACGGTCAGGAACAGCGCGCGGCTGTCGGCGTCGAGCAACTGGCGGCAATCGGTCAGCAGCGGCGCCAACCCTTCCTCCAGTTGCCAGCGCTCGCCGGTCGGGCCACGGCCGAATTTCGGCGGATCTAGCAGGATCGCGTCATAGCGTTTGCCGCGCCGTACCTCGCGCGCGGTAAATTTGCCCGCATCGTCGAGTATCCAGCGGACCGGCTTGTCCGCCATGCCCGCCAGTGCCGCATTCTCGCGGGCCTGCCCGACCGACTTTTTCGATGCATCGACGTGCGTTACCGATGCACCGACGGCGGCGAGCGCCTGACTGCCGACCCCGGTGTAGCCGAACAGGTTGAGGAACGCCGGGTCGGGCTTGTCGGCAACCTTTGCGCGCAACCAGTCCCATACGGGCGCCATGTCGGGGAAGAAGCCCAGATGCCGGAACGGGGTGCACGACGCGGTAAAGCGCGTTTCCCGCCACGCGAGCGGCCAGCCGTCGGCAGGGACGGGCTTGTTGTAATACCAGCGCCCGCCGCCATCGTCGTCGGACGCCGGAATGAATTCGCCGTCCGCCGCTGCCCACTCGCTGTCGGGCATTGCGGGTGCCCACATCGCCTGCGGTTCGGGGCGAATGAAACGAAAGCGGCCATAGCGTTCGAGCTTGCGGCCATTGCCACTGTCGACCAGCCCATAGTCGTCCCACGCCTCGCCGACGAGGGTGACGAGCGGCAACAACTCAGCCACGCGCGGCTTCCGCCAGCACAAACGCCTTCACCGCATCATAGTCTCCGGGAAGCTTCGTAAAGCGTTCTTCGCGCTCAAAAAGGTTACCAAGCCGTGCGGGCAGCGGCGGCCGCACCCCGGTGGCGCGCTCGACCGCTTCACGGAACTTGGCCGGATGCGCCGTTGCCAGCGTCACGACGGGGACGTCGGCGTCAATGTCGAGCGCCCGCGCCGCGGCGAGACCGACGGCGCTATGCGGATCGACGATCTGGCCGCCATGTTCCTGCGCCCAGCGCAGCGCGAGCGCCATTGCGTCGCCGTCGATGCTCGCGCTCGAGAACAGCCCGCGCGCGCCGACCAGCATGTCGGCAGGGATCGTCATCGCGCGGTTGCGGTCGAACTCGCCCATCATCGCGGTGATCGCGGCGCCGTCGCGGCCCGACAGGTCGAACAGCAGGCGCTCGAAATTGCTGCTGACCTGAATGTCCATGCTGGGGGTGGCGGTCGCGGTGACCGTCCCGGCGCTATAGTCGCCACTGGTCAGCGCGCGGTGCAGGATGTCATTGACGTTGGTCGCGACGACCAGCCGCGCGATTGGCAAGCCCATCTGCGCCGCGACATAACCCGCGAACACATCGCCGAAATTACCCGTCGGCACGCTGAACGCGATCGGCCGATCAGGACCGCCGAGCCGGACCGCGGCATAGAAATAATAGACGATCTGCGCCATCAATCGCGCCCAGTTGATGCTGTTGACCGCCGACAAATTGACCTGCGCGCGGGCCTCTTCATCGCCGAACAGCCGCTTTACCATCGCTTGCGCATCGTCAAAGCTGCCGTCGATCGCGATATTGTGGACGTTCGGCGCCAGCACCGTCGTCATCTGGCGGCGCTGGACATCGCTGACCCGGCCCTCGGGGTGGAGCATGAAGATCTGGATATGCTCGCGCCCGGCGACCGCCTCGATCGCCGCCGACCCGGTATCGCCCGACGTCGCGCCGACGATCGTGATGTTCGTTTCACCGCCGCTCAGGAATTTTTCGAACAATTGGCCGAGCAGTTGCAGCGCGACGTCCTTGAACGCCAGCGTCGGACCGTGGAACAGCTCGAGCAGCCAGTGGCGATGGTCGAGCTGGACGAGCGGGGTCACCGCATCATGGCTGAAGCTGCCATAGGCGGCGCGGCAAAGCTGACGCAGTTCGTCTTCGGACAGGACGCCTGCGACGAACGGGCGCATGACGCGCACCGCGGTTTCGACATAGTCGAGCCCGGCGAGCGCCCGGATCTCGTCCGCCGCCATCTGCGGCCAGAGCGCGGGCAGGTAGAGGCCGCCATCGCTGGCAAGACCGGCAAGGGTCGCGGCACGAAAGTCGAGGGTCGGCGCGGAGCCGCGGGTGCTGATATATTCCATGGCGGCCCAGCGCCTAGCGGGCCAGCTTCAAGGCCGCAAGCGGCGACGGAGGGCCAGCACGTAGATGATCAGCGCCGCCGCAGCGAACAGGAACCATTGCACCGCATAGGCCAGATGGTTGTTCGGCGTATTGTCGGCCGACGGAACCGCACTGGCGCGCAGGCCCGCGGCGGGCATGTCGGCGATCAGCATGGCGCGCGCGGCCGAACCCTTGCCGGCGGCACGCTCCATCACCGTGGGCTGGTCGGGCCCGGGAACGATCGTCCCCTGAACGATCCCACCGCTCCATTTGGGCGGGGTAAAATCATCACCGATGCCGACATCGACAAGCACCCCCGGCCCTTCGGCGCCGGTGCGGCATTCGGCGATCATGCGAAAGCCCGCCCTTCCCTTCTGGTCGGTGCCGCTGCGCGGATCCCAGCGCACGGGTTCCAGGCACACGACGCTGCTCTTGCGAAACAGCAAACTGTCGGCAACCGGCGGCAGTTCGGGATAGGTGACGAGCGACGACATCGCCATATTGCGCTGATAGAGCGCGACCAGCGCTTCCTTTTCCGCCTTCCGCTGCAACTGCCACACGCCCAGACCGATCATCACCGCCACCGCGATCAGCACCAGGATGGTCGGGATCAGCGGCCAGCGCCGCGCGGAGGGCGTTGCCGCTTCAGTCATTCGGCTTGTCCAGCTGGCGCCCCTCGGCCGCCTGCCGCTGATGCTCGCTCGCCAGCAGCGCGCCCTTGGCGACGCGCAGGCCATAAACCACCGCGGCAGCGGTCAGCGGCACCCACAATATGACATGAACCCACAAGGGCGGCTGGACAGCAGCGTCGAGGGTCAGCGCGATCGCGACAAGCAAGGCGCCGATGATCAGGGTCAGGAAGGCGGCGGGACCATCGCCGACATTGTAGCGGCTGTAATCGAGCCCGCAGGCACGGCACGTCGGCTGAAACTGCACCGGCCCGTCGAACAGCGTCTTTGCCCCGCATTCGGGGCAGAGGCCAAAAAGGGCAGCGCGCCAGACCGGCGGCTGCCCCTTTGCAATGGATTCGGTGTCCGGCAACTTAGTGCGCGGCGACCGGCGCGCCCCAGCCGCCCCAGACATAGACGATGATGAAGAGGAACAGCCACACCACGTCGACGAAGTGCCAGTACCAGGCAGCTGCCTCAAAGCCGAAATGCTGCTTCGGGGTGAAATGGCCCTTGTAGGTGCGCACCAGGCAGACGATCAGGAAGATCGTGCCGACAAGCACATGGAAGCCGTGGAAGCCGGTCGCCATGTAGAAGGCCGAGCTATAGTTGCTCTGTCCGAATCCCCAGGGCGCATGGGCATATTCATAGGCCTGGATCATCGAGAAGATGACGCCAAGGATGATGGTCAGCCACAGACCCTTTTTCAGCCCTTCGCGGTCGCCATGGATCAGCGCATGGTGTGCCCAGGTGATCGTGGTGCCCGAGCAGAGCAGGATCAGCGTGTTGAGCAGCGGCAGCGAGAAGGGATCGATCACTTCGATGCCCTTCGGCGGCCACATGGTGATCGCTTCGGCGCCTTCTTGGCCGAACATCGACGTTACCGCGCCTTCGGCATATTCGATCGGTACCGGGAACAGCGAGAAGTCGAACCAGGCCCAGAACCAGCCGACGAAGAACATCACTTCCGATGCGATGAACAGGATCATGCCGTAACGCAGATGCAGCTGTACGACCGGGGTATGGTCACCGGCGTGCGCTTCGTTGATGACGTCCGACCACCAGCTGAAGAAGGTGGCGATCACCCCCATGAAGCCGAGGCCAAGCACCCATTTGCCGACGCCGCCGAAATAATCGTCGTGCATGTACATGACGAGCCCGAAGAACATCACCATCGCCGCCAACGAGCCGATCAACGGCCAGACGCTGGGGTTTACCAGATGATAGTCATGATGTTTGGCACCGGACATTGCGTGTTTCCCGTTTTGCAGCCCCAGCGTCGCGATTCCCCATCGCTCGCCGGTCCTTGAAATAAGACTCTGATCGCGGCCTTAGCTCGCCTTTTTACCCTCGTCTACAGGGTGAAAGGTGTAGCTGAGGGTGATTTCCTGGATGTCGCGCGCGTCCGGATCGTCCATGATCTTGGGATCGACGAAGAACAGCACCGGCATCCGCATCTGCTGCCCCGGCTCCAGCCGTTGTTCGGTGAAGCAGAAGCATTGGATCTTGGTGAAATATTTGCCCGCCTGCGTAGGCGTGACATTGAACCCGGCGGTGCCGACGACCGGCCTTGACGAGTTGTTTTCGGCGATAAAGATCGCCATGTCGCGCGCGCCGATGCTCACCGTGTCGGTCGGATGCTCGGGGTAGAATTTCCACGGCAGCCCCGCCGACACATTAGCGTCGAAACGGACCGAAATGGTTTTCGACAGGATCACCGGGTCGGCCGCCGCCGCAACGGGGTCATAACGCTGCGTCGTGCCACCGAAGCCGGTCACACGGCAAAACAGGTCGTAGAGCGGAACCGCTGCAAAGCCGAGCCCGACCATCGCAAGCGCCAGCGCCGAGGCAAGGCTGGCGGTCTTCGCCTTGGGGGACAGGCGCCCAATTGCGGGAAAAGACCTCATGCGAATATCTGGATCTTGGCGATGGTGATGAAGAAGAACAGGATCGCGAGCGCGCCCAGCATCCACGCCATCATATTGGCGCGGCTACGCTGGCGGCGGCGATACTCCGCCTCGTCGAACGGCGCGGGCTTGGGTTCGTCGGTCATATGGTCCACCAATGGTCGGCAACAACGGCGCCGAACAAAATGAAAAGATAGGCAATCGAATAAGCGAACAGGCGCTTTTCGGGTTGCATCAGATCGCCCTCACCCGTCGTGCGGGTACCGACCTGCACCGACAGCGCCACGAACAGAACCGACTGGATCGTGGCTGTCCAACCATAGAGCGCACCGGTGTAACCAAGCGGCCATGGGGCGATCGCCGCCGCCGCCATGATCAGCGCATAAAACAGGATCTGGCGCCGCGTCGATTTCTCGCCCGCCACCACCGGCATCATCGGGATGCCCGCGGCGGCATAGTCCGAGCGCACGAACAGCGCGAGCGCCCAGAAATGCGGCGGGGTCCAGAGGAAGATCAGCAGGAACAGCATCACCGGCAGCGGTGCAACGCTGCCCGTCGCCGCGACCCAGCCGATCAGCGGGGGAAAGGCGCCCGCTGCACCGCCGATGACGATATTCTGCGGCGTCCGCGGCTTCAGCCACATCGTATAGATGAACACGTAAAACAGGATCGACACCGCCAGCAGCAACGTCGCCTGCCAGTTCGACGCAAACAACATCAGGAACAGCGAAAAGGCAGCAAGGCCGATCCCGAACTGGAGCGCCGTCTGCGGGTCAAGCCGCCCGGCGGGAAGCGGCCGACCGGCGGTGCGCTTCATCTTGGCGTCGAGCCCCGCCTCATACCATTGGTTGAGCGCGCCCGACGCGCCTGCGCCCAAGGCAATCGCGAGGATCGACGAAAAGGCAAGCACCGGCGGCACCGACACCGGCGCCGCGAGCAGCCCGCACAGCGCGGTGAAAACCACCAGCGACATCACGCGCGGCTTGGTCAGCGCGAACAGGTCGCGCCAGTCGGCGGGAAGCGCCGTTTCGCCATGGGTCAGGCTTTGCGCCATGTTAACTCCGGCCATCAGGGAAACGCCCCCTGCCGGAAATCAGCAGGGGGCGAACCTTGTCAGGCGATACGCGGCAGTTCGTTGAACTGGTGGAACGGCGGCGGGCTCGACAGCGTCCACTCGAGCGTCGTCGCGCCTTCGCCCCACGGGTTGTCGGCGGCCTTCTTGCCGGCAGCCAGCGACCACAGGATATTGACGAAGAAGATCAGCACGCCGACCGCCATGATGACATAGCCGTAGGACGAGATCAGGTGCCAATAGGCATAGGCATCGGGATAGTCCGGATAACGGCGCGGCATGCCCTGCTGGCCCAGGAAGTGCTGGGGGAAGAACAAGACGTTCACGCCGATGAAAAAGATCCAGAAGTGCAGCTGACCCAGGAACTCGTTGTACATCCGCCCCGACATCTTCGGGAACCAGTAATAGAAACCGGCGAACAGCGAGAACACGGCGCCCAGCGACAGCACATAGTGGAAGTGCGCGACAACATAATAGGTGTCGTGGAGGTTGGTGTCGACGCCGCCATTGGCGAGCACGACGCCGGTCACGCCGCCGACGGTGAACATGAAGATGAAGCCCAAGGACCAGACCATCGGGGTCTTGAAGCTCATCGAACCGCCCCACATGGTGGCGATCCAGCTGAAGATCTTGATGCCCGTGGGGACCGCAATGACCATCGTCGCCGCGGTGAAGTACATCTTGAGGTTCACCGACATGCCGACGGTGAACATGTGGTGCGCCCACACGATGAAGCCGACGACGCCGATCGCGACCATGGCATAGGCCATGCCGAGATAGCCGAACACCGGCTTCTTGCTGAAGGTCGAGATGATCTGGCTGACGATGCCGAAGCCCGGCAGGATCATGATGTACACTTCGGGGTGGCCGAAGAACCAGAAGAGATGCTGGTAGAGAACGGGGTCGCCGCCGCCAGCCGCATCATAGAAAGTGGTACCGAAGTTGCGGTCGGTCAGCAGCATGGTGATCGCCGCCGCCAGAACCGGCAGCGCGAGCAGCAGCAGGAAGGCAGTGACCAGCACCGACCACACGAACAGCGGCATCTTGTGGATTGTCATCCCCGGTGCGCGCATGTTGAAAATGGTGGTGATGAAGTTGATCGCGCCCAGAATCGACGCCGCACCCGCAAGGTGGAGCGAGAAGATCGCCATATCGACCGCCGGACCCGCCGACCCACTGGTCGACAGCGGCGCGTACACGGTCCAGCCGGTGCCGGCGCCAAGCCCGCTACCGCCCGGAACGAACATCGAGCCGACCAGCATGACGAACGCGACGAAGGTCAGCCAGAAGCTGACATTGTTCATGCGCGGGAACGCCATGTCCGGCGCGCCGATCATCAGCGGCACGAACCAGTTGCCGAAACCGCCGATCATCGCGGGCATGACCATGAAGAACACCATGATCAGGCCGTGCGCCGTGATCATCACGTTCCAGAAATGCTTGCCCTGCACTTCGCTTGCGGCGGGGTCAAAGAATTGCGCCCAGCCGGTCAGATACTGAATGCCCGGCTCGGCCAGTTCCCAGCGCATCATGCCCGAAATCACGCCGCCGACGATACCGGCGACGATCGCAAAGATCAGGTAGAGGGTGCCGATGTCCTTGTGGTTCGTCGACATGAACCAGCGGACGAAAAAGCCCGGCGTATCGTGATCATGGTCGTCATGCGCGTGATCGGCATGGCCATGGGCGGGTGCAGTTGCGGCAATATCGGTCATCTGTCGGACCCCTTATTAATTCTTGGCAGCCGGTGCAGCGGCAGGCGCCGCTGCCGGTGCAGCTTCGGTCGTGGTGGCGGCCGGCGTCGCGGCCGGCGCAGCAGCGGCAGGTGTCGGCGCAGCGACAGCGGGCGCTGCGGCGGCGACAACCGGACCGGCCGGATTGCCGCCCTTCGAGCGGACCCAGGCCTCCCACTTGTCGACCGGCAGAACCTCGACCGCGATCGGCATATAGCCATGATCAACGCCGCAAAGTTCCGAACATTGGCCGTAATAGACGCCAACCTTGTTCGCGGTGAACGTCGTTTCGTTGGCGCGGCCAGGAACCGCGTCCATCTTGGTCCAGAAGGCCGGGACAGCAAAGCTGTGGATCACGTCGGCGCCGGTGATGATCAGCTTCACCTGACGACCGACGGGAACGACCATGCGATTGTCGACGGCCAGCTGGTGCGGTTCGCCGGCGGCATCGGCCTGTTCCTTGGTCAGCATCTTCGACACATATTCGCCGATGCCCTGGTCGGGATAGGCATAGCCCCAATACCATTGGTATCCGGTGACCTTGATCGTCAGCGCTTCCTTCTTCGGCGGCTCATATTGCTGCGCGAGCAGGCGGATCGACGGCACCGCGATCACGGCGAGGATCAGCACCGGAATCGCGGTCCAGATGACTTCGATGAAGGTGTTGTGCGTCGTCTTCGACGGGACCGGGTTCGCCTTGGCGCGGTAGCGGAACACCACCCAGAGCAGCAGGCCGAGAACGAACAGCGTGATCACGGTGATCACCGGCAACAGGATGACATGATTGAACCAATAGGCCTGTTCGCCAACCGGGCTGACCTGCGGCTGGAAATCGATACCGGCATCGATCGGCTGACCAACCCCCGGGGTCGGCTTCATCGGCACATAGGTCGCGTCGCCAGCCGGGACCGCCGCCTCGGTTGCCGCGGGCGCAGCCGCCGGGGCGGCCGCGTCGGCCGAAACCGGCGCCGGATTCGCCACGGGTGCCGCAGCAGGGGCTGCGGCCGGAGCCGCCGCCGGTGCCTGCGCATGACCGGCGCCCACTGCGCCCAGCGACAAAGCCGCCGCAATTACAAGGGTTTTCAAGCTCTTCATAAGACTGGTGCCGCCCGTTGCCTGTTGTTCTTTATCACATTTCACCCCTCTTCGGCGGCGGTCGGACAAGCGTCGCGACAGCCGGAGGATGGGCTGAATCTCGCGGGCGCTATAGACCCGCTTGCCGCTTGCCTCAAGCATCTCTAACACTATTTTGCGGCTGGATAATCTTCGCCGCCAAAACCCGGTCGTCCGCACAGGACGACGCACTGGACAAAAGAACAATTCTCCCATGACTGATGACGAAATCCTGGCCGAATTCCGCGCTGCCGACGCCCTGCTCCAAGGGCATTTCCTGCTGTCGTCGGGCCGCCACAGCGAATATTACCTGCAATGCGCGCGCGTGCTGATGGATACGGAGCGTGCCGGACGCCTCGCGATCGCCCTCGCCGCCAAGCTGCCGCGCGAACTCAAACAGGCGATCGACATCGTCGTGTCGCCCGCGATGGGCGGTGTCATCATCGGCCATGAAATGGGCCGTGCGCTCGGCAAACCCGCGATTTTCGTCGAGCGCCCGACCGGCACCTTCGAACTGCGCCGCGGCTTCACCATCGAAGCCGGCGCCAAAGTGCTGATGGTCGAGGATGTCGTGACCACCGGCCTGTCGTCGCGTGAAGCCATGGCGTGCGTGACCGCCGCGGGTGGCGAAGTGGTCGCCGAGGCGGCGCTCGTCGATCGTTCGGCGGGCAGCAACATCGACCTTGGCGTCCCCTTCTATCCGCTCGTCGCGATCAACTTCCCGACCTATGCGGCGGACGAGCTCCCCGAACATCTCGCCGGTACGCCGGCGATCAAGCCCGGAAGCCGCGCGAATTGACGGGTCGCCTTCGCCTGGGGGTCAACATCGACCATGTTGCGACGATCCGCAACGCGCGCGGCGGCGAGCATCCCGACCCGGTGCGCGCCGCCGAAATCGTCGCATCGGTCGGCGGCGACGGCATCACCGCGCATCTGCGCGAGGACCGGCGCCACATCCGCGACGACGACCTCGCGCGCATCCAGGCGGCGACCGACCTGCCGCTCAATCTCGAAATGGCGGCGACGGACGAGATGGTCGCGATCGCGCTGCGCCACAAACCGCACGCCGCGTGTATCGTCCCCGAAAAGCGCGACGAGCGCACGACCGAGGGCGGGCTCGACGCCGCGGGGCAGCATAACCACCTCGCCCCGATCGTCTCGCGCCTCGCCGACGCAGGCATTCGCGTCAGCCTGTTCATCGAGCCCGATCCGCGCCAGATCGAGGCCGCGATGCGGCTGCGCGCGCCCGTCGTCGAGTTTCACACCGGACGCTATGCGCATTGCGAAGGCGAGGAACGCGCCGTCGAACTGCGCCGCATCGCCGATGCCGCCGCGCTCGCGTGGAAGAATGGCATCGAACCGCATGCGGGACACGGCCTGACCTATGAGAATGTCGTCCCCGTCGCCGCGATCCCGCAGCTCGCCGAGCTCAACATCGGCCATTATCTGATCGGCGAGGCGATCTTTACCGGCCTCGAGGATGCGGTGCGCCGGATGCGGGTGCTGATGGATGAGGCGCGCGGGTGAGGATGGGGATGGCTCTCATCCAATCCTCCCTGTGGCGCAGCCATGGGGAGGTGGCAGCGCGAAGCGCTGACGGAGGGGCAAATAGCGCTACGTCGCGGCCCCTCCACCCCGCCCTTCGGGCGCGGTCCCCGTCCCCATCGCTTCGCGACAGGGAGGATTTCAGTTGATCATCGGCCTCGGCTCCGACCTCTGCAATATCGAGCGCATCCAGAACTCGCTCGACCGCTTTGGTGAGCGTTTCGAAAATCGCGTCTTCACCGACGTCGAACGCGCCAAGGCCGCGCGGCGCCCCTTCACCCGCGCGGGCACCTATGCCAAGCGCTTCGCCGCCAAGGAGGCCTTCTCGAAGGCCGTCGGCACCGGCTTCAAGCGCGGGGTGTTCATGAAGGACATCGGCGTCGTCAACGCGCCCTCCGGCGCGCCGACGCTGGCGCTGACCGGCGGCGCCGCCGAACGGCTGGCGGCGATGATCCCGGCGGGACACAGCGCTCATATTCATCTCACCCTGACTGACGATCACCCCTGGGCGCAGGCATTCGTCATTATCGAAGCGATCAAGGACTGACGGCATTATGGCGAAGGGCAAAGCAAAGGACGACGGCAGCTGGGGCAAGCTTATCCGCGACATCGTGGTGATCCTGCTGCTCGTGCTGGGCATCCACAGCTGCGTCGCCAAACCCTTCTATATCCCGTCCGATTCGATGATGCCGGTGCTGCGCAACGGCGACCGGCTGATCGTGAGCAAATTTCCCTATGGCTGGTCCTACGCCTCGGTCAGCTTTCACCTCGCACCCAAGACGGCGGGCCGCTGGTTCGCCAAGCTGCCCGAGCGCGGCGACATCGTCGTGCTCGAACATCCGGTCACCCGGGTCGATTATATCAAGCGCGTGATCGGCCTTCCCGGCGACACCATCCAGCTGAGCAACGGCGAACTCAGCATCAACGGCAAGCCGGTGAAGCGCGAAGTCCAGCCGCTGCTATCGATCCCGGTCGACCCGAACCTGCCCAGCGGCGACAGCAGCCTCGACCGCTTCATCACCCGCGGCGCTGACGGGCGCGAAACACTCGAACTGCCGATTGTGCGGGAAACGCTGCCCGGCGGCGCGACCTTCGACACGATCGATATGGGCCCGGGGTACACCACCGACGATTATGGCCCGGTCAAGGTGCCCGCCGACCATCTGTTCCTGATGGGCGACAACCGCGACGGCAGCGCCGACAGCCGGGTCGACACGTCGCAAAAGGGGTTGGGCGGCCCCGTGCCGTTCGACGTGATCGCGGGGCGGGCAGAGATCATCAGCTTTTCGACCGACGGTACCGCGGTGTGGTACAATCCGCTGAGCTGGTTCAATGCGCTGCGCTCGGGCCGCGCGGGAACCGACCTGCGGCCCGAACGTAGCAGCACAGCAAAATAGGGAGCGCGGGCATGGTGGAGCGGGTCGAGCGAAAAGAACGCGCTCAGGCGCGCGCCAAGGCGACCGCCAACGCCCCCGGCCCCACCGAAATCCGCAGCCATCTGGTCCGCACCGAATTGCTCAAGGCCAGCGTGTGGCTCGGCCTCGCGCTGCTGATCGCGGCGTGCGTCGTGCTCATCCAACCGATCCTGCTGATCTTTGCGGCGATCGTCATGGCGTCGATGCTCGACGGCGGCACGCGCCTGCTCGGCCGCATATTGCCGATCGCGCGCGGCTGGCGGCTGGCGATCGTGTGCCTGTCGCTGCTGGCCTTTCTGGCGTGGACCGCGATGTTTGCCGGGTCGCAGATCGCGAGCCAGGCGGCGACGCTGCAACAGGTCATCATGGTCCAGGTCGAGCGGATCGCGGCCTGGGCCGCCGATCATGGCATGGGCAATTTCCAGATCGATACCAAGACGATTGCCGACAATATCGCGGGCACCGTGGGCCGCGTCACCGCCGCGGTCGGCACGGTGCTGGGCGCGCTGACCAGCCTGGTGATGATTGTCGTGCTGGGAATTTTCATCGCCATCGAACCGCGACTGTACGAACGCGGGGTCGCCTGGATGCTGCCGATGAAGCATCGCGAGAATTTCTATATCACCACCGCGCGCATGGGTTTCACCCTCCGCCGCCTGATGGCGGGCCGCCTGCTCGGCATGCTGGTCGAGGGTATCGGGACATGGCTTGCCTGCCTGGCGGTCGGTATCCCGATGGCGGCGTTGATGGGCCTGCTCACCGGCCTGCTCGCCTTCATTCCCAATATTGGCGCGATCGTGTCGGGGGTGCTGCTGGTCCTCGTCGGCTTTTCCGCAGGGACCGATGCCGGACTATGGGCGATCGTCATCTATCTGGTGGTGCAGACCGTCGATGGTTATCTGATCGTGCCGATGGTCGCGAAAAAGACCGTCGACCTTGCCCCCGCCCTTGTACTCGGCGCACAAATCCTGCTCGGTGCGCTGCTTGGCATCATGGGGCTGTTCCTGGCCGACCCGATCGTCGCGATGATCAAGGTCGCGCTGGAGCGCGAGGCGGAGAGGAATGCCGGGGCAGCGCCCAAGGATGCGAAGGCGGCGGCAGTCTGAAAACCGTCGCCCCTCTTTTCAGTTCGTCATCCCGGCGAAGGCCGGGATCTCACCCGATCGTTCTAACGCAACCGGCGAGATCCCGGCCTTCGCCGGGATGACGGGAATAACCGGGATAACGGAAATCAGGGTCAGGGCTGCGGCGCACCCGGCGGCGGACCGGCCGGGGCAGCGCCGCCCGGTGCACCCTGCATCATCTGTTGCTGCTGCATCATCTGCTGCTGTTGCTGCATCTGCTGCTGCATCGCGCGAACTTCGGCTTCGGAGCGGTAGTCGAGCAGGGTCACGGTAAAGTGCAGCGTGCTGTTCGCCGGGATCGGTCCGGTGGCGCGGTCGCCATAGCCGAGCCGCGGCGGGATGGTGATCTTGTATTCGCCGCCCTTTTTCATCCGGGTCAGCGCTTCGGAAAAGCCCGGAACGACGCCTGCAACCGGCATCGGCGCCTGCTCATTGGCGTCAAAAACGGTGCCGTCGTCCAACTTGCCCTCATATTTGACCAGCACGACATCGGCTTTGGTCGGGCTGTTGCCGGTTCCTTCCTTGACGACTTCGAACCCGATGCGCGGGGTCATGTGCCAGGCAAAGGCGGCGCCGAGCGCGAGCAGCGCCAAGAGGCCGAACCACATCAGCCACAGGCCGCTTTTGCTCACCGGGCGCAAGGGAACCGTCGTCACGCTCATGTCTGCTGATCCTTCCGCAGGCGCCCGCGGGCGCAAATCTTGGCGAGGCCTATAGGCGGTGCGGCGCGGGGCGGTCCAGAGGCATTATGCACGCACGCCTAACGAAAAAGGCGCAGCGGTTGCCCGCAGCGCCTGTTTCACGATCCGAATCCTGAAAAGGAAGGACGGGTCTTACTTGATCCCGTCGCGTTCCATCCGCTTGCGCTCCATCTTGCGGGCGCGGCGGACCGCGGCGGCGTGTTCGCGCGCGCGCTTTTCGCTGGGCTTTTCGTAATGACGGCGCAGCTTCATTTCGCGATACACACCCTCACGCTGCAGCTTCTTCTTGAGCGCGCGAAGAGCCTGGTCGACATTATTGTCGCGAACGATGATCTGCATGTGCCGTGTCGTCTCCGGTTCGTCCAACGATGAACGGCAACCGGATTTCCGGTCCGCCATAAATCGCCGATATAAGGGCAATAAAAGAAGCGCCGCGAACCCGCGACGTTCCGATGGCTGCGCCGATAAGAGGATTCGCGGCGAAATGCAAGCCCCTGCACGGCAAAATGCCCCTGCCCCGCTGAACGGCCGTCCGGCCCGCTTGCGGGATTGTGCCGCCCCCTTGCCTTATGGCATAGGTAGCAGGACGAAACTAACATGCAAAGGGACAGGCGATGGCAACCCAGCTGAAGCGCAACAGCAAATATAGCGAAGCGGAGTGGACGGCGCGGCAGGAACTGGCCGCCTGTTACCGGATTTTCGCGATGATGGGCTGGGACGAGATGATCTTCAACCACATCACGGTGAAGGTGCCGGATGAGGAAGGATCATTCCTGATCAATCCCTATGGCATGCATTTTGGCGAGGTGAATGCATCGAGCCTGGTCAAGATCGACATCGACGGCAACAAGGTGGACGAGGATAATCCCTGGCATGTGAACAAGGCGGGTTTTGTCCAGCACAGCCTGTTCCACCGCGTCTTGCCCGACGCCCACGCGATCATTCATACGCATACGACCGCCACCGTCGCGGTCTGCTCGCTTGAAGGCGGGCTGCAACCGATCAACTTTTACGCCTGCAATTTTCAGGGTCAGCTCGCCTATCATGACTTCGAAGGCGTCACCGTTCGCGAAGAAGAGGGCGAGAGGCTGGTCAAGAACCTGGGTGACAAGCGCATCCTGATGCTGAAAAATCATGGCCCCGTTGTGATGGGCAAGAGCTTGCCCGAAGCGTTTATCAAATACTGGTCCCTGCAACGCGCGTGCGAGCATCAGATGGCGACGCTCAGCATGGGAGCGCCTATCAAGGTCAGTCCCGAGGTGATCGCCGTTCACCAGCGCGACCTCTATATGGCGTCGCCCCCCGGCGGCGCGGGCCGCATGGAATTCGATGCAATGGTCCGCAAGGTCGATAAAATCGATTCAAGCTGGCGTGACTAAAAACGCGCCGACGCTACACCAGTCCGCATGACACGATTCTCGGTCAATGACCGTCCGGTCGAATATCGGATGGAGCCCGACACGCCCCTGCTGTGGGCGCTGCGCGACGCGTCGAACCTGACCGGCACCAAATATGGCTGCGGCACCGGTGAATGCGGCGCCTGCACCGTCGATATCGACGGCGAAGCGATTCGAAGCTGCATGGTCACGATTGCCGAATGCGAAGGCCGCTTCGTCACGACGATCGAAAACCTGTCGCGCGACCGCAGCCATCCGGTGCAGCAAGCATGGGTCGCCGAACAGGTGCCGCAATGCGGCTTCTGCCAGTCGGGGATGATCATGGCCGCGGCCGCGCTGCTGCGGACCAACAGCAACCCCAGCGATGCCGAGATCGACGCCGCGATCACCAACATATGCCGCTGCGGCACTTATCCGCGCATCCGCACCGCGATCCGCCGCGCCGGCCGCGTGCTGCGCGGCGAGGATCGGATTGCCGCGGCGCCGCCACCCGGCATCCGGCCCGAAGATGCCGCCCGCGCCGTCCCCGCGCTGCGCCTGCCCCCCGGCTCCTGAACCCGTTTCGTTCATGTAGCTGAACCGCAGGCAACAGCGCGGTTCAGCCGCCGATCATCTTGCCGCCGGTAACACATAATTCATCATCCCGGCTGGCCTCTCCAGCAATCGGGACATGAGTTGGAGAATGGCGAGATGAAAAAGATGTTCGGAGGGTTGCTGATCGCTGCGACGATCCTGACCCCCATTGCCCCGGCTGCCGCGCAGGCGTCAGGCGAGCGCATGCAATTGGCTCAGCGCGGCGACGGCGAGCGTGGCAACCGCGGCGACCGTGGACCGCGCGGGCCCGAAGTGCGCCGCGGTAACGGCGGCGGCGAAGCGCGCGTCCAGCGCCAGCAGAGCCAGCAGCCGCGCGCCGAGCGTGTGCAACGCAGCGAGATACGCCAGCAGCGCAGCGAGGCGCGTCAGCAACAGCGCGCCAATGATCCCCAGCGACAGGCGCAACGCCAGCAGTGGCAGCAGCAGCGTGCAGACGGACAGCGCGAGGTGCGCCAGGGCGGCGCCTATGACCGGAACAACGACGGGCGCCTTGACCGCCGTTGGGATCGCAATCGCAACGGTCAGGTCGATCAGCGTTACGATCGCAACGACAACAATCGTGTCGATCGCCGTTACGACCGCAATCGCGACGGCGACCTTGATCGCCGCTGGGATCGCAACAACAACAATCGCATCGACCAGCGCGACCGGCGTTACGACCGCAATCGCGACGGCCAGATCGACCGGCGCTACGATCGCAACAACAACGACCGCGTCGATCGTCGCTACGACAATCGCCGGAACAACTGGAACCGCTCGTGGCGCGACGATCGCCGCTACAACTGGCGCGACCATCGCCAGCGCTATCGCAGCCACTACCGCCTGCCGGCCTATTATTCGCCGTACCGCAACCACCGCTACACGCGGTTCAGCATCGGGTTCAGCCTGGGTTCGCTATTCTATGGCAGCCGCTACTGGATCAACGATCCCTGGTATTACCGCCTGCCGCCGGCATACGATGGCTATCGCTGGATCCGTTATTACAACGACGCGATCCTCGTCGATACGTACAACGGCCAGGTCGTCGACGTGATCTACGATTTCTTCTGGTAAGTCCTTTCGATTACCCGAAGACAAACTTGAGGGGCCGACCCACTCGGCCCCTCTTTTTATGCGTAGCGCGTCGCGTCCGCCCGATTGCGGACGTGTCTTCTCCCCTCCCTTTTAGGGAGGGGCTTGGGGGTGGGTAGCCGCCGAAGGCGGCATTCTGCCTCGGCTCGCTTCGCTCGTACCCACCCCTAACCCCTCCCTGGAAGGGAGGGGAATGGCTTAAAACCACCCCATATCCGCGCCCGTCGATCTACGGCTGGCCCGACCGGTTCACCCACCCTTTCCCCTTGCCGTCCACGGCCCGACGCGTCACGATGCCGGATCAGGACAGGGGAATCTTCATGCGAAAATACGGAATGCTTGCGGCGCTCACGCTGGCGCTGCTTGGCACCGCGGCGAACGCCAAGACCACGGTCATCTATGCCGGGCGCGTCATCACCGATGCCGACAAGCCTGCGCAAGGACCATCGACGATCGTCATCACCGATGACCGCATCACGTCGATCACCACAGGCCGGAGCGCCCCGCCCGCCGATGCGACCGTCGTCGATCTGGGCGACAAGACGCTGCTTCCCGGGCTCATCGACCTGCACGTCCACCTGACCGGCGACCCCGGCGAAGATTTCCGCAGCGCAGCGGTCGAGCCCAACGAATGGGGCGTCGTCGTCGGGGTGAAGAACGCCGGCATCACGCTGCGCGCCGGGTTCACCACGGTGCGCGAGGCGGGATCGGCGCAATACACCGCTTACTCGCTGCGCCGCGGCACCGCCGCGGGCTTCATCACCGGGCCGCGGATCATCGCCGCCGGTCCGGCGCTGTCGATCATCGGCGGGCATGGCGACATCACCGGCTTTCGCGAAGACGTTCATGATGTGCTCGATCAGGGCTATACCTGCACCGGCGCGCTCGAATGCGCCGAAAAGGTCCGCAAGGCATCACGCGCGGGCGCCGACATCATCAAGATTACCGCAACCGGCGGCGTGCTGTCGCAGCAGGGGCGCGGGCTGGAGGGGCATTTCACGAGCCCCGAGTTACAAAGCATTGCCGACACCGCCCACTCGCTGGGACTGAAAGTCATGGCGCACGCCCATGGCGCGCGCGGGATCGAGGCGGCGGCGGCGGCCGGGATCGACACGATCGATCATGGCACCTTTGCCGATGATGCGGCGCTGAAGGTGATGAAGGCGAAGGGCACTTATCTGGTCCCGACCCTGATGGCGTTCGAGGGAATCCGCGAGCGGCTCGGCAAGGGTGTTTATACCGCGACGGTCGAGGAAAAGGTCCGCATGACGCTGGGCAGCGTCGGCAAGGCCGTAACGCGCGCCAAGGCGATGGGCGTCCCCGTCGCCTTTGGCACCGACGCCGGGGTGTTCGAACATGGCCGCAACGGCGGCGAATTTGCGCTGCTGGTCAAGGCGGGTCTGACCCCGCGCGAGGCGCTCGCGAGCGCGACCACCGTCGCCGCCAAGGCGTTGTCGATGGAGGGCGAGATCGGCCGCATCGCACCCGGCCTGTCGGCGGACATGATCGCGGTCAGCGGTGACCCGCTTGCCGATGTCACGGCGCTGGAAAAGGTCGACTGGGTGATGGTGCGCGGGCGGGTTGCGGATTGATTTGCCATAGATCGTCATCCCGGCGCAGGGTGTTTAAGCAGCCCGCCGCACCCGCCCGCGCGCCGCTACCCCCGTTTTCGGCCCCAGCAGTGCGTCCAGATCGATCGCCTCCGCGAATTTGACTCCGACGCGATTGCCCGCCGACCAGCGCGCCTCGGCATCGAATGCCTGATCGGCGCCGAACTCCAGCGTCAGCGGCGTGCCCGGCGGCACATTCCACAATCCCTCGACCAGCGCGCCGCGCGGCGACATGTTGCGGACGATCGCTTCATATTGATGCCCGCCGCTCGCGACCTGGATCGTCCGAAAGATCGTGGTCCGCGGCTCGCGCGCGCATTTATAGCCCTGCGCTTCGACCCGCCCGCCGCCATCGCGCAGCAGCGCGAGAACCTCGGCCAGATCCATCGGGCGCCCGTAGATATAGCCCTGGACGTGGCTGCACCCCAGCCCGCGGATCAGCGCCAGATCGTCATGCGTCTCGACCCCCTCGGCGGTCGTTTCCATCTTGAGTGCGGTGGCGAGCCCGACGATCGACGAAATGATCGCGCCGTTCATGCTGCTGGGGTCGGCGGCGCCCAGGACAAAGCTCTGGTCGATCTTGATCTTGTCGAACGGCGCCTTCTTCAAATAGCCGAGCGCCGAATAGCCGGTGCCGAAATCGTCGAGCGCCAGCCGCACGCCGGTACGCTTCAATTTCTGGAACATCGCCAGATTTTCGGGACTCTCGTCGAGGAACACGCCCTCGGTAATTTCCAGCTCGAGCTGTTCGGGGCGAATCCCCGCCGCCGACACCGCGCTCAGGATCGTCGCGGGCAATTTCTCGTTGGCGAACTGGCGCGGCGACACGTTGACCGCGACGCGGTACCCCGGACCGAGCAGAGCGATGCTCGCGCAGGCGGTGCGGATGATCCATTCGCCGATCGGCACGATCAGGTTCGATTCCTCGGCGATCGGAATGAATTTCGACGGGCTGATCATCCCGTCGCGCGCGTGGTGCCAGCGGATCAGCGCTTCAAAGCCGGTGATCCGCTCGCTGCTGACGTCGACGATCGGCTGATACAACAACCGCAGCTCGTCCTTGACCAGCGCGTCGCGCAGCGCGTCCTCGATCGCCTTTCGCTCGCTCGCCTGATTATGCATCGCGTCGGCATAGAAACGATAGACGCCGCGCCCGGCATCCTTGGCGGCATAAAGTGCGAGGTCGGCATTGCGGACCAGCGCCGACGCCGAAACCCCTTGCCCCTCCGACACCGCGATGCCGACCGAACAGCCGATACGGACCTGCTCGCCCTCGATTGAAAAGGGCTTGGCGAGGCTCAGGATAATCGCATTGGCGATCCCGGCCAGTTTTTCGGGCTGGCTCAGCTGCGGCACGACGATCTGGAACTCGTCGCCGCCAAGCCGCCCGACCTGCCCCTTGTCGCCGACGATCTGGGTCAATCGTCCCGCGACCTGTTGCAGCAACTGGTCGCCGACCGGATGGCCGAGCGTGTCGTTGACCGCCTTGAACCGGTCGAGATCCATCAGCAGCAGCGCGCACGGCTGCGGCTGGCCGATATGGCTCTTCAACGCGCGTTCGAGCAGGTCGGTGATGTGCGGCCGGTTCGCGAGCCCGGTGAGCGTGTCGTAACGTGCAAGCTGGTTGATCTCGCGCTCCGACCGTTTCTTGTCGGTCAGGTCGGTGCCGCTGCCGCGAAACCCCTGGAAATTGCCAAGTTCGTTGCTGATCGGCTGGCCCGAGATCGACCACCAGCGTTCTTCGCCCGCAACCGCCGCCTGCACCGTCAATTCCTTGAACGGGGTGCGCGACGACAGGCTGAAGCCCAGCGTGCGCTCCTCATTTTCGTCGTTGCCGATGCGTTTGCGGATGATGTCGGTGAACGGCTGGCCGAGCAGTTCCGACACCGGACGCCCCAGCCGCGCCGCGATCGTCGCCGAGATATAGACCAACTGGCCATGACGGTCGGTTTCCCAGAACCAGCCGCGTCCGGCGCGTTCGAAATCGCGCATCAGGTTGAGCGCCCGTTGCTGGTCGCTGACCGACAATCGCGCCTCGCGCGTTGCCCGACGCTGGTGGCGAATATCTTCGCGCATCATCACGATCAGCAGGGCGAGAAAGACACAGCCCGCCATCGCAAAGGGCCACGACGCGATACCCATTGCGCCCCCCAGCGCGGTCGCACCGGCAAAGGCGAAAAAGGCAGGACGTGCAATCGCGGCCGCCGATGCCGCGACGAGCAGGGACCCGATCTGAATCGCGGTGAAGGCGTCAAAGCTGTGGCGACCGTCGGATATCGCGACCGCGGCGAACATCGCGGCGGCGTTGAGCAAACTGCCCAGCAGGATCAGCGCCATGCTCGCCGCCACCAGCCCCCGCAATCTTTGTTGCAGCGCGGGGCTCGGGCGCCGCATCATCTGGCCGACCACCGTCAACACCAGGTCGAAAAACAGTCCCACCGCCATGACCAGCCATTGCAGCGGCTGATCCAGAAACCCGGCGACCCCCGGCACAAATGCAAAGGTGAAAAACGCCAGAACCCGGCCGATGAGGACATAATGCCACAGCTGGGCGACGCGCAGCAGTCGCGTGACGAATTCGGGTGAATCAAAGATCGATTCGCCCGTCGTCACGTCGCCGACCGTTGGCCGGATGATGCTACGCCGATCCCCCAATGTCCCGCTTGTCCTGCTCGTCTGGTCCGTCCGGTGCAGTGGCCGGATAGGGGTTGCCAATTCCTTACCGCGGGCCGCTCGTTAACCCCGTTACTGTGCCAAAATGGATGCTATTCCGTTTCGCATCGCAACTTGTTATAGAGCCGCATGCCCGCCGTCCGCCTGCTCCCGCCCGACCGTTTTTTCGACCGCAACCAATGGGCGGCGATCACCACCGCGTCGCGCTGGCGCGGAATCTGGCTGGTTGCCCATGCATGGATCGTCAGCATCGCGCTGGTGGGGCTGGCCGCATGGTCGCACAATCCGCTGGCGTGGCTGGCCGCGATCGTCTTCGTCGGCGGGCGCCAGCTTGGCCTCGCGATATTGATGCACGACGCGGCGCACGGCCTGTTGCACCCGGTGCGCAAGACCAACAATTTCCTGGGCCAATGGCTGACCGGCGCCGCGATCGGGTCCGACCTCATCGCCTATCGGACCTATCATCTTCAGCACCACAAATTCACCCAACAGGCCGAAGATCCCGACCTGGCGCTGTCGAAGCCCTTCCCCACCACCCGCGCCAGTCTGGGCCGCAAGATAGTGCGCGACCTGACCGGCCAGACCTTTTTCAAGCAGCGCATCGCACAATTCGGCTTCGCGCTTATCGGGCTGAAGGCGATGCTGCGCGGCGAAACCGCCGAAAAGGGCCGCGCCAGCACCACCGCCGGGACACCGTTCAACAAGCAATCGGATGACGGCGTGACGTCACCGACGGTCGATGTTGCGGGCGCGATGGCGGTGGCGCGCGCGGTCGGGCGCTTCCTGCTTGTCCAGGCGGTGCTGCTCGCGGCGTCGCTCGCGCTCTACGGCTGGACGCCCTACCTGCTCTGGCTCGCGGGGCTGGCGACGACCTTCCAGCTTTACCTGCGCATCCGCAATATCGCCGAACATGCCTGTACGGCCACCGGTAGCGACGATCCCTTCACCCATGCCCGCACCACGCACTCCGGCTGGCTCGCGCGCACGACGGTCGCGCCATATTGGGTGAATTATCACGCGGAACACCATCTGTTCATGGGGGTGCCCTGCTATCGGCTGGCACAGGTTCACGCGATGCTGGGGCGCGCCGGGCGCCATGAAGCGATGACGATCGCACCCGGTTACGCCGCGGTGCTGCGGCAGGTGACGGCGAAGGCGTGACCCCCTTCCCCCTTGATGGGGGAAGGATACGCAGCCTTGGCCGCGTAGCGGCATAGGCGAAGTTGGATGGGGGTGATGGTGCATCCATATGGCGTCATCTCGGCCGAGAGCCCACCCCCGCCGCTGCGACTAAGCCAGCAAGCTGGCAAGTCTCGCTGCCTCCCCCATCAAGGGGGAGAAAAGCGGCTATTGCGCGACGAACCGCGCCCCCGCCCGATCCTTCACCGTTGTCGCCGGGTCAAAGATCATCCCGTTCATCGCGATATAGACCCCCGGCGGCAAAATCTGCGCCGCGGCCAAGGCAAAGCCGACGTTGAATTCGGCGTCGCTGGCGCGCACCGATGCCGGCTGCATCGCGCCGGTCATCACGATCGTCTTGCCCGCGATGCCCGCCAGCATCCGGCCGGTGACGACCATGGTATCGGTGCCATGGGTGACCAGGATGTGCGAAGCCTCGCTATTCTCGACCGCCGCGCGGATCGCGGCACGGTCGGCGTCGTCCAGTTCCAGGCTGTCCTTGCGCATCAACTGCGTCACGCGGTGCGGGACATGGACATTATTCTCGCGCAGCAAATCGGGGATCGCCGTCGGCCCGATCTGGAATTCGGACAGCGCGTCAAAATAGACCTTGTCGATCGTCCCGCCGGTGGTGAAAATTTCGATCATGCGCATTCGTCCTGCACCGGCGACGCCGGGGTGCCGTCGGGCGCGGCGAAGGGCTGTTTGAATGAGAAAGCGGTTGGCGTCGGGCCGTTGGCGGCGAGACTGTCGATCCGCGCCATGCCTTCGGCCACGGTGGGCCGATGCCCGGCGGGAACCCACCACAGCGCCTGAAACACATCGATGTGATCGAACCACTCCTTGCGCCGACGCATGATCGCCAGATGTTCGGGTGCGCGATAAACGAACGCCGCCAGCGCATCGACGTCGCGCCAAACCGACATGTTGGCGATGACGTGCGGATCGTCGGTCACGGCAACGTCGGTCGCGTCATTGCCATCACCGACCAGCCGCCAGACAAAGCCGTCGCTTGCCTCGGCAATCGCGTTCACCGCATCGAGCGCGTCCATGAAATCGCGGTTGGCGACATGATCAGCGGGCAGGCGAAAACGCGCGATATTGATCTGCGCCAACTCATAAGCCGCCATGCAGTCCTCCCAATAATTCCCGTTCGCATCCAACCGACAAAGTTTACGCCAGCGCCTCGGCGATCAGGCGCCGACTGTTGTCGATCCCGAACAGCGCGATAAAGCTGCCCATCCGCGGCCCGGCGCTCGACCCGAGCAAAGTTTCGTACAGCGCCTTGAACCAATCGCGCAGATTTTCAAAGCCATAGGACTCGTTCTTGCCGATCTCGTAAACAATATTCTGGATGTCGTCGGCGCTAGCGTCGGCGGGCAGCGCCGCGAGCTTCGCGTCGAGTTCCTTCAGCGCGGCGCGCTCGCCGTCCTGCGGCTTGCGGCGCTTGAGCGTCGGCGCGACATAATCGCGGTTATACGCCATCGCGTTGTCGATCAGCCGGTCGAGCTCGGGCCAGGTCGCGGCGTCCGCGCCGTCGACATATTGGCCAAGATAGCGCCAGATCTGCTCCTTCGACGCGTCGGCACCCATCACCCCGACGAGGTTGAGGAGCAGCCCGAAGGTTACCGGCAATTCGGTCGTCGGCACATCCTGCCCGCGCGCGACATGAACATGATGCACCGGATTGCCGAGCTTCTTGTCGGCATCCTGCGCCGCGTAATTGCCGCGCATCTGCAGATATTCATCGACCGCCTTCGGGATCACGCCGATATGCAGCTGCTTTGCCGCCTTGGGCTCGCGATAGGCGAAAAACGCCAAGCTTTCCTCGCTACCATAGGTGAGCCATTGTTCGAGGCTGAGGCCGTTGCCCTTCGACTTCGAAATCTTCTCGCCCTTTTCGTCGAGGAACATCTCGTAGATCAGCCCCTCGGGCTTGCGGCCGCCGAGCGCCTTGGCGATCTTGCCCGACTGCACGCCGCTGTCGGTCAGATCCTTGCCGTACATTTCATAATCGACGCCCAGCGCGACCCAACGCATCGCCCAGTCGACCTTCCACTGCAGCTTCGCCCCGCCGCCGAGGATGCTGTGCGTGATCGTCTCGCCCTCATCCTCGAACGACACGAGGCCCGCATCGGCATCGACCACGGTCACCGGCACCTGCAGCACGATGCCCGACTTGGGGCTGACTGGCAGGATCGGCGAATAGGTCGCAGCGCGCTCGGCGCGGAGCGTCGGCAGCATGATGTCGAGAATGTCCTGATTATGACGTAGGACGTTCTTGAGCGCGTCGTCGAAGGCGCCCGACGTGTAGCGTTCGGTCGAGCTCACAAACTCATATTCAAAGCCAAACCGGTCGAGAAACTCGCGCAGCATCGCATTGTTATGATGGGCGAAACTCTCATACTTGCCGAACGGATCGGGAATGGCGGTGAGCGGCTTGCCCAGATATTCGCGCAGCATGTCGCCGTTCGGGACATTGTCGGGAACCTTGCGCAGCCCGTCCATGTCGTCGCTGAACGCGACGAGCCGCGTCGGCGCGCCGGTCATTTCCTCATAGGCGCGGCGCACCATCGTCGTGCGCAGCACTTCGTTGAAGGTGCCGATGTGCGGGAGGCCCGAAGGACCGTAGCCCGTTTCGAACAGTATCGGCGCACCGCCCGGCTTGCCGTCGGGATAGCGTTTGACCAGCTTGCGCGCTTCCTCAAAAGGCCAGGCCTTGGACGCGAGGGCGGCAGCACGAAAATCGGTCACGACTATCTTCCGGTACTTGTGTGGCGGGGGCTCCGCCCTTTCCCCTTTTTGCGCGTTTTTGCAAGCGCGATGCACCGGACCGGGCTAGTCGCGCGCCGCCGGATCGAGCAGCACCGCCACCGACCCGCGCTTGCGCCCGGTGTCGACATAGGCATGCGCCGCCGCAATCTCGTCGAACGCATAGCTTTTGTCGATCAGCGGACGCAGCACCCCGGATGCGGCGAGGTCGGCCAATTGCTGAACATATTCGGGCTTTTCGGTTGCGGGTCCTGCGATCACCCGCCGCCCTTTGCGGCCCGGTCCCCCGATCGTCGCCAGCATGTCGGGCAACCCCGCGGCGATCGCGACGAAACGGCCGCCGGGACGCAGCAAGGGCAGCGCCTCGCGCGTCACGATGCTGCCAACCGTTTCAAAAATGACGTCATAAGCCTCTGCATCGCTGCGAAAATCGGTCGTTTCATAATCGATCACCGCCGCCGCGCCGAGATCGCGAACCAGATCGGCGTTGCGCGCGCTACAGACGCCGGTGATATGCGCACCGCGGTGGGACGCGAGCTGAACCAGCGCCGACCCCACCGCGCCCGATGCACCGATGACCAAAAGCCGGTCGCCGGCCACTACCGCCGCAACTTCAAGGAAATGCAGCGCGGTGGCTCCGCCAAAACTCAGCGTTGCGGCCTCGGCAAAACTGACGGTTTCGGGTTTGGGAGTAATCGGCCCGTTTTCCGGGACACAGCGATATTCGGCATGGCATCCCATCTTGCCGCCCGGAAAGGCCATCACCGCATCGCCAGCGCGGTAGCGGGTGACCCCAGCGCCGACGGCATCGACGATCCCGGCGATTTCGGTCCCCAAAATCGGCTGGCGCGGCCCGCGAAAGCCCAGGAACGGCCGCGCCAGCATGGCCATACCCGCCGGAAACCGCGCGGCGCGCAGGCGGCTGTCGCCCGACGTCACCGACGTCGCCATCACTTTGACGCGCACCTCGCCCGCCCCGGGTTCGGGTGTCGGCACGTCGCGAAACTCAAGCACCTCGGGACCACCATAGCGGGGGCAGACAACGGCTTTCATCAGCGAATCCTGACCTTGGGGAGGGGGCGGCGCCCTTCTGCCCGTTTCGGCGCGCCGCGCCAGCCGCGGCCATGTACCGGGGCATCGTCGTCGCGGGTCAGCATTGCCGGACTATCATTACCGGATTGTTTACCATCTTTGGCTTAGCATCATGCCATGGACACGCCCCGCATCCCGCAGCCCCGCCGCCAGACCCGCACGCCCGTCGCGCTCGATGTGACGGTCAATGGCGTTCTCAACTTCGTCGAAGGCCAGATCACCGACCTGTCCGAAGGCGGCGCGCGGATCGACGGTGCCAGCATGCCGGCGCGCTCGCGCTGCGAGATCCATTATGGCGGCCAGGTCACTTATGCCGTCGTCATGTGGTCCGAAGTCGATCGCATGGGGGTGCGCTTCCCCTATGAACTGACCCACGGTCCGCTCTATAACGCGTTGAATCGCGCGCGAAATGCCATGTTGATCGAACCCGCGCAGATATTCCAGAGCAGTCGGCCGGTCACGTTCGGACGCCGCGGCCTCAACTGATCGCCGGAATAGGCGTCAAAAGCGCGCGATCGCCACGCCCTCGCGCTCATTGTCCCAGATCATCGCCATGATCCGCCAGCCAAGATCGGGATCTTTGAACAGCTGGATCGAATTGATCCCGCGGCGCTCGGGCGCCGCATCGTCGAGCGCGGTGCGCGCTTCATAGGCGCTCCAGACATGGGCGATATTGCCCATCACATCGATCCGCCGCCCGATCTCGATCTCGAAAAAATCATTGGCGGCAAAAAAGGGCGTCGTGTCGCGCGCATAATCGGCCAGCCCCATGCTGCGAAAGGTCGCGCGTCCATCGGCATCGACCCATGTCCGGATCTGCCGCGCGTCGGGGTGAAAGCAATTCGCCTGCCGCGACCAGTCGCGCGGCCCCTTCGGCCCGGAGATCATCGCATACATCTCGTCGACTACCGCACCGATCGCGCTTTCTTCGCTCATCCCGACATCCTTTCCTGCTCCGCGACCAAGCATCGATCTTTTCCGCCCGATCGCAAGAAGAAAGCGGGCGGGCGCCACCACCCGCCTTGCCGCGTTCGCCTTTTGTCCCTAGGCTGGCACGGTGGCATCCGATCCTCTCTCCCTCCCCGCAATCCACGCGAGTCACGTCGGCATCTGGATCGCCGATACGCACGGGCGCGTGCAGCGGGTCGGGCGCGGTGAGGCGATTGCGGCGGTGGCCGCGACCCCGCACCTGCTGCTCAATGCGACGCTGACCGGCGACCGACTGGGCTATCCCGAGCTGTCGGGGCTCGACCTGCTCGAACTTTTCGCGTTCCTTTATCCCGCGCGCTTTGCCGTGCCGACCCCGGCGGGAATCGCGGCGACGATTGGCATCACCCCGCCAAAGACCGAGGAAGACATCGCCGCCTTTCTGCCGCAGGCAACCGCAGCCATGCTTGCCGGGATCGACGACCCCGCCTGGCCCGAACGCGAGGGCGCGTGGCACGGCATGCAGGCGCTCGCCCGCCAGTGCTGGCCGTGGGCGCCGCTCGTCCAGCCACGGCCGACGGCGCCCGACGCCAATGAACGCTGGCTGTTCGCGCGCCTGCCCGAGTGGGAGGAGGCGCCGCCGCGCGCCGCGCCGCGGCAGGTCCGCGTCAACCCCGACGATGTTACCGCGCGGCTTGACCGCCTGACCGGCGACGGCGCCGAACGGCGGCCGGGGCAGCAAGAGTATGCGCGCGCGACCGCCGCGATCTTCGAACCGCGCGAGCGCAAAGACGCGCCGCAGATGCTGGTCGCCGAGGCAGGAACCGGGATCGGCAAGACATTGGGCTATCTCGCCCCCGCCAAACAGTGGATCGACCAGTCGGCGGGCAGCGTCTGCATCTCGACCTTTACCAAGGCGCTGCAACGCCAATTGTCGCGTGAGACCGAGCGGCTGTATCCCGATGCCGCGACGCACCGCGAAAAAGTCGTCGTGCGCAAGGGCCGCGAAAACTACCTCTGCCTGCTCAATCTAGAGGACGCCTTGCAGGGCGGCTTTTCGGGCCGCGCCGCGATCCTCGCGCAGCTCGTCGCGCGCTGGGCCGCCTACACGCGCGACGGCGACATGGTCGGCGGCGATTTGCCCGGTTGGCTGCCCGCATTGTTCCGCCGCAACGGCACCACCGCGCTGACCGACCGGCGGGGCGAATGCATCTATGCCGGCTGCCCGCATTTCCGCAAATGCTTCATCGAACGCTCGGCGCGCGCCGCGACGCAGGCCGACATCGTCATCGCCAACCATGCGCTGACGATGGTGCAGGCCGCCCGCCCGCGCGACGGCGGCGCGCCCGCGACGCGGCTGATCTTCGACGAAGGCCATCATCTGTGGGACGCCGCCGACAGCATGTTCGCCGCGGCGCTCACCGGGCAGGAAGCGGTCGAAATCCGCCGCTGGGTGCTGGGGCCAGAGGGCAAGTCGCGCGGGCGGCGGCGCGGGCTGGCGGCGCGGCTCGCTGATGTCGCGAGCTATGACGAAGCGGGCGAGCGCGCGATTCAGGCGGCGATTGCTGCCGCCGCCGAACTGCCCGGCGATGGCTGGCTTGGACGATTGTCCGAGAATGATCCGTGGGGCGCGATCGAGCGGCTGCTCGCCGCGGTGCGCGGGCAGGTTTATGCGCGTGCGGTCGATACCCGCACCGCCGATGCGGGCTATGGCCTCGAAACCGAGCTGGCCGATCCCGACGCGGCGCTGGTCGCCGCCGCTGCCGGAGCGAGCGACGCGGTCGAGGCTTTGCTCCGCCCGCTGCTGGCACTCGGCAAGCGGCTCGAAGCCCTGATCGAAGACCCGCCCGACTGGCTCGACGGACAAGCCCGGGCAAGGGTTGACGGCGCGCGCCACAGTCTCGGCACGCGCGTCGACACGCTCGGCAGCTGGCTGTCACTGCTCGGACGCGTCGGCGGCCCCGCCGACCCCGACTTCGTCGACTGGCTGGCGATCGATCGCTACGACGGGCGCGAGTTCGATTGCGGGCTGCACCGTCACTGGCTCGACCCCGCGCGCCCGATCGCCGATATCGTCTATCGTCCCGCCCAAGGTGTGTTGGTCACTTCGGCGACGTTGCGCAGCGGCCATGGCGCGCAGGGCTGGACCGAGGCCGACATCCGCACCGGCGCGCGCCACATGGACGGCAGCGTTCGGCATTTCGCGGTCCCCAGCCCGTTCGATTACGCGCGCCAGTCGGAAATCATCATCGTCACCGACCTCGCGCGCGGCGACCTGCCCGCGCTCGCCGGCGCGTATAGTCGGCTCATTGAGGCATCGGGCGGCGGCGCGCTGGGGCTGTTCAGCGCGATCCGGCGGCTGCGCATCGTCCACGCGCGCATCGCCGACCGCCTCGCGCGCGCAGGCCTGCCGCTCTATGCCCAGCATGTCGATCCGCTCGACACTGGTACCCTCGTCGATATCTTCCGCGCCGATCCACACGCCTCGCTGCTCGGTACCGATGCGCTGCGCGACGGGGTCGATGTACCGGGAGAATCGCTGCGGCAGGTAATCATGGAGGGGGTGCCCTGGCCGCGCCCGACGATATTGCACGCGGCGCGGCGCGCGGCGCAGGGCGGCAACGCCTATGACGACATGGTCATTCGCGGGCGCATCGGGCAGGCGTTCGGCCGCCTGATCCGCCGCGCCGACGATTTCGGCCAGTTCGTCATGCTCTCGCCCAGCTTCCCGTCGAGGCTGCTCAGCGCCTTTCCCGAAGGCACCCCGATCCGCCGCCTGCCGCTCGACGAGGCAGTCAATCATGTCGCCGCGGCGAACGTCGAAAGGCGAAAAACCGCCTTTCCAGCCTTTTCACCGTCATAAGTTTGCGGCACAAGGCTCGCGAACGACGGCATAAGCGCGAACGCGCGGGGGAAGATTTTGAAGACTTTGACGATCCTGCGCCACGCCAAATCGGGTTGGGACGTGCAGGTCGAGCGCGATTTCGACCGCCCGATCAACAAACGCGGCGCGCGCGGCGCCGAGATCGTCGGGCAATGGCTGAAGCGCCAAAAACTACCCGTCGACCGCATCATTGCGTCGCCCGCGGTGCGTGTGACCGAAACGCTCGACATTTTCCAGCCTGCTGCCGACTTGGACACACTTGAACCGCATTGGGATCGCCGCATCTATCTCGCCTCGGCCGCGACGCTGATCGACGTCATCCGCGACACCGGCCGCGATGCCGAACATCTGCTCATTTCAGGGCATAATCCGGGGCTGGAGGATCTCATCCTGATGCTCGTGCTCGAATCGGCGGGCAACGATCTGCGCGCCGAGATCGAGGAAAAACTGCCGACGTCGGCACTGGCGCGGCTCGAACTCGACATTGCCGACTGGCACGATCTTGACACGGGACAAGCCCGCTTCGCCGCCTTCATCCGCCCCCGCGACCTCGACCCGACGCTCGCGCCGGCGATGGATCACGATTAGGCCACGGTCCGGGCCACCATCGCCACAATGATCGCGCGCAGTTCGGCGCGGGCTTCGGTATCGTCGATGTCGCCCGCGGCAGCGGCATGCGACAGCGCTTCCGCGCTTCCCAGCATCGCCCATAACGCCGCTGTCCCGACCCCCCGCGGCCCTGCGAAAGGCGCCAATGTCGATCGGCAGTCTTCGATGAAGTCCAGCTGAAAGTCGCGCTTGAGCCGCTCCATTTCGGGCGATCCCGCCAGTGCGGCCAGAATCGCGGGAATCTCGCGGCCTTGCCGCAGCACGCATTCGACATAGCAGTCGGCGATTACCGCTGCCTTGGCGTCAAGGCTATCGTCGCTCGCCGCCAGCGCCGCATCGAACGTCTCGCTCTGGCGCTGGTCGAAATCGCTGTACAGCGCGGCAAGCAAGCCTGCGCGCGTTCCGAAATGATCGTAAACCACCGGCTTGGTGATGCCCGCCCGCTCGGCAAGGCGCCCCAGCGAGAGGGCGTCGGCGCCGCTCTCACCGATCATCCGCCACGCCGTCGCGACCAGTTGGCGGCGACGATCATCGCGTGAAAGCCGCTGGCGGGACGGCGGATCGGATTCCGGTGGCGGAGGGCTTGACACACTATATACCTTTAGTATCTTACTGATAGTATATAACGATATGCCACGCTCCCGCAACTGTCCCGAAAGATGAAACCGATGCACAGCCTGATCGTCGTTTCGCACCCCAATCCCGCCGCCTTGACCCATGCCGTAGCGACCGAAATTGAGCACGCGATTATCGCAGCGTCGCCCGCCAACAGCGTCGAAATCGCCGATCTCAGCGAGGAAGGTTTCGATCCGCGCTTCTCACGCAGCGATGTTGCGGCCTTTAACGTCGAGGGACCACTCGCCGATGACGCGCGCGCCGAACAGCTGCGGATCGAACGCGCTGCCAACCTGATCCTCGTCTATCCGGTCTATTGGTGGTCGATGCCGGGCTTGCTGAAAGGCTGGATCGACCGCGTTTTCACCAACGGCTGGGCCTATGACGAAAACGCGGACGGTAAGGTGGAAAAGAAGCTCGGCTGGCTACGCGTCCATCTGGTGGCGGTCGCCGCCGCAGGGTCCGAAATGTACACGCGCCGCGGATATTTGCAGGCAATGACGACGCAGATCGACCATGGCATTTTCGATTATTGCGGGGCGCCGGTGCTGTCGTCGAACATGCTTTCGATCGCCGATGCCGACACCACCGGCGAGCTTCTGGTTGAAGCACGTCGGATCGGTGCACAGATCGGCGTCGGCGAAGCCAGTCGCGCCGCCGCCCGACGGTCAGCGCAGCGCCGCCGCCAGCCGCGCCCGCAGCGCGACGAGCGCCGCGACCGGAACGCCCGTGCCCTCGCGCGCTGCACCATTCCCGGTCGCGGGCAATGATGGCGCCGTTACGGCTGCCTTGGCGCTGCCGTCGGTCAGTGCCTTGCGCGCGCCGTCGACCGTGAACCCCTGCACATGCAGCAGATGATGGATCCGCTCGGCCAGCGCTACATCCTCGGCGCGGTAATAGCGGCGGCGGCCCGAGCGCTGGAGCGGCTTCAGTTGCGGAAAGCGCGTTTCCCAGTAGCGCAGGACGTGCGTCGGTACCCCGATGCGGTCGGCCAGCTCGCCGATCGCGAGCATGGCAGTGGGCGCCTTGCCGCTGTCGTCCGGCACGTCAAACCCCACCATGGCCGAGGCCTGGATTATTTACCGGCAACGCGCGCTCGCATCGTCTGGCTGGCGCGAAAGGTCATCACGCGGCGCGGCAGGATCGGCACTTCGATGCCGGTCTTGGGATTGCGACCGATACGCTGCGCCTTGTCGCGCAGGACAAAGGTGCCAAAGCCGGAGATTTTGACATTCTGCCCGTCCGCCAGCGCGTTGGACATATGGTCCAGAATCGATTCGACGATCGTCGCCGATTCGTTGCGCGACAACCCGATCTGCTGGTTGATCCGCGTCGCAATATCGGCTCGCGTAAGCGTCCCTGCGGTCATGACGGTCCCTTCCCCCTCGTGAAGCGAAAATGTTCAAACCGGTCCCGGACAGCCCCCACCGTCACGAGTCCCGTGCCCCTATGTAACAAAAGCGAATTAATCCGCCAAACTGAAATGGATGGGACGAGGAGTTAATGCGGTGAAGCCGCAGGTCAGACGCGCAGGACCGCCGCGCCCCAGGTAAAGCCGCCGCCCATCGCTTCGAGCACGACCAGGTCGCCGCGCTTAATCCGTCCGTCGCGTACCGCGAGGTCGAGTGCCAGCGGCACCGACGCTGCCGAGGTGTTGGCATGCTGGTCGACCGTCAGCACGACGCGCTCGGGGGGCAGGCCCAGCTTTTTGGCGGTCGCATCGATGATCCGCTTGTTCGCTTGATGCGGGACAATCCAGTCGATCTGGTCGGGCGACAGCCCGACGTCGGTCATCACTTCGCCCAGCACCGACGCCAGGTTGGTCACGGCATGGCGAAACACTTCGCGGCCCTGCATGCGGACGTGGCCGACCGTGCCGGTGGTCGACGGCCCGCCATCGACATAGAGCATGTCGCAATATTTGCCCTCAGCGTGCAGCCGGGTTGCGAGAATGCCGCGGCCATCCTCGACATCCTCTGCCGACAGCACCACTGCGCCCGCTCCGTCGCCGAACAGCACGCAGGTCGTGCGATCTTCCCAGTCGAGGATGCGGCTGAAGGTTTCGCTGCCAATCACCAACGCGTGCTTTGCCGCGCCGGTGCGCAGCATCGAGTCGGCGACCGATACCGCATAGAGGAAGCCCGAACAGACCGCGGCCACGTCAAAGGCGATGCAATCGGGCGCACCGAGCAGCGCCTGGACCTTGGTCGCGCTGGCCGGGAAGGTGTTGTCGGGGGTCGCGGTGGCGACGATGATCAGCCCGATGTCGGACGGCTCCAGCCCGGCGGCGGCCAATGCCTGTCTGGCGGCGTCGGCGCCCAGCGTCGCGGTCGTCTCGTCAGGTTCGGCGATGTGGCGGAAACGGATGCCGGTGCGCTCGACGATCCATTCGTCGCTGGTGTCGACCCGCGCCGCAAGTTCGGCGTTCGACACCCGGGTGCGCGGCAGCGCCGAACCGGTTCCGGCCAGGATCGCACGCACGGTCACGCCGCGTCGCCGCTGCGGAAATTCGCCAGATCCTCGGTCACCTGCCGCGTAATGTCCTTTTCGATCAGCTCGGCGCACAGGTGAACGCAATTTGCGACCCCTTTCGCGTCCGCGCTGCCATGGCTTTTGAGCACGACGCCGTTGAGGCCCAGGAACACCGCGCCATTATGGTTGTTGGGGTCGAGATGATGGCGCAGCAGCTCGGTCGCCGGGCGCGAGATCAGGAAACCAATCTTCGAGCGCGTCGAGCTGGTAAAGGCGCGGCGCAAGAGATCAGTGACGAAGCGCGCCGTCCCCTCGATCGTCTTCAGCGCGATATTGCCCGAAAAACCGTCGTGGACGATGACATCGACATCGCCGCGCGACAATTTGTCGCCCTCGATAAAGCCCGTAAACTCCATCGGCAGCCCTTTGGCGGCGCGCAGCAACGCCGCGGCATCGCGGATCTCGTCGGTGCCCTTCAATTCTTCGGTGCCGATGTTGAGCAGCGCGACGCGCGGGCGTTCCAGCCCCATCGCCGTGCGCGCATAGGCCGCGCCCATCACCGCAAATTGCGTGAGGTTGGTGGCGTCGCATTCGGTATTGGCGCCAAGGTCGAGCATGACCACGTCGTTGGCGCCGAGCGTCGGCAGCAGCGCCGCGAGCGCGGGCCGGTCGATCCCCGGCATCGTGCGCAGCGCGAGCTTGGCCATCGCCATCAGCGCGCCGGTGTTGCCCGCCGACACGGCGCCGCCGGCATCGCCGCGCTTCACCGCGTCGATCGCGAGCCCCATCGAGGTGCTTTTCGCCTTGCGGATCGCCTGGCTCGGCTTGTCCTCGCCCGTCACCACGCCATCGGTGTGGATGATGTCCGACGCCGCGCGCAGATTCGGGTGGTTGTCGAGCGCCGCCTTGATCTGCACCTCGTCGCCGACGAGAATGAAGCGCAGGCCGTCGTGCTTGTGGCGCGCCATCGCAGCGCCGGCGAGCATCATGCGCACGCCGACGTCACCGCCCATCGCATCAATCGCGATTCGCGGTGTCAGTGCCATGTATTCGCGCTCCGGCTAGGGGTCAGGCGCCGACCGACAGCACTTCGCGGCCGTTGTAGTGGCCACAGGCATTGCACAGGTTGTGCGGGCGCTTCAGCTCGCCGCAGTTCGGGCATTCCTGAAAGGCTTCGACCTTCAGGCTGTCGTGGCTGCGACGCATGCCGCGCTTCGAGGGCGAGGTTTTTCGCTTGGGAACGGCCATGATATTTCCTGCATTCTCAATAGTGTGTCACGAATCGGCTACCCGGATTTGTCATCGCCGTTGCCGGAAATGACTGGCCCGCCCGCCGTGCGATACTTTGTCCCGGTCCGATAGTGACAGGGAAATCGTCCGCCGAAGGGTGCCTCAACGCCAGAAGGTGTCGGGTGCCGGATCGGGCGGGGCTATAGCGTTTTTGCCCGCAAAGGCAACCCCCGCGCATGACAATCGACGGACGAATGTGACGCTCTTGCCGATCCGTTGGTGCGATGCCACACACTCGGTCAGCGTCCGGCGACAACAGCTGCGGACGAATGGGGGGACGCATATGATAATCTTGCCAATCAGCCTGACGATTGCCGCAGGCGCGGCGCTGCTCAACCTGTGGCTGTCGATCCGCGTCGGCCGCGTGCGGACCAAGGAGAAGGTCTTCATCGGCGACGGCGGCAGCGAAATGGTGACCCGCCGCATGCGCGCGCACAGCAATTTTGTCGAAAACACCGCCTTTGTGCTGATCCTGCTCGCGCTCGTCGAACTCGGCCTCGGCTCGTCGATGTGGCTGTGGGGCGTCGGCGCGCTGTACCTCGTCGGGCGTATCCTGCACGCGATCGGCATGGACGGCATGATGTGGGGCCGCATGGTTGGCACAATCATCACCATGCTGACCCAGCTAGGCTTGGCGCTCGGCGCGCTGTGGATCGTATATATGACGCCGACCAGCATCACGACGACCGAGATTGAGGAAACGATGGTGGTGGCGCCGAAGTAAACCTCTCCCTTCCCGCTCGCGGGAGGGGCAGCGAGACTTGCGAGCTTGCTCGCTAGTCGCAGCGGGGTGGGCATAGCGAGGTCGCTGCCCAACCCCAGCCTCTCCCGCAAGCGGGAGGGGAGAATTAGGCCGTCCCCAACACCATATCGCCGACAAACGGGTTGGTCCGCCGCTCATGCGCAAAATTGCTGTGCGCGCCATGCCCCGGCAGGAAGGTCGTGTCGCCGCCGAGCGGCCACAGCTTTTGCGTGATCGAATCGAGCAATTGCTGGTGATTGCCGCGCGGAAAGTCGGTGCGCCCGATCGATCCCTGAAAAATCACGTCGCCGACGATCGCCAGCTTCGACGGCGCATGATGGAACACGACATGGCCCGGCGTATGGCCTGGGCAGTGGATAACGTCGATCGTCAGATTGCCAACCGTCACCGTGTCACCATCGACCAGCCAGCGATCGGGTTCGAAGGTTTCGCCGATCATGCCGAACCGCGCGCCATCCTCGGCGAATTGCGCGATCCAGAAGCGGTCATCCTCGTGCGGCCCCTCGATCGGCACGCCCAGTTCCTTCGCCAGCATCCCGGCCTGGCCGCAATGATCCATATGGCCGTGGGTCACGAGGATCTTCTCGACCTCGACCCCCGTCTGCCGCACCGCGTCCTTCAGCTTGGGCAGGTCGCCGCCCGGATCGACAAAGGCCGCCTTGTTGGTTTCGGTGCACCAAAGCAGGGTGCAGTTCTGCTGGAAAGCGGTGACCGGCACGATCGCCGCGCGCATCGGAGGTTGGGGAGCGTTCATGCCGGTGATGTGGGGAAAAGCGGTGCAAATGGCAAGCCACCGCCGATTTGACCCGCCGAGCGAGGCCTCCTATTCTTCCGGGCCATGACCGACGCCTTTCTTCACGGCACCGTGCATGTCGCGGGCAACGATATGCAGGCGGCCCTGACGTCGGATGCCGCGGCGCTGGCGCTGTGGCAAAGCCTGACCCCGCTCGGCCGCAACGAGTTTATCTGCTGGGTCGACGACGCCAAACAGGCCAAGACGCGGACACGCCGGATCGAGCGGACGATCGAGGAGTTGCACGAGGGCAAGAAGCGGCCATGCTGCTGGGCCGGGTGCATCCACCGCACCGACAAAGCGCCAAGCCGATGGCAACAGGCGGTTTTGATCGACAAGAAGGCAAAATAGCGCGGCGCCTCAGCGCAGCGTCATCGTGTCGCCTTCGACATTCACCGCATCGAGCTGCGACAGATAGCTTTGGCCGAGCAGCGACACGCCCATGTCGGTGTCGATCACCGCTGCCTGCACCTGCCGCACTTCCAGTCCGTCGACCTCGACGCTGTCGAGCATCACGGTGCGCATCGGAACCTCGCCGCCCGCGGTGCGCGCCATGCCGCCGATCGGCAGCCGATCGACATCGATCCCGATTGCTTCGGCATCGCGGCGGGTGAGCGCGATGATCGAAGCGCCGCTGTCGACCATCATCCGGATATTGGTGCCGTCGATATTGGTGTCGGCGTAAAAATGCGAATCGCCCGATCGGCCGAGCCGGACTTCGCCCCCCGACGAACGCGGCTTGCTGGTCGACGAATCCCAGCCGCCGCTGCGGCTGCGCTGGGTCGTCCAGTTGCTGTTGTCATCGGCATCGGCATCGGCAGCCGCGCGGGCATCGCTGCCGGGCGCGCGGATGGCGACCCCGGCGATGCCGATCGAAACCGCTGCGATGACCGCGGTCAAACCAAGGAAGCGCCCGAACATGGCGCGGCTTGTCGCAAATTTGGGTTGGAGAATGGTTAAGCGAGCTGCTGTTCGATGAAGGCGCGCCACGTCGGCTTTTCGCCGCGAATGCTATACGCGATCCGCGCGCAAGCATAGGGGCGGCCCGTCCGATTGTCGGCCTCTGCCGTGGTTTTCGGCCAGACCGCCGCGCCATCGCGCGCTGTCGACCAGCAGACCAGCGCTTCGGCCTCTTGGCCCGCCTCGATCGCCGCGCGTTCATCGGCGTTCAACGACGACGGCGCGCTCCAGCCCAGAATCACGCGCGCCGGGCCGGTCGTTGCAAACAGGGCATCCCGAAAAGGACTTCCCGCGTCGCCGAGCAGCGCCGCCACCCGCGCCCGATCGGTTGCGGCCAGCCATTTGCCGCCCAGCAGCGGCGCCCAGCGCGCCTCGTCGCCCGAACGCAGCGCCACCGCCAGCTCGTCGGCCGCCGCCGCGAAGCGCGCCGTCCACGCGGAATCGGCGGCCAGCGGAACGAGACGCGCCAGCGGTACAGGCGCGTCATATTGGGCCGTCAACAATGGCGCAGGCGCGCCGGTCTCGGTTGCAAATGTCGGCGTAGCGAAAGCGGCGACCAGCGCCGACGAGATCAGGAAAGCGCGCATGAGCGCACCATAGCAGAGATCGTTCCGGCTGTCAGGCGCCCGACGGCACCAGTGCACCGCGCATCCAGGGCGAGGCTACGGCGGGGTCGATGCTCTCGATCCGGCGATGCTCGACCGACCAGCCGAGATCGGGATAGCCGATCACCTGCCGTTTTTCATCGGCTTCGGCGATCGGCACCACCACCAGCCGCCGGTTGATCTTTTGGCGCCAGTTCATCCGCGCGGTATTCTCCTGTCCGACGTAGCAGCCCTTGGAGAAACTGACGCCGTTCAATTCGGCGGCGTTGCATTCGAGCCACAGCCTCGTCCCGTCGCCCAGCTCGGCGCGCCCTTCGGTGACGCCCAGCGCCAGCCGGTGCGCGCGCCATGCCTCGTCCGCGCCCGCATCGCCATCGGCGGGCGCCAGCCAGCGCCGGCCCAGCTCGGGCAGCCGTGGATCGACGACGCCGGCATCGCCCTCGACGGACCAATGGACGCAGAGGTTGGGTTCGTGCTCGATCATGATCGCACGGCGCAGGCGATAGAGCGTCAGCCGCTTCGCCAGATCGCCCGCCGCATCGCGCTCGCAATCGATCAAGATGTCGTCACCATGCCCCCAGATCAGGAAATCAAACAGCGCCTTGCCCTGCGCCGACAGCAGCGCCGCCCAGACCGGCAAATCGCCCGACGTGTCGTTGGTGACCAAACCCTGCAGGAATCCGCGGACATCGTCCCCTGACAGACGGATCAGGGCACGGTTGATGAGGGTGGTATTGGCCATGGCGATAATCTAGGGACGCCGCAGCCAAAACCAAGCGCCCATTTTACCCGCGAGAGCCGTATGACCGACCGCCTGACCATCCGCCGCCCCGACGACTGGCACGTTCACCTGCGCGACGGCGCGATGCTGACCCATGTCGCGCGCTACACCGCGCGCCAGTTCGCCCGCGCGATCGTCATGCCCAATCTGTCGCCGCCGGTGACCACTGCCGAGGAAGGCCGCGCCTATCGCGACCGGATCAACGCCGCGGTCCCCGCCGATCTCGACTTTACCCCGCTGATCGTCGCCTATCTGACCGACGCCACCGACGCCGACGAAATTGCGCGCGGCCACGCTGAAGGCGTGTTTACCGCCGCCAAGCTCTACCCCGCGCACGCCACCACCGGCAGCGCGCATGGCGTCACCGACGTCGCCAACATCATGGGCGTGCTCGAGCGAATGCAGGCGATCGGCATGCCGCTCCTGATCCACGGCGAAGTCACCGACCATGACGTCGATATCTTCGACCGCGAGGCGGTGTTCATCGAGCGCACACTGGAACCACTCGTCCGCGCCCTCCCCGACCTCAAGATCGTCTTCGAACATATCACGACGGCCGAGGCGGCGCAGTTCGTCGCGGGCGCCCCCGCCAACGTCGCGGCAACGATCACCCCGCAGCACCTCCACATCAACCGCAACGCGATGCTGGTCGGCGGCATCCGCCCGCACGCCTATTGCCTGCCCGTCGCCAAGCGCGAGCATCACCGCCTCGCGGTGCGCGCCGCCGCGACCTCGGGCTCGCCCAAATTCTTCCTCGGCACCGACAGCGCGCCGCACGCGGTGCATACCAAGGAAGCGTCGTGCGGCTGCGCGGGGATCTTCAATGCGCCCTATGCGCTCGAAAGCTATATCGCGGCCTTCGACGAGGATGGCGCGCTCGACAGGTTCGAGGGGTTCGCCAGCGAACATGGGCCACGCTTTTACGGCCTGCCGCTCAATGAAGGCACGGTGACCTTGGAGCGCGCCGCGGTCGTCGTTCCCGACCGGATCGGCGAAGTGGTGCCCTTCCACGCCGGTGAGACGCTGGGGTGGCGACTGGTCTAACGATCCTCCCTGTGGCGAAGCCATGGGCAGGTGGCAGCGCGAAGCGCTGACGGAGGGGCTTTGGCGCTACCGTGGCGGCCCCTCCACCATTCGCTTCGCGAACGGTCCCCCTCCCCATGGCTTCGCCACAGGGAGGATCAAACTCAGGCCACCGTCACCATCCGTTCCGCGCGCATCTTGCGCCACATATCAAAACTGAACACCGCGATACTGAGCCAGATCAGCAGAAAGCAAAACAGCTGCGCGGGCTTCAGCGGTTCATCGAACACGAACAGCCCAAGCAAAAAGGCGATGCTCGGCGCCAGATATTGGACGAACCCTAGCGCCGCATAACTCATCCGCCGCGCCGCGGTCGCGAACAACAGCAGGGGTATCGCGGTGACGACGCCCGCCGCCGCGAGCAGCCAGCTGATCTTGGCGCTCGCCCCAAAGCCAAGCCCGTCGCCGATCCAGAGATAATAAACCGCCGCCGCCAGCGACACGGGCAGCAACAAGGTCGTCTCGATCGCCAGCCCCGGGAGCGAACCCACCGGCACCACCTTGCGGATCAGCCCATAGGTTCCGAAGCTCAGCGCCAGCGTCAGGCTGATCCACAGCGTGTCGAGTGCCCCGGCGAGCAAGATCGCAACGCCTATCGCCGCGATCACCACGGCAACCGCCTGTAGCCGCGACAATCGCTCACCCAGGAAGATCATGCCGAGCAGCACATTGACCAGCGGGTTGAGATAATAGCCAAGGCTGGCCGCGAGCACATGGTCGGTAAACACCGCATGGATGTAAACGAGCCAGTTGAGCGCGATCAGCAGCGAACTCGCGAGCAGCAGGCGCAGCACACGCCAATCTTTCAGCGCCGCCAGATATTCGCCGATCTGGCGACGAAACGCCATGATCACGAAACACAGCGGCAAGGACCAGATGATCCGCTGCGCCAGCACCTCGACCGGCGGCACCGCCTCCAGCAGCTTGAAGAACAGCGGAACAAAGCCCCAGATCGCATAGGCGCCCAGCGCATAGGGCAGACCGCGCTGCTCGCGCGCCGCGGGGACGGTCGGCTGAACCATGGACAAAAAACCTGCCTTTCGGCCGAAATTCAGATTATGCCGCCGCCCAGCATCAGGCGGACTACGCCGATGACGATCACGACGATGTTCAGATTGCGACCGCTGGTGCTGCTAGACATGGCGCCGAGCGCGAGCCCGACAACGGCAAAAGGAACGATGACCCAATTTGCCCACCCCAACAGCGGAATGAAGGCGAAAACAGCCAGAACCAGAGCGATGGCGCCGATGACGAGCGAGGCAATATTGAGCATTTCGGGACTGTCGCATGCCGCCGCGCAACCAGCAAGTCCCTTTCGGTTCGTCGATGATAGCGCTCACTTCATCTTGTTGCCCCGCGTTCATGCAACGCGATTAGGGCGTGGGTCGTTTTCTCCTCGAAGCGCCCAAAGCCGTCCAGCGGCACAAGGCGCGACGCCAGGAAAGGATTATAAGATGCGTAACTTCAACAAAGGCCTGATGGGCGCCATCGCCGCTGCCAGCGTTGCCCTGACCGCTCCGGCCTATGCCGGGATGACGGCCCCCGCAAAGGCGCCAGGCTTTCATGAACTCGATCAGTCGAGCAGCTTTCACAAGCGTAAAAAGCGTCATTACCATGACCAGCGCGTCCATGCGAACACCCGCGTCTGGCGCGGTGACGATGGTCGTTATCGCTGCAAGCGCGACAATGGCACCACGGGCCTGTTGATCGGTGGCGCCGTCGGCGGCCTCGCCGGTAATGAAATCGCCGGTCGCGGCGACAAGCTGCTCGGTACGGTGATTGGCGCCGCGGGCGGCGCGCTGATCGGCCGCGAGATCGACCGCGACAAATATCGCTGCCGCTAAGCGATAGAGACCCCGTTACGGGTGTGGGTCCGAGACCCCTCCGCCCGCACACGTGATGGAGAGGGCGTCGACCTGGTCGTCGGCGCCCTCAACATCGTGTCTGGCCTTCAGCCGGCGCTTGTCCCGCCGAGCGACTTGGCCCACAAGCACTCTCCCTGATCAACGGGAGAGGATCTACCATGCTCAACGGCCCGCTGCTCGTTACCGAGCGCCTCATCCTGCGACCGCCCGCCGCCGAGGATTTCGACGCGTTCGCCGAAATGTGCGCCGAGCCCGAAACCATGAAATTCATCGGTGGCACCTGCCCCCGCGCCGCGGCCTGGCGCCAGTGGTGCACGCTCGCCGGCGCATGGCATATTCGCGGTTTCTCGATGTTTTCGGTGATCGAACGCGCCAGCGGCGAATGGGTCGGACGGCTGGGGCCATGGGAGCCCGACGGCTGGCCCGCGCCCGAGATCGGTTATGGCGTGCGCGCCAAATTTGCCGGCAAAGGCTACGCATTCGAAGGATCGGTCGCCGCGTGCGATTTTGCCGTCGAATTTCTGAAATGGCCCGAACTGATGCACAGCATCGACCCCGCCAACACGCGGTCGCAGGCGCTCGCTGCACGGCTGGGCGCGACCAACAGCGGCCCGACCCGACTGCCCGCGCCGTTCGAGGATGCACCGGTGGACGCCTGGACGCAAAGCGCCGATGCCTGGCGGATCAAGCGCAAGGAGTTCCTGCCATGACCGACCAGCACATCGACCCCGAACGCGCGCAGTTCGATGCGTTCAAGGCGCTGCCGCGCGATCGCGTGATCCACATGCTCAACCTCGTTCGCTTCAAGGCCACCGCGACCTACCCCGCCGACCATGGGCTGGCCGACAAAGGGCTGAGCGGCGCCGACGCCTATGCCCATTATGGCGCCGACAGCGGACCGATATTCCAGCGCGTCGGCGGCCGGATCGTGTGGCGCGGGACGATGCAGGCGATGGTCATCGGACCCGATGCCGAACATTGGGATGCGATGTTCATCGCCGAATATCCGACCAGCGCCGCCTTCATGGAAATGGTCACCGATACGGTCTATCGACAGGCCGTCATCCACCGTCAGGCGGCCGTCGCAACCTCGCGGCTCATCCGCTGCGACCCGAAAGCGTCCCTGTCCGAGACAGTTTTCGGCTAACAAAGCGTTACCCGTTAACGCATTTTCTTTGCGCCTTTTTAACCAGGATCGGGCAATCCGGGTCAAAGATTAAGGGAGTGTTAGCGATGATCTTGCGCGGAAAATGGCTGGTCACCGGCCTGCTGATGGCGGCGGCACCGCTTGCCGGTTGCCGGGACAACCCCGAAGCCAAGTCCGAACTCGCCCCGCTCGACGACGGGCTGACCAACGCCGATCCGGCGGTGAAGGGCGCGCTCGAAGACAAGATCATGGTCGATCCCAAGCTCGCGGGTCAGGCGAACCAGAATGCCGTCGGTCCGGGTAACCGGCCGGTCGATGGCGGCGTTCCCGGCGTTGCGGGCGGCAAGGCCGCGACCGTCGCCGAAGCCGCCGCTGCGCTCAAGGCCGGCAAGTTGCTGGCAGCCCCGAAAGCCTTGCCGCTCGAAGCCGGCTGCGACGGCTGCGAGGCGAAGGACCGCCCGGTGACCATCGGCGCGCTCGCGCGCGACCAGTCAAAGGGCGGCTGCGACGCCAAGCTGACCTACGGCAATGCCTGGGCGGATCGCCTGCCCGCCGCGTTCAAAGTCTATCCGCGCGCGACGCTGCGGGAAGCCGCTGGCATCGCGGGCGGCAAGTGCAACATCCGCGTCGTCAATTTCCAGACCGCGGCGTCGATCCAGGGCGTGTTCGATTATTATCACACGATGGCGATCCGCGCCGGTTACACCAGCGACCATCGCGTCAACGGCAATGAGCATATGCTGGGCGGCACCAAGGGCGACCTCGCCTATGTCATCATGGCACGCCGCGACGGCGGCATGACCGACGTCGATCTGGTCGCGTCGGGCGGGCGCTAAAAGGCCGTAGCCCTGAGCCTGTCGAAGAGCGCTTATCGGCGATAAGTGCCCTTCGACAGGCTCAGGGCTACGGTGGAAGGCGACCAATCAACCACCCAACAAAAAAGGCTCCGGTCTCCCGGAGCCTTTTCCTTTAGCATGACCGCGGATCGTCAGACCTTGTCGCCCAGCGCGCCCTGGACCTTGCCCTTCAGATTCTGGGCTTCGCCCTTGCGCTCCTGCGCAGCGCCTTCGGCGCGCAGCCGCTCGTTGTCGGTCGCCTTGCCGATCGCCTGCTTGGTGTTGCCGACGGCTTCGTTGGCAAGACCTTTGGCTTTTTCGGTGAGTTCACCCATGGAATTTCTCCTTAGCTGATGGCCGAGGCGACGCTGCCTCTTGCCCCACCAACGGGCCACCGTCGCCAATGTTCCGCGCACCCGGCAAAGCGTTCAGAAAAAAGGATGTTTGACCTGCGGCCCAAAGTGGATTGAATAGCGGCATGACAAATCCACGCTGCTTCCTGCTCGCGGCGACCGCCCTTCTGCTCGCTCCCGCTGCCCTTGCACAGCCGACACCGGCCGACGTCCCGGCGCAGCCCCAAACGCGCGGCTTAACCGCCGAAGAGGCTGCGGCGCTGATCGCAAAGATCGCCGACGCGCAGGCCAGGCTCAAGAATGGCGAAAAGGCGTATTTCGAGCTGCTGTCCGGCGCGCCCGCATCCTATCCGATGACGCGCACCGCGCCGCGCGACGCCTTCCTCCGCCTTCCACTCGCCAAGACGTTCAGCGTCGAGCGCAAGACGACCGACAACAAGCTGTGGCAGCCCTATCGGATCATCGTCCTTCCCGACGGCCCCGGCAAATTGCTGTGGGATGTCGAGGTGGTGCTGGGCATCGACGGTCAGATCGAGCGCATCGCGATGCTCTATCGCTCGCCTGCCCCCTTATGATTTCGCCTTACGGCTTCAGGCCCAACAGTGCCCGCGCATTTTCGTGGCGGATTTTCGCCTTTTCGGCGGGCGTGATGTCGAGCTTGTCGAGCGCGTCGAGCGTCTGTTTGAGCGAAAACTGCGGATAGTCCGATCCGATGAGGACATGGTCGATCCCGACATTGCGCATCGTCCAGATAAACTCGTCCTCGATCGGCGCGTCGGCGACGAGCGTCACCGTCGCCGAAATGTCGAAATAGATATTGTCGCCGAACAGCCCCTCGGCGGTGCGAGCCATTTTCAATATGTTCCAGAAACGGAAATTCAGCCCGCCCAGATGGGCAAAGACAAATTTGGTCTTCGGCGCGGACAGCGCCAGATTGAACAGCTTTTCGCTGTCGCCGCCCGGCACGATATTGGCATTGTCCATCACCACGACGACGCCCAGTTCGCCGGCGCGCCGAACCAGCGCCAGCACCCGGGGGTCGGCGGGGTCGAAGCGCTGGGTGTGCGGATGGATCTTGAGCATCTTGACGCCCAATCCCGCCACGCGCTGCAGCTCATCGAGCGCCGCCGCCGCGTCATAGGGATGGACGGTCGCGATCGGCACCATCGTCGGATGCTTTTTCGCGAGCGCCAGCAACGCGTCATTATGCGCCCGGATGCTGGCCGGATTGCCCGTGAGCGCCTGGTTCTCCGGCCCGCCGAACCACATGCCGCCGAAGCCGGTGATCGTCAGTCCGGCGACTTTCACCTGTGCCTCATATTCGGCGATCGAGGCCTCTCCGTTCCACAGATGGACGTGGCTGTCGAACACCGGCTGCGCGATTGCCGCCTGCGGGGCCAACAGCACGGCAGCTAGCAGGGTCAGGATTTTCATGTGATGCTCCTCAGATAAGCCCTGCCAGCGGGCTCGACGGATCGGCATATTTGCGCAGGCCCATCCGCCCCGCCAGATAGGCGTCGCGCCCCGCCTCGACCGCTTGGCGCATCGCGCGCGCCATGCGGATCGGGTCCTTCGCCTCGGCGATCGCGGTGTTCATCAGCACGCCGTCGCAGCCAAGCTCCATCGCCACCGCGGCATCGCTTGCCGTGCCGACGCCCGCATCGACGAGCACCGGCACCGACGCGCCCTCGACGATCAGGCGGATCGTGACGCGGTTCTGGATGCCCAGCCCCGACCCGATCGGCGCGCCCAGCGGCATCACCGCGACCGCGCCCGCATCCTCGAGCTGTTTCGCGGCGATCGGATCGTCGACGCAATAGACCATCGGCAGGAAGCCCTCTTTCGCGAGCACCTCGGTCGCCTCCAGCGTCTCGCGCATATTGGGATAGAGCGTCTTCGCCTCGCCGAGCACTTCCAGCTTCACCAGATCCCAGCCGCCCGCCTCGCGCGCCAGCCGCAAGGTGCGGATCGCATCGTCAGCGTTGAAGCAGCCTGCTGTGTTGGGCAGGTAGGTGATCTTCTTGGGATCAATATAGTCGGTCAGCATCGGCGCGGCCGGATCCGACACATTGACGCGGCGCACCGCGACGGTGACGATCTCTGCCCCCGACGCCGCGACTGCCGCCGCATTCTGCTCGAAATCCTTATATTTGCCGGTTCCGACAATCAGCCGCGACGTGAATGTCCGTCCGGCAACGCTCCAAGTGTCGGTCAACAACCGCCTCCCACAAAATGCACAATTTCCAGCGCGTCGCCCTCGGCGAGCGCCACCTCAGCCAGCGTCGAGCGCGGCACGATTACGCGATTGCGCTCGACCGCAACCTTTTTGACGTCGAGGCCCAGCGAAGCGACGAGATCGGCGACGCTGCCTTCGCGCACCTGCCGTTGTTCGCCGTTGAGCATGATCTTGATAGCCATGGCCCGTTCGCTTACCGGCTTCGCTGGAAAACACCATATCCGCGACACGTTTTTTGCCATATAAAGCGCGCATGACGTCGCTCGAAAAATTCATGTCTTTCGCCCAAGCGCTTCCTGCCGATCAGTTGGAAGCCGTGGAGGCGTCGCTATCCGCATTGATGGAATCGCTGTCGGAGCAGTTCGACCTTTCCCCGCGGGAACTCGCCGAAATCGACCGGCGCGTCGCAAACCCCGCCCCGGAATTTTCGAGCGAGGCAGAGATCGCAAAGCTGTTCGGTCAACCCTTCTCGGCATGAAGGCCATCCTGTTCCGCAAAGAAGCGGAAAGCGATCTGCGATCGATCATCGCTTATTATGACGAGGTCGCGCCGGAAACGACCTCCAACATCCTCGCGGACATCTATCGCTCGATCGATCAACTCGCACATTATCCGCTTTCCGGCATGCAAGTCCCCGATCGGGCGTTCCGGCGGATCGTCACGATAAAATTTCATTTCAAAATCGCTTATGCGGTGAAGGAACAACAGGTCGTGATCCTGGGCATCTTTCGCTATCAAGACCGCGAGATATGACGACACACCGCGACCCTGCCTGAAAGGCCAATATCTTGACCGACAAGCCGACCGTCTTTGTCCTCTCCGGCCCCAACCTCAACCTGCTCGGCACGCGTGAGCCAGAGATTTACGGCCATGATACGCTCAACGACATTCACGCGCGGCTCGAAGCGCAAGCGGCTGAGCTGGGATTGCGCGTCGAATGCCGCCAGACCAATCACGAAGGCGTTCTGATCGACTGGCTGCATGAAGCCTATGTCGCTGGCGCCAAGGCGGTGCTGCTGAACGCGGGCGGCTATACGCACACCTCGATCGCGCTCCACGATGCGATCAAGTCGATCAAGGTGCCGGTGATCGAGGTCCATCTGTCGGACCCGATGCAGCGCGAAGCGTTTCGGCACATCAGCTATGTCGGCATGGCCGCCGTCGCGCATTTTGCCGGACACGGCGCAAACAGCTATACGCTGGCGCTGGACGCCGCGGCCCGTCTCTGACAATAGGGCGCATCAAAAAACGGGGTCAGGCGCCCAAATGACGGCGCCGCAACAACAGGAAAAATTCTCATGGGTGACCATAAAGACAATGGCATCAACATCGATCCGGCTTTCGTACGCGCGCTCGCCGAACTGCTCGACGACACGCAGCTTTCGGAAATCGAGGTCGAGGACGGCGATCGCAAGGTCCGCGTCGCGCGCACGCTGACTGCTGCCGCCGCACCTGTCGCCTATGCGCCCGCACCGGTCGCGGCGCCCGCCGCCGCTGCCCCGGCCACACCCGCCGCGGCTCCGGCAGCCGCCGCGCCCGCCGTCGACAGCTTCGCCGACGCGGTGAAGTCGCCGATGGTCGGCACCGTCTATCTGGCGCCCGAACCCGGCGCGCCCAATTTCGCGGCCGTCGGTTCGGCGGTAAAGCCCGGCGACACGATCCTGATCATCGAGGCCATGAAGGTGATGAACCCGATCACCGCGACCGCCGCGGGGACGCTGAAGGCCGTGCATGTCGAGAACAGCCAGCCGGTCGAGTTCGACCAGCCGCTGTTCACCATCGGATAAAGTCAGCCCATGGCCATCGAGAAACTGCTGATCGCCAACCGCGGCGAGATCGCGCTGCGCATCCACCGAGCATGCCACGAAATGGGCATCAAGACGGTCGCGGTCCATTCGACCGCCGACACCGACGCGATGCACGTCCGCCTCGCCGACGAGGCCGTGTGCATCGGCCCACCCGCCGCGAAGGACAGCTATCTCAACATCCCGGCGATCATCTCGGCCGCCGAGATCACCGGCGCCGACGCGATCCATCCGGGCTATGGATTCCTCTCGGAAAACGAGCGCTTCGCCGAAATCATCGAAGCGCATGACATGGTCTTCGTCGGGCCAAAGCCCGAGCATATCCGCACGATGGGCGACAAGGTCGAGGCGAAGCGCACCGCCGTCGCGCTCGGCCTGCCCGTCGTCCCGGGCTCGCCCGGCGCGGTCACCTATGGCGACGAGACGAAACGCCTCGCGAAAGAAATTGGCTATCCGGTGCTGATCAAGGCCGCCTCGGGCGGCGGCGGGCGCGGCATGAAGGTCGTTCCCGACGAGGACAGCCTCGAAAGCCTGATGGGGCAGGCCTCATCCGAAGCGGCGGCCGCGTTCGGCGACCCGACCGTTTACATGGAAAAATATCTCGGCAACCCGCGCCACATCGAATTCCAGGTGTTCGGCGACGGCAACGGCAATGCCATCCATCTTGGCGAGCGCGACTGCTCGCTCCAGCGCCGCCACCAGAAAGTGCTCGAGGAAGCCCCCTCGCCGATCATCTCCGCCGAGGAACGCGCGCGCATGGGCGGCATTTGCGCCGATGCGATGGCCAAGATGGGCTATCGCGGTGCGGGCACGATCGAGTTCCTGTGGGAAAATGGCGAATTCTTCTTCATCGAGATGAACACGCGCATCCAGGTCGAGCATCCGGTGACCGAGATGATCACCGGCTTCGATCTCGTCCGCGAACAGATCCGCATCGCGGGCGGCGCGGGGCTGTCGGTCAAACAGGAGGATCTCGAATTCCGCGGTCACGCGATGGAATGCCGAATCAATGCCGAAGACCCGCGCACCTTCCTGCCCTCGCCCGGCAAGGTCACCAACTATCACGCCGCGGGCGGCATGCACGTCCGCGTCGATAGCGGGCTTTACGCCGGCTATTCGATCCCGCCCTATTATGACAGCATGATCGGCAAGCTGATCGTCTATGGCCGCAGCCGCGAAAGCTGCATGATGCGGATGCGCCGCGCGCTCGAGGAAATGGTAATCGGCGGCGTCAAGACGAACATCCCGCTGCACCAGGCGCTGCTTGCCGATCCCGACGTCATCCACGGCGACTATACGATCAAGTGGCTCGAAGAGTGGCTCGCGCAGCAGGACGAGGCAGGCGGAGCCTGAACGCTATGGCATCCTCCCCGTCCGGGGAGGATGCTCAACCTTTGTACAGTGCCGCGATCTTGTCGGCGTACACCTCGCGCAGCACGTGGCGGCGGATCTTCATCGACGGGGTCATCTGTTCATTTTCAATCGTGAACGGCTCGTCGGCGAAGTCGAATTTGCGCACCTTTTCGATCACCGACAGCTGGCCGTTGACGCGGTCCACGGCGGCGCGCAGCGCGGCGCGGAATTTTTCATGCTCGCGCAGACGGCACAGGTCTTTCGGTAGCCCTTCGGCCTCCGCCCATTCGGCCATCCATTCGGGATCGGGTACCAGCAAGCCGACAAGGTGCGGGCGTTTGTCGCCATAGACCATCGCCTGCAAAATCTCGGGCTGGAGGGTTAACATCCCTTCGACGCGCTGGGGCGAGACATTGTCGCCCTTGTCGTTGACGATCAGATCCTTCTTGCGATCGGTGATGACGATGCGGCCCTTGTCGTCGATATGGCCGATGTCGCCGGTGTGGAGCCAGCCATCAACCACGACCCGCGCGGTCTCGGCGTCATTGCGCCAATAGCCTTTCATCACCAGTTCGCCGCGCACCAATATCTCGCCATCATCGGCGATCTTGACCTCAGTGTTCATCAGCGGCGGGCCGACGGTGTCCATCTTGATCCCCGCGCTCGGGCGGTTGCAGCTGATCACCGGCCCCGCCTCGGTCTGGCCATAGCCCTGGAGCAAGGTCAGCCCGATCGAGTGAAAAAACACGCCGATTTCGGGATTGAGCGGCGCGCCGCCCGAAACCAATGCTTTCATGCGTCCGCCGAAGCGCTGGCCGATCTTGGGCCGGAACAATTTGTCGAGCAGCAGGTCGACCGGGCGGTCGAGCAGCCCCATGCGGCGCTCATAATCCTTCTCGCCGACGCGCAGCGCCTGGTTCAGCATCCAGTTCGCCAGCTTGCCCTGCTTTTCGACCGATTTGATCATCCGCGCGCGGATCACCTCGAACAAACGCGGCACGACGACCATGATCGTCGGGCGCGTCTCCTCGATATTCGAGACAAGCTTTTCGAGCCCCTCGCTATAATAGATTTGCGCGCCGACCATGATCGGCAGGAACTGCCCGCCCGAATGTTCATAGGCGTGACTCAATGGCAGGAACGACAGAAACACCTCTTCGTCGCCGATCCCGAAATCATTGACCAGCACCTCGGCCGCGCCCGCGGCATTGTGCAGGATCGCGCCATGATGCTGCATCACCCCGCGTGGCGCGCCGCCCGTGCCGCTGGTGTAGATCAGGCACGCAGTATCCTCGCGCGTCATCGCGGCGGCGCGCGCCTTGGCTCCGTCCAGCCAGGCGTCGCCACCGGTCACCAGCGGCTCCCAGTCGTGGATCGCGACATCGCCCTGCTGCCCGACGCGCAGGCTTTCCATGGTGATGACGATATGCGCGTCGGAGCGCGTGACCGCGGGCATCAACGTGCGCGCCAGTTTCGCGGTCGACACGATCACTGCGGTGGCACCGCTGTTGTCGAGGATGTGCTGGTGGTCGCGTTCGGTATTGGTCGTGTAGGTCGGCACGGTGATGCAACCGGCGGCCATGATGCCGAGATCGGCAATGCACCATTCCGGGCGGTTCTCGCTGACCAGCACGACGCGGTCGCCGTCCTTCAGCCCCATTTCGCGCAGGTTGTGCGCCAGCGCCGCCACCTGGTTGGCGACCTGCCGCCAGCTCAGCGGATGCCAGACGCGGTCCGCCTTGCGCCACAGGAACGGATCTTCGCCGCCGCGCGCGGCGCGGTCGAAGAACATCGCGACCAGGCTCGGAAAATGGTCGAGATGGGGATTGTCCAGCTTCATTCTACCTCTCTCCAGGGAGATTGTTTTCTGTTCTTATCGTTTCAAATACACGTCATTGCGACCGCGGCGCATGCTGGGGAAAGCAATCCAATATGGTCTTGCGCCGCTCTGGATTGCCACGGGCCCGCGGCCCTCGCAATGACGAGATCGCAAGATCAGCCAATTCACCCCTGCGGCGGTGCACCATCCACCGAAGATGTACCCGGCCCGCGCGGGTCGGCGGCGCCGCGCCAGCCATCGCCAACGCGCTCGACCGCGTTCAGCTTCGAACCCAGGTCCGTGGGCGTAAAGCTGTAGCCGAAGGGCTTCATCTTCGCCGCCATCGCCTCGCCCGCGTCGGTATTTTCGATCAGCACGCCGCGCTCGCCGAAATAGAGATTGGGCAGTTCCATCGCGGTCTTGGCATCGAGCCCCCAGTCGAGCACGCCGACCAGCACCTTCGTCACATGCATGATGATCCGCTTGCCGCCCGCCGAACCGACTGCCAACACCACCTTGCCGTCGGGGCCGTAAACGATCGTCGGCGACATCGACGACAGCGGGCGCTTGCCCGCCTGCACCCGGTTGGCGGTCGGCACGCCGTTCATCGTCGGGGCGAGGTCGAAATCGGTGAGTTCGTTGTTGAGGAAATAGCCATTGGCGATCAGGTGGCTGCCGAAAATACTCTCGATCGTCGAGGTCATCGACACGACATTGCCCGCCTTGTCCGCGACGGCAAAATGGGTGGTGCCCTGCTCGGGGATCGGCGGCGCTTCGGCGCGGGGCTTTGCGCCCGGCGGCGTGCCGGGCTCATAGCGTCCGGCGGCGGCAAAGGGCGAGATCAGCTGGCGACGCTCGGCGAGATATTTCTTGTCGAGCAGTCCCGCCACGGGCACGTCGACAAAATCGGCATCGCCCAGATAGGCTCCGCGATCGGCGTACGACAGCTGCATCGCCTCGGCGAGCAGGTGCCAGCTCATCGGATTGTCCTTGCCCATCGCCTTCATGTCCCAGCCTTCGATCATCCCGAGGATACCGAAAACGGTGGTCGCGCCCGACGAGGGCGGACCCATGCCGCACACCTTGTAAATGCGATAGGTCGTGCAGACCGCGGGGCGCTCCTTGGCCTTGTAGGCAGCAACATCCTTGACCGTCAGCGTTGCCTTGTTGCGCTGGGCATTGGCAACCGCGTCGCTGATCGCTTTGGCGTTGGCGCCGGTGTAAAAGGCATCGGGACCGCGCGCCGCGACGTCGCGCAGCAGCGCGGCATAAGCGGGGTTGCGGATCCGGGTGCCGACCGGCGCAGGCTTGCCGTCGACATAATAGATCGCGCGCGCCTCGGGAAAATCTTTCCACAGCGACTCAAAGCGCGTCATCCAGTTGTGCAGCACCGGAGTGACTTCGAAACCCTCTTCGGCCAGCTTGATCGCGGGCTGGAACAGCGCCGCCCATTCCAGCTTGCCCCATTTCTTGTGCGCCATTTCCATCAGGCGCATATTGCCGGGCACGCCCACCGACAGCCCGCCGGGAATCGCATCCGAATAGCTGCGCGGCTTGCCATCGGGGCCGAGGAAGCGGTCGGGTTTCGCCGAGGCGGGCGCCATTTCGCGACCGTCGATCGTCGATATGCTGCCGTCCCTGGCATCGTGATGCAGCATCAGACCGCCGCCACCGATCCCGCTCGACTGCGGTTCGACCAGGGTGAGCACCGCGACCATCGCGACCGCCGCGTCGGCGGCCGTGCCGCCCTGATGGAGAATCTGCCGCCCCGCCTCGGTCGCGCGCGAGTCGGCGGACGAGGTGACCCCCTGTGCGAGCACGGGCGAACTGACGGTGATGGAAAGCAGGGCGGCGAGCGGGAGGAATCTTTTCAGCATGGGCGCGACATTGGCGCGCGGTCGGAGGGAGTGCAAGCCCAACCGATCCTCCCTGTCGCGCAGCGATGGGGAGGTGGCAGCGCGAAGCGCTGACGGAGGGGCCATGACGCAACGTTGCAAAGCCCCTCCACCCCTCGCTGCGCGAGCGGTCCCCCTCCCCACCGCTTCGCGGCAGGGAGGATTTATTCGCCTACCCCCACCGCGTCGCTCACCCGCGCGAACCCGTCACGCACCGCCAGCTTTTCGAGCCCTTGCGCAATCCGCGCGGCGAGCCCCGGTCCTTCGTAAACCATCGCCGAGTAAATCTGCACCAGGCTGGCGCCCGCACGAATGCGCTCCCACGCTTGCTCTGCCGAGGCGATGCCGCCAGCCGCCACCAGCGGCACCCTGCCCCCGCCAGCCACGCGGAAATCGCGAACGCGCTGGAGCGCCAGATCGGCTAGCGGCGCCCCCGACAGGCCGCCCGCCTCCGCGGCGTGGCGCGATGCCAGCTCTGGGCGGGTGATGGTGGTGTTCGAGACGATCACCGCAGCGAGCCCCTTGTCGATCGCAACCGCGACGATGTCGTCGATGTCGGCAGGCTCCAGGTCGGGTGCGACTTTCAGGAACACCGGCTTGGTCGCGCCCACCGGCTGCGCTGCGGCGACGCCGTCGAGCAGGGCTTCAAGCGCCCCCTTGTCTTGCAAGGCGCGCAGCCCCGGGGTGTTCGGCGAGCTGATGTTGACGGTAAGATAATCGGCGAGCGGCGCCATCGCCGCGGTGCCCCGCGCATAATCGCCGATGCGGTCGGCGCTGTCCTTGTTGGCGCCGATGTTGATGCCCAGCGGCACCGGCAGGCCGTGGCGGCGGAGGCACGCGATGCGTTCAGCCGCCCTCTCCTGCCCGCCATTGTTGAACCCCATGCGGTTGATCACCGCGCGATCCTCGACCAGCCGGAACAGCCGCGGGCGCGGGTTGCCGTCCTGCGGTAGCGGCGTCAGCGTGCCGACCTCGACAAAGCCGAAACCGAAATGCGGCATTGCATGCGCGACCCGTGCGTCCTTGTCGAAACCGGGCGCGAGGCCGACCGGATTGGGGAAATGGAGCCCCGCAAGTTCGGTCGCCAGCACCGGGCTCGACAATGCGGTGCGCGCGCGCGGCAGCGGCTGAAGCGCATTGAGGGTCAGATTATGCGCCGCCTCGCCATCGGTGGCATGAACGATCGGGCGGACCAGCGCATAAGCGGCATCGGCGGCGGAGGCAAAGAGCGACATGGCCCGCCATTGCGCGCCCCGCGCGGCTATGGCAAGCCCCGCTGCAACCAATTCGCCATCGTCAAAAAGCCATCGGAAAAACCGGGAGAAAATCGTGTCGCAGCTTCGGATCATCGCTCGCCTGTCCACCGCCATCGCGCTGCTCGCCGTCGCGGGCTGCGCGCCCGCCGCGGTGCAGGACGCGCCCGCCACCGCGGCAGCGACGCCCGCGCCGGATGCGGTACCCGCAGGAGCGAACCTCGCGCAATTTTTCGACAATTATGACGCCGCCCAGCTGTCGCTGAGCCCGCAGGGCAAGGCGTATCGCGGCATCCGCGACGCCGATTATGGCCGCTGGAACGACGTCAGCGACGAGGCGGCGATCGCGAACCACAAATTGCAGCAAGCGACCGCCGAAGCGATGCGCGGCAGCTTTGATCCGGCCAGTATGTCGACCGACGAGGCGCTGTCATTCGAGCTGTTTAACGCGCAGGCGGGGCGCGCCGAGCGACTGTTCCCGTTCCGCGATCGCGGCTATGTCTTTGACCAGATGAACGGCCCGCAAAGCCAGCTCCCCGCCTTTCTGATCAACATCCACCGCGTCGCCAATGTTGCCGAGGCCGAAGCCTATGTTGCGCGCATCCGCGGGCTGGGCCCGGTGCTCGACGCGCTGAATGCGGAATCGGTGAAGCGCGCTGCCAAGGGCGTCCAACCGCCCAAATGGGTCTATGCCTATCTGATTTCGGATATCGGCAACCTGCAAGGACCGAACAACGCCGTCGTCGAGGATCTCGCCGCAAAAGTCGCCAAGCTCGACATCGATGCCGCCGAAAAGGCGCGACTGACCGCCGCGGCGAAGGCCGCATGGGCAGAGAGCGCTGGCCCCGCCTATGGGCGCCTGCTCGCCGAAATGAAGCGCCAGCAGGCGAGCGCGCCCACGCAGGACGGGGTGTGGCGCCTACCCGACGGCAAAGCCTATTATGAGGCGCTGCTCGCCAATTACACGACGACCGACATGACCGCGACCGAGATCCACGACCTCGGCCTCGCCGAAGTCGCGCGCATCCACGGCGAGATGCGGGCGATCATGGCCAAGGTCGGCTTCAAGGGCACGCTGCAGCAATTCTTCGAGCATCTGCGCACCAGCCCGCAATATTATCACACGACGCGCGAGGCCTATCTCGCCGAAGTTGACGCCCGCACCAAGGCGATGGAAGCGCGGCTCCCGGCCTTTTTCAACACGCTGCCCAAGGCCGCGTTGCAGGTAAAGGCGGTCGAGGCGTTCCGCGAGAAATCGGCGGGCAAGGCCTTCTACCAGTCGCCTTCGCCAGACGGGTCGCGCCCCGGCACCTATTATGTAAACCTCTACGACCTGCGCGACATGCCCAAGACCGAGCTGGAAGCACTCGCCTATCATGAGGGGGTTCCCGGCCATCATCTCCAGCGCGCGGTGCAGACCGAACTCACCGGCCTGCCGCCCTTCCGCCGCTTTGGCGGTTTCACCGCTTATACCGAAGGCTGGGGACTCTATTCGGAGGAGCTCGCCAAGGACATGGGCTTTTACACCGATCCCTACAGCGATTTCGGGCGGCTCGGCATGGAGTTGTGGCGCGCTTGCCGCCTCGTCGTCGACACCGGCATCCACGACAAGCGCTGGAGCCGCGAGCAGGCGATCAAATACCTCAAAGACAACACCCCCAATCCCGACGGCGACATCGAAAAGGCGATCGAGCGCTATATCGTCTATCCGGGGCAGGCCACCGCCTACACAATCGGCAAGCTCAAAATCATGGAATTGCGCGCGCGGGCCCAGGCGGCGATGGGCGCCAAATTCGACTATCGCGCCTTTCACGACGTCGTCCTCGAATCGGGACCGGTCCCGCTCGACATCCTCGAACGGCGCGTCGATGCATGGATCGCAAGCCAAAAAAGCTAATAATCGAACAAAGTTCGCGCTTGACGCGCAGGGATGAAACGCAAATGATCTGTTTCAGATAACAAGGCCGCCTGGGGAAAGGTGGCCACGGTCTGGGTTCGTCATGTCAGAAGCTTCATCCTCACGCGCAGGCGTGGACGGCAGCGCGCCGTTCGAATTGCACTATTTCCCGCCCGATCCCGATCTGGCGGACCTGGTGTCGAGCTTTTATTTCGCGCGGCTCAATATGCCGAAATTCGACGAATATGAACGCGCCGACCGGCCGCAGTTCCGTTTCGTCACCAATGCCGACGGCGAATATTTCTTTGCCGACGGCCACCGCGCCAACGTGACGCGCGCGATCATCATCGGCCCGACGAGCGGACGGGTGCGCGCGATCAGCAATTGCCCGGCGCAATTGTTCGGGTTCGGCCTGCTGCCCGCGGGATGGGCGGCGCTGATGGGCGACGATGCGGAAAAGCTGACCGACCGCGCGCTTGATGCCACTGACCGGTTCGGGCCGTGGATCGAAGACGTGGCGACAACGCTGGAACAGGCGGCGGACGTCGAGGCCAAGCTGGTGATCGGCAATAATTTTGCGCGCGAAGTGCTGACCCGCGGCGAAGCGCCGCCTTTGTGGTTCATCCGCACCGTCGACGAGTGGCTCACCGCGACGCCCTCGCCGCAGGTCGCCGATCTGGTCGATGCCACCGGCATGTCGATCCGCTCGGTCGAGCGGATGACCAAACATTATTACGGCCTGTCGCCGCGAATGCTGGCGCGCAAATATCGCGCCGTGCGCGCCGCATCGGCGCTCGCGCGCGGCGAAGGGCTCGATGCCGCACAGCTCGGCGATGCCTTTTACGACCAGTCGCATCTGATCCGCGAGATCAAGCGCTTCGCCGGCGCGACGCCGGGTCAGCTCAGCAAGCCGACTTCCTACACCGAGGCGACGACCAAGGGCCGCAAGCAGCTTGCCGGCAAGGTCAGTCCGCTGGTGTCGGAGACGTAGGGCGGATTTTGCGGTGTGATCGTCACTGCAGCCCTGAGCTTGTCGAAGGGCGTTTCTCGGACAGGCGCCCTTCGATGAGCTCAGGGCTACGGTGAAGGTTCGGCGGCGGCGTTCGCGGTCGCTCGACCCTATTAACCACGAAAATCTGACCTAGGCCGTTTTTGGCGTTTCCGTACAATCGCGAATCGCCGCGCGAGCATAATCGGGTGCTGCGACCCAGAAGAGCTCATCCTCTGACGAGGACTGAGACCTTCATCTCGGCACTCATTTGGCTCCGGCCAGGTGGGTGCCTTTTTTTTTGGCGCAATATTTCTATACCCGCCGACAAACGCGCTTGCTTGCACCGTCCAAACGGCGCGCCTATATAAGTGGAGTAATTTACTCCAGTTAAGAATCGTTCGCAATTTGCGAGCGGAGAAACGATGCGCCTGTCCAACCTTGCCGATTATGCCGTGGTGCTGATGAGCGCCGCCGCCCGCCAATGTGGGTCGGTGCCGCTTCACGCCGGCATGCTTGCCGAGCAGACGGGGATTCCGGGACCGACCGCACAGAAACTGGTGAGCCAGCTCGCGCGCGCTGGCCTGCTCGTGGCCTCGCGCGGCAGCGGCGGCGGGGTGCGGCTGGCGCGGCCGGCAGCGGCAATCAGCGTCGCCGACATCATCGAAGCGGTCGAAGGCCCGATCGCGCTGACCAGCTGCGTTGTCGAAGGCCGCCACGATTGTACGCTGGAGGGCAGCTGCAAGGTGCAGCCGCACTGGGGTGTCGTGAACGGCGCCGTGCGCGGCGCGCTGGCGGAGATCAGCTTGGCCACCTTGTCCGTCGCCCCCGCGAAGGCGGGGGCCGCTGGACCCAGTGCACCAACGACAGCGGCCCCCGCCTTCGCGGGGGCGACGAGATAGATATGACCGACAACACCGAAACCCGCATCAAGGACCAGGCTGCGCACGACGCCGCCGCCAAAGTCGCCGACTACGAACATGGCTGGTCCTCAGCCATCGAGACCGACTTCGCGCCCAAGGGGCTGACCGAGGATACGGTCCGCTTCATCTCGGCCAAGAAGAACGAGCCCGAATGGATGCTCGACTGGCGGCTGAAGGCGTTCCGCCACTGGCAGACGATGGAGACCCCCGACTGGGCGAAGCTCAACGTGCCGCCGATCGATTACCAGGACGCCTATTATTACGCGGCCCCCAAGCCGAAGCCGAAGCTGTCGTCGCTCGACGAGGTCGATCCCGAAATCCTCGAAGTCTATAAGAAGCTCGGCATCCCGATCGAGGAGCAGAAGGTGCTCGCGGGGGTCGAGGGCGCGCGCAAGGTCGCGGTCGACGCGGTGTTCGACAGCGTCAGCGTCGCGACGACCTTCCGCGAGGAGCTGAAGCGCGCGGGCGTGATCTTCCTCTCCATCTCCGAAGCGATCCGCGAATATCCCGAGCTGGTGAAGAAGTGGCTCGGCAGGGTCGTGCCGATGCATGACAATTATTTCGCGACATTGAATTGCGCGGTCTTCTCCGACGGGACGTTCGTTTACGTTCCCGAAGGCGTGCGCTGCCCGATGGAGCTCAGCACCTATTTCCGCATTAATGCCGAGAATACGGGGCAGTTCGAGCGGACCCTGATCGTCGCCGACAAGGGCGCGTACGTCAGCTACCTCGAAGGCTGCACCGCGCCGATGCGCGACGAGAACCAGCTTCATGCCGCGGTGGTCGAACTGGTCGCGCTGGACGATGCCGAGATCAAATATTCGACCGTCCAGAACTGGTATCCGGGCAATGCCGAGGGTCTCGGCGGCATCTATAATTTCGTGACCAAGCGCGCGCTGTGCCAGGGCAAGCGCAGCAAGGTGTCGTGGACGCAGGTCGAAACGGGAAGCGCGATCACCTGGAAATATCCAAGCTGCGTGCTCAACGGCGACGACAGCGTCGGCGAATTCTATTCGGTCGCGGTCACCAACAATTATCAGCAGGCCGACACCGGCACCAAGATGATCCACAACGGCAAGCGCACGCGCTCGACCATCGTCAGCAAGGGGATCAGCGCGGGCAAGTCGAACAACACCTATCGCGGCATCGTGCGCGTCGCGCCGAATGCCGAGGGCGTGCGCAACTTCACCCAGTGCGACAGCCTGCTGCTCGGCAGCACGTGCGGCGCGCACACCGTCCCCTACATCGAAGTCCGCAATCCCACGGCGACCGTCGAGCATGAAGCGACGACGAGCAAGATCAGCGATGACCAGCTCTTCTACGCGATGCAGCGCGGGCTGGGTCAGGAAGAGGCGGTGGCGCTGATCGTCAACGGCTTCGCCAAGGAAGTGCTGCAGCAACTGCCGATGGAATTTGCAGTCGAGGCGCAGAAATTGCTGGGGATCAGCCTTGAAGGGAGCGTCGGATGATGCGCCGCGGCTTCGTCATTCCCGCCTGCCTGGGCCTTGCCCTGCTCGCCGCGTGCGGCGACGCCGGCACAGCAGGCGAGAGTGGCCTGCTCGACACCGCGACGCTCGTGGAGAAATTGCCGCCGGAGGTCCGCGGCGCGGTCACCTCCTACGAGCAGGACCTGTTGAACGCCGCGGCCACCTACAAGGCCGAGTTCGGCCGCTGGCCGGTCAGCTTCGCCGAGGTGGCATCGGTCGCCGGGGCGCGTGAGGTCGCGACGAATATCCTGGCCGATGGCATCGGCGAGCAGATTCCCTTTGCCAGCCGCGAGACGGCGGAAAAGGCCGCCGATGCGATCATCGGCACCGCCGAGCGGCGCGTTCTGGCCCGGATGAAAGCGCAAGATGCGCAAAATTGACGATTTTAACGGCTCGCCCAGGCGCCAAGCCAGATCGACGGGAACAGCGATGTCCGCGGCGCTCCCGTTTATGCCCCGAATTGAGACAATATGGGGTGAAAACCACCTCAACTCCGGCATTAACCGGCCCGAATTAACTATAATTATCACCAGTCCGCATCCGGGGACATGGGACGTCACGCCTTTGTCATATGCTCGCCCTCTGTCCGATTCGATCCGGAGAAACAGCCATGGCACGCGGTTTGGAATTCAACTGGTCGGACGCCGATCTGGTCGTCCATCCTGTGCAGGCGGTGACCGCCTATCCGACGCATCAGGGCGTGATCATTCGGCAACAGAAAAAATCGGAACGCGATCGCGACGAGGTGATCACCGTTCCGCATCACGCGGTGACCATGCTCATCCGGCGCTTGCAGCATCTGCAGAACACCAGTGTGATCAGCGTCGAAGAAGTCGCCAATTCGGAACTGGCGGAAATCTTCGCCGCCGAATAGGCGCGGCCCGCTCGCTGCCCCACGCGGGCCTGCCCCACATCCAGTCCTCAATTCGGTGCGCCCTCTCGGCGCGCGCCGCGCTTCGCTCTGCCTGAAAGCCTCACATGCTCAAAATTGAAAATCTCCACGCCACCGTCGCCGACAAGCCGATCCTGAAAGGCCTGTCGCTCGCCATCAACGCGGGCGAGATCCATGCGATCATGGGCCCCAATGGCGCGGGCAAGTCGACGCTGTCCTACGTCCTCGGCGGCCGCCCCGGCTATGAGGTCACCGAGGGGTCGGTGATGTTCGCGCCTAACGTGATCCCCGGCGAAAGCCGGGGTTCAGATGGCGCTCTCGAACTGGGCCCCGATTTTCGTCGGGGAACGGGAACGACCGAGACGCTTGACCTCCTCGCGCTCGATCCGCACGAGCGCGCCGCGGCGGGCCTGTTCTTGGGCTTCCAATATCCGGTCGAAATCCCCGGCGTCTCGAACGTCCAGTTCCTCCGCGAAAGCCTCAACGCCCAGCGCAAGGCGCGTGGGCAAGAACCTTTGTCGGGCGGCGATTTCCTGAAGCTCGCGCGCGAAAAGGCAGGGCTTTTGAAGCTCGACATGGACATGCTCAAGCGCCCGGTGAACGTCGGCTTTTCGGGCGGCGAGAAAAAGCGCAACGAGATGGTGCAGATGGGTATCCTCGATCCCAAGCTCGCGATCCTCGACGAGACGGACTCGGGGCTGGACATCGACGCGCTGCGCGTCGTCGGCGACGGGATCAATACGATCATGCGCCGCCCCGACAAGGCGGTGCTGCTGATCACCCACTATCAGCGCCTGCTCGACTATGTGCAGCCGGATTTCGTCCACGTCCTCGCCGCCGGGCGAATCGTCAAGTCGGGCGGACCCGAGCTCGCACTCGAACTCGAACGCGAAGGCTATGCGGAGATCGCGGCGTGATGACGCTGCCCGTCTTTATCCTCCCTGTCGCACAGCGATGGGGAGGTGGCAGCGGCGAAGCCGCTGACGGAGGGGGCATGGCGCGACGTCGCTGCCCCTCCACCACCGCTTCGCGGCGGTCCCCCTCCCCATGCCCTATGGGCACAGGTAGGATCGGATGACGGCCACCACCCACCCTTCACGCCGCGACGAAGCATGGCGCTACTCCGACATCGACGCGGTGACTGCCGCATGGCCGCTGCCCGCGCCCGAGAGCATCGTCGTGCCCGCGGGCGGCGAATTTCGCCGCGCGATCGTGCAGGATGCAGGCGCGATCCATCAGATCGAGATGAGCATCGGCAAGGGCGCAACCGCCGCGCTGCACATCCTCAACATCGGCGGTGCCTATGGCCGCATCGAGCTCGCGGTGACGCTCCACGAAGGTGCCGACTTCACGCTCGGCGCGGTGCAGATCGGCGGCGGCGATCAAAATCTCGAGATCGTCACCACCGTCACCCACGCCGAACCCGGCGCGAAGTCGCGGCAAATCGTGCGGTCGGTGCTCGGCGGCACCGCGACCGGAACCTATCTCGGCAAGGTCGCCGTCGCGCGCGATGCGCAGCAGACCGACAGCGAGCAGGATGTGAAGGCGATGCTGCTGGGTCGCAGCGCGACCGCCAACGCCAAGCCCGAACTCGAAATCTTCGCCGACGATGTGAAATGCGCGCACGGCTGCGCGATCGGCGAGCTCGACGCGATGAGCCTCTATTATCTCCAGTCGCGCGGCCTGCCGCCCGCCGAGGCGAAGAAAATCCTGCTGCAGGCCTTCGTCGCGGGCGTCTTCGACGGCGCCGAGGATGAGGCGCGGTTGCAGGCGCTGGCGCTCGCCAAGCTGGGGGAATTGGTGTGAGCAATCTCTCTCCCCCGTTCGTCCCGAGCGAAGTCGAGGGACGTGAAACCCGGCGCCAGCGTGTCTCGACCTCGCTCGACACGAACGGAATCAGGGATCAGTTTCCGGGCCTCACCCCCGGCTGGCATTATCTCGACACCGCCGCGACCGCGCAGAAGCCGCAGGCGGTGATCGACGCGACCGTGAACGCGATGGGCCGCGACTATGCGACGGTGCATCGCGGGGTCTATGCGCGCTCGGCCGACATGACGCTCGCCTATGAGGCGGCGCGGCGGCGGATTGCGGCATTTATCGGCGCAAAGGAAGGGCAGATCGCGTTCGTGCGCGGCGCGACCGAGGCGATCAACCTTGTCGCCTATTCGCATCCGAAAAAGGGCCGCGTGCTGCTGTCGGTGCTCGAGCATCACAGCAATATCGTGCCTTGGCAGCTCGCGGGCTGGCAGGTCGACGTCTGCCCGCTGACCGCCGATGGCTGTATTGACCTCGCTGCCGCCGAGAAGCTGCTCACACCCGAGCATAATATGGTCGCCTTCGCGCATGTCTCGAACGTGCTCGGCAGCCCGCTCGACGTCGCGCGTGCCGCCGATATCGCGCACCACGTCGGCGCCGAACTGCTGATCGACGGCTGTCAGGCGGTGCCGCGCCTGCCCGTCGATGTCGCCGCGCTTGGCTGCGACTATTACGTCTTTTCGGGCCACAAGCTCTACGGCCCCACCGGGATCGGCGTGCTGTGGAGCGACAAACTCGATACGCTCCCGCCCTGGCAGGGGGGCGGATCGATGATCGACCGTGTGACGTTTGAAAAGACCACCTATGCCCCCGCCCCCACACGGTTCGAGGCTGGAACGCCTGCGATTATCGAGGCGATCGGGCTGGCCGCAGCGGTTGATTATGTCGCGGCGCTGGGCGTCGATGCGATCCATGCGCATGAGGTGGCATTGGTGACCAGCTTGCGCGAACAACTTGCGCGCAAGAACAGCATCACCCTCTATGGCCCTGAAAACAGTGCTGGAATCGTAAGTTTCTCGATGGCGGGGGTTCATCCGCACGATATCGGCACTATCTTGGACGAAAGCGGGGTCGCGATCCGCGCCGGGCACCATTGCGCACAGCCGCTGATGGAGCATCTGGGCGTCGCAGCGACCGCGCGCGCGAGTTTTGGCGTGTACAGCAATGACGACGATGTGGCGGCGCTGATCGATGGCCTGTCACGCGTCGAGAGGATTTTCGGATGAGTGAGGACCGGATGATCAAGGTAGAGGAAGTGACCAGCGTCGAGGCGCCGCCGAAGGCGCGCGTCGAGGATGTCGAAACCGCTCCCCAAAAGCTCGAACGCAAGCGTGACTATCTTGAGGGTTTCCTCGCTGCCAAGCCCGCGGCGGTCGATCCGCACGGCGTCGGCGGCGACCTGTACGAGGCCGTGGTCAACGCGCTTAAGGACATTTACGATCCCGAAATCCCGGTGAACATCTACGACCTTGGCCTGATCTATAATGTCGAGATCGACGAGGGCCATGCGGTCGTCACCATGACGCTGACCACCCCGCATTGCCCCGTCGCGGAATCGATGCCTGCCGAAGTCGAATTGCGCGTCGGCGCGGTGCCGGGCGTGGGCGACGCCGAAGTCAATCTGGTCTGGGATCCGCCCTGGTCGCCCGCGAACATGAGCGACGAAGCGCGGCTTGAGTTGGGAATGTTGTAATGAGCGAAACGAAAACCCGCACCCGCCCCGCCGCAGTCACGCTGACCCCCAACGCCGAAGCCCGCGTCGCAGCGTTGATGGCCGCCGCGCCCGCAAACGCGATCGGCGTCAAGCTGTCGACCCCGCGCCGCGGCTGCTCGGGTCTCGCTTACTCGGTCGATTATGTGACGAGCGAAGAGCGGTTCGACGAGAAGATCGAAACCCCCGGCGGGGTGTTCTACATCGACGGCGCGTCGGTGCTCTATCTGATCGGCAGCGTCATGGACTGGGTCGAGGATGATTTCGCCGCGGGTTTTGTGTTCGAGAATCCGAACGCCAAGGGCGCCTGCGGTTGCGGCGAAAGCTTCACAGTCTGATCAGCGGCAAACCGACCACCCCGCCGTCCGCACCGCCATGTCGAAATGGAAATGGTCGGCATGGGCAGCGTTGTAATCGGGTGACAGCACCGTTGTGAACAGGTCGCACGATCCGTCGCGCACCGCGTGCAGGAAGTCGCGGCGGACGTCGGCATCGTTCCAGTCGTTGATCAGCGAGATGCGCGTCCCGTCGGCCAGCACAAACGCCGAAATATCGATCGCGTTGGCGGTCGAGTGCTGGCTCGGTGTCTGCCCACCGCGGATGCTCCGGCAGTTGTAGCTGCCGAGATTTTCGAGCGCGACGACCTTTTGCCCGAAGTGCTTTTGCGCCAGCGGCTGGACGACGTCGCGATTCCATAGCGCCATCGCGACGGTCACCGCGCAGCCGGGCGCGGCATTCGCCGGGCGCATCGTCGGAACAAAGCGATTGCCGGTGAGGACCAGGCGCTGGCTGGCGCGGCAGGTGCCGGTGCCGATCACCGGACGCCGTTCATATCCGGCGCCCGCGCGGTCGAGCGCCGCAAAGCAGGCCGTGTCGTCGCGCGCGAGCCCGACCAGCTTGCGCTGCGTCGCCCATCCCTGCGGATGCGCGACCTCGAAGCGCGCGGTTGGCATATGTTCGGGATGATCGCGCACCCATTGCATGCCGCGGATCGCGCCGAGCGCGAGCACGACAGCGATGCCGAACCAGATCAGATAGGGACGCGCGCTTTTCACCCCATTTCAATGGGGTGCGACGCCGAACTGTGCAAGCTCAGAGCGGTACGAATGTCACCTTCAGACCATCCTTCGGACGCGGGATCGGGAGCACCTGCCATTTCGGCTCATAGCCCGGCTCGACCACGATGCGGTGCGTCGTGATGACATGATGGAAAAAGATCTTCGCCTGCATGTACGCAAAGTGCAGCCCCAGGCACATATGCGCGCCGCCGCCGAACGGCACCCACGCATATTTGTGCCGCTCGCGCGCGATCTCGGGCGAAAAGCGCATCGGGTCGAACTTGTCGGGCTCGGGCCAATGCTCCTCCATCATATGCGTATAGGCGGGGCTGACCCCGACCGATGTCCCGGCGGGGATGCGATACCCGCCATATTCGAAATCCTTGAGCGCGCGCCGCGGGAAACTCGGTACCGGGGGGACGAGGCGCAGCGCCTCCTTGAACGCCCATTCGGTCATTTCCAGCTCGCCCAGGCTGTTGTGGCCGACGCCCTCGCCCGCGGGCGACACCGCCAGCATTTCCTCGCGCAGCCTGTCCTGCCATTCGGGGTGCTTGGCGAGCATCCACACCATCGACGTGATCGAACTGGTGATCGTGTCGTGCGCCGCCATCATCAGGAAATTCATATGATCGACGATCGCCTCAGCGCTCATATAGTCGCCATTGTCGTCGCGGGCGCGGCAGATCTGGCTGAAAATATCCTCGCCCGTCCCTTCGCGCCGCTCCGGCACCATGCGCCCGAAATATTCGACCAGATAGGCGCGGCCCTTGGCGCCGCGCCCCATCGCCGTGAACGGCATCGGCACCCGAACGACGCCGATCGACGCCTGCACCATGTCGACAAAGGCCTTGTTCACCTTGTCGGCCTCGGGGCCAAAGGGAATGCCGAGGAAGCTGGTCGCGGCCAGGTCGAGCGTCAGTTTCTTGATCGCCGCATAAAATTGGAACGTCTGGCCGCTCCATGACGCGACGCGATCCTTGATCCCTTCGTTCAGCGATTCGGCATAATGACGCATCGGCTCGGGCTTGAACGCAACCGACAATATCTTGCGGTCGGCCCGATGCTTTTCGAAATCCATCAGCATCAGCCCGCGCGGGAACAGCAGGTTGAGCACCGGTCCCCAGCCCTGTTCGGACGAAAAGATCTTTTCGCGGTCGAACATGACCAGCTCGTTCGCTTCGGGTCCATGCAGCGCGACGCTGCGCCCGCCGAAGCTGTTGTTGCGATAGACGCGGCCATATTTGGCGACCATCCGCTTGGTAAAACTGCGATAGTCGCTGAGCTGTTCCAGGGTGTTCCCGATCACCGGATAACCATCCTCGCCGGGAATATGATCGAGCGCCCGATCGGGGTTGCGCGGCAGCCAATGCTGCGTTTCGGGGCCAAATCGGGCTTCGGGCCATGTGATCTTGGTCGGCGCGTTCATCGGGTCCATCCTCTGCGGTGCTGCATTCTCGCCAAGCGTATCGCACTACTGACATCGATGCAAGTAACGCGATTTGTCGGCTGCGCCACTATTCACCGCAAATTCAACTCGACTCATGCAGCTTCGCCACCAACATGACTGGTCCGCCCGGACCCGACAAAGGATTGGCTCGATGCCCCTGACCTACAAACGCCCCCTCTCCCTCGCGCTCGGCGCCCTCGCCACGACGACGCTCGGCGGTTGCTATTATGGCGACGTCTATGGCGCGAGCTATGCGTCGGGCGGCGATTGCGCGGCGCGCTATGGCAGCGCCTATTATGATTATGACGGCTATGCCTATGACGACGGCTATGGCTATGATTGTTACGACGCGTCGGATTATGGCAGCGGCTTCGTCAACATTGGCTTCGGCGGCGGCTGGTACGACGATTATTATTATCCCGGCTATGGGATGTGGATGTTCGACAATTACCGCAACCGCTATCCGCTGCGCGACCATTATCTGAACTATTGGGGCGGCCGCCGCGCGTGGTGGAAACATCATGGCAGCCGCGGTCACGGCCAGCCGGGACGCCCCGGCGGCTGGAACCGCGGTGACGGCGATGGGCGGCCGGGCGATGGTCGACCGGACCGTCCCGGCGGCTGGAATCGCGGCGATCGCGACGGTGACGGCCCGCGCGGCACGCGGCCGGGTCGCGGGCGCGGCGACGGTGCAACCGGCACGCCGCCCGTGACGACCACTCCCGCACGCCCCGGCCGCCCCGATTGGGGGACCGCTCGCCCGCGCCCCGTTCCGCAAGTCGACGGCAACACGGGACAGCCCCGCCCCGTCCGCAACAGGCCGGTACGCGCGCCCGGCGAAGCGGTTTCGCCGCCACGTCGCGGGCCATCGTCATCCGCGATGCCCGATCGCCCCCCGCGGTCGGAGCGTCCGGCGCCGACATTCCGCCAGCCGCCGGCCGCTGCGCAAGCGCCGCGCGCCAACCCGCCGGCCACGGTCAGCCGGGTCGACGCCGAAAACGCCGTTCGTCCGGAATAGGATTCAAGCCATCAGGCGGTGGCGTCTTGCGCCACCGCCTCATCGTCGTTCACCCCTGCCGACACTACGGTGGCGGCGACCAGATCGCCGATGACATTCAGCGTCGTGCGGCACATGTCGAGGAAGCGATCGACCCCCAGGATCAGCCCGATGCCTTCGGGCGGGATGCCGACCGAGGCCAGGATCAACGCGATCACCGGCAGCGACCCGGCGGGCACGCCGGCCGTGCCGATGCCGCCCAATATGCAGATCAGCATCACGAAAATCTGCTGCGTCAGCGTCAGCTCGATGCCGAAAAATTGTGCGAGGAAGATCACCGTCACCCCCTCGAACATCGCGGTGCCGTTCTGGTTCGCGGTTGCGCCAATCGTCAGGACAAAACGCGCCACCTTGTCGGGCAGGTGCAGCCGGTCGTGCGCGACGCGCAGCGCGGTCGGCAGCGTGGCGTTCGACGACGCGGTGGCAAAGGCCATGACAAAGGCCTCCTGCGTCTCGCGAAAAAAGGCGATCGGCGACTTTTTGGCCAGCGTCTTCAAAATGATCGGGAACACGATGAACATCTGAAGCGCGAGCGCGAACAGCACCACCCCGACAAAGGCCGACAGGCGGATGATCAGATCCCATCCGAACTGCGACGCCAGGTTGAACATGAAACAGAAAATCGCGATCGGCGCGAGCTGGATCACGAGCCCGATCAGTTTCATCGCAACCGCGAACACCCCCTCGACGACCGATTTCAGCGCTGCCGTCTGGGGTGTTTGCACCAGCATCAGCCCGATGCCAAAGAATAGGGCAAAGAACATCACGGCAAGGACGTCATTGGCGCCCATCGCGGCGACGAAATTGTCGGGGACGATCGCAACCACAGCGTCCATCCCGGTCTTCGCTTCCCCGGCGCGATCGGCGATCGCCTTCGCGCCCTCGGCCCCCTCGGCGATCAGGCTGCGCGCCAGCGACGGATCGACCCCCGCCCCCGGCTGGAGCAGGTTGACGACGATCAGGCTGACCACGACCGAAATCGCCGCAACCACAACGGTGTAGATCAGCGTGCGCGTGCCGATCGATTTTAGCGCGCGCATCTCACCCATGTCGGCGACGCCGACGATCAGCGCCGATACGAGCAGCGGAATGACGAGCATGAACAGCAGGCGCAGGAATATCTGGCCGAGCGGCCCGGTGACATAGGTGGTCACCGCCGCAACCCAGGCGGCGTCGGGCGCGCCATAATGGACCGCCAGCCCGATAATCAGCCCGGCGAGAAAGCCCAGCAGCATGCGCCATCGCAGCCGCCGTGCACGCAAAGCGTCCCGGTCTGCTTCGTCAATCGCGGCGGCCTCGGCCATGGCTCAGCTCCTTGCTCGCCCCCATGGGGACGGCGCGAAGCTGCGGGTTACGCCTTGTCGACCGCTGGCTTGTTCGCGCCGGTTCCCTCGCTTCCCCCTATGTCATCACGAAGATCGAGCCCGCGGGTTCCATGGTGCGGTGTATGCGCCGGGGCATGCGGTCGTTCGGCGTCGGCCGGTTCGGGCACTTCGAGCATGCCTTCCCACTTGGTGATGACGCTGGTTGCCACCGCGTTGCCGACGACATTGGTCGCGGTGCGGCCCATGTCGAGGAACTGGTCGATCGCCAGGATAATCGCCACGCCTTCGACCGGCAGACCGAACTGCGCCAGCGTCCCGGTGATCACGACCAGGCTGGCGCGCGGCACCGCGGCGATGCCCTTGGAACTGATCATCAGAGTCAGCAGGATCAGCACCTGGGTGCTGATCGACAGGTCGATGCCATAGGCCTGCGCGATAAAGATCGTCGCAAAGCTCATATACATCATCGAACCGTCGAGGTTGAAGCTGTAGCCCAAGGGCAGCATGAACCCCGAAATCCGCCGCGGCACCCCGAAGCGGTCGAGCTGTTCGAACATCTTGGGCAGCGCCGCTTCCGACGAGGCAGTCGAAAAAGCGATCAGCAAAGGCTCGCGTATATAGCGGATCAGCATCCAGATGCGCTGGCGCAGGAACCCCCAGCCGATCGTCAGCAGGATGATCCACAGCAAGAACAGCGAGATATAGAATTCGACCAGCAGTTCAAAATAGGTCGCAAGGATGCCGAGTCCGCTTTTGGCGACGACATTGGCGATCGCGCCGAACACCGCGAACGGCGCAAAGCGCATCACATAGCCGGTGATCTGCAACATCATTTCGGCCAGCGCGTCAGCGCCGCGCACCAAAGCAGAGCCCTTTTCGCCGATCGCAGACAAGGCGACGCCGGCAAAGATCGAAAAGACCAGAATCTGGAGGATGTTGTTCGCCGCCAACGCCTCCAGCGCGTTTTTGGGAAAGATCGACAGGGTGAATTCCCAGGCGTCGAGTTTCTTCACCTCACCCACCATCTTGGCCGCTTCCGCCGCGTCGGGGATCGGCGCGCCGATGCCGGGCTGGAACAGGTTGACCATGAGCAGGCCGAGCGCGATCGAGATGAAGCTGGCGGTGATGAACCAGATGATCGCGCGCGTCCCGATGCGGCCGAGGGCACTGCTGTCACCCATGTTCGCGATGCCGACGACGATCGTCGACAGCACCAGCGGCGCAACGAGCAGTTTGATCAGGTTGAGGAAGATGTCGGATAACAGCTTGAACGTCTTAGTCAGATATTCGAACCACGGATGGTCCGCGGGCAAGCCGACGTGAACCGCATATCCCGCGATCACGCCGAGCGCCATGCCCGCCAATATATACCAAGTCAGCTTGCGGTCCATGCGGCCGTCCCCCTCGATTTTCTTAATGAATGGCGCGCCGTTGCGGACCCGTTATTCGCACCCTTTGAGCCGCCAGAGCGCGTAGCGTCAAGGGCGCGTCATGTCATGAAAAAGACAATGGCGAAACAGGTCGACACCCCGGTGATGATGTTGAGCGGTACGCCGATCTTGACGAAATCGATAAAGCGATAGTCGCCCGCGGCATAGACAATCGTATTGGTCTGATAGCCGATCGGGGTCGCGAAACAGGCCGAGGCGCCGATCATCAGCGCGATCACCAGCGGCCGCGGATCGACACCCAGTTCGGACGCGATCGCCAGGGTGACCGGCGTCATCAACGCCGCCACCGCATTGTTGCTGAGCAGTTCGGACAGGATCAGCGCAAAGAAATAGATGCCAAAGACGAGCACCCACGGCGGCGCATCGGCCAGCGAGGGTTCGACCCACCCGACCATCATCGCCACCGCGCCGCTGTTTTCCAGCGCGAGCCCGACGGCAAGCATTGCAAAAATCAGGATCAGCACGTCGCCGTCGATCGTCCCCCACGCCTCTTCGCTGTCGATGCAGCGGGTGATCAGGATCACGCCGATCGCGATGATCGCCGCGACGCCGATCGTCAGCACATCCAGCGCCGCGAGCGTCACGACGCCGAGCATGCACACGATCGCGATCCACGCCTTGCCACGGCGAAAGGCGCGCACTTTTGCGAGGTCGGCGCCGATCAGGTGCGGGTTATCGCGCAGGGCTTCGACCTCGTCCGGCCCCCCCGCAACCAACAGCCGGTCCGCAGGGCGGATGCGGACGCTGGCCAGATCGGGGCCGGGCTGGTGCGCCGGGCGGTCGAGTCCGATGATCCGCGCGCGGATCTTTTGCAGAAAGGGGATGTCGATCAGCCGCTGGCCGATCGCGGGATGGTTTGATGCAACCATGGTTTCGACGACCATATCGCCCTCCGCCGGGTCGCCGCTCCCGATCCCGAGCCGAAATCGCCCCTGTTCGCGCCATGTCATCAGCGTAGCGCCATCGACCCGCAGGATCAGACGGTCGCCGGGCGCCAGAATCCAATTCTCGAGGTCGGTGCCATGAACAACCGCCGACGCGCGGCGAATCCCGACGATGCGCCCCGAACGCGGCAGGTCGCGGAACGCCTCGATCGTCATTCCGACCAGGTCATCATCGTCTTCCAGCACCAGTTCGGTCAGATATTGGTGCGCGTCATGGGTTCCCGCCGGGCCGTGGACCGGCTTGTCCGACGGCAACAGCCACCACATCAGCGCCAGCCCGATCATGCCCGATGCCGCGGTCACCAAGCCGATGGGGGTAATCTCGAAGATGCCGAACCGCTCCATTCCCGCATCGCGCACGATGCCGTCGACGACGAGGTTCGTCGATGTCCCGATCAACGTCAGAGTGCCGCCAAGCACTGCCGCGATCGACAACGGCATCAGCAGTTTTTTGGCGCTGACCCCTGTCACTTCCGCCAGCTTCAACATGATAGGGACCAGCACGACGACGACCGGGGTATTGTTGAGGAATGCCGAGGCGACAAGCGCGCCGACGAGCACTTCGACAATGGCGAGCCGCGGATGTTTGTCGGCGCGCTTCATGATCGCATCGGCGACGCGCTGGATGACCCCGGTCCGGATCAGCGCCCCCGACAGCACGAACATCGCGCCGATGACGATCGGCGCCGAGTTCGAAAATACCGAATACATCGCGTCGGAATCGAGAATGCCCAGCGCCAGATAGACGCACGCGCCAACGACCGCGATGACCGTGGCGGGCAGGCGTTCCAGCATGAAGCCCACAAAGATGCCGGCCAGAATGACCAGCGAAATGACCGCCTGATGCGCTTCGATAAAAGCCCGGATCGCTTCCATTACCGTCGCGTCAACCGCATTGCGCGCGGTGGAGCAATTTGTGATCGGCCAGCACCAGCGCCATCATCGCCTCGACCACCGGCGCGCCGCGAATGCCGACGCAGGGGTCATGGCGGCCCTTGGTGACGATGTCGGCGGCCTCGCCCGCCTTGTTGATTGTCGGCACCGGGGTCAGGATCGAGCTGGTCGGCTTGAACGCCACGCGGACGACGACCGGCTGGCCGGTCGAAATGCCCCCCGCGATGCCGCCAGCGTTGTTCGACAGGAAGTCCGGGCGGTTGCTGCCGTCGGTGGCGGGGCGCATCGGGTCGGCATTTTCTTCGCCGCGGAGCCGCGCCGCATGGAACCCCGCGCCGATCTCCACGCCCTTGACCGCGTTGATCCCCATCATCGCCGCGGCGAGATCGCTGTCGAGCTTCGCATAGACCGGCGCGCCCCAGCCTGCGGGAACGCCGCTCGCCGCACATTCAATGACCGCGCCGAGCGAGCTGCCCGCTTTCCGCGCGGCATCCATCAGCCCTTCCCAGCGCTGCGCCGCAGCGGGATCAGGACAGAAAAAGGGATTGCGATCAATCTCTTCGAGGTCAAAGTTCGCGGGATCAATCGCATCGCCGCCGATTTCGGCGACCCAGGCATGGATCTGTACCTCCGGAATCACCAGCCGCGCGACGCCGCCCGCCGCAACCCGCGCCGCGGTCTCGCGCGCGCTCGACCGGCCGCCGCCGCGATAATCGCGGATGCCATATTTGGCGTCATAGGCATAATCGGCATGGCCGGGGCGATAGGCCTGCGCGATCTCGCCATAATCCTTCGACCTTTGGTCGACATTCTCGATCATCAGGCTGATAGGCGTCCCCGTCGTCTTGCCCTCGAACACCCCCGACAGGATGCGGACCTGATCGGGCTCCTGCCGCTGCGTCGTGTGGCGCGACTGGCCCGGACGACGCTTGTCCAGGAAAGGCTGGATGTCGGCTTCGGACAGCGACAGCCGTGGCGGGCAGCCGTCAACGACCGCGCCGAGCGCGGGGCCATGGCTCTCCCCCCAAGTGGTGAAGCGAAGAACGCGTCCGAAGCTGTTGAAACTCATGCCTCTATCCCATCCGGCCGAATGCGGGCGCATAGTCCGCCCGACCGCCTAGCGGCCAAGGCGCCGCCGAGTCCAGCATCATCGCCATGAAATGCGGCCCGGCAAAGGGCGACTTAAAGCGCGCCGCAAGGTCGGGCGAATAGCCGAAGCGCGGATAATAGCCCTCATGCCCCAGCACGAAGCTGATCGCACAGCCCTGCGCGCCGAGCAATTTGATCCCGGCGCGGATCAGCGCCTCGCCGATGCCCTGCCCTTGGCAGTCGGGCGCGACCGACACCGGCGCGAGCCCGGCGCCCGCCATCGCGGTGCTGTCGGCCTCGACATCCATGCGGCTGAACAGCAGATGCCCGACGATTTCGTCGCCCTGCTCGGCGACGAGCGACACCATGGCGTCACCGTCGGCGTCGATCATCCGCACCAGCTCTGCCTCGCCCTGATGACCGAATTCGGTCCCGGCAAAGGCGGCGCGGATAACGGCATCGATGGCGTCGGCATCCGCCGCCGCGGCGGCGCGGATGCCGAAGGCTTCAGACAAGCGCGATGTCCGGCGCGTCTTCCTGTTTCATGCCAACGGTGTGATACCCCGCGTCGACATGGTGCGTTTCGCCGGTGACCCCCGACGCCAGATCGCTGAGCAGATACAGCGCCGAACCGCCGACATCGTCGATCGTGACGTTGCGGCGCAGCGGAGCATTATGCTCGTTCCACTTCAGGATCAGACGGAAATCGCCGATCCCCGACGCGGCGAGCGTCTTTATCGGACCCGCCGAAATCGCATTCACGCGCACCCCCTGCGGACCATAATCATTGGCGAGATATTTGACGCTGGTCTCGAGCGCCGATTTGGCCACGCCCATGACATTATAATGCGGGATCACCTTTTCGGCGCCATAATAGCTCAAGGTCAGCAGCGAGCCGCCGCCCTTGCCCGTCTCGGGGTCGAACGGCGTCATCATCGCCGCCGCGCGCTTCGCCACCGCGGTAAAGCTGTACACGCTGATGTTCATCGTCATCAGGAAATCGTCGAGCGTCACATCGGCATAAGCCCCACGCAGCGCTTCCTTGTTGGTATAGCCGATCGCGTGGACGACGAAGTCGATCGTCGGCCAGCACGCCGACAGCGTACCAAAGGCGGCGTCGAGATTGTCCATGTCTGACACGTCGCAATCGATCAGGAAATCGCAGCCGAGCTCGTCGGCAAGCGGCTTCACCCGCTTGAGCATCACCTCGCCCTGATACGAAATCGCCAGCTCGGCGCCCTGCGCGTGCAGCGCCTTGGCAATGCCCCAGGCGAGCGACTTGTCGTTCGCAAGCCCCATGATCAACCCGCGCTTGCCCGTCATCAGACCCGTCATTTTGTGTCTCCGGCCTTTTCAATAATCACATCGTCGACGCGCCCAATAGCGTCATGGCCCAAATCCTCAACCTCGACGAGCGCAGCGTTGAGTTCGGCGCCCATCACCATACCCAATCCGACGAGATAGAAAAAGAACAGTGCGACCATCACCCCTGCAAGGCTGCCATAGGTCGCGTCATAGCTGAGCAGGCTGGCGAGCAGGGGCGGCAGCGCGAGCGTCACGCCGATCCACCACAGCGTCGTGAACAGCGCCCCCGGCCATTTCGGAAACTGCCGCGTGCGGTATTTCGATGGCGTCAGGCTGTAGAACAGCATGTAGATCGCAAGGAACAGGCCAAGCCCGGACACCGTGCGCGAGATCGCGACGACGCCGACCGACTGATATTGCTCGGGCAGCACGCGGGTGACGAATTGTTCGACCCCGACGATCAGCACCTGCATGCTGAACGACAGCAGCATCAGCACCACGGCGCCGGTGATGATGCCGATCGACAGCAGGCGATAATGGAAAAAGCCCTTGCTGAAATGGGTGCCATAGGCGCGGCGCAATATGTCGCGCACGGTTTCGATCAGGCTGCCCACGGTCCACAGCGCAACGAGCGCGCCAAGCCACAGGAAAATGCCGGTGCGCGCGCTCATCACTTCGCGGATCGGCCCCGCCAGCGCCTTGGCGACCGATGGCGGCATCGTCGAGAATACCGCCTCGATTGCCGCTTCGCCCCCGACGCTGCCACCGATCAGCGAAAAGGCGGCGGCGAGCAGGATGAAGAAGGGAAAGAGCGCGATCAGCGCCAGATAGGCAAGATTGCCGGCGTGGATGAAGCCGTCGGTATAGGTGCCGACGACGACGCGGCGGACGATATGAAACACCCGCGTCCCCGGCCCCAGCCGTTCGCGGCCGCGATCGATGATCCCTTGGGCGCGCGCGCGCAGCTTGATCCGCTTCTCACGCTCGGCGCGCGCTTCGGGCGAATGCGGCGAATGACCCTCGGCCAGAAATTCCTTGCCGACCTCTTCGGCGACCTGTTTGGCGAGGGCATCCGCCGCCGTCTGGTCGGTCGCCTCAGTCACGCATCACACACCCAGATCGGCCCGCACGGCGCGCGGATCGGTCCAGTCGCCCAGCAAGGCCGACAGCGGGGCGGGATCGGCGGGCAGATCGACCATCAACCGCACCAGCTGATCGCCGCGGTCGCCGCCCTTCTGGCCGAACCCCTTGCCCTTCAACCGCATGACCTTGCCCGACGTCGACCCCGCCGGGATCGACAGCATGACGGGGCCGTCGACCGTCGGCACTTTGACCTTGGCGCCCTTGACCGCCTCGTTCAGCGTCACCGGCAGGTCGAGCCGGATATTGGCGCCCTCGCGGACGAAAAACGGATGGTCTTTGACCGTGATCGTGACGATGCCGTCACCGGTGCCGCCCGGCCCCGCCTGCCCCTTGCCGGCAAGGCGCATCTGGGTGCCGGTTTCGACCCCGGCGGGCAGTTTCAGGTCGATCGTACCGCCGTCGGCCAGCGTGATGCGCTGCGGCGCCTGCGTCGCGGCGTCGACGAACGACACCGACAGGCGATAGGCGACATTGGCGCCCTTTTGCTGTGGCGCGCTGCGCCCGCTAAAGCCGCCGAAGCCGCCGCCAGCCGCGCCCCCGCCGCGCCCGAACAGCCCTTCGAATATGTCGCCAAAATCGGCGCCCTCATTGCCGAAGCCGCCGAATCCGCCCTGCCCGCCGCGCGGGTCGCCGCGGAAACCGCCGCCGCCGCCATAGCCGAACGGCATCGCGGGATTGCCGTCGCCATCGATCTCGCCGCGGTCGAACTGCGCGCGCTTGGTCTTGTCGGACAATATGTCATACGCCCGCGTGACCTCGGAAAATCGCTCCGAAGCCTTCGGATTGTCCTTGTTCTTGTCGGGGTGCAATTCCTTGGCGAGCTTGCGATAGGCCGATTTGACCTCAGCTTCGCTCGCGCCCTTTGCGACGCCCAGGGTGGAATAGGGATCTGCCATTTTGTTCCTGTAGCCCGATAAGTGATTGGCCGGGAAGGCCCGATTGAGCGTCGATGTGGGAATGTGTCGCAAAGCGATCAAGTTCCGGCTTTCGCGATATCACGCACCGCCTTATGACAGCGCGCATGGCCGACGATCCCTTTGACCTGTTCGACACATGGTTCGCCGAAGCGCGAGCGAGCGAGCCCAATGACGCCAATGCGATGGCGCTCGCGACGACGACCGCCGACGGGCACCCGTCGCTGCGGATGGTGCTGCTCAAAGGTCATGGGCCGGATGGGTTTATCTTTTATACCAATCTCGATAGCCGCAAGGGCGGCGAATTGGCCGCCAATCCACATGTCGCCCTGCTCTTTCACTGGAAATCGCTGCGGCGTCAGATTCGGATCGAAGGTCCGGTGACGCCGGTCGATCACGCCACCGCCGATGCCTATTTCGCGACGCGCAGCCGCGACAGCCAGCTCGGCGCCTGGGCGAGCGACCAGTCGCGCCCGCTGGCTGATCGCGCCACGTTCGAGGCGCGCTTTGCCGACGTGCAGGCGCGCTTCGAAGGACGGGATGTACCGCGCCCGCCGCGCTGGTCGGGGTGGCGGGTGACCCCTGCCGCGATCGAATTCTGGCAGGATCGCGCGCACCGGCTGCACGAGCGGACCGTTTACACCCGTACCGGCAACGGCTGGTCGACCGGGATGCTCTATCCATGAGCGCGGCGCGGCGCCTGCCGATCAGCCAGGTCGATGCCTTTGCCAGCCGACCCTTTACCGGCAATCCTGCCGCCGTGATGCCGCTCGAGGAGTGGCTGGGCGACGGCGTGCTGCAGGCGATCGCCGCCGAAAACAATCTTGCCGAAACCGCCTTCCTCGTTCCCGACGAGAGCGGCGAGGCCGATTATGAGCTGCGCTGGTTCACCCCGACGGTCGAGGTCGCCTTGTGTGGCCATGCGACGCTTGCCAGCGGCCATGTGCTGCTGTCGGCGGCGCCATGGCGACAGGAAATGCGCTTTCGTACCCGCAAGGCGGGCATCTTGCAGGTATCTCGCGTCGCTGGCGACGGGGACGACGACGAAGGCTACCGCATGGCGCTGCCCGCTTACCCCCCGGCGCCAAAGGCGATGCCCGACATTGTCCGCGCACTGGGCGGCGATCCGGTCGAAACGCAGTGGCACCCTGGCGGCTATGCGATCATCGCCTATCGCGATGCGGCGAGCGTCCGTGCGCTGGCCCCCGACTTCCGCGCGCTGAAGGAAGGCGGCGACATCCTCTATATCGCAACCGCGCCCGGCGACGGCGACCCGTCGGGCGCCGACGTCGTCAGCCGCGCCTTCGCCCCCGGTGCCGGGATCGACGAAGATCCGGTCACCGGCTCAGCGCACAGCGTCCTCACCCCCTATTGGGCCGCGCGCCTGGGCCGCGACCGTTTTGCCGCCTATCAGGCCAGCGCACGCGGCGGCCACGTGGGCTGCCGCCTCGACGGCGACATGGTCGAACTGACCGGCCGCTGCGTCACGACGCTGGTGGGCGATTTCCTGCTGTAAAAAAAAAAGCGGCGTGTCGGCATTCGACCGATTGCGGACGTACGTCATTTCTTCTCTCCCCTTGTGGGAGAGATACGAAGGCTTGGCAGCTTTGCTGCCTAGCCGCAGTTGAGAGGGGGTTTGCGCGTGCTGGCGTCCGCCCCCTCACCAAGCTTCGCTAGCTCCTGACGGAGCAAGCTGCGCTATCCTCTCCCACAAGGGGAGAGGAGCTTGTGACCGCTCCCCACCTCCAAGCCGCCATCCGCCGCAAAAAAAGGCGCTTTCCTACATTATCCGGCTGTGCCAGCCTTCTTCCCGGCTCGTTGATGCGGTGGATCAAGCCGTCGCTCCCCGGCTTGCACACGATCGGGCGCACCGCGCGCGTCGGGCGCCTCCCAAGGTGCAAATCGGCAGCGCATAAAGCTGAACTTTACTGAACTTTGAGCGAACGGCGCGCCCCTGCACCGCTCAAAGCGCCGCCGTCAGATCCGCGAGATGGCGCCGCAGCGCCGGAAACTGGTCGCCCTTTGTCACCCCGAGCCGGACGATCGTCACCCGCTGCGACGGCGACACGATGATATATTGCCCCTGATGGCCGATGCACGCGAACAGGTCGTTCGGGCCGCGGTCGGGCCACAACGCCGGCTGCGCTCCCGCCGGGCGCGCCCGGTTGAGCCAGATATGGCCGCCATAGCCGCGATCATTGGGCGACGGGCTCAGCATGAAATTCATCCAGCTTTCGGGCAGCAGCCGCTGGCCGTTCACCACACCATGATTGCGCAGGAATTCGCCAAACTTCGCATAATCGCGCGCCGTCGCGTGCATGATCGACCCGCCGATCATCGTGCCGTTCGCGTCGAACTCGGGCGTCAGGCTGGTCATGCCGAGCGGTTCGACGAGGCGGCCCGCGATGAATTCGCGCATCGCGTCGCGCCGCGCCGCCGGACTTTGCGACGGGGTCAGCGTGTCGGCCAAAATGTCCGACAGGATGACGCTGGTCGCCGAACTGTAGTTGAAAATCTCACCCGGCTGCGCCGCCGCGGGCTTCGCTTCGGCGAATCCCGCCATGTCGGTTGCGCCGCCGCCGAACAGCATATTGACGGTATCGCCCTGCCAGATCGGATCGCCGTTTTCGACATGCTCGAGCCCCGCCGACATATGGAGCAGGTGCTTCAGCGTAATCGCACCACGCGGATCGCCGCTGCGCTGCCACGCCGCGACCGGCGCCGGACCGTCGAGCGCCAACTGCCCGTCCGCGACCAGAAAGCCGATGAGCACCGCGGTGATGCTTTTTGCCATCGACCAGCTGATCAGCTTGGTCTCGGGGCCGAAACCCGCGGCATAGCGTTCATAGATCAGCTCGCCGTCGCGCAGCACGATCAGCCCGCGCGTCTCACCGACGTCGTCGGCATTGACGAACAGCGCATCGGCGCGCGCCTTGATCGCCGCGGGGAGCACCGGCAGCGGTTGCAGCGTGTCGGTTGCCGCCACTTCATCGAGCGAGGTGCCGAATTTCGGCGCGGGCGATGCGGGCGCCATGTTGCCCTGCCCCGCCGCCTGTACCAGCGACAAGGCGCCGAGCATCGCGAGAGCGGCACTTGCCAGCAGCCGTTTTTTCGTGATCATGGGATGAGTGACTAGCACCAACCCGACCGGTCCTTCAACGGGCGAGACGCCGACCGCGGCACCGCCGCCCGAGACACAATCCGCAACCCAACCGCGCGGCGGCAAAAGGCCGAGCCGCTGGGGCGGCTGCCTGCCGTGGCTGCTGGTCCTTGCGGTGCTGCTGACCGGCTTTGCGATCTGGAAATTCCCGTCGTTGAAGGCGCAGGCCGAACTGGGGTCGGCCTATGCCGCGCGGGTCGGCTGTTCGTGCCGTTATGTCCAGGGGCGCAGCTTGGAGAGCTGCCAGAGCGATTTCGAGCCGGGGATGGAGATGGTGTCTCTGAGCGAAGACCCGGCGACCAAGACCGTGACCGGCAGCGTGCCGCTGCTCGCGTCGCGTAGCGCGCGTTACGCGGGCGCCAGCGGCTGTTTGCTGCGACCCGAAAACTAAGGCGCGATCCGCCGCGCCGCGAGCGCAACCGCCGCCGGAGCGCCGAACACCAGCAGCCATATCCCTGCTTCCTCGGCCCAGCCGTAACCGGCGTACATCACCCCTACGAGCAGGTTGCCGATCGAGATAACCAGCCACAGGACCAGGAACATCCGCGTCGCCCGCGCCGCGTCGCGGATCGTCAGGCGGAGCACGATCAGCAGCGCCAGTCCGGCAAGCAGCATGATAGCGGTGTGCGACATCGGTCAGTCCTCCCAGACTGGCGGCAAAATAGCCGAGACATGGCGCCGCCGCCACTCGCCCGGCGACATGCCCAGCTTGCGGCGAAAGATCGCGCACAGGTGCGCGTGGCTGGAAAAGCCGGTCGCAAAGGCGATCTCGGCGACCGACAGCGGACGGTTCATCAGGAACCAGCAGGCGCGACGCAGCCGCTGGCGCAGCATATATTGCGCCGGGGTATAGCCGGTCGCGCGCGCGAAATGGACGATCAGGCTGTTGACCGACATCCCCACCTCGGCCGCCATTTCCTCAACCGTCAGCGACAATTCGAGCTGGGTCTGGATATAGGCCATCAAGTCGTTGATGCGCTGGGTGACCGCGGACGAATCGCGGCGCCTCACCATGGCTTCCATCGTTTTGGCAAGGATGGTGACCAGCGGATCGGCCGCGGCGGCGTCGCCTGCGGCCAGCGCGCGCACCAGCGCGGCCAAGGCCATGTCATAATGCCCGGCAAGCGCGCGTGCGTCCGGCGCGACGACCAGCCGTGCCGCGGGTATTTCCACCTCGATATAGCGGACCCCGCCGCCCTTTGCTTCGCCATGATAGCGGCGTCCGGCGGGCGCCAGCCACATCTCGCCGGGCAAGGGGTCGCCCAGCGAGGTCCGCTGATCGTCCAGCCAGGTTTCCAGCCAATGATAGCTTCCAGCTTCGTATAAGTAGAGGAGATGGACGTCGCGTTCGACCGTCCAGCTCAACGGACCTTCGATACGATCAACGATCGAGGCGACCCTGAGTCCTCCCACTTCCATGACACAAGTATGGCAAGTTGGGGAGAATGTGAAAGCCTGCCATTTACGCCAAATCTATGGTTAAATCGAAGCTCCAAATTCTTCCGAAACGGCGGAAATTGGGGAAAAAATGCTGTTGCATCGCCCCTTTCGCGTGCCCTTTGGCGCGCCTGACGAGACCCCCCCCCAAGGCGGGCGGCAAATATGCCGCCCGCCACCTTTTTTGGGGGCGTCACCGTGGCCCAAATCAGCCGTTGGTCAGAAACGCATCCATCGCCGCATTGACTGCATCGGGCGCTTCCCACGGAACGAAATGGCCGCAATCGGCGACGTGTACGATCTCGACGGCGGGAACCAGGTCGGCCATCCCGTCGAGGTTGCATGGCGGCAGTGCCACATCGTCGAGCGCCCAGATGACGAGCGTCGGTATGGTGAGCCTGGGGAACGGCACCGCAGGCGGCTCGGCATAAGGCGCGTCCATGGCCGGAACGATGGCGGGTGAACCGCGATACCAGTTGATCATCGCGCGGCAGGTATCGCGATCTTCCCAATCCTTCAGCAATCGCGCGATCTCGTCGGGCGGCTGGATCCCGCCGCTCGGCACCCGGCCCGCGAAGGCGTGGGCAAGGATGCCCGCGATACCATGCGCCTCGATAATCGCATCGCTCGCCGGATCGCGAAAGATGCTGATATACTGGCTCGCCGCGCGCTGCTGTTCGTTCGTCTGCAGCAGGCGTTGAAAGATCGCGGGATGCGGGGCGTTGGCGATGACGGCGCGGGTGACGCGGCCCGACCACGCCGGATGCAGCCCGTCCGGCTGGCCACCCAAGGCTACCCCCCACGCGATCGCCCCGCCCCAGTCATGGCCGACGACGGTAAATTCACCGACGCCCAGCGCATCCGCGAGCGCGAAGACGTCTGCGATCAGCTTGTCGGGCGTATAGGAGTCGACATCCTGCGGCTTCGACGAACCGCGATAGCCTCGCTGGTCGGGCGCGATGCAGCGAAAGCGATCGGCGAAATGCGGCAGCTGGTAACGCCATGTCCGGTGCGATTCGGGAAAGCCGTGGAGGAAGATCAGCACCGGGGCATCGCGCGGGCCAATATCGACGACATCGAGTTCGACGCCGGTCGAAAGTTTCACGCGCTGCTGCTCAAAATCGCCGATCATCGCCATCGCTCCCTTGGTTTCGTTTCGAAACCTGATGGCGAGGAACCGCTTGGCTGGCAAGCTGCAGCAAATGGCGGGGCGGGTTGAAAGGCTGGATAACGTCGGCGTTGGGGTGGGGAGCGGACGTTGGCGGTAACCGTTGCCCCCGCGCAGGCGGGGGCGACGGCTTGCTTTGGGCCGCAATCCGGCCCCTACGGATAGCTCACCGTCTTCGGCACCTCGGGGATCGGGATAAACTCCTCGCTGTCCCCCGGGACCAGCGGGAATTTGCCATCCTTCCAGTCGTGCTTGGCCTGGTTGATGCGGTCGCGCGACGAACTGACGAAATTCCACCATACATGGCGCGGCGTCGCGAAGGCTTCGCCGCCGAGCAGCATCACCCGCGCGTCGCTGTCGGCACGCAGCGCCATCGCCTGCCCCGGCTTCAATATGTAAAGGCTGTGGCGATCGAGCCGGTCGCCATCGAGACTGGCATCCCCGAGCGCCACCAGCACCGCGCGTTCGTCGGCCTCGGCCTCGATCGGAATGCTCGCCCCGGCATTCATCAATATGTCTGCGTAGATCGTCGCGGCATGCTGGGTGATCGGCGAGGTGGCGCCCCACAGGCTGCCCATGATCACCCGCGCCGAAACGCCGCTATCCTCGATCAGCGGCAGGTCGCCCTTTGCGACATGTTCGAATGCCGGTTCGATCTCTTCCTGACCGTCGGGCAAGGCGAGCCAGGTCTGCATCCCCGAAATGGCCGATCCGGCTTCCCGTTCGGCCACCGGGGTACGCTCCGAATGGACAATGCCGCTGCCCGCGGTCATCAGGTTGCACGCACCGGGGCGGATCGTGGCCAGCGTGCCCAAGCTGTCGCGATGGTCGATCGCCCCCTCGAACAAATAGGTGACCGTCGCCAGATTGATGTGCGGATGCGGCCGCACGTCCATGCCCGCGCCGATGTCGAAATGCGCCGGGCCGAATTGGTCGACGAAGATGAAAGGGCCAACCATCGTGCGCGCCTTGCTCGGCAGCGTTCGCCGCACCTCAAATGCGCCAAGGTCGTGGGTCGAGGGGGTGATGATCTGCAAGTCGGCGTCAGGCATTTGGGGCATCTCCATATTTGCCAAACCGGCGCTTCAACTGACGATGACGATTGCGAAAGGCGATGTCGATCATCAGCCGGGCGATCGGCCGCGGCCATTTCGGTTCGAAGCGCAGTTCGTCGGTGACCACGCAACCGCCATCCACGGGATCGACGGTCCGGATGTGCTGCCAGCAGTGCATCGACCCCATCCGCGACCGCTCGACGAAACGCCTGCCCGGTTCGAATTCGACCAGCGTCAGTTCGGTCCAGTCATATGGAATCAGCCCGAACGCCAGCACGCGGCTGCGAAACAGCATTTGCCCCGGAACAAATTCGGCATCGACCATCCCGCGAATTCCCGGCGGGGCCGTCATCCGGAAGATCGGCATCGCCTCGGCGTTGACCCCTGCCAGCGACATCGCCGCCGCCCAGACATCGGCGGCGGGCGTACGCAACCGCGAGCGGTAGCGAAGCTCGACAGGGGCGGCCGTCATCGCGCGTCCAGTCTTGCCAGCGTTCGCCGCGTCTTTTCGGTCTCGACATTGCCAGTGTTCAGGGTCGATCCCGGTTCGAGCAACACGACATGGCATTCGCCGTCCAGCGCCTCGGGACAATGGTCGACGCCGCGCGGCACGATGATGAACTCGCCGGGTTCGACGATCACATCGCCGCTGCGCAGGCCCATCTTCATCCGGCCCGCGACGACCAGGAACAATTCATCCTCGATATCATGATGATGCCAGTCGAACTTGCCCTCCAGCTTGACCAGCTTGATCTGGAAATTGTTGATGTCGCCCGCCACATGCGGGCTCCACGCTTCGGGAATTTTTGCAAAGGCTTCGGCCAGGTTAACCTTGGCGACCATCGTCATTCCCCCGGCACCGTCGCCTTGATCGCCAGTGCGTGAACGCGCTGCCCCGGCAAATCGCCAAGCGCCTTGTTCACCGCACGCTGGCGCGCGACGCGGTTCATGTCTGCGAACCCCGCCCACTCGATGGTCAGGCTGAAATGCGATTCGCCCGATCCGTCGTCGCCGCTGTGACCATGATGCTTCGCGCTGTCGTTGCTGACGATGAAATTGGCATCGGGAAAAGCCGCGCGGAGCAGCCTTTCCATCTCTTGTTGCACGGGGCCATTGCTGCTCATGGGGTTGACCATAAGCGGTCCGTCGCCAAATTATAAGACCCCCCATCTCCTTGCCCCCGACCTCGAAAGCGCATTTTGTCCACGCCTCCCCGCACCAACCGCTTCCATGGCCGCGTCCCCCGCGAGGCACCGTGCGCCGTGCCCGGATGCCGCGAGGCGGGCGAATTTCGCGCCCCGATGGCCTGGACCCGCTCGCCCGACGGGCCGCCGCAATATCGCTGGTTGTGCCTCGACCATGTCCGCGAATTCAACGCGGGCTATAATTTCTTCGAAGGCATGAGCGCCGACCAGATCATGGCCGCGCAGTCGCCGACCGCGGGCTGGGAAACCGAAAGCCGTGCCTTCCGCGCCGCAGGCAGCGCCGACCTACCGCCGCGCTGGGCCGATTTCAAGGATCCCATCGACGCGCTCGGCGCGCGATTTCGCCAGCGAATGGACGAAGCGCGGCGCGAGGCCGCCAACCCCGGCCTTTCGCGCGACGAACGGGCCGCGATGCAATTGCTCGGCCTCGCCGCCGACGCCGACCGCGCCGCGCTCCGCCGCCGCTACAGCGAGTTGGTGCGCAAATATCATCCCGACCGAAATGGCGGCGATCGTAGTTTCGAGACGAGACTCGGCGAGGTGGTTGCGGCATATCAGTTGCTGAGGAAGACCAAGGCATTCGCATAGGAGACGCGCGATGAGCGAGCTGGACCAAGCACGGATCGACGTGGTGCGCCGCCATATGGCGCTCGAGATCACCCACGATTGGGACGGCGTCATCGCGACCTTCGATCATCCGCGCTACGAACTGCTCGGCCCCGGCACGGTGTTTGACGGCGAAGCCGCGGTCCGCTCCTATTTCGCCGCGTCGCGCGAGCCTTTTCCCGATCAGGCGAACGAAGTCATCGCGATCGCCGCGGACGCCGCGACGCGTACCGTGCTCGTCGAATTCTGGCTGACCGGCACGCATCTTGGCCCGCTGAAGCTTGGCCCGCGCACCATTGCGCCGACCGGAAAGGCCTTCCGCATCCGCATGGCGGCGAGCTTTGAATTTGCCCCGGAAAGCGACAAGATTATCTGCGAACGCCCCTATTACGACCAGTCCGCGGTAATGAAGGCGCTCGGCCTCCTCTGAAAAGGCGTTGCAAGCTGAAACCGACGCCTATACCGCGCTAGCCGAAGCGCCGCGCGACCGGCGACTCTCTCCCGACCGCCTTCGCTGGACCTTTTGACATGACCGATATTCCGAACAGCCTCCCCGATCACCACGGTTCGACGCTCCTCGCGGCGCCCGATGTCGAGGTCAGCGCGCGCGAGATGTTCGGGGTCGACATCGACATGATGGTCCCCGCCTTCAGCGAGGCCGACGAGCGTGTCCCCGACCTTGACCCCGCCTATGTCTTCGACGGCGATACCACGCTCGCGATCCTGGCCGGCTTCAAGTTCAACCGCCGTGTGATGGTGCAGGGCTATCACGGCACCGGCAAATCGACGCATATCGAACAGGTCGCCGCGCGGCTGAAATGGCCGTGCATCCGCGTCAACCTCGACGCGCACATCAGCCGCATCGACCTCGTCGGTCGCGACGCGATCGTCCTACGCGACGGCCAGCAGGTCACCGAGTTTCGCGAAGGCCTGCTCCCCTGGGCGCTCCAAACCCCGACCGCGTTGGTGTTCGACGAATATGATGCGGGGCGCCCCGACGTTATGTTCGTGATCCAGCGCGTGCTGGAGACCGAAGGCAAGCTGACCCTGCTCGACCAGAACCGCGTCATCCGCCCGAACCCGCACTTCCGCCTGTTCTCGACCGCCAACACCGTCGGGCTCGGCGACACGAGCGGGCTGTATCATGGCACGCAGCAGATCAACCAGGGCCAGATGGACCGCTGGAATATCGTCGTCACCCTGAACTATCTGCCCGCCGCGACCGAAAGCGCGATCATCCTGGCCAAGGTACCGAACACCGACGACACGACCGTCGCCAATATGGTCAAGGTCGCCGATTTGACGCGCCAGGGCTTTATCAATGGCGACATTTCGACCGTCATGAGCCCGCGCACGGTGATCAGCTGGGCGCAGAACGCCGCGATCTTCAACAACCTCGGCTTCGCGTTCCGCTTGAGCTTCCTCAACAAATGCGACGAGGCGGAGCGGATGATCGTCGCCGAATATTACCAGCGCGTGTTCGGCGAAGACCTGCCCGAGAGCGTGATCGGCAAGTGACGATGTTTCGCCGCCTGATGGTGGCCACGACCGCGCTCGCGCTGTCAGGGTGCGGCATCGCCGCGGTCGATTATGGCCCCGTGCGCCACGCCGACTATGTCGCCGATCCGCGCTGCACCGCCCAGCCAGGCGCTACGGTCGATGGGGCCGCCTTGCCGCTGTTCTTCGCGACCAGCCGCCTGCCCGACTGCCGCACCGGCGACATCCGCCTGCTCCGTCATCGCGGCGACAAGATCCGCTATGGCCGCTTTGCGGTGCCGCGCGAGATCGAGGTCGGCGGCAAGAAGAAGCTGCGTACCCCGATGGCATTCCAGGCATCGGCCGACTGGTGGACCGCGTTGCAGGCCGAGACCGACCGGCGGCAGGGCCGCGTATTGCTCTATGTCCATGGTTATCGCGAGACGTTCGAGACGACGTCGAAGGACGCCGCGCAGATCGCACGGATGACCGGTTTCGACGGGCCGGTGATCGAATATAGCTGGCCATCGCAGGGCGAAGTGCTGAGCTATGCGGTCGACGAAACCAACATGTATCACGACGTCCGCAATTTCCGCGACTTCCTGAAAACGCTCGCCGAGCGGCCGTGGGTCAAGGAAATCGTCGTCGTGTCGCACTCGCTGGGCGCGCGGCTGGTGATCCCGGCCATCGCCTTTGTCGACCGCACGTCGAGCAGCGCCGACAGCAGCAACATCTCGAACGTCATCCTGGCATCGCCCGACATCGATCGCGAAACATTCGAACGCGATATCGAGGAAGAGGTGCTGGCCCCGCGTCGTGTCGCCAACAACCGGCGGATCACCGTTTACGTCTCGCACGCCGACAAGGCACTCGCCGCGTCACGCGCGCTGCACGGCTATCCGCGGCTGGGGTCGCCCTATTGCTTCAACCCCTTTGAAGCTGCCGATCTGAAAGCCAAGGGACTGCCGGTGCGCTGCTATCCGAAATCGGTTGCAGGCCTGACCGTGGTCGACACCACCGATGTGTCGCGCACCACCACTGGGCATAGCAATTTCCTGCGCAGCGCGGTCGCGTGCCGCGACTTCGTGGACGTGGTAGCCGACAAGCGCGCGCGACCCGACCGGGTGGCCACCCATCTGGCGCATGTGTTCCGGCTGATCCCCGATCCGGCGGAACCGAAGCCCGATGACGAAGCGATCTGCAATCGCGTGCCGGTGGCTGCCAGCTTCTAAAAGCCGCACATGATGGCAAAGTCGGCGAGCCAGACGGCTGGGCCTTCGCCACGCCACAGCCACAACCCACCCGCCGCAATCACCGCGAACAGCGCGAGCGCTGCTGCGTCCTGCCGCGCCCATTTCATACCGGTTGCAGCCGCCTGACCGGGGCGTCCGCGATCGGCAGATGGACCAGTCCGGCAAACAGTCCGAGCGCGATAGCGAAACCCCAGGCGATGTCGTAACTGCCGGTGGCGTCGAAGATCAGCCCCGCCATCCACGCGCCGAAAAAGCTGCCGACCTGGTGGCTCAGGAACACGATGCCATAGAGCATCGAGAGATAGCGGATGCCGAAGATACGCCCGACGATGCCGCTGGTCAGCGGCACGGTGCCCAGCCACAGAAAGCCCATCGCCCCGGCAAACACCAGCGCGCTTGCATGGCTGAGCGGCATGAAAAGGAACAAGGCGATCACCGCCGAGCGCGCGGTGTAGAGCGCCGACAGGACATATTTCTGCCGCAGCACGTCGCCCGCGCGGCCGAAGATGTAAGAACCAAGGATGTTGAACAGCCCGACCAGCGCCAGCACCTGCGCCCCGATTTCAATCCCCAGCCCCTTGTCGTCGAGATAGGCGGGCAGATGCGTCGCGATGAACGCGATGTGGAAACCGCAGACGAAAAATCCGGCGTTGAGCAGCCAGAAACCGCGGTGAACCGACGCTTCGCGCAGCGCCTCGCGCGCGGTCTGCTCGACCTCGGCAGCGACGCCCGGCCCGCCATCGGTCCGCCCCGCGACCCCGATCGCGAGCAGTCCGCAGAGCGCGACCAGCCCCGCCATGATCCACAGCGTCTCGAGATAACCGATATCGCGGAGCAGGATCGACGCCAGCGGCACGACGAGGAACTGGCCGAGCGAGCCGCCCGCGGTAACGATACCGAACGCACTGCTGCGCTTTTCCGGGCTGACGACGCGCCCGACCGCACCCAGCACCACGACAAAGGTCGTCGCCGACTGCGCCATGCCGATGAAGATACCGAAACTGATGTGCAGCCCGATCGCGTCGGTCGCGAACGCCGCGCCGATCAGCCCTAACGCATAGAGCAGCGCCCCCGCCAGCACGACGCGCCCCGCGCCATGTTTGTCGGCCAGTGCGCCGACGAAGGGCTGGACCAGCCCGAACAGCAGGTTCTGGAGCGCCATCGCCAACCCGAAATCGGAGCGGCTGATCCCGATATCGGCGCTCATCTGCGGCAGGAACAGCCCGAACGACTGGCGCACCCCCATCGCCAGCGTGACGATGAAGGCGGCGCAGAGGATGACGATCCAGGGACGGCGCATGAGAGAAGTCGTGGGAGAAGCCATAGGTTGCCGAATGCAACCCTTACCGTGCCGGGTCAAGCGAGCAAAGCTACGCCCTCACCCACGCAACCTTCGTCACCCCCGACTTGATCCGGGGTCCATTACGCCGATGAAGCGATGGACCCCGGATCAAGTCGGCAACTATATACTTGACGTACTAAACGGATAGGCGCATACGGGTTGCAACAAGAGGCAACCAGCATGAATATCACCGATCCGGTTTACAGCGACGCGAACAAGGCCCGCGAGCATCTGGAAAGCCTGCACTGGCCGAACGGCCCTGTGTGCCCGCATTGCGGCAATTGCGCCGCGGATCGCATCACGAAGCTGGCTGGCAAGTCCACGCGCCCCGGCGTTCACAAGTGCAAAGAGTGCGAAAAGCCGTTCACCGTTACGATTGGCACCGTCATGGAAGACAGCAAAATCCCGCTGAACAAGTGGCTCATGGCGTTCGCGCTGTTCGCCAGCAGCAAGAAGGGCTTTTCGGCGCACCAGCTTCACCGCACCCTCGGCATCACCTACAAATCGGCTTGGTTCATGACGCACCGCATCCGAGAAGCGCTCAAGACAGAAATCACCGGCCCGCTTGGCGGCGAAGGCCAGACCGTTGAAGCCGACGAAACCTTCATCGGCGGTAAGGAAAAGAACCGGCATAAGTCCAAGCGCGCCACGAAGCGGCTTGGCGGAAGCTGGGGCAAGGAAACGGTCTTCTCGCTGGTCGAGCGGGACGGTTCCGTTCGGTCGTTCCATGTGGCGAGCGTCACGGCTGCGAACCTTCGCCCGATGATCGTTTCGCAGGTTGATCGCGCCTCACTGCTTTGCACCGATGACGCGGGCCAGTATCGCCACATGGGCCGCGATTTCCGGCATGAAATCGTCAACCACAGCGCAGAGGAATACGTGCGCGGCACCATCCACACAAACACCGTTGAGGGCTACTTCTCGATCCTCAAGCGCGGGATCAACGGCTGCTATTTCCATGTCAGCCGCGGCCATCTGCACCGCTATTTGGCCGAGTTTGACTTCCGCTACAGCAACCGCGCCTCGCTAGGCGTTACCGACACGGAGCGCGCACAGCTTGCGATCATGGGCGCGAAGGGCAAGCGCCTAATTTACCGGCAACCTAGTCCGCTCGCTTCCTGAAATCCACGTAGCGCCCCGCCAGATCGGGATCAAGCGTAAGCGCTATTTTGGGTGAGATTCCTTCGATCGCTTCATGATATTCTCGTTGCTGATCGGGGGAGTCGCCAGCGCGCGTCGCAGTAGTTCGTCGCGGCGGGCATCGCCTCGATCGTCTTGTTGGGATTTAGGCTGTGTTGACATTTGACCTTCCGAATATCTCACTTCCAGCCCTGCCAGAGTCGGAGCGGGAAGTGGCTTGGGCTATCCAATCCAATCTATTCGAATTGCCAAGCATTGTCGAACACGTCTCGTCAGCCGTTGCCCTTTTCCAGTTCTCCACCGGGCAACGAATTGCGCATCCAGGGGCTGGCGAGAGCGAGGAAGATCGTGGAAAGCGGCACAAACATAACGATATGTTGCGGGACTGGAAGATGATGGCCGCCAAGGCCGGAGCAATCAAAATTTACGAGTTTCATCGGCTGGAACAGGCGATCGACGCGATGCTAAAGAAGTGCCCTACGCTCGAAGCCATGTTGGATCTGGAAGCGCGAAAACGTGCTGCCCGTCTCTTTCACGACACTTTCCCAAATTTTGCAGACGTTCGCGATGTGGCTGCGCACGGCGCCGAGATATTCGACAACCCTGATAAGGTAAATAGACACGCCACAAGAGGCGAAATCTATGGACTTCCAAATTTCATGATAAAGAGTGGTGACGGAAAAATTGTAGGTCGAGACCTTCTCGTGGAATCAACCTACAGCGCGGTCTTTGAAGGAAAGCAAGTAAGTTACAATCTTTCCGATGCCACTGTCGCTACTTTGCATTCCGTATGCACTGAGCGAATGAACATGTTCGCGCCCGCCCAACGAGCCACGCGCGAAATTCTCATGAAAAGACTGACTGAAGCGCGCGCGCAACCTTCTTCAGATCAAAGTAGCCGTCTATGATGACGAGCCCTTTCTCTGTTTTCTGGACATGACCGCCCTCTTCAGAGGTATCAAGCGCGCTGTATAGCGCGCCCTCCAATTCATCTTCGGTAATGCGCCGGCCTGTTTCGTCATTCGTATCCATTGTAACCCCGGTACGTCAAGTACATAACTGCCGATCAAGTCCGGGGTGACGATGAAAGGGATTTCCTTCGACAGCCAAAGCTGGTTAGAGCCGACTCAATGACCGCCCAATCGCCCCTCGAAGATTTCAAAGCCGCGCTGTCGAGCGTTGCGCGCGCCGTTACCCGCGACGCCGAGGTTGAGGTCGGCTTTACCGCCGATGCCCCGGCGCAGATCGGCAAGGCGATCAAGGTGCCGACGCCGTCGCGCACGCTCCCGGCGGATCAGGTCGCCGAAGCGCGCGGGTTTGCCGATGGCTATGCGCTGCGGATGAAGCATCACAGCGAGAAATTGCACGCCGCCGCGCGCCCCGCCGAACCGCTCGCCGCCGCGGCGTTCGATGCGATGGAACGGGCGCGGATCGAGGCGCTGGGCGCGCGCCACATGGACGGGATGCGCGCCAACCTGTCGGCGAGCCTCGCGATGCGGATGCGCAGCGACCCGATTTCGCGCGCGCAGGGCCGCGACGATGTCCCAATGTCGAGCGCGCTCGAACTGATGCTGCGCGAGGCGCTGACCGGCGACGCCGCACCGCAGGGGACCGAAACCGGCCTGTCGCTGGTACGCGAATGGATCAACAAGGAAGCCGGCGGCGATCTGACCGCGCTGTCGATGCTGCTCGACGATCAGGCGGCATTTGCTGAAACCGCCAAGCTCGCGCTGCGCCACCTCGATCTCATCCACAGCGACGACCCGCTGGAACAGGGCAGCGAGGATGGCGGCGAAGAGGATGAGAGTGAAGCCGAGGAAAGCCAGGACGAGCAGGAAAGCGAAGACGGCGGCGCCGGGGAAAGCCAGGTCGACGCCCGCGCCGAAATGGCCGGCGATCAGGCCGACGACGGCGACAGCGATCCCGATGCACAGGAAATGGAAGCCGACGGCGAACCCGAAATGGGCGGCGAAGGCGATGAGGGCATGTTGCCCGTGCGCCCCAATCGCCTGCCGAGCGACATTCCCGATTTCAATTACCTGCGTTTCACCGACAAGCATGACGAGATCATCCTCGCGACCGAATTGTGCGATGCCGACGAATTGACGCGGCTGCGCGCCTATCTCGATACCCAGATGCAGCATCTGCAGGGCGCGGTGACCAAGCTCGCCAATCGGTTGCAGAGGCGCCTGATGGCGCAGCAGAACCGCGCGTGGGATTTCGACCAGGAAGAGGGCCAGCTCGACGCCGCGCGGCTGGCGCGTGTCATCGTCTCGCCCGGCCAGTCGCTGAGCTACAAGATCGAACGCGACACCGACTTCCGCGATACGGTGGTCACGCTGCTGATCGACAATTCGGGATCGATGCGCGGGCGGCCGATCAGCATCGCCGCGATCAGCGCCGACATCCTGGCGCGCACACTCGAACGCTGCGGCGTGAAGACCGAAATCCTGGGCTTCACGACGCGGACGTGGAAGGGCGGACAGAGCCGCGAGGACTGGCTGGCCGCGGGCCGCCCGGCGCATCCGGGTCGCCTCAACGACCTCCGCCACATCATCTACAAGCCCGCCGACGAACCCTATCGCCGCGCGCGCAAATCGCTGGGGCTGATGATGCGCGAGGGGTTGCTCAAAGAAAATATCGACGGCGAAGCGCTGATGTGGGCGCACCAGCGCATCATCGGGCGCCCCGAGGAACGCCGCATCCTGATGGTGATCAGCGACGGCGCGCCGGTCGACGACAGCACGCTGTCGGTGAACCACGGCGCCTATCTGGACCAGCATCTGCGCCAGGTGATCGACTGGATCGAAAACCGCTCACCCGTCGAACTGTGCGCGATCGGTATCGGCCACGATGTCACCCGCTATTACAGCCGCGCGGTGACGATCATGGATGCGGAACAATTGGGCGGCACGATGGTCGAGCAGCTGGCCGGGCTGTTCGACGTGGATTGACTGCGCTGCCCTTCCCCCTTGATGGGGGAAGGATACGCAGCCTTATCGCGAAGCGATTAGGCGAAGTTGGATGGGGGTGAGGGCGCGTCAATGGAGCCGTCATCGCATGCCCAGACGGCACCCCCACCGCTGCGACTAACGAACAAGTTCGTAAGTCTCGCTGCCTCCCCCATCGAGTGGGAGGGAATTGTCTCCGCGGTCCTTCCAACGCTAGGGTGACAACCCCCTCCCCCCTCGTTACAAACTGGCCCCGGAGCAGCAGGGACTCGCGGCCTGACGACGAGCGCCGCTGCACCGAATAATCATGCTGTGGGTCGCCAGCATGGCTTGGGGCTGCACCGATGGCGGTGCGCGGCTGAGGGGGCGACTGTCACATGAAAAAAGCATCCGACCTGTTCATCGAATGCCTGGAGGAAGAAGGCGTCGAATATATCTTCGGCGTTCCGGGCGAGGAAAACCTCGACTTTCTCGACAGCCTGTCGCGGTCGACCAAGATCAAGCTGATCCTGACCCGACACGAACAGGGCGCGGGCTTTATGGCGGCAACCTATGGCCGTCACACCGGCAAGACCGGCGTCTGCCTTGCCACACTTGGCCCCGGCGCCACCAACTTCGTGACCGCTGCCGCCTATGCGCAATTGGGCGGCATGCCGATGATGATGATCACCGGGCAAAAGCCGATCAAGAAATCGAAACAGGGCCGCTTCCAGATCCTCGACGTCTGTTCGATGATGTCGCCGATCACCAAATTCACCCATCAGATGGCGTCGTCGGACAATATCCCGAGCCGCGTGCGCGAGGCGTTTCGCCTGGCCGAGGAAGAAAAGCCCGGCGCGGTGCATATCGAATTGCCCGAGGATATTGCCGACGAACACACCGATTCGCGCCCGCTGAAGCGCAGCCATTCGCGCCGTCCCAACGCCGATACGAAATCGATCCGCGAAGCGGTGAAGGCGCTGGAGGCCGCGAAATCGCCCGTTCTGGTCATCGGCGCTGGCGCCAATCGCACGATGACCAGCCGCATGCTGCTGCAATTCATCGAAAAGACCGGCATCCCGTTCCTGACGACGCAGCTCGGCAAGGGCGTGATCGACGAGCGGCACCCGAAGTTCCTTGGCTGCGCCGCGCTGTCGGCGGGCGACTTCGTCCACCGCGCGGTCGAGGCGTCGGACTGCATCGTTAACCTCGGCCATGACGTCATCGAAAAGCCGCCCTTCTTCATGAAGGAAGATGGCCCGACCGTGATCCATATCTCGAGCAAGACCGCCGAGGTCGATCCGGTCTATTTCCCACATATCGAGGTGATCGGCGACATCGCCAACGCCGTTTGGCAGATGAAGGAGGATATCGTCCCCAGCGGCAGCTGGAAATTCGACCATATGCTGGCCTATCGTCAGGGCGAGGTCGACCATACCGCGCCGCTGGCGAAGGACGAGCGTTTCCCGATCTTTCCCCCGCATCTGGTCCAGTCGATCCGCGACGCGATGCCCGATGACGGCATCATCTGCCTCGACAATGGCGTTTATAAAATCTGGTTCGCGCGCGGCTATACCGCCTATCGCCCGAACACCGTGCTGCTCGACAATGCGCTCGCGACGATGGGCGCGGGGCTGCCGTCGGCAATGATGTCGGCGATGGTCTATCCCGACCGCAAGGTCATGGCGATCTGCGGTGACGGCGGCTTCATGATGAACAGTCAGGAGATGGAGACCGCGGTGCGGCTCGGCCTGAACCTCACCGTGCTGGTCCTGAACGACAACAGCTATGGCATGATCCGCTGGAAACAGGCGAATATGGGGTTCAAGGATTGGGGGCTGACCTATGGCAACCCCGATTTCGTCAAATATGCCGAAAGCTATGGCGCGCACGGCCACCGCGTGACGAGCGCCGCGCATCTCAAGGAACTGCTGGCGCACACGCGCGATACGCCGGGGGTGCACCTGATCGATTGCCCGGTCGATTATTCGGAGAACGACCAGATTTTGAACATCGACATCAAGAAATTGTCGAAGGAGTTGTAATTCCTTGCTCGCTGCTCCCCGGCGAAAGCCGGGGTCCAGAGCGCCCGTGCGCCACCGTTGCGCGTTCCAGCCCTGGACCCCGGCTTTCGCCGGGGAACGGAGATTTGTAAGATGAAGTTGAAAGACGTCTATCCGCTCTATCTCAACAACAAGGCGGTGCAGCCGAACACTGACCTCGAGGTGATCGACAAATTCACCGGTGAGGTCGCATTCCGCACCGCGCTCGCCACCCCCGATGTCATCGACCAGGCGATCGCCGGCGCCGTCCGCGCGGCCGAACCGATGGCGCGGCTCGCGAGCTATGAGAAGCGCGACGTCCTCAGCCATTGCGTTCAGCGCTTTCAGGAACGGTTCGACGAGCTCGCTTTTGCGCTGTGTGTCGAGGCGGGCAAGCCGATCGCCGACAGCGAGGGCGAAGTCACGCGCCTGATCGACACCTTCCGCATCGCCGCCGAGGAAGCGACGCGCAACTATGGCGAAGTCCAGCCGCTCGACATTTCGGCGCGCGCCAAGGGCTATATGGGGATGTGGAAACGCGTTCCGATCGGCCCGTGTAGCTTCATCTCGCCCTTCAACTTCCCGCTCAACCTTGCCGCGCACAAGATCGCCCCGGCGATCGCGATCGGCTGTCCGTTCGTGATGAAACCCGCGTCGCTGACCCCGCTCGGCGCGATCATCATGGGCGAGGTGCTCGCCGAATGCGACATCTTGCCCGAGGGCGCGTTCAGCATCCTGCCCGCGAGCCGCGCCGGCGCCGACCTGTTCACCACCGACGAGCGGTTGAAACTTCTGTCGTTCACCGGTTCGCCCGGCGTGGGCTGGGATTTGAAGGCGAAGGCGGGCAAGAAAAAGGTCGTACTCGAACTCGGCGGCAATGCCGCGGTGGTCGTCGACAAGGACGCCGACCTCGACCATGCGCTCGCGCGGATCATCTTCGGCGGCTATTACCAGTCGGGACAAAGCTGCATCCATGTCCAGCGCGTGATCATCCACGCCGACATTTACGACAAGTTCCGCGACATGCTCACCGCGAAGGTCAAGACGTTGAAATCGGGCGATCCGAAGCTGCGCGATACCTTCATCGGGCCGATGATTTCGGTCAAGGAAGCGCAGCGGCTTAAGGGCTGGATCGACGATGCGGTCGCCGGGGGCGCGACGCTGCTCGCGGGCGGCGGGTGCGCGGGCAATATGCTGGAGGCGGCGCTGCTGGAGAATGTGCCGCGCGATGCGGATGTCGTCGTCGAGGAAGCCTTCGGCCCTGTCGTCGTGCTGTCGAAATTCGCCCAATGGGACGAAGCGCTGGCCGAGGTCAATGACAGCAAGTTCGGCCTTCAGGCGGGGCTGTTCACCAGCGACATCCAGAAGGTGCTGGAGGCGTGGGATCATCTCGACGTCGGCGGTATCGTCGTCAACGACGTGTCGAGCTACCGCGTCGACAATATGCCCTATGGCGGGGTGAAGGATTCGGGGCTGGGTCGCGAAGGCGTGCGCTTTGCGATCGAGGATATGAGCGAGATCAGGAATTTGGTGATCCGGCGGACGTAATTCGTCGCCCCCGCGCAGGCAGGGGCCGCTGTCGGTTTACGCGGCCCTGCAGGAATAGGCGGCTAGCGGCCCCCGCCTGCGCGGGGGCGACGTTAACCGACTAACGTCACAAAAACGCCGCCAAACCGTCGCCGAACCGACGCGGGTTTGAATCGCACAATGTAACAAAACTCCTGTCTAGCCCGTGAGCAGCTAAGGCTGCCACGGAGCATGACATGGCCTCGATCTCGACCCTGCCGATCCCCGCGCGTTTTGCCGATCCCTTCACCACCGATCCGCATATTCCCGAACGCGTGATCGGCGAGCGCCGCAACTATCGCAGCGTCTGGGTCAGCGACATCCACCTCGGCACGCGCGGTTGCAACGCCGCGATGCTGATCGACTTCTTCGACCATGTCGATTGCGAAACCCTGTATCTGGTCGGTGACATCATCGACGGCTGGCGGCTCAAAAAGCGGCATTTCTGGCCGCCCGAGCATAATGACGTCGTCTGGCGTGTGCTGAAACGCGCCAAGCGCGGCACGCGCGTCGTCTATGTCCCCGGCAACCATGACGAGATGGTCAAGCCGTTCGACGGTTTCGATTTTGGCGGGGTCGAAATCCGCCGCGAAGCGATCCACGAAACCGCGGACGGGCGCAAACTGCTGGTCGTCCATGGCGACGAGTTCGACGCGGTGATGCTCGCGCACCGTTGGCTCGCCTTCGTCGGCGACGCTGCCTACACCGCGCTGATGAAGTGCAACGTCGTCGTCAATGCGGTGCGCAGCAAGTTCGGCCTGCCCTATTGGTCGCTATCGATGGTCGCCAAGCACAAGGTCAAGAACGCGGTCCAGTTCATCGGTCGCTACGAGGAAGTCGTCGCCCACGCCGCCCGCTCGCGCGGGGTCGACGGGGTGGTGTGCGGGCATATCCACAGCGCCGAGATGCGCGAGATCGAGGGCACCGAATATTATAACGACGGCGACTGGGTCGAAGGCTGCACCGCGCTGGTCGAGCATCATGACGGGCGAATGGAGATATTGCGCTGGGCCGAGGAAGTCGCGAAGCGCAGCGCTCCCGCGACGCTCGAACTGCCCGCACCGGCGCGCGCCGCATGAGGATCCTGATTGTCAGCGACGCATGGGAGCCGCAGGTCAACGGCGTCGTGCGGACCCTTCAGGCGACGATCGCCGAACTGCGCAAGGCGGGGCATGAGGTCGCGGTCGTCTCGCCCGACCTGTTCCGGTCGATCCCCTGCCCCTCCTACCCCGAAATCCGCCTCGCGCTGGCGGGGTGGCGCAAGGTCGGCCGACATATCCGCGCCTTTGCCCCGCAGGCGATCCATATCTCGACCGAAGGGCCATTGGGACTGGCGGCGCGGCGTTGGTGCCTGAAGCACGGCTTTCCCTTCACCACCGCCTATCATACGCGCTTTCCCGAATATGTCGCGGCGCGGCTGCCCCTCTCCCCCGCATTCGTCTGGCGATTCATCCGCTGGTTCCATCGCCCCGCGCGCCACATCATGGTCGCCACGCGCAGCCTGGCGCGTGAGCTCGCCGACCAGGGGCTGGGCCAGACGATGATGTGGGAACGCGGCGTCGACCACGACCTGTTTCGCCCCGACCGCGCCGCGCACCCCGCTTATGCCGGCCTCCCGCGCCCGATCCAGCTTTATGTCGGCCGCGTCGCGGTCGAAAAGAATATTGGCGCATTCCTCGACATTGATCGTCCGGGCACGAAAGTGATCGTCGGCGATGGGCCTGCGCTCGCGGCGCTTCAGGCGCAGCACCCCGGCGCGCTGTTCCTCGGCAAACTCGGCGGCGAAGCGCTCGCGGCGGCCTATGCCGGTGCCGACGTGTTCGTCTTTCCCAGCCGCACCGACACCTTCGGGCTGGTGGTGATCGAAGCGCTGAGCTGCGGCACGCCCGTTGCCGCCTTTCCCGTTCCCGGCCCCGGCGACATCATCCGCGATGGCGCGGGCGCCCTAGACGAGGACTTGGGCCGCGCGATCGATACCGCACTGACCTGTGACCGCGCCGACGCCGCCGCGCTGGGTACGCGCTACAGCTGGACAAGCTGCACCGCCCAGTTCGTACAGGCGTTGACCTTCGTACCCGGCGTTGCGGCGTCCGAATTCACCTTCGGTGCCGCGCGGGCGCCCGCCTAGAACGTCTTGCGCCACTCCAGCTCGATGTAGCGGCCCAGGGGGTCGATATAGCCGGGCTGATAATTGAGCGGCACCACCCCGTTCGCATCGGTGATCTTGCGCTGCGCATCGAACAGATTGTCGATCGACAGGCGCAGGCGCGATCCCTTCAGGAACGGCAGCTTCTCGGTCAGCTTCGGCACCTGATTGAGGTCGGCGAAAAAGCGCAGGTTGAACGTCGCAAGATCGCCGAAGTTGAGGTCGCCCGCGGTGCCGCCGGTCACCGTGCTGCCGCTGTCATATTTGCCACTCAGACGAAAGCCGAGCCCCTTGTAGAACAGCCCGCCGTCGAGTTCGAGCAGGTGGCGGTTGCTGCCGCCGCCGCTGCCGGTCGCCGAACCGTCGAGCAAATCGAGTTCGGGAACCCCCGGGCGGATCAGGATCGTGTCGGTCAGCTTATAGGTGTGATATAGCGACACCGACCAGCGACCACCCTGCGGACCGCCGCCAAACATCGCGCCGGGCCCACCGCCGCCGCGCCCGCCGCGCCCACCCATCCGCGGACCACCAGCGCCGCGCGGGCCTGCCGCACCTGTGCCCGGGCCGCCACCGGGGCGTCCAGCCTGCTCGGGTTGGCCAAAGCTTTTGCCGAAGTTCAAGCCCCAGCGAATCTGCGAATTTTCGACCTGGTCGAAGTTCACCGGCCGCTGGTCGAGCGCGATCAATACGCCATTGGCGTCGCGCGTCACGCGGCTCGGGAACGCCGCCTCGATCTCGGGCGTCAGCAGCGGCAGGCTGTTCGCGGTGTCGTTGCTCTTGTTGCGGTTGTAATTGACCGACAGCCGAAGCCCTTCGACCATCGGCACTTCCCAGTTCAGCCCAAGCTTCAGGTCGCGGCGCTGTTCGGCAAGCAGGAAGGGATTGCCCCCGGTCGTCGTGGTGATCTCCACCGTCTGCCCGGTCGCAAAATCATAATAGGTGACCCCGGGCGTCACCAGCGGAGCCGCGCCGAGCTGCTGGATGCCGGGTGCCGCCTCGTCATTGTTGAAGCTGGCGATCAGCGACAGATTGTCGGTCACGCCCCAGTTGAGGCTAGCCCCCCAGCTTTTGAGCGCCTCGAAATCGCTGGGATTGGCGACCTGACCGCTCAGCGTCAGCGACATCCGGCCGATGTTGCCCACCTCATATTCGGGATCGAGCAGCGGCAGCGTCAGCGAGCCGAACACGCTGGGCGTATCGCGCCCCAAGCTGGTCGTCGTGATCAAACCCGAGCGTTCGGACTGGCTGTCAAAGCGCAGTCCCGAATAGCTGCCGGTCATCGACAAGCGGATCGGACCCGCCCAGCCGTCGGTCACCGTCCCCGACAGGTTAGCACTGCCGCCAAAGCTTTGCTGGCTGCTGTCGAAGCGGTCGCGCGCGCCGGTCACCCGGTCGGTGAAGGTGCGCTGATCGGCGTCGCCATAATTGCCCGACAACGACCAGCGCCAATCGCCGAGCATGCCGTTGACACTGGCGGTCGTCGTCAGATTGCGGCTGCGGCTGTCGCGTTCGAGCGGCACGTCGCCGCCCGCGACAACGGGGCCGAGGAAGGAGAGGCTGTCGGTCTGGTCAAGCCGCAGGTTGATCGACGCATCGGTGACCTTGTTCAGGCTGCGCTGGATCGTCGCATCGATCAGATAGGTATCGCTTTCGGGCAACAAGCTGCGCGTTGCGGGGCCAAGTCCGCGCTCGCTTTCGGTGAGCATCGTCGACTGCTCCCAGCCCGCGTTGACATTGACCCGGCCATTTTCGCCGATCGCCAGGAAACTGCCCTCGACTTCGCTCTGGAACCGCCCGCCCTGCGTCGGAACGCCGCCTTCGGCCTCGACCGCGATCTGCCGGAAATTGGGCTTGAGCACCATGTTGACAACGCGCTCGTCGGCCGAATAGCCATATTGCAGCGCGACCTCTTCGGGGAAAATCTCGACCTTGGCGATCGCCTCAGGGGGCAGGTTGCGCACTTCGCCAAAGCCGCCGATCCGGCGTCCGTTGATCAGGATGATCGGTCGCCCGCCGCCGCGCCCACGGCCCGAGCGCGTCTGCGGCGCCAGCGCCTCGAGCAGCTCCGACACGTTCGATACGCCGTAACTGGCAATCGCCGCCTCATCGAGCTCGGCCTCGGCCTTGATGTCGGTTTCCAGCTGCCCGGCAAGGCGCGGCGCGGTCACGACGATTTCGTCGCCGTCGATCTCTTCATATTCATCTTCGGGGTCGCTCGACGCGCTGACGACCGGCGCCGATGGCTGGTCAGCGATCGCCGTCACCGCGGCGCTGGCAGGCATCGCATCGGTTTCGGCCATGGCGGGCCAGGCGAGCGCGGCGCTGGCGGTGAGCAACAGCGCGCGCGCGGAAAGGGAGAGATGGGCATGCTTCATGGGGGGAGAGCCTTCTGTTTTTTCTTGCTTCTTTTGGCGCGACCGGACTGAACCCTTGCTGACGCGCATCTTTGTGGCCGGTTCATTTATGTCGCAATTGTCGCAACAATGTGTCGAGGCCATCCGCGTTCCACCAACGGGCCATATCGACCGCTGGACAGCATGGCGCGCTGCCCTTATCGGCCAGCCATGCCGACTCCAGACACATCCGCCGCGCCGAAGTCCGATCATGGTGAATCAATCCTGATCATCGATTTTGGCAGCCAGGTGACCCAGCTCATCGCCCGCCGCGTCCGTGAAGCGGGGGTCTATAGCGAGATTGTCCCCTTCACTTTGGCCGAGGCCGCGCTCGAACGCATGCAGCCGAAAGGGATCATCCTTTCCGGCTCGCCCGCCTCGGTCCCCGCTGACGGCAGCCCGCGTGCACCGCAATCGGTGTTCGACAGTGGCCTCCCCATCCTCGGCATCTGTTACGGGCAACAGGTGATGAGCCAGCAGCTCGGCGGCCGCGTCGAACCCGGCGGCATCGATGGCGAGCGCGACGGCGAATTTGGCCGCGCCTTCCTGACCGTCACCGAACCCTGCGTGCTGTTCGACGGCTTGTGGGAGGTCGGCGAACGGCATCAGGTGTGGATGAGCCACGGCGACAAGGTCACCGAGTTTGCCCCTGGCTTCCGCATCGTCGCGGTCAGCGACGGCGCCCCCTTTGCGCTGATCGCCGATGACGAGCGTCGCTATTACGGGACGCAATTCCACCCCGAGGTCGTCCACACCCCCGACGGCGCCAAGCTGATCGCCAATTTCGTCCGCCACGTCTGCGGTTGCAGCGGCGACTGGACGATGGCCGAATTCCGCGCCACCAAGATCGCCGAAATCCGAGCGCAGGTCGGCGACCAGCGCGTGCTGTGCGGCCTGTCGGGCGGCGTCGACAGCGCGGTCGCGGCGGTGCTGATCCACGAAGCGGTCGGCGAGCAGCTCACCTGCGTTTTCGTCGACCACGGCCTGCTGCGCATGAACGAGCGCGAACAGGTCGAGCGGCTGTTCCGCGACCATTACAATATCCCGCTGGTCGTCGTGGATGCCGAGGAGCGCTTCATGGCGGGCCTCGCGGGCGTCACCGATCCCGAAAAGAAGCGCAAATTCATTGGCGCCGAATTCATCAACGTGTTCGAGGAAGAAGCGAAGAAGATCGGCGGCGCCGATTTCCTGGCGCAGGGCACACTGTACCCCGACGTCATCGAATCGGTTTCGTTCACCGGCGGACCCAGCGTCACGATCAAGAGCCACCACAATGTCGGCGGCCTGCCCGAGCGCATGAACATGAAGCTCGTCGAGCCCTTGCGCGAGCTGTTCAAGGACGAGGTGCGCCTGCTCGGCAAGGAACTTGGCCTTCCCGACATCTTCGTCGGCCGCCACCCCTTCCCCGGCCCCGGCCTCGCGATCCGTATCCCCGGCGAAGTCAGCAAGGAACGCTGCGACATCCTGCGCAAGGCCGACGCCGTCTATCTCGACGAAATCCGGAGTGCGGGCCTCTACGACGCAATCTGGCAGGCATTTGCGGTGCTGCTGCCGGTCAAGACCGTCGGCGTCATGGGCGACGGTCGCACCTACGACCATGTCTGCGCGCTGCGCGCCGTCACCTCGACCGACGGCATGACCGCTGACATCTACCCCTTCGACGCCGCCTTCCTCAGCCGCTGCGCGACGCGCATCATCAACGAGGTGCAGGGCATCAACCGCGTGGTGTACGACTATACGTCGAAACCGCCGGGGACGATCGAGTGGGAGTGACGGGCAGACGCGTCAGGCAGCGACTGGCGCTGTAGGTCGCCAGCTCCAGATCAGCAGCAGCAGGCCGACGGTGATGAACAAGGCGAAGCCCGACAGCATCCACGCGTTGACATACCATTGCTCGCCCCATTCGAACTCGCCGCCCATGATGCGTGCCCAGCCGCGAAAATGCTGGGTCGCCGCTACCGACAGTCCGAACACCGCGAACACTGCCGACAAATAACGCACCAACCAATGCGCCGGATTAGGCAGCATCAACAAAAGACCGAGCAGGCCGATCACCGTCCGCTGGCTGCGGCAATAGGGGCATTCATAGACTACGCCGGTCAAATCGATAGTCCACGTCAACACCGCGATCAGGATGGCGACGATGCCCACCGCGCGGCGATGGCGCAGCAACTGCTCCGGCAGGTTGTCCAGCATTCAAGATCCCCCCTCTTTCTCTCGCAGCCGCTATACGCAGCTCCAACCCGCGGCCAGACCATTTTGTTACACTATATCATCGTAACCTTGGCCGCCGGCGCTTCCGCCGCGGCGTTGACCCCGTCCCACCAGTCGCCCAGCGCATCGATCAGCGGCACCAGCCTTTCGCCGTCCGCCGTCAGGTCATATTCGACGCGGCGCGGATAGCCCTCGAACTCGGTGCGCCGGACGATCCCGGCATCTTCCAGGTTGCGCAGTTCCATCGTCAGCATCTTGTGCGAAATCGTCGGATTGTCGCGCTGGAGATCGCTGAATCGCTTCGTTCCGTCGCTGAGATAATAGATAAGCAGCGTTGGCCAGCGGCCGCTCAACAGCTGCATCACTTCCTCGATCGGACAGCGCGAGACCAAATTCTTCATCACGACCCTCATGGTTACAAAAAGGTGCGTAATTTACGCACGAAACGAACGCCCTATATCGCAAATTGCTGCGCAGCTCCCCCTCACGAAGACGGAGCAATATAATGGAACCGATCCTTATTTATGGCTTCCCGCTGGGAAGTTCCATGGGCCTTGTTGCGGCCCTCGAATGGCTGGGCAAACCCTATCGCCTGTGCCGCGTCGACATGCTCGGCGAAATGCGCGAGCCGTCCTATGCCCGCATCAACGCGCGGCACGAAACGCCCGCGCTGATCACCGATCAAGGCCGTGCGCTGACCGAAACCATGGCGATCGCGGAATGGCTGGCGGCGCGCGACGATGATCGCCGGATCAGCCCCGATCCGCTGTCGGCGCAATCCGACCGGATGCGGCAGATCATGGCGTTCATCAACACCGGCTTCACCGGCGCCTTCAGCCCGCTGTGGGTCGCGCTCGAAATGGACCCGCCGCGCCCGGCGTTGCAGGCAGCGCTGCGCGAATATGGCAAGGAAGCCGTGATCGAACGCCATGACAAGCTGGAAGCGATGGTCGGCGACGACCCCTATTTCGTTGGCGACCGGCCGACGCTGGCCGACGCGCTGTTCATCGGCATTGCGCGCTGGTTGGAGTTTCACGAGGTCGCCGATCCGGGGCGCTGGCCAAAGCTCGCCGCCCTGCGCACGCGGCTGGAGGCCGATACCGCGGTCATCTTTGCCACCGCGCTGGAAAGCGGCGACGGCGTGACGGGAAGCGGTGCGTTCCGCGGCCATATCCCGCTGGCCGAGGTGATCGACCGCTTCGGCACCTGATGATCGATGGCGGCGCAGTTGCGAGGCTGCGCCGCCCTTGATAGCATCGCGGCATGGACCGGATCGAAACCCAGGCCTCGGGCGGCTGCCAGTGCGGCGCGGTGCGCTATCATGTCACCGCAGTGCTCGACACCTCGCACATTTGTCATTGCCGGATGTGCCAGAAGGCAGCGGGCAATTTCTTCATCGCGCTGATCGGCGTCCCGCGCGACGCGATCCGCTGGACGCGCGGCGAACCCGCGACCTTCGCCAGTTCGGATAAGGCTTCGCGCGGCTTCTGCAGCGACTGCGGCACCCCGCTGACCTATGACTATCACGACAGCAAGCATATCAACCTGACCACCGGCTCGTTCGACAACCCGGCGCAATTCCCGCCGCGCGTCCAGTTCGGGGTCGAGGGCCAGCTGCCGCTGTTCGAACAGCTGCCGATCAACGCCGAGGGTACCACCGAGGAAACCATGGCCGCCTACGTCGATGCCATCAGGACAAGCAACCACCAGCATCCCGACCACGACACGGCGCGCTGGCCGGAATGACGACCGGCGCGCTGGCGAATCCTGGCGACTGCGATTAGAGGCAGGACGAAATTCCTGTAGCGGAGCCTGCCATGACCCCCACCGCCACCATCCTGCTGCTCGGTTCGGGCGAGCTGGGCCGCGAATTCGTCATTTCCGCGAAACGCCTCGGCTGCCGCGTCATCGCGTGCGACAGCTATGACGGCGCGCCCGCCATGCAGGTCGCCGACGCCTTTGAAGTGTTTTCGATGCTCGACGGCGATGCATTACGCGGCGCGATCGAAAAGCATCGGCCCGACCATATCGTCCCCGAGGTCGAGGCGATCCGCACCGAAATCCTCGCCGAGGTCGAAGCCGACGGTTATCATGTCGTTCCGTCGGCCCGCGCCGCGCAGCTGACGATGAACCGCGACGCGATCCGCGATCTGGCCGCCAGCGAACTCGCGCTCACCACCTCGACCTTCGAATATGCCGAAACCCGCGAGCAGTTGCATGCGGCCGCGGTGCGCATCGGCTTTCCGCTGGTCGTCAAACCGGTGATGTCGTCGTCGGGCAAGGGCCAAAGCACGGTCAAAAGCGAAGCCGACATCGACGCAGCGTGGGACTATGCCGCCGCCGGGATGCGCGGCGACCGGCTACGGGTAATTGCCGAGGCGTTCATCGACTTCGATTATGAGATCACCCTGCTCACCGTCCGCCACAAGGACGGTGTGACCTTTTGCCCGCCGATCGGCCACCGCCAGGAACGCGGCGATTACCGCGAAAGCTGGCAGCCTGCGGCGATGTCCAAGGCCGCACTGGCCAGCGCACAGGATATGGCGACCAAGGTCGTAGATGCCCTCGGCGGCCACGGCATTTTCGGGGTCGAGTTTTTCGTCAAGGGCGACACGGTCATCTTCTCGGAACTCAGCCCGCGGCCGCACGACACCGGCATGGTCACGCTGATCTCGCAGTCGCTGTCCGAATTCGACCTCCACGCCCGCGCGATCCTCGGCCTGCCGATCCCGGCGATCAACGTGCCCGACGCCAGCGCCAGCGCGGTACTGCTCGCCGACCGCGACGCCAGCGATTTCGCGATCAGCGGGCTGGCCGACGCACTCATCCCGCCCGACCCCGCGACCGCGCTCGACTTGCGCATTTTCGGCAAGGCGGTGACCCGCCCCTACCGCCGGATGGGCGTCACGCTCGCGCGCGTCGCCGGCGGCACGACCGACGACGCGCGCGCCGCGGCGGTCGCGGCGGCGGCGCGGCTGACCATCGACTATCGCGATTGACGCGTTAGACGGGGGGCATGGCTGAACGCCCTTCCCTGCTGCGACGCTGGCTGATGATCATCGGCCTGCTGGCGATCGTCGTCGGCGTGCCGCTGATCTTTCGCGAGGAATTTGTCGCGATCAGCGACCGGGTACTGGCGGCGGCCGACCAACGCCCCTTTGCCGCCGCCGCGCTGATCGTCGCCGCGCTGACGCTCGACGTTTTCCTGCCGGTACCGAACGGGGTGACCAACACACTGGCGGGCGCCGCTTTTGGCTTTGCCCTTGGCACCTTCGTCATCTGGCTGGGGCTGATGGGCGGCAGCACTGCGGGCTATGCGCTCGGTCGCTGGGGCGCGCGTCCGCTTGCCGCGCGGCTGCTCGGCGCCGATGATCTGGAGCGCGCGCACCGGATCGCCGAACGCGCGGGCCCGGTGGCGCTGATCGTATCGCGCCCGGTCCCCATTCTGTGCGAGATGACCCCGATCGCCGCAGGGATTGCCGGAATGGCATTTGGGCACTTTCTGTTCGCCGTGGCGCTCGGCAATCTGGGGGTCGGCGTCGTCTATGCCGCGATCGGCGCCGCGGCGGTCGAGCGGACATCGACCGAATTGCTGATGCTGGGAGCGATTGGCGTGCCGCTTGCCGCATGGCTCGGCTGGCAGGCGATCGAACGATGGAGACGATGATGATCATCCGACGCCTGGGACCCGCCGACGTCGCCGCGATGCGCGCGCTCAATGCCGTCTATGCCGCTGCGTTCGACGACCCCGTCACCTATCGGATCGATCAGCCCGATGACGCATGGCTGGCGCGCCAGCTCGGCAGAGACAGCCTCATCCTGCTGGTCGCCGAGCTCGACGGCCAGATTGTCGGCGGCCTCACCGCTTATGACCTCCCGAAGCTCGAAGCGGCGCGGAGCGAAATCTATCTCTACGATCTCGCGGTCGATGCGGCGCACCGTCGCCGCGGCATCGCCACTGCGCTGATCGCCGAACTCCAGCATATCGCCGCCGAAACCGGCGCCTGGGCGGTGTTCGTTCAGGCCGACTATGGCGACGATCCTGCGGTTGCGTTATATACCAAGCTCGGCGTGCGCGAGGATGTGATGCATTTCGACCTGCCGCCCTTGCCGCGAACGAAAGACTGAACCCGACGAAGGGGACGCGCCATGCTGCGCTGGTTCACTCGTATCATACTGGCCATCGTCGCGGTCGTAGCCGCGCTGTGGCTGACCGTCAGCTACATCACACCGCAGCCGGCAATCTGGGCGATCCGCGCGCTGTTCGATTCGGGCTCCGACGCGGCGAGCGCAAAACTGCTTCCCAAGGTGCCGCCCAATGTCGAGACGATCCCCTCGGTACGCTACGATCCCGCCGATCCCGACGCACTGCTCGACATTTTTCGGCCCAAGGCTGCATCGGATGCACGCCCCGCCATCGTCTGGGTGCATGGCGGCGGTTTCGTATCGGGCAACCGCCATATCGTCGCAGAATATCTGAAGATCCTTGCCGCGCAGGGCTTCGTCACGATCAGCGTCGATTATACGATCGCCCCCGAAGCGCGTTATCCGACTCCGATCCGGCAAACCAACAAGGCGCTCGGCCATCTGGTCGCCAACGCAGGCCGTTACGGGATCGACCCTGACCGGATCCTGATCGGCGGCGATAGCGCGGGGGCGCAGATTGCGGCGCAAGTGGCCACAATTGCGACCAACCCCGCCTATGCAAAGGCGGTCGGCATCGCGCCGTCGGTCGGACCCGACCGGATCAAGGGCGCCATCCTCTTTTGCGGGGCGCACGATGTCACGATGCTGAACCTCGACGGTACGCTCGGCCCGTTCCTGCGCGCCGTCGTCTGGGCCTATGGCGGCAAGCGCGACGCGATGGACGATCCGCAATTCCGCCTCATGGCGCTGCCCGATCATATAACGCGCGATTTTCCGCAAGCCTTCATCACGGCAGGCAATGGCGATCCCCTGCTCGGCCAGTCCGAACGGCTGGCAAACAGCCTGAAAAGGGTGGGCGCGCCGGTCGAAACCTTGTTCTTCGCAAAGGATCATGTCCCGGCGCTCGGCCATGAATATCAGTTCGATCTCGACAGCGCCGCGGGCAAGCAAGCACTCGATCGCACCGTGGCCTTTGCTCGCCGCGTGACGGAGAAGAAAGCGGGAACCTTGCCCTAGGCCGCCCTGCCCGCCGCTGCTACACCGCCGCCATGTCCGAGAAGAATCATCTCTATCTGGTCGATGGCTCCAGCTACATCTTCCGCGCCTATCACCGCCTGCCGCCACTGACCAACCCGCACGGAGTGCCGGTCGGCGCGGTCTATGGCTATACGACGATGCTGTGGAAACTGGCCAAGGACCTGCATGACGCCGACGGGCCGACGCACCTTGCGGTCATTCTCGACCACTCCAGCCAGTCGTTCCGCAACGAAATTTACGACCAGTATAAGGCCAACCGCCCCGAACCGCCCGAGGATCTGCGCCCGCAATTCCCCCTGATCCGCGACGCGACGCGCGCCTTTTCGCTGCCGTGTATCGAGATGGAGGGTTTCGAGGCCGACGATCTGATCGCCTCCTATGCCGAAGCCGCGGTGCGCGAAGGCTGGGACGTCACCATCGTTTCGTCGGACAAGGATCTGATGCAGCTTATCCGCGAGCCTGCTGACGGGCCGCACGTCGACATGCTCGACACGATGAAGAATGTCCGCCTTGGCCTCGACGCGGTGAACGAGAAGTTTGGCGTCACCCCCGACCTGGTCGGCGATGTGCTCGCGCTGATGGGCGACAGCGTCGACAACGTCCCCGGGGTGCGGGGCGTCGGGCCGAAGACCGCGACCAAGCTGATCCAGGAATATGGCAGCCTCACCGCGGCGCTCGACGGCGCCGAGACGATGAAGGCCAGCAAGCTGCGCGACAATCTGATCGAACATCGCGCGATGGCCGAATTGTCGCGCGTGCTGGTCGATCTGAAGCGCGACTGCCCGCTGCCCGATGCGCTGGACGACCTCAAGCTCGGCGCCATTCCGCCGCTACCGCTCAAGGCGTTTCTCGACGAGCATGGTTTCCGCTCGCTGTCGGCCAAGCTTGACCTTGGCGCGACGCCGGGCGGCCCGCCGACCCTGCCGCGCGCTGCCGCCGTGCCTGCGCCTGCTGCGAACGGCACGGCGTCGACGCCGACCCTGCCCGCGATGCCGCCCATCGACCGCTCAGCCTATGAAACGGTGACGACGCTCGACGCGCTCGACCGCTGGATCGCCGCTGCGCGCGCCGCGCATGTCGTCGCGGTCGATACCGAAACCGCCAGTCTCGACAGCGTGACCGGACGGCTGGTCGGCGTCAGCCTCGCGACCGCGCCGGGCAACGCCTGCTACATCCCGCTCGGCCACGGCGGCACCGACATGTTCGCCGAAAAGCCCAAGCAGATCGCGATGGGTGACGCACTCGCGCGGCTCGGCGACCTGTTCGCTGACGATGCGGTGCTGAAAGTCGGGCATAACCTTAAATATGACATCGGCGTGCTCGCGCAGCACGGCGTCACCATCGCGCCCTATGACGACACGCTGGTGATGAGCTTCGCGCTCGACGCGGGCAAGCATCAGCATGGGCTCGACGAACTTGCCAAGCTCCACCTCGACCATGCCTGCCTGTCATTCAAGGATATATGCGGCACCGGCAAATCGCAGATCAGCTTTGCCGAGGTGCAGCTCGACCGCGCGACCGAATATGCCGCCGAGGATGCCGATGTGGCGCTGCGCCTGTGGAAGCTGCTCAAGCTGCGGCTGCCGATCGAGGGCGGCACGCGCGTTTATGAAATGGTCGATCGCCCGTTGGCGGCAGTGATCGAGGGCATGGAACGCGCCGGGATCATGGTCGACCGCGACTATCTGGCGAAGCTGTCGGGCGAGTTCGCCACCGAAATGCTGCGGATCGAGGGCGAGATCCATGAACTCGCGGGCCAGCCCTTTGCGATCGGCAGCCCCAAGCAGCTCGGCGAAATCCTGTTCGACAAGCTCGGCTTGAAAGGCGGGCGCAAAGGCAAGTCGGGCGACTGGTCGACCGACCAGAACGAGCTTGAACGGCTCGAACGCGACGGGGTGCCGATCGCGCGCAAAATCCTCGAATGGCGCCAGCTGTCCAAACTGAAATCGACCTATACCGACGCGCTGCAACAACAGATCAATGCGACAACCGGACGCGTCCACACCAGCTACAGCCTCGTCGGCGCGCAGACCGGGCGCCTCTCGTCGACCGACCCGAATTTGCAGAACATCCCGATCCGCACCGACACCGGGCGGCAGATCCGCGACGCCTTCATCGCCGCGCCCGGCCACGTCCTGATCGCCGCCGACTATAGCCAGATCGAGCTGCGCCTCGCCGCTCATATGGCCGACGTCCCCGAACTGAAGGAAGCCTTTGCACAGGGCCAGGACATCCACGCCGCGACCGCGATCGAATTGTTCGGCGAAAGTAACCGTGACACCCGCGGCAAGGCCAAGACGGTCAACTTCTCGATCCTCTACGGCATTTCGCGGTGGGGACTGGCGGGGCGGCTCGAGATCACGCCCGACGAAGCGCAGGCGCTGATCGCACGCTATTTCGAACGCTTTCCCGGGATTTCGGACTATATCACCGACACGCTCGAAAGTGCGCGGGCGACGGGGTACACCGAGACATTGTTCGGGCGCAAAACCTGGTTCCCGCGCATCAAGGCGGCGAGCCAGAACGAGCGCGCGGGCAGCGAACGCGCCGCGATCAACGCGCCAATCCAGGGAACCAGCGCCGACCTCATCAAGCGCGCGATGGCCCGCATGCCCGCGGCCCTCGCCGACGCGGGGCTGTCCGACGTCAAGATGCTGCTCCAGGTCCATGACGAACTGGTATTCGAAGCGCCCGCGGACAAGGCGGAGGCCGCGGGTGCGGTCATCCGAACGGTGATGATGGGCGCCGCCGAACCGGCGCTGACGCTGTCGGTGCCGCTCGACGTCGAAATCGGTGTCGGCAAGAGCTGGGGCGAAGCGCATTGATCGCATGGCTGCTGTTTGCCGCGGCGCTCGCCGCCGACCCTGCGCCTGCGCCGCCGACCACCGCGGCGGTCGCGCCAATCGCCGACACCGACGTGCGCGAATTCGTCGCAATTTCCGCTCGCAAGGTTGCCGGGCGTCCGGTCGGCGGCCCGATCGCCAGCGCCGACAAGGTGCTGCTCATCGCGCGCGACGACAAGGGGTTTCCGGTGATCGCGATCAGCACCGGCTTTCCGGCGCGCCAGTCGCTGCCCGCACCGCCGCCGAACGTCGTCGCGGTCGTGCGGCTGCGCCAGCGTTACGATACCCCCGTCCCCGGCCCCAGCGCGAGCGATCTGGCGTTCGTCACCGCGCACCGCGTGCCGCTGTTCGTGATCGGCGAATGGCTGCGCCCCGCGCCGATGTGGGAAGTGGCATGGGTTGACGATGCCGTGCGCTTTCGGTCGATCGGCGACGTCGGCGAAATCGGTCCCTGGCAGGACTGACGATCGCCAAACAACGCCTTGCGCTCAACTGTACTGTTAATATAATACAGTGATAGAGAAGGAGCGTGCATCATGCCAAGCTGGAAGCTGAACGGTTTCATCGCCCTTGCGTTCATGGCGCTCGCCACCCCGGCTGGAGCTCAAACCACCGCACCGCCGCCGGTCGGCGAAAAGGTCGAAATCCTGCCGGTGGGGTTTTCCCCTAACGGTCTTTCGGGACCCGGCGGCGATCGCTTGCGCGACGCGCTCACGGCTGCGCAGTTCGTCGCGTTGGGTGAAGACCATGGCCTTGCGGGCGCCCCGAAACTGGCCGAGGCGCTCGCGCATGACGCCGCGGCAATCGCCGAAACGCAGAACGCCGGGCCGCTTTATCATGCGGTCGAGGTCGGACCGCACAGCGCCGCGTGGATCGGCGCCCGGATCGAAACCGGCGGCGTGGATTCGCTGGCCGATGCCTTTGCCGGACGGCCGTGGGCGATGCCGTTCCTCTCCAACCGCGAAGACGCCGCGCTCGCCGCGCCCTTTGCGCGATCCGGGCGGTTGTGGGGGATCGATCAGGAATTTATCGGCGCGCCATCGATCCTGCTCGAAACGCTCGCGGCGCGAACGAAGGACGAGGCTGTACGCGCCCGCCTCGCGGCGTGGCTGGAACAGGACCGCGCCGCGCTCAGCACCGGAAACTTCGGCGCCATCATGATGTCGACCGCCGCACCGGCCGACTTCGCCGCGCTGCGAAAGGCATTCGCGGGCGATGCCGAAGCGGCGGCGATCATCGACGCGCTCGCCGAAAGTGCGCGCATCTATGGCCTGAACAACAGCGGCCAATATCTTCAGAATAATGAAGAACGACAGGCTCTGATGCAGGATTATTTCCTCACCGCCTACCGCAAAGCTGCGGTGCCGGCACCGCGGGTGCTGTTCAAGATGGGCGCCTATCATATGGGGCGCGGGACGACGCCGACCTCGATCTACGACATCGGATCGCTGCTCCCGGGTATGGCCGCGGCCAATGGACGCACGTCGCTGCATATCGCCTATGTCCCGACTGCGGGCATGGTTCGACAGGTGAAGCCGTCGCCCGAACGCTTCACCGACGTTACTGCCTATCGCGACGAGGCGATCGCTCCGATCCTCGATGCGGCCGGAATAGCGCACGACACCATTCCCGCCGACGGTCACGTCCTGATCCCGACCGCGCCGCTGCGCCACAATTTGCAGGGCAAGAAATTGCGCGACCTCCCCGCCTTCTCGCGCTTCCTGTTGCTCGGCTTCGACTATCTTGTCACGACGCGCGGCGCGGAAGCGGCGACACATTTCGAGGCCGTCGGCAAACCGGCGCCCCGGTAAGCTGGCGCGTCGCCCCACCCCTTTCCGACCCGCAACTTTCGCTCTATGACGATCCCATGACATTTGGCTGGCGATTGCATGACAGCCAGCTTCAAAGGATTTCCATGAGCAAGTTCCAGCCCGTCGCGCAGGCGCCGGTCCGTATTCAGCAGAATATCCTCGCGCGCGGCGAACGACGCCTGCTCAACTGGATATGCCCCCGCCTGCCGCAGTGGGTGACCCCCGACAAGCTCACCGTTTTGGGCTTCTTCGGCGCCGTCATGGTCGCCGCGGGCTATATGCTCAGCTGGATCGACGACGAATGGCTGGGTCTGTGCCTCGCGGGCTATGTCGTCAACTGGTTCGGCGATTCGCTCGACGGCAGCCTGGCGCGCTGGCGCCAGATCGAACGGCCGAACTATGGCTATTTTGTCGACCATAGTGTCGACGCGCTCGCAACCCTGCTGATGGTCAGCGCGATCGGGATGAGCCCCTATATGCGTTTCGACGTCGCGCTGATGGCGGTGATCGGTTATTTCCTGCTGTCGATCCATACCTTCATCGCCGCCAAGGTCGTCGGCGAGTTTCGCCTGTCCTATATGGCGGGCGGACCGACCGAATTGCGCTTGATGCTGATGGCGATGACCGCGCTGATGCCGGTGGTTGGCGGCGCCGACATCGGCGGCACCAACTTCTCGGCGTTCGACCTGTTCGCGCTGGTCGTGTCGAGCATCCTGGTAACGCTATTCATCGTGCAGACGTCGGCGACCGCCCGGATGCTCCGCCGCCGCGGCGGATAATGCTTGTGGCGTGGTGCTGAAATCTCCAATCACCGTAGCCCTGAGCCTGTCGAAGGGCGCTTCTCGGTGAAGCGCCCTTCGACAGGCTCAGGGCTACGGTTCATTCCAAGCGGCAACGACTTTCGCAAATTTTAGGGCCGCAGGCGCGCCTGCGCGTACGTACCGAGCAGGCGCAGCGACTTGGTCTGGAAATCCAGTTCCTCGAGCGCACGATCGACACGTTCGTCCCCCGGCGCCCCAACGATGTCGGCGTAAAATTGCGTCGCGGCAAAGCTGCCGCCGGTCTGATAGCTTTCCAGTTTGGTCATGTTGACCCCGTTGGTCGCAAAGCCGCCGAGCGCTTTGTACAGCGCCGCCGGGATATTCTTCACCTCGAACATGAAGGTGGTCATCACCGGCCCCTCGATCGCCGCAAAATCGGCGAGCGGTTCGCGCGCCAGCACGACGAAGCGCGTCATATTATGGTCGGCATCCTCCATCCCGGTGCCGTGCAGCGTCAACCCGTACAGTTCCGCAGCGTGCGGCGGTGCCAGCGCGGCCAGCCCGACCTCGTCGCTGTCGGCGACCCACGCCGCGGCGCCCGCGGTGTCGCTATGCGCAACCGGCGCGATATTGTTGGCGCGCAGCCAGTGGCGGCACTGGCCCAGCGCCTGTTCATGGCTCATCGCGCGCGTCACCGGGCCCAGATCGCGGCTCATCAGACCATAGCGGATCGGCAGGAAATGCTCGCCGACGATCGACAGTCCGGATTCGGGGAGCAGGAAATGAATGTCGGCAACGCGCCCATGCAGGCTGTTTTCAATCGGGATGATCGCGCGATCGACCCTGCCGTCGCGCACCGCGTCGATCGCATCCTGAAAGGCGTAGCAGGGCAGCGGCAACGCGTTCGGGTCATATTCGCGCGCGGCCAGATCGCTGTTGGCCCCCGGCGCGCCCTGAAACGCCAGCCCGCGTGCGGGATCGGCCAGCGCGACCGCCCGCATTTTGTCGACCAGATGCTGCGCGGAAGCCGAATAACTGCCCATGACTGCCTTCCCAGAGTGGAGCCGCGGCGCATAGCCGCCAAGCCGCATGCACGCAACCGGCGCATCTGGTCGCGAACCCCGATTCCTCCCCTTGCGCCGCCGTCGCCGCGCCAGTAAGGGAGCGTCCAAATCAGATATGCGTCCGGCAAGCGGGCGCCAGCAAACGGGGCTCAAAGAGCATGGACAATCGCAACAACACTATCGCTGGCTGGGTGCTGTTCGCCGGCATTTGCGCGCTGGGCCTGACCATCGGGTCGAGCATGTTGTTCGCCGGTCACAACCCGGAAAAGCCCGGTTTCCCGATCGAGGATGCCGAAGCGGGCGCCGGTGGCGCCGCGGCCGTGCCGATCGCTAACCTGCTCGCCGCCGCCGATCCGGTGAAGGGCGAAGCGGTGTTCGCGAAATGCGCCGCGTGCCACACAATTGCCTCGGGCGGCGCCAACGGCATCGGTCCGAATCTGTGGGGCGCCCTCGGCAAGCCGCACGGCCACGTCGCAGGCTTCGCCTATTCTGACGCGCTGAAGTCGGTTCCGGGCAACTGGGATTTCGAAGGCATGGACGCCTGGCTCGCCAGCCCGCGCAAATATGCGCCGGGAACCAAGATGTCGTTCGCGGGCCTCAGCAGCGCCGAAGATCGCGCCAACCTGATCGTTTACATGAACAGCCAGGGTTCGAACCTGCCGCTGCCCGCCCCCGAAGCCGCCGCACCCGCCGAAGGCGCTGTCCCGGCCGAAGGCGAAGCGGCTGCCCCGGCGGCCGAAGGCGCCGCTGCCGCTCCCGCGGCTGATGCCGCCGCGGCAACCCCCGCTCCGGCCGAAGCCAAGAAATAATGCGGTTCGCGCCCGTGCTGCTGGCGGGCGCTTTGGCGCTGGCCGGCTGCGGCAAGGCCGACAATCCCCCCGCCGATGTCGCCGCGGACGAAGCTGCAGCTCCCCCTGCGGTTGCCGTCGCGCCAACCGCGGCGATGGGCGAGCAGGTCTTCAAACGCTGCGTGGCGTGTCATACCGTGGACAAGGGCGGCCGCAACGGGATCGGCCCCAATTTGCACGGCGTCGTCGGCGCAGCGGTCGCGGCGAAGCCCGACTTTTCCTATTCCAGCGCGATGAAGGCGAAGGGCGGCGTCTGGGACGAAGCCGCGCTCGATGCCTATCTCGAAGCGCCGATGAAGGCGGTTCCGGGCACCCGCATGGCGTTTGCCGGGGTGATCGACGCTGCGGATCGCAAGGCGCTGATCCTGTATCTGGAAGCGCAGAAATAGCCCCTTCCCCCTTGATGGGGGAAGGATACGCAGCCTTGCCGCGACGCGGCTAGGCGAAGTTGGATGGGGGTGATCGCGCGTCCTTGGACCGTCATCTAAGGGTCGAGAGCGCACCCCCACCGCTGCGACTAAGCCAGCAAGCTGGCAAGTCTCGCTGCCTCCCCCATCAAGGGGGAGGGAAATAGTCACCCCTGCTCCTCGATATTCGCGTAAAAATCCTGGACGATTTGCCACGCCTCGTCGGCGGTCTCGACAAATCTGAACAGCCCCAGGTCGCGCGCGCTCACCACGCCCTCCTCGACCAGCGCCTCGAAATTGACGACGCGTTCCCAGAATTTCTTGCCGAACAGCACGATCGGGATCGGCTTGATCTTGCCGGTCTGGATCAAAGTCAGCAGCTCAAACATCTCGTCAAAGGTGCCGAAACCACCCGGAAACACGCACACCGCGCGGGCGCGGAGCAGGAAGTGCATCTTGCGCAGCGCGAAATAGTGGAACTGGAAACTCAGCGACGGGGTGACATAGCGGTTCGGTGCCTGTTCGTGCGGCAGCACGATATTGAGCCCGACCGATTCCTTGCCGACGTCGTCGGCACCGCGATTCGCCGCTTCCATGATCGACGGCCCGCCGCCCGAGCACACGACGAAGTGACGACAGCCATTTTTATCCGGCGGCACCTGACTTGCGAGGCGGGCCAGCTTGCGCGCTTCTTCGTAATATTTCGCCTTGGCTTTCAGTCGCCGCGCAATGTTGCGCTGGACATCGTCGGTCGCCGCCGCTTCGAGCGCGTCGGCTTCCGCAGGCTCGGGAATGCGCGCCGAGCCATAGATGACCAGCATCGATTCGATCTTTGCCTCGTCGAGCAGCAGTTCGGGCTTGAGCAGTTCGAGCTGGAACCGCACCGGGCGCAAGTCTTCGCGTAGCAGAAAGTCGGTGTCCTGAAACGCCAGCTTATACGCAGCGCTCGCGGTCTGCGGGGTGGTGGTCGCCTGCTTGGCGAACTGCGCGTCATCCTTGGCTTTGTGGAAACGCGAACGATGGGGTTGTTTATCTTCTGCCATTGAACAGCGGCTAGCCGTTCGGCGTGACTTTGCCAAGACGAACCCATCCCGATCCTTCCCGTGGCGAAGCCATGGGGGAGTCGCAGACGGCGCGCAGCGCCAGCGGGACCGTTCGCGAAGCGAATGGTGGAGGGGCCGCAACGGTGGTGCCAACGCCCCTCCGTCAGCGCTTCGCGCTGCCACCTCCCCATCGCTGCGCGACAGGGAGGATCAAAGGTCAACGGCAATAACCGTTGCCGCTCATGTCGAAATGGAAATGATTATAGTGCGCGGCGTTATAATCCGGCCCCAGCACCGTGCCAAAGCGGCGACAGCCCGATTTGTGCAGCGCGCGCAGAAAGTCCTGCGACGCCTTGTCGCCCTTCCACCCGCCGTCCAGCATGATCCGCCGTCCGTCGGCCAGCACAAAGCCCGACACATCGATCGCGTTCGAATAGGCATGCTGCGACAAACGGCCCGAGCGCCCGCCATAGATGTTGCGGCAGCTATAGGTGCCAAAGGTCTCGATCTTCACCACCTCCTGCCCGAAATATTTCCGCGCCGCAGGCTTCACCGCATGCTGCGCCCACGCGGCGAAATTTTTCGCCAGCGGACAGGTCATCGCGCCAAGATTGGTCGTCGGGGTCCCGATGTCGAGAAGCTTCACCGAATCGATTGAGCTGCATCCGCCGCCATGATCCTGATTGGGTAGCGGCGTAAAGCGCACCCCCGCCTGCTTCAGATCAAACGCGCATTGCTGCGCTTCGGCGCTTGTGAACGACGGCGTCGGCGCAATCTGCGGCCGCTTCGGCGCGCTCGCGGTGGAGCGTTTCGGATCGCCGCGCTTCATCACCTCGGGGCTGCCGAAACAGGCGGACAATGCCAGCGCCGCGGTGACGGCGATCAGCGTTCGGGGCTGCAAGACGATCGGAATCCGCATGACCGTCAAAATACCGACAAGATGGTTAACAAGCTCTTTAGTTTTGCTTCGGCTCACCGGAAATTTCGCGCGGCCCGCGCAATTTGTTTGACAGTTGCGTGGCGAACCCTAAACGCGGCGCCGGGCCACGCGGTCCCAACGCCGCGCGAGCTCTCTGCAAGGAGAGACTAAATGAGTGAAGTGACGACGCCACAGGTGCGCCCGACGCGCCCCTATTTTTCTTCCGGTCCCTGCGCGAAGCCGCCGGCCTGGGACGCCTCCAAAATCGCTACCGAATCGCTGGGCCGCTCGCACCGCGCCAAGATCGGCAAGACGCGCCTGCAATATTGCATCGACCTGATGCGTGAGATGCTGCAGCTGCCCGATACGCACCGCATCGGCATCGTCCCGGGCTCCGACACCGGCGCGTTCGAGATGGCGATGTGGACGATGCTCGGCGCCCGCCCCGTCACGACGCTCGCATGGGAGAGCTTCGGCGAGGGCTGGGTCACCGATGCCGCCAAGCAGCTCAAGCTCGATCCGACCGTCGTCCGCGCCGATTACGGCCAGCTTCCCGACCTCGGCCAAGTCGACTGGTCGAACGACGTGCTCTTCACCTGGAACGGCACGACCAGCGGCGTGCGCGTCCCCGACGGCGACTGGATTCCGGCCGATCGCGAAGGGCTGTCCTTCGCCGACTCGACCTCGGCCGTGTTCGCGTACGATATGCCGTGGGACAAGATCGACGTCGCGACCTTCAGCTGGCAGAAAGTGCTCGGCGGCGAAGGCGGCCATGGCGTGCTGATCCTCGGCCCGCGCGCGGTCGAACGGCTCGAGAATTACACCCCCGCCTGGCCGCTGCCGAAGGTGTTCCGCCTCGTGTCGAAGGGCGCGCTCGCCGAGGGCGTGTTCAAGGGCGAAACGATCAACACCCCATCGATGCTCGCCGTCGAAGACGCGATCTTTGCACTCGAATGGGCGAAGTCGCTGGGCGGCCTCGACGGCCTCAAGGCGCGCAGCGATGCCAATGCGGCGGCGCTCGACAAGATCGTCGCCGACCGCGAATGGCTGAGCCACCTCGCCGCCGATCCCGCCAGCCGCTCGAAGACTTCGGTCTGCCTGTCGGTCGCCGGGGCCGATGCGGATTTCATCAAGAAATTCGCCGCGCTGCTCGAAAAGGAAGGCGCAGCCTACGACATCGCGGGCTATCGCGACGCGCCTCCGGGGCTTCGCATCTGGTGCGGCGCGACCGTCGACACCGCCGATATAGAGGCGCTCGGCCCGTGGCTCGACTGGGCCTACGCGAGCCTTTCGGCCTGACGCTTCCCTTCTTCCGTTCGCCCTGAGCTTGTCGAAGGGCCGCTATTTTCTTCCGACGTCCACCAGAAGAACTGTCCTTCGACAAGCTCAGGACGAACGGAGTTTTTGAAAGCTATACCAATGACCGCACCCAAAGTCCTCATCAGCGACAAAATGGACCCCAAGGCCGCCGCGATCTTCAAGGAACGCGGCATCGACGTCGACGTCATCACCGGCAAGACCAAGGACGAGCTGATCGCGATGATCGACGCCTATGACGGCCTCGCGATCCGCTCGGCGACCAAGGTCACCGCCGACGTCCTCGCGGCCGCGACGAACCTGAAAGTCGTCGGCCGCGCCGGCATCGGCGTCGACAATGTCGACATTCCCGAAGCGTCGAAAAAGGGCGTCATCGTGATGAACACGCCCTTCGGCAACAGCATCACCACCGCCGAACATGCCATCGCGATGATGTTCGCGCTTGCGCGCCAGATCCCCGAAGCCAACGCGGGAACGCAGGCGGGCAAATGGCCGAAGAACGACTTCATGGGTGTCGAGCTGACGTCGAAGACGCTCGGCCTGATCGGCTGCGGCAACATCGGCAGCATCGTCGCGGAGCGCGCGATCGGCCTCCGCATGAAGGTCGTCGCCTTCGACCCGTTCCTGACGCCTGAGCGCGCGATCGAACTCGGCGTCGAAAAGGCCGACCTCGACACCCTGCTCGCCAAGGCCGATTTTATCACGCTGCACACGCCGCTCACCGACCAGACGCGCAATATCCTGTCGAAGGAGAATATCGCCAAGGCCAAGAAGGGTGTTCGCATCATCAATTGCGCGCGCGGCGGGCTGATCGACGAGGCGGCGCTGAAGGAGGCGCTCGAATCGGGTCATGTCGCGGGCGCTGCGCTCGACGTGTTCCAGACCGAGCCGCCGGCCGCCGACCATCCGCTGTTCGGCGCCCCGAACTTCATCTGCACCCCGCACCTCGGCGCCTCGACCGACGAGGCACAGGTCAATGTCGCCATCCAGGTGGCCGAGCAGCTGTCGGACTATCTCCTCACCGGCGGCATCACCAACGCGCTCAACGTCCCGAGCCTGTCGGCCGAGGAAGCCCCGAAGCTGCGCCCCTATATGAGCCTCGCCGAAAAGCTCGGCAGCCTCGTCGGCCAGCTCGCGCACGACAATCTCACGACGATCTCGGTCGAGGTCGAGGGCGCCGCCGCTGAGCTCAACCTCAAGCCGATCACCGCCGCTGTTCTGACCGGGCTGATGCGCCGCTATTCGGACAGCGTGAACATGGTCAACGCCCCGCACCTCGCGCGCGAACGCGGGCTCGATGTTCGCGAAGTGCGGCATGACCGCGACGGCGACTATCACACGCTCGTGCGTGTGACCGTCGCCACCGAGTCCGGCGACCGCTCGGTCGCGGGCACGCTCTTCAGCAACGGCGACCCACGCCTCGTCGAGATGTTCGGCATCAAGGTCGAGGCCGATCTCGACGGCCATATGCTCTACATCGTCAACGAAGATGCACCGGGCTTCATCGGCCGTATCGGGACGGCGCTCGGCGAAGCGGGGCTCAACATCGGCACCTTCCACCTCGGCCGCCGGGCCGCCGGCGGCGAAGCGGTGCTGCTGCTCAGCCTCGACTCGCCGATGCCCGAACCTTTGCTGTGGCAACTTTGCCAACTTCCGGGCGTGAAGACGGTGAAGGGGCTGAAGTTCTGACCAACCAAACGCCCTCCCCTTCAGGGGAGGGAAGCGAAACTTGGCAGCGTGCTGCCTAGTTGCAGCGGGTGGGGGCCAGCGGCCTTACGCAAGGCCCCTGGCCCCCACCCCAACCCCTCCCCTGAAGGGGAGGGGCTTTCACTTGCGGCACGCACCGCGTAGGAGAGCCACCATGCCTCGCACCCCCGCCCTGCTGCCCGAAGGCCTCCGCGACCGCCTACCCCAACAGGCGGAGGCCGCGTCGCGCGTCACCCGCGCGCTCGTCGACGCGATGCGCGCGCATGGCTATGGCCGCGTGGCACCGCCGCTGGCCGAATTCCGCGAAACGCTGGGCGGTGATGACGATCGCTCGTCGCGCGACCTGCTCCGCTTCACCGATCCTGTGTCGCAGCGGACGCTCGCGCTGCGCCCCGACATCACCCGGCAAGTCGGCCGCATCGCGACGTCATTGCTCGCCAAGGCACCGCGACCGCTGCGCCTCTGCTACGCAGGACAGGTCGTCAAACTGCGCGCCAGCCAGCTGCGCCCCGCGCGCGAAATGCTGCAGGTCGGCGCCGAACTGATCGGCAGCGACAGCGTCGCGGCGGCGCGCGAGATCGTGACGGTCGCCATCGACGCGCTCGAAGCGGCGGGCATCGGCCCCGTCACGATCGACTTCACCCTGCCCGACGTCGTCGACCTGCTCGCGAACGGCCCGCTCCCCGTCGATACCGATAGCCAGCAGCTGCGCGACGAACTCGACGCCAAGGACGCCGGCGCGCTGACGCGGATCGGCGCTGCCGCCTATCTGCCGCTGCTCCGCGCAACCGGTCCCTTCGATCAGGCGATCGCTGACCTGCGCGTCTTCGACACCGCGGGCGTCCTCGCCGCGCGCATCGACGCGCTCGAAGCCATCGCCGCGCCGATCCGCGACCGCGTGACGCTGACGCTTGACCCGACCGAGCGTCATGGCTTCGCCTATCAAAGCTGGTTCGGTTTTCAAATCTTCGTCCCTGGCCAGGGCGACGCGGTCGGTCGCGGCGGCGGCTATGCTATCCCCGTCGGCGAGGATCAGGAGGAATCAGCGGTCGGTTTCTCGCTCTATCCCGATCCGCTGATCGACGCGGGGCTGGGCGCCGAAGACGACGCCGAGCGCCGCATCTTCCTGCCGCTCGGCCATGACCCGGCGCTGGCCGCCAGCCTGCGCGCTGATGACTGGCAGACGGTGGCAGCCCTGTGCGACGCGGATGATGCAAAGGCGCTGGGCTGCGGATGGCGACTCGGTGCCGATGGGCCGGTCGCGGTTCAAGTCTGAACCGTAGCCCTGAGCGTGTCGAAGGGCGCCTATCCGAGAAGCGCCCTTCGACAGGCTCAGGGCTACGGTGAGCCGTCAAAAATCCGAAATCCCGAACCGCGGCACCCCCTGATTGACCCCCGGCGGATCGAGCACGGTCACGTCGAGTTCGACCGGCTCGCCGATCCAGTGCGCCAGCGTCGTATGGTCGGCCAGATCGTCATCGGTCAGCGGATGAATCAGCGCGCGCAGCCGCGTCGCTTCGATCGCCGCCACGACGTCATCGCGCGAGCGCGCCAGGAAATGCACTTCATATTGCGCGATCGGATGCGGCCCCGCGGCGCCATCGGTCATCGCGCCGACGAACAGGATCGCCGGATCGCTGCCGAAATCGTCGCGAAGCGCCGCGGCGACTGGCCGTTCGGCGGGGTCGTAATAGATATGCGCATGATAGGGCGCGTCGGGGTTCGTCATAGCTGCATATCCTCACTCTTCAGCCGTCATTGCGAGCGTAGCGAAGCAATCCAGAGCGTCTTTATCCTGCTCTGGATTGCTTCGCTACGCTCGCAATGACGGTGGCTATTTGGCAAATACCCGCTTCAACCATGCATCGACGGTGGCGGTCGCCGGATAGGCAGGATCGCCCAGGCTGCGGTTGATTTCGGCATGGCCCTTCAGCCCCTCGCCCGGAAAGCTGCCATGCTCAACCCGGCTGCCCCCCGCGGTCAGCGCGTCACCCAACGCCTTCGCCTGCCGCACCCCGTCGGGGCGCTGGACATAGAGCAGCAAGAATTCGCGCGCATTGGGCGCCGCCGCGTGCGCCGTCGGCGACAAGGCCTTTTGCCGCGCCGGGTCGGTCCCGAACGCCTGCTTGTAAGTCGCCTGCATGATGGGCGGACCGTCCTTCATCTGCGCCGGAACGTCATAGGCCGCGCCGTCGTTCGGGATCACTCCTGCAATGTCGGCAAAGGACAGGCCCGCGCCCTTCAGATAGCGCTCGTCGGTCCCGACCAGCGCGACCAGATGCGCGCCCGCGCTATGCCCCATCAGCACGATGCGCCGCCGGTCGATGCCCAGCGCGGCAGCACGGTCGATCAACGTCCTGACCGCACTGGCCACATCGGCCGCCTGCTGCTCGACCGTCGCGGCGGGGACAAGGCGGTAGTTGATCGAGGCAAAGGCATAGCCCTGCTCCGGATAATGCACGGGTTTGAACCGCCCTGTGGCATTGTCCTTGCTGCCGCGTTTCCACCCGCCGCCATGGACATAGACGATCAGCGGCGCCGGCCCCGTGGCATTTTTGGCGCGCCAGATGTCGAGCGCCTGCAACGGATCGCTGCCATAGCTGATCGTCTCGCTGCCCGGCGCCTTCGGTCCCTGTTCGGCACCCATCCGTTCGGCCATCCGTTCGCGCAGCCGCTCGCGCAGCTTTTCGCGCGCATCGCTGGCGGGCATGCTGCTCGCCACCAAAGCGGCGATCATTGCCGCGCCGATCCCGTATCGCTTGCTCATATCCGCACCTCCATCGCCCCCCGGCACCGGTCCATTGTCCAGCGCAAATGTCGCAAATTCATCCCAGCGTGCTTGCCTCTGCGGCCAAATCCGCTAAGGCCGCGCCGGACCCGCGCTGGTCGTTTTCGGGTCCGGTTCAGCAGGACAGCATCATGGCAAATGTTACCGTCATCGGGTCGCAGTGGGGCGACGAGGGCAAGGGCAAGATCGTCGACTGGCTCGCCAGCCGCGCCGATGCCGTGGTGCGTTTTCAGGGCGGCCATAACGCCGGTCATACGCTCGTCGTCGGTGAGCAGGTGTACAAGCTGTCGCTGCTTCCCTCTGGCATCGTCACCGGCACGCTGTCGATCATCGGCAATGGCGTTGTGCTCGATCCGTGGGCGCTGCGCGACGAGATTACCAAGCTGCGCGGTCAGGGCGTCGAGATCAACGCGGAGAATTTCGCAATCGCCGACAATTGTGCGCTGATCCTGCCCTTCCATCGCGACCTTGATGCGCTGCGCGAAACCGCCGCGGGCGCGGGCAAGATCGGCACCACCGGGCGCGGCATCGGCCCGGCGTATGAGGACAAGGTTGGCCGCCGCGCGATTCGCGTCTGCGACCTCGCGCACCTCGACAAGCTGGAACCGCAGCTCGACCGCCTCACCGCGCACCACGATGCGTTGCGCGCCGGGTTCGGCGAACCGCCGATCGATCGCGAGCGGCTGATCGCCGACCTCAAGGAAATCGCCGACTATGTGCTCGAATATGCACAGCCGGTGTGGAAGCGGCTGAAGAAAGTGCGCAAGGCCGGCGCGCGCATCCTGTTCGAGGGCGCGCAGGGCGTGCTGCTCGACATCGACCACGGCACCTACCCCTTCGTCACCAGCTCGAACACCGTCAGCGGGACCGCCGCGAGCGGCTCGGGCCTCGGCCCTTCGGCGGTCGGCTTCGTCCTCGGCATCGCCAAGGCGTACACGACGCGCGTCGGCAGCGGCCCCTTCCCAACCGAGCTCGAGGACGCGATCGGCCAGAAGCTGGGCGAGCGCGGGCATGAATTCGGCACCGTCACCGGGCGCAAGCGCCGCTGCGGCTGGTTCGACGCGGTGCTGGTGCGTCAGAGCTGCGCGGTGTCGGGCGTGACCGGCATCGCGCTGACCAAGCTCGACGTGCTCGACGGCTTCGATACGATCCGCATCTGCACGGGATACCGCCTGCGCGGCAAGATCCTCGACTATTTCCCCGCCCACGCCGCCGATCAGGCTGAGGTCGAGCCGATTTACGAGGAAATGGACGGCTGGCACGAATCGACCGCGGGCGCGCGCAGCTATGCTGACCTCCCCGCGCAGGCGATCAAATATATCCAGCGCGTGCAGGAACTGATCGAAACCCCGATCGCGCTGGTATCGACCAGTCCCGAACGCGAAGACACAATCCTGATCCGCGACCCGTTCAGCGACTGACGATCAGCGCCCAGCCGCAGCGACGTCCCGGATCGCCGCGACGAAGCCCGCCGGGTCGTCCTCCTGAATGAAGTGGCCGCCGTGCAGCGTGCGATGCGTGACGCGCGCCGCGCCGGGAACGCGCGACGTGAACAGGGCATCGCCGCCGCGCGTGATGGGATCACCGTCGGAAAAGCAGCACAGGAACGGCTTGTCGAACGCTTCTAGCGCAGCCCAGGCGCGCTTCTGGTCGGGGACCGCAATATTGTCGCCGAGGGGCACGAAGGACGGATAGACCCGCGCGGCCACCTTTGAAGCGCGGGTGGGGAATGGCGCGTCATAGGCGGCGATTTCCGCCGCGCTCAATTCGCGTTTGGCGCCCGCTTTGACGATCTTCCCGATCGGGAACACCGGACTGTAGCGCGAAAAGGCGCGCCAGATCGCGAAAGCGCGCGGCGCGCGCTGGCCTTCGGGAAGCCCGCCGTTCGACAGCGCCACGCCCGCAAAGCGTTCGGGCATTTCGGCGACGAGGCGCAGGCCGATCAGCGAACCCCAATCCTGGCACGCGAGGATGATGTCCTTCAGATCAAGCGCCTCGATCCACTGCCGCATCCACGCAACCTGCGCCGCATAACTGTACGCCGAACGATCGAGCGGCTTGTCCGAGCGACCGAAGCCGATCAGGTCGGGCGCGACGACGCGAAACCCGGCATCGACCGCGGGGCCGATCATGTGGCGATAGAGATAGGCCCAGGTCGGCTCGCCGTGGAGCATCAGCACCGGCTGCGCGTCGCGTGGCCCTTCGTCGACATAATGAACGCGCAGGCCGCCCACGATCTCGATGTAATTTGGCGCATAGGGCCAGTCCGGCAAATCCACGAAACGATCGTCCGGCGTGCGATAAACGCGCATCATCTTCCCCCCCACTCTTGGCCGCGATCAGCTTAGGGGACTTCCGTTGCGGCGCAAGCCGTGCCACGCTCGCGCGATGACTCGACATATCCTCATTTTCTACGGCAGCTACCGCCGCGACCGGCAGGGCATCAAGCTCGCGCATTGGCTGGTCGACGCGATCGTCGCGCGCGGCGACAGCGCCGAACTGATCGACGCCAAGGCCGTGGGCCTGCCGATGCTCGACCGCATGTACAAGGAATATCCGAAGGGCGAGGCGCCGCCTGCAATGGCCGAACTCGCGGCCAAGATTCGCGCTGCCGACGGCTTCGTCTTCGTCACCGGCGAATATAATTGGGGGCCGCAGCCGGGACTTAAAAACCTCACCGACCATTTCCTCGAAGAATGGTTCTGGCGGCCCGCCGCCATCGCCTGTTACTCGGCGGGGCCATGGTCGGGGGTGCGCGCGATGATGGGGTGGCGCGATACGCTCGGGGAGATGGGCATGGCGGTCACCTCGTCGATCCTGCCCGTCGGGCGGATCGGCGGCGCTTTCGATGCCGATGGTGCGCCGACGGGCGACGATGGCGCACGGCTTGTGAAAAGCTTCCCGCGCTTCGCCGATGATCTCAATTGGTGGATCGATGCCGCGAAAGCACAGCGCGCGAAGGTCGATCCGCCCTATTGATGAAATGACCTTAGCCCTGGGCCTGTCGAAGGGCGCTTCACCGAGAAGCGCCCTTCGACAGGCCCAGGGCTACGGCTTTATCTTTAACCCGACTTAAGTTCCGCCTTCAGCCGCAGGCTCGCCCGCCAGAAAAAGAACGCCGGGATCAGGCCCAGCCACGCGGCGCCATAAAGCACCCAGCGCACGCTTTCCTGCCCCGCGAGCGGCTGGAGCGCATCGGACAACACCCCGAACAGGAACGGCCCAAGCCCAAGCCCGATCAGATTTTGGCCGAACAGCATGATCGACGCCGCGACCGCTCGCGCGCGCGGCTGGACCAGCCCCTGCACACAGCCATAGGCCGGGCCATAATAGGCCGAATTGAGGATGGTCGGGATGATCAGCATCGCCACCGCGATCCGCCAATCCTCCATATAATAGCCGAGGAACAGGATCGGTGCCGCGATCGCCATGCCATAGGCGGGAAAGGTAAGCAGGTGCTTCTTGTCGCGCGGACCATATTTGTCGGCCATCTTGCCGCCGAGCCAGGTGCCGAACGCCCCGGCCAGTCCCAGCACAACCGCCATCGACAGCCCCGCTTCGGTCGTCGACAGCCCGTGACTGCGAATGAAGAAGCTGATCGTCCAGAGCGCCTTGCCGTAACCCAGCACGGCAACGACCGACGCCGCAATCAGGATATAGATGAAGGCGCGCGAGCTGAAAATCTCGCGCAGCGCCTCACCGGTTGAAAGCGGAACGACGGCGCGCGCCGTGGCGACCGCTTCCGCCGAACGGCTATGGCGCGGTTCGCGCATGACGAACAGCACGACGAGCGCGAGCAGAATGCCGGGCGCGCCGACCATCATCAACGCGATCCGCCAGCCATAAATGTCGTTCACCACGCCGCCGATGATCAGGCCGAGCAGCGATCCGATCGGCACGCCCAGCCCATAAAAGGCGATCGCCGACGACCGCTTTTCGACCGGCACGCTATCGGAAATCAGCGAATGCGCCGCTGGCGTGCAGCCCGCTTCGCCGACGCCGACGCCAACGCGCGCCAGCAGCAATTGGACAAAATTCTGCGCCAGTCCGCACACCGCGGTCATTGCCGACCAGATCGCCAGCGAAATCGCGATCAAGCGAACGCGGTTCGTGCCGTCCTTGTCGGCATAACGGGCGATGGGAATGCCAAGCAGCGCATAGAATACGGCAAAGGCGGGTCCGGCCAGCAAGCCCAGTTGGGTATCCGAAAGCCCGAGATCGGCCTTGATCGGTTCGGCCAGGATGTTGACGATCTGCCGGTCGAGGAAATTGAAGATATAGACGATCAGCAGGATCCACAGCATCGTCCGCGTTTGCGCGGACACCCCGGCGGCGGGTGTGGTGACGCCCTGCGACAAGGCAGCTTTATCGGTCATTCTGATCTCCCGCACCCATGGGAGCAGACCGGGGGGACTGGTGTCAACGCCCTTGCGGCGCCCCGAAAATCGCCGCTTGCAATTGCCGCTACGGCTGCCAGCCTGCGGCGCATGAAAAAAATCTCGCTGCTCGCCGTCCCCGCCCTCGCCCTGATCACTCCCGCTATGGCGATGCCGCCGCCGCTGCCGCCGGTCGAGGGCAAGGATGCGGCGACGTTGCAGACGGAAATGACCGAGCGGCGGGTGAACAGCGACGTCATCACCGCAACCTATCTCGACCGCATCCGCAACCTCGACGACCATGGCCCGCAGCTGAACGCGGTCATCGCGACCTTTCCCGACGCGACGAGCCAAGCGCATACGCTGGACCTTGAACGCCAAGCGGGCCGCGTGCGCGGCCCGCTTCACGGCATCCCGATTCTGCTCAAGGACAATATCGAGGCAAAGGGGCCGATCGCGACCACGGCCGGATCGCTGGCGCTGAAGGACAATGTCACCAACCGCGACGCGCCGCTGGTGGCGCGGCTGCGCGAGGCGGGCGCGGTCATCCTCGGCAAAACCAACCTCAGCGAATGGGCGAATATTCGTTCGAACAATTCTACCAGCGGCTGGAGTGCGGTCGGCGGCCTCGCCAAAAACCCCCACGCGCTCGATCGCAACACCTGCGGATCGTCGGCGGGCAGCGGCGCCGCGACCGCGGCAAGCCTCGCGCCGATCGCGATCGGCACCGAAACCGACGGATCGATCACCTGCCCCGCCGGCGTCAATGGCATCGTCGGTTTCAAACCCACGGTCGGGCTGGTCAGCCGCACGCATATCGTCCCGATCAGCCATAGCCAGGACACCGCCGGCCCGATGGCGCTGACCGTGCGCGACGCCGCGCTGGTGATGTCGGTCATCGCGGGCTGCGACCCCGCCGATCCCGCGACCATCGAGGCCGACGCGCGCAAGACCGACTATGCCGCAGAGCTTTCGGTCGCAGCGCTCAAGGGCAAGCGCATCGGCGTGCTGCGCGATCGCATCGGCGACCGCGCCGACATCGCCACGCTGTTCGACGCAGCGCTGAAACAGATGGCACAACTCGGCGCGACGGTGGTCGAGATCGCCGACAGCCGCAAAGGGCTGGAAGAATTGGGCGCTGCCGAGTTCGAAATACTGCTGACCGAGCTCAAGGCGGACATGGCGACCTATCTCGCGAGTCTTCCGGCCAATGACGGTCCCAAGACGCTCGCCGACCTGATCGCCTTCAACAAGGCGAACCCTGCCGAGCTGCAATGGTTCGACCAGTCGCTGTTCGAGCTTGCCGAAACCAAGGGCGGGCTCGACAGCCCCGCCTATCTCGAAGCGAAAGCGAAAGCCGCGCGGCTTGCCGGGCCCGAGGGCATCGACCGGCTGCTCGCGACGCACAAGCTCGACCTGCTCGTCGGGGTGACGAACGGCCCCGCGTGGACGAGCGATCTGGTGAACGGCGATCATTACACTGGCCCCAGCGCCAGCCAGCTACCCGCCGTCGCGGGCTATCCGCACCTGACGGTGCCGATGGGCACGGTCGCGGGGCTGCCAATCGGCGTGTCGTTCATTGGCGGAAAATGGACCGATGCCGAGGTGCTGGCGGCGGGCTATGCTTATGAGCAGGCAAGCCGCAAGCGCGTGGCGCCGACCTATCGGGTGGGGGTAGCACCGTAAAATCCTCCCTATGGCGAAGCCATGGGGAGGGGGACCGTTCGCGAAGCGAATGGTGGAGGGGCTCCTCCGTCAGCGCTTCGCGCTGCCACCTCCCCATCGCTGCGCGACAGGGAGGATCGCTTCACCTTTTATCCCGCCGCCGCTTCCAGCCCATTTCCTCCAGCTCGAGCAATTCCATCGGCACATGGATATTGCGGATCGCCATCCGCACCTCGATCAGGAACAGCACCAGCGACGCGAGCAACAACAGCATCGCGATCGCGAACGCCCAGGACGCCGCCAGCCCCAGGTTGAACCCGGCGATCGCCTGCGCGAACAACAGCGCCACGAGCAGGCACACGACAATCCCGCACGCGACCGCGGCGGCGATCGCATTGTTGATCACGTCCATCCGCCGGTCGGCGGCGCGCAGTTCGGCGACCACCCGCTCATGCTCCTGCCCCTCGGTCTCGGCCCAGCGCTCCATCAGCGCGCGCGAGCGGTCGACGACGCGCGACAGGCGCCCGGTCAGCACGTTGAGCAGGCTGCCCGTCGCGACGAGCAGGAACACCGGGGTGACCGACAGCTGGATCGTCTCGGCGATCATCGCCGAGCCGGTCATGCTCATCCCTCGCCGCCCGCCGCGACCGAGGGCGTATTGATGCCGTGCATGGCCAGGAATTTGCGGACGTTGCGCGCCGCCTGACGAATACGCTGTTCGTTCTCGACCATCGCGATGCGGACATAGCCCTCGCCATCCTCGCCGTACCCGACGCCGGGTGCGACCGCGACCTTGGCATGGGTAAGCAGCTGTTTCGAAAATTCGAGGCTGCCCATGTCCTTGAGCGCGGGCGGCAGCGGCGCCCAGGCGAACATCGACGCCTTTGGGCTCGGGATGTCCCACCCGGCGCGGCCGAAGCTTTCGACCATCACGTCGCGGCGCTTCTGATAAAGCTCGCGGTTCCTCGCGACGATGTCCTGCGGGCCGTTGAGCGCCGCGCAGGCCGCGGCCTGGATCGGGGTGAAGGCGCCATAGTCGAGGTACGACTTCACGCGCGTCATCGCCGCGATCAGACGCTTGTTGCCCACCGCAAAACCCATGCGCCAGCCCGCCATCGAATAGGTCTTCGACATCGAGGTGAACTCGATCGCGACGTCCTTCGCCCCCGGCACCTGCAGGATCGAGGGCGTAGGATTACCATCGTAATAAAGTTCGGAATAGGCGAGGTCCGACAGCACCCAGACCTTGTTCTCCTTGGCCCACGCAACCAGCCGCTCATAAAAGGCAAGATCCACCGCCTCGGCGGTCGGGTTCGACGGATAATTGACGACCAGGATCGACGGACGCGGCACGGTGAACGCCATCGCGCGGTCGAGCGCGCGCCAGTAATTCTCGTCGGGCGTCGTCGGCACGCTGCGGATCGTGGCGCCCGCAATGATGAAGCCGAAGGTGTGAATGGGGTAGCTGGGGTTAGGCGCCAGCACGACGTCGCCGGGGCCGGTAATCGCGGTCGCAAGGCTCGCGAGCCCCTCCTTCGACCCCATCGTCACCACGACCTCGCTTTCGGGATCGAGGTCGACGTTGAAGCGGCGCGCATAATAATTGGCCTGCGCCTTGCGCAGCCCCGGAATCCCCTTCGACTGTGAATAGCCGTGCGCGTCGGGCTTCATCGCGACTTCGCACAGTTTTTCGATCACATGCGCGGGCGGCGGCAAATCGGGGTTGCCCATCCCTAGGTCGATGATGTCTTCCCCCGCGGCGCGGGCGGCCGCACGCATCGCATTGACTTCGGCGATGACATAGGGCGGCAGGCGCTTGATGCGATAGAATTCATCTTCGGACATGGGAAACTAGAACAACTCCTTTTCGTTATCGGATATAACGCGAACGGCGCCTCGCCAGCCGCACCGCGGCTTGTTATAGGCTTCTAACCGCACTGACCAGCAGGAACGAACATGAGCGACGCAGACAATAGCGACACGACCGACGCTCCGAACCCCTTCCTGCCGACCCCCGACGACATGCAGCATTGGGCCAGCGTGATCGGGCGCGCACAGCAGATGATGCTCGAATATGCGCTGGGGCAAGTGAACGACGGCAAGACGAGCGCCGCCTCGATGTTCGATCCGGCGACATGGCTCGAAAACCCGGCGACGCAGACGTGGACACAGCAATCGTCCAGGATGTGGGAACAGGGGGTCGCCTTCTGGACGTCGCTCGCGACGCTCAACCCGATGACCCCGGCAGCGCCCGATGCCGCCGCAGCAAAGGACCGCCGCTTTGCCGATCCCGACTGGGCGGCGAACCCGGTGTTCGCGATGATCCGCCAAACCTATGGCCTGCTCGCCGAACAGATGCTCGCGACGACGCGCCAGCTCGACGGGCTCGACCCCGCGGCGCGCGCCAAGATGGAATTTGCCGCCAAAAGCATCGCCGATGCGATGGCGCCGACCAATCTGGCGCTGACCAATCCCGAAGTCATCCGGCGCGCGGTCGAAACGCGCGGCGAAAGCCTGCTCAAGGGCTTGAAGCATATGCTCACCGACCTGTCGCGCGGGCAATTGAGCCACGTCGATCCCGATGCGTTCGAGGTCGGGGTCAATATCGCGACGACGCCGGGCAAGGTCATCCACGAAACCGACCTTTACCAGCTGATCCAATATACGCCGACGACCAAAGAGGTTTTCGCCGTCCCGCTGCTGATCTTCCCGCCGTGGATCAACCGCTTTTATATCCTCGACCTCAATCCCGCCAAAAGCTTCGTCGCCTGGGCGGTCGAGCAGGGATTGTCGGTGTTCATGGTATCGTGGAAGTCGGCCGATGCGTCGATGAAAGACATTGTGTGGGACGATTATATCGCGGCGCAGATCGATGCGATCGATACGGTGCGCGCGGCGCTGGACGTGCCTGCGGTCCACACGATCGGCTATTGTGTCGCCGGAACGACGCTCGCCGCGACGCTGGCGGTGCTCGCCGCGAAAGGCGAGGCAGAGCGAGTCAAGTCAGTGACCTTCTTCACCGCGCAGGTTGATTTCGAGCATGCCGGCGACCTTAAGCTGTTCGTCGATGACAGCTATCTGGCGCTGCTCGAACAACTGTCGGCGCCGGGGTATCTCGATGGCCGCTATATGGCTGCGACCTTCAACAGCCTGCGCGGGCGCGACCTGATCTGGAATTATGTCGTCAGCAATTACCTGCTCGGCAACGACTATCCGCCCTTCGACCTCCTTTACTGGAACGGCGACACCACCAACCTGCCCGCGAATTGGCACCGCCAATATCTGGTCGACCTGTACCGCGACAATCGCATGGTGATCCCGAACAGTCTGGCCGCGCTGGAAACGCCGATCGACCTTCGGAAAATCCAGACCCCGGCCTATATCCAGGCGGGGCGCGAAGATCATATTGCGCCGCTCGCCAGCGTGTGGCGGTTGATGGATCATCTGTCGGGGCCCAAGACCTTCCTGCTTGCCGGGTCGGGCCATATCGCGGGGGTCGTCAATCCGCCCGCCGCGGGCAAATATCAATATTGGACCGGCGACAGCAAAGCTGCGACGCTGGACAAATTCATCGCCGGTGCCAGCGAAACGAAAGGCAGCTGGTGGCCGCACTGGATCGACTGGATTGCGGCACAGGATGACAAAAAAGTCGCTGTCAAAGGCGCCCGCATCCCCGGGAAAGGGGCCAGGAAGGCGATCGAGGACGCGCCCGGCCGCTATGTCAAACAGCGGTAATATCTAGCGATTATCCTGCCGATGGGCGGCGGTGACAGGTTTTTTGTGCGCTGCACAAAAATATCCTTGAAATCGCCGAAGCACTCCTATATTGTGCACTGCAACATAAAGGAGTTTTACCCATGGCTACCAAGATGGATAGTGCCGAGAAGGCTTTCGAAGCCGCGACGCTGGAAACCGCCGCCAAGCCGGTGGAAGCTCCGGCGGCCCCCGCCGTTGTCGCTGCCCCCGCAGTGGCGAAGGTGGCGGCTCCCGCCAAGATCAAGACGGTGAAGGCAAAAGCCAAGCCGACGGTGAAGAAGGCTGCGGCTCCCAAGGCCGCCGCCAAGAAGGTTGCCCCCAAGAAGGCAGCCGCGAAGAAAATTGCCCCGAAACTTGCCCCCAAGGCTGCACCGACGCCGGTTGCCGCCGTCAGCAAAGGAATCAAGACCATGAACGACACCGTGAAGAAGTTCGCCGACGAAGCGAAGACCCGCACCGAAGCCCTGACCGCCGACTTCAACGAAAAGGCGAAGGAAGCGATGAGCAAGACCAGCAAGCTGGCCGAAGAAGCCGTCGAATTCAACAAGGCCAACATTGAAGCGCTGGTCGAAGCCGGCAAGATCGCTGCCAAGAACATGGAAGTTCTGGGCCAGGAAGGCGTGACCTTCGCTCGCAAGAGCTTTGAAGACACGACCGCTGCGCTGAAGGGCTACAGCTCGGTCAAGTCGCCGACCGAATTCTTCAAGCTCTATGCCGAAAACAGCAAGAAGGCTTTCGACGCCGCCGTTGCCCAGACCTCGAAGACCAGCGAACTGGTCGTCAAGATGGCCAACGACAGCTTTGCGCCGATCTCGAACCGCGTTTCGGTCATCACCTCGAAGATGAAGGCCGCCTAAGCCGCTTTCACCTTCCGTTGGCGCGGGCATCCCCCCTCCCTCCCCGCCTGCGCCGACACCCCCAAGGCCGCCCGCTTCCCCAAGGAAGCGGGCGGTTCTTGCTTTCGGCGCCGCCGGCGACGAGCTGGCGAACAAGAGGTTAAAAACCGCGCGCGCGCCCCTTGCGCTTCGGCTGCGGCTTGCGATATTCCTGCCATGATGTTTCCAGTTTCGACCACCCAGCCGGTCCGCGCGATGGCGGCGTCAGATCATGTCCGCGCGATGGCGGACAAGGATGACGGCGCACCCGGCAGCCCCGGCGTCGGCATCGCCACGCGCACCCGCGCCAAGGCGAAAAAGCCGTCGATGTACAAGGTGCTACTGCTCAACGACGATTACACGCCGATGGAATTCGTCGTGATGGTGCTCCAGCGCTTTTTTAACATGGACATCGAACAGGCGACGCAAGTGATGCTCCACGTCCACCAACAGGGCGTCGGCGTGTGCGGCGTGTTCAGCTATGAAGTCGCCGAGACCAAGGTCAATCAGGTGATGGACGCCGCGCGGCAGAACCAGCACCCGCTGCAATGCACGCTGGAAAAGGCGTAACGCCTCTCCTTCTCCTCAAACCGGGGGCTGCTTATGCGCCCAGCTGTGCGCCACCTCACTTTAACTCCCCGGCATTATTGGCTATGGCCCTTAACCATGGTCAAAAACTCTCCTTTTTCGCTGCGCCCCGCTGCGATCTTTCTCCTCCCGCTCGGCCTCCTCGCCACGCCCGCATTTGCCCAGACCGCGGTAAAAGAGGATTCGGTCGTCCTGCAGCCCGACAAGGTCGCCGACGACGCCCCGGTGATCGCGGCGCAAGTCGCGCTGCCGAGCTGGTCGGAGGAAAACGCCACCGCCTTGCTGAGCGCGATTGAAAAAATCGGCGCCGAAGGCCTGTTCGCCAAGGACTATAACCCCGATGCGCTGGCCGCGGCGATCCTGGCGAACGATCAGGCACGGCTCGACAAGATCGCGACCGACACCTTCCTGCTGCTCGCCACCCATTTGCGCGACGGACGCACCCCCAATGCGGCGCGCAAGCAATGGTTCATGGTCGACAGCGACGCCGACGCCGAACCGCTGCTCCCGCTGCTCGGAAATGCGCTGAATGGCGGCACGATCGCCGAGGCGCTCGCCAGCCTCAACCCGGTCCACCCTGACTTTGCCGTGCTCAAGGCATCGCTTGCCAAGGCCAAAATACCCGCCGACGCCAATGCGATCCGTGTCAACATGGAACGCTGGCGCTGGATGCCGCGCGCGCTGGGCGATCGTTATGTCGTCAGCAACGTCCCTGAATATATGACCCGCGTGGTCCATGGCGGGACGGTCATCGCCACCCACAAGGCCGTCGTCGGCAAGCCGTCGACCGCGACCCCGCAGCTCAATCCGATGGCGACCGGGATCATCGTCAACCCGAACTGGACGCTGCCGCGCAGCATCATCAACGAAGGCATCGGGGCGACCATCGCGCGCAACCCTGCGTCCGCGCGCGCGCAGGGCTATACCTGGACCGGCAGCGGCAAGACCCTGTCGGTGGTACAAAAGCCCGGCCCGAACAACGCTCTCGGCGTGATGAAGATGGAGATGCTCAACGATCACGCGATCTATCTCCACGACACGCCATCAAAGGGCGCGTTCAACGCCGCCGCCCGCGCGTTCAGCCATGGGTGCATTCGGACCGAGCGCGCGCTGCATTTCTCCGGCTTGATGGCGGTGATGTTCGCGGGCCGAAGTCCCGAAGAATTTGGCGCGGCGATCGCCAGCGGCGAAACAACGCGCTTCGGCTTTGACAAGCCCTTCCCGGTCTATGTCGCCTATTGGACCGTCGTGCCCGACGGCAAGGGCGGCACCAAGAAGCTCGGCGACCTCTACGGTCGCGACGCACCGGTGGTGGCTAGCTTTGCCAAGCCCGGCCGCCCGACCGCGACGATCATCGCCCCCGCTGCACCGCCGGTGGTGCCGATGGTCGAAACGACCGCACGCGCCACCACGCCGGGGACGTCGGGAATTTACTGAGGGGCGTAAGCTTACGACCGAAGTAGGACGCCGCCCTCGCGAAGGCGGGGGCGACGCGTTTGGTACGTCCGCCCCACACCCTGAAACCGAAGTCAGCCCATCAGTCCGCCGTTGTCGGGAACGTCCCGTTGACCGACCCCGCGCGGCGGATATTGTCGGCGACCGGTGGCAGCTGGAACGGCACCGGCATTGGCGGCACTTCGCTCAGCCGGTCGGCGAACAACAGCCGCCCCGGCCCGAGCTTGTAGAGGATCATCGGCAGCAGATCCTCGCCGAATACGAAGCAGCCTTCGCTGCGTCCGAGCTTGCCCTGTGTCGCGATCAGCGACGGGTCGGCGTACCAGGCGCCATGGACAACGATGGCACGAACATCGGCGTTGTTGTTGTCGGGCTCCAGCCCCGCAAGCCGCATCGACGAGCCGTTGGCACCCCAGTAATAATCGCTGGTGCGATAGGCGCCGCGCGAGGTTGCCAGACTGCCCACGCGGTTCGAAAAGCTTTTCAGCCACCCGTCGTGCTGCGGGTCGGATCCCCGGCCGTGGGTAACGGGGAACATATCGATCTTGCCCGCCACCATGTCGACCAGCGCGAAGCGTGGACGCGCCGACGGCAGCCCGAAATCGACGATGCCGATGCGGTCGGTCTGGGGAATATGGCGGCTTTGCATCGCCAGTTGCTTGCGCGCGACCGCCAGATAATCGACCGGCGGCGATGGAGGTGCCACCGGTTGCCGCACCCAGTCGGGCAACTGCGCCCCTGCCGGCAGCGTCGCCACGGCGCCCGCGCCAGCCATTCCGGCAAGCAATGTCCGTCGATCCAACAGATTCTTCACGTCAACCGCGCCCCGCATCGATCGCCTGATGGCGATTCCTCGATGACCCTTTAGCCGCAAAGCGGCGGGGAAAGGCAAGCAGGTGGTTCCGCTCCATGCGGGAAGATGTGGCATATTTGCCATGAACGGCGGGTTAAAGCCGTACGATATCGGCTGCTCCGTGTCATCCGTGCACTATGCACTTGCAAACCATTTGCAATATCACTAGCTGGCGCGACCAATTCCATCTCGCCCAGGGGAAATTATCGTGACGTCGGTTTCGGTTCGCATGGCTCTGATCGCCGCGGTCAGCAGCGGTCTCGCCGCGCCCGCAGCCGCCGCCGAAGGCACAGCCGATAACGCGCCCGGCGGCGACGATATCGTCGTCACCGGCTATGTTGCCGAAGGACTGTCCGACCCGCGCACCCCGCTGCCCCTCGTCGACACCCCGAACAGCGCGACCGTCGTGACCGACCAGCTGCTCGCCGAACAGGGTCGCCGCACCCTGCGCGATGCGCTGCGCAATATCACCGGGATCAGTTTCCAAGCGGGCGAAGGCAATCCGCCGGGCGGCGGCGACAGCTTTTCGATCCGCGGCTTTGCGGGCCGCGACGACGTCTATGTCGACGGCCTGCGCGATCCGGGCAATTATTTCCGCGATCCGTTCAATGCCGACCGTTTCGAAGTGACCAAGGGTCCGGCGTCGGCGATCGCCGGACGCGGCAACATCGGCGGCTCGCTCAACATCGTTTCGCGCCAGCCGCTGCTCGAGAATCGCTACGGCGCCGAGCTGTCGGCGGGCACCGACAAATATTTACGCGCTACCGTCGACGGCAATTTCGTGCTCGACGAAGCCAATGGCGTCGCGCTGCGAATCAATGCCGTCGCGCACCGCAATGACGAGCCCGGTTGCGACCGGGCGAAGAGCGAGCGTTGGGGGGTCAACCCCGTGCTCGGCGTCGGCCTGGGCGGCGACACGCAGGCGACCATCGGTTATTTCTTCCTGCGGCAGGACGACCTGCCCGACATGGGCATTCCCAATGGACGCAACCGTTCGCTCGCGGGGTCGGGATTCGAGGGTGTCGCCGCGCCGGTGCGCCGTCGCAACTACTACGGTTATTCGACCGATTATCGCGATGTCGAGACGCATATCGCTTCGCTGATCGTGTCGCACCGGTTCAACGAATCGGTCGCGATCAGCAACAAACTACGCTGGGCGCAGACCGACTATGCCCAGTCGGCGTCGTCGCCGCGCTTTGTCGGCAATGTGACGACGCTGGGGCCGACGACGGAGGCGGTTGGCAACCGCAAATTCCGCGACCAGCGCGACGAGCTGTTCGTCAACCAGACGCAGCTCGAACTGACGCTGGGCGGCGACAGTTTCCGGCACAATATCGTGGTCGGATTCGAATATGCCGACGAATTGACCAGCAACCGGCGCCAGCTCGACGCAGACGGACCGCGGTTCAACCTGTTCAACCCCACCTTCCTCGCTGCGGCGCCCGTCGCCTATAACGGCACGACGGCGCGCATCGATATGGATACCAAAAGCCTGTATCTGTTCGACACGGTCGAGATCGGCGACCGGTTCCGCATCGTCGGCGGCCTGCGGCACGACTGGGTCGATACGCGGGTGCGCGGCATTGTCGACAGCGGTTTCACCGCCCCCGGCTTTGCCACCGACCTGTCGCAGCGCGACAGCGAGTTCAGCGGCAACGCCGCGCTCGTGTTCAAGCCGAGCGCGAACAGCAGCATCTATTTCGGCTGGGGCACCGCGTTCGAACCGTCGGGCCGCGCCGAAGTCGTCCAGTTGGCTGGCGGCAACAACAATGCACCGGTCACCGCGGCCAATTTCAACGTCAAGCCCGAACGCAGCCGCTCGTATGAGCTTGGCGGCAAACTCGAACTGCCGGGCGGGCTGTTGCTGAGCGCCGCGCTGTTCGAAATTACCAAGACCAACGCGCGCACCCCCGGCGTCAACCCCGGTGACCCCGCGGTGGTGCTGGACGGGCGTCAGCGGATTCGCGGCATCGAATTGCAGGCGGCGGGTGAAATCCTGCCCGGCTGGGACATCTTTGCCGGTTACACGCACCTCGACGGAGAGGTCCGCAATTCGAACATTCCGGTGCAGGTCGGCCTGCCGCTCGACAACACACCGCCGCACAGCGCGACGCTGTGGACGTCGTTCGCGGTGACCCCGGCGCTGCGCATCGGCGGCGGCGTCCAATATAATGGCAAGCGCCGTTCGGATATTCCGACCAGCCTGACCTCCGGCAACATCACGATTACCGCGCCGGCGTACACGGTGGTCGATGCCTTTGTCGAATATGGCTTGACCGACAACGTCAAGCTGCGCGCCAACGTCTATAACATCGGCGACAATTATTATTTCCAGTCGCTGGGCAGCGGCCAGTCGATCCCCGGCCCCGGCCGGTCGGGCGTGTTGACGCTCGCGCTGGATTTCTGATGCCGTCCCCCGGGGCTTGCCGCGCCGCGATCCCCGGGGCATGACGCCGCCATGTATCTGGTCATCGACAATGTTCTGACTGGCGAAGCGCTCGCCCGTGCGCAAGCCTTGCTCGCCGACGCCCCCTGGGCCGACGGCCGGGCCACCGCCGGCTATCAGTCGGCGGGGGTCAAACGCAATGAACAGCTGCCCGAACGCCACCCGCTGACGCAGCAGCTGCAAGAGATTGTCGAGGGCGGTCTCGCCGCCAGCCTGTTGTTCCAGTCGGCGGCGTTGCCGCGGCATATCTTTCCGCCGCTGTTCAACCGCTATGCCAGCGGCCATGATTTCGGCACCCATGTCGACAATGCCATCCGCCAAGCGCCCGGTGGCGCCGCGCTCCGCACCGACCTGTCGGCGACTTTGTTCCTTGCCGACCCCGCCAGCTACGATGGCGGCGAGCTGGAGGTCGAGGACGGTAGCGCGTCGCATCGCTTCAAGCTCGCGGCGGGGTCGATGCTGCTCTACCCGGCCACGACGCTGCACCGCGTGACGCCGGTGACGCGCGGCGCGCGCCTCGCCAGCTTCTTCTGGGTCCAGAGCCTGGTTGCCGATGCGGCCCGCCGCGCAATCCTGTTCGACATCGACCTTGGCATCCAGTCGCTGCGCCCGCGCGTCGGCGACCAGGATCCGGCGTTAATCGCGCTCGCCGGCGCGTATCACAATCTGCTGCGCCAATGGGCGCAACCTTAGGCGTTGCGAACGCCTTCCTGAAAGGATTGACGATGAAAGCAACCATCTGGCACAACCCCGCCTGCGGTACCTCGCGCAAGACGCTGGCGATCCTCCAAGAGACGCCGGGCATCGAGCTGACCGTCGTCGAATATCTGAAACAGCCCTATGCCGCCGACCAGCTCCGCGAGCTGTTCACTGCCGCGGGCCTGACTGCGCGCGATGCGCTGCGCCTGCGCGGCACCGATGCCGAGGAACGCGGACTGAACGACGCGAGCGAAGACGCGATCATCGCCGCGATGGCCGCTAACCCGGCCTATGTCGAGCGCCCTATCGTCCGGACCGACAAGGGCGTCCGACTTTGCCGCCCGCAGGACGTCGTGCGCGAAATTCTCTGACGCGGCCTGTGCCGACGCGCACGCCGCGATCGGCAGTCGCCATCGGCACAGCAAAAAGGGCCACGGACAATGTCCGCGGCCCCTCCTGTAACTCGAATTGCAAACCCGATTACGGGCTCGTCGGTTCGTCGTCACCGTCGGTCAGCAGCACGATGGCGGCGATAATGCCGACAGCGGCGAGCGCGATGACGATCCAGCTGGTTTCGCCTTCCAGCTCGCTCTGACCTTCGACGGCCGAAGCAGCGCGAACGCCCTGCGCCGCCGATGCAGCGACCGGCGCCGCGATCATTGACGTTGCAGCGAGGCTAACCGCCGCCTTCTTGAACAGATTCATTTCATACTCCCTGGATGGAAAGCTTGTGTGGATCGACCTCGATTAACGCTACGCTATTGTTCCACAATCAGGATTCATAGCGCGTTACATGCATATTGCAATGCGCGATCAAGAACATCGACCCGAAATTACCGCCAGATCGGCGCAATTGCACGCGCACGATGTACTAGTCCACGGCGATCCGTCCGCCACTAATGGCGAATCGCATCACCGGTCCGGGCATGTCGGCAAACAGTGCCGACTCGGTGCCGGTCAGCCACACCTGCCCCCCCTGCCCCGCCAGCCGCGCATAGAGCGCCGCGCGGCGCCGCGGGTCGAGGTGCGCCGCCACCTCATCCAGCAACAGCACGGGTCGCTGCCCGCGCGACCGCGCGACGCAGTCGCTATGCGCCAGGACCAGCGACAACAGCATTGCCTTTTGCTCGCCGGTGGAACAGCGCGCCGCGGCGCGGCCCGTCGCGGCGTGGAGCGCGACCAGATCGTCGCGGTGCGGCCCCGCGGTCGCGCGGCCCGCCGCCGCGTCGATCCGCCGACGTCCCGCAAACAAGGCCTGCAACGCCGCCGCCTCATGCGGGGCGGCACGCACCGCCCCGTCGCTATCGACCAACGTCAGCAGCGGGCGGGCAAAGGGCGCATCGGGCTGGTCGGCCAGTTCGGCAGACAGCGCCGCCAGCGTTGCCTGCCGCGCCGCGTCCAGCGCCGCGCCATGTTCGGCCAGTTGTGCCTCCAAGCTCGCAAGCCATTGCGGGTCGGCGCTGGCAGGATCAGCCAACAGCTTGCCGCGCGCGCGTAGCGCCGCCTCATAGCGGTTGCTATGCTGCGCATGCCGTGGGTCGAGCGCCAGCACCAGCCGATCGAGGAAGCGCCGCCGGTTGCCCGCCGTCTCGACGAACAGCCGGTCCATTGCCGGAGTCAGCCACAGCACCCCCAACCATTCGCCGAGCGACGCCGCGGCGGCCGCGCTGCTGTTGATCCGCACGATCCGCCGTCCCGGATGCGCGGGCTCGATCCCCGTGCCCAGCGATACCGGCGGCAGGTCGTCACCGGCGAGCACTTCGGCAAAAACCGCAAAGCCGCCGCTCGCGCCGTCGCGCACCATCTCGCCCAGCGCCGCACGGCGTAGCCCGCGTCCCGGCGCGAGCAGCGAAATCGCCTCCAATATATTGGTCTTGCCCGCGCCATTGTCGCCGTGCAGCGCAACCAGCCCCGGCCCGGCGACGAGTTCCGCGGCGGCATGATTGCGAAAATCGGTCAGCGAAAGGCGGGTCAGCGTCATCCTATATGCCGCCTACCGCAGCTCATCGGACCGCGCCAGCCCACACCCGCCCGCACCGCACCCCCTATCGTCCTCCCGGGGAAAGCCGGGATCCCGCCCTCGCGCCCAAACGCCATCAAACAGCGACGCATCGTCCAATCAGGAACCCATACGGACATTTTTCCCAATAACGGGAAATTTCGCCATCTCATTGTAAATTCTGCGCTGCAATAATCTGTCGCAGGCCAAAAAACCACGCTTAACAGCCAATGAATGAAATTGGCACGCTCCCTGCATAACGGTTGGCATCCACCGGGATGACCCGGATGGAAGGTTCAAGGAAGGAAAACATCATGGCCCATTTCAATGTCGACTCGTTCAAGAGCTATGCGATCGCTGCCGTTGCTTCGCTGTATTGCTCGATCATGCTTCTCGCCGCTGCCGGTCCCAGCAACCTGCTTGCCTGATCAACGCAGCGCGTAAAACGCCGGCCCTCAGCTTGTCGAAGGGGCCGGGATGGAAAGGAATGAAATGAAACAGGGTTTTCGCAAGAATCGTCGCGACGGGATGATCTTCGGCGTCTGCGCCGGCATGTCTGACCAGTTCGGCATCGACGTCTTGTGGACGCGCGTCGGCTTTGTCGCCTTGACGCTTCTGGGCTTCGGCCTGCCGCTGCTGCTGTACCTCGCCGTCGCGATCCTCGCGCCCTAGGAGGCAGCCAAAGGGCCGGGCGCCTTTCAGGCGCAGTCGCACCGGCCCGCACATTCCCAAGCAACCAAGGGCTCACCGGCCACCCCGGTGGGCCCTTTTCTGTTTGACGATCCCGCAGCCAAGAGAATTGCGCCTTAGCCCGTTCGCATCGAGTGAAGTCGAGATGCCCCTCGACCTTGTGCCAAGCCGATCAGTGTCTCGACTTCGCTCGACACGAACGGGACCGAAAGTTGTCCGCTAACGACCGGTTGCGGACATAACGATCCTCCCCCAACGGGGGAGGGGGACCACCCGAAGGGTGGTGGAGGGGCACAGGAGGTTACCGCAGCGCCGGGCCTAAAGAACTGCGCTTCCGGGAGCCTCGCGGTGAAGTACGACTTCGGCGGCAAGGCAAACCGATGGTGCCCCTCTACCAGCTTCGCTGGTCCCCCTCCCCGTTCCGGGGAGGATTGCTCAGTCCGCTCCCCACCCCAAGGCCGCCAAAGAAAGAGCCCCGCCAGATCGCTCCGGCGGGGCTCATTTCTGTCAGCCAAAGGCCGAGGTGAAGCTTACGCCTCGCCCTCACCCTCCGGGCGTTCTTCGACCATCACGTCGTCGGTGGTGAAGTCTTCACCCTGCACCTTGCCCAGCGGATCGTCGCCCATCGCGGCTTCCGGACCCTGTGCCAGTTCGGCGGCATGTTCGGCTGCGGCGCTCGCCGGAGCGATCAGGTCGACCTGGCTTGCGGCGCGCATCGATGCGCGCAGCGCGGCATCCTTGCTCGACGCGGTCACGCGGACGCGGTTCATCGCAGCGCCGGTACCCGCCGGGATCAGGCGGCCGACGATGACGTTTTCCTTCAGCCCGATCAGCGAATCGACCTTGCCCTGCACCGACGCCTCGGTGAGCACGCGGGTCGTTTCCTGGAACGATGCCGCCGAAACGAAGCTGCGCGTTTGCAGCGACGCCTTGGTGATGCCCAGCAGGACCGGACGGCCCTCCGCCGGCACGCCATTCTTCGGCAGCTTGGCGTTATATTCCATCATCTCCAGATAATCGAGTTGCTCGCCCGGCAGCAGCGTGGTGTCGCCGCCGGTCGTGATCTCGACCTTCTGCAGCATCTGGCGAACGATCACCTCGATGTGCTTGTCGTTGATCTTCACGCCCTGCAGTCGGTACACTTCCTGGATTTCCGCGACCAGATATTCGGCCAGCGCCTCGACGCCCATGACATCGAGGATGTCGTGCGGGTTCGGCGAACCGCTGATCAGCGCGTCGCCGCGCTTGACCATGTCGCCTTCCTGCACTTCCAGCACCTTCGACTTGGGGATCAGATATTCGATCGGATCGCCTTCTTCCGGAACGATCGCAATCTTGCGCTTCGCCTTGTAATCCTTGACGAATTCAATGCGGCCGCTGATCTTTGCGATGACGCTGTTGTCCTTCGGAATGCGCGCTTCGAACAGCTCGGCCACCCGCGGCAGACCGCCGGTGATGTCGCGCGTCTTCGACGCTTCACGGCTGACACGCGCCAGCACGTCGCCCGCCTGCACTTCCTGCCCGTCCTCGACCGACAGCATCGTGCCGACCGCGAGCAGGTAGCGCGCGGCCTCACCCGACGCATCGTCGAGCAGGGTCAGGCGCGGCTGAAGGTCTTCCTTCTTGGCGCGGCCCGCCGAGCGATATTCGATCACGACGCGCTGGGCGATACCCGTCGCTTCGTCGACCTGTTCGATCAGGGTCTTGGTATCTTCCAGATCCTGATATTTCACGACGCCCTGCTTTTCGGTGATCAGCGGCATGGTGAACGGATCCCATTCGGCAATCCGGTCGCCCTTCTTCACCTTGTCGCCATCCTTGAACAGGATGTGCGCACCGTAGGGCAGCTTGTGCGACGCGCGTTCGCGGCCTTCGCTGTCGATGATCGCGACTTCGCCCGAACGGGCAAGCGCCAGGCGGCGGCCGCGCTGGTCGACGATCGTCGGCATGTCACGATATTCGATCGTGCCGTCCGAAATCGCTTCGGCGTTCGACTGCTCGTTGACCTGCGCCGCACCGCCGATGTGGAAGGTACGCATGGTCAGCTGGGTGCCGGGTTCACCGATCGACTGGGCAGCGATAACGCCGACCGCTTCGCCGATGTTCACCGGGGTACCGCGCGCGAGGTCGCGGCCATAGCATTTGCCGCAAACGCCCAGCACCGCTTCGCAAACCAGCGGCGAACGGATCTTGACCGACTGAACCTCGGCGTCCTCGATCTTCTGCGTCGTGGCTTCGTCGAGCAGCGTGCCGACCGGGGCCAGCACATTGCCGTCCTTGTCGAGCACATCTTCCAGCGTGGTACGGCCAAGGATACGCTCGCCCAGCGAGGCGATCGTCGAACCGCCCTGGATGATCGCGCGCATTTCCATGCCGCGGGTCGTGCCGCAATCTTCCTCGATCACGACGCAATCCTGCGACACATCGACCAGACGGCGGGTCAGGTAACCCGAGTTTGCCGTCTTGAGCGCCGTATCGGCCAGACCCTTACGGGCGCCGTGGGTCGAGTTGAAATATTCAAGAACGGTCAGACCTTCCTTGAAGTTCGAGATGATCGGCGTTTCGATGATCTCGCCCGACGGCTTGGCCATCAGGCCGCGCATACCGGCAAGCTGCTTCATCTGCGCCTGCGAACCACGGGCACCCGAGTGCGCCATCATGTAGATCGAGTTGATCGGGGCCAGACGGCCCGTTTTCGGGTCCTTCGGCTCGGCGCGGATTTCGTCCATCATCGCGTTCGCGACCTTGTCGCCGCACTGCGACCAGGCGTCGATCGCCTTGTTGTACTTTTCCTGCTGCGTGATCAGGCCGTCCTGATACTGCTGCTCGAAATCTTTCACCAGGGCGCGGGTTTCGTCGACCAGGCCTTCCTTCGACGCCGGGATGATCATGTCGTCCTTGCCGAACGAGATGCCGGCCTTGAACGCGTTGCGGAAACCCAGCGCCATGATGGCGTCGGCGAACAGCACCGTCTCTTTCTGGCCGGTGTGACGATAGACCTGATCGATCACGTCGCCGATTTCCTTCTTGGTGAGAAGGCGATTGACGACGTCGAACGGCACGGTGTGCGACTTCGGCAGGCACTCGCCGATCAGCATGCGGCCCGGAGTCGTCTCAAAGCGCTTGAGATACTCATTGCCCTGCTCATCGGTCTGCGGAACGCGGCTGATGACCTTGCTGTGCAGCGTCACCGCACCGACGTGCAGCGCTTGATGCACTTCGGCCATGTCGGCGAGCAGCATGCCCTCGCCGGGTTCGCCTTCGCGCTCCATCGACAGATAATAGAGACCGAGCACCATGTCCTGCGACGGCACGATGATCGGCTTGCCGTTCGCGGGCGACAGGATGTTGTTGGTCGACATCATCAGCACGCGCGCTTCCAGCTGCGCCTCGAGGCTCAGCGGGACGTGCACGGCCATTTGGTCGCCGTCGAAGTCGGCGTTGAACGCGGCGCAAACCAGCGGGTGCAGCTGGATCGCCTTGCCTTCGATCAGCACGGGCTCGAACGCCTGGATACCGAGGCGGTGGAGCGTCGGGGCGCGGTTCAGCAAGACGGGGTGCTCGCGAATGACTTCGTCGAGGATGTCCCAGACTTCCTTGCGTTCCTTTTCGACCCACTTCTTCGCCTGTTTCAGGGTCATCGACAGACCCTTGGCGTCGAGGCGCGCGTAGATGAACGGCTTGAACAGCTCGAGCGCCATTTTCTTTGGCAGGCCGCACTGGTGCAGCTTGAGTTCGGGGCCGGTCACGATGACCGAACGGCCCGAATAGTCGACGCGCTTGCCGAGCAGGTTCTGGCGGAAGCGGCCCTGCTTGCCCTTGAGCATGTCCGAAAGCGACTTCAGCGGCCGCTTGTTGGCGCCGGTGATCGTGCGACCACGGCGGCCGTTGTCGAACAGCGCGTCGACGGCTTCCTGCAGCATGCGCTTTTCGTTGCGGACGATGATGTCCGGCGCGCGCAGTTCCATCAGGCGCTTCAGGCGGTTGTTGCGGTTGATCACGCGGCGATACAGGTCGTTCAGATCCGACGTCGCGAAGCGGCCGCCGTCGAGCGGCACCAGCGGGCGCAGTTCGGGCGGAATGACCGGCACGACTTCCAGGATCATCCATTCGGGACGGTTGCCCGATTCGATGAAGCTCTCGACGACCTTCAGGCGCTTGATGATCTTCTTGGGCTTCAGCTCCGACTTGGTCGTCGCCAGATCTTCCATCAGATCGGTGCGTTCCTGCTCCAGATCGAGGTTTTCGAGCAGAACTCGGATCGCCTCAGCGCCGATGCCGGCGCTGAACGCGTCTTCGCCATATTCATCCTGCGCGTCGAGCAGCTCGTCTTCGGTCAGCAGCTGGAACTTCTCGAGCGGGGTCAGGCCGGGTTCGAGAACGATATAGGCTTCAAAATACAGCACGCGCTCGAGCTGCTTCAGCTGCATGTCGAGCAGCAGGCCGATGCGCGACGGCAGCGACTTCAGGAACCAGATGTGCGCGACGGGTGCGGCGAGCTCGATATGGCCCATGCGCTCGCGGCGGACCTTGGTCACCGTGACTTCGACACCGCACTTCTCGCAGACGATGCCCTTGTATTTCATGCGCTTATACTTGCCGCACAGGCATTCATAATCCTTGATCGGACCGAAAATGCGCGCGCAGAACAGGCCGTCACGCTCGGGCTTGAACGTGCGGTAGTTGATGGTTTCGGGCTTCTTGATTTCGCCGAACGACCACGAGCGGATACGCTCGGGGCTCGCGATGCCGATCTTGATCATGTCAAAGGTTTCGGGCTTCGCGACCGGGTTCATGAAGTTGGTAAGCTGGTTCATATTCTAGCTCCACTCTTCCCCCTTCGCGTCGGGCGAAGGGGGTGAGGAAAAGATCTTATTCGGCGGCTTCGGGAAGGGCGTCGGGCGCCTCGTCGGGATCCTGGTCGGCAAGAGACGACAGTTCGACGTTGAGGCCCAGCGAGCGCATTTCCTTGACGAGCACGTTGAAGCTTTCGGGAATGCCGGCCTCGAAGGTGTCGTCGCCCTTGACGATCGCTTCGTAAACCTTGGTGCGGCCGATCACGTCGTCCGACTTCACCGTCAGCATTTCCTGGAGCGTGTACGCCGCGCCATAGGCCTGGAGCGCCCAGACCTCCATTTCCCCGAAGCGCTGGCCACCGAACTGCGCCTTACCGCCCAGCGGCTGCTGGGTGACGAGGCTGTACGGCCCGATCGAACGCGCGTGGATCTTGTCGTCGACCAGGTGATGCAGCTTCAGGATATACATATATCCCACCGTCACCTTGCGGTCGAAACGGTCACCGGTGCGGCCGTCGTAGAGGTCGACCTGACCCGACCGGTCGAGACCGGCGCGTTCCAGCATCGCCGACACATCGCCTTCGCGCGCCCCGTCGAACACCGGAGTCGCAAAGGGTACGCCCACCGACAGATTGCCCGCCAACTCGACGACTTCTTCGGCGCTGCGGGCCTTGATCTCGTCCGCATATTCATCGCCATAGGCATGAAGCAAAGCTTCGCGCACCGCTTCGGGTGGCGCGCCCGCCTCGGGGTCGGGATTGGCCATGCGCCAATCCTCGAGCGCCGTCGTGATCTGCTGACCAAAGCCGCGCGATGCCCAGCCGAGGTGCGTCTCGAGAATCTGCCCGACGTTCATGCGCGACGGCACGCCCAGCGGGTTGAGCACGAAGTCGACATGCGTCCCGTCTTCGAGGAACGGCATGTCCTCGATCGGCAGGATGCGGCTGATGATGCCCTTGTTGCCGTGACGGCCGGCCATCTTGTCGCCCGACTGCAGCTTGCGCTTCACCGCGACGAAGACCTTGACCATCTTGAGCACGCCCGGCGCGAGTTCGTCGCCGCGCTGTAGCTTTTCGACGCGATCCTCGTACTTCGCGCTGATCCGCTTGATCGCATCGTCATACTGCGCCTTGATCGCTTCAAGGGCGGTCTGGGCATTGTCTTCGACAACCGCCAGCTTCCACCAATCTGAACGATCGAGGTCGGTCAGCATTTCTTCGGTGACGACGTCACCCTTCTTCAGCCCCTTCGGCACCGCGCTGGTCGTCTGACCGATCAGCAGGTCCTTCAGGCTCGAGAAGGTCGCGCGGTTAAGGATCGCGCGCTCGTCGTCGGCGTCCTGCTTCAGACGTTCGATTTCCTCGCGTTCGATCGCGATCGCACGTTCGTCCTTGTCGATACCGTGACGGTTGAACACGCGGACTTCGACGACCGTACCCGACACGCCCGGCGGCAGGCGGAGCGAGGTGTCGCGCACGTCGCTGGCCTTTTCACCGAAGATCGCGCGCAACAGCTTTTCTTCCGGCGTCATCGGCGATTCACCCTTGGGGGTGATCTTGCCGGCCAGAATGTCGCCCGGGCCGACTTCGGCGCCGATATAGACGATGCCCGCTTCGTCGAGGTTGCGCAGCGCTTCCTCGCCGACGTTCGGAATGTCGCGCGTGATGTCTTCCGGCCCAAGCCGCGTGTCGCGCGCGGTGACTTCGAATTCCTCGATGTGGATCGAGGTGAAGACGTCGTCCTTCACGATGCGTTCGGAAATGAGGATCGAGTCCTCATAGTTATAGCCGTTCCACGGCATGAACGCGACGAGCACATTCTTGCCGAGCGCCAGTTCGCCGAGCTCGGTCGACGGACCGTCGGCGATGATGTCGCCGGTGCGGACGACGTCGCCCACCTTCACCAGCGGACGCTGGTTGATGCAGGTGTTCTGGTTCGAACGCTGGAACTTTTGCAGGCGATAGATGTCGACGCCCGACTTGCCGGGTTCGACCATGTCGGTCGCGCGGATAACGATACGCGTCGCATCGACCTGGTCGATCACGCCGCCGCGGCGCGCGGCGATCGCCGCACCCGAGTCGCGCGCAACGGTTTCTTCCATACCGGTGCCGACGACCGGCGCTTCGGCGCGGATCAGCGGCACAGCCTGGCGCTGCATGTTCGATCCCATCAGCGCGCGGTTGGCGTCGTCGTTTTCCAGGAACGGGATCAGCGAGGCCGCGACCGAAACGAGCTGCTTCGGCGACACGTCCATCAGGGTGATCTGATCGCGCGGCGCCATCAGGAACTCACCCGCTTCGCGCGCCGAGATCAGTTCGTCGATGAAGCTGCCATCGGGGTTCAAATCGGCGTTCGCCTGCGCAACCGTGTGCTTCGACTCTTCCATCGCCGACAGATAGACGACTTCGTTGGTGACCTTGCCGTCGACGATCTTGCGGTACGGCGTTTCGATAAAGCCGTACTTGTTCACGCGCGCAAAGGTCGCGAGGCTGTTGATCAGACCGATGTTCGGACCTTCCGGCGTTTCGATCGGGCAGATGCGGCCATAATGCGTCGGGTGGACGTCGCGGACTTCAAAACCCGCGCGCTCGCGGGTCAGACCGCCCGGCCCGAGCGCCGACACGCGGCGCTTGTGGGTGACTTCGGACAGCGGGTTGGTCTGGTCCATGAACTGCGAAAGCTGCGACGAACCAAAGAATTCGCGCACCGCGGCAACCGCGGGCTTCGCGTTGATCAGGTCGTTCGGCATGACGGTCGACACGTCGACCGAGCTCATGCGTTCCTTCACCGCGCGCTCCATGCGGAGCAGGCCAACGCGATACTGGTTTTCGAGCAGTTCGCCGACCGAACGCACGCGGCGGTTGCCGAGGTTGTCGATGTCGTCGATTTCGCCCTTGCCGTCCTTCAGGTTCACCAACTCCTTGACGACGGCCAGGATGTCGTCGCTGCGCAGCGTGGTGACCGTGTCCTCGGCGTCGAGGCCCAGGCGCATGTTCAGCTTGACGCGGCCCACGGCCGACAGGTCGTAACGCTCGGGGTCAAAGAACAGGCCGCCGAACAAGGCTTCGGCGGTTTCGCGCGTCGGCGGTTCGCCGGGGCGCATGACGCGATAGATGTCGCTCAATGCCTGATCGCGGTCCTCGGCCTTGTCGGCCTTCAGCGTGTTGCGGATCCACGGGCCGGTGTTGTTGTGGTCGATATCGAGCAGCACCAGCTTGTCGATGCCCGCAGCGTCCATCTTCTCCAGATTTTCGGCGCTCACTTCGTCGCCGGCCTCGATGTAGATCTCGCCGGTCGCTTCGTTGATCAGGTCATAGGCGCTGTAACGGCCAAAGATTTCCTCGGTCGGGATCAGCAGCGTGTCGAGACCGTCCTTCGCGGCCTTGTTGGCAAGGCGCGGGCTGATCTTGTGGCCGGCGGCAAAGACGACTTCGCCGGTCTTGGCATCCACCACGTCGAACGCGGGCTTCGCACCGCGCCAGTTTTCGACGACGAACGGAACCTTCCAGCCGTTCGACGCGCGCTCGAACACCAGACGGTCATAGAAATGGTTGAGGATTTCCTCGCCCGACATGCCCAGCGCATAGAGCAGGCTGGTGACCGGCAGCTTGCGCTTGCGGTCGATACGGACGTTGACGATGTCCTTGGCGTCGAATTCGAAGTCGAGCCACGAACCGCGATACGGAATGACGCGCGCGGCGAACAGGAATTTGCCCGACGAGTGGGTCTTGCCGCGGTCATGGTCGAACAGCACACCCGGCGAACGGTGCATCTGCGACACGATGACGCGCTCGGTGCCGTTGACGAAGAAGGTGCCGTTCTCGGTCATGAGCGGCATGTCGCCCATGTAAACGTCCTGCTCCTTGATATCGAGCACCGAACGGGTGTCGGTTTCGCTGTCGACTTCAAAGACGATCAGGCGCAGCGTGACCTTCATCGGCGCCGCATAGGTGATGCCGCGCTGACGGCATTCCTCGACGTCATATTTCGGGGCTTCGAGTTCGTAATGGACGAAGTCGAGTTCGGCGGTACCGGCGAAATCGCGGATCGGGAAAACGCTGCGCAGCGTCTTTTCCAGGCCCGAGACATAACCGATCGAGGGGTCCGAGCGCAGGAACTGCTCATAGGATTCGCGCTGCACCTCGATGAGGTTGGGCATTTCCACCGCTTCGTGGATGTTGCCGAACAGCTTGCGGATTCGCTTGCTCGCGGTCGCTTCGAGGGCCGTGCCCACCGACTTCGCCTTGGTCGCCATAAGTGATTGTCTCGCCTGTCAAAAAGTCAAAATCGCGGGCGCATCGACGCGAAAAAAGCCGCAAGCAACCGTTGCCGGTTTACCGCAGCTTTCCAACGCCTGTCGAAATCCCCGCCGACCTATCCGTACAATCCGCTGCGCAAGGCGGACTCTATCTCGGACGATGGGGTGTGGGGGCGATATAGGTTTGGGAGGGTCAGGTGTCAACGGGCGGGCTCGCGATCGCCCGTCCTAAATCGTCAGCCCGCGCTATTCGGACGCGTCGCGCTGGGCGTCGGCGACGAGTAGCGCGCCGCCGATCAGCAACACCCCGGCGCCGATCGCGATCCAGCCGACCGTCGACACATTGTTCCGCCGACTGGTATCGATCGGTCTCCCGTTGAGCAGCAGCCGGTTGTCACGCTCCAGCGAAAAGCCGATCCGCGTTTCGTTCGGACGGTGCCCGCTGCTCGATTGGCGGGTGCCATAGAAACCGACCACGTCACGGGTCAGGCGGAGTTCGACGCGGGGCGGCGCTTTCGCTCGCTCACCGCCAATCGGGATGGTCAGGCCTACGCCCACGACGCCGTCAACGCGCGTCAGCCCATTTTGATAGCTTAGCGGCTCTGCAACCGTCGAGGTCGTCAACGCCGCAGCAATCACCAGCCCACCCAGAATCCGCATAGCCGCCCCTTTGCCCGTTCGATTCTCATTCAGGCTGATCGTCGCAAGTTATGCTGGCCCAGCAAGGCCCAAAACAGCACTAGTACGCGAAATCGAACGACCGCGCCGGCGCTACGCCGGTTTCCAGCTCTTGCGATCTTCTGCCTGCTTGAGCACCTCGAACGCCGCCTGCCCCGCCGCAAAGCGCTTGGCGGCGTCGGCGTCGCCGGGTTTGACGTCGGGGTGGGTTTCCTTCGCCAGCGCGCGCCATGCTTTCTTGACCGCTTCGAAATCGGCGTCGGGTTCGAGGTCCAGCACGTCGAGCGCGCGCATTTCGTCGCTGCTGCGCGTGCCGTCGCCGGGGCCGCCCCACGCATAATGCTGCGCTCGCGCATAGCTGCGCGCGCCCTGCGCTTCCTCGGCGGCGCGGGCGGCGGCGTCTTCGGCGCTCAGCCCTTCGAAATAATCCCAGCCGCGATTATATTCGGCGGCATGGGTTTCGCAGAAATACCAGCGCTCGGGGCTGTTCGGGGACTTCGGCGCGGGGCAGTTGCCGGGGTTGCTACAACCGTGCCGATCGCACAGGCGGACCTTCTGCGCCTCATTGTTCGAACCATAGGGGCGCCAGCGGGGGAAACCCCAGTCATCGGATCTTTTGGCGCGGCTCATCAGCCCCATGTAGCCATTGGTCGGCCTGATTGCTAGCCGTCGGCCGCCACAAACCTAGGCTTCAGGCTTGTAGCCGAATGCCTTGCCCGCCAGTTTGACGACCGCGGGGTCCAGATCGGGCGGGGTCATCGGCACGATGGCCTCCAGCGTTTCGGCAATATGGGTCAGCGCCGCGATGCGCGCCGCTTTCTTGTTGTTGCCGTCGATCACCTTCCATGGTGCCCAGCGCGTGTTGGTCTGCGCGAACATCTCATCAATCGCGGCGAGATATTGTTTGCGCTTGGCGCGGTTGCGATAATCTTCGCTGCCGGTCTTCCACCGCTTCCACGGATCGTTCAGGCGGTCGGCAAAGCGCTTGTCCTGTTCGTCCTGCGTCAGATGGACAAAAATCTTGACCAGATGGGTGCGGCTGCCAGTCAGCTGCGCCTCGAACTCGTTGATTTCGTCATAGCCCTTGCGCCATTCGGTCTCGGTGGCAAATCCCTCGACCCGCTCGACCAGCACGCGCCCGTACCAGCTGCGGTCGAAGATCGCGATTTGGCGGTTGCCGGGCAGGCGTTTCCAGAACCGCCACAGGAAATGGCGCGCCTTTTCCTCGTCGGTCGGCGCACTGATCGGCCAGACGTCGAAATAGCGCGGGTCGAGCAGCGCGGTCATCCGTTTGATGATCCCGCCCTTGCCTGCCGCATCCCAGCCTTCGAACATGATGATACTGCGCTGGCCGTGAGTGATGTGCGCAGCCTGCACACGCTCCAGCCGCTCCTGCAAGGCTGTCAGCGCGTCGGAATGGTCGCCGTCAAATTTGGCGCCGGTCTCATAGTCGGAGAGCGAGATGGTCATGCCGCTTTCTAGCGCAATCCGCGCCGTCCTACCAAGCGCTCAGGCTGTCACTTTCTGGCACAGCCGCAGCCACCGCTACTCGGCCCCCATGACGGCCTTGCGTGCGGTCCACGCGCCCAGCGCGCGGCGATAACGGTCGAGGCGCGTCAAGCCTTCCGTAACCGCGCTGCCGCGGGCGCCCTGCCGCTGGGCATCGCCATACCAGTCTTGCGCCGCGTCGAGATCGCCCTCCATCTCGTTGCAAAGCCCCAGGTTGAATGCCAGTGCTGCGGTCGGCTCGACATCGCGCGTCAGCGCGGTCCACGCGGCACAGGCGCCGCCCTGATCGGTCTTCGTCAGCCGCACCGCTGTCTTAAACGCGGCCTGGGCCAGTTTCGCCAGCCCCTTCGTGCTTTCCTCGACGCGGACGTCGATCGAATAGTCCCGCGGGGCAAGGTCGCCGCGGATCGTCCGCACCTGGTTGCGGAAAGTGGCGGCGAAATAATCCTCGACGCTCGTCGGGGCGCTCCGATCGGGGCAAAGCGTCACCTGATCGCGCGCATTCAGCGGTCGCATGTAACGGATCGATCCGTCGGCAATGGCGACCAGCCGCACGGTAGTGGCAACCGTCGCGGTTCGGCGGCGACACCGGATGTCGACGTCGATTTCCTTGATGCACTTCTTTTTGTCGGCGGGATCATATTCGGTGCAGCGGCGGCGCTTTTCGATCACGGGCGCTTCATCGACGCTGGCGCGTACCGTGCCGGTGACCAACGCGTCGGTCGGCGCCCCCGATTCGGGCGCGACGACCCGGTAAAAGCGGCTGCCGTGAAATGTCGCGGCCGCGAGTTCGGCTTCGAGCGCCTGCGCAAAGGCCGCGCCATCCTCGCCCTCGAACCGCTCGACCGATATGCGAAGCAGGTCGGTGACATTAGCCTCGGCGGGATCGCCGGTATTGATCGTCAGCGTTTCGGCGGTTGCGGGCGCCGCAAGGCTCAGCAAAGCGGCACCCAATATCCATCGCGCATCGATCATGACCACCCCCCCATTAGCCAGTTTCCGCCGAGCTATCGCAGCCGTCGGTGACTGTCAAAACCGCGCGAGGACCGGGGTCAGAATTCGTTGGCGATCAGATCGGCCAGCCGCTGCGGCGCTTCCATCGGGATGAAGTGGCTCTGGTCGCTCCATTGCTCGTCGCGCACCGCCGCCAGCGCGGCGCCCAAGGCAGGCCAGGTCGGGCTGACCGAAAAGTCGAGGTTGCCCGCGCGCTCACCGGTTCGGGCGCGGATCACGCTCACCGGCGCGCCGACCGCGCCCAGCCAGTCGTGCGGGTTGGTGCGCAGCGCATTCTGATAGACCGACGCTTCGAGAGCGGGCGGACAGGCGAGATCGAAGCCGTCTCCATCCGCGGCAGGCAGCAGGCCGAAGCGACAATAGTCCGCGAGCGCTTGCGGCTGCCAATGCGCATAGGGCGCACGCGAAGCAAAATGCGCGTTCATCGCCTCCCACCCGTCCCAGCGCGCGCGCCGCCGTGCCACCGGATGCTCGACCGGATCGGGGACCGGCACATCGGCGGCGCCGACGTAAAATTCGGGAGGCATGATGACCGGATCGATCAGGAAGATCTGCGCAAAGGCGTCGGGTCGCTCAGCCGCCAGCCGGGTCAGGACGTAGCCGCCCATGCTATGCCCGCATCCGATCAGGGGCGCTCCGGCGAAACGATCGACGAGCGGCAGCAGCGCGTCGGCGGTCACGGCCCAGTCGGACAGCGACGCGGGCTTGGCGCTGCGGCCATGGCCGAGCTGATCGGGCGCGATGACGTGGGTGCCGGGCGGCAACGCCGCGACGACCTGATCCCACAATCGCGCGTGAAAGCCGGTCGCGTGCAGCAGCAGCAGCGAGAGCCGGTCCGACGGCTGGCCCCATTCGAACCAGCAAATCTCGCCCGCCGGGGTGTTCAACCGGTGTTCGCGCGGCTCGCTCATGTTATCCCCGGGATCGTCGTCGCGGCGAAGGCCACGATCTCGCCGTCGCGGCTAGACGGGAGGTTGAGATCCCGGCCTTCGCCGGGATGACGGAGCAAGGAGGGAAACAGCAACGAAGGTTTAGCCCTTGGGTCCGTCCACGATACGAATACCGAGTTCCTTGAGCTGCTTGTCGCTGACCGGCGCGGGGGCGCCCATCATTAAGTCTTCGGCCTTCTGGTTCATCGGGAAGACGACGACCTCGCGGATGTTCGGTTCGTCGGCGAGCAGCATCACGATGCGGTCGACGCCCGGCGCCGAGCCGCCGTGCGGCGGCGCGCCGAATTTGAACGCGTTGATCATGCCGCTGAAATTCGCGTCGACATCGGCCTGGCTGTACCCGGCAATCTCGAACGCCTTGTACATGATGTCGGGGCGATGGTTGCGGATTGCGCCCGACGAAAGCTCGACGCCGTTGCAGACGATATCATATTGCCAGGCGAGGATGTCGAGCGGGTCCTTCGTTTCCAGCGCCTCCAGCTCGCCCTGCGGCATCGAGAAGGGGTTGTGGCTGAAATCTATCTTGCCGGTGTCCTCGTCGGCCTCGAACATCGGGAAATCGACGATCCAGCACATTTCGAACTTGTTCGGATCGATGAGATCAAGCTGTTCGGCGACGCGCGTGCGCGCAAAGCCCGCGAGCTTCGCCGCGACCGCTTCCTTGCCCGCAGCGAAGAACAGGCCGTCGTCGGGACCGATACCAAGCTCGGCGGCGAGCGCGTCCATCTTGTCACTACCGTGGTTCTTGGCGATCGGTCCGCCCCATTCGCCGCCCTTGCGCGTCGCATAGCCAAGACCGGCAAAGCCTTCGCCCTGCGCCCAGCTGTTCATGTCGTCGAAGAATTTGCGGCTCTTTTCGGCGGTGTTCGGCGCCGGGATTGCGCGCACGACGTCGCCCGCCGCAACGATGTCGGCGAAGCGGCCGAAGCCCGACCCCACAAAGTGCGACGACACGTCGGTGATGATCAGCGGGTTGCGAAGATCGGGCTTGTCGTTGCCATATTTCAGCATCGATTCGCGGTAGGGGATGCGCGGAAACGAACCCGCCGGGGTCACCGACTTGCCATTCGCAAATTCCTCGAACACCCCCGCGAGCACCGGCTCGATCGCGTTGAACACATCGTCCTGCGTCACGAAGCTCATTTCGAAATCGAGCTGGTAAAATTCGCCGGGCGAACGGTCGGCGCGCGCATCTTCGTCACGGAAGCAGGGTGCGATCTGGAAATAGCGGTCGAAGCCCGCGACCATCAGCAGCTGTTTGAACATCTGCGGCGCCTGCGGCAGCGCATAGAATTTGCCGGGATGGACGCGGCTTGGCACCAGATAGTCGCGCGCGCCTTCGGGCGACGAGGCGGTCAGGATCGGGGTCTGATATTCGGTGAAGCCCTGTTCGACCATGCGGCGGCGCAGGCTCGCGATGACGTTCGAGCGCAGCAGGATGTTGGCGTGCAGGCGGTCGCGGCGGAGATCAAGGAAGCGGTACTTCAGGCGAATATCCTCGGGATATTCCTGTTCGCCGGCGACCGGCATCGGCAATTCGATCGCCGCCGACTGGACGGTGACGTCGCGCGCGCGCACTTCGATTTCGCCGGTCGGCAGGTTCGCGTTGACGGTTTCCGCCGAGCGGGCAACCACGTCGCCGGTGATCGTCACGACGCTTTCGGCGCGCAGGCCGTCGAGCGTCGCGAACACCGCATCGCTCGAGTCCGCGACGATCTGGGTCAGCCCGTAATGGTCGCGCAGGTCAACGAACAGCAGCCCGCCATGATCGCGCTTGCGATGCACCCAGCCGGAAACGCGGACCGACTGTCCGACCTGCTCGGCGCGAAGCTGGCCGCAATTATGGGTGCGATAGGCGTGCATGTGATTGTCTTTCAATGGTCGGAAGGGCGCGCCCAAAACGCGCCGTTATGGCCGCGCCTAAGGCAGCGCGGGGAGCGATTTGTCAAGGCTTGGCGCGTCAGCAAGTCAGCCCCAGACGATCAAGCACGTCGCTGGCGAACAGCGCGCGGTGCGCCGGATCGGGCATCAGGCGATCGCGCGCGCTGCGCCAGCGGCGGTAATCCTCGCCATAATCCGCCGCGACCCGCCCGGCATCGAGTTGGCAGCTCTTGGCCCAATGGCGGGTAAAGGCGATCCCTTCGGCATCGAGCCGTTCGACGACGCGGGCGTAGGCGTCGGCGGTCCGGCGGCTGCGCGGGCCGTCGAAATCGATCACTGCGTTGGCCGGAAAGCGCGCGGGCGCCAGCAGCCCTTCGGCGCGCGCCATGAACCGCACGGTCACGACGGTTGACCCGCCGTGGCGCGCATAAACCTTGCAAATCAGCTCGAACGCATGCGCCAGATCGGCGCGGTCGATCGTCACCGACGCATTGAACAGATCGGCCAGCGGGCGATGCGTGTCGAGCCCCTCCCCCCAGCTGCCATAGACTGGCGGCGCATCGACATCGGGGCCGCTGGCATAGCCCTGCTTCATCGCAAATTGCAGCAGCGCACCGCGCGCCCACGGATAATCGTCGAGCAGCCGCCCGAGCAGGCTGAGCGCGTCATAGCCCGCGCCAAGCTGTCCGGGCGTCGCGCGCCGATAATCGTCGCGCCATGGTTCGCGATAGAGAAAGCGCAGCATCGCGGGGCGCTTGAACGGCTTGTAGGGGTTCACGATCATCTGAACGAAATCGGGGTCCTGATCGAGCGCATAAGCCGCCGAAAAGCGACGGAAATCCCCCGCCGCCAACCAGCCGAGCGCAGCGCGATCGACCTTGCGGAGATTCTGGATCGGGCGAACAAGGAATTTCGGAACGCTGCCGACGACCAGCGCGATGACGACGCCGAGCGCGCCGACCGGCAATTGCGCCGCTGCAAACACATCGTCATCGCGCAGCGGGGTCGAACCCGTCGCGGCGATGAAACTGTCGCTCATCAACCCGGCGGCGGGTTCGATCCAGTGAACCCCCGCGGGCGTCACGATCTGCACCGCGCGGATATGGTCCTGAATGCCGCCGCTGGCTATCATCGAACCGTGGGTACCCGTCGCCGCGGCGCCCGCAAAGGTCTGCCCATTGCCCGCGCCGCTGGTCCACAGCGAACGCCCTTGCGCCTCCAGCTTGTCCGACACTTCGTCGACCAGCGCCCCCGCCTCGACCAGCATCAGGCCGCTGGCATCGACGCCAGGGCGGACGTCGGCGGCATTGATGCGAAAACAGCGGTTGAAACGGCGCGTGTGGAGCAGCCAGCATTGCGATGCGATATTGACGTTCGACGGCGACCAGCCAGCGCCAAGCGGGCGGACGCGGCGGTTCGCCAAGGCAGCCGCGGCGAGCCAATCCTGTACCGCTTTCGCCGCGATCGCGATCTCGTCGCGCCCGCGCGGTGCGTCGCCGCTGCGCAGCGCAAAGCGCGTCGCCGCCTCGCAGGTGCCGGTGCCATGATAATTGGTCCAGCGCCCTTCGTCGCCCAGTTGCACCAACGGCATCAGGCGTCTCCCAACGGCAGGATACCCGCATTGGCGCGCCAGGCGACGGTAACCGGGCGCAGAAAGCCGACCGTCGCGATCGCGATCAGCATCTGGCGCCGTGTTGCAAAGACCCGCACGTCGCTGAGGCCGTGATCGGATTCGGGGGTCACAAACGGCTGCGCGGCCTCCGCCGCGAAGCCCCAGCCTTTCAGCGTCACCACCATCGATTCTTCGTCGAGCGGCCGCGGATTGGCGATCGAGACGAAAATATCGGCCTGCCCCGCCAGATACTGGCCGAAAAGCAGCAGAAACGCGAGCGCCGCGAGCGCCCATCCGAGCCACATCATGCCCCAAACCCCTTCGTTTTTCCCCTGACCGGTATTCCGGTTCCACGACCCGAAGAGCACGGACAATTTTTCCTGCCCGTTCCTTTCAACTAGCTGTATAGGCGCGCTATGCAAGTCCATCCGTTGATCGAAACCAACGCCGCGCTGGTCGAATTTTGCGACCGCATTCGGAACAGCGATTTCATCGCGGTCGATACCGAATTCATGCGCGAAAATACCTTCTGGCCAGAGCTTTGCCTGATCCAGGTCGCCGACCGCGAGCATGCCGCGGCGATCGATCCGATGGCGCCCGGCATCGACCTGAAGCCGCTTCTCGACCTGCTGGTCGATAACGAGGATATGCTGAAGGTCTTTCACGCCGGCGGCCAGGATGTCGAAATCATCTTCAACCTGACCGGCAAGACCCCGCATCCGATTTTCGACACCCAGATCGGCCAGATGGCAATCGGTCAGGCCGAACAGGTCGGCTATTCCAACCTGGTCGAGGCGTGGATCGGGCTGCAACTCGACAAGGGCGCGCGCTTTACCGACTGGAGCCGCCGCCCGCTCGACAAGCGCCAGATCGACTATGCGGTGGGCGACGTCACCCATCTGGCCAAGATTTTTCCGATGATGCTCGACAAGCTGGTCAAGACCGGCCGCGGGCATTGGCTGGACGAGGAAATGGAAAAGCTGGCCGATCCGGCGAATTACAGCGTCGATCCGGACAAGGCGTGGCAGCGGATCAAGATCCCGTCGCGCAAACCCGACGTGCTGGGCCGCTTGCAGGCGCTGGCGGCGTGGCGCGAGCGCGAGGCGCGATCGAAGAATTTGCCGCGTGGACGCATCGTCAAGGACGAGACCCTGGCCGACCTGGCCGCGCATCCGCCCAAGGATCAGGACGGCCTCGGCCGCGTCCGCGGGCTGTCGGCGACCTGGCGCAGCAACGACATCGGCGCGCGGCTGATGGACGCGCTGGCGAACGCCCGCCCGATGGACAAGGACGACATGCCCGACCGTGCGCCGCGTGGTCCGGGGTTGGGCAAGGAAGGCGTGCTCGTCGCCGACCTCTTGAAGCTGCTGCTCAAGATCCGCGCCCGCGAACTCAATGTCGCGGCGCGGCTGATCGCGCGCAGCGACGATCTGGAGGCGCTGGCCGCCGGCGCGCGCGAGGGCATCGCGATGATGCGTGGATGGCGCTACGACGTCTTCGGCCACGCCGCGCTCGATCTGGTCGAGGGACGGATGGGTTTTGCGGTCAAGAACGGCAAGCTGGTGATGAGCGAAATCGACGCGGCGGCCGCGAGCGAGGGTTAACGCCGCGGCGTCATACCGTCGCCCCCGCGAAGGCGGGGGCCGCTCGCGTTTTACGCCTCGATCGCCGAACAGCGCCGCTTGCGGCCCCCGCCTTCGCGGGGGCGACGGCATATCAAAGCATCACCAGCTCGGCCTTGGCATCCAGCGCATGCGCCAGCGAGCGCAGGCGGCGCTCGACCGACTCGCCCGCCAGATGATGCCAACCATGATCGAGGCTGAGCCGCAGCTTGCCGTCGATCAGCGCGATGTGGCTGGCCTTCAGCGGCGCCTCGACCCCGCCGGTCAGTCGCTGTGCCAGCCGGATCGCCAGCCCCCATTGCCGCGCGCGCGCCAGCCGGTCAGCGGTGACGAGCCTGCCCATGTCGGGGAAATCGCTGTCGGCACCGCCGAACCCCGCGTGCAGCGCGCGCGCGAGCAGGATCCGCCCCGGAATGTCGATGCCGCGCCAATTGCCGTGCAGCCCGATTTCGGTGCCGCGTTCAGCGCGGAAGTCGGGGTTGGCCGACCAGGCGACGTCGCTGAGCAGGCTGGCGGCGAGCCGGACGCGGCTGTCGGCGGGCGCTTCGCCGGCAAACAGCGGCGCGATCCATTCGGTGATGGCGCGCCCGTGCGGCGCAAAGCGCGCGAGGCGTCGGCCTTCGAATTCGGCGGCGACGATCAGCGGGTCCTGCGCGCGCGTTTCGGCGTCGAGCGCCTGATAGAGCAGCCCTTCGCGCAGCCCCGATGACGACACCGTCATTTCGGGAACGTCGAGGATGTTCACGAGCGCCGCGAGCAACGCCGCCGCATCGGGCAGCGCCGCGGCGCGGTTCGACGCCATCCCGGGGATGGCGCGCAACTCCTCGAAGCTCAGGCGGTTGGTTGCTCGCACCAGACGGCGCAGCGCCGACCGCGGCAGGCTGTGCTGGTCGAGCACCGCGAGCGGGTCTTGCGTCAATTCGAGATCGAGTCGCGACAGCGCGCGCCACGACCCGCCGACCAGATAGAGGGGCAGTCCCGACATCCCGTCGGGCCAGCCGGCGCCGCGCAGCATCTTGCGGACGGCGCGCTCGAACGCCTGTTGCCCCTGCTTGCGCAGCGCGGGCAGGCGCAGCACGCCGAGCGGAAAAGACGCGCGGCGCCCGACCTGTCCATCCGCGACCTCGGCCAGTTCGAGGCTGCCGCCGCCAAGGTCGACCGCGATACCATGCGCGTCGGGGATCGCCGACAGCACGCCATAACCCGCGGCTTCAGCCTCTTCCTCGCCCGACAGCAGCCGGATCGCCAGCCCGGCATCGGCGGCGCTGGCGATGAATTCGGGTCCGTTCTCGGCGTCGCGCACGGCTGCGGTGGCCACGCACAGCAGGCTTTTGACCTCCATATGTTTGGCGAGCAACGCATAGCGGCGGAGCGCCATGAGCCCGCGCATCGCATCCTCGCTGGCAATCCGTCCGTCGACTGCCAGCCCGCGGCCGAGCCCAGCGGCGACCTTTTCGTTAAAGATCACCGCGGGCGCGCGCGACGGTCCTTCATAGACGACGAGGCGAACCGAGTTCGAACCGATGTCGATCACGGCCGAACGGTGAACCGCCGACTTCGAGGCGCGCAGCAATCCCAAGGCGTCAGACTTCGCGCATCGTGAAAGCGAGCGTCGGGACGTCCTGACGCTTGTGCAGCGCCGTCCCGCGACCCGACAGGGACGGGTTGTTCATGAAATAATGATGCAGGTTAAAGGGCTTGTCGCCGGACGCGGTTCGCACATAGATGCCGTCGGGTTGCAGCACCCAGCTTTGTTCATTGTCGATCAGATTGGCGACAAGCACCTGATCGAGGATCTGGTCGTGCACCGTCGGATTGTCGATCGGGATCATATATTCGACGCGGCGGTCAAAATTGCGCGGCATCCAGTCGGCGCTGCTGATGTAGAGCTTCGCCGTGCGGTGCGGCAGCGGCGCGTCGTTGGCGAAGGCCCACACGCGGCTATGTTCGAGGAAGCGGCCGACGACCGATTTGACGCGGATCGTTTCCGAAAGCCCCTCGACCCCCGGCCGCAGACAGCAGATACCGCGCACGATGAGCTCGACCGGCACCCCCGCAGAACTCGCCTCGTAGAGCTTGTCGATGATGTCGGGATCGACGAGGCTGTTCATCTTGGCCCAGACCCCCGATGGCGCCCCCGCCTTCGCCGCCGCGATTTCGGCGTCGATCAGCTCGCTGAGATGCTGGCGCATGTTGAGCGGCGACATGGTGATGAGGTCGAGCCGTTCGGGTTCGACATAGCCGGTGATATAGTTGAAGAGCTGCGCCGCATCGCGCCCCGCGCGCGGATCGGCGGTAAAGAAGCTCAAGTCGGTATAGATACGCGCGGTGACCGGGTGATAATTGCCCGTGCCGAAGTGGCAATAGGTCCGATACCCCTGCCCTTCGCGGCGCACGACCATCGAAATCTTGGCGTGCGTCTTCCATTCGATGAAGCCGTAAACGACCTGCACCCCAGCACGTTCGAGCTGGTTCGCCCAGAGCAGATTCTGCTCCTCGTCGAAACGCGCCTTGAGTTCGACAACCGCGGTCACCGATTTGCCCGCCTCGGCCGCCTCGATCAGCGCGCGGATGACCGGCGACTGGTTGCCCGCGCGGTAGAGCGTCTGCTTGATCGCGACGACGTCGGGATCGGCGGCCGCCTGCCGCAGGAAGGACAGCACGACATCGAAGCTTTCATAGGGGTGATGGACGACGATGTCCTTCGAGCGGATCGCCGCGAAACAATCGCCGCCATGTTCGCGGATGCGTTCGGGAAAACGCGGCGAATAGGCCGGGAATTTGAGGTCGGGACGATCGACGTCGACGAGCGCCGACAGCGCCGCGAGCCCGATGAAGCCGCCGATCTTGGCAACGATCGCCTCATGCCCCTGAATGTCGGCATTGAGCAGCGCCGCGATTTCGGCGGGCATGTCGGCTTCCAGCTCCATCAGGATCACGCGACCGCGGCGACGGCGGCGAATCGCGGTGCGGAAGAGGCGGACGAGATCCTCGGCCTCTTCCTCCAGCTCGATGTCGCTGTCGCGGATGATGCGGAACACGCCCAATGAGCGGATCGCAAACCCCGGAAACAGGAGGTCGCCGAACAATTCGATCAGAAATTCGATCGGGACGAAGCTGGTCGCCTGCCCAGGCACCGGCACGAACCGCGGCAGCGAGGCGGGAATCATCACCAGTTCGCGGAGCGTGTCGCCGCTCGCCTTGTGCTGAAGGTCGAAAATGACCCCAAGGCCGCGGTTGGGGATGAAGGGAAAGGGATGCGCCGGGTCGAGCACCTGCGGCGTCAGGATCGGGAAAATCTGGTCGATGAAATATTGGCGCAGCGCGGTGCGCAACGCTTCCTTGTTCGACCCCGCGCCGTGGACGACAATGCCCTGTTCGGCGAGCTGGCGATGGAGCAATTGCCATTCGCTCTGCTGCTGGTCGACGAGGCGGTGGACCTCGGCCTCGATCTCGGCGAGCTGTTGCCCCGGCGAGCGGCCATCCGCCGACGGGTCGTCGATGCCCTGAAGCTGCTGCCCCTTCAGCCCCGCGACGCGAACCATGAAGAATTCGTCGAGATTGCTGCCCGAAATCGACAGGAAGCGGAGGCGTTCGAGCAGCGGGTGCGCGGGGTTGCGCGCTTCCTCCATCACTCGCCGGTTGAAGGCGAGCCACGACAGTTCGCGGTTGAAGAAGCGTTCGGAGCCGAAGCGCGGCGGCGTCGCCGCGGTGTCGGCGTCATTATCGGCGCGTAAGGGGCTGCCAGCTATCGACATGTCGCGTCATCCTGTCTTTCGAGCAAATCGGGATCGATGAGCCCCTGTGACAGTAATGTTTCACGCGTAAGACGAATGCCGATGCCGCCGCCCTTTTCGAGCGAGGCCGCATCGAGTGCCGCGACGACGCGGTGGATCATCGCATAGCTGCGTTCCATTCGCGGCACGATATAGGAGGCGACGCCGGGCGCCAAGGCCATCCCGCGCTGCGCAAAAAGCGCCTCAATCAGGTCGCGCGCAAGGCAATCGTCGGGATCGCCGATCGTCAGCACCGGCACCGCCGCGAGGCGCGAGCGGAGGTCGGGCAAGGCAATATTCCATGCGGCGGGCGGCGCGTCGGCGATGATCAGCAGCGGCGTGCCGCTCGCCTGCGCGGCGTTCCACGCGTGGAAGATTTCCTCTTCCGACACGCTGTCTTGGCCGTCGATCACGCGCCCGCCGGTGTCGGCGGCGAACAGGCGCCCCATCAGGCTGCGCCCCGAACCATGCGGGCCGGTGAGCACCGCGGTGCGGACGGGCCAGGTCGCCACATGGCGCAAATAGCGCACCGCATCGGCGTTGCTGGCCCCGACAATCAGCGGGCCATCGTTGGCGCCCCCTGCGCTCCAATCCAGCGGCAGGGCGATTTGACCGGAGCCTTTGCGCGCCATCAGCGGCTGATCCGCAGCTGGCCGCCGCCCTCCTGCACCGTAAAGCCGCGCGCGGCGAGCGCGGCGCGGAGCGCGGCGAGGTCGCCGCGGAAGGTCACGCGCATGACCGAGGTGCCACCGAGCGCGAGGCTGGTCGTCGACGCCGACTGGACCCCCGCGACGCCTGCGACCGCGCGTTCGGTCGCGGTGACCGAATCGACGTCGGGCGAACTATACTGGACGGTGAAGCTTTGCACCCCGGCGGCGGCGGTCACCGGCACGCTGCTGTCGGTTTCGGCGGGCAGCGCATCTTCGTCGGTGGCGAGCGTCTCTTCGGGCAAATCTTCGCGTTCGAAGGGCTTTTCGAGCACAAGATAGGTGTCGGTCCGAAGCACGCCTGCGGCGAGTGCGTCGATATAGATGCGGTCCATGCGGGCGACCGCCTTTTCCATCATGTCGGGCAGCGCCGCGGGGCTGGGCCCTGTCATCGTGAAGCTGGAAATCAGCTTGCTGTCGGGACCGAAGCGCGCGGTGAAAGTGCCTTTGATCGGGCCGCCGGGCCAGGAATATTCGACGCGTGCGATCGGCGTCAGCACGTCGGCGGCGCCATATTGGTCGAGGATCACGCGCCACCAGACGCGGCCGCGACGCCCCGTCTGCCCTGCGTTGATCAGCAGCGTGTCGGCGCCGGTGCCCGCGGTACGGACATAGTCGATCGCGCTTTGGCCCGTATTATATTCGGCCCAGGCGCGCTGCCAGGCGCTGCGCTGTTCGAACACCTGCGGGATGCCGTCGATCGAATAGACGGGGATGACGAGCAAGGGCGGCGAGCGGAGCGTGCGGCCGCTGACCCCCAAAATCTGACCCGCGCGGACGCGGTCAAACTGGATGCCAAGGCGCGCGACGTAGCGGCGCGGGCCGATCTGTTCTTCCTCGACAACGATCGCGGTGACGATGCCGTCGAGCACCGAATCGCCGAGCGCGGGACCGTCGCTGCCGTTCAATTTGCGATAGAGCTGCGCCCAGCCCTTGCGCTGCGCCTCGCGCCAGCCCTTGGTGCGCGCATCGTCGGCATTGTCGCCGGTGACGTCGACGAGGATCCCGCTGGCAAGGAAATCGCCGCTGCTGTTGATCGGAGTGATGCCGCGATTGCCGCGCGTGATCTGGCCGTCGACGATGCCAGCGAGCAAAATCGCGAAAAACAGGCCGACAAGCGCCGCCCAGCGCCAGTCACGGGGCGCCAGCGAGCGAGGGAAAAGGCTCGGGGCGAAGCGGGGAATGGCAGCCGAAGTCATATCTTCTCTATGCTCTGCCCAAAAGCGTGGCCCCGGACAAGGAAATCATGGCATTTCGTGGCCAGAGTCGTTAGTCGCGCTGGCCATGGATTCCAAGCACAACTCACCCGCCTCCTACACATATGCGCAGGCCGGCGTATCGATCGAAACCGGCAACGCGCTGGTCCGTGCCATTGCCCCGCTCGCCCGCGCGACGCGCCGTCCCGGCGCCGATGCCGACCTTGGCGGTTTTGGCGGCTTCTTCGACCTGAAGGCCGCGGGGTTCAACGACCCCCTGCTCGTCGCCGCGAACGACGGCGTGGGAACCAAGCTCAAGCTTGCGATCGAATCGGGCAAGCATGACGGGGTCGGGATCGACCTCGTCGCCATGTGCGCGAACGACCTGATCGTGCAGGGCGCCGAGCCGCTGTTTTTCCTCGATTATTATGCGACCGGCAAGCTCGACAACGATGTTGCGACCGAAGTCGTCGCGAGCATCGCCGAGGGCTGCAAGCAGGCTGGCTGCGCACTGATCGGCGGCGAGACCGCCGAAATGCCGGGGATGTATTCGGACGGCGATTACGATCTCGCCGGTTTCTGCGTCGGCGCGGTCGAGCGCGACCAGGTGCTGACCGCCGACAAGGTGGCCGCGGGCGACGTCATCCTCGGACTCGCGTCGTCGGGGGTCCATTCGAACGGCTTTTCGCTCGTACGCCGATTGGCAACCGACAAGGGGTGGAAACTCGACCGCCCTGCCCTGTTCGACCAGAATATCCTGCTGATCGACGCGCTGATGGCGCCGACGCGCATCTATGTGAAGAGCCTGCTCCCGCTGGTAAAGACCGGCAAGATCCACGCGCTGGCGCATATCACTGGCGGCGGCCTGCTCGAGAATATCCCGCGTGTGCTGCCCAAGACGCTGCACGCGCATGTCGATGCCGATGCGTGGGACCAGCCGCGATTGATGGCGTTTCTGCAGGCGCAGGGGAATATCGAGCCCGAGGAAATGGCGCGGACGTTCAATTGCGGGGTCGGTATGGCGGTGGTCGTTGGCGAGGACGATGTTGCCGAGGTGACCGCAGCGCTGGAAGCCGCGGGCGAGACGGTCCACCGGATCGGGCATATCGCCGAGGGCGAAAAAGGCTGCACCGTCACCGGCAGCGCCGAGACGTGGAGCGCGATGGGGGCATGGAGCGCGACGCATAATGGATAATATCCTCCCTGTTGCGCAGCAATGGGGAGGTGGCAGCCCCGCAGGGGCTGACGGAGGGGCCGGTAGCGCGGCGTTTTCGCCTCTCCACCACGCCCTTTGGGCGCGGTCCCCCTCCCCACGCTTCGCGCAGGGAGGATTGGCGTGAAAGCCAGAGTCGCCGTCCTGATTTCGGGCGCAGGCACCAATATGGCGGCGCTGCTTTATGCGGCAAAAGCCGAAGACTGCCCTTATGAGCTGGTGCTGGTCGGCAGCAACGACCCCGACGCGCCGGGACTCAAGATTGCCGAAGCCGAGGGCGTCGCGACCTGGGCGCATCCGCACAAGGGCATGGCCCGCGACGCCTTCGACGCGCTTGTCGACACCGAACTGCGCAAAGCCAAGGCCGACTTTGTCGCGCTCGCGGGCTATATGCGCATCCTGAGCGACGATTTCGTCGCGCGCTGGCAGGGCAAGATGCTCAACATCCACCCCAGCCTGCTGCCGCGCTACAAGGGACTCGACACCCACCAGCGAGCGATCGACGCGGGCGACAAATTTGGCGGGTGCAGCGTCCACATCGTCACCCCCGGGGTCGATGACGGCCCGGTGCTGGCGCAGACGCCGGTCGCGATCTTGCCCGGCGACACCTTCGAAACCCTTGCCGCACGCGTACGGATTGCCGAGCATCAGCTCTATCCGCCGACCCTTGCCGCCTTCGTCACGCGCGAACGATCGCCCGACTATCTGCGCGCCCGCGTGCGCGATTTGGCGATGGCATTGCCCGAGGCGGACGAAGTTTTATCCCACGGCATGCCCTGCTTCGGGATCGTGAAGGGCAAGAAATTCGCCTATTTCACCGAAGATCATCATGGCGACGGCAAGATCGCGCTGCTGGTGAAGATCAGCGGCGCCGACGAACAGGCACAGCTGATCGAGCTCGACGAAGATCGCTATTACCGCCCCGCCTACTTCGGCGACGGCTGGGTCGGCATCCGCCTCGACCTTGGCGACACCGACTGGGACGCGATCGGCGAATGGCTGCGCAAGAGCTGGCTCGCGGTGGCTCCGAAGAAGTTGGCGGGGTTGATGGGCGCGGCTGACGAGTTCTAGCACTAGCATCATGGGCCGGTCCCTTTGCAGCCACGGGCGGAGTACCAGTGCTTATCGGTGATTGAGCGCGCTTCACGACGATCTAGGTTCAGGCTCTTCTCAACGGTGAGAGCCTCCCCGTCCATGCGCATAGCGTTCGTCCCCATCATGATTTTCGCGGCGCTGCAGGGCACCCCAGTACAGGCCGCCGAATGGGCGATGATCGACAGCGTCGAAACGAAGGGTGATCGTGCAATCTATTACGCCGACTATAGCGATGTCACGCTACGCAATGATGCATCGCTGACCGGTGTTCCCGTTCCGGGTCAGCCGCCACGGCGCGACAATTTGCCGCCGCTGCCGTTCGAAAATACCGAAGTGGCCTTTGTCGAGGTGATGCAGGTGTTTGAATCGGCTGCAAAGCCGCGGTACAGCAATTATCGCGTCGCCGCCGATTGCGCGCGGCGCCGGATGCAGATCGCGACAATCGATTCGATTTTCCGCGACCATCGAACGGATTTTTCAAGCCAGGGAACCGGCTGGTTCGACGTGCCGCCGGACGGATGGCTAAGCCGCGTCAACGCCATCGCTTGCGACCGCCAAGCAATCGTTGCGGCAACGGCAAAGGCGGCCCGCGACAAATCCTACGATCCGATGATCGAGCTTGGGCTGTTGCCTATCGGCAATTTCGTAATGACGGCGCCGATTGAAGAGTTGACCTGGTCGACCTTCTGGACCGACGCCACCCCGCCGCCGCTCCGTCCGCAATCGGAGGCCGAAGTGCGCGCGATGAAGCAAAAGGTCGACGAGATGATGGCCAATCTGAAAAGCCAGCTCGCCGGTTATGTTGCGATGGGCGAGGCGGCGCTGGCCGACCAGACCGGCGAGCGCGATTTCATGGCGCGCATCCGTCCCAATTTCAGGAGTAAAACGCGGTTGCAGCAAGCAATCTTCGGCAGCATGGCAGGCTGGACCGAGGCCGAGGTCATCAAATTCTGGGGTCGGCCCGCCGCGGTTCGCCAGGTCGGGGGAACGCAGGCGTTCGATTATGAATCGAGCTACGACACGCGCCAGCTGATCGTCCAGCAGCTGGAAACGGGCGATATCGAGTATGAGGTCGGCGATTTCGAATATTGTGCGTTGACGCTGTTCATGGCGCCAGGCGGTTCGAAACCGGGACTAAGGCTGGTAGATTTCGCGATCAGCGGGGACAATTGCCGACGGGCGACATTAAACCAGATCGGCCGTTGAAAATGAAGAGGCCCGCGGCGTGATGCCGCGGGCCTCTTCAAAAATGCGAACCGCGGGCCGGTTTACCCGACGATTTCTTCGGGCTTGAAGAAGTACGCGATTTCGATCGCGGCGTTTTCGTCGCTGTCCGAACCGTGCACCGTGTTCGCTTCGATGCTTTCGGCGAGTTCCTTGCGGATCGTGCCGGGTGCGGCGTCCTTGGGGTTGGTGGCGCCCATGATGTCGCGGTTGCGCTGCATTGCGTCTTCACCTTCCAGAACCTGGACGACGACCGGGCCGCTGATCATGAAGTCGACGAGTTCGCCGAAGAAGGGGCGTTCCTTGTGGACGGCATAGAAGCCCTCGGCCTGTTCGCGGCTCATGTGGATGCGCTTCGACGCGACGACGCGCAGGCCGGCGTCTTCCAGCATCTTGGTGACGGCGCCGGTCAGGTTGCGGCGCGTGGCGTCGGGCTTGATGATCGAAAAGGTGCGAGTGACCGCCATGGGGGAAGCTCCTGCTTTGTTATGGTTTGCGATGCGCGCGCCTCTAGCCGCGCTTTCGCGCCGCCGCAAGGTCGGAGAGTGTACCCCGTACGGGCGCGCGTCAGCCGCCGCCGTGCGTGATGGTGCCGTTCACCTGCGATCCCGTTTGCGTGGCCGTGATCTGCACCCCGCCCTGGCCGTCGCCGGATTTTTCGGCACCGATGATCATGGTATCGCCGCTCTTGATCTCGCTGGTGACCTTCATGCCCGCCGCTTCGGCCTGTTTGCGGAAATGCGCGATGACATCGGTGGCCTTGGCATCAACCTCGAAACTGGCCATCCCGCCGGTGCCCTCGGTGCCGCTGGCCGAAAAACCCCCGGTCATCTTCGAGCCTGGATAGGGGGCAAAGCCCGCCGGGAGCTTGGCATTGCCCGCGCCGCCGCCGAACACCATCTCGCCGTCTTCGGTCTCGATGCTGACCTTGCCGCTCTCGCCGTCGTCGCTGCTGGTAATCTTATAATCGGCGGTCTGCCCGGTTTCCGGATCGGTGTAAGTGCCGCTGGCAACTTCGGACTCCGATTTCGAACCGCAAGCGGCAAGGAGCAGCGCGCTGGCCGCCAGGGCGATAACGGAAATTCTGGTCATGATCGGCTCCCGTTGCTGATTATCCTGATGCGTGCCACCGCGCGCGCAATCGCGCGGTGACCCTCGTCACACTCACGGCCCCTCCGACCAGCGGCCGTTTTCGTCCTGTTTCCAGAAGCGATTATCGATGTCGTCGCGCGCGGCAAGCGTGCGCCAGAGTGTACGAGCGTCGTCGATGCGGCTGTTGTCGAACATCAGAAAGCTGCGGTCGAACCCCAGCGCCTCGTCGCGCCATTCGCCGTCGGCGAGCGCGACATGCGTCGCGCCATTGGCGACCGCGGCGTCGAATGTGCCGGAAATCAGGATCGGCTCGATTGCCGCGTCGGGCGAGCCGGCGTGGCCATGCGGCAGGAAGCTGGCAGGCTGCAACGTCCACAGCGCGTCATCGATCGACTGCCGCTGCATCGCAGACGCGGCAACCACCAGCAAGCGGTCGCCGTTCGCCAAAACGCGCGCCGCGATAGCGGGGAGAACCCGTTCAACCGGATCGCGGGTCAGCCGGTAGAAGTCGACGCGCGGCACGTAATTCTCCGCTTAGCCTCTCACCGAAACCCTGAGCCTGTCGAAGGGTGCCCATCTGAAAAGCGCCCTTCGACAAATTCAGGGCTACGGTAGTTACCCATCGATCAACCCTCGTGGTTCTCGGCAATGTACCGGTCGAGCAGACGCACCCCGTAACCCGTCGCGCCCTTGGCCCACACCGGCCCATCCTTGTCCGACCAGGCCGTACCGGCGATGTCGAGGTGCGCCCAGGCGACGCCCTCGTCGACGAAGCGTTTCAGGAACTGCGCCGCGGTGATCGAACCGCCCTCGCGCGGGCCGATATTTTTCATGTCGGCGATCGGGCTGTCGATCAGCTTGTCATAAGCCGCCGAGAGGGGAAAGCGCCACAGCTTGTTATTGCTCGTCTCGCCTGCGGCGATCAGTTTGTCCGCAAGCGCGTCGTCATTGGCAAAGATGCCCGCATATTCATGCCCGAGCGAGATCACCATGGCGCCGGTCAGCGTCGCGAGATCGACAATGACCTTCGGCGAATACATCTTCTGTGCCCAGGTGATCGCGTCGCACAGCACCAGCCGCCCCTCGGCGTCGGTGTTGAGTACTTCGACCGTCTGGCCCGACATCGTCGAGACAATGTCGCCGGGGCGCATCGCATTGCCGTCGGGCATGTTTTCGACGAGTCCGACCACGCCCACGACATTCGCCTTGGCCTTGCGGCCCGCAATTGCCTTCATCGCGCCTGCGACGGCACCCGCGCCGCCCATGTCCCATTTCATCATGTCCATGCCGGGGCCGGGCTTCAGGCTGATCCCGCCGGTATCGAAGGTCACGCCCTTGCCGATGAATACCACCGGCTTGTCGCCGTCCTTGCCCCCGTTCCAGCGCATCGCGAGCAGCCGCGGCGGACGGGTCGAGCCCTGCGCGACGCCGAGCAGCGCGCCCATACCGAGCGCCTGCATCTGGCGTTCGTCGAGCACCTCGATTTCGACGCCAAGCTCGGCAAGATGCTGGCAGCGTTCGACGAAGCTTTCGGGATAGAGGATATTCGGCGGTTCGGCGACGAGCGTCTGGGTCAGGGCGACACCATCGGCGATGGCTGCGTTCTCCGCCCAGCGTGCCGCCAGGTCGCGGTGCGGCGACGCGATGGTCAACGACTTGAGGCTGGGCTTTGCGTTGTCGGCAAGCCGCGTGCGATAAGTGTCGATCCGCCAGTTCCGCAGCCTTGCGCCCATGGCGAACGCCAGCACATCCTCTTCATCGACTGCGCCCGCGCTTGCAAAATCGACATGGACCGCCGCGGCGCCGCTGGTCTGCAAGCGCGCGGTCAACGCCCCGCCCGCACGCTCGAGGTCGTGCACCGACCCTTCGCCGATCCCGACGAGCAGCAGGCGCAGCACGCGCCCGCCATCGACCGCGGCGGTTTCGGCAATCCCGCCCGCCGCGCCCTCGAACCGCGCCTGTGCCGCGGCGCCACCCAGCAACGCACCGTGCGGCTCGCCCAGTGCCTGGACGAAGGCGTTCAGCTCGCCCTTGCAGACCGGAAACGCGACGACGTCGGCAGACGCATCGATTTGCGCGACAAAGTGAATGTCCATTCGGTAACTCTCTTATGCGAAGATTGATTGCAACGTGCGGGACCGATAGGGGTTTCGCTTGCGAGTTGCAAAAACAAAGCAGCCGGTCCAACCCGGGCGGACGCGATCGATCAAGTGGGACAAAGTGATTAAATGAGCTGGACTTTGTTCCAAAGCGCGCACCGATCGCAGCGGCTGTGGCTGGCCACCGCGAGTGGATTTGCGCTGCTCGCCAGCCCTGCGGCGGGACAGCAGATCGGCGATTCGCGTCCCGCGCAGGAAATTGCTGGCGAGCCCGATCTTCAGACCCCCGATATTGCGCCGGTCACCTCCGACGCCCCGGCGGTCGCCGCCGACGATCAGGTCGGTTTTGCCGCCGACAGCCTGAATTACGACAGCGATACCGAAGTCGTCGTGGCCGAGGGCAATGTCGCGATGAACCGCGAAGCGATTTCGATGCGCGCCGACAAGGTGACGTGGAATCGCAAGACGGGCCAGGTGTTCGCCGAGGGCAATGTCGCAATCAAGAATCCCGAGGGCGACATTGCGTATGGCGACCGGATCGAGCTGACCGATAGTTTGCGCGACGGCGTCGTCGAAAACCTGCTCGTTGTCCTCGACAACGGCTCGCGGTTGGCCGCGGTCAAGGGCACGCGGTTCGAGAACGGCAATATTCAGCTGGAGAATGCCGTCTACACGGCCTGCCCGGTCGAAGATGCCGACGGTTGCCCCAAGAACCCGAGCTGGCAGATCCGCGCTGTCCGGGTGACCTATGACCGAGCGAACAACAAGGTCCGCTACAAGGGCGCGCGGGTCGAGATTTTCGGCCTGCCGCTGATCCCGCTTCCCGGGCTGAGCCATCCGGCGAACAGCGAGGCTGGCAGCGGCATTTTGGTACCCGAGATCCGGCTCGACCGCAGCAACGGCTTCGAAATTGCAGTGCCTTATTACCTGCGCCTGGCACCCGACCGCGACATCACCATCACCCCGCACCTCTACACCGGCGCCGCACCGATGCTGGAAGGCGAATTCCGCGCGCTGACCGACATTGGTTCGTTCCGCATCAACGGCTTTGCGACCTACAGCTCCTTGGTCCCGCTCACCGGTGAGGACCCCGACAGCCGCAAACGCTTTCGCGGTTACCTTGAAAGCGCCGGCAAGTTCCAGTTCGACCCGCGCTGGAGCTTCAGCTATTCGGGCCGCATCGCGACCGACCGGACGTTCATGCGCCGCTACGACATCAGCCGCGACGACCGGCTGCGCTCGACCTTCGAGCTCGAGCGGATCGGCGGCAATTCCTACCTCTCGATCGCGGGTTGGGCGACGCAGACGCTGCGCGCCAACGACAGCCAGGGGCAGCAACCCATTGCGCTGCCGATCATCGATTACCGCCAGCGTTTTGCCGATCCGGTGCTGGGCGGCCAGGTCGAGTTGCAGCTGAACACGCTGGCGATCGGGCGCACCGCGGGACAGGATACGCAGCGCGCCTTCGCGGGTGCACGCTGGGATTTGCGCGGCCTGACGCGGCTGGGGCAGGAAGTCACCTTGACCGCACTGGTGCGCGGCGATGTCTATCACAGCGATGAAAATCTGCTGACTGCGATCCCCGGCTATCGCGGCAAGTCGGGCTGGCAGGCGCGCGGCATCGCGGCGGTCGCCGCCGACATGCGCTGGCCCTTTGTCGGGGAGTTTGCAGGCGGCACCCAGACGCTGACTCCGCGCGTCCAGATCGTCGCCACCCCGCCGATCGAAAATATCGACATCCCCAACGAGGATGCCCGCGCCTTTGATCTGGAAGACAGCAACCTGTTCGCGACCAACCGCTTCAACGGCTATGACCGGTTCGAGGATGGCGCGCGCATCACCTATGGTGTCGAATGGAATTTCAGCCGCCCGGGCTTCAACATCAGCAGCAGCGTCGGGCAAAGCTATCGCCTGTCGGACAAGCCCGCGCTGTTCCCCGACGGGACCGGACTGACCAGCCGCACGTCGGACGTCGTCGGGCGGACGACGATCGCCTATCGCGACTTCTTGCGCCTCACCCACCGCTACCGGCTCGACAAGGATAATCTGGCCATCCGCCGCAACGAATTCGACGCGACGATCGGCAGCCGGTCGACCTATGCGGTACTCGGTTATTCGCGACTCAACCGCGACATCCTGTTGCTCGGCGAAGATTTCCAGGACCGCGAGGAAGCGCGCGTCGGCGGACGGGTCAAGGTGGCACAATATTGGTCGGTCTTTGGTTCGGCGATCGTCGATCTGACCAAGCGAAGCGACGATCCCTTGAGTACCGCCGACGGGTTCGAACCGATTCGCCACCGGCTGGGGGTGGCCTATGACGACGATTGCCTGTCGATCGCGCTGACCTGGCGCCGCGACTATGCCGATACCGGCGACGCCCGGCGCGGCAACAGCTTCTCGTTCCGCATTGCTTTCCGCAACCTCGGGTTCTGAACGCGTCGCTCAGCGTAGGTTCAGCGTGCCCGACCTAAAGGCGGGTTCGAAACACGTCCGGATGGCGGATTGCGCTGGACCATCGGGCGTATCCGCTGATACGGAGCGTCCAAACCTTCTCGAATAGGGTAAAGATGACCAAGTTTTCGACCATGATCAGCCTGATCGCCGTGGCCGCCGTCGGCATCACGCCGGTGTTGGCCCAGACTGTCAGCGACAATGAAGTGCCGACGACCAGCCTCAATATTCCGGGCAACGTCCAGATCTTCGGCGATGCCAAGGGCAATGTCTATCGCCCGTCGGCGACCGTGAACGGTGAGATCATCACCGCCACCGACATCGAACATCGCATGGCGCTGATCCGGATCGCCAACAATGATGTCGCGCTGCCCCCCGAAGAGTTGCAGCGGCTGCGCCAGCAGGTTTTCAGCAACCTGATCGACGAGAAATTGCAGATTCAGGAAGCCAAGGCAGCGGACATCACGATCGACGAAAATGTCGTCAACGACCAGTTCGCGCGGCTCGCGCTGCGCTTCAAGCAGACGCCCGAGCAGTTTTCGACCTATCTCGCTTCCAAAGGTTCGTCGGCGGCTGCGGTAAAACAGCAGATCCGCGGCGAATTTGCCTGGGATCGCCTGTTGTCGCGCAACATCCAGTCGACCACGAACGTCTCGACTGAGGAAGTGGAATCGGTCGTCCAGCGGATGAACGATGCCAAGGGACAGGATGAGTTCCATCTTGGCGAAATCTATCTGTCGGCACCGCCCGAAAATGTTGCTGCGGTGGTCGAGAATGCCCGCAAGATCATCCAGGCCTTGCAGTCGGGCGGCAGTTTTGCCGCTTATGCGCGCCAGTTTTCCGAAGCATCGACCGCCGTCGTCGGCGGCGATCTGGGCTGGGTAAAGGCAGGCCAGTTGCCCACGTCGATGGCGGAAGCGGCCGCGACGATGCAGCCGGGCCAGCTGGTCGGTCCGATCGAGGTTCCCGGCGGCGTGTCGATCATGCTGATGGTCGATCGGCGCCAGGTGCTGACCGCCGATCCGCGCGACGCGATCCTCAGCCTCAAGCAGATCTCGCTCGATTTCCCCGCCGGTACCACGCAGGCGCGGGCGTCGGAAATCGCGGGACAGTTCGCCGAGGCGACGCGCAATATCGCGGGCTGCGGCGCTGCCGATGCGGTTGCCGCGCAATTGGGCGCCAATGTGGTGTCGCGCGACAATATCGAAATGCGGGTGTTGCCCGCACCGCTCCAGAACACGCTGGTGAATTTGCAGATCGGCCAGACGACCCAGCCGTTCGGCGCTGCCAACGAAGGGATCAGCGTCCTGGTTCTATGCGGCCGCGACATGCCGCAAACGGCAACGGCGCCGAACATCGAGCAGATCGAACAGCGCCTGCTCGAAGAAAAGGTCAACAAGCGGGCTCAGCGCTATCTGCGCGATCTCCGCCGGGATGCCGTGATCGAATATAGCTAATGGCTTACCCTGATCTTCGACAGCCGATCGCGGTCACCATGGGTGATCCGGCCGGCGTCGGACCCGACGTGGCCGCCCGCGCCTGGGCCGCGCGCCGCGAACATGGCCTGCCCGCATTTGTCGCGATCGGCGACTCGGCGGCAATCGAAGCGGTTTGGGACGGTCCGATCGCCCGCGTCGGCGACATGGACGAGGTGCAGCGGGTGTTCGACGACGCGCTGCCCGTGTGGCACCTGGAAGACAGCGGCCCGCTGACCCCCGGCACACCGACCGCCGCGGGCGCAACCTGCGCGCTGCACGCGCTCGAGACCGGCATCGGCCTGACCCGCAACCAGGCGAGTTCCGCGCTGGTCACCGGTTCGGTGTCGAAATTCGCCCTGCACGGTATCGGCTACACCCATCCCGGCCAGACCGAATTCATCGCCGAACGCTGCGGCGTCACCGCAACCAATGCGGTGATGATGCTGGCGGGGCAATCCCTCCGCGTCGTTCCGCTGACCGTCCATATCCCGCTCGCCCAAGTGCCCGAGCGGCTGACGGTCGAGCTGATCGTCGCCAAGGCGCGGATCGTGGCGCGCGGGCTGAAACGCGATTTCGGCATCGAAAGCCCGCGCATCGCGCTCGCGGGGCTCAACCCGCACGCCGGGGAAAGCGGCCAGCTCGGCAGCGAGGAAGACCGCGTCATGATTCCCGCGGTGGCACAGCTGGCCGAGGAGGGCATCATCGTCGATGGTCCGCTCGCCGCCGACAGCCTGTTCGCGCCAGCCGTCCGCGCGCGCTATGACGCCTTGCTTTGCGCCTATCACGACCAGGCGCTGACACCATTCAAGGCGCTGCATTTCCACGACGGCGTCAATCTGACGCTTGGCCTGCCGATCATTCGGACCTCGCCCGACCATGGCACCGCGTTCAACATCGCCGGTACTGGACTGGCCGATCCCGGGCCGACAATTGCCGCGATCGCGATGGCCGCCACGCTTGCCATAGCGCGCGAGCGCAGCTGCGCGCCAGCGAAGTGACCGCCCGCCCAGCGCCCGACCTGCCCCCGCTACGTGAAACGGTGCGCGCGCACGGGCTCTCCGCCAGCAAGGCGCTCGGGCAGAATTTCCTGTTCGACGAGCAACTGCTCGACCGCATAGCGGCAATCCCCGGCGACCTCAACGGCGCCACGGTATTCGAAGTCGGCCCCGGCCCCGGTGGCCTGACGCGCGCCCTGCTCCGTGCCGGGGCAAAGGTGATCGCGGTCGAACGCGACGATCGCTGCCTGCCGCTGCTCGCGGAATTGGGCGAGGCGTTCCCGGGGCAGCTGACGGTGATTGCCGACGATGCGATGGCGGTCGACGTCGACGCGCTGACCGGCGGCGCGCCCTATCATATTGTCGCGAACCTGCCGTACAATGTCGGGACCGCGCTGTTCACCCGCTGGCTCGAACCCGCCGCATGGCCGCCGCAATGGCGATCGCTCACCCTGATGTTCCAGCTCGAGGTCGCCGAGCGCATCGTCGCGCCGGTCGGGACCGATGCTTATGGACGGCTCGCGGTGCTCGCGCAGTGGCGGTCGAACGCGAAGATTGCGATGAAGGTCCACCGCTCGGCCTTTACCCCGCCGCCCAAGGTGATGTCGGCGATCGTCCATGTGACGCCCGCCGACGAACCGGCGGGGGTCGATGCGAAGCGCCTCGCAAAGCTCACCGAAAAGGGATTCGGCCAGCGGCGTAAGATGCTGCGCCAGAGCCTGAAGGGTGTCGAAGGCGCGGTCGCGGCAGCCGAAGCGATCGGGATCGAGCCGACCCGCCGCGCCGAAACGGTCAGCGTCGCCGACTGGATCGAGCTGGCGCGGACGCTGGGGGGTTAAGATAGGTCGCCACGACTTGGTGGCGAGTGGCATGTCGGTTTTGGGGTGGGGAGCGGTCACAAGCTCCTCTCCCCTTGTGGGAGAGGATAGCGCAGCTTGCTCCGTCAGGAGCTAGCGAAGCTTGGTGAGGGGGCGGACGCCAGCACGCGCAAACCCCTCTCTCAACTGCGGCTAGGCAGCAAAGCTGCCAAGCCTTCGTATCTCTCCCACAAGGGGAGAGAAGAAATGACGTACGTCGGCAATCGGTCGTTTCCGGTCATTCGATCCAAACCGACGCGAATGGCAGCTAACGACCGTTAACCGCCGTTCCCAATTGCGCTGGGGCGAGGATCAGTTCTGGTTGCTGGCCCCAACCGTCGCGACGACGGGTTTCGGTACCAGCACTTCGGCGGCGACGACGCGCTTCGAGGCGCTCGATGCGATGGTTTTTTCCAGCGCCGCCACCTGCGGGCATTTGTCGCCGCACACGCGCTGTGCTTCGACCAGCTTCTCGCGTGCCAGTTCCAGCGCGCCCTTGTCGGCCAGCGCTTCGCCCTGCCCGGTCAGCGCGACGATGTCATTGGGTTCGAGGACGAGGGCTTCGCGATACAGGCCGATCGCCTTGCCCGGCAGCCCCTGCGCGCGCGCGACCTGCGCCAGCGCGATGATCGCGGAGCGGTTGCGTGGGTCGGCGGCGAGCGCCGATTCATACAGATCGATCGCAAGGTTGAGATCGCCGGCTTCCTGCGCCTTTTGCCCTTCCTGCTGGAGCGCGGTCGAGCGCGGGAAGATGTCATTGTCGGCGCGCTGGGCATCGGATGCCGTGGGCAGGCTGGCCAGGATAAGACCCGCGGACAGAGCCAGAATACCGACGCGCATCGCATTCTCCCATCTATTCATTGGCGGGGATGCTAACATGGCGCTGTCAGTCGTGCGAGAAAAAATCCGTCGCTGCGGTCATATGCCGGGGTGAGCAGAAAACCGGCCCCCGCGGCGCGGCCAATACCGTCCGGCAGATAGCCGGTGTCGGCAGTCCAGCCCGGATGATGATGCAGAAAATCATCCACTTGTGCCCGCCCCTCGCGCGCGATGATCGAGCAGACGGCATAAAGAAGTTTGCCGCCCGGCGCCACAAGATCGGCGCCAAGCTCGATCAGCTTCGCCTGATCGGCGAGATGCCGGTCGAGCCGCGACGGGGTAAGCCGCCAGCGAAGCTCGGGACTGCGCCGCCAGGTGCCGCTGCCCGAACAAGGCGCATCGACGAAAACGCGGTCGGCCCTGCCCTGCCAGTCGGCGAGCATATCATGTTCCTTGCCGGGGTTGAGCAGCCGCGTTTCGATGCGCGTCGCGCCCGCGCGTTCGGCGCGCGGCAAAAGCTGCTGGAGCCGCGCGCGGTTGGTGTCGCAGGCAAGAATATCGGCGGCGTCGCCGGTCGCCGACGCGATCGCCAAAGTCTTGCCGCCGCCGCCAGCGCACAGATCAACGATCGCCTGCCCTGCATGGGCATCGAGCGCCGCAGCGGCATACTGGCTCGCGGCGTCCTGAACCTCGAAACGTCCCTCGGCATAGGCCGCGTGCTGGACGGCGGCGGTTTCGCCCGGCAGACGCCAGCCGTCGGCAAGCCCCGCGATCGGCTCCCCTTCGGGAAAGATCGTCGCGAGTTCCTCGCCGCTCGATCGCAGGCGATTGGCCCGGAGATCAAGCGATGCGCGGACTAGCATCGCATCATGCTCAGCAGCATCGACCAGCGGGTCGAACAGCGCGACGAGTGCGGTCGCGGCAAGCCCGGTTTCGGCGCGCGGTTCGTCGGCGGCAATCGCCGCGGGGCCGTAGGAAGACCCGTCGAACAGCACCGCCAGTTCGGGATTGGTGTCGGCGAGCGCGAGCATCGCGGCGCGGCCCGACGGCGGGGCCGACCGGACGCGGCGGATCGCATCATAGACGAGGCCGCGGATCGCGCGGCGATCCTTCGACCCCGCGTAGCGCCGCGCGCGCATCGCTTCGCCAAAGATCGCGTCGGCAGGCGCCCCGCCCTCGCGCGCCGAGGCAGCGATAGCGTCGAGGATTTCGATTGCGGTCTGGACGCGGGCGGCGGGGGTCATTCAATTCTCCCCCTCCCCTTTAGGGGAGGGCAGCGAGACTGGCCAGCTTGCTGGCATAGTCGCAGCGGGTGGGGTTATCCGGCCTTGCGCATCATCTTACGCTCAACCCGCCGGATAATTCGGCGCTTCGCGCGTGATCGCGACGTCGTGGACATGGCTTTCGCGCAGTCCCGCATTGGTGATGCGGACAAATTTGGCGCGCTCGCGGAAGTCGGCAAGCGTGCGGCTGCCGGTATAGCCCATCGCCGCCTTCACCCCGCCGACGAGCTGGTGAATCACGTCCTTCGCGGCGCCCTTGAACGGTACCTGACCCTCGATCCCTTCGGGGACGAGCTTCATCTGGTCCTTGATGTCCTGCTGGAAATAGCGGTCGGCCGAGCCGCGCGCCATCGCGCCGACGCTGCCCATGCCGCGATAGCTTTTGTAGGTCCGGCCCTGGAACAGGAAGGTTTCGCCCGGCGCCTCGGCGGTCCCGGCCAGCAGCGAGCCGACCATGACGCACGATGCGCCCGCCGCCAGCGCCTTCGCGATATCGCCCGAGGTGCGCAGGCCGCCGTCGGCGATGACCGGGATATTCTGTTTCGCGGCCTGTTCGACGCTGTCGAGGATCGCGGTCAACTGCGGCACGCCGACCCCGGCGACGATCCGCGTCGTGCAGATCGATCCGGGGCCGATGCCGACCTTCACACCATCGGCGCCCGCGTCGATCAGCGCCTTGGTCGCGTCACCCGTCGCGACATTGCCCGCGAGCACCTGGACGCGGTTCGACAGCTTCTTGATGCGTTCGACGGTGTGGCCGACCATCTTGCTGTGCCCATGCGCGGTATCGACAACGATCAGGTCGCATTCGGCGTCGAGCAGCGCTTCGGCGCGCTCGATCCCGGAATCGCCGGTGTTGGTCGCCGCGGCGACGCGCAGGCGGCCGCTACCGTCCTTGGTCGCGTCGGGGAAATTGACCGCCTTTTCCATATCCTTGACGGTGATCAGACCGATGCAGCGATAATCGTCGTCGACGACGAGCAGCTTTTCGATGCGGCGCTGGTGCAGCAGCTTGCGCGCCTCGTCCTGCCCGACGCCGGGCCGCACGGTTGCGAGGTTGTCGGCGGTCATCAGTTCGCGCACCGGCTGTCCGGGGTTGTCGGCGAAACGGACGTCGCGGTTGGTCAGGATGCCCACCAGCTTGCCGCCGGTTTCGACGACCGGGATACCCGAAATGCGGTGCTGGTTCATCAGAGCGGTAGCGTAAGAAAGCGGCGCGTCGGGGGTGATGGTGATCGGGTTGACGATCATGCCGCTTTCAAAGCGCTTCACCTGCCGCACCGCCGCCGCTTGCTCCTCGACGGTCAGATTGCGGTGGAGCACGCCGATGCCGCCGATTTGCGCCATCAGGATCGCCATGTCGGCCTCGGTCACCGTATCCATCGCCGAGGACAGGATCGGGATGTTGAGGCCGATCTCGCTGGTCAGCTGGGTCGACAGGTTCGCGTCCGACGGCAGGATGTCCGACGGGCCAGGCACCAGCAGCACATCGTCAAAGGTCAGACCGGTCGTGATTTCCATCGGGGCCACTTTCTGGTGCGGGCGGCGCCTGTCCCGCATTTCGGGGCGGCGCGCGCGATTCGTTTGGTGGCGGCCCATGTAACCAGTCGGCCCCGCGCGCGCCAGTGGGCGGCGCATGATTATTTCGCGGGCGGCGGACCGGCGTTTTCGATGGTGAAGCGGCTGTTTTCGAGCCGCAGTTCGTCGCCGCAATGGCTGCACGCGACGACCATGTTCAGATCGTGACCACAGGGGCGGTGGGTCAACAGCACCGGCGGCCCGCGGTCGTCCGAAAACCAGCGATCGCCCCATTGCAGCAAAGCGAGCAGCACCGGATACAGGTCGCGCCCCTTGGCGGTCAGGCGATATTCGAAGCGGTCGCCGCGGTCGGAATAGGGTACCGCCCGAATAATCCCCTGCCGGATCAGGCGCTCGAGCCGCCCGGTCAGGATGTTGGTCGCCATCAGCGTGTCGCGCTGGATCTCGTCAAAACGGTTGATCTGCGTGAACATCGCGCGGACAACCAGCGTTGCCCAGCGGTCGCCGAACAGCTCGATCATCGTGTCGACCAGCGGGCGGCCACCCGGGCGCCGCGCGCCGATTTCGCCGTTGAACCGGCGGCGCTCGTAATGCGGGACGATCTGCGCCAGCCCCGGCCCTTCGCGCCAATCGACGTCGCGCGGGTCGATTTCGGCGTGGCAATGACCGCAGGTTGGCACTGGTTCGGTCGCATGGCCGCACGTTGCATGGTGCAGGCGGACCTGAAAGTCGCGGCCGTCCGCCTCCCACTTATGCTGCCAGCGCAGCATCATCAGGCCGTTGGGAAACTGGTCGCGGCCCTTTGGCGTGAGCATATAATGAAAACCGCGACCGCCCTTGCGCGGCACCTTGGCGAGGCAATCCTCCTCGACCAGTTTCTTGAGCCGCCCGTTGACCACCGAGCGCGCGAGGCCGGTGCGCGCGACAAATTCGTCGAAGCTGTGGATGCCGAGCAAGGCCTGTTCCATGAGCAGCAGCACCGGTACGTCGCCGACGACGTCGAGTGCGCGCCAGATCGAACAAGCCCTGATGGTGCGGTCGTGTTTCAAGCTCAAGCCATCCTGCAGTCCGTGCCGCCACTAAACCACGGCCGCTATCCCGACAAGGCTGGCAGGAGGGCAGTACACCGCCCTCCCCCGTGTCAAAAGCGCCCGGTCAACTGGACCGCAATCGTGCGTGGGCGATCGACGATGCCGTTGTACGCATTGCCGGCATTGCGGGTGATCGTCGTCGCCAGCGGCATCGAACTCGCGGTTTGCAGAATGCGCTGGTTGGTCAGGTTGCGACCGATCAGCGCGATCTCCCACCGGTCATCGACCTGCGCCAGTGCCAGCCGGGCGCCGAGTTTGACGTAACCGTCCTGATGCGTGCGCGGGTCGAGGTTCGCGGCAGCGATATAGGAGGAGGAGAAGTCGGCATTGACGTTGAACGCCACCTTCATGTCGCTGCTGATCGGGGTCGTATAGTCGAGGTTGAGGTTGCCCGACCATTTCGGCGACAAGGCGTTGCGCAGCCCGGTATAGTCGCAGAAACCTCCCGGTCCCGGCGTTTGCAAATAATAGCATTGGCCCGAGGTGAAGTTGGTGAATTTGAAGTCGAGATAAGCGATCGCCCCGCTGAGCGTCAGCCCGTCTGCAAGCGCGGCGCGGAAATCGGCCTCGACCCCCTGGGTGCGCGCCCCCGCGGCGTTGGCGACGTTGAAGTTCAGCGTGCCGTCGAAGATATTGACCTGCAGATCCTTGTAGGTCGTGCGATAGAGCGACAGGTTGAACGCAACGTTCCGCCCCTTGTACTTCAGCCCCGCCTCGAAATTGTCGGCGCTTTCATCCTCGAATTCGAATGCGCCGGGGCGAGCGACGGTGGTCGATCCCGGCAGCGAATTGGAGCGGATGTCGAAGCCGCCCGCCTTGGTACCGCGTGCAAACGAGGCATAGAGCATCAGGTCGTCGGTCGCGTCGAACTGGACGTTGACCATCGGGTTGAAACTGTCTTCGCTGAGTTTACCCGATATGCTGTGTGCCTCGATATTGAGCGCGCGGAAGGTTCCGGCGACCACCAGCGGGTTGAAGGTGTTGAGCGGCCCGCGCACGATCGCCAGCGTGCGGCTGCCGCTTTTCTTTTCATGGTTGAAACGCGCGCCCGCGGTGATCCGGAAGCGGTCGCTGAGCGCGAGCTCGCCCTGCGCGAACACCGAGATCAGGTCGGATTTCTGCGAATAGACGCGGTCGTTGCGCGTATCGCCGATGGCGTTGAACGGCGGCCCCAGCGCAAGGAAGGTCGAGTTGAACAGCACCTGATCGTCGACATCGAGCTTGGCGTTCTGATAATAGACGCCGGCGATATAGTTGAACGCTTCGCCGCCGGGCGATGCCAGCCGCAATTCCTGCGAGAACTGGCGATAATCCTCCTGCAAGTTGGTGCCGTCGAGGAAGCTGATCCCCGAGAAATCGACATCGACGATTTCTCGGGTCTTGTAATCGAGCAGCGAGGTGACCGAGGTCAGCGTATGCTCGCCGATGTCCAGATCGGCGTTGAGCGTCGCGCCGAACACCTTGTTGCGGCTTTCATAGCCATTGTCCTCGCGGACAAAATCGGGGTTGGTGCTGACGAAGAACGGTCCCTGGAACACCGTATTGTAATTGCCGACCGCGCCGAACACGTCGCGCGGCTGCCCCTTCATTTCAAAATCGGCATATTCCAGCTTGAGCTCGGCGGCGAGCGGCCCGCCCTTGTCGAACTCCAGTTTGCCGCGAACATAATATTCGTCGACATTCGGTTCGTCGCGGTCGAGCTTCTGATTGTAGAAATAGCCGTCCATCGAGCGGTGATAGCCGACGACGCGCGCCTCGATCCCGTCGCTGAGCGGTCCCGACAAGACGCCCGTCAGCTGGAATTCCTTGTGATTGAATTCATAGAGGCCGCTTACCGACCCTTCGAATTCGTCGGTCGGGCTGCGCGTCGTGATGTTCACCGCGCCCGCGATGGCATTTTTGCCGAACAGCGTCGGCTGCGGCCCGCGCAGCACCTCGACGCGCTCCATATCGACCAGCGGCAGGCGCGACAGCTGGTCGCGGCCATAATAGACGCCGTCGACGAACATCGCGACCGACTGTTCGAACCCCTTGTTGTCGCCCGACGCGATGCCGCGGATCGCGATGCGGTTGGCGATCGCGGTCTGGGTGATCTTGAGGTTAGGAACCGACGAGCTGATCTGTTCGAGGTTGGTCTGGCCGTAATTTTCGACCTGCTTGCCGCTGACCGCGGAGATCGAGATCGGCACGTCGGACAGACCCTCGGCGCGTTTCTGCGCGGTGACGATGATTTCCTCGAGCCCGCCCTGATCGTCAGCCGGCGCCGCGTCCTGCGCAAAAGCCATACCCGGGCTGGCGAGGGCCGATGCAGCGAGCAGCGCAACAAAATAGCTCTTCATAAGGATCCTCCCACGCTCCATCGTCTTGGCGACCACCGCCCGCGATGTTTTTCTTGCCTTGCGACTCATAACGGCTTTAAGTATCGTTATGCAAGTCAGATAATTTGAGAGGATAGTTAGTGCCGCAACACGGCCTTCCCCCCGCCCTGACGCGCAATCTGCGCCTGCCTGCGATAGCCGCGCCGATGTTTCTCGTTTCAGGGCCGGAAATGGTGATCGCGGCATCGCGCGCCGGGATGATCGGCAGCTTCCCCGCCCCCAATGCGCGCACCTCGGCCGACCTTGAGGATTGGGTCAGCCGGATCGACGCGGCACTGTCAAACGACCCCCATGCCGCACCTTGGGCGGTCAATCTTGTCGTCCATCCATCCAACAGCCGCCTGCCCGAAGATCTCGCCTGCGTCGTGCGCCACAAGGTGCCGCTGGTCATCACCGCGCTCGGCAGTCCCGCACGGGTGGTCGAGGAAATTCACTCCTACGGCGGGTTGGTGTTCGCCGACGTCAATTCGGTCGGCTTTGCGCGCAAGGCGGCAGCGGCAGGCGTTGACGGCCTCGTCCTCGTTGCCGCGGGTGCCGGAGGCCACACCGGCGCGACCGCGGGCTTCGCCTTTGTCGAGGAGGTGCGGCAGTTCTGGGACGGCCCGCTTGTGCTCGGCGGGGCGATCTCGACGGGTCACGCTATACGTGCGGCCGAGATACTCGGCGCGGACCTCGCCTATCTCGGCACGTCGCTGATCGCCTGCGCCGAGAGCATGGCGGTGCCGGGATATAAGGAGATGGTCGTTGCCGCCGGTGCCGAAGACATCGTGCCTTCAAAAGGTATCACCGGTGTGACCGCCAACTGGCTGAAATCGAGCCTGATCGCCGCAGGCTATGACCCCGCGAACATGCCCGAGGACAAGCGCCCGAACTTCTCCGACGCGCAGGACGATGCCAAGGCATGGAAAAATGTCTGGTCCGCCGGGCAAGGCGTCGGCGCGGTGCGCGGCGTCGAACCTATCGCGACCATCGTCGATCGCCTGATTGTCGAATATGATGCCGCCGCCGCAAGGCCGCGCTTTACCCCCGCCGAAGGAGTCCTCGCATGACCGCCGAACTCGTCGAGACGATCCAGACTACGATCCAGCCGAACGATCATCCCTACATGAAGGGCGCGTGGCGACCGACGTACAACGAGTGGAACGCGATCTTCGCCAATGGCGATGCCGAGGTGATCGGCAATATCCCGACCGACATCGACGGCGTTTATGTCCGCACCGGCGAGAACCAGATCCACGAGCCGATCGGGCGCTATCATCCGTTCGACGGCGACGGGTTCATTCATGCGATTTCGTTCAAAGGTGGCCGGGCGAGCTATCGCAGCCGGTTCGTCCGCACCAAGGGATTTGCGGCGGAGAAGGAGGCCGGCCGCTCGCTGTGGGCCGGGCTGATGGAGCCGCCGCACAAGTCGACACGACACGGCTGGGGCGCGCAGGAATGGCTGAAGGACAGCAGCTCCACCGACGTCGCGATCCATGCCGGCAAGATCATCTCGACCTTCTATCAGTGCGGCGAAGCCTATCGGCTCGACCCCTTCACGCTCGAACAATATGGCACCGAAAGCTGGGTGCCGCTCGACGGTATTTCGGCGCATTGCAAGGTCGACCTCGCAACCGGCGAACTCATGTTTTTCAATTACTCGAAGCACGCGCCATACATGCATTATGGCGTCGTCGGGCCGGACAATAAGCTGAAGCATTATATCCCGGTGCCGCTGCCCGGACCGCGCCTGCCACATGACATGGCGTTCACCGAAAATTACACGATCCTCAACGACATGCCGCTCTATTGGAACGAGGAGCTGCTCGAAAAACGGCTGCACGTCGTGCAGTTCCATCCCGACCAGAAGACGCGCTTCGCGATCATTCCGCGGCATGGGCAGCCCGAAGATATCCGCTGGTTCGAGGCCGAACCGACCTACACGCTGCATTGGCTCAATTCGTGGGAGGAAGGCGACGAGATCATCCTCGACGGCTATTATCAGGAAGAGCCGATGCCGAAATCCTATCCCAACGCCCCCGAGGGCTTGGAACGGATGATGGCCTATCTCGATCAGGGGCTGCTGAAGCCGCGCCTCCACCGGTGGCGGTTCAACCTGAAAACGGGCGAAACGAAGGAAGAGCGGCTCGACGATCGCGACCTCGAATTCGGCATGTTCAACCACCGCTATGCGGGCAAACCCTACCGCTACGCCTATAGCGCGATCCCCGAACCGGGCTGGTTCCTGTTCCGCGGGTTGGTCAAGCACGACCTCGCGAACCGTACGAGCGAAGAATATGAATTTGGTCCCGGCCGCTTCGGTAGCGAAGCGCCATTTGCACCGCGGACCAACGCCAAGGACGAGGACGACGGCTATCTTGTCTCGTTCATCGCCGACCTCGAAACCGACAAATCGGAATGCGTGCTGATCGACGCGAAGAACATCGCAGCAGGCCCGGTGTGCCGGATCATCCTGCCCGAACGCATCTGTTCGGGAACGCACAGCGTCTGGGCGAGCGGCGACGACATCGGCATGGGCGAAAACAGCGTACTGGCCGCCTGAGATGATTGTCGCGGGAGAGGACAAACGGCGGCAATATCGGGCAAGCGGCTGGTGGGGCGATCAGACCTTTGCCGACCTGTTCGCGGCCAACGCGGTGGCGCATCCCGATCGCCTCGCGCTGGTCGATGCTCCCAACCGCGCCGACTTCGCTTTCGGTGAGCCGCAGCGGCTGACCTACGCCGAGCTGGCGGCAGAGATCGACCGGCTCGCGGGCGCGCTTGTCACCGCCGGGATTGGTAAGGACGATGTTCTGCTCGTCCAGCTTCCCAACATCAGCGAATTTGTCGCGCTCTATTTTGCGGCGGCAAAAATCGGCGCGATCGTCAGCCCGGCGGCGGTGCAATATCGCAGCCATGAGCTGAAGGGCATGATCGGCGTCGTCGAACCCAAGGCCTTCGTCTGCGCGACGCAGGTCAAGGGCTGCGACCATGTCGGTGTCGCGGCGCCGTTGCTCGATGGCATTGCGCTGATGACCTTCGGCCCCGATGCGCCCGCAGGCGCGCTCGACCTTTCAACCGCCGACGGCGACGCCGAAGCCCTCGCTGCGCATGTTGCCGCGAACCCGGTCGATGCCGACGACATCTTCACCATCTGCTGGACCTCGGGCACCACCGGCGTGCCAAAGGGCGTGCCGCGCAGCCACAATCACTGGATCGCCGTCGCCGCCGCGGGGTACGAGGCGATGAAGGTCGGGCCGGGCGACGTCTTGCTCAACCCCTTCCCGCTCATCAATATGGCGAGCATTGGGGGCATCACGATGTGCTGGCTGACCAGCGCGGGGACGATGGTGCTGCACCATCCCTTTGACCCCGGCATATATCTCAAGCAGATCGCGACCGAGCGGCCGAGCCTAACGATCGCGCCGCCCGCGGTGCTCAACATGCTGCTGCAGAACGAGGCTTTGCTCGCCTCGGTCGATCTTTCGAGCCTACGCGTCATCGCCTCGGGCTCGGCCCCGCTCGCGCCCGCGATGGTGCGTGGGTTCCAGGAAAAGCTCGGCATCATCATCGTCAACGTCTTCGGGTCGAACGAGGGGATGAGCTTCATCACCGGCGAAGGCGACATGCCCGACCCCGACAAGCGCGCGAGCCTGTTCCCGCGCCGCGGCCAATATCCGCCACCCTATGGCGAGGGTCGCGCCGCGAACATCGAAAGCCGCCTCGTGTCGCCCGGCGGCGGCGGCCCGATCGAGTTGGACGGCATATCGGGCGAACTGCAAATCCGCGGCCCCAGCCTGTTCGAGGGCTATCACAACGCCCCCGACCGCACTGCCGAAGCCTTCACCGACGACGGCTGGTTCCGCACCGGCGACCTGTTCGAGATCGCCGAGGGGGGAGACTTCTATCGCTTCGTCGGGCGCTGCAAGGATCTGATCATTCGCGGTGGGGTGAATATCTCGCCCGAAGAGATCGACCAACTGCTCGGGGGGCATCCGTTGCTTGCCGAAGCCTGTGTCTTCTCGCTCCCCGACCCCACGATGGGCGAGCGCATCGGCCTCGCCTATGTCCCGCGCGGCGGTGAAGGTGTCAGCCTGTCCGACGTCACCGACTATCTGCGTGAAAAGGATCTCGCGGTGTTCAAGCTGCCCGAACGCCTGTTCCGCTTCGACGCACTGCCGCGCAACGTCACCAATAAGGTGATGCGCAGCGAAGTGCGCGAACAGGCGCTCGCCACTTTCGAAAAGGAAGCCTGACATGGCAAAGGACGTGTTCATCCTCGGCGGCGCGCAGACAGACTTTGCGCGCAACCTCGAACGCGAAGGCGGCGGGCTGTTCGAGCTGTTTCGCGACGTCGCCGAAGCGGCCTTTGCCGCAACGGGCATCGAACCCAAGGAAGTCGAGACTGCGCATGTCGGCAATTTTGTCGGCGAGCTGTTCGCGGGTCAGGGCCAGCTCGGTGGCTTCTTCGGCCATGTCCACCCCGACCTCGCGGGCATCCCCGCTTCGCGCCACGAGGCCGCCTGCGCATCGGGCAGCATCGCGATCCTTGCCGCCGCCGCAGAGATCGAGGCCGAGCGCTACGGCCTCGCGCTGGTGCTCGGGATCGAGCTGATGCGCAACGTCCCCGGCCAGCGCGCCGCCGAATATCTCGGCGCCGCCGCCTGGGCGGGCCGCGAAGCGCAGGAAGCGCGCTACCTGTGGCCCTGGATGTTCGCGCGCATCGCCGAGGAATATGAGGAACGCTTCGGGCTCGATCGCGCGCATCTTCGTGCGATCTCCGCCAACAACTTCGCCAACGCCAAGAAAAACCCCAACTCGCAGACGCGCGGCTGGGCAGTTACCGACGATCATCTCGGCGAGAATAACGAGGTCAATCCGCTGATCGAAGGCTCGCTTCGCAAATCCGATTGCGGGCAGGTCACCGACGGCGCCGCCGCAATCTTCCTCGCCTCACGCGAAGTGGCGGAAGCCTACGCCAAACGGCGCGGGATTTCTATCGACACTATCCCGCGCATCAAGGGCTGGGGCCATTCGACCGCCCCCCTGCTCTACTCGACCAAGGTCGCGGGCAGTCGCGGCGAACCCTATGTCTTCCCCAGCGTCCGCAAAGCGATGATGGACGCGCTGCGCCGCGCCGAAATGCCCGACGTCTATGCGTGCGACGGGGTGGAAGTGCATGATTGCTTCTCGATCACCGAATATATGGCGATCGACCATTTCGGGATTACCCCGCCGGGCGAAAGCTGGCGCGCGGTCGAGGATGGCACGATCGCGCTCGGCGGCAAGCTGCCGGTCAATCCGTCGGGCGGGCTGATCGGGCTGGGCCATCCGGTCGGCGCTACCGGGGTGCGGATGCTGCTCGACAGCTGGCGGCAGGTCACCGGCAATGCGGGCGACTATCAGGTCGAAGGCGCGAAGAATTTCGCGACCTTCAACGTCGGCGGCAGCGCGACGACCGCGGTCAGCTTTGTCGTCGGCACCTGATTTGGTCGACGTCTATCTGTACGACGCCGTGCGCACCCCGCGCGGCAAGGCGCGACCCGATGGCGGTCTCGCCGGATTGAGTCCGCAAGAGTTGGTGCGCCAGCAGGTTGCGGCACTCGCGGCGCGATGCGGCGATTTTGTTCCCGACGCCTTGCTGGTCGGCTGCGTCACGCAGAGCGGCGCGCAGGGCGGGCATATTGCGATGCTGGCGAAACTCCATGCGGGTCTGCCCGACGCAACTGCGGCGCATAGTATCAACAATTATTGCGCATCGGGCCTGTCGGCGATCGGCCAAGCGGTTGCCAAGGTCGCAAGCGGCGAAGCGAACTGCATCCTCGCGGGCGGCGTCGAATCGATGAGCGCGGCGCCGTTCCTGAGCGACCGCGCCGCTTTCTACACCGACGACAGCTTGCCGCCGCACACGCGATTCGTCCCGCCGGTGCTCGCCGCCGACCGGCTCGCGAACGCCGAGGGACACACTCGCGCCGATCTCGACGCCGTGGCCCTCGCCTCGCAGCAGAAGGCTGCCGCCACGGACACGGACACCGCGCTTCAACAGTCGCGTATCGCCACCGGACCGCTCACCGGCGAGGAATGCATCCGCCCGCAAACCACTGCGGAATCGCTGGCCGCTGCCCCGCCTGCGTTTGGCGAATTGCAGCAGCAATATTCGGGCGCGCTTGAAAGCGCGACGTTCGAGCCGCTCCACAGCATCGCGCATGCGCCGCCGATCTGCGACGGCGCGGGACTGGCGCTGGTGGGCGCCGAAGGCCTTGGCTCTGCCCCCCGCGCGCGCGTTATCGCCTTCGCGGAAAGTGGTGGCGATCCCGCCGCGTCACTGACCGCGGGGTTTGCTGCGATGGACAAGGTGCTGGCGCGCTCTGGGCTGACGCTGGGCGACATGGACCGGGTCGAGTTCATGGAGGCCTTTGCCGTCACCATCGCCAAATTCCTGCGCGACCGCAGCGCCGATCCGGCGCGAGTCAATGTGAGCGGCGGGCACCTCGCCAAGGGGCATCCGATGGGCGCCAGCGGGGCGACCCTGACCTCAACCCTGCTCGACGCGCTCGACGCGTGCGGCGGACGCTACGGCCTCGTCGTGCTGACCGGCGCGATGGGAGTCGGGGCGGCGATGGTTGTGGAGCGGGCTAAGCGTTGACGTTCGTCGAGATACCAATTGCCCGGACCCGATTTTCCCTCCCCCTTGATGGGGGAGGCAGCGAGACTTGCGAACTTGTTCGCTAGTCGCAGCGGTGGGGGTCCGCTCGCGGCCCGCGACGACGGTTCAAGGAGGCACCGTCACCCCCATCCAACTTCGCCTAATCGCTGCGCGATAAGGCTGCGTATCCTTCCCCCATCAAGGGGGAAGGTCAATCGCGTCCCCGCAAATCCCCGTTGCACCCCCGCGCCATTCCGCTATGGGCGGCGCGTGCGGGGCTTGCCCCGCGCATGATCGCGCCGGTGCCCGAAAGGGCTTAAAATGGGAACGCGGTGGCGGGGTTCGTCCTGAACCCCCGAAGCCGAGGCTGTCCCTGCAACTGTAAGCGGCGAGCGAGATGTACCGGTCCGGATTTGCGGATCAGCCACTGGGGCAACCTGGGAAGGCGTGCATCGAGCCCTGACCCGCGAGCCAGGAGACCTGCCGGCGTGGGTCGCTCACTGCCAAGGTCCAGGGAAAGGCCGCGGCACGGAGGTTTCCGTCGAGCGACGACCAGGTGGCTGGAGCCGCCTTGGTGCCGGGGCCGCGGGTATTTTACGCCACTTGCGCCGCCAGCATCGGTCGATCGCGCCCGCGCATCGGCAGGCTCCGCCTTCGTTGTCGGCGTACGGGGGCTTTCCCATGTTGAAGTTATCGAGCATTTCGCTGATCGCGCTGGCCGCGGCAACACCCGCTTTCGCCGAAACCACCGCCGGCGACGGCGAACGCGGCGACATCGTCGTCACCGCTTCGGGAATCGAGCAGCCGCGCGACGAGGTCGGTCAGGCGATCACGATCATCGACGCCGACACGATCGAAAAGCGCCAAACGGTCGATATCGTGGACCTGCTCGCGACGACGCCCGGCGTCCGCTTCAGCCGCACGGGCAGCACCGGATCGGTCGCGGGCATTTCGCTGCGCGGTGCGGAGACGACGCAGACCCTCGTGCTGATAGACGGGGTGAAGGTCAACGATCCGAGCGGCATCGGCGACGGATATGATTTCGGCCATTTGCTGACCGGCAACATCAGCCGGATCGAGGTGCTGCGCGGTTCGAACTCGGTCGTGCATGGCAGCCAGGCCATCGGCGGCGTCGTCAGCCTGATGACCGCGACCCCGGCAGAGGGCTTCGCGGCGAAGGCTTCGGCCGAATATGGCTATAGCGATACGGTCAATGCCAAAGCCGATGTGTCGGGCACCGCCGGCGCGATTTCGGGCGGGATCGGCGGGGCTTACTTCCGCACCGACGGCATCTCGTCAGCGGCGGGGGGCACCGAGAAGGATGGCTACAAGAATTTCGCCGGCAACGCGCGGTTGAAAGTGGCGTTCAGCGACGCGCTCAGCCTCGATCTGCGTGGCTACTACATCAACGCCGACCTCGATTATGACAGTTTCTTCGGCGCCCCCGCCGACAGCCCCGACGTCGCCAAGCTCGACCAATATGTCGGCTATGCCGGGCTGAACATCGGCCTGTTCGACGGCAATTTCACCAACCGCGCGGCGGTGACGTGGATGCGAAACGAGCGCGATTATTATTTCGTGCGCGGGACCGCGCCCGATTACGGCTATTCGGGTACCAATTTGCGGTTCGAATATCAGGGGGTCGTGACGCCGGTCACCCAAGCGAAGCTGATCTTCGGCTACGAGCATGAGCGTCCCGATTATGATTTCTTCGGCTTTGGATCGACCGACAGCCAGCAGGCCAATATCGACAGCGTCTATGCGCTGGGCATCGTCCAGCCGTTCACCGGCCTGTCGGTAACCGGCGGCATCCGCCATGACGATCACAGCCAGTTTGGCGGCGCGACGACATTGGGCGCCAACGCCAATTATTCACCCAACGACGGTGCGACCAACATCCGGCTGAGCTATGGTGAAGGCTTCAAGGCACCGTCGCTGTACCAGCTCTATGATGCGTTCAGCGGCAATGCGACGCTGCGTCCCGAGCGGTCGAAAAGCTATGATTTCGGCATCGATCAAAATCTCGCCGATGGCCGCGCGCTGATTTCGCTGACCGCATTCCTGCGCAACACCACCGACCAGATCAATTACGACAATGCGACCTTCACTTACGGCAATATCGATCGCACCCGCGCCAAAGGTGTCGAAGCGACGCTGGCGCTGCGCCCCGTCGATGCGCTGAACGTCACCGCATCGTACAGCTATATCGATGCGCGCGACCGGTCGGGACGTCCGGCCTTCGACGCCAAGCGCCTGCCCCGCCGCGCCGAACATGCGGTAAGCGTGTCGGCGGACTATGACTGGTCGTTCGGCCTGTCGACCGGCGCGACGCTAACCTTGGTCGGCGACAGTTTCGACAATGCCGCCAACACCGTGCGGCTCGACGGCTATGCGCTCGCCGGGCTTCGCGCATCCTTCCCGGTGGGTGGCCATTTCGAGATCTACGGCCGCGTCGACAATCTGTTCGACGCCGAATACGCGACCGCCGCGGGTTACGGCACCTACGGCCGCGCGGCCTATGGCGGCGTCCGGGCGCGCTTCTGATGAAGGCGCGCACCGACGCCGAACATACGGCGAAGATGAAGAAGATTCAGGCCGCGCAGCGAAAAAAGGTCGCAACCAAGACGGTCGAAAAGGGGCTGGTGATTGTCCATACCGGTCCCGGCAAGGGCAAGACCTCCGCCGCGCTCGGCATGGCGGTGCGCGCGATCGGCCATGACATGAAGGTTGGCGTCGTGCAGTTCGTGAAGGGTGCGATGAAGACCGGCGAGAAGGCGGTGTTCGACCGCTTTCCCGACCTGATCGAATTCAAGCCGATGGGCGAAGGCTTTACCTGGGACACGCAGGACCGCACGCGCGACATCGCGGTCGCGCGCGCGGCGTGGGACGAGGTCAAGCGCATGATCGCCGATCCGAGCTACAAGATGGTGATCGCCGACGAGCTCAATATCGTGCTGCGCTACGACTATCTGCCCGTCGATGAGGTGCTGGAGGCGCTGGCCGCGAAGCCGCACATGACGCATGTCGTCGTCACGGGCCGCAACGCGCCCGAGGCGCTGATCGAGGTCGCCGATCTTGTCACCGAAATGGCGCAGGTGAAGCATCCGTTCCGCGAACAGAATGTGAAGGCGCAGAAAGGGGTCGAATTCTGATGCGCAAACGCGCGCTTGCGGCGGTAGCGGCGCTGCTCGGCGGCGCGGGGCTGCTGTGGGCGGCTGCCCCTGCCCCGCGCGTCAAGGCACCTGCGGTGCCGCAGCGCATCGTGTCGATCAACCTCTGCGCCGACCAGCTCGTGCTCGCGCTTGCCGACCGGGAACAGATCGCGGGGCTGACGAAAAATGCGACCGACGCCGAAATGTCGGGCGAGGCCGCCAAGGCGCGCGGTATCCGGCTGCTCAGCAATTCGGCGGAGCAGATATTGGCGATCGAACCGGATTTGATCGTCGGCATGCCCGCGAGCCGAAGCGCGGCGCTCCGCGCGCTGCCGCAGCAAGACTATCCGTTGCTCGACCTCGCAACCGCGAACACGCTCGATGAAATCTACACCTCGATCCGCAAGACGGCGGCGGCGGTTGGCCATCCCGAACGCGGCGGCGCGCTGATCGCGCGGATGCAGGGAGAACTCGCTGGGTTGCCCAAGCCGGGTAAGGGCCGCGTCGCAGCCTATTATCAGCGGCGCGGCTATATGACCGGAACCGGGACGTTGATCGACGAGCTGATGGGGCGCGTCGGGCTGGTCAATCTGGCGGGCAAGCTCGGCAAGCCGCCGCTGTCGCAACTGAGCCTTGAGGAAATGGTCGCGGCGCAGCCCGATTTCCTGATCGTCGAAAGCGCAACCGACGTGGTGACCGACCAAGGGAGCGAAATGCTGCACCATCCAGCGCTGAGCGGGATCCCACGCATCAGCATTCCGCAGGCATGGACGGTGTGCGGCAGCCCCGCCTACACAGCGGCGGCGCGGAGCATCACGGCGCAGATTGCGCGCATCGACGGGGACCGCTCATGAACCGTTTTGCCGTGCCCCGCTGGTCGCTGATCGCGTCGCTGCTGTTGCTGACACTTGCCGCCGCGATCGGCTCGATGCTGTTCGGTGCGGTCGATCTGTCGGTCGCGCGATTGCTGGCCGCTGCAAGCGGCAACGGCGACCGGGTGGCGTCGATCATCCTGTTCGACCTGCGCCTGCCGCGGACAATCCTCGCGCTTGCGGTCGGCGCGATGCTAGGGCTCGCGGGCGCGGCATTGCAGGGCTATTTGCGCAACCCGCTTGCTGAACCGTCGGTGCTCGGCACCTCGAACGCTGCGGCGCTCGGCGGGGTCGCGGCGATCTATTTCGGCATTGCCGAGTTGCATCCGGTGATGCTGCCGGTGCTGGCGACAGGCGGCGCACTCGTCTCGCTCGTATTGCTGTTCGTCTTGGCCGGTCGCGCCGAAAGCCCCCTTACCCTGATCCTCGCAGGGATCGCGGTCGGCACGCTCGCTGTCGCAGGGACCAGCCTCGCGCTCAACCTGTCACCCAATCCGTTCGCGGCGATGGAGATCATGACCTGGCTGCTCGGCAGCCTCGAGAACCGGTCGTTCGACCATGTGTGGATCGCGCTGCCGTGCATCGCGATCGGCGGGGCGATGCTGCTGTGGAATGGCCGCGCGCTCGATGCCCTGACGCTCGGCGAGGATGCCGCGCAGACGCTTGGCACCGACCTTCGGCGAACAAGATTGCGGCTGCTCGTCGGCACCGCGATCGGAGTCGGCGGCGCGGTTGCTGTCGCGGGCGCGATCGGTTTTGTCGGGCTGATCGTGCCGCACCTGATCCGTCCGCTGACCGACCGCAGCCCGTCGGCGATCCTGCTGCCTTCGGCGATCGGTGGCGCCGCGCTGCTGACGCTCGCCGACCTCGGGGTCCGTATCATTCCGACGACGAACGAGCTGAAGCTGGGGGTCGTCACCGCCTTTCTGGGGGTGCCGGTCTTCCTGATCCACCTGATGCGGGAGCGGCGGCTATGGTAAGCATCACTCTCGATCATATCGGTGTCACGCTTGGTCGCCGCGCGGTCGTGCACGATGTCAGCGCCGAGTTCGGCGCAGGAACGCTGACCGCCATCGTTGGCCCCAATGGTGCCGGCAAATCGACGCTGGCGCGCGCGATGCTCGCGCTGGTGCCCGCCAGCGGGACAGTAACGATCGACGGCATCGACGCGACGGCGATGCCGCGCGGCGAGCTCGCGCGGCACATCGCCTATGTGCCACAGGGGCAGACCTTGCACTGGCCGCTGACTGTCGAACGGCTCGTCGGGCTGGGACGGTTGCCCCACCTTGCGCCGATGTCGCGGATATCTGACGCCGATACCGCCGCGATCGAGCGCGCGATGGCGCGCGCCGATGTGCTGGAGCTACGCGATCGGATCGCGACCGAGCTGTCGGGCGGCGAGCGCGCGCGCGTGCTATTCGCGCGTGCGCTGGCGGTCGAGGCACCCGCGCTGATCGCCGACGAACCGCTCGCGAGCCTCGACCCCGGACACCAGATCGACGTGATGGATATGCTGCGCGCCGAGGCGGCGGGCGGCGGGCTGGTGATCGCGGTGCTGCACGACCTGACGCTGGCCGCGCGCTATTGCGACCGGCTGTTGCTGATCGATCGCGGGCGGATCGTCGCCGATGGCACACCCGCCGACGTGCTGACCGCCGAGCGTCTGCGCGCGGTGTACGGGATCGACGCCGCGGTCGAGACCGGCGGCGACTGGCCCACGATTACGATATTTGGCCGCGCCTCTGGCTAACGAACTGGTGCAGCCACACGCACGGTGCGGCTTGTCCGTTTGCCATCGGCCGAGCGACTGCGCAGTTCGATTTCACCACTGACGCCGACTGGCCCCGAATAGCGCGTCCAGTCGCCCCCGCCGATCCGATATTCGATCGCCGTCCCCGGAAAGACGCTGTTCGCCTCCAGCCTGCCGTTGGCGATCCGGGCGCCCGGCGGCGCAACGCGATAGGCAATCGCCATGCGGTCGAGCATCGGCAGCTGCGCCGCGACGCGTCCCGCGAAATCCTGCCAACCCGCCTTGAGCTTCACCGCATCGACGCGCTTGTCACCCCATTCATAAGTGGCACCCGCACCGTAGGGCGGCGCCCATATCGCCGGGCTCCACGCGCGTTCGGCGAGCGCGAGCAGGCGCGGGAACAGCATATAATCGACCTGGCCATCGGTGCGGATCGTCTCGCTCCACAATTGCGCTTGCACCCCCGCGATCCGGCGTCCCGATTGCAGCACCGGCTCGTCCGCGATCGCCTTGCCCTGTGCATGGGTGTTACGGATCGTCGCGGCGTTGGCGGGCAGGTTGCCGGGCATGAAGCCGAACACCTGATAGTCGTCGACTCCGCGCGAGGCCCAGTGATAGCCGCCCTCGTCTGGGTGCGGGGCATAGGGCATATCGAAATAGCCGAGGTCGGGGATCGACAGCACGACGTCCCAACCGCGGTTCATCTGGTCATGCGCCTCGCGCACCGCGCCGCCGTGCAGCACGCCCCAGATGTTCGTCTGGACATTCCCGGGCATCTTTGTGGCGTCGGTGTGGCCCATGCCATCGCTCCAGCCGCCGGTGCGCAGGCCTTTGGCGGCGAGACGCTGCGCAACCCGCTCGATGAAGCGCGGGGTGAGCTTGCCCGCGTCGCCGCCATTTTCGGCAATCATCGCCCGGCAAGCAGGCGATTTCACCCAGGCGCCCGCGGTTTCGTCGGCGCCGATGTGAAAGATGCGCAGCGGCGTTCCCGCCTGCCGGTGCATGTCGGCAAGCGCATCGACCACCGTATCGACGAAGCGATAGGTCGCGGGCAGGCAGACGTTCAGCGTATTGTCGTTATAGTGCTGGATGCTGCGATATTCGGTCGTGTCCGCCGGGTCGATCAGGCGATAAGCATCGGCATCTGCCGCCTTGCCCGCGGCCATCAGCCGCGCGTGGCGAACCTCCATCGCCTTGATCGCGGCGCGGCTGTGGCCTGGCATGTCGATCGACGGGATGACCTCGATCTGCCGCGCCGCCGCGGCCTGAACGATCGCGACATAATCGGCGGCGGTCAGATACCCGTTGACGCCGCCCTTCCCGTCATGACCGGCGCCGAGCTGGGGCAGCAGGCACGCCTGCTCTCGCAGGTCATGGCATCGTTTCGATCCGATCTCCGCGAGTTCGGGAAGCGCCGGAATTTCGATCCGCCAGCCCTCGTCGTCGGCCAGATGGAGGTGCAGCTTGTTGAGCTTGTACGCCGCCATGGCCTCGACCAGCTTCAATATCTGGTCGCGGCCGTGGAAATTGCGGCCAAGGTCGATGTGCAACCCACGAAAGCCATATTCGGGGGCGTCCACCACGCGCAGCGGTTTCATCCGGCCCTTTTCAAACGCCGCCTGCTGCGCCAGCGAGCGCAGCGCATGGCTGGCTCCCGCCGCGTCGTGCGCGGTGATCGCGATCCCCGACGTCCTGACGTCGAGCATATATCCCTCGGGCTTTACGATTGCGACCGGATCGACCCGGACCGTCAGCGGCAGTGCGCCGCCTTCGGCGACACCGAGCGACGCGAGCGCGGGCGCGACGGCGGCCCTTTCGACACCGTGGAGCGTCAACGCAATCCCCCGGCCAAGATCGACCGACGGCCGATTGCCCTGCACCGCCTCGATCGGTTTCGGCAGGATCGCCACACCGGTTGTCGCAGCGGCTTGGCGCTCCGCCTGTACGGCAAAGGCCCGTTCGGCGGTCAACCAGCGGGTCCGATCGGCGTCGCTTTTGGTCGCCAGCCGTGCCTCGTTCGTCATCGGCGCCGCGAACGGCAGGGCTTCGAGGCCGGTTTCGGGATCGATGACCGCGCGCGTGGCGGCAATCGTCCGCGGGTTTACCCCGTCGGCGACGAGATAGGCATTGGGCATCGCAAATGCCCGCGAGAAATTGGCGCCGATCCCCCACAGCTTGACGACGTGCCGTGCACCGGGGCCCAGCGTCGCGCCGGGCTTCAGCGTCAATTGCTGAACATCGCCGTTGATCAGCCGGTGCGTAAAGATATCGCTTTCGACCAGCGGCAACTGATTGACGAAGCTGAAATAGAGTGAGAGGCCGCGCGTCGGCAGTGCATCGGGCAGGGTTTCAGGGAACGTCAGCGTGATCGTGGTCAGGAAACAACCGGCAATCCCGGTTGGGCATTGGGGCCGGTTGTCGACGGTTTCCAGCTGATAGCCCAGCGTGTCGGCGAATTGGTCGAGTGCCGCCTGCGGCGACGCCTCGGCTGCCGCGGCTTGCGGCGCAATCAGCGCCGCCACCGCCAGCATCGCCCAACCCACCGGCTGCATAATCGTCTCCCGTCCCAAAATTTGTATTCAATTTGTCATGTCGGTGCGAGACGGTCAACGCCTTTCCACAACCTAGGAGATGCAACAAGTCCTGCTAAATCTATCGTAATTGAAACCGATGAACCCTCGTCACCGACGTAGGCATTGGTTTTAAATTAGTATTAGTTTCCGCCTATGGGCATGGCTGAGACGACGATCGCTGCCAGGAAGCCACCCTTCGACTGCCCCAAAACGACGACCGCGCACTGCCGTGGCATCCGTCGCCACGCGCAACAAAGATTGACGCAACGATACCAATGCAACACATATGATCGCGGCGCTGGCCTTATAGCCATTGCGCCGGGGCAATCAGGTGGAGCAAGGTCGTTGTCATTGATCGAACGCGTGGGTCCGCTCCACAAGGACGACCCGACCCCACTTTATCTGCAATTGCAGAAGGTTCTGCGCGGCGCGATCGAGGGGCAGCTGGTCAGGCCGGAGGAGGCGATCCCCACCGAGCGCGATCTGGCCGAGGAATTCGACGTGTCGCGCATCACCGTGCGCAAGGCGATCGACGGGCTGGTCGCCGATGGCATCGTCGCGCGGCGCCGCGGCGCCGGGACCTTTGTCACGCGTCCCCGGGTCGAGAAAAGCTTCTCCAAGCTCACCTCATTTTCAGAGGATATGGTGTCGCGCGGCCGCAAGCCGCACAGCGAATGGATCAGCAAGACGGCCGGCGCGGTGACGCCCGAAGAGGCATTGTCGCTGGGGCTGTCGCCAGGGTCACTCGTCTATCGCTTCCACCGCATTCGCTATGCCGACGACACGTCGATGGCGCTCGAATATGCGACGATCCCAGCCTATTGCCTGCCCTCGGTCGAAGCCGTTGATGCGTCGCTATATGAAGCGCTGGAAGCCGCGGGCCATTTGCCCGCGCGCGCGTTGCAACGATTGCGCGCCATTGCCTTTACCGCCGAACAGGCGGACATTCTGGGGATCGAGCCGGGTATGCCGGGGCTGTTCATCGAACGGCGCGGCTTTCTGGCCGACGGGCGCACCGCCGAATTCACCCAAAGCTATTATCGCGGCGACGCCTATGACGTCGTGGCGGAGCTGAACGGCTAGCCCAGCCCTGACATACCGAGGCATTGATGCCAGCGCGGCGCGCTGATCGACGCCGTGCGCGCCGCGTCGCGCGTGCGATCCCAAGGGTCGCCAGATCGGCTGAGCCGATTTTTTGAACATACATCTTGATGAGCTATATATAACCTATATAGTACCAATATATCGAGCCGCCGCGAGCCGCTCGATCGGGAGGCCAGATTGATGACGCTGAGCGCCGCGCGAGACGGACGACACACGCTGATGGAGGAGGAAGCGGGCGAGGCGGCGGCAGCGGTCGCGCGCATGCTGGAGGCGAACCGCGATGCGTTTGCCGCCATCGCGCGCCGCCTTCACGCCGCGCCGCCGGTCGCCGTCGTCACTTGCGCGCGCGGTTCGTCGGACCATGCCGCGACCTATGCCAAATATCTGATCGAAACGCTGACCGGGACGCCGACCGCATCGGCGGCGCTGTCGATCGCATCGCTCTATGATGCTCCCTCACTAGTCGGCAACCGCTTGTGTCTGGCGATTTCGCAATCGGGCCAAAGCCCCGACCTGCTGGCGGCGGTCGAACAGCAGCGCGCGTCTGGCGCGTTCGTCGTCGCGCTGGTCAATGCGCCCGACGCCCCGCTCGCCAAGGTCGCCGACGTCGTAATCCCGCTGTCAGCGGGAGTCGAACGATCGGTCGCCGCGACCAAATCCTATATCTGCTCGCTGGCGGCGATCGCGGCGCTTGTCGCCGCTTGGTCACAAGATGCCGCGCTCGATGCGGCGCTCGATACGCTGCCGGCCAGCCTCGCCGACGCCTTTGCTCTCGACTGGTCGGCCGCCGTCACGGCCTATCGCGGCGCGAGCAACCTGTTCGTCCTTGGCCGCGGCTATGGCCTTGGCGCCGCGCAAGAGGCGGCGCTCAAATTCAAGGAAACGTCAGCGCTTCATGCCGAAGCGTTCAGCGCCGCCGAAGTGCGCCATGGACCGATGGCCATCGTCGGCAAGGGCTTTCATGTGCTGGCGCTGGGCGGCACCGATCGCGCCGCGATCAGCGTCCGCGATACGGTCGCCGAATTTCGCCAGCGCGGTGCGACCGTGCTGCTTGCCGATCCTGCGGTCGGTGACCTGCCCACCATCGCCGCACATCCGGCGATCGAGCCGATCCTGACGATCCAGAGCTTTTATCGCATGGCGAGCGCGCTGGCGCTGGCGCGCGGGTGCAACCCCGACTCGCCTCCGCATCTGAACAAGGTTACCGAGACTTTATGATCTATCGCTTTCACAACGGCCGGGTCGCACTGCCGGACGGCGCCGTCGGCGCGGCAGATATTGCTGTCGCCGATGGCGTCGTTACCTCCGTCACCCCGGCCGGACCAGCGTCCGCCGATCATGTAGTCGATCTGGCGGGTGGCTGGCTGCTCCCTGGCTTCATCGACACGCAGGTCAATGGCGGCGGCGGCGTTCTGTTCAACGATCAGGTCGACGTCGAGGCGATTGCAGCAATCGGCGCCGCGCATGCCCAGTTCGGCACCACCGCATTCTTGCCCACGCTGATCAGCGACACCCCGGCCCAGATCGCCGCCGCGATGGCTGCGGTCGATGCCGCGATCGAACAGGGGGTGCCGGGGGTGATCGGCATCCATATCGAAGGACCGTTCATCAACGAGGTCAAGCGCGGTATCCACGAGGCGCATCGCATCCGCCGCCTCGACGCCGAGACGCTCGCCACGCTCACCGCCCCGCATCGCGGGCGCGTGATGCTGACGCTGGCGCCCGAACTCTGCGCCGAAGAAGATATTCGCACCCTCGTTCGCCACGGCGTGATCGTCAGCGCCGGTCACAGCGACGCGACCTATGACGAGGCGCAGCGTGCGATCGGCGCGGGACTTTCCGGCTTTACCCATTTGTTCAACGCGATGTCGCCGCTGCACCACCGCGCGCCGGGCGCGGTCGGCGCCGCGTTCGATTCGGACAGCTATTGCGGCCTGATCGTCGACGACGTCCATCTCCACCCCGCGGTAGTCCGGCTAGCGATCAAGGCCAAGGGCATCGAGCGCGTCATGCTGGTCACCGATGCGATGCCCAGCGTCGGCACCGACGACAGCGAATTCACCCTGCAGGGCAAGCGTATCGCGGTGAAGGACGGCGTCTGCATTTTTGAGGACGGAACGCTTGCCGGGACGCATCTCGACATGGCGGCGGCGCTGCGCAAGACGGTCGAGGTGACCGGACTGCCGGTGACCGACGTGGCGGCGATGGCCAGCGCCACCCCCGCTGCTTTCCTGTCGCTGCAGGGCAGCCACGGGGCGATCGCGCCGGGGCAGCGCGCCGACTGGGTGTGGTTGGGCAGCGAACTCGATCCGCGTGCGACGTGGATCGGCGGACGGATTGCGCCCGACACCGTACCGGACCTGTCCCGCGCGTAGAATGATAATCAAGCCGCACAAAAAAAGCGGCGGAAGTTTTGGGGATTAGATGGATGAGCCTGATCATCACCTCTCCGCTCAGAGGGTGGGCGACGACGCTGGACAGCGTTCCCGATCCCGTATTCGCCCAGCGCATGATGGGCGACGGCGTGGCGATCGAGCCGCTCGGCGACACGATCGTCGCGCCGTTCGACGGCGAGGTGGTGACGCTGCACGACGCCGGGCATGCGATTTCGCTGCGCAGCGCCGAGGGCGCCGAGGTGCTGATCCATATCGGGCTCGACACCGTGATGCTGAAGGGCGAAGGCTTCACGCCGCTGGTGGCGATCGGCCAGACCGTCGCGCGCGGTGACCCGCTGATTCGCTTTGACCTAGACGCCGTCGCGCTCGCGGCGCCCAGCCTGATCACCCCGGTGATCGTCACCAATGCCGAAGCCTTTGCGATCAGCCGCCGCAGCACCGACTGCGCGATCAGCGCGTGCGAGGCGCTGATGACGCTGGTTCCCGTGCAGGCGAACGTCCGGCGCAGCTCGGACGACGGGATTGTGATCGAACAGACGGTGCAGCTGGCGCTGCCGCACGGCATCCACGCGCGGCCTGCCGCGCGGATCTGCGAAGCCGCGCGCGGATTTCAGGCCGAGCTGCACCTGCTGAACGGCGACAAGCGCGGCGACGCCCGCAGCACCGTGGCGCTGCTCGCGCTCGGCACGCGGTTCGGCGACGAGGTCGTCGTGCAGGCGCGCGGCGACGACGCCGAGGCAGCGTTGGCGGCCATCGCCGCGTTGCTGGCGACCGACATGGGCGAGACGGCGCCTGCTGCGCCGTCGGCGGCCGCACCCCCGAGGACTACCCTGCAAGCTGGTCAAATCGGCGGCGTGATCGCATCGCCCGGGCTCGCGATGGGACCCGCGGCGCGGCTGCGGCAGGCCGAGATTGCGGTAGCGAGCGAGGGCGTCGGCGCGGCGGAAGAACGCGCCGCGCTGCTGGCGGCGCGCGATACGGTACGCGCGCATATTGCAGCGCGCGCCGACAGCGACGACGCCAGCATCGCGGCGGTCATGCAGGCGCATCTTGCACTGATCGACGATCCCGAACTGATTGCGGGCGCCGACGCGCGGATCGCCGCGGGACGCAGCGCCGGTTTTGCCTGGCGCGGCGCGATCCATGACCAGATCGACGCGATCCGCGCGACCGGCAACGCGCATCTGATCGAACGGATCGACGATCTGGTCGACGTCGAACGGCAGCTGCTGTCAGCGCTGACCGGAACCCCGCTCGAAACCGCCGCGATCGCCGCGGGCGCGATCATCGTCGCCGACGACCTGTTGCCGTCGCAGCTGGTGGCGCTCGCCGCTGCGAATCCCGCCGGGGTCTGCCTGACGCGTGGCGGGCCGACGTCGCACGTCGCAATCCTGTGCGCCGGAATGGGGCTGCCCGCGCTCGTCGCGATGGGCGCTGCGCTGGGCGCGATCGAGGATGATGCGCCGTTGCTGCTCGACGCCGAACTCGGCCATGTCACGCTGCGCCCCTCCCCCGCCGACGCCGCTGCCTTTGCCGCGCGGCTGGCGAAGCGTGCCGCGCGGCGCGGCGCCGCGCAGGCCGCGGCACAGGAAGCCTGCCGCACCGCCGACGGGACGCGGATCGAGATTTGCGCCAATCTGGGTAGCGAGGCCGACGCGCAGTTCGCCGCGGCGCAGGGCGCCGAGGGATCGGGGCTTGTCCGCAGCGAATTTCTGTTCCTCGATCGCGAGACCGCGCCGTCGGAGGACGAACAGCACGCCGCCTATCAGGCGATCGCCGACGCGCTGCCCGGCAAGCCTGTTATCATCCGCCTGCTCGACATCGGCGGCGACAAGCCCGCCGCCTATATTCCGATTGCCGCCGAAGAAAATCCGGCGCTCGGCCAGCGCGGCATCCGCGTCGCGCTCGCCCGGCCCGACTTGCTCGAAACCCAGCTCCGCGCGATCCTGCGCGTCGAGCCCGTGGGCGCGTGCAAGATCATGATCCCGATGGTCGCCAGCATCGACGAGTTGCGGCAGGTCCGCACGCTCGTCGACCGGCTGCGCAGCGATATGGCGATCTTTACGCCCGTCGAGGTCGGGGTGATGGTCGAGACCCCCGCCGCCGCGATGACCGCCGACCTGCTCGCGCTCGAGGCCGATTTCCTGTCGATCGGCACCAACGACCTCACCCAATATGTGTTGGCGATGGACCGCGGCAATCCCGCGGTCGCCGCCGGGGTCGACGCGATGCATCCTGCCGTGCTCCGCTTGATCGGCGAAACCTGTCGCCGCGCCACTGCGCGCGGGCGCTGGGTCGGGGTGTGCGGCGGGCTCGCGTCGGATCCGGCGGCGCTGCCGATCCTGATCGGGCTGGGCGTCACCGAATTGTCGGCGGTCCCCGGCTTCGTCGCCGAGGCGAAGCAGATCGTCCGCGGCCTGACGCTGAGCGAAGCGCGCGCGCATGCCGAACTCGCGCTGCAATGCAAGTCGGCCGCCGAAGTTCGTGCGCTCTCCCGCGCTTTCGAGGAGACACGTCGATGAGGAAGATGCTCGAAACGCTCCAGCCGCTCGGCCGCGCGTTGATGCTGCCGATCGCGGTGCTGCCGATCGCGGGTCTGTTGCTGCGCATCGGCCAGCCCGACCTGCTCGACATCGCCTTCATCTCCGCCGCGGGCGCCGCGATCTTTGACAATCTGGGTATCCTGTTCGCGATCGGCGTCGCGGTGGGGTTTGCGCGCGACGGCAATGGCGCCGCCGCGCTGGCGGGCATCGTCTGCTACCTGGTAACCACAACGGGCGCGCAGACCTTTCTGATTGCGCCGCCCGATGTTGGCGCCGGGTTGCCCGAAGCCGCCGCGGCGCTCGCCGGAAAGACCTGGGCACTGAGCCAGATCGACAAGCTGGAGGTGCCGATCGGCATCCTGTCCGGCCTGATCGGCGGCAATTTCTACAACCGCTTCGCGACGATCGCGCTGCCCGAATATCTCGCTTTCTTTGGCGGTCGCCGCTTCGTGCCGATCGCCAGCGGGGTCGCCGGGCTGCTGCTCGCGGCAGTGCTCGGTTATGGCTATGCACATATCAGCGGCGCGATCGACACCGCCGGCCGCACCGTCGTCGAAAGCGGCGGCGTAGGGCTGTTCGTCTATGGGACGCTCAACCGGCTGCTGATCGTCACCGGGCTGCACCATATCATCAACAATGCCGCCTGGTTCGTCGTCGGCGATTTTGCGGGGGCAACGGGCGACCTGCGCCGTTTCTTCGCGGGTGACCCCGACGCCGGCGCTTTCATGTCGGGGTTCTTCCCGGTGATGATGTTCGGCCTGCCCGCCGCATGCCTCGCCATGTATCACGAGGCGCGGCCCGAACGACGCAAAGCGGTCGGCGGCATGCTGCTATCGCTGGCGCTGACGAGCTTTCTGACCGGAGTGACCGAGCCGATCGAGTTCACCTTCATGTTCGTCGCGCCCCTGCTCTACGCGATCCACGCGCTGCTGATGGGCGTGTCGATGGCGCTGATGGACGCGCTCGGCATCCGGCTCGGCTTCGGCTTTTCGGCGGGGCTGTTCGACTATGTGCTCAATTTCAGCCTCGCGACGCGGCCGTGGCTGCTGCTCCCGATCGGCGCCGTCTACGCGGCGCTCTATTACGGGCTGTTCCGCTTTTTCATCCGCCGCTTCGACTTGCCGACCCCGGGCCGCGAAAAAGGCGAGGTCGCCGAGGCCGCGGCGACCACCGCCGGGAGCGCGCGCGGCGACGCCTTTGTCACCGCGCTGGGCGGCGCCGCCAATCTGGTCAGCGTCGATGCCTGTACAACTCGGCTCCGCCTGATCGTCGCCGACAACGACGCGATTGACGACGTCGCGCTGTCGCGGCTCGGTGCGCGCGGCATCATCCGCCCGTCCGACAAGGCGGCACAGGTCGTGCTCGGTCCGATCGCCGATCTGGTCGCCGAGGAAATTCGCGGCGCGCTGTCAGGCGGCGCGGCCGTCGCCCCGGCCGCGGATGCGCAACCGGCGAGCCGCGACGTCGAGCCGGTCGCCCTGCCCGACGAGATCGCCGCTGCGCTCGGCGGCAACGACAATGTCCGCGCCGTCCGCGTTCTCCATGGCCGCTACCGCGTCGAACTGACCGACGCGGCACGGATCGACGAGGGTGCCTTGGCGCAACTGACGCGCGGAATTGTCCGCCCGCAGCCGGGCGTCTGTCATATCCTGATCTGAACCGATCAGGCGGGCGCCGACAATTTCATCAACACGAGGCCGCTGACGATCAGCACCGCGGCAAATATCCGCATCGCGCTCGCTTGTTCGCCCAGCACGAGGATGCCGACGACAAATGCGCCGACCGCCCCGATTCCGGTCCAGATCGTGTAAGCGGTGCCGAGCGGCAGCGATTTCATCGACAGCGCCAGCAACGCAAAGCTGGCGAAGGCCGCGACCAGCGTGAGCAGCGACGGGCCAAGCTTGGTAAAGCCGTCCGACTGTTTCATCGAAAACGCCCAGACGATTTCGAGCGCACCAGCAATTGCGAGATAGATCCAGGCCATGACAGCCTCCCATTCAAGGCTGCCGGGCCGTCCCGGACTTGAAAGCCTGCCCATGATGCAGGCGAGGACGTGGCCTCTTGGTGATTTATGGCCTGGCAGGGGCAGCAGGACTCGAACCCGCGACCCTCGGTTTTGGAGACCGATGCTCTACCAACTGAGCTATACCCCTAGGCCGGAGTGCGCCCCTAGCCCGATTGCAGAGGCGGGGCAAGGGGGATCACGGCTTGCGTGCGCGCACTCGCCTGATATGCGCAGAGCGGCATGACATCCGCCGCCGCCCCCTCCGCCGCCGCGCCGCAAAACTATCTCGGCGGCATCGCGCTCCGCCTTCTCGCCATGGCCAGCCTGTCGCTGATGTTCGTGGTGGTCAAATATATCGACCGCGCAGGCATCCACATCGTCGAAAGCCTGTTCTGGCAACAGGCGCTGGTGTTGCCCTTCCTGCTCCTTTGGGTGAAGGCGACCGGCGGTTTCGCGTCACTCAAGACCCACCGCATCGGGGCACACACGCGCCGGATGCTGATGGGGCTGACCGGCATGGCATGCAATTTCGGCGCGATGATCCTGCTACCGATGGCCGAAGCGACGACGATCAGCCTTTCGGTGCCGATCTTCGCGGTGATCTTTGCCGCGCTGCTGCTCGGCGAAGCCACAGGGTGGCAGCGGTGGAGCGCGGTGATCATCGGTTTTGTCGGCGTCCTCGTCGTAATCGATCCGTTTGCAAGCTTTGCGGGCGGGTTCGATGGCACCCGCGCACTCGGCACCCTCGTCGCGCTGGGCGGCGCGATCATGACCGCGCTGATCACCATTGCCGTCCGCGACCTTGGCCGCACCGAAGCCGCCGCGACAATCGTCTTCTGGTTCAGCCTGCTCTCGATGATCCCGCTCGGCATCGCCCTGCCCTTTGTCATCACGCCGCATGACGGCGGGGAGTGGCTGTTGCTCATCGCGCTCGGCTTCCTTGGCGCGGTCGCGCAAATGTCGCTGACCGGCGCGCTGCGCCTTGCCCCGGTGTCGGTCGTGATCCCGATGGATTATTCCAGCCTGCTGTGGGCGATCGCTGCGGGCTGGTGGTTCTTTGGCACCCTGCCCGCCGACACGACATGGGTCGGCGCGCCGCTGATCGTCGCGTCGGGGCTGTTCATCGCCTGGCGCGAGCATCGCCGCCACATCACCCGACCGAAGGAGGTTGCCGCATGACGCGCCCCATATTGTACCACTGCCCCGACGCCCGCTCGCTTCGCTGCCTGTGGGCGGTCGAAGAAGCCGGGATCGACGTCGACCTGCGCGTCCTGAAATTCCCGCCGCGTGCGTTCGAGCCCGATTATCGCGCGGTGAACCCGCTGATGACGATCCCCGGCTGGGTCGAGGACGGGCGGCTGATGACCGAATCGGCAGCGATCTGCGAGCGCATTGCCGAGGGGACGCCGCTGGAAGTCCGCCGCGACGAAGGTGATTATTGGGACTATCGCAACTGGCTGCACCGCAGTGACGCGACGCTGACCTTCCCACTCGCGATCATCATCCGTTACACACGGGTCGAGCCCGAAGAGCGGCGGCTGGCGCAGGCGGTCGAGGACTATAAGGCCTTCTTCGGCGGGCGCGCAAAGAGCATCGAGGCGGCTCTGGCCGACGGGCGCGAATGGCTGGTCGCGGGGCGCTTTACGATTGCCGATATTGCGATCGGCTATGCGGCGTTTCTGGCGACGACGCTGGGGGCGGAAGATGTGCTGGGCGAGGCCACCAAAGCATGGCTGGCGCGGTGCATGGCGCGTGAGGGGTTTGTGCGGGCGCGGGAGCGGCAGAGGGTTTAGCCGCGACGTCTGCCTTGGGGTGGTGAGCGGACGGAGCGATCCTCCCCCAACGGGGGAGGGGGACCAGCGAAGCTGGCGGAGGGGCACCATCGGTTTGCCTTGCCGCCGAAGTCGTGCTCCATTGCTACGTTCCCGGAACGCTTGACTCTTCTCGCCCAGCGCCGCGTAAACCGCCTGTGCCCCTCCACCACCCTTCGGGTGGTCCCCCTCCCCCGTTGGGGGAGGATCGGCTATGTCCGCAATCGGTCGCTAGCTGCCGCCCGTCAATTCACCATCCGCTCATATCCCGCCCAGTATGGCGCGCGCAGATCCTTGCGCAAAATCTTGCCGCTCGCGTTCCTTGGCAACGCATCAATCACATCGACGCTGCGCGGGCATTTGAAGGGCGCGATGCGTTCGCGCGTCCAGGCGATGATGTCGGCTTCGTCGATCGTCATCCCGGGCTTGGCGACGCAGACCGCCTTCACCGTCTCGCCCCATTTGTCGTCGGGGATGCCGAACACCGCGACCTCCTGCACCGCAGGGTGACCAAAGATCGCGCTCTCGACCTCGGCGGGATAGATATTCTCGCCGCCCGAAATGATCATGTCCTTCATCCGGTCGTGGATGAACAGATAGCCGTCGGCGTCCATATAGCCCGCGTCGCCGGTGCGGATCCAGCCGTCGGCATCGACGGTCTTTGCCGTCGCTTCGGGCAGGTTCCAATATCCCAGCATGTTGTTCGACGATCGGGTGACCACCTCGCCCACCTCGCCCACCGGAACTTCCGCGCCATCTGATCCCAAAATCCTGATCTCGACCCCCGGCAGCGGCTTGCCCGCCGACCGCATCCGCGCATTGCCCGCGGGATCATGATCCTCGGGCGGCAGCATCGAGATCGTGCCGGTCGTTTCGGTCATCCCATAGGCCTGGATGAACTGCGCCCCGAACATCTGGATGCACTGGCGCAGCAATTCGAGCGGGATCGGCGCGGCGCCGTACAGGATATATTTGAGGCGGCTGTAATCGACCGTCGCGCAGCGCGGGTGCATGAGCAGGAACTGCAGCGCCGCGGGCACCATGAAAAAGCGCGTTACGCCATGTTGCTCGACCGCGTCGAACACCCCGTCGGGGTTGAACTCGGCGAGGATGATGCCGGGCAGCCCTGCGGCGAGCGCCATGATGCCGAGCCCGGTGCCGCCGATATGCGCGCATGGCATCGCGACCAGCACCGCCTCATCATCCTCCCATTTGGTATACGGCAGGTCGAGGTCGTTCGAATGTTTGCGCAGCGCGAACAGGTTATGGTTCGACAGCACCGCGCCCTTCGGATTGCCGGTCGTGCCCGAGGTATAGAGTTGCAGCACCGCATCATGCGCCGTCGAAGGCGTGAACGCAGTCCGCGCCGCGCCATCGATCATCGCGCGCGCGGCAGCGGCGTCGACGATCCTGGGGGCGTGGTCGAGCTTGCCAGCCAGCTGATCGGCTATCGTTTCGAACCCCGGTCCCGCGAACACCAGCTTTGCCTGGGTATCGTTGACGATGAACGCCCATTCGGTCGGCGACAGCCGCCAGCCGATCGGCGCCATCACGATCCCGGCGCGCGCCGCGCCATAGAAGAGGATGAAATAGAGGTCGCTATTCTTGCCGATCCACGCGATCCGGTCGCCCTTGCCCAAGCCCGCGGCAATCAGCGCCGACGCGACCTTCGCCGTCGCTTCGTCGAGCTGTGCGTAGTTATAGACGCGATCTTCTTCACGCAGCGCGACGCGGTCGGGACGCTCGCTGGCCCAATGGGTCAGGAATTCATCGAACGTGAAAAGCTCCGAAACGTCGCGGGGCATGGGTTCTCTCTCCTCGATTCGCATCTTTGGCGCGCAATTGGGGAAAGGCTAGCGGCTGTACGCGACAGGTAAAGCGCGTATCGACAACCCTGTCAGCAACGTCAGGTGCGGCGAAAGAGCAGCATCAGATTGTTGGCGGGCATGGCGAGGCGTTCGGCAAAGCGCAGTCCGGCCGCCGCAGCGGCGGCCTTGACGTCGTCGAGCTGGCGCAGCCCCCACGCCGGATCGCGCGCGCGTAGGCTGGCGTCGAAAGCTAGGTTGCTGTCGGTCGTCGGCACGTCGGTCTCGATATAGGGGCCGTAGAGGATGAGCGGCGCCCCCGGCGCGAGCAACCGCGCCGCGCCCGCCAGTAGCCCCAGCGTCGCCGCCCAAGGGCTGATGTGGATCATATTGATGCACAGGATGGCGTCGGCCCGATCGAGCGGCCAGTCTGCCGCCGCCGCATCGAGCGCCAGCGGCGGCGCGATATTGGCCAACGCAGCCTCGGCGCACCAGGCAGCGATAGAGACCCGTCCCGCGGGATCGGGATCGCTCGGTTGCCAGTCGAGCGCCGGGAAGGCCGCAGCGAAATGGACGACATGCTCGCCCGATCCGCTCGCGACCTCCAGCACCGTGCCGCTCGCCGGCAGCCATTCGGTCAGCACCGCCGCGATCGCATCGCGGTTGCGCAGCGTTGCCGGGGCGTGGCGTTTGTCGTCCCTGCCGCCGTCGCTCGGCATCCACGGCGGTGATGACGCCATTACGCCTTGGCCTGCGCCCGCGCGCGCCGGTCGCGCACAATCAGCCAGGCGAACAGCCCGACCGGGCCGACCATCAGGGTCAGGAGCAGAAAGGGGAATTGCGCGACCCGGCTGAACCCCTTTTGGTCGGCGTCGCGCGCGATCCACATGCCGGTAAACAGGTCGAACGCCAGATAATGAACCCACCCGAGGGTCGCGCCGCCGGGACTATCGAACAGCTTCATCACCCCCGCCAGCGTCGTGAAATCACCGCCGCCAGGCCCACCGGGATCGATGCCGCCAGTCAGGAAACCGACAATCATCACCGTATAGGTAAGGCACAGCAGGAACACGCCGGCATAGAGGATCAACGCCAATATCTTTGGCCCGCGCGGCAGAAAGGCGAGCGCGATCCACGCCGCAACGGCCCAATAGTTGGCGATCAGAAAGATTGTGTCCCAGCTCATCGCGCCCTCCCCTTTATCGGTCATCCCGGCGAAGGCCGGGATCTCATCCTATCATCATGACGCACCGGCGAGATCCCGGCCTTCGCCGGGATGACGATCGATTATAGATCACCCTCCCAAGCCAAAACCGGCTTGCGCGCCGCCGCCGTCTCATCCAGCCGCGCGCGCGGCGCGAAATGCGGGGCGGTTTTCAGCGCCGGGTCGCCATTGCGCGCGCGCATCGCGATGCTGCGCAGCGCGCCGATGAACTGGTCGAGCGCTGCCTTGCTCTCGGTCTCGGTCGGCTCGACAAGCATCGCCCCGTGGACGACGAGGGGGAAATAGACCGTCATCGGATGATAGCCCTCGTCAATCAGCCCCTTGGCGATGTCGAGCGTCGAGAAGCCTTCGGCGAGCCCCTTGTCGCTGAACAGCGCCTCGTGCATGCACGGACCCGACGCCGCGAACGGCGCGTCGAGAACGTCCTCCAGGCTGCGCAGCACATAGTTGGCGTTGAGCACCGCATCCTCGGCAACCTGCTTCAGCCCGTCGGCGCCATGGCTGAGGATGTAAGTCAGCGCGCGGGTGAACATGCCCATCTGGCCGTGGAAAGCGGTCATGCGGCCAAAGGTCTGCGGATGATCCTCGCCCGCGCTTTCCTCTTCGATCAGGCGGAAGCCTTCGCCCTGCTTCGTGACGAAGGGCAGCGGCGCGAAGGGGGCGAGCGCCTCCGACAGCACGACCGGCCCCGAACCGGGTCCGCCGCCGCCGTGCGGGGTCGAGAAGGTCTTGTGCAGGTTGATGTGCATCGCGTCGACGCCGAGGTCGCCGGGGCGCACCCGCCCGACGATCGCGTTGAAATTGGCGCCGTCGCAATAGACATAGCCGCCCGCGGCGTGGACCGCGTCGGAGATCGCCTTCATCTCGCGCTCGAACAAGCCGCAGGTGTTGGGGTTGGTGATCATCACCCCCGCCACGTCGGGGCCGAGCCGCGCCTTCAGCGCCTCGAGGTTCACGCGGCCCGCTTCGGTCGCGGGAATATCCTCGACGGTGAAGCCCGCAAAGGCCGCGGTCGCCGGGTTGGTGCCGTGCGCGCTTTCGGGAACAAGGATCACGCGGCGGTCCTCGCCGCGCGCTTCCAAGGCGGCCTTGATGCAGAGGATGCCGCAAAGTTCGCCATGCGCACCGGCCTTGGGCGACATCGCGACGCTGTGCATACCCGTCAGCGTGATCAGCCATTCGGCAAGCTCGTGGATCACCGCATAGGCGCCCTGCACCGTCTCCTGCGGTTGCAGCGGATGCGCGTCGGCAAAGCCCGGCATCCGCGCGACCTTTTCGTTGAGGCGCGGGTTATGCTTCATCGTGCAGCTGCCGAGCGGGAACAGCCCGAGGTCAATCGCGTAATTCTGGCGCGACAGGCGCGTGTAGTGGCGCACCGTTTCGGCTTCGCTGAGGCCCGGCAGGCCGATCGGCGCGGTGCGCGCGAGCGCGCCAAGGTCGGCGGCAGGCGCCGCTTCGTCGAAATCGACCCCGGTGGTTTCGGCCCCGCCGATCTCGAAGATCAGCGCTTCCTCGAGCATCAGCGCGCGGTTTCCGGTAAAGGTCGCGGTGTCGTCGGCGCCGCCAGCGACGTTCATTTCGGGGCGCCAGCCGGCGCGGTTGAGCGCGGTCATGCCAGCACCTCCTTCAGCGCCGCGGCAAAGGCGGCAATATCATCCTCGGTCACCGTCTCGGTGACGGCGACGACGAGGCCGTTCGCGAGCGCCGCATTGTCGGGATAGAGGCGGCCAAGCGAAACGCCGCCAAGGACGCCCTTTTCGGCCAGCTTGTGGACCACCGGGCGCGCCTCCGTCGGCAGCAGCAGGGTGAATTCGTTGAAATAGCTGTCGTTCATCACCGACACGCCGGGGATTTTGGCGAGTTCGGCCGCGGCCTTTTTCGCGCGGCCATGGTTGATCGCGGCAAGCTGGCGCAGCCCCGCTTCGCCGAGCAAGGTCATGTGGATGCTGAAGGCCAGCGCACAGAGTCCTGAATTTGTGCAGATATTGCTCGTCGCCTTTTCGCGGCGGATATGCTGCTCGCGCGTCGAGAGCGTCAGCACGAACCCGCGCTTCCCATTCGCGTCGACCGTCTCGCCGCAGAGGCGCCCCGGCATCTGGCGGACATATTTGGACTTGCAGGCAAACAGGCCGACATAAGGCCCACCGAATTGCAGCCCGACGCCCAGCGACTGTCCTTCGCCCACGACGATGTCGGCACCCATTTCGCCCGGGGCCTTGATCAGCCCGAGCGCCACGGGTTCGGTGACCACCGCCACCAACAGCGCGCCCGCCGTCTGACACGCCGCGGCGAGCGCGGTCATATCGTCGATGCGGCCGAGAATGTCGGGATATTGCACGACGACGCAGCTCACATCCTTGTCGATGCTGGCAGCAAGCGCCGCCCAGTCGGTTCCCGCGTCGAGGCCTGGGTCGCCATCGACCAGCACGTCGCCGGTATATTTCGCCATCGTGCGCGCGACGCTGCGGTAATGCGGATGCAGACCGGTCGACAGCAGCGCCTTGTTCCGCTTGGTGACCCGCCGCGCCATCACGATCGCTTCCCAGCAGGCGGTCGATCCGTCGTACATCGATGCATTGGCGACATCGGTGCCGAGCAGGCGCGCGACCTGCGACTGGAATTCGAACAGCATCTGGAGCGTGCCCTGCGCGATTTCGGGCTGGTACGGCGTGTAGGCGGTCAGAAACTCGCCGCGCTGGATCAAATGATCGACGCTGGCGGGGACGTGGTGGCGGTACGCCCCGGCGCCCAAAAAGAAGGGACCGTCGCCCGCCGCGCGGTTCTGGCGCGACAGCGCCGCCATGTGGCGTTCGACCGCGAGCTCGCTGGCGTGCAGCGGCAGACCCGCGATCGGGCCGTCGAGCCGGGCATCGACGGGAACATCGGCGAACAGATCGTCGATCGAGGCAGCTCCGATGGTCGCAAGCATCGCGCTGCGGTCATCGGACGTGAGGGGGAGATAACGCATGAACTACTCCACAGAAGAATCTGGTTTTGGGGAGAAAAGCTGAACGGTGTCGGCAAGAGTGCCGGAAAAGATCGCCGGGCCGGCGTGCGTCGTGCGAATCCACGGCGCGAGCCAGATGCGAAAGCCTGCATCGCGCACGCGGCGGCAAAAGGCATAGTCGTCGGAAAGCAGCGCCTGGCTTTCGGGCTCGATATAGGGGCAGAAAAAGGCCGGGACGATTTCACCGACGCCATGCGCCTGTCGCTCGGCAGGGTCGGGCCGGAACACGAGGTCGGGCAGCGCCGCCGCCATGCCTTCCAGCACTGCGCGGCGGATCAGCATCATCGCGGTGCCGAGCCGCGTCAATTCGACGAGGTCGGTCAGCTTGAAATTCTGCTCGGGATTCAGGAAATGCAGCGCAAAGTCGCCGGTATAGCGCGCCAGGTCCGCCGGGTTACCCTTCGCCAGCCCCTGTTCCACCGCGCGCGCGACATTGGCCCAGTTGATCATCCGCCGCGGATAGGCGCCGCCGAGCACCCCGCAGTCGGGGTTCGCCTCCATCGCACGCACTAGCGAAAACACGTCGTCGGCCGAAAAATCGATGTCGGCATCGATGAACAGCAAATGCGTGCAATCGCTCGCCAGGAACATCGCGGTCAGCATGTTGCGCGCGCGGGTGATCGACGGCTGGTAGAGGATGAACTCGAAGCGCACCGAAATGCCCGCCGCCTGGGCGCGCAGCGCGAGCGCGAGCGCCGCGCGGACATAAGTCCCCTGCGCCCCCTCATAGATCGGGGTCGCCACCATCAGGCGGCAGTTGGCAAGGGCGGCGTCCGTGGCGATTGCATTTTCTCCATAAACCCCTCCCCCCAAGGGGAAGGGATGAAATCGCTAGAGCGCGTCGCAGAACGCCTTGTACGCGGCGGCGTCCATCAGGCCGTCGAGCTGGCTCTTGTCGCTCAGCGTCAGTCGGAAGAACCAGCCTTCGCCTTCGGGATCCGAGTTGACGAGCGCGGGATCTTCCTCGAGCGCGCTGTTGCCTTCGGTCACCGTGCCATCGACCGGGGCGTACACGTCGCTCGCCGCCTTGACCGATTCGACCACCGCGGCGTCGCCGCCCTGGCTGAGCTCGGCGCCGGTGTCGGGGACTTCGACGAACACGATGTCGCCAAGCTGGCCCTGCGCGAAATCGGTGATGCCGACCGTTGCGACGTCGCCGTCGACATCGATCCACTCATGCTCTTCGGTATAGTAACGCGGCATCGGTCAAGCTCCTGTTTTACGAACATAATTATGCGGAACAAAGGGCATGGCGGCGACGGTGCAGGCGACGCGCTTGCCGCGCACCTCGGCCGCGACGGCGGTCCCCGGCGCCGACAATCCGGTCGGCACATAGCCCATCGCGATCGGCGCGCCGACGCTGGGCGCAAAGCCGCCCGACGTCACGACGCCGATTTCGGTGTTGCCATCGAACAATTTTGCGCCTTCGCGCACCGGCATTTTGCCATCGACAAGCAGGCCGACCCGTTTGCGCGGGGCGCCGTCTGCGAGATGACCGAGGATGCGCGCGGAACCCGGGAAGCCGCCTTCCTCACGCCGGCGTTTGCTGATCGCGAACGCCAGATCAGCCTCGACCGGATCGATCGCCGGGTCGAGATCATGGCCATAGAGCGGCAGCCCCGCCTCAAGCCGCAGCGAGTCGCGCGCCCCCAGCCCGATCGGCTTGACCTCCGGCTCAGCGCACAACAGATCGGCCACGGTTGCCGCGGCGTCGGCTGGGATCGAAATCTCGAACCCGTCTTCTCCGGTATAGCCCGACCGGCTGATCGTCGCCGGCACGCCGCCGATCTGAAACGCGCCAAAGCGCATAAAAACGAGCGCCGACAGTGGCCATTCTCCGGTCACGTGGCGGCCCAGCGCCGCCGCCGCGCCGGGGCCTTGCAGCGCCAGCAACGCCTGATCGTCAAGATGATTGATCACGATGTCGTCGGGCAGATGCTCACGCAGATGGGCGATGTCGTCCCATTTGGTGGCACCGTTGACGACCAGATACAGATAGTCGGGCCAGCGCGAGACCATCAGGTCGTCGAGAACGCCGCCGTCCTCGGCCAAGAGCAGCGAATAGCGCTGCATTCCAAGCTGCAGCGTCGACAGGTCGATCGGCAGCAGGGTCTCGACCGCGGCATGGAGCGCTGCCTTGTCGCCGCCCGCGTGCGACAGCAGCAATTGCCCCATATGGCTGACATCGAATAGTCCGGCGTTTTCGCGCACCCACAGATGTTCGGCCATGATGCCTTCATATTGGATCGGCATCCAGTAGCCGGCGAACTCGACCATCCGTCCGCCCTTCGCGCGGTGCCAGGCGTCGAGCGGCAGCACCTCGGTCGCTGCCGCGATCGCGCCGTCCTCATCCAGTTGTTCGGTTTCGGTCATGTCAGTCTCCCGCGGTTGCACGGCGGATGCGCGGCGGGGTGCCGCGCCTTTCGCCATGCCCCCTCTGTCACGGGAACCTGAGAGTTTTCCCCCGGCGCGCCGGGGTTACCCCTTCGGTGGTCCCAGCAATGAGCCGGAACGCTTTCCAGAGTGTCCGTTCCAGCCTGCGCGGTCCTGCTGACCTGAGAGTTTCCGGGGCGGTTGCTCCTTCGGTGGTGAGGCGCCGGTTGCCCTGCCCTCACGCTCTCCCGCGCGGCCGGTCGAATCTCTTTAGGGGAGGCCCGACAGACGCTGCGAGCCTTGGCGCTGCCCCCGGGCGGAGTCAATCGGCGAGCGCGCGGATCGCGTCGTTTTCGTGGGCATGCACGCCCGAACCGCCCTGCCCCGCCAACCGGACGATCGCCGCGGCGACCTTGTCACCGGGAATCGAACGATAGCGACGAAGGGAACCGTGCAGCAACGCATCCATCAGCGGCGCCGCGACCGTCGCCAGCCCCTCGCCCAGTCGCGGCGGCCCGGGCCGATCGCCGGTCAGCAGCCCGGGACGGATCAGGTCGAGCCGGTCGAACCCGAGCGCACGCAGGCCATCCTCGGTCTCACCCTTGGTGCGCAGATAGAAATTGCCTGCTTTTGCCGACGCCCCAACCGAGCTGACGACGATCATGTGCCCCGTGCCGCCTTGCCGCGCCCCCTTTGCCGCAGCGAGGATGAGGTCATGGTCGACCGCGCGAAACGCCGCCTGCGATCCCGCCTGGCGGATCGTGGTGCCAAGGCAGCAAATCAGGACCGCGGGGCGTTCGTCGGCGATGACGTGGGGCCAGTCGTGTGGCGGTGCGACGCGCGTTACATGATGCGGCGCCAGCCCCTCGACCGGTCGGCGCGCGACGATCGTGATGCCGCGATTCCCGAAAGCGTCGATCACCGCGCGTCCGATCAGCCCGGTCGCACCGACGATCAGCACGTCAGACATGCGCCAGCGCTTCGGGCACCGCTTCGCGGCCAAAAATCTCGGCGTAGCGGTCTATCGCGAACCGATCGGTCATTCCTGCAATATAATCGCCAATATGCCGCGTTGTCGCGCATTCTTCACCGGGCAACCGCGCGGACCAATCCTCGCCCATCAGCCCCGGATTGTCGGCGTAGGCGGCAAACAAGCGGCCGACGACCTGGTTCGCAGCCTCGGCAGCCGCGATCTGTTCGGGATGATGATAGAGATTGGCGTACATGAAGCGTTTCAGCTCGCGCTCCTGCGCCGCAAGCTCCGGCGAAAAGCCGCCGAGCGGTCGGCCCGCGGCGCGCACGTCGGCGACGCTCGCGACGCCGGCAGCCGCGACATTGGCGGCGGTCGCGGCGATGACGTCGTTGACCATGACCCCGATCTGATCGCGCACCAATTCGCGCAGCAACCGGTCGCGCGGCGCGCCGGGGAAGCGGCCCTCGACGGCGCCGAAATTGGCGGCAACAAACGGTTGCTCCATCAGCTGATCTAGGTCGAGCAAGCCCGCGCGCAGACCGTCGTCGATGTCGTGATTGTCATAAGCAATGTCGTCGGCGACCGCCGCAATCTGCGCCTCAAGACTGGCATGGCTGTCAAGGTAGAGGCGGAAATCATCGTCGATCGCGGCCAGCGCCCAGCCGGGGTTCGTCACCGGGCCATTATGCTTGGCCAGCCCTTCGAGCGTCTCCCACGTCAGGTTGAGACCGTCGAAACGGGGATAAGGACATTCGAGCTGCGCCAGCGTGCGCAGCGTATGGCCATTATGGTCGAAACCGCCATGCTCGGCCATCGCCGCCTTCAGCGCATCTTCGCCCGCATGACCGAAGGGCGGATGCCCGATGTCGTGCGCCAGACAAAGCGCCTCGGTCAGATCCTCGTTCAGCCCTAGTGCGCGCGCGATGCCGCGACCGATCTGCGCGACCTCGATGCTGTGGGTCAGGCGGACGCGATAATGGTCGCCGTCGGGGGCGACAAAAACCTGCGTCTTGTGGCGCAGGCGGCGAAAGGCGATCGAATGGATGATGCGGTCGCGGTCGCGCTGGAAATCGTCGCGCGGGCCGCGAACGACGCGGCCCTGCTCGGCATAGCGTCGCCCGCGACTTTGCGCCGGGTTGCTGGCGCAATCGGCGACGCTCATAGGGGCCAGAATCCGCCATTTGCGTCTTCGAGGCGTCGCAATGGCGAAGATATCGTCTTCGCGTGGCCGCCGCTGATGGTGGTTCCATCCGCAAGGCCGCGCGGGGACGAGATCGAAGCCATTTCGACGTCCCTTCGGGATTTGACCGATTTCGTCAGCGAGCCTTGGAATATCTTCATATGCCTGCGTCTCGCTTCCTTGCCCTGAACAAAATCGCTTCAAACCTCGAAGGCGCAAATGGCGGATTCTGGCCCTAAATCGGATCGACGGCCTGGCCCGCCTCGCTGTTGAACAGGAACCCGTCGCCGCCCGCCTTTTTATAACCCGTCAGCCAGTCCTGCGCCGCCTTGCGGTCCTTGAACGGCCCCACCAGCAAGCGGCGGGTCCGGCCCCATTCGGCGGTCGCGCCCGATTTGCCCTTGAACAAGTCGGGGCTTTTCTTCGCGAATTTGCCATAGTCGGTCGCGAGTGCCCGCGCATTGGCACCGGTCGCGACCTGTACCCAGATGCGCGCCGGATTGGCCTTTTTCTCTGCCGCTTCGGCCTTGGCCTTTGCATCGGCCTCAGCCTTGGCTTTCGCCGCAACCGCGTCCTTTTCGCGTTTTGCATCCTCCGCCGCGTCGGCGCGTCGCTTGTCTTCGAGCAATTTTGCGAGCGTGTCGGCACCGATCGCATTGTCGGGCTGGTTCAGTTCCTCCGGCGGAATCTCGATCGACCCGACGATGTCGGCAAGCGACGCCAGTGGTGCAACCGCAGCGGGAGCGGGAGCGGGCGCCGAAGAATTGGATACTGCGGCGGGCGTTGGCGCGGATGGCGAAGCATCGCGCGATGTGGTTGCCATGTTCGCTGCCGCGACGGCTCCGCTGGTCCCAACGTCGGCGATCGAGAAGCCCGGAGCGACTTCGCGCGCGCCACTCTGTGCGGTGAAGACCGGATCGGGGTTTGCAGCCGCCGGTGACGGTCCTGCCGCGACTGCCGACCCCGCCGCGATATCGGATGCTTTTTCTGGCAAGGGGGAAACGGCGGGGCGAAGCGTCTGGCGCAATGTCGATTGCAAGACGGGCGGCCCCGACGACGCAGGCCCATCCGGCAAGGCGACCGGCGATTGTGCGGCGCGCGTCGTTGGAGCGGGCGTTGGCTTTGGGGGTGATGCAGGCTGCGGCGCGGACTCGCGCGGCTGGGCATAGGCGGGCCCGATTGGCCGCGTGCTGGGCGTCGGGGCCGGCGTCGCAGCGACCGACGCGGCGGGCGGGCGGCTGGTGCCAGCGCTGGGGCGCCGGGTCGACGTCGCGGGCGGTGTCGGAGATGGCGTCGCGGCGGCCACCTGCACCGGCTTGCGCTTCGCCGCAAGCTGGCCGTTCGGGAAGCGCCCGAAATGGGCGGCTGCGGCCTGCTGCGCCGGATTGAGCCGGTCCATCTGGGTCAGATAGGGCAGAATATTCTGCGCCATCGCAGGCGGCATCGTTGCGTTGACGATCTCGGTTGCTTCGCCGTCGCGGCCGTTCATCGCCAGGATCATTGCGCGCAACCGCCAAGCGCCGCGATCCTGCGCCCGCAATTGCGGCGTCAGCATCTGGATCGCGCGATCGGCCTCGCCACTGATCCCGAGCGAAAGGGCATAGCGCCGCGTCAGTTCGTCGTTCGGAGCGATCGACAGCGCCAGCTGGTAATCGCGCTGGGCCGCATCCTGCTGCCCCAGCAAATCGCGGGCTAGCGCACGGTCCGCCAGAAACAGCCGCTCGGGCGCGCCGAGCAGCTGCGCCTCGCCAAAATAATCGAGGGCGCGGGTCGGGTTTTCCATATGAACCACTGCCGATCCCAGCGCTGCCTTGATCGCGCCATCGCGCGGGCTCGCCTGCTCGGCGCGGACCAGAAAGCCGAGCGCCGCACGATAATCTTCCAACTCGATCGATGCCCGCCCGGCGTCGAGTAGCGCGCGTGGATCGCTGTTGTTCGACGCAATCCGCGCGAGCGCCGACGACAGCAACGTCCGCGCCGCGGTACGCTTCTCCATTGCCGCCTTGGTCGCGGCGTCGGGCGGCGTCACCTGCGCGAACGCAGGCGCCGCCAGCAGCCCGAACAACAGCGCGCCGAATGCGCCGGAACAAAGCCGCGCGCGGGCCGGCCTTGCCGTCATTTTTGCTTGCCGCATGGGCAAATCATCCCGCTTTCCGGCCCGCCGTGCCCGGTGGGCGGCCGTTCGCTAGCCCCGTTACTGGTTGTTCTGACGCCCCAGGAAGCGCGGAATGTCGACCCCGTCTTCCTTGTCGGCCGCCTCACCCTCGGGCGCGGTGGCGCCGCGCGAAAGGCGCGACATACGTTCGAACAAGGTTCCACCACCGATCGCGCGTGCCGGCGATTCCGCGGCAGCCCCGGCACCTCCATCCGATGCTGCGGCAGGCGCTGACCGATAATCGGCCGCAGGCGCTTCGGGTGCATCGAGCACCAGTTCTTCCGCCGTATCGTCATAGCTGGCGGCGACCTGCGACAATTCCATCGGCTCGTCTTCGGCGGCAGGCGCCTCGGCCTCGACCGTATCGCTCAGCGAAAAGCCGGGCGCAGGATCGTTCGCCTCTTCGGCGGGTGCGTCAGCAACGGTCTCTTCCTCGACAACCGGTTCAAACGCCTCCTCGGCCACCGGCGCCGGCGCCGCGGCGCGCGCCGGAGCAAAGGAGAAGCTGCGCGTTGCGGGCGAAGCCTGCGCTGCCATTTCGCCGCTGCTGTCGATACCGGTCGCGACCACCGAGACGCGGATCTTGCCGTCCAGGCTGTCGTTGAACGCGCTGCCCCAGATGATGTTGGCGTCGGGATCGACCAGCTCGCGGATATGGTTCGCGGCCTCGTCGACTTCCATCAGGCGCATGTCCTCGCCGCCGGTGATCGAGATGATGACGCCCTTGGCCCCCGCCATCGAAACACCGTCGAGGAGCGGGTTGGCGATCGCTTTCTGTGCGGCTTCGAGCGCACGGCCATCGCCTTCGGCTTCGCCGGTGCCCATCATCGCCTTGCCCATTTCGCGCATCACGCTGCGCACGTCGGCAAAGTCGAGGTTGATCAGGCCGGGCATGACCATCAGGTCGGTGATCCCGCGCACGCCCTGCTGCAGCACTTCATCCGCCATGGTGAAGGCTTCTTTGAAGGTCGTGTTGGGGTTGGCGACCAGAAACAGATTCTGGTTCGGAATGACGATCAGCGTGTCGACATGGTCCTGCAGCTCGGCAATGCCCGAGTCCGCCGACCGCATGCGGCGCGCGCCTTCGAAGGTGAAGGGCTTGGTGACGACGCCGACGGTCAGGATGCCGCGATCGCGTGCCGCCTTGGCGATGACCGGCGCCGCCCCCGTGCCGGTACCGCCACCCATGCCCGCGGCGACGAAGCACATGTGCGCGCCGTTCAAAGCTTCCTCGACCTGCGCGATGCTCTCCTCGGCGGCCGCGCGGCCAACCTCGGGTCGCGAACCGGCGCCCAGCCCCTGCGTGATCTGCGTCCCCAGCTGGATGCGCCGTTCGGCGGGCGATGCGTTCAGCGCCTGCGCGTCGGTATTGGCGACGATGAAATCAACCCCCTCGACCCGCGCCGCAATCATGTTCGCGATGGCATTGCCGCCGGCACCGCCGACGCCGATCACCGCAATGCGCGGCTTCAGTTCGTCGACCTGCGGCGGGCCAATATTGATGCTCATCAAAAAGTCTCCCTGCAGCGGCGGACAGGTGCCGCTTCCCCAACCTTGCGACCCGAACGGGCGGGTGTCCCGCCGCCCGGTTTTCTTAACCCGCATTGCACTATTGTGACGTGGGAATCACCCAAAAAATTAACCTTTTTTCGCGTTTCACCGCTAAAAACTGCTTTTTAACGCTGCCATCAACCGATGCAGGATCGAAGTGCTCGCCGGACGATAGACATCCTGCGACATCATCGGCAAATCGCGCAGGTCGACGGGGTCCGACGCGGCATAGAGAACCAGACCGGCGAGCGTCGCGAAAGCGGGGCCGCTGTGCGCATCGGGCAGTCCGTGCAGTCCGCGCGGCCTGCCGACGCGCGCGGCGCGGCCGAGCGCGCTCTGGGTGTAATCGGCAATGCCTTTGAGGTCGGCGCCGCCGCCAACCAGAACCACCTGGCGCCCGATGGGGCCAACGAAATGCAGGTCTTTGAGTGTCCGGCCAATCTCGCCCATCATCGCGTCGAGACGCTGGCGGATCACCGAGACCAATTGCGCGCGGGTGATGCGCGGGGAATCCCCGCTCGTCGGCGCGCCGGGTTCCAGCTCGATGACCTCGTTATTGTCGCGCGGGCTGGCCGATGCCGAGCCGTAAAAGCTCTGCAGCCGCTGTGCCTGGCTGCGCCTTATGCCAAAGGCCGACGCAATATCGTCAGTGATGTCACTCGCGCCAAAGGGCAGCGACGCCATTTCGACGAGCATCCCGCCAGCATAAAGCGAGACCGTGGTGACCGCAGCCCCAAGTTCGACCAGCGCGACGCCAAGGTCGCGTTCCTCGTCCGACAGGCAGGCAAGCCCTGCCGCGATCGGCGACGCGACCACCGCGTTGACGTCAAGATGCGCCTGCCGCACCGCCGCCTCCAGATTGCGCACCGGGGCGCCGTCGGCCATGATGATATGGATGTCGACGCCCAGCCGGTCGGCGTGGAGCCCGATCGGGTTCTTCACCCCCGTCAGGCCGTCGAGCGTGTAAAGCGCGGGCTGCGCGTGCAGGATCATGCGGCCTTCGGGGTCGATCCCGGCGCGGCCCGCGGCAAGCAGGTCGTCGATATCCTCTTTCTCGATCCGATGGCCGCCGAGTTCGCTTTCGATCGGCGCGACGTCGCTGAGCAAACCGCCCGCCGAAAAACTGACCCACACATCGTCGATATTGAGCCCCGCGATGCGCTCGGCCTGCTCGATCGCTTCGCGCACGATATGTTCGGTCTGCTCCATGTCGGCGACATAGCCGCGCTGGACCCCGCGACTTTCGCGCTGCCCGGTACCCAGCACATGCAGCTGGCCGTCGGCGGCCTGCCCCGCGATCAGCGCGCACACCTTCCACGACCCGACATCGAGCGCGGTAATGATTTTTTCGATGCGCGGCGGGGCCATGGCTTATCCCTTCTCTGCCACCGCGACGTCGGCAACCGCAGCGCGCGCTTCGTCGAGCTTGGCGGGCGCTACCTGTCCTTCATGCGGCAGCCGCAGGACGAACCGCGCGGGGTCGCGCATATCAAAGCGCAGGATGCCGCGCCCGAGCAGGCGATTGGCACCGTCCATATGCGCGAACTTGGCGAGCGCCGCCTTTGCCTCGGCCTCGCCCTCGGGCAGCGATAGCGTTTCGCCACTGCGGAAGCGCAGATCCCAACGGCGGTTGCCGACCCACGTCGCCCCCGCCAGCAGTTCCTTGAGGCTGCTTGCCTCGGCGAGCAGCCGGTCGAGATCCTGCGAGCGCTGGTTTGCCTTGGGTCCGATCACCAGCGGTAGGTCGGGCATCGTTGCGACGGTCACCGGTTCGAGCACCACGCCCTTGTCGTCGATCAGCGACAGGCGATTGTTATGTTGCCAGATCGCCGCCGGCGTGCGCTCAACGATATCGACGACGAGCGTGTCGGGCAGGCGGCGCGACACGCGCGCATCCTTGATCCAGCCATATTGCATCAAGTCGCCGCGGACATCTTCCAGATCGACCGCCGCCATCGAACGATCTTTTTGCGCCAGCGCGATGTCATAGACCTTCAGCCGGTCGATCCGGTCGGCACCGACGACTTCGACCTTCTTGACCTGGAACCCGGCGCGGCCGACCGCCTGCGCATATTCCTCGTGGATCTTTGCGGTCACGCCGGTCGCCTGCGCCGCGATGCCCGCGACCGCGACCAAGCTGAGCCCGATTGTCCAGTTGGCGATTTTTTGCAATCGCTGCGGGCTGATCGGCAGCGCGTTGATCACGGCGTTAAGCCGCGACGTCTGCACCTTCCGACGCTTTTTCGGCGCCCGCGCCGGGCGCCGCGGCGGCGCCGCACCGCGCTTGATCCGCGTGTTACTCATAACGCTTCCCCCACGATGCGTTCGACCAGTTCGGCATAATCCATGCCCACCGCGCGTCCCTGTTCGGGAACAAGGCTGAGCGGCGTCATGCCCGGCTGCGTGTTGACCTCGAGCAGATAGATGCCCGCAAGCCCATGCTCGTCGTCCCAGCGAAAATCGGAGCGCGAGGCGCCCTTGCAGCCGAGCAGGCGGTGCGCTTGCAGCGCCAGATCCTTCATCCGCTGCGCGACGTCCTCCGGGACGTCGGCGGGGCACACATGTTCGGTGAGGCCGTCGGTATATTTGGCGTCATAATCGTAAAAACCCGACTTCACGCGCAGTTCGGTGACGGCGAGCGCCCGGTCGCCCAGCACCGCAACGGTCAGTTCGCGACCCTTGATAAAGGGCTCGGCGAGCAGGCGGTCGAACTCCTGCCACGGCCCCACCGCATCGCGCGCGATCGGGTTGCCGTAATTGCTGTCGTCCTTGACGATCGCGACGCCGACCGACGAACCTTCATTGACGGGCTTGAGGACATAGGGACGCGGCAGCGGGTCAACTGAAAACAAGCTTTCGCTGTCGACCATCGTCCCCGTCGGCATGGGGATACCATGCGGCACCAGCGCCTGTTTCGTCAATTCCTTGTCGATCGCGATTACCGAGGTGACGAGGCCGCTGTGGGTGTATTTTAGCCCCATCAGGTCGAGCATGCCCTGCACGGTGCCGTCCTCTCCCGGAACACCGTGGAGCGCGTTGAACACGACATCGGGCTTCGCCTCGGCAAGCCGCAGCGCAACGTCGCGGTCCATGTCGATCCGCGTGACCCTGTGCCCGCGCGATTCGAGCGCGTCGGCGACGCCGTTGCCGCTCATCAGCGACACTTCGCGTTCCGCCGACCAGCCGCCCATCAGGACGGCGACATGCCAGGGGCCGCGGCTCACTTCTTCACTCCCACGCGCTGTATTTCCCATTGCAATTCGACGCCGCTCTTGTCCTTCACCCGGCGGCGGACCTCCTCGCCGAGCGCCTCGATATCAGCGCTCGTCGCTTCGCCGGTGTTGATCAGGAAATTGGTGTGCTTCTCGCTGACCTGCGCGCCGCCGACCGTGAGGCCACGGCATCCGGCTTCGTCGACCAGCTGCCACGCCTTGTGACCGACGGGGTTCTTGAAGGTCGAGCCGCCGGTCTTTGACCGCAGCGGCTGCGACGCCTCACGGCTCGCCGAGATGCGGTCCATTTCGGTCTGGATGGCGGCGGGTTCGCCGGGCCGACCGCGGAAGGTCGCACCGATCACCACCGCGCCCTCGGGCAATTCGCTGTGGCGATAGGTATATCCCAGATCGTCGAGCGCCAGCGTGCGGCGCTCACCCGATCGCAACACCACGTCGGCATCGATCAAAATGTCTTTCACCTCGCCGCCATAGGCGCCGCCGTTCATCCGCACGAAGCCGCCGACGGTACCGGGGATCGAGCGCAGGAATTCCATCCCCGCTATGCCCGCGTCGCGCGCCGTCGAGGAAACGAGGATGCCCGACGCGCCGCCGCCGCAACGCAGCGTCGTGGCATCGATGGCTTCAACCTTGGCAAAGGCTTTGCCGAGCCGGATCACGACGCCCGGAAAACCGCCATCGCGAATGATGAGGTTCGAGCCGAGGCCGAGCGCCATGACAGGCGTAGCCGGATCAAGGTCGCGCAGGAAATCGGTAAGGTCGTCTGCGTCCTTGGGTTCGAAAAGCCAATCAGCGGGACCGCCCGACTTGAACCAGACAAGCGGCGCGAGTGGGGCATGGGCGGTCAGTTTGCCGCGGACTGTCGGGAGGGTGGCAAGGTCGCTCACGACCGCACCCCTTCCCCGTTCGTCCCGAGCGAAGTCGAGGGACACCTGGCGCTGCGCTGGCGTGCCTCGACTTCGCTCGACACGAACGGAGGTAAGATGAGAACGGAGACGCAAGTCACGCCGCCGTCTCCACCGCGCTCGCCAGCCCGGCCGCCATCTTGGTGATGTCGCCCGCCCCCAGGCAGATGATCATATCGCCCGCACCAAGATCGCCCGCCTTGATGCTATCCGCGATGCTCACAGCCAGTGCCCCGGCATCCGCAACGACACTCGCCTGCCGATGTCCGCGATCGCGCAGGCCCGCGACCAGCGCATCCGACGATACGCCGTCGATCGGGCTTTCGCCCGCCGCATAGACCGGCAACGCCAGCACGATGTCGGCGTCGTTAAACGCCTGCTGGAAATCGTCCATATGGTCGCGGAGGCGCGTGAAGCGGTGCGGCTGGACCACGCCGACGACGCGCCCTGCGCCAACGCCTTCGCGCGCCGCCGACAGCACCGCGCGGATTTCGACCGGGTGGTGGGCGTAATCGTCGATCACGGTGACGTTACCGCCCTCGACCGCAATCTCGCCGACCTTGGTGAAGCGGCGCTTCACCCCGGCAAAGCCGTTGAAGCCCGACACGATCTTGTCGTCGCTGACCCCCATGTGCAACGCCACCGCGATTGCGGCGAGCGAGTTCTGGACATTGTGGCGCCCCGACATCGGCAGGTGGATGCCCTCGATCGTCCGGCTGTTCCCGTCGCGGTCGCGCACGACGACGTCGAAACGATTGCCGTCGGGACCGGGCGTCACATTGGTCCCGCGCACATCGGCCTGCGCCGAAAAGCCATAGGTCACGATCCGCCGGTCGCGGATGCGCGGGATGATCGCCTGTACCTCGGGATGATCGAGGCAGAGCATCGCAGCGCCATAAAAAGGCACATTCTCGATAAACTCGACGAAGGCGTCCTTGATCGCGTCGAAGCTGCCATAATGGTCGAGATGTTCGGGGTCGATGTTGGTGACGACCGCGATCGTGCCGTCGAGGCGCAGGAAGCTGCCGTCGCTCTCGTCGGCCTCGACCACCATCCAGTCCGATGCGCCCAGCCGCGCGTTCGAGCCATAATTGTTGATGATGCCGCCATTGATCACGGTCGGGTCAATGCCACCCGCATCGAGCAGCGCCGCGACGAGGCTGGTCGTCGTCGTCTTGCCGTGGGTGCCCGCGATGGCGACGGTCGATTTCAGCCGCATCAGTTCGGCCAGCATTTCGGCGCGGCGGACCAGCGGGATGCGCTGCGCCAGCGCCGCCTCGACCTCAGGATTGCCGCGCTTGACCGCGGTCGAGGTGACGACCACCGCGACGCCGTCGACATTCGCGGCGTCATGACCGATCGCGACCTTGATGCCGCGTTTGCGCAGGCCTTCGATGACATAGCTTTCGGCGATGTCGCTGCCCTGCACCTGATAGCCGAGGTTGTGCATGACTTCGGCGATGCCCGACATGCCGATGCCGCCGATGCCGATGAAGTGGATGGTGCCGATGTCGGTCGCAACGCCGCGCATCATTCGCCTCCCATGCGCGCCGACGCCATGCCGGTCGCTGCGGCGCGCTGGCCCGACGGGGCGCCGACGCGGATGACATCCATCATCGGCGGGGCGGCCAACGATTCGACGAGATCGGCAAGGTCGCGCGTGGCGTCTGGCAAGCCGCAGCTCGCGGCGCGCGCCGCGGCATTTTCGAGCGCACCGGGCTCGAGCGCCATGCGCTGGATCTGCTTGGCGAGTTCGCTGGCGGTGAATTGCGGCTGCGGGATCGAGCGCGCGCCGCCCGCCTCGACCATGTCGACGACATTATAGGTCTGGTGATTGTCCATCGCGTGCGGATAGGGAACGAAGATCGCGGGCCGCCCGGCGCAGGCCAGTTCGGCCACCGTCGACGCCCCGGCGCGCGCGATCACCAGATGCGCCCAGCGGAGCCGGTCGGGAAAGTCCGCGATATAGGTCGCGCATTCGGCGGCGACGCCCATCGCCGCATATTTGCCGCGCACTTCCTCCAGATCGGCCTCGCGGCATTGCTGGACAACCTGCAACCGGTCGAGCAGCGCGCGCGGCAGCATCGCGATCGCGGCGGGAACGACATCGCTCAGCACCGTCGCGCCCAGGCTGCCGCCGACGACGAGCAGGCGGAAAATGCCGTCCTCGCTCAGCGGCGGGAAGCCTTCTTCACGGATCGCAATGATCTCGTCACGCACGGGATTGCCGGTGATATGCTTTTTGAGCTCATGCCCCGCCGGGTAGCGCTGGATATTGTGATAGGCGACCGCCACGGCATCGACACGCGGCGCCATCATCCGGTTGACCCGCCCCAGCACGGCATTTTGTTCGTGCAGCACGCGCGGCCGCTTTGTCGCGCCCGCCGCGAGCAGGCTGGGCAGCGAGGGATAGCCGCCGAACCCGACGACGACCGCGGGATCGAAGTCGCGGATCAGGTCGATCGCCATCCGCCGCCCTTTGCGGATCGCGAGCGCCGCCTTGATCCAGCCGATGGGGCCACCATGGACGCGCCCGGCGGGGAGGACATGCGTTTCCATCTCGGCAGGCGCGCCCGGAATACGCAGGCCGCGGTCGTCGCTGACCAGCGCGACGCGATGCCCGCGCGCGATCAGTTCGCCCGCCAGCGCATAAGCGGGGAGCATATGCCCCCCGGTGCCGCCAGCAGCGAGCAGATAGTGGCGAGTTGCACTCATTTCTTGTTCCAGTTGCGGGTCATCGACACCCGCGCCGCATAGGGGTTTCGCCGGGTCAGCGACAAGAGCAAACCCATGCCGATCGACAAAGCGATGAAGGACGACCCGCCATAGCTGATGAACGGCAGCGTCATGCCCTTCGACGGGAACAGCTGGGTGTTCACCGCCATGTTGATCGTCGCCTGGCCGCCGAACTGCGCGATCAATCCCGCGACCGCAAGGATCAGGAAGCTGTCCTCCTCATCGAGCAGACGCACGAGAACGCGGACGATGATCGCGAGATACAGGATCGCGATTGCGATGCACGCGATCATCCCGAACTCTTCGCCGATGACCGAGAAAATATAGTCGGTGTGTGCCTCGGGCAGCTGGAATTTCGCGAGGCCCGCCCCGGGGCCCGTCCCGATCAGTCCGCCCGCGGTCAGCGTCGCATGCGCCTTGTCGACCTGAAAGCTGTCGCCCTCGGCGAACAGCCAGATGTTGATGCGCTGCTGCGCCACCGGATAGAAGAAATAGGCTAGAATGATGCCGACCACGCTGGTTGCGGCGAGCATCCCCATGATCCGCATCGACAGCCCGGCCACGAGCACCAGGACGAGCCAAGTGGCGGCGAAGATCACGGTCTGCCCCAGATCGGGCTGCCCCATCAGCAGCACCGCAATCACCCCGGTCAGCACAAAACTGAGCGGCACGACCGGCAGGCTCTGATCATGCAGGCGCAGCGACAGGATCCATGCGAGCGACACCGCAAAGAAGGGCTTGAGAAACTCCGACGGCTGCAACCGGAAGATACCGCCGCCGATCCAGCGCTGCGCGCCGTTGACCGTGGTGCCGAGCAGCGGGACGAGAAACAGCAGGATCAGGAAGGTGATCGTGCCATAGATCGCAAAGCGCCGCGCCTGCGCTTTAGGCAACATTGATACCGCGAGCATCACCGGCACCCCGACGATCACCCACATCAGCTGGCGATAGAAATAATAAAGCGGATCGAGCGAGGCCGTGTTGGTCGATAGTTTCTGTGCCGCCACGGGGGACGCCGCGGCGACCGCGACCAATCCGATCGCGACGAGCATCGACACTAGCAAGAGCAGGACGCGGTCGATTTCCCAGAACCACAGCCCCAGCGGGGTGCGGTCGGCGCGGCTGAGGCGCGGGCCGCGGCGCTTGACGGTGCGCGTCGTCGCAATCACCGGCCTTTCGGTGGTGGCGTCCATATTGTCCATTCCCCCGCTCATGCCCCAAGCGCCGCGACAAGTCCGCGAAAAACATCGCCGCGCTGCTCATAATCCTTGAACTGGTCGAACGAGGCGCAGGCCGGCGACAGCAGCACGATGTCGCCGGGCCGCGCCGCCGCCGCGGCGCGCGCGACCGCGGTCGCCATATCGGCGGACCGATCGACCGGGATCGCATCGCCGATTTCGGCAGCGAAAGATTCCATCGCGTCGCCGATCAGATAGGCCTGCTTCACATGCCCGAACCACGGACGGCACGCAGCCAGCCCGTCGCCCTTGGCCTGCCCCCCGGCAATCCAGTGCAGACGCTGGTCCGGCGCCGGCGGGAATGCCGCCAGCGCCGGTGCAGCGGAAGCCGCGTTGGTCGCCTTGCTGTCATTGAACCAGCGGACGTCTGCGACTTCGCCGACAAATTCCATCCGATGCGGCAGCGACCGGTAGGTCGCGAGGCCGCGTTCGACCTGCTCGTCATTCAGCCCCAGCACCCGGCACACCGCGATCGCGCAGACGGCGTTCTGCGCGTTGTGCGGGCCTTGCAGCGCGGGCCAGCGCGCCTGGTCGACCGGGTCGATGTCCTTGCCCGACACGCGGTGCAGTCGGTGATTGATCCGCCCCGCAATCATCTTCGACGGATCGTCGTCGACCGCGACGATCGCTACCTGACCCTGATGCTGGAGCGAAAACAGCCGTGCCTTGGACGCGGCATAGCCGGTAAACCCGTCATAGCGGTCGAGATGGTCGGGGCTGAGATTCGTCAGCACCGCGACGTCGCAGGCCAGGCTATGCGAGAGGTCGATCTGGTAGCTCGACAGTTCGAGCACATAGACGCCGCCTTCCTCCAGCGGATCGCGCGACAGGATCGGCAGCCCGATATTGCCGCCCATCAGCGACGGTACCCCGGCGCTTTCCAGCATATGGTGGATCAGCGCCGTGACGGTCGATTTGCCGTTCGTTCCGGTGATGCCAACGACCTTGTGCGGCGGCAATTCGCCGCGCGCTTCGGCAAAAAGCTCAACATCGCCGATCACCGGCACATGCGCCTCGCGCGCGTGCGCGGCGATCGGGTGGCGATTTAGCGGCACGCCGGGCGACACGACGACGCCGGCAAAGCCAATGAGGTCAATATCCAGCGGATTGCCGATGTCGGCGCCCAGCGCCATCGCATCGTCGCGCGCTTCCTCGCGCTCGTCCCACGCGGTGACCCCCGCGCCGCTGGCAACCAGCGCCGCGACCGTCGCGAGCCCCGAGCGCGCCAGCCCCAGCACCGCATAGCGGCGACCGGCAAAGGCGCGCGAGGTGATCACCGCAGTTTCAAGGTCGCGAGCCCCGCGAGCGCCAGAACGATCGAAACGATCCAGAACCGGATGACGACAGTCGATTCGGGCCAGCCCATCTGCTCGAAATGATGGTGGATCGGCGCCATGCGAAACACTCGCTTGCCGGTGCGCTTGTACCAGAACACCTGGATGATCACCGACAAGGCCTCGACCACGAACAATCCGCCGACCAGGACGAGGACCAGCTCATGCTGCGCCGTCACCGCGATCGTCGCCAGCGCGCCGCCGAGCGCGAGGCTGCCGGTGTCGCCCATGAACACCGCAGCAGGCGGCGCGTTGAACCACAGGAAGGCGAGGCACGCCCCGATGATCGCGGCGGCGAACACCGCCAACTCGCCGGCGCCCGAAACATGCGGAATGCCTAGATATTCGGCGAATTTCACATTGCCCGACAAATAGACAATGACGAGGAAGGTCAGGCTGGCGATGATCACCGGGAAGGTCGCGAGGCCGTCGAGCCCATCGGTCAGGTTCACCGCATTGCCGAAGCCAACGATCAGCACCATCGCAAAGACATAATAGAGCGGCCCGAGTTCGAGCACGACGCCGCTGAAAAACGGCAGATACAGGTCGGTACCGGTGCGCGACACGATCAGGAACACCGCGACCCCGGCGATCAGGAACTCGATCAGCAGGCGGACGCGACCCGGAATGCCGCGGTGGCTGGCCTTGGTGACCTTGTCGAGATCGTCGAGGAAACCGACCGCCGCGAACCCGCCGGTCACGAAAATGCACGCCCAGACGAAGCGGTTCGACAGGTCCATCCACAAGAGCGCCGAGATCATCAGCGAGATCAGGATCATCAGCCCGCCCATCGTCGGCGTGCCCTTTTTGGCAAGGTGGCTTTGCGGCCCGTCCTCGCGGATCGGCTGTCCTTTGCCTTGCCGCATCCGCAGCATCAGGATGAAGCGCGGCCCGATCCACAGGCCAATGATCAATGCGGTCGCAACCGCAGCGCCCGAGCGGAAGCTCAGATAGCGAATGAGGTTCAATACCCCCGGAAAGCCCAGCCATTCCGCCAGCCAATATAACATCAACAGTCCCCGTTGGTCAGCGCCGTCACCAGATGCGACAAGCCGACGCTGTTCGACCCCTTGACCAGCACGGTGTCGCCGGGGTGGATCACGTCGCCCAGCCGTGCCGCTGCGTCAGAGTGGGCGGCCACATGCTCGAAATCGATGCGGCCCTCAAGCGCTTTGGCGAGCGGCGCCATCTCTTCGCCGACAAGCAGGGCGAATTGCACCCCGGCTGCGACGAGCGGAGCCGCGAGCCCGGCGTGATAAGCTTCGCCGTCCGGCCCGAGCTCCTTCATCGCGCCGAGAATCGCGACTTTGCGGTCGCCGGATTCGCTGCCCAGCTGGCCGATCGTTGCGGCCATTGAGGCGGGGTTGGCGTTATAGCTTTCGTCGATCAGCAGGATATGCCCGCCGCCCAGCGGCACCCGGTGACGCGCGCCGCGGCCCGCGAGCCCGGCCATTTCGGCAAAAGCCAGCCCCGCCGCGGGCAGGTCGCCGCCGACCGCCTTCACCGCCGCCAGCACCGCGAGCGAATTGGACACCCAATGCACCCCCGCCTGCGCGATCGTGTAGCAGAGCAGCGAATCCTGCACCTGCGCGGTGACGAGCGACCCACCCTGGCCGTCGGGCAACCAGTCGACCGCGCGCACATCGGCGTCGGCGCCGAGGCCGAAGCTGATCACATGCGCGGCATGTTGTTCGGCCTTGGCGCGCAGCCGGGCATAATGCGGGCTGTCGAAGGGGACGATCGCGGTACCGCCGGGCTCCAGCCCTTCGAAAATCTCGCCCTTGGCATCGGCGATCGCCTCTTCGCTGCCGAAAAACTCCATATGCGCCGGGGCGATGGTCGTCACGATGGCGACGTGCGGGCGGACCATGCGGGTCAGCTCGGCGAGCTCGCCTGCATGGTTCATCCCCATTTCGAACACCCCGAAATCGGCGGTCGAGGGCATGCGCGCGAGGCTGAGTGGCACGCCGACATGGTTGTTATAGCTTTTGACCGAGCGATGCGCCTTACCGGGGCGGAAACGGTCGAGCGCCGCGAACAACGCTTCCTTCGTCCCCGTCTTGCCTGCCGACCCCGTCACGCCGATGACCCGGCCGTGGCTGCGCGCACGCGCCGCGGTGCCGAGCGCATTCAGCGCCGCGGCGCTGTCAGCAACGCGGACATGCGGTTGGTCGATGGCGGTTTCGCAGATGATCCCGGCGGCGCCCGCAGCAATCGCCTTATCGATAAACTTGTGCCCGTCGGTCGCCTCGCCGCGCATCGCGACGAAGAGGTCGCCGGTCGTAACCTCGCGCGAATCAAAGGCGACGCCATGCACGGTGAAATCGGCGCTCGCTTCGCCGCCGGTCGCGGCGGCGATGGCGCGGGCGGTCCACAGCGGGTTCATGCCGCGCACTCGCGCGCGACGGCAACGTCGTCGAAAGGGATGACGCGCATGTCGGCGCCCGCGCCGACGATCTGCCCCTGCTCATGCCCCTTGCCCGCGATGCAGACGATGTCGTCGGCGCGCGCTTCGGCAATCGCGGCAGCAATGGCGGCGCGGCGATCGCCGATGACCTGCGCGCGCGGTGCGCCCGCAGCAATTGCGGCGCGGATGGCCGCCGGATCCTCGCCGCGCGGATTATCGTCGGTGATGATCAGCACGTCGGCCTTGGCCGCCGCGACCTTCCCCATCTCGGGGCGCTTCGCCTGATCGCGGTCGCCGCCGGCGCCGAACACAAGGATCAGCCGCCCGCGTGCATGCGGACGCAGCGCGTCGAGCGCCGCCGCGATCGCGTCGGGGGTATGCGCATAATCGACATAGACCGGCGCGCCCGCCTTGGTGATCGCCGCGCGCTCGAGCCGCCCGCGCACCGGCTGCAGCCGCGCCAGATTACCCAGTGTCTGCGCGACATCGCCGCCGGTCGCGATGACCAGACCCGCCGCCACCAGCGCATTGGCGACCTGATAGGCGCCGATCAGTGGCAGATCGACCTTGTGGGTCACATCACCCGCCGCGATGACAAGCGTCTGGCCGAGCTGGGTCGGTTCACGCGAGATCAGACGCAGAGCCTCGCCCTGCGCCCCGACCGTCAGCAGGCGAACGCCGCGCGCGCGCACTGCATCAATGACGGCGGCCGAATAGCCATCGTCGCTCCAAACGACGGCTGTACCATCCTGTTCGACCACCTCGGTGAACAGCCGTAGCTTGGCCGCGAGATACGCCTCCATCGTGCCATGATAGTCGAGATGATCGTGGCTGAGATTGGTGAACGCCGCCGCCTTTACCGGCAATCCTTCGGTGCGATATTGGTCAAGCCCGTGGCTCGAGGCCTCGAACGCCGCATGGCCGACCCCCTCGACCGCCAGCCCCGACATATTGCTGAGGAAGGTGACGATGTCGGGCGTCGTCAGCCCGGTCGACGCGCTGTCGAGCGATGTCGTGATCCCCAGCGTGCCGATCGACGCCGCGTTGAACCCTGCCATCCGCCACAGCTGGCGCGTCATTTCGACCGTCGAGGTCTTACCGTTGGTCCCCGTCACCGCGACGCAAGTCGCCGGAAAGCGGTGAAAGAATCGCGCCGCAATATGCGCGAAAGCCCGGCGCGGATTGGCTTCGGCAATATGCACTGCGCCTTCGACGTGCGCCTCAGGCCGCGCGACGACCGCCACCGCCCCGGCCTCGATCGCCGCGGGAATGAAATCCTCACCGTTGAATTTTTCGCCGACAAAGGCGCCAAAGACTGTCCCTGGCGCCACTTTGCGATGATCGATGGCGAGGCCGGTGACGACCGGGTCGGTGCCCGCACCCCCTTGATCCCCCGTCAGCGCGGACAGGCGCATTATTCGTCTTCCCCATTTCTCCACAGCAGCGGGGTAAGCTCGGAGACATCGACGTCGCGGCTTTCGTCGGGGAATACGCCGAGCATCGGTCCGGCGCGCATCACGACCTTGCTGACTACCGGAGCCGCGGTCCAGCCCGCGGTGCGCTGACCCGAGCTATAGGCGTTGCCCTTGGGCTCGTCGATCATCACCAGCACGACATAGCGCGGATTATCCATCGGGAAAGCCGCGGCAAAGGTCGCGACGACCGAGCTGCGGCGATAGCCACCGGCGCCGGGCTTTTCGGCGCTGCCGGTCTTGCCGCCGACACGGAAGCCCGGGGCTTCAGCCTTTTTGCCGGTACCGTCCGACACGATCAGGCGGAGCAGCTGGCGCATCCGGGCGCTGGTCGCGGCCTTGAACACGCGGCGGCCCTTCGGCGGCGCCTGATCGCCCAGTTTGGTGATCGTCGCGGGGCGATAGATGCCGCCGTTGACCAACGCGGCATAGGCGCTGGCGAGGTGCAGCGGGGTCACCGCGATGCCATGGCCATAGCCGGTGGTCATCGTGGTCAATCGGCCCCAATCCTTCGGCCACAGCGGAAAGGCACGTTCCTTCAGGTCAATCTTGGGCCGCGTGTTGAAATCGAGCTTGCGGAACATCGCCTCCATATTCTCGCGGCCCAGTTCGTCGGCAATCCGCGCGGTAGTGATGTTCGAGCTGTGGATCAGCGTTTCGGGGACGTTCAGCCAGCGGTTCGAGGGATGGCTGTCGCGGATGCGAAAGCCCGCGATCGCCAGCGGCGCGGTCGCGTCATAGCGGCGCGCCATACTGGTCACCGTGCCCGCATCGATCGCGGCCGCCACCGTCAGCGGTTTGAAGGTCGAGCCGAGCTCGTACAGATTATGAGTCACCGCGTTGCGCCGCGCCGCCATATTGTCCGGCGCCAGCTTGTTGGGATTATAGGTCGGCAGCGACGTCATGGCGGCGATTTCGCCGGTGTGGACGTCGAGGATGATGCCGGCGCCGCCGATCGCTTCGAGATTGGCGACCGCCGAGCCCAGTTCGCTTTCGAGCACACCCTGCACGCGCGCATCGATCGACAGCGCCAGCGGCTCGCCGCGGGTAGCCTTGTCGATCAGGCGGCTGTCGAACGCCCCCTCGGCGCCGGTGACGCCATGTCCCGCCGCATCGGTGAAGCCCAGCACGTGCGCGGCGAGGCTGAGCTGCGGATACAGCCGCTCTTTCTCGCGCGGGAAGTCGAAGCCAACGTCGCCGATCGCGTTTACCGCCGCCACTTGATCGGGCAGCGCGCGGCGGCGGATATAGGTCGGGCGCGGCCCGCTCACCTTGGCCAACAGCTCGGCGCGCGACATGTCGGGGAATATCTTGTGCAGTTCGTCGGCCAGATATTGCCGATTGTTGAGCAGCTTTTCCGGAACGACGCGGATCGAATAGCCGTCGATCGTCCGCGCCAGCGGGATGCCGTTGCGATCGACAATGTCAGCGCGCGCCGGAAGGAAGGCGGTCGATGCCGAACCGTTGCGCGACGATGTGTCGAACATCGCAAAATACAAGAGCCGCATCGACACCAGAAAAAATGCCGCCATGAACAGCAGCATCAGGATCATCAGGCGCTGCTGCGCGGTCAGCAAAATCTGTTGCCGCACCCCAGCGGTACGCACCCGGGTCGGACGGACGACCAGCGTGTTCATCGGGTCGGCTTCCCTCCTGCGGCTTCGGCGGCGGCGGCACGCTTCAGATCCGCGAGCGTCGATTCGGCAAGCAACTGGTCCTCGATCATCTTGAGCTGTTCGCGGCGGCGCGTCGGCGCCATGCGCGGCGCGGTGTCGCTGCGAATGCCTGTTTCGGCCTGCGCCAGCACGACTGGCTTTGCCGCAGCGGGCTTTGCTGCGACCGGGCTTGCCTGGGGCGCGGCGGGCACGGCAACCGGCGAAACCATCGCCATCAGCACCGGCGCAACCTCGTTGGCGCCGCGCGCGCGCGGCAGGCGGTCAAGCGACGCCAGCTGGCGCTCGCTCTCCAGATATTGCCCCGCACCCGGGGCCGAATAGCCAAAGGTGTCAGCGTTCCACTGCTCCAGCTGGCGCATGGAGGCGCGCACCGCGAGCTCGGATTCCAGGTAGCGGATATTGTCGCGGCTGCGCTCGATCTCCTTTTCGATCCGCGTCAATTCGCTGCGCGTCGCCGCGACCTTGAGCGACACCGGATAGAGCATCATCGCACAGATCAGCACCAGCAGGACCAGTCCGATCCCTTGAAGTTTGCGCGCCGCCATCAGCATGAGATCGCCTCCTTCATATTGGATTGACCCGGCCAGGCCGGGGCTGCCGTCCGCACCGCGCTACGCAGCGTGGCCGAACGCGCGCGCGGGTTGCGCGCCTCTTCGGCCTTGCTCGGCCGCACTTTGCGCGCCGGCGTTTCGAAAGTGGCGGCCCGCGCCAGAGGGAGCGGCGCGGGCCGGTGACGCGAACCGGCGGCATCGCTTCCGCTCCGTTCGCGCAGAAAATTCTTCACGATGCGGTCTTCGGTGCTGTGAAAGCTGACCACCGCCAACCGGCCGCCCGGGCGGAGCAACCGTTCGGCGGCGGCCAGCCCCGCGACCAACTCGTCGAGTTCGGAATTGATGTGGATGCGGATCGCCTGAAAGCTTTTGGTCGAAGGATCCTTGGGCGCACCGGGCGGATGGCGCAGCGCCTTGCGGACCACTGACGCCAGTTCGGCGGTGCGCGTCAGCGGCCGCGCGGCAACGATCGCGCGCGCGACGCGGCGCGACTGACGCTCGTCGCCATAATGGAACAGCACGTCGGCGATTTCGGTTTCATCGGCGCGGTTCAGCCAGTCGGCGGCGCTTTCGCCCTCCTGCGCCATGCGCATGTCGAGCGGGCCGTCCTTCTGGAAGGAAAAGCCGCGCTCATCGCGGTCAAGCTGCATCGACGACACGCCGATGTCGAAGGTGATGCCGTCGACGGTATCGATTCCGCGCTCGGCCAGCAGCCGGTCGATCTCGCCGAAGCGGCCGTGGATCAAGGTCAGCCGGCCATTGGCCTCCCCGACCAGCGCCTGCCCTTCGGCAATCGCATCGGGATCGCGGTCGCAAGCGACGACATCGGCGCCCGCGGCGAGCATCGCGCGGGTGTAGCCGCCCGCTCCAAAGGTTGCGTCGACGTGACGCTCGCCCGGCGTGATCGCGAGTGCGGCAACGACTTCGTCGCGCAGGACCGGGTCATGGCGCGGATCGCGGGGCAGCGCGGCGGAAAGATCGCTCATTTGCGCCCCTTCCCTTTCGTCGCGTCCCACGCCGCGGCAAGCCGCTGCAACACCGGATCAGCGTCAGCGCATTCTACGAGCGTCGGCAGCCACCAGATTTCGAAACGACGACCCGATCCGACAAAGGCGGTCGCACCGACATCGCCAACGCGGTCGCGGTGGGTAAAGCCGGGCAGGAACCGACCGCTGTCGTCGAGTGCATAGGCCTCGGTATAGCTGAAACGCTTCTTGAACTCGGCGTCTTCGTCGAAATCGAGGTTGCGCGCGCGCGCGGTGTCGCGATCACGCTCGATCTCGCTGTTCAACCGGTCATATTGATCGTGACCATAGGCGACGAGGCAGGGCAGCTTTTCATGGAAACCGACCCAAAGCACGCGCTGGCCGTCCGCAGTAAGGGGCACATTGTTGCGGAACTGTGAGGGGACGGCGATGCGTCCCTTGCCATCGATCGCGGCGAAGCTGGTGCCTGCATATTGGCCGGGCGTCACAATCGCCATCGCTCTGCCCTCCCCCTATGCGCCACCGGGCAATAATTCCCTGGCCCCGAAATCGCATGATTCCAGTTGGTTCGGTGTCGGTGGAGATTGCCCCTCTCCGATTCCTGACTATCAACTATAGATCGGGGTGAAAAGGGGTAATTTGGGGCAAAATAGGGAATCTACTCCCTATTTGCCGCAAAATGCCCGATTCCATGGTCAAAACGCGGTCGACACTGATCGGCGGACCGCAAACCGCAGCCTTTTCGGAGCAAAATCTGGTCGAAAAAGACGCCTCAGTTGGCGCGCGCGCGAATCCACAGCGGCTGCAGCGGCGCGACTCCGGCGCCCGGCCAAAGCCGTGCCGCCAACCATTCGATGGTGTCGGCTCGCCGCAGATGATGCGCACCCGGCACCAACGGCGACCACAGCGGGGCAAACAGCAGATCGGCATCGCCCACGAGCCAGGCCTCGCCCGCACCGATCGGGCATCGTGCAACGCGGCGATCGGCGAATATGCGGCACCGCGGCGGCAACCGCTCGAACGCCCCGGCGCTCGACAGGCGCAGCCACGCTCCATCGATTGCGATCGCCGACACGGCATTATCGTCCGTTGGCGCCGACCCGAGCGCCACCCCCCAATGGTCGAGCAGCGGGGTCAGCAGGCTGGTGACCGGCGGATTGCGCGGATCGCCGAGCGGATGGCGCGCAGGCCAGCCCGACAGCGCGTCGGCCAGCAGCACGGCCTTGCCGCCACCCCGGACAAAAGCGTCGATCGCGACCAGTTCCTGCGGCGCTAGCGCGCGTGGGTGCGCGATCAGCAGCGTTCCGCCGGGCGGCGACACCTGTTCGACCAGGCTGTCGACCAGCGCCACCGGCCCCAACGCCTCCAGCCGAACCAGTGCCGGATCATCCTCGGCGCCGGACGAAATGATCGCGGCGATATCGCCGCTACCCGACCAGCGCAGCGGCAGTCCGGTGAGCATCGTCGCCGCCGGGGTGCCAGCCGCGGCCAACGCGGGCCGGTAAAGTGCCGCGAGCAACATATGTCCGGCCGCGAACCAGCCGGTGACCAGCACCAGTCCGGCGAACCACGGCAGCCATCGCACCCGCCAACGCCGTTGCATCAGCCGATCGGCAACCCATGCCGCGACGGCGCCCGATACACCGACCAGCGCCAGTTGCAGCCAGCCCGCCGAACCCGCCAAAGCGACCCCGAGCAGCGCTTGCGCCCCGAGCAACAGGGCAAGCACGGCCAATGCGTTGAACCGCCGCGACGCGGTTTCCTCGCCGCGCTGCCAGACCGCGAGGAGCAGCATCGCCAAAGCCAGTATCGGCAGCGCAAGCGCGGGGTCGATCCGGCCGAGCAGCGCCTGCCCGCCGACGATCCACGCCAGCAACAGCGTCAAGGCAGCGATCGAGATAGTGCGCGCCACCGAACGGCGCGTCCCGATCGTCACGGGGCGGATTTGCGCGCGCGCTGCAATTCGGGGTCGGGTTCCAGGTCGGGGACGGTGGCTGGCGACGGCGCCGCCTGCGGCACCTTGATCTCGGTCGCGGCATTTTCGTCCTTCGTCGAAGGCGATACCGGCTGGACCCCCAATTCTTCGAGCGGCGCGCCGCTGCCTTTTTCTTCGCCCGGCATCTTCACGTCGGCGGAGGCCGCAGCGTCGCTCTCGACATTTTCGCGCGCACGATCGCCGATCAGCCCGGCCATGCCGACGAGCAGCAGCACGGTGAGCACGCCAGCAATGCCGATCTGCAACCGTCGCATCGTGTCGTTGACCGGCGCGGGCACCACCGGCGGCGGTACCGCCTGTTTGTCGGTGCGGATCTGGTTCATGCTGCCGCCTCCGTCAGACCTTTGCTCGCCAGCCATTCGGGGTTGTAGAGCGTCGACAAATAGCGGAACCCGCTGTCGCACAGGATGGTTGCGATCCGTTTGCCGGGCCCCAACTGCCGCGCGAGCGCCATCGCCCCGGCGACATTGATCCCCGACGACAGCCCCAGGCACAGCCCTTCCTCGTCGAGCAACTGCCGTACGACCTTCAACCCTTCGGTATCCGAAATGCGAAACTGGGTGTCGATCGGCGCCCCGTCGAGGTTCGCGGTGATGCGGTTCTGACCGATCCCCTCGGCAACGCTGCTGCCTTCGGCCTTTAACTCGCCGCACTGGTAATAATTGTAGAGGCCCGCGCCATGCGGATCCGTCAATGCAATGACGATATCGCTGTTCTTGGCCTTCAGCCCCAGCCCGGTCCCCGCGATCGTGCCGCCGGTTCCCGCGGCGCAGGTAAAGCCGTCGATGCGGCCGTCCATCTGCGCCCAGATTTCCTCCGCCGTCCCCATCACATGCGATTTGCGGTTGGCGATATTGTCGAATTGGTTGGCCCAGATCGCATTGTCGGTTTCCTCGGCGATCCGGCGCGAGGTGTGGACAAAATGGCCGGGATTGGCGAAGGGCGCGGGCGGGACGAGCACCAGCTCGGCACCGAGCGCGCGGATCGTCGCCATCTTCTCGGCGCTCTGGTTGTCGGGCATGACGATGATGGTCTTGTACCCCAGCGCGTTGCCGACCAGCGCCAGCCCGATGCCGGTGTTCCCCGCAGTCCCCTCGACGATCGTGCCGCCGGGACGCAGGCTGCCGTTCGCTTCGGCGTCGCGAACGATATACAGCGCGGCGCGGTCCTTCACCGAACCGCCGGGGTTGGCATATTCGCACTTGCCCCAGATCTCGCAGCCCGTGGCTTCGCTCGGCCCCTTCAGCAGCACCAGCGGGGTGTTGCCGATCAGGTCGAGGCTGTTTGCAGCTATAGTCATGCCCCTGATCTAGGGCCGCGCCCCCGGCCTCGCAAGACAGCTTCGCTTGGCGCCGCCATGATCGGCCTTTGTCGATAAACGGGCGCCCGCTTCCGACAAACGACCACGCATGCGCGACGACCGGGGGTTGCCACTGTGACAGTATATCATTACTGGAGCCCGCACAGATCGTTTCAGAATAGGACTTTCCCCCATGCGTTTGCTTTGCTCCGCCGGTTTTTCGCTTGCCGTCTTCCTCGCCGCCCCCGCCTTGGCGCAGGACCGTGCCGCTGCGGGCAGCGACGACGATGTGCACACCGGCGACCCGATCATCGTCACCGCACCCTATGTCCGCAGCCTCGACATCCTCGGTAATGTCTCGGTGCTCGAGGGCGACGAGCTGGCACGCGACATCCGCGGCCAGATCGGCGACACGCTGACCCGCCAGGCTGGCGTGTCGGCCACCAGCTTTGCTCCCGGCGCCTCGCGTCCGGTGCTGCGCGGTTTTTCGGGTGAGCGCGTCCGCGTCCTGACCGACGGCATCGGGTCGATCGACGTGTCGAACACCTCCGCCGACCACGCCGTCACCATCGATCCGCTCACCGTCGAGCGCATCGAAATCCTGCGCGGACCCGCCGTGCTGCTGTTCGGCAGCCAGGCGATCGGCGGCGCGGTCAATCTTTTCGACCGCCGCATCCCGCGCAAGGTGCCGGCCGACCACGTCCATATCGATGCGATCGGCGGCTATGCGACCGCCGCCAACGACCGCAACATCGGTAGCTCGATCGACGTCGCGCTGACCCCGCAGATCGTCGCGCATCTGGACGGCAGCTGGCGCAAGACCGGCGATGCGCGCTCGGGCGGCTTTGTCTATGCGCCCGGCATCCGCGACGACCTGCTCCATCTTGCGGAACATGAGGTCGAAGAAGGTCATCTGGACGAAGCCGCCGAACTGACCGCCGACGCCAACCGGCGCGGCAATATCCCGAACACCGCCAGCGAGACTTGGACCGCGGCGGGCGGCCTGTCGCTGATCAACGACGGCGGACAGCTGGGGATTTCGGTCAGCTATTACGATAGCAATTATGGCGTCCCCTCGCGCCCGAACACCGCCCACGACCATGGCGGCGAAGAAGGCGAAGAAGAGGAAGGCCATGACCATGGCGAAGGTCCGGTGACGATCGGCCTGAAACAATGGCGCGCCGACCTGCGCGGTGAGGTCGAAATGGGAGATGGCTTCTTCGACAAGCTGCGCATTCGCGCCGGTTTCGCCGATTACGAACATACCGAATTCGAAGGCGACGAAGTCGGCACCGTCTTTACCAACCAGGGGATCGAAGGTCGGCTCGAACTGGCGCAGAATGATCGTGGCGGCTGGCGCGGCGCCAGCGGCATCCAGTACAGCCACCGCGATTTCAACGCGATCGGCGCCGAAGCGTTCGTCCCGCGCAACCTGACCGACCAGTTCGCACTGTTCACGCTTCAGGAATGGACGCTGGGCTCGCTCGGCGTCGAGGCCGCGGCGCGCTATGAAACGACCGATGTCCGTGCGCCGTCGCTGGGCATATCGCGCAGTTTCGACACTTTTTCAGGCGCGCTCGGCGCAAATTACGACATCAGCGACAGCGCCAAGATCGGTCTGTCCGTGGCCCGTGCCGTCCGCGCGCCCTCGGCAGAGGAACTTTTCTCCAACGGCCCGCACATCGCCACGCAGGCGTTCGAGGTCGGCAATGTCGACCTGAAGCGCGAAGCGAGCTGGGGCGCCGAAGCGTCGTTCAAGGTCAAGACCGACGCGTTCAGCCTCAGCCTCACCGGCTATTCCAACTGGTTCGACAATTTCATCTATTCCGAAGCCACCGGCGAGGAAGAAGACGAACTGCCAGTCTTCCAATATTTTCAGCGTGACGCGCGCGTCTGGGGCCTTGAGGCCGAAGCAAGCGCCCGGCTGGCGCAGATCGGCGGCTTCAACATCGTCGGCGACGTCGTCGCCGACATGACCCGCGCCAAGATCAAGGGCGGCGATCATGTCCCCCGCATCCCCGCGATGCGCGTGCTGGGCGGGCTGGAAGCGCAGGGCGAGCGCATTGACGCGCGCGCCGAGGTCGAGTGGACCGACGATCAGACCCGCATCGCGCCGTTCGAAACCGCGACCAAGGGCTTCACCCTGGTCAACGCCTCGATCAGCTGGCGGCCGCTGCCCGACACCAAAAACCTGACGCTGTCGCTGGCGGCAAACAATATCTTCGACGTCGAAGCGCGCCGCCACGCCAGCTTTACCAAGGATTATGTGCCGCTCGCGGGCCGCGATTTCCGGATTACGGCACGGGCGAGCTTCTGAGATATCGTCGCCCCCGCCTGCGCGGGGGTGACGATGGTGTCAAAACGGCAATTGCTTGCGCTTGTTCCAGTAGATCGAGGTCGCCGCAGCATAAGCCCCGACCTTTTCCCACACCGCATTGTCCACCTTTTCGATGTCGACGCCGCTGTCGATGTAGGCCTGAACGATCGCCATGATCTGGTCCTCGGACATGTCGCTCGACAGATCGGGATTGGCGCCTGTCGGGCCAAAGTCGAGCGCCTTGTCGACGATCGCCGATGACAGGTTGAGCTTGGCGATATCGCCGACCAGCCACTCGCGCGAAATGCGCGCGAGGCTGTAATCGAAATAGGCCGCCCTTTGGGCTTCGGCGATGCCATGCTTCGCGACGCACCCGTCGGTAACGGTCGACAGTTGCTGAAACAGCGCGTCGCGCGCGGCATCGTCGCCCGCACCCGCCATCGCGGCGCCGATCGACGCCTTGGTATCGGCGGCGACCGAGGTCACTACGCAATCGAATTTTTCACCTTCCTGCGCCGTGGCCGCGGCGGGCAGCGCCGCCATCGCCAGCGCGGCGCCCGCAATCAAACCCTTCAGCATGCGCAAATTCCCTTCAACGTCGCATCGCGAACCATCACGACAGCATGGCCATCCCGCCATTTACATGCAATGTCTGGCCAGTGACATATCCGGCCTCTTTCGACGACAGATAGACGACCGCCGCGGCGATATCGCTGCCCTCCCCCATCCGCCCGGCCGGGATGCGCTGATTGAGCGCTTCCTTTTGCGCCTCCGGCAAATCGTCGGTCATCGCTGTCGCGATAAAGCCCGGCGCGACGCAGTTTGCGGTCACCCCGCGGCTCGCCAGTTCGTGCGCCAGCGCCTTGGTCATACCGGTGACCCCCGCCTTCGACGCCGCATAATTGGCCTGCCCCGGATTCCCCGTCGCGCCGACGACGCTGGTAATCGAGATGATGCGACCAAAGCGCGCCTTCATCATCGGCTTGGCGGCGGCGCGCGCGAGACGGAAATTGGCTTCCAGATTGATGCGGATGACATCCAGCCACTCCTCATCCTTCATCCGCATGATTAGATTGTCGCGCGTAACCCCGGCGTTGTTGACGAGGATGTCGAGCTGGCCGAGCGCCTCAACCGCCGACGGCACGAGCGCATCGACCGCGGCGGCGTCGCCGAGATTGCACGGCAAAGCGACATGATCGCCGCCGAGCGTATCGCGAAACGCATTGAGCTTGTCGGCATTGGAACCCGACACCGCGAGCCGCGCGCCCTGCGCCGCGAGCGCCTGCGCGATGGCCGAACCGATGCCGCCGCTGGCGCCGGTGACGAGGGCAGTCATGCCGGTGAGATCGAACATCTGCAATTCTCCTGAAATCTGATCCTTAGAGCGACTTGAGCAGCGCTTCGATGTCGTCCATCGAAATCACGCTGATCGTCTCGACCTCACCGCTCGCGCTGCGCTTCACCATCGGCGACAGGACCTTGCCGCCGAATTCGACAAAGTGCATCACGCCAATGTCTTCCATCGACGCGACACTTTCGCGCCAGCGGACGCGGCCGGTGACCTGTTGTACCAGCAGGTCGCGAATGCTGTCGGCGTCGCCGACCGGGCTCGCGGTGACATTGGCGACGACGGGGATCAGCGGCGCGGCGGGCGGGTTTGTGCCGAGCGCTTCGGCCATCGCGTCGGCCGCGGGTTGCATCAGCGGGCAGTGGAAGGGCGCCGAGACGGGGAGCAGTACGCCGCGCTTGATGCCAAAATCCTTGACCAGCGCGACCGCGCGTTCGACCGCGCCCTTGTGGCCCGAAATCACGACCTGCGACGGGTCGTTATCGTTGGCGACAGTGCAGACCTCGCCCTCCGCCGCTGCATCGGCAAGCTTCTGCGCGGTGTCGATGTCGGCGCCGAGCAGCGCCGCCATCGCACCGATGCCGACCGGCACCGCGGCCTGCATCGCCTGCCCGCGGGTCTTGAGAAGCCGCGCCGTCGTCGCGAGGTCGAACGCACCCGCGGCGCACAGCGCGCTATATTCACCGAGGCTGTGGCCCGCGACATAGTCGGCCTTGGCGGCGAGCATCACGCCGCCTTCCTTTTCGAGCACGCGCAGCGTCGCGATCGCATTTGCCATGATCGCAGGCTGCGCATTTTCGGTAAGGGTGAGCTGATCCTCCGGACCTTCGGTCATCAGCTGGAACAGCTTCTGCCCCAACGCGTCGTCGACCTCCTGAAACACCTCGCGCGCCGCGGGTGACGCATCGGCGAGCGCCTTGCCCATGCCGACCGACTGGCTGCCCTGACCCGGAAAGATGAATGCGCGCATGTTGCGTCCCCTAGCCTGTTCTTTGATTGGGCCGCGCCTATTCCCTCACCCCGCGCGATGCAAGCCGAAGGGTACGACCTTGTTCGCTGCATCGTGGCCGATGTCGGCGCGGCCAAGATAGGGAATGTTGCATCGCGCGCACCAGCCCTGCGCGATCTCCTCGGCCTCCAGCCCGAACGGCCGGTCATTTTCGCGGACGTCGCTGACGCGCCCCAGCCGGATGCCGGCAAGCCCGCGCGGGCCGAGACAGGTTGCGACGTGGAAAAAGGCGCGGTCGAACGCGTAGAGATATTCGCTGACTTCCTCGACGAGCAGGACATGCCCCGCCAGATCGGGCTCGAGCGGGGTGCCGAGCAGCATCGACAGCGTCATCAGGTTGAACGCCGCATGGCGCGCGCCATGTTCGAGCCCGCTCTCGCACGCGCCCGGATCGCGCGCGACCAGCCAGTCGAGCGCGCGCAGCACCGCCGCATCACCGCCCTCGCGCCGGATATCGGCGACCATCGGGCCGTGCGCGACATGGTCGAAACCGTCGCGATAGAGGCAGGCAAGCAGGTTACCCTGATCCGAATAGCCTAGGAAGGCCTTGGCCCTTGCGATGTCAGTCATCGCCGCAACCGCGTCTTCGGCGATCCGGCACGCGCCATAGCCGCCGCGCGCAAACCACAGGGCGTCGATGTCCGGGCGGTTCGCCATTTCGACCAGCGCCGCGAAACGATGTCCGTCCTCGCCCGCGAAATGGCCGTGCGTCGCGAAACATTGCGGATCGAACTCAAGCTCGACGTCGGGGTAGCCGAGGCTGGCGAGCGCACGCACCGCCTCGGCATCGTCGGGCAGGATGGGGGTCGAGGGTGCAACAATCCCGATACGCATGGACCAAACTTCCCCTCAAACCGTTCGCATCGAGCGAAGTCGAGATGCCCATCGGCCTTACGCCATCCCCATGGGTGTCTCGACTTCGCTCGACACGAACGGAAATTGGGGTCAGTGCCGGTTGCAAACCCTTCGACAAGCCCATAACGCCGCGCCATGTCGGAAAACAAATCCTATTTCTTCTGCGGTATCGGCGGGTCGGGCATGTTGCCGCTCGCGATGATTGTCGCCGCGCGCGGCGCCAGCGTGTCGGGCTCGGACCGCAGCCGTGACCAGGGGCGCAGCGCCGACAAATTCGCGTGGATCGAGGGTCAGGGCATCGCGCTCTTCGCGCAGGACGGCAGCGGCGTCGCCGCGGGCCAGACGCTTGTCGCCTCGGCAGCGGTCGAGGACAGCGTTCCCGACATCGCCGCCGCAAACAGGCTCGGCCTCGCGCGCATGACCCGCGCCGACCTTAACGCGGCCCTGTTCAATGGCGCAGGCAAGGCGATCGGCGTCGGCGGGACCAGCGGTAAATCGACCGTGACCGGGATGATCGGCTGGATCCTCGAACGCGCCGGGAAAAAGCCGACGGTGATGAACGGCGCGGTGATGCGCAATTTCGTGAAGGCCGACCAACCCTTTGCCAGCGCACTGGTCGGCGACGACACGCTGTACGTCAGCGAAGTCGACGAAAGCGACGGGTCGATCGCGCTTTATCGCCCGGATGTCGCGGTGGTCACCAACATCAGCCTCGACCACAAGAGCCTCGACGAACTCCATGCGCTGTTCGGCGATTTCGTCGCCAAGGCGCGGATCGCGGTGATCAACGCCGACGATCCCGAATCGGCGCCGCTGTTCAACGCCGACAATAATCTGCGCTTCGGCTTTGGTGACGGCGCCGCGCTGCGCGGCAGCGATTTCGAGCCGCTGCCCGACGGCTGCCGCTTCAAGGTTCATTTTCTCGCGACCACCCACGACGTGCGGCTGCGCATGCCTGGACGGCACAACGCCATGAATGCGCTCGCGGCGATCGCGGCGGCGCGCGCGATCAACATATCGGTCGCCGACGCAGCCGCGGCGCTGGCCGATTTCACTGGCCTCGCGCGCCGCTACGAGGTTCTGGGTCAGGCCGGCGGCGTCACGGTCATCGACGATTTCGCGCATAACCCGGACAAGGTGGCGGCGACGCTCACCGCCGTTGCCGAGCTCCCCGGCCGCGCGCTGATCTTTTTTCAGCCGCACGGCTATGGCCCGCTGCGCCAGATGGGCAAAGAACTCGCGGCGAGTTTCGCGGGGGGCATGCGCGACGGTGATGGGATGTTCGTGTGCGACCCCGTCTATTTCGGCGGCACCGTCGACCGCAGCATCGGCAGCGAAGCGCTGGTCGCCGACATCGTCGCGGGCGGCGGCGATGCGGTGCATCTGACCACCCGCGCCAATTGCGGCGCAGCGATGCTCGATGAAGCGAAGCCGGGGGACCGCATCCTGATCCTCGGCGCGCGCGACGACACGCTGACCGACTTCGGGCGCGACTTGCTGGAAAAGCTCGGCAACGCTTGATTTCATCGCGCGAATCTGTATAGGCGCGCTCCATTGGGGCGAGGCGCTTTGCCGTCGCCCCATTTGCTTTGCAGTGATTTCGCAGGGCAAGACGACAGCCGGAGGGGCCTGCGATTGGCGCAGGTCAGCGATCGGCCAAATCGAAGGAAGCGCACCATGCCGTTTTACGAGCATGTTTTTATCGCGCGTCAGGACCTGAGCCAGGCTCAGGTCGACGCGCTGGCGGAAACCGTCACCAACGTCATTGGCGAATATAAGGGCACGGTCCACAAGACCGAGACCTGGGGCCTGAAGCAGCTCGCCTACAAGATCCAGAAGAACCGCAAGGGTCATTATGTGATGCTGTCGGCCGAAGTTTCGGGCGAAGCGATCGCCGAGATCGAGCGTCAGGCCGCGATCAGCGAAGACATCATCCGCTGGATGACGATCAAGGTCGACGAACTCGAAAAAGGCCCGTCGGTCATGATGCGCAAGCAGGAACGTCGGGGCGGCCGTGGCGGCCGTGACCGCGACGGCGAAGAATAAGGATAAAGACCATGGCACGACCCTTTTTCCGTCGCCGCAAGACCTGCCCCTTCACTGCGAAGGACGCACCGGTCATCGATTACAAGGACGTCCGCCTGCTCCAGGGTTACCTGTCGGAGCGCGGCAAGATCGTCCCGTCGCGGATTACCGCGGTGTCCGCCAAGAAGCAGCGTGAGCTGGCGAAAGCGATCAAGCGCTCGCGCCACATCGGCCTGCTGCCCTACATTGTGAAGTAAGGAGGGCTGGTCTGATGGAAATCATTCTGCTCGAACGCATCGAGAAACTCGGCGGCATCGGCGATGTCGTCACCGTCAAGAACGGCTTTGCCCGCAACTATCTGTTGCCCAACAACAAGGCGCTGCGCGCGAACGACGCGAACCGCAAGCTGTTCGAAGCGAACCGCACCAAGATCGAGGCCGACAACGCCGAACGTCGCGGTGAAGCCGAAGTCCGCGCCAAGGACATCGACGGCAAGCAGATCGTCCTGATCCGCCAGGCGTCGAACACCGGCCAGCTCTATGGCTCGGTTTCGGTCCGCGACATCGTCGACGCCCTCGCCGAAGACGGCGTCACCGGCGTGACCAAGTCGATGGTCGAACTGGAACGCCCGATCAAGGCGCTCGGCCTGGTCGACGTCAAGGTCAAGCTGCACCCCGAGGTCGCCGTGACCGTCGGCGTCAACGTCGCGCGTTCGCCCGACGAAGCCGAAATGCAGAAGCAGGGCATCGACGTCATCGCCGCGATGTTCGAAGAAGAACAGGCCGAAGCCGTCGCTTCGGCGCTGGAACCCGACAGCGAAGACGAATTCGACGACGCGACGCCGCCGTCGGAACGCGCTGCCGAGGAAGCTCCGGCTGCGACCGAGGACGAAGAGGCTTAAGCCCTTCGCTCTCGCGCGAGACAGGAAAGGCTCCGGAACCTGGCGTTCCGGAGCCTTTTTCTTTGGCTTTCCATTGGGTTCAATGTCAGCCCATGGGCAGGAAGCGGACATTTCGGTCCCCGGTTATCGTGGGCCGGGGCCGCGATCCGCGCGGCGCGTACCCCGCGCCATCATCCCAAAGTTCAGGAAAGTTCAGCCCATTGCGGCGCCCGGATTGTCATGCTCGATGGACATAGGGCGGTCGGATCGGGGCCGCGTCAGGAATCCGGGCGGTGACCGCTTTTTTGCCGACATATGGAAAGAGCTGAGATGAAGGCTGGCACAGCCGAAGATTGTAGGAAAGCGTTTTTGGCGGCGGGTGGCGGCTTTGGGGTGGGAAGCGGGCGTAGCGATCCTCCCCGGAACGGGGAGGGGGACCAGCGAAGCTGGTGGAGGGGCACCATCGGTTTGCCTTGCCGCCGAAGTCGTGCTCCACTGGTACGGACCCGGAAAGCTTGGCTCTTCTCGCCCAGCGCCGCGTAAACCGCCTGTGCCCCTCCACCACCCTTCGGGTGGTCCCCCTCCCCCGGTGGGGGAGGATCGGCTATGTCAACTTCCGGTCGCAAACGCCCCCCTCAATACCCCATCAAACTCAGCACTTCCTTGCGGCTGCGCTGATCATCGAGGAAACAGCCTAGCAACCGGCTCGTCACCATCCCCACCCCGGGGGTACGCACGCCACGCCCGGTCATGCAGCCATGCTGCGCATCGATCACCACCGCAACACCGTGCGGGTGCAGATTGTCCCAGATGCAGCGCGCGACCTCGGCGGTCAGCCGTTCCTGTACTTGCAACCGCCGGGCATAGCCGTTGAGCACGCGCGCCAGCTTGGAAATGCCGACGACGCGGTCGCGCGGCATATAGGCGATCGACGCCTTGCCGGTGATCGGCGCCATATGATGTTCGCAATGCGACTGGAACGGAATATCCTTCAGCAGCACGAGCTCGTCATAGCCCCCCACCTCTTCAAAGGTGCGCGCCAGGTGGATCGCCGGATCGTCGGCATAGCCGCTGCAATATTCCTTCCACGCGCGCGCCACGCGCTTGGGCGTATCGAGCAGGCCTTCGCGCGCCGGATCGTCACCGGCCCATTCGATCAGCGTCCGCACCGCGTCCGCGACATGGTCGGGAACGACCACCTTGCCGTCCGCTCCCACTTCAACCTTGCTGTCGCTCATCGCCCCACTTTCACTGTTGCATTCTTGCCGCACATTTCGGTGCCCACGCCTAGATAAACAAGGGTCGAACGACAACAATATTGCGGCGTGCGCAAGTTTACGTTGCGGAAACTTGGGATTTTGCATCTTTGCAACTGCCCCATTTCATGTCGCTTTCCAGATCGAACAAGTGGCTTGACGCTCGCGTCAACTAAGCGCACCTTTGGGTTGCATTACAGAACCCGCTCAAGCGGGTCGTGATCCGGAGAGGCCGGCGTTTTTCCCCGACGCCGGTGGGAGAGGACGATGACCAGCACAGCTGGCAAGTGGGACACACCCGGGCATCCGGCCGTTTCGGTCGGACACCCTTTGCCATGTCTGGTCTTATCCCCTCCCCTTACCACAATTTGAATTTGGGCGGCCCCGCAGTGCGCGGGTTCGAAAAAGGGAGGCTGTAAATGAAGTTCAAGGCACTGATCGGAACGTCGATTCTTGCGATGGCGGTGGCGACACCCGCGTGGGCGCAGGATCCGGCGGAAGAAGTCGAACGCGACGCGTTCGGCGGCGAAATTGTCGTCACGGCACAGCGTCAGTCCGAACGGCTCCAGGACGTGCCGATCGCGGTCAGCGCCTTTTCGTCCGAAGCCCTGGAAGCACAGCAGATCAAGACGCCGTCGGATTTGCAGCTGACCCTGCCCAATGTGACCTTTACAAAAACCAACTTTACCGGCGCCAGCTTTACGATCCGCGGCATCGGTGACCTTTGCGTCGGCACCACCTGCGACAGCGCGACGGCGATCCATCTGAACGGCGACCCGCTGTTTTCGACCCGCCTGTTCGAAACCGAATTCTACGACCTGGAGCGCGTCGAAGTCCTGCGCGGGCCGCAGGGTACGCTGTTCGGCCGCAACGCAACGTCGGGCGTGGTTAACGTGATCACGGCCAAGCCCAAGCTCGGGACGTTCGAAGCCGCCGCCGAGGGCGAATATGGCAATTATAACTCGATCAAGGGCAAGGGGATGGTCAACATCCCGCTCGGGGACAATATGGCTTTCCGCGTTGCGGGCATCTACCTGAACCGCGACGGCTATACCCGCAACGCCTTCCTCAACACCCGTATCGACGATCGCGATCTCTACTCGGTCCGCGGCTCGCTGCGCTGGGAACCGAGCGACGACACGACGATCGATATTCTGGCGTCCTATTTCCACGAAAGGGACCAACGCACCCGTATCCAGAAACAGCTTTGCCAGCGCGATCCGACCGGCATTTTGGGCTGTCTCAACACCCGCCGCGACAACGCACCGTTCAACGGCAACGCCACCTTCACTGCGGCGCTGACATCGCGTGAATTCCTCGCCATCCGGGGGATCCCCACTGCATTCGCGCTAGGCAGCCTTTATGGCCCCGATGTCTATGCCAACACCACGGTTCCCGCCGATCCGCGGGTGGTGAACACCGCTTACACCCCCAGCTATTTCACCAGCGAACTGACCGTTCAGGGCCAGATCGAACATAATTTCGGGCCGGTGTCGCTGCAGGTGTCGGGCCAGTATCAAAAGGTCAAACTGGACGCTTCGCAGGATTATAACAGCAATGTCGGCAACCGCGCGCTTTACGCGGGCGGCCTCGCGACCTTGCAGGCGGCGGCAGGCGGCGCGCTGGGTGCCGCGTTCACCCCCTATTTTGCGCCGGTCGCCGCGGCGATCATTCCCAACGGTCCCACCGGCCAGCTCTGCACCTCGCTCGCAGAGGAGACCGGATATGGCTCCTATGGCGGCAAAAAAATCTGTAGCGATCAGTCGCTGCAATTCGACCGGTCGAACCAGAATAACAGCAGCTGGTCGGTCGAAGGCATTTTGACCAGCGATTTCGACGGACCGTTCAACTTCCTGGTCGGCGGCATCTATGCCGATTATCATCTGACCGAGAACAGCTATTATGTGAACGCCTTCCCCATCGATTATCTGACCGGGGTGTTGGGTGCATTCACCGCGGCGACCAATCCGCCCGCTGCGGGCGGTCCGTTGCCGCCGTCGTTCCTGGCGACGCCCTTTTTCCGCAACAACACCGACGACCTCAAGATCACGTCCTACGGCCTGTTCGGTGAAGCCTATTTCGAGTTCAGCGACCGGCTGAAACTGACGGCAGGCCTGCGTTACAACAATGACAAAAAGGCGGTCACGGCGCGCTCGACGCTCGCCAGCTTCCTGGCCCCGCATGGCGGAACCAGCGACACCGTGTTCGGATCGCCGTTCGTCGGGTCGTTCGATGCCGATCCGGGCACGCCGGGCAATCAGATCATCCAGTCACGCCAAGTCAAGTTCAACAAGCTGACCGGACGCGCCGTCCTCGACTTCAAGGTCACCGACGACAATCTGATCTATGCGTCCTATTCGCGCGGATATAAATCGGGCGGGATCAACCCGCCGCTGCAGCCGATCTTTGCGGTTCCCGAAAGCTTCGCCCCCGAACAGGTCGACGCGTTCGAAATCGGGTCGAAGAACAGCTTCGGCAACGGCGCGCTCCAGCTGAACCTGACTGCCTTCTATTACAAATATAAGGATCTTCAGCTGAGCAAGATCGTCGCCCGCACCGCGGTCAACGACAATGTCAGCGCCAACATTTACGGGTTCGAAGCCGAAGCGATCGTGCGGCCCGACCCGGACCTGGTGATCAACCTGGGCTTCAGCTACCTGCACAGCAAGGTCAGCGACGACAAGTTCACCAGCAATCCGCGCGACTTTGGCGGTGGCCGCTCTGACGCGGTGATCATCAAGGACATCACCAATGCCGCGAACTGCGCCGTGGCGTCGCGGTCGGGCAACGTCGCCGGGGTCAATGCCTTTGTGAACGGGGTGCAGCAGGTCATCAACGGCGGCTTCGTTCCCGGTGTCCAGGGCGGGGCCGGCCTGCAACCGACCACCGCCTTCCCTGCCGACGGCGGCATCGCGTCGACCGGCGCGTTCAGCATCTGCGGCGTCATGGAAGCAGCGGCCGCCGGCGCCTTTGCCGGAGCGGGGCTCAATCCGACCGCTTTCGGCGGGATCGAATATTTCTCCGCCGGGGTTCCCGTCAACATCAAGGGCAACCAGCTGCCGCAGGCACCGAACTACAAGTTCAGCGCCGGCGTGCAATATACCGCGCGGCTGGGCGGCGGCGACATGACGCTCGTTCCCCGCCTCGACCTCGCCTACACCGGCGAAAGCTACGGCAGCATCTTCAACGGCAATGTGAACCGGATCAAGGGCTATGCCCAGGTCAATGCCCAGCTGCAGCTCAACGGCCCCGACGAGAAATGGTATGTCAAAGGCTTCATCCAGAACGTCTTCGACTCGGCCAGCGTCACCGGGCTGTACATCACCGACCAGTCGTCGGGTAACTACACCAACATCTTCACCCTCGAACCGCGCCGCTACGGCATCGCGGCGGGCGTGAAGTTCTAAGCGACCGGCGGCAACGCCGACAAAAAACCCCGGCCTCTCCATCGAGAGGTCGGGGTTTCTTTTATCCGCGACCGGAGGGCCGAAGCGTTCGAGCGCTCCAGCCCGCCGCGATCAGAATTTGAAGCGAACGGTGCCGCCATAGGTGCGCGGCTGGCTGGGATAGCCCGACACGCTGCCCGCCTGCGCCACGGCCGGGAAGATGGTCGTGAGGTACTGCGCGTTGGTCAGGTTGCGACCCCACACGCCAACGTCCAGGCCATTGGTCAGGCGAACCGTGAACGACGCGTTGAGCGAGTTCACCTCGCGCTGCAGGCTTTCGACCACGCCTGCCGGGAAACCGCTCAGGCCTTCGACGATCTGGACCGGGCTTTCATAGCTGTAGTCGACGTGCGCGATCGCCTTCGTCCCGCCCGCAAATTCATGCGTATAGGTGGCGCCCATCGACATCGACAGCGCCGGGATGCCCGCGGGGGTCGTGCCCGAGATGTCGCCGAACGCCGAATTGACGAAGCTGTCGTACTTGGCGTCGAGATAGGTCGCCGCCAGCGTCAGGTTCAGCCCCTCGACCGGCCGCACCGACCCGTCGAACTCGATGCCAAAAGTCGACTGCTTGCCGGCGTTGGCCAGCGCGAAGCCGGTGCCGGTGAACACGTTCGACTGGAAGCCCTTGATCGACTGCTTGAACACCGCGACGTTGACCGCCGCGACGTCCCACTGGCCCTTGATCCCGAATTCATAGACCGTCGATTCTTCGGGCGCCGCAAAGCGCGAGCCCGTCGCCAGGTTCGGGGTGCGCAGGCCCGCAGCGGTGATCGCCGCCAGGTCCGACGCGAGCGGACGGCTGTCGCGCGACAGGTTGACCGAGCTCGCCTTGAAGCCGGTCGCATAGGTCGCATAGACGTTGACGGTGTCGGTCACCTCATAGGCGGCGCGAACGCTGTATGAAAAATCGCCGTCGCTGGTCTTCCCATCCTCGACCGAATTGGGGACGTTCAGGAACGGCGGCAGGAACTGGAATGCCTTCAGCCCATTAAGCGGGTTCGCCGCCGGGTTGTTCTGATTGGCGTTGGCAAAAGCCTGTACCTGTCCCGAAATCCCCGCGAAAGCCGCCGGGTTCGCCGCTGCAAACGCGCCGATTTCAGCCGCGGTTGCCGAACGACCGAGGTTGAGCACGCTCGGGCCGCCGATCGTCTGCGCCAGGCCGCCCTGGAACAGCAGCTGGTTGCGGAACGGCGCATATTGCGGCGCGTCTAGATTGAGCCCCGAGAAGGTGTCGGTGCTGATCACATTGGTCGAGAAATTCTTGCGGTCCTTGGTGTAGTTGCCGCCGAACGACAGCGTCAGCCGGTCGGTCACTTCAAAATCGAGCGTGCCAAAGATCGAGAACGCTTCGTCCTTCATCCGATAGGCTTCGTCGAGCCCGTCGCCGGCGCGGAAGAAGGTGCCGAGATAGCGGGTCGGGGCGCCCTCGAGCGCGCCGAACGTGCCTTCGAGCAGCGCGACGTTGAGCGCATTGCCGCTCGCGGCGCGGATCAGCTGGTCGCCATAGGGGCGGAACTGGGTGCCGAAGCGGATGTCGTTCTTCTGCCGGATCTTCTCGTTGAAATAATAGCCGCCGAGCAGGAAGTTGATCGGGCCGTCAAAATCCGACGTGACGCGCAGTTCCTGGGTGAAGGTGTTGATCCCCAGGTCCTGGCTGTTTTCACCGATCAGGTCGGCGCCGGTGAAATCCGAATCCTGGTTGGTCAGCGCCTTGACCTTGCGGTACGCGGTGATCGAGGTCAGCGCGAGGTTGCCGAGGTCATAGTCGATCTGACCCGAACCGCCGTAGTTTTCGATCTCGTTCGACGACAGGAAGTTGTTGTACACATTATACGAGAAGGGGTTGTTCGCATCGACGCTGGGGCCGCCCGCCAGGGCGTTGGTGATGGCAACGGTCGGACCAGCGATGACGTTGCCGGCGATGCAGCAATTTTCGTCGATCTTGTCATAATCGCCGATCAGGCGGATCGACAGCGCGTCGGTCGGTTCGAACAGGAGCTGGCCGCGCACGCCCCAACGGTTGCGGTCGTTGACGTCGGTGCCAAGCTTCAGATCCTGCGCATAGCCGTCGCGGCGATTGTAGCTGCCGCCGATCGAGAAGGCGACCGTCTCGCTGATCGGCCCGGTCACGTCGCCCTTGACGGTGATCGCGTCGAAATTGCCATAGGTCACTTCGGCCGAACCGCCGAATTCATACTGCGGCTTTTGCGTGACGATGCTGATGACGCCCGCCGATGCGTTTTTACCGAACAGGGTCGACTGCGGCCCGCGCAGCACTTCGATGCGTTCGACGTTCGGAAGGTCGCCGATCTGGGCGGCCGAGCGCGACCGATACACGCCGTCGATGAACACGCCGACCGACGGTTCGATACCGGCATTGTTGGCACCGTTGCCGAAACCGCGAATGATGAAGTTGGTATTGGCGCTCGACTGGAGCTGCGACACGCGGAGGCTGGGGACCGCGGTCTGCAGGTCGATGAGGTCGCGGATCTGCGATTCCTCCAGCTGCGCCGCCGACGTCACCGAAACGGCGACCGGCGTGTCCTGCAGGGTCTGCGACCGCTTCGACGCGGTCACGATGATATCATTGCCATAATCGGTATCGTCGACCGCGACCGCGCTGTCGTCGGCGGGGGCGGCGTCTTGGGCAAAAGCGATGGCGGGGGTGGCGCTGGCGCACAGCATCGTGGCGCCCAGCAAAATGTTGCGCAAAGTCATGATGTCTCTCTCTCCAAACCGGTGCAAGCGCGGCCCTGCGGCCAAAGAGGGAGATGCCCCACCGGAACAGGCCGCTGTAGTTGCCGCGCGCGCCGCGTCAACGCGGCGGCATCAGGTAATTCCGTTTTTCTTCGCATTTGTGTCCGAAAAGCAACAGTTTGCACTGCAACATAAGCGTCGCGCGCGAGCCCCGAAAGCCCTGCAAATGCGCTAGCCCACCGCGCGCCATGCGCCGGGCACCCGATCGCCCAGCATCCATCCGCCGATGCGCAACCGCACAAGCCGTAGCGTCGGGTAACCCACCGCCGCGGTCATCCGCCGCACCTGACGATTGCGTCCCTCGGTGATGACGATCTCCAGCCAGCTGTCGGCGACGCTCTTGCGAAAACGCACCGGCGGATCGCCCGGTCAAAGTTCGGGCGGCTTGATTCCAGTGTCGCGTTCCGCGGAAGCTGACTCAAATTCCGACGAGATGACTCATTCCTGCATTGCCTGTGCCGCTGCGAATGGCCCGCGACTGACTGTCCGCTTCGCGACCACAATGGAGGAACGCGAGCATTTTTCCGCTCGCAACGCCAACAAACCCAGTCTGACGACGCGTTCCGCTGTTCACTTATCCAGAATATCGCTGCGCAACTGATGTCGCGCGACTGACCTTGCCCCGCCAGGAAGCTTCTTCAGCAATAGATAGGCCGGCCCCATAATGCCATCGAGGCAGAACGCCAGATCGACATGAGCGGCGAGATCCTCAAGGGCTTTGGCCGACGTCCATCCGCCTCGCTCGTTCTCGCTCTGCTCGTACCATTTATCCACGGGACAATAGACGGTGACGGCCCAGCGTACGTTCGCCTCACGCTTGTCTCGGTCAACGGCGCATTTGATCGCGTCGTTGAGCGAGGTCACTAAGCCGCGACGCGAGCCGGGCCCATACCAGCGTTGCTTGAACTCCAGCAACCAGTTGATCTTCCAGTCCTCGCTCGCCAGCCAGAGGTCGCAGCGCCCCGCGCGTACTCGGCCTTCCGGCAGATTTTTACAGTCCTCGGTAAATTCTGGAAGCGCCAGCATCCGAGCGCGGCCAGCTGCCGCGACGAGAAAGCCGACCGTGGCCGTCTCGTTGTAGCGGAACGGATCAAACCCTTCACCTTCGTCGTGGAGATGCGCGCGAAGACTGTCGGCCGCGGTCAGCCAACGTTTGCAGAATGCGAACGTCTGCTCGTCCGAGCCGCGCTTGATGACATGAACGCCCATTGATCTCCCCTTTACTCCTAGACCGATACCGCGCCAAAAAGCCAACAATCTGGGGTTTCCAACGCTCTGGGAACGATCGAACGCTCTCCGCACGACTGGCCGGTAGTCGACCGTCCGGTTTGGAGCCGGGTTTCGAGGATAGCTGCCGCTCAAGCGGCGTCGGCAGCCGACCCAACGCCGGTCGTTCAGATCGGCCACCTCGAACGTCTCCTTCTAACATGAGCCACCGCTAGGACGCTCTCCACTAGGCGATGTCACTCGTCGCGTCGGATGGTAATCGACGCGACAAGCGAGTTTCAGTCTTATACTCTGTGGCGATGGTGGGGATTGATGAACATATTCGGATGGTGCTGGCGCGGCACACCTCGGACACGGGTCTCTATTCGCCTGTGCGCGGCGTCCAAGCTACAATTGACCCGGTACTCCGCCGGTGGGGCACCCAGTATATCCTCGATATTCAACCGAGTGGTTCCTTTGCCAAAGGCACGGCGGTGCAGGGCGGCACTGACATCGACATTTTCATTTCCCTGACTTCGACGCTCAGCGACACGCTCCAGTCGATTTACGACACCCTCTTCAACGCCTTAACACAAGCGGGCTATGTCGCGCGGCGTCAAAATGTCTCGATCGGCATCTCAGTTGGCGGTTGGAAGGTCGACGTGACCCCAGGGCGCCGGCAGGATCAGTACGGAAACTATCATAGCCTTTGGAGCCACAAGACCAGCAGTTGGCTCCAGACGAACATCAACGAACATATTCGCGTCGTCTCCGGGTCGGGCCGGATCAACGAGATCCGCTTGATCAAGATCTGGCGCAATCGCTTCGGGCTGGACTGGCCGTCCTTCTACCTCGAACTCTTCGTGATCGATGCCTTGAAGGGCGCGCGCGTCGGCGCTGTGCAGGACAACGTCGTCACCGCCTTTCGCGCCATCGATCAGTCGATCGCGACACGCAGGCTCATCGATCCCTCAAATACAAACAATGCCGTATCGGCGACCTTAACGGCCGACGCGAAAGCTGCCCTCGCAGTGGCCGCGCGTTCGGCGCTGAACAGCTCCTGGGAGACAGTGTTTCAATGACGTCAGACTGGTCTCTCGCCGCCCTCTTCGCCGATTTCCACGACAAGATCGAACGCGAACTCGCGACCGCCCGGAGACTCGGGCACCCAACGGAAAAGGGAGATGCGAGCGAGCAGGTCTGGAACGATGTGCTTAATCACTATCTGCCGCACCGTTACGAAAGCCGGAAGGGCTTCGTCGTCGATAGCAGGGGCGCCTTTAGCCAGCAGATCGACGTCATCATTCACGACCGCCAATATTCGCCGTTCGTGTTCAGCTTCAAAGGCACCGACGTCGTCCCGGCTGAGAGCGTCTATGCTGTGTTCGAAGCCAAGCAGGAATTGACGGTGACGTGCTCCCCTGATTGTTACCAGTCAGAGGTAGAGTCCGGCTCCTTCATGATGGTTGATTGATGGGATGGCAATGGTCCTGGGGGCATGCCCCCAGGACCATTGGCCGGCGATCTCGGCGGGTGTTTGCCCGCCCAGTTTCGAGTGCGGCCTGACGTGATTATAATCGTATCGCCAAGCCATGAGCACGAAGCGGGCATGCGCCAGCGACGTGAACAGGGTCTCGTTGAGGCATTCGTCACGCAGGCGTCCGTTGAAGCTTTCAACGAAGCCGTTCTGCATCGGCTTCCCCGGCGCGATATAATGCCATTCGACCTGACGCTCCTGCGACCAGCGCAGGATCGCCGACGAGGTCAGTTCGGTGCCGTTGTCGCTGACGACCATGTGAGGCTTCCCCCGCAGGCCGATCAGCGTCGTCAGTTCCCGGGCAACGCGGATGCCCGACAGCGACGTATCGGCCACCAGCGCCAGACATTCCCGCGTAAAGTCATCGACGATGCACAGGATGCGGAACCGTCGACCGCACACCAGGCTGTCCGACACGAAGTCGAGCGACCACCGCTGGTTCGGACCCTGCGGCAGTGCCATCGGCGCCCGCGTGCCCAAGGCCCGCTTGCGGCCACCACGGCGGCGGACTCGCAGTCCCTCTTCGCGATAGATACGCAGCAGCTTCTTGTGGTTAGGGCGCATGCCCTCCCGCGCCAGAAGATACCCCAGACGACGATAGCCGAACCGGCGGCGCTCGGCCGCCAGCTCGCGCAGGCGTTGCCGCAGAGCACCGTCATCCGGCCTCGTTGGCTCATATCTGATCACCCGGCGGCTCACGCCGACCAGGCTGCACGCCCGACGCTCGCTCAGCCCGTGATGGTCACGAGCATATGCGACGGCTTCCCGCTTGGCGCCGGGCGTCACCATTTTTTTGATGTCAGATCCTTCAGCACCGCATTGTCGAGCATCGCCTCGGCCAGAAGCTTCTTCAGCTTCGCATTCTCGTCCTCAAGCGCCCGAAGCCGCCGCGCCTCCGACACGTCCAGACCCCCGAACTTGGCCTTATACTTGTAGAAGGTCGCCGAGCTGATCCCATGACGGCGGCATACATCCGCCGTCGGCATCCCCGCCTCATGCTCCTTCAATATCGCGATGATCTGCTCTTCGCTGAACCTGCTTCGCTTCATTCTGTCCGACTCCTTCGTGTCGGACTCTACTCAAAATCGGTCACATTTCAGGGGAGCACGTCAGCAGAGCTAAGGCAAGCCTGGACTTGTTTAATTGGTACGCCGACTCCTCGGGTCAGCGCCCCCATATTGAGACTAGCGATAGCCTTCGACTTGCAAGCTCGAGAGGCGGGCGGTTTGTCGTCTGCCTCGATACGCCGCCTCGAAACGCTTGCTTCCCAAGGAAGGATGAGCGTCCCAGTTCAACCGGGAATGCGTTTGGTGCGCGAATGGAAAGGAGCACTGCACGTAGTAACAATCGACGAGGGTGGGAATTTGAACTGGAAGGCTCGGAAGTGGCACTCGCTGAGTGAGGTCGCACGCGCGATCACGGGAACCCGCTGGTCTGGCCCGGCATTCTTCGGATTGGTTGAAACCGTGCGATCGGCATGAAGCGACTTCGGTGCGCCATATACACCCGCAAATCGACAGATGAGGGATTGGACCAAGAATTCAATTCTCTGGATGCCCAGCGCGAAGCCTGCGGGGCCTACGTCAAAAGCCAGTCTACCGAAGGCTGGTCTCTCATCTCCCGGACGTACGATGACGGCGGATATTCGGGCGGCACACTTCAACGACCCGGCTTGGAGGCCTTGCTGGCAGACGTAAAAGCAAAAAAGATCGACATTATTGTAGTTCACAAAATCGATCGGCTCACACGATCGCTTTTAGACTTTGCAAAATTGGTGGAGGTGTTCGAGAGTGCTAGCACGAGTTTCGTCTCCGTTACCCAAGCGTTCAATACGACCTCCAGCATGGGCCGCCTGACGCTAAACATGCTGCTATCTTTCGCACAGTTCGAGCGCGAGATCACGGCGGAGCGGATTCGCGATAAGATTGCTGCTTCAAAAGCCAAGGGGATGTGGATGGGCGGCAATCCCCCGTTGGGTTATGCTCCCAACGGGCGTAGTCTCAAGATCGTGGATGTCCACGCCGAGCTAGTCCGCGATATTTTTCGGCGTTACCTGGATTCCGGCAACGTTCGAATTCTCCTATATGAACTGGATCGAGATGAAATTCGCCTGCCGAAACGTTTGGCGATTTCAGGCCGGGCTTCAGGCGGAGGGAAATTTACCCGGGGCCAGCTCTATCGAATTCTTTCAAATCCCGTCTATGCTGGCAAAATCGTACATCATGACAAAGTGTATGACGGTCAGCACGATCCCATCGTTTCTGATGAACTGTGGAATGAAGTGCGGAACCTTCTCGACAAAAATCGTCAAGGTTACCATGCAAAAGGGAATCGGGCTTTCGGGGCTCTCTTAGCCGGCCTTGCCCAAACCAGTGATGGACGGCGATTTAAATCGAACCACGCTTGTAAGGGCCGAAAGCGCTATCGGTATTATGTTGCCGAGGAAGCAACCGAAAATGTCGAAAGGCCGATCGGGAGCGCGATTCGTATCCCAAGTCGCGAACTCGACGCTGCGGTTGTCCACCTGATCTGTGAAGCGCTCAGCGATCCGCTGACGATGCTGATAGAGGCTGGGGTCGAACTATCGTCGGCCAGTCTTGCATCGATGGACGCGCGAGTGGATCTTTATGTCGCCGCGATCCAACGAATGGACTACTTCAGCGTCAGGTCGCTAGTACGCAAAGTTACGGTGGGCCTTTCGACGTTAGAAGCGGAGATCGCAGTATCTTCGCTTTGTCACGCCATGGGGTTGCCTGACGTGAAGACCGCGGAAACTCTGACTCTGCGATCGGCAGCGCGCCTGACCCGCACTGGAAGCGCGTTCAGGCTAGTGCAGAAGAATGGGCGGTCTGTTGTTCGTCAGCGCCCGCGCCAAGATATCGCTAAACATTTCGTGCAAGCACGCTTGTGGTGGAATGAGCTGAAGCGCGGGGAAGCTCGTGTATCTGATATCGCTCTCCGAGAGGGCGTTAATGAATCTTGGATATCGCGGATGGTGCGCTTGAACTTTCTGGCGCCGGCGATAGTTGAGAAAATTCTCGATGGAACGTTGCCCGCAGGCTCCAATTTGAGCTTGCTGAGGCACCACGCATTGCCATTATCCTGGTCTGAGCAGCAAAAGTTTCTCGGATTGGAGTAGATTTTACGCGTCTGTCGTGGCTCTATCACTGCACCGTGAGGAAACCGGCGACCATATCATTCGCCATGCACCGAACGTTACCGGTAATTATCAATTTAATTCAGGCATTTATGGCGGAGCGGGAGGGATTCGAACCCTCGATGGGCTTTTGACCCATACTCACTTTCCAGGCGAGCGCCTTCGACCACTCGGCCACCGCTCCGCATGCTTGGAACGCGCGCCCTAATCGCTGGGCGGGGCTTTCGCAAGTCGGTTGAGCATGGCAGACAGGCGGCATGAAACATCTGCTTCTGGCCGCCGCTGCCGCTTCGCTCGCCCTTCCGGTTGCCGCGCAGGAGCCTGTGCCGATCCCGTCGCCGGGAGAGATAGCGGCGGCGGCGCCCGACAGCGACTGGATCGCGATCGCGCCGTCCGACCTGTTGGTGATGGACTTGGCACCCGACGCCAAAGGCAAAGCGCGCCGCGTCGTTATCCAGCTGATGCCCGCGCCGTTCAGCCAGGGGTGGATCGGCAATATTCGCAAGCTCGCCGCCGCGCATTGGTGGGACGGGACGAGCATCAACCGGGTGCAGGACAATTATGTCGTGCAATGGGGCGATGCGACCGAGAAGAAAGCGCTGCCGGAAGGCTTGGCGACGGTGGCGGAGAGCGAGTATGTGACGCCGCTCAGCGAAGATTTGCAGGCCGCACTGCGCGCGAAAATGAAGTCCGACGAAGCCGAACTGCTCGCCGCCTTCCGCCAACCAGCAGACAAGAAAATTCCAGCGATCAAGCGGGCAATCCCGCGCGACCCTTTCGCTGAAGAAACCATTGCTTTTCGGGGCTGGCCGGTCGCCATTGACCGTCAGGACCAGTCGGGTTGGCCGGTCCATTGCTACGGGATGGTCGGCGTCGGTCGGAGCTTGTCGCCGGACACAGGCAGCGGCGCCGAGCTTTATACGGTCATCGGCCACGCCCCGCGCCATCTCGATCAGAATATTGCTCTCGTCGGACGCGTGGTCAGCGGTATCGAGCATTTCTCGAGCTTACCGCGCGGTACCGGCGCGCTGGGATTTTATGAAACCGAGGCAGAGCGCGTGCCGATCGCGTCGATCCGCATTGCCAGCGAATTGCCCGTCGCCGATCAGCCGCGCTTCGAATATTTGTCGACCGAAAGCGACAGCTTCGCGCGCTACGCCGACGCGCGCGCCAATCGCCGCGATCCGTTTTTCATTAAGCCTGCTGGCGGCGCCGACATCTGCAATATTCCGGTGCCGGTGCGGCCCGTCACGAAATGACGGCTTTAAGCTGCTTGCATCGAGCGAAGTCGAGATGCTGGGAGGCGGTGGGCTCAGGTCGGGTGTCGCGACTTCGCTCGACACGAACGCATTGAGCGCGAAGTGGATAGCTTCACCGTCACCACCCCGCTCTGGCGCTGGCAGTCAGCGACCGCCCCTGCTGCGTGGTTCTTCGTCACCATCGCGGGCGATGCGGCGGACGGCGTCCGGATTGCGGCAATCAGCGGACAGTGGCTGAACGGGCGCAAGGGGTTCGGGTCGGCGCGGGTGGATGCGACGATCGGCGAGACAAGCTGGCAGACATCGGTGTTCCCGCACAAGGAAAGCGGCGGCTGGCTGCTGCCGGTCAAGGCCGCGGTGCGTAAGGCCGAGGGGCTGGTCGAGGGTGACGAGGTGACGGTGACGGTCAGTCTTTAGGTGGGGTTTCGACCCTGGCATCGCGCGCCTGCGCCTTGCGCTTGCGCAGATTGTCGCGCAGCGCTTCGGCCAGGCGGCGTTCGCGCTCGATGTCGGCGGGGGAGGGCGGCTTGCTCACCAGGGCGCCATGCCCGCGAAATTAGCCGATCGTCAAGTCTCGCACCTTGACAGGTGACAGGCGCCCCGCCATAGGCCGCGCCTGCCCAGCGAACAGGCGTTTGCGGGCGTTCCGGTTGCTGCTGTAGCTCAGTGGTAGAGCGCGTCATTGGTAATGACGAGGTCGGGAGTTCAATCCTCCCCAGCAGCACCATTTCTCTTACCGTCGGGCGTCGTGCGACACACGACTGGGGAACCTTCGGGCGCGGGCGCCGTAGTGTGGGTCGGGGTGAGATTTGCCACCGACGGAGTCAATGACATCGAGATGAGATTATGGGTCGCTTACGGCCTGATCGCCCTGATGCTGGCGGCTGCGGCCGCCGGTATCGCTTATATTCGGCATAATCACCCCGATCGCAAATATCTTCGTCAGCGCGAGCGCGAAGATCAAAAGAGCCGCAATCGCCTTGAGGCCAACAATACGCCGGAATAGCTTGGTCGGAGGCAGCCGTTGAACTGCCAACGGCGCTAAATCTTCGCCGCCAGCAGCCAGTCGTGAAATAGCTTTACCGCAGGCTGCCGCAGTGCGCGCGGGCGGCACACGAACCAATAGCTGTAAGGACTGTCGACGTCGAAATCGAACAGACGTACCAAGCGCGGGTCGTGCGCGTCGTCGAAATGGTGGCCGTGCATGAAGGCGACGCCGATGCCTTGCGCGGCAGCTTCGAGCATAAGCGGTCCCGAATCGAAATAGTCGATACCCGCCGGTTCGAGATATGGCATGCCGATCGCCTTTTTCCACTCGCTGAACGTCTCAGGCATTTCGCGGTGGAGGAGGACGGTCATGCGTTGCAATTGCTCCGGAACCACAAATGGCCGGTCGCCGTCGGTCAGCGTCCGCGCGGCGATTGGAAACACCTTGTCCTGATCAAGTCTGGCCGCATAGAGCGCCGGGTCAATCGAACGTGCGAGTGCAATCGCGGCATCGATGCCGTCGCCCAGCCGTGCCTCGGCGTGCGACATCGTATCGATGTCGATGTGCAGTTCGGGATGTTCACGGCGCAGTTCTGGCAGGCGCGGGAAAAGCCGCTGTTGCGCAAACAGCGGCAGCACGTTGAGATGCAGGCGCAGCGACGCGTCGGGGCTGCCGACCTGGCCGATCACCGTGCGCAATTCGTCGAGGATCGGGGCCAGCTGGCCTTGCAACGCGCGCCCCGCTTCGGTCAGGCTGAGTCCATGATGGTGGCGGTTGAACAGCGGCCGCCCGACGGCGTGTTCGAGCGTCTGGATGCGCCGCGACAGCGCGGGCATCGACAGCCCCAGTTCGATTGCGGCAGCCTTCACCGTGCCATAGCGGGCGACCTCGAGAAAGGCTTCCATGCTGCTGAGGGGAGGAAGGCGGGGCATATTCGGCACCGATGATGACATGACCCTGCACGACTTGCCACAATTTTGTGCAGTGCGGCATAGGGCGGTGCTGGGTCAAGCGACGGGCGGGGGTCGCAAATCGGGAACGACCATCCTATCTTCGGCATATGGATCTTTTTGACGGAGACGCGCCTTGGCCGATGCAGCGGTAAAAGACAAACAGGTGAAACTGCAGGTGGCGAATTCACGCGCCGAGGAAAGCGGGGGCGGCATTGCCCGCATCCCTCGTTCCACGATGGCCGAACTGGGCGTTACCGAGGGTGATATCATCCAGATCAGCGGCAAGCGGCAGACCGCGTCGCGCGTCGTCGCACCCTATCCCGAGGACGAGGGGCTGGAGGTGATCCGCCTCGACGGCCTGCAACGCGCCAATGCGGGCGCGGGGGCAGGTGATATGGTGATATTGAGCCGCGTTGACACGCGCGCCGCGACGCGCGTGGTGTTCGCCCCGGCGCAGGAAAATCTGCGGCTGCAAGGATCGGCGAATGCGCTGAAGCGCAGCTTTTTCGGCCGCCCGGTGGTAACCGGCGATACCGTGGCGACCGCGGGCCAGCAGCGGCTCGAATCGGGTGATATGCCGCCGCAGCTACGCCAGATGCTCAACGCGCCCGCCTATGCGCTGGCCGAAGTGCGGCTGATCGTCGTCTCCGCGGCGCCCAAGGGCGTCGTGTTCATCGACGAAAACACCGAAATCGAACTGCTACCCGAATATCAGGAGCCGCAGGACGCACGCCGCACCGATGTGACCTATGACGATCTGGGCGGGCTGGGTGAAACGATCGACCAGCTGCGCGAGATGGTGGAACTGCCGTTACGTTATCCCGAATTGTTTCGCCGCCTGGGCGTCGACCCGCCGCGCGGGGTGCTGCTGCACGGGCCGCCGGGGACCGGCAAGACGCGGCTCGCGCGCGCGGTCGCCAACGAGAGCGAAGCGCAATTTTTCTTGATCAACGGCCCGGAAATCATGGGTTCGGCCTATGGCGAGTCCGAAAAGCGGCTGCGCGATATTTTCGACCAGGCGGCGAAGGCTGCGCCGTCGATCCTGTTCATCGATGAGATCGATTCGATCGCGCCGAAGCGCGGGCAGGTGACGGGCGAGGCCGAAAAACGCCTCGTCGCGCAGTTGCTGACATTGATGGACGGGTTGGAGCCGCGCACCAACCTGGTCGTCATCGCTGCGACGAACCGCCCCGACGCGATCGACGAGGCGCTGCGCCGTCCGGGCCGCTTCGATCGCGAGATCGTCATCGGGGTTCCCGACGAAAGCGGGCGGCGGGAAATATTGGGTATCCACACGCGCGGGATGCCGCTTTCGGCCGACGTGGACCTCGCCGAACTCGCGCGCACCACCTTTGGTTTTGTCGGTGCCGACATGGCGTCGCTAACCCGCGAAGCGGCGATCGAGGCGGTGCGGCGCATCATGCCGAAGCTCGACCTGGCCGAGGGGACGATTCCGCCGGATGTACTGGAGGAATTGCGCGTCACGCGCGATGATTTCAGCAATGCGTTGAAACGGGTGCAGCCGTCCGCGATGCGCGAGGTGATGGTGCAGGCGCCGACGACGCGATGGAGCGACATCGGCGGGCTGGACGCGGCGCGCGAAAAGCTGATCGAAGGGGTCGAGCTGCCGCTCAAGCATCCCGAAGCCTTTCGGCGGCTGGGCATCCGGGCCGCCAAGGGCTTTCTGCTCTACGGCCCGCCAGGGACCGGCAAGACCCTGCTGGCCAAGGCGGCGGCGCGCGAGTCCGACGCCAATTTCATCTCGATCAAGTCGTCCGACCTGCTGTCGAAATGGTATGGCGAGAGCGAGCAACAGATTGCGCGGCTGTTCGCCCGCGCGCGCGCGGTCGCGCCGACGATCATCTTTATCGACGAGCTCGACAGCCTGGTCCCGGCGCGTGGCAGCGGGACGTCCGGCGAGCCGCAGGTGACCGAGCGCGTCGTCAACACGATCCTGGCCGAGATGGACGGGATCGAGGAAATGCAGTCGGTCGTCGTTATCGGTGCGACCAATCGTCCGAACCTGATCGACCCGGCGCTGCTACGCCCCGGTCGGCTCGACGAACTGATCTATGTGTCGGTCCCCAACGCCGAGGGACGCCAGCGCATCCTGGAAATCCAGACCGGCAATATGCCGCTCGCCGACGACGTCGATCTGGCGGTGCTCGCGGAAAAGTCGGATCGATTCACCGGCGCCGACCTAGAGGATCTGACCCGCCGCGCCGGTCTGGCCGCGCTCAAGCGGTCGATCAACAGCGATGCGGTGACCATGGCCGATTTCGACGCGGCGCTGAAGGACACCCGCGCATCGGTCACCGAAGCGATGGAAAAGGATTATGAAAAAATCCAGGGCGAGATCAAGCAGGCCGCGATGAGCGTCAACCCGATCGGCTTCTTTGCGCCCGGGATGCTTAAGCCGGTGCGCGAGCAGAAGCACGCCGACGGCGCGGTAAAGGATTAAGCGGCGGGCTGGTCGAGCCGCAGCGCCGACCAGCCCCACAGCACGAGCCAGCCGCAAAAGGCCGCCATCAGGCCATAGGCGATCATCGGGTGCCAATTGTAGAGCAGCACACCGATGGCGGGAGAGACGATATAAGCCGATCCGTTGATCGACGCGGTCATGCCGGCGACGCTGCCCTGATCGCGCCGCGGCACCGACAGCGATGCCCCCGCGGTAAAGCCGGGGCGGAACAGCCCGAAACCGAGCGAGGCGAGAGCGAAGCCAATCACGATGCCGTGCAGGTCCTGCGACAAGCCGGTCATCACGAGCCCCGTTGCGCCGAGAGCGGAGCCGATCAGCACGGCAGTGCGCGCCGACAGCTTGAGCAACGGGATCAATCCCCATTGCGATAGCAGCGTGGCAAAGGCACCCGCCATCAACACGATGCCCGTCATCGCGGCGCCTTCGTCGGGGTTGAGGCGAAGATCAAGCCGATCGAGGATCAGGAAGCCGATGACGCCCAGCATCATCGCCTGCGCCTGGCCACCATATAGCCCAGCCAGCAGCCACGGGCGAACGCGGGTGTCGGACCAGCGCAGCGGCGGGGCGCTGGCGGCGCCTGGATCGACGACATCGTCGTCGCTATCGTCGGTTGCCGCAGCGGGGGAGCCCGCCGACGTCGGATAGGCGACGATTGCGCCGCGTGCTGCGAACCGCGGCACATCGTCGGGTAGTCGCCAGCGGAGCATGATCAGGACGAGCAGGCCGATCAGGGCAAAGACGAGCAACGGACCGGCGAGGCCGACGAAGGGCAGGATGAAAAAAGGCGCGATGGCAGGGCCGATGACGGTACCGAGGCCAAAGGACGACGAGACGAGTGACAGCGCCTGCGTGCGCTCTTCCGGGTCGGTGCGCGCCGCGACATAGGCCTGCACCGCGGGCGGCGCCGCCGATCCGAAACCGCCATACAGGCTGCGGAACAGCGCGAAAATGATGAAGGTTGTCCCGGCGGCGAGATAGCCTTGCAGTCCCGACCATAGCGCCGCGCCGCAAAGCGCCATCGACAGCATGAAGCCGATCACGCCCAACGCCATCAGCGCCTTGCGTCCGCGCTGGTCCGACTGCCGCGCCCAATAGGGTGCCGTCAACACCCACAACAACGCCGACCAGCTGAAGGCGAGGCTGACCCAGACGTCGGGGATGTGGAGCTTGGCACCGATCGCGGGCAGGATCGACTGCATCGCGGTGTTGCCCGCGGCAGCGACCAGCATCACCGCGAACAGAATCGCCATGCGGTCGGCCGGGATCGAGCCGGATGTTTTTGCCATGGCTGCCCCCTTCGCTGCGCCGCCCCCTTAAGTCGGCCTTTCCCTACACGCGCCCGGTCACCTGTCCAGAGTCAAGACTGACTCTTTCCTTGCGCCAACGCGCTGTTTTTGCCACGCCAGCGCCAACCGCAACAACGCGAAGGCCACCATGACCAATCCGCGGGCGCAGGCCCAAGAAACGAAAGCGCCGCTGGCCCGCCGCCTGCGCGAGCGCCTCAAACGCTTTTTCGGGCCGTGGGGCATGTTTGTCCGCGGCTTTGTCAAGCATCCGGTCATGGTGGGTTCGATCGTACCCTCTTCGCCGACGCTGATCCGCCACATGCTGCGCCCCGTCGACTGGAAGAATACCAAGCTGTTCGTCGAATATGGTCCGGGGGTCGGGACGTTCTGTCGCCCAGTGCTCGAACGCATGGCGGGCGATGCGACGCTGATCGCGATCGATACCAACGAAGATTTCATCGATTATCTGCGGACAGACATCCGCGACAGCCGTTTTATCGCGGTCCATGGTTCGGCGGGCGAGGTTGAGGCAATCATCGCGGCGCATGGGTTCGACAAGGCCGACTATGTTCTGTCGGGCCTACCCTTTTCGACGTTGCCCGCGGGCGTCGGCCCGGCGATTGCGGCCGCCACGCACCGCGTGTTGCGCCCCGGCGGTGCGTTCCTCGTCTATCAGTTCCGCGCTCGCGCCCGCGATTTTCTCGCGCCGCATTTCGCCCGTATCGACAATGCGTTCGAATGGGTGAATGTGCCGCCCTGTTTCCTATTCTGGGGCTGGAAAGACTAAACCTCCAGGTCTGGATCGGGGTCGCCGAGACCGAAGTTCAGCCGCCGCGACACGGTATAATCGGCGGCACCCACCACAAACCATGCCAGCGTCCAGCGCAGCCGGGTCAACCACCCGGCACGCGCTTTGTGCGAGGCGCGGGTGATGTTCTCGCATTCGGGCTGCTGCGCCGCGATGAAACCGCGCATTTGCGTGGCAAAATTGGCGTCGGCTATGCGCAGCATGACCTCGACATTGACGAACAGGCTGCGCATGTCGAAATTGGCAGTCCCGATGTAGACGACATCGTCGATGACGATCAGTTTCATGTGCAGCTTGCACGGCTGATATTCCCAGATTTGGGCGCCTTTGCGCAGCAGATAGCCATAAAGCAGCCGCGAGGCGCCGATCGTCGCCGCATTGTCGGACTTCGCCGCCATGATGAAGCGCGCCCGGCCCTCCCGCGCCACGCGGCCGAGCCGCCGCAGCATACCTTGCCCGGGCGAGAAATAGGCCATCGCCATATCGAGCTGGCGCGCGCCGGTGAGGTCGCTGCGCACGGCGCGCGCCCATGGGGACAGCCGCTGAGTCGGACCGCCGACCAGCCAGGTTACGGGTCCGGCTTCGACCGGCCATTCGCGGATCAGGCGGCGGAGCATCAGCAATTTGCCGTCGTTGTTCACGGTATAGTCGTGGATTTCGGCGAACCAGGCGACCATCCGCGTGACCGACGGGCCGCGCACGACGATGCCGAGGTCGAACCAGCAATTGTCTCGCTGCGTTCCCAGATAGGGGGCGGCGATATTGAACCCACCGGTGACGGCCACCGTTTCGTCGATCAGCAGCAGTTTCTGGTGGTTGCGGATCAGATAGCTCGAGCGCCAGCGCCGCGAGAAAAAGGTCACGCTGCCACCCGCTTCGCGCAGCGGCGCAAAGATGCTGTCGGCAATATCCGAAGAGCCGAAGCTGTCGATCACCGCGCGGACCCGCACGCCCCGCCGTGCCGCCGCGGTCATCGCATCCAGGACGCGGGTTCCGGCGCCGTCGTGCTCAAAGATGTACATGATGATGTCGATGCTGTGGACCGCGCCGTTCAGCAGCGCCAGGATGCGGGCAAGCCGCTGGTCGCCGTCGACGATGACCTCCAGCCGATGCCCGGCGACATCGGCGGTCAGGGCGTCGGGATCGCTGGCGGGGCAGGGGACGTCGGTCATCATCCGCTCATAGGCATGCCGCCGCGAACGCCGCAAGGGCAGGGCTTTGATTGACAGCGGCGGGCCTTGCTGCTAGCGCGCAGCGCTTGCCGCCACGCCTCCAAAAAGGCTGGCCTCTCCTATCTTCTAAGGAAACAACATGGCCCGCGTTACCGTCGAGGATTGCGTCGACAAGATTCCCAACCGTTTCGACCTGGTCCTGCTCTCCGCGCATCGCGCACGCGAAATTTCGGGCGGTTCCGAGCTGACCATCGACCGCGACCGCGACAAGAACCCGGTCGTGGCGCTGCGCGAAATCGCCGAGCAGACCGTGCGCCCGAAGGACCTGAAGGAAACGCTGGTCACGACGCTGCAGAAGGTTGTTGTCGACGATGACGATACCCCCGATGAAATCAGCTCGATCAGCCGTTCGGCTGAAGCCCTGCGCCTGACCGCCGCCGCGCCACCGCGCAGCCCCGCGGGTGGTGGCAGCGACTTCGAATAACCGGCGCGATCGCTAACAAAAAAGGGCCGCGGGAAACCGCGGCCCTTTTTTGGTTGGGATGAGGCGTGCGCGATGTCTTCTAAGCACCGATTGCTGTCGGTGATCCTCCCGACCCCAAAGAAGCCATCCAGCTACGCAACCTGCTGCAACTCCGCCACGCGGATCGTCTTCGATGCAAGCATCGGTTCGATCATCCGCTGGATCCGGTGCGCGCGCGGCGAGGCGACTGCGATGTTAAACAGGCTGTTCGCGATCACATCGGCGATCTGGACCCCTTCGCTGCGACGGCTGTCGGCGAGCGAGGCACGGCCCCATCGGCCGAGACCGGCCTGGATTTCCTCGCGCACTTTGGCCAGGATAGCGACATCATAGCGGCCCTCGTCGATCACGACATCCGTGCATACGCCGCCGGTTTCGGGCAGCCAGCGCCCGACCGCCAAGTTGAGCAAAGCCGCATAGAGCGCCAAATCGCTTAGCGGCGCGCCGTCTGGAGGCTGCGTCAACGTGTCGCGCTTTGCCACCGCCACCCAAGCGCGGCCACCCGCACGATCGAACAGTTCGAGGAGATAGGCGCGCTCAACCACGCTGATCCGGCTGCCTTTCAGCTCGCTGCGCAGTCCGGTGACACTGCGAAACCGGGCATGAATGTCGGCGGCCACCTGCGGCGTCAGCATCACCGCGGCGAAGGTCATCGCACCGGCGTTCAGGCCACCCGATTCGTCGCAATAAATCGTCACCGGCGGTAGCGCCGATCGATCACCGGACGCGGCCGAAGAAAGCGACGGAGCGGCTTTGCCCCGCGGGAACCGCGTCGGGCCACAGCCAGCGGACATGGGTGACATCGGCGGCGATGGCGGGGCGCGGCGCCGCGCCGGTGACGGCGACCGTCAGCGCAGCGAGGGCGCCAAACGTCTTGCCGCCATCGACGGACACGGCAAAGCCCGCCGTGTCCGTCGTGCCATCAAAGACCAGCGCTGCGGGAATCGGATTGGTCAGATTGACCCCGGCCGCGGGAGCGGTCCCATTGTTGGTGAAGGTGAGGGTCAGACGGATCCGGTCGCCCGGCACGACGACATCGGGCGTGGTGTAGGTTTTCTCGCCCTCGCGCCCCTCGACGATCGCACCCGGCTTTTCCAGTTCGACCTTGTTCGTGAGCACCCCGGTGCCTTGCGCGGCAGCGGGTTGCGGTCCCATCGCCAGCAGCGCCGCGAGCACCAACATTTTTCCCGATTTAGCGGCCATCATCGTCTCCTTTGTCGACCGCTTCATGGCGCATCAGGCCCGGCAGGGGTAGCGTTTCTTCATCAGGGCATCGAACGCGGTATTGATGCTGACGGTCCGGCGAAGCGGGGCGGGATAGGAACGCAAATGCGCCAGCCACTGGTCGGGGGTCAGCGTACCTGTTTCGGGCGGGCAGCTGGTGGTTTTCCGCCCCGCGCGGCGGTCGGCGTCGATGCGCGCCTTGTACCGTTTGCCCGCGGCCACGACTTCACTCTTCAACGCATTGCCTTGCGGCGTCGCAAGCGCGAGCGGGCCGAGTCGGGCGATGGAGTCGGCGCGCGCCAGGAACGCCGCGACGCTCATGTCGCCCGGGGCCATCGCACACAGCAACGGCGCTGCGAGCAGGACCGGCAAGATGCGCGCGCAATTCGGTAAAGCCATGCGCCGCAACTTGCCGTCAGCCAATGAATGAGCCCTGAATCGAACGCGTTCGGCGCCGATCCTAGGCGCCTTGCGGCTTCGGGTCGCCGAACGGGCCGCGCGGCTTGCGCTTGATTTGCGGCAGCGAGCCAGCGTGGCCCGACACCGGGGTACCGCGCTTGTCCGCATCGTCTTCGCGGCCGATGTCTTCGCCCTTGATCGCCCGCTTCGATTCTTCGCCCGAGAGCGTCTCATATTCGAGCAGCGCCGCGGCGAGCAGGTGGAGCTCGTCAATATGATCGGTCAGCACCTTGCGCGCGGTCTGTTCGCCTTCCTCGACCAGACGGCGGACTTCGGCGTCGATCAGCTTCGCGGTCTCTTCGGACATGTTCTGCGCGCGCGACACGCTATGGCCCAGGAACACTTCGTCTTGATTGTCGCGATAGCGCAGCCAGCCCAGCTTTTCGGACATGCCATATTCCATGACCATCGAGCGCGCCATGTCGGTCGCCTGCTGGATGTCGTTCGACGCGCCGGTGTTGAGCTCGTCCTTGCCATAGATCAGCTGTTCGGCGATGCGCCCGCCAAAGCAGAGCGCAAGCCGCGCCTTCATCTGCTTCATGCTCATCGAATAACGGTCGCGTTCGGGCAGGTTCCACGTCACGCCCAAGGCGCGGCCACGCGGGATGATCGTGACCTTGTGGAGCGGATCGCAGCCTTCGACGTGGAGCGAGACAAGCGCGTGACCGGCCTCGTGATAGGCGGTCGATTTTTTCTCGTCCTCGGTCATCACCATCGATCGGCGCTCCGCGCCCATCATCACCTTGTCCTTGGCCTCTTCGAACTCGTCGTTGGCGATCAGCCGCTTGCCCTTGCGCGCCGCAAGCAGCGCCGCTTCGTTGCAAAGATTAGCCAGATCGGCGCCGGAGAAGCCGGGTGTGCCGCGCGCCACGCGGCGCAGGTCGACGTCGGGTGCGAGCGGCTTCTTGCGCGTGTGGACTTCGAGGATCTTCTGGCGGCCCTCGATGTCGGGGCGCGGCACGACGACCTGGCGATCGAAGCGGCCCGGACGGAGGAGGGCAGGGTCGAGCACGTCGGGGCGGTTGGTCGCGGCGACGATGATGATGCCTTCGTTGGCCTCGAAGCCGTCCATTTCGACGAGCAGCTGGTTCAGCGTCTGTTCGCGCTCGTCGTTGCCATTGCCAAGGCCTGCGCCGCGATGGCGACCGACCGCGTCAATTTCGTCGATAAAGACGATGCACGGTGCGTTGCGCTTCGCCTGTTCGAACATGTCGCGGACGCGGCTGGCGCCGACGCCGACGAACATTTCGACGAAGTCCGAGCCCGAAATGGTGAAGAAGGGAACGCCTGCTTCGCCGGCGATCGCGCGGGCGAGCAAGGTCTTGCCGGTGCCGGGCGACCCGACGAGCAAAGCGCCCTTCGGAATCTGGCCGCCGAGTTTCGAGAATTTGGTCGGATCGCGCAGGAATTCGACGATTTCTTCCAGCTCTTCGCGCGCCTCGTCGATCCCCGCAACGTCGTCGAAGGTCACCTTGCCCTGCTTTTCGGTCAGCATCTTGGCGCGCGACTTGCCAAAGCCCATCGCGCCCGAGCCGTTGTTCTTCTGAACCTGGCGGAACACAAAGAAGGCGATGCCGAGGATCAGCAGGAAGGGCAGCGACTGGATCAGCATATACATCCAGAAATTGGGCGCTTCGGTGGCCTTGCCGTCATATTTGACGCCATTGTCATTGAGCATCTTGAGGAGGTCAGGGTCGCGCACGACATTGGCGGTGAAGCGATCGCCGTTCGACAGCGTGCCCGTCACCTTGTCTTCGGACAGCACAACGTCCTTGACGGCGCCTTCCTCGACCTTTTGCCGGAATTCCGAATAGGCCAGGGTGTTGCCCGCAGGCTGCGCCGCGCCGCCGAACATCGAGGCGACGAGGAGCATGGCGAGCAAGATGCCGCTCCAGATCATCACACTCTTCATCCAGGGGTTGCCCTGCGGTTCCTTGTCGTCCTGCATTCGAATACTTTCCTAACCGGCGCAGCGATGCGCCTCACCCCGACAAGATAGGATAATCGGGTTAAATGACAATGAGGCAATCAGGCCTTTTTGGGTGGTTTCCGGCGCGGTGCCGCAGAAATGCGCCAGATTGCCCCTTCAAACCCGCGAACGGCATCGATCAGCAGCGCCCCGACCATCGCCCGCTTGCCATTGTGCATCGCGGCGATCACCCCATCAAGCGAGGCACCGCGCACCGCGAGTTGCGGCGCATTGGCGCGCAGGCGCTGCGCCACGATGCGGCGGAACATCTCCGGCGGATAGCCTTCGTCGCGGATGACGGCGATGTCGGAGGCGTCGGGCCACGACGCGATCGAACGCTCGACGGCCCAGTCGATCGCCTCGTCGGCTTCGGCCAGCCACTCGGCCGATCGCGCCGCCGCTGCCGGGTCGAGCACCGATTGCGAGCGCAGCGCCTGGCGCAGCCGCGCGCGATCGAAGCGATTGTCGCTGTTCGACGGGTCGTCGACAAAGGGCAGGTCGGCATCGAGCGCGATATCGACCAGATCGCTGCGCCGCCAGCGCAGCAACGGTCGCAAGATGACGCCGTTGCGGGCGCGGATCGCGGCGAGGCCGCTGACGCCGCTGCTGCGATTGAGCCGCATCACCAGCGTTTCCAGCTGATCGTCAGCGTGGTGCGCGGTAACGATGTGGTCGATCGCATTGGCGCTGCGCCATTGTTCGAGCAGCTGATACCGTTCGGTGCGCGCCGCCGCCTGTAGCGAACCCTTGATCGGGACCGCGGGCCGCAAGGTCGAATGATGGATATGCTCGCGATCGCAAAAACCTGCGACCATTCGAGCTTCGTCGTCCGATCCCTTGCGAAGACCATGATCGACCGTCGCTGCCCAGACCTGTCCGGGCAGCAACGTCGCCATCAGCCAGAGCAGCGCCATGCTGTCGGGGCCGCCCGACACCGCGACGCCATAATGGCGCCGATGCCAATCGGAGCCGACGAGCGAGCGCAGGTCGCCCGCCAGTCGATCGGCTCGGTCGCGGTCAGCAGCCTGCTTTTGCTTTGGCGGTAGCTGCATCGGTCCGGACATCCTGCGGCGCCTTGTCGCCATACACTTCTTCGAGTTCGCGGAACGCTTTGCAGGCGTCGGCCTTGCGGCCCAGCTTGTCGAGCGCGACCCCCATATACATCAAGCTGTGCGGAGCGCGGGCGCCGCTGGGGCGATCCTTGTAATTATTGTAGAATGCGACGGCAGCAAGGCTGGGCTTGCCTTCGTCGAGATAGGCCCGGCCAAGCAAGTTCTGGGCATAGCTGGCCTGGCTGCTGGTCGGCCATTTGGTGACCACCTGCTTCAGCTGGGCCTGCGCCTCGGGGTAGAGTTTGGCTTCCCACAGACGATAGCCATAGTCGTACGCGTCCTTCGTCTCGTTACCCGTCACGGGGATCTCCACCTTCTTGACCAGCGCGAGCCGCGCGGCGTTGGGGGTGGCGCTGGCCGGCTTCGCGGCGGGCGTCGCGGGTTTTTTCGCCGGGGTAGAGGCAGCGGCCGTCGCCGTGGTTGCCGGGGGCTTCACGGTCGCGGCGGGCGGCAGGCTGGCAGGCGTTGCGACGGTCGCCGGATCGGCGAAACGTTTGTCCGTTTCGGCCTTGTAGGCCGTGAACTGCTTTTCCAGCTCGCGAAGCTGAAAGGCATTTTGTTCGGTCTGGCCGGTGAGCGTCTGAAGCTGGCTTTCCAGCGCATCGACGCGAGCGGTCAGGTCGATGACCGGGGCGTTGCCGCGTGCGCGCTCGCCGGGGGTGTTGTCGGGCGCAATCTCGCCTTCGAAAAAGGTCGGGCTGCCGCCGGGAAACACCGAGCGCTGGACCGCCCGCATTTCCTTTTCCAGCCGCTCGACCCGCTTGTCGATGGCGCCGTCCTGCGCTGCCGCGGGCATCGTCGCCACCAGTGCGACCGAAGCCGCCCCCAAGAAAATGATATGACGCATCTTCATTTGCCGTTCGGCCCCCACCAATTAACCATTTTTTCGCTCATAACGCGGCAAGGCGCGCCAGCGCAAACCCAATTCGGCGCGCTGCAGCTCTGACCGGCCCGAATGATGGCCGATTCAGCCTTTGGGCTGCGCGCCCGCGGTCCCCGCTGCGTTCGCCGCGCCATTGCCGTCGGCGCGCGCCACCAGATCGGCGGGCTTGAGCGAAACACCTTTGACCAGCGTGTCGGCCGGCCCGATCGCGCCGACATCGCGGCCGCCCACGGTAACCTTAAGAGCCTGCGGGATGCTGGTGCGGAGCGTGAACTGCGCGATATACTCGGGCGGCACCTGATAGGTTTCGCCCGGGTCGAGCGTGCGCCAGTTTTCGGTCTTGCCCGCAGCGTCGTCGAACCCGATCCACACTTCGGATATGCCCGTCAGCACGACGGGCGCATCGGCGGCGACGGCCGCCGCACCGGCGCCCGTCTTGGTTGTCGGCGGCGCGGCGGCGTCGCTCTGCGGCGCTTCGGATGCATCGGCGGCGCGATTTTGCGCGGCGACCAAGGCTTCGCCGGGTTCGACCGACAGGAAGCGCCACACGCCATAGGCCGAGGCGAGAAGCAGGGCGACGATCACCAGCGTCCAGGTCATCCGCGCGGTGGGCAGGCGAGCCGGATCGGTCGGTTCATAAGCTTCGTACAACGGGCGCGCGCCATAGGCGTCTTCCTCGAGTTCGCGGCGCACCGCGGCACCGACCTCGGCCTCGGGCAGGTCGACCGCACGGGCGTAGGCGCGCGCGAATCCGGTCACATAGGTTCGCCCGGGAAGCTCCGAGAAATCAGACTTTTCGATCGCCGACAGATGGCGCTGGGTGATCCGCGTCCGCGTCGCCACATCGGCAAGCGACAACCCCGCCGCTTCTCGCGCCAGCCGAAGCCGATCGCCGGTGCGCGTGATCGCCAGCTCGCCCTGCTCCGGGGCGACGTCCTCGTCTGTCATTACTGTCTCCGCGCCGGTCGGTTGCAACCCTGTGTGACCGTGTCGCCCCATTCATCGCATTGACGGGCGGAAAAAGTCAAATGAAGTTCGGCAAACGAGCGGCTGAAAAGAAGCCTAATTACGCCCGCCTGAGGCTCCGCAGATTAGAGAACATATTTGCTGAGGTCGGTGTCGCCGACAACTTCGGCGAGCTGACGATCGACATAGGCGGCGTCCACCGCAAGCGTGGTGCCCGCCATGTCTTCGGCGCCAAAGCTGACCTCCTCGACCAGCCGCTCCATGATCGTCTGGAGTCGCCGTGCGCCGATGTTTTCGACCCGCTCGTTGACCTCCGCGGCCAGCTTGGCGACGCGGGCGATTGCATCGTCGGTGAACGACAGGGTGACCCCCTCGGTGCCGAGCAGCGCGGCATATTGTTCGGGCAGGCCAGCCTTGGTTTCGCTCAGGATGCGCACGAAATCGCTTTCGGTGAGCGCGCTCAGCTCGACGCGGATCGGTAGGCGCCCCTGCAGCTCGGGCAGCAAGTCGCTGGGCTTCGCGACATGGAAAGCGCCCGAGGCGATGAAGAGAATATGGTCGGTCTTCATCGGGCCGTATTTGGTGGCGACTGTGGTGCCCTCGATCAGCGGCAGCAGGTCGCGCTGCACGCCCTCGCGGCTCACCGAACCGCCGCGCACGTCGCTGACCGCGATCTTGTCGATCTCGTCGAGGAAGACGATGCCGTTGGCCTCGGCATCGGCGAGCGCAATGCGGGCGACGTCGTCCTGGTCGAGGCGCTTGTCTTGCTCCTCCTCGATCAGCCGCGTTGCGGCCTCGATGACCTTGAGCTTGCGGCGCTTCTTGGGCGGACCGCCCATCGCCTTGCCGAGAATGTCGGACAGGTTGATCATGCCCAACTGACCCGGCTGCCCGGGTAGCTCGAACGGCATTGAGGGTGCGTCGGCGATTTCGATCTCGACCTCGCTGTCGTCGAGATGCCCTTCGCGAATGCGCTGGCGGAAACTCTGCCGCGTCGCCTCGCTGGCGCCCTTGCCGGTCAGCGCATCGAGCAACCGCTCCATCGCGGCTTCTTCGGCTGCGGTGCGCACCGCTTCGCGGCGGCGGTCCTTCTCCAGCCGCACGGCTTCCTCGACCAAGTCGCGGGCGATCTGCTCGACGTCGCGGCCGACATAACCGACCTCGGTGAACTTGGTAGCTTCGACCTTGATAAACGGCGCGTCGGCGAGCTTGGCCAGACGCCGCGAAATCTCGGTCTTGCCGCAGCCGGTGGGGCCGATCATCAGGATATTCTTCGGCGTCACCTCGTCGCGCAAATCGGCGGACAGTTGCTGGCGGCGCCAGCGATTGCGCAGCGCGACCGCGACTGCGCGCTTCGCAGCATCCTGGCCGATGATGTGCGTGTCGAGCGCAGCTACGATCGCCTTCGGAGTCAGGTCCTTGTTCATCTGCTTTAAGCCTGGGTTTCGATGGTTTCTTGGGTAAACTGGTCGTTGGTATAAACGCAGATGTCGGCGGCGACCTGCATCGCCTTGCGCACCAATATCTCGGCGTCCTGCTCATAATCGGCCAGCGCGGTGGCGGCGGCGAGGGCGTAATTGCCGCCCGATCCGATCGCCGCGATGCCGCCCTTGGGCTCGAGCACGTCGCCGTTACCGGTGATGACCAACGTCACCTCCTTGTCGGCGACGATCATCATCGCCTCCAGATTGCGGAGATATTTATCGGTGCGCCAGTCCTTGGCGAGTTCCACCGCAGCGCGCAGCAGCTGGCCGTTGTGGCGCTCGAGCTTGGCTTCGAGCCGTTCAAAGAGGGTGAAGGCATCGGCGGTTGCGCCCGCGAAGCCACCGATGACACTGCCGTCGTGAAGGCGGCGCACCTTGCGGGCATTGGGTTTCATCACCGTCTGACCCATCGACACCTGTCCGTCGCCGATGACGACGACCCTGTCAGCTGTGCGGGCGGAAAGGATGGTGGTTCCGTGCCAGGGCGCGGCACTTTGCGCGTGAGGATTGGTCATGGGTGGCGATATGGGAGATGGCGGGCGGGGCCGCAAGAGCCTGACGATCGAGTTTGTGACCTAAACTGGCGAAATAGGCAATGATTCCAAAGGAAATAACATCTGTCTTGATGTAGGCCTTTGCATTGCATTTTGGATTACTGGGAGATAGTGAGCACAGCGTCTGAACCTAGGAGAGCGCACGTAGATGTTTAAGCGTATTATCCGTGCCATACTGCGACCGCTCGGCTACGATATTCGGCGTTATAGCCTGGTTGATGACCCATTTGGAATACTCCTCACGTTGGCGCGGGAGCACGGCGTCACCACAATCATCGATGTCGGTGCCAATACCGGGCAGTTCGCTGAGCGGGTGTTTGCGGAGGGCTGGGAAGGCAATATATTGTCAGTCGAGCCACTGTCGGACGCGCATAACGCTCTAACCCGTGCGGCATCTGCCATTGCACGATGGCAGGTGGCACCGCGATGCGCAGTCGGGGCCGTCAAGGGAACCGCGCTGATCAATGTATCAGGGAACAGCCAGTCGTCGTCGCTGTTGGCCGCCCTGGCTGAATCCAGTCAGTCGGAGCCGGGAATTGCAGCCATTCGTACCGAGACTGTTGACGTAGAGACACTTGATTCGCTCGTAAATTCGGCCAATCAAACCTTCCTGCTGAAAATCGATGCGCAAGGGTATGAATTGAACGTACTGAAAGGCGCAGAAAATCTGTTCGATGCAGTACCCCTGATTTATACGGAGATGGCACTTGCGCCGTCCTATGATGGCGCCCCGCTCTTTACTGAACTGGGCCAAGAAATTGTTGAAAAAGGCTATACTTGTGTTGCTATCCACCAAGGATATAGCAGGGACAAGCGCATGCACGAGGTTGATGGGCTATTCGTAAAGAATTCGGCACTCACTTGAGAGGGGCGGATTAATCCGTTTAGGACCAGATTAACAGCGCACGGCTGTCCGGCATCAGTTCGATTGATCTGGGATCCTTTATCAAGACCGCTTCACCTAGATGAATCAGTTCGCCGTCCACACTGCAACCCGATGAAAGCGGCACGACGGTCCAATCGTCAATGTTTCCCGATACAATTGCCGGATCGATCTGATCCGCTAATTGCAGAACGCGAAAATGAGGGCCGTCCACGAGCATTGCATTTTTTGTCGGGTCGACGCTTTGGTCGCGCGGGTCGTGGCTCGGCCGCAGCGAAGAAACTTTTAGGCCCTCATCGAGATGCAGCTCCCGCGCGCGGCCATAGTCGTAGATACGGTAGGTACAATCGACGTTTTGCTGAATCTCGACGATCGTCAAGCCGGGTCCAATCGCATGAATCGTTCCAGCCTGATTATAAACAAAGTCGTTGGTTTTGGATCGTCGCCAATCGATCCTATCGACGATCGACCCGTCGAGAGCGGCGTTGTGGAGCTCCTCCCGTGTTATCTCGCCATTGAGCCCGACACCCAATTCGGCACCAGGCCGCGCATCAAGGACCAGCCAGCATTCTTCCTTCCCACGTGGCAAGCCTGCCGCCTGAGCAGCGGCGTTGTCCGGATGGACCTGGATTGATAGGCGCTCAGACGTAAAGAGAAATTTGATCATAAACGGCGCAGCGTCACCGTCGGGATGAGCAAACCAGATTTCGCCGATCCGTTGACCGCCAAATTCCCCAAATTCTTTCGGTATATCGGTCCGTCCCCACGGCTTTTCGACGACGATTTTTTCAAGGCGTTGCAGCATGGTCAGAGCATGCGTGGCCATTGGCATGTCGTCAAGCCGCAGCGTATCAGGCCGCTTGATGAAGCCGATTGCCGTTTCCAGGGGGCGGCTGGTCAAGCCACAAGCCACGGGTATCATAGACAATCTTGTCGCTGCGCTCTTCGAGTGGGATCGACTTGAACAGCTCATGATCGACCAGCACGACCAATATGTCGCAGCCCGCGAGCGCGCTGTCGAGATCGACCAGTTCGGCGCCAGTCCCGGCAAATTCCATCGGCAGCCCGCGCGCATAGGGTTCGACGATCTTGATCTGTTGGCCAAAGCGGCGGGCCAGCGCCGCGGCAACCTCGACTGCGGGGCTTTCGCGGAAATCGTCGATATTCGGTTTGAACGCGAGGCCGAGGCAAGCGACCCGCGCGCCCGGATGTTGCGACACCAGCATTTCGGCGGCGCCGATGACATGCGCGGTCTTGGCCAGATTGACCTCGCGCGCAGTACGGATCAGGCGGCTGTGGTTCGGCGCGCCATGCACCAGGAACCAGGGATCGACCGCGATGCAATGGCCGCCGACGCCGGGGCCGGGCTGCAGGATGTTGACCCGCGGGTGGCGGTTGGCGAGGCGGATCACCTCCCAGACATCGACCCCCATTTCCTCGGCCATCATCGACAGCTCGTTGGCAAAGGCAATGTTGACGTCGCGGTAGCTGTTCTCGACCAGCTTGACCATTTCGGCGGCGCGGGCCGAGGTGGTGACGCAGGCACCGCGGACGAACTGACGATAAAAGGTCATCGCGCGGCGGGCGCAACGCGGCGTGATACCGCCGATGCAACGGTCATTATCGACCAGCTCGACGAGGATGCGGCCCGGCAGGACGCGCTCGGGGCAATAAGCGACGAAGATGTCGGCGGCACTGGTGCACGCGCCGGGAACCTTGAGGTCGGGGCGAAGCTCGGCCAGCAAGGTGGCCACTTTCTCGGTCGTGCCGACTGGAGAGGTCGATTCGAGGATGACCAGATTGCCCGCCGTCAACTTGGGCGCGATGGCGCGCGCCGCAGACAATACATGCCCGATGTCGGGTCGATATTCGTCATCGTGCGGAGTCGGCACTGCGATGACAAAGGTGTCGGCGGCCGCGACGTCAGTCGACGCAACCAACGCTCCGCGTGCAACGACGCCTTGTACCAAGCCGTCAAGATCGACTTCCTCGATATGCACTTTACCGTTGTTGACGGTATCGACGACGTGCTGGCTGACATCGACGCCGGTCACCTGGCATCCCGAGCGCGCGATCAGCGCCGCCGTCGGCAGGCCGATATAACCGAGGCCGAGGACCGTGACTGTCTGTTCGCTATCGATGGGCACGCGCAACAATCTCCGCAATCTGCTGGGCCGCTGTGCCGTCACCAAAAGGATTGTGGGCGTGGGCCATGGCCGAATAGGCCTGCTTATCTTCGAGAAGCCTGAAAATTTCGGAAACAATACGCGCTTTGTCGGTCCCGACAAGCCGCGCGGTGCCGGCATCGATTCCTTCGGGGCGTTCGGTCGTTTCGCGCATGACGAGCACGGGCTTGCCGAGCGCGGGCGCTTCCTCCTGCACCCCGCCACTGTCAGTGAGCACGAGATGCGACGAGGCGAGAAGGCGGACAAAGTGCGGATAGTCGAGCGGTTCGATCAGCGCGACATTGCCGAGGCCGCCCAGGATCGGTTCCATCGCGGTGCGAACATGGGGATTGGGGTGGACCGGAAAGACGATCGCAACGTCGGGGCGCGCTGCGATCGCCGCAATAGCCTCAGCGATCGCCGTCATACCGTCGCCGAAATTCTCGCGCCGATGGGAGGTGACGGCGATAATGCGCTTGCCCGCGAAGCGCTCGACGACCGGGTCGAGGCCGGTCGCAAGAGAGGGATCCTCGTCGATACGCGCCTTCGTCGCTAGTAGCGCGTCGATGACAGTGTTGCCCGTGACGTTAATACGTTCTGCGGGCACATTCTCCGCCAGCAGCGCCGCGGCGGCCGTTTCGGTTGGCGCAAAGTGCAGGTCTGCAACCGCCCCGGCGACCTTGCGATTCACTTCCTCGGGCCAAGGGTGATAGATATTGCCACTACGCAGGCCGGCTTCGACATGGCCGACCGGAATCTTACGGAAATAGGCGGCGAGGGTGGCGGCCATCGTTGTCAGCGTGTCGCCATGGACGAGGATCCGGTCGGGCTTTTCGGCATCAAATGTCGCGCCGAGGCCCGTGACAAGACGCGCCAGCAGCGTGTCGAGTGTCTGGTTGGAGGTCATGATATCGAGATCGACGTCGGGAATAATCCGTGCGATCTCTAGCACTTGGTCCAGCATTTCGCGATGCTGCGCAGTGACGCAGACGCGCGCTTCCAAGTTCGGCATCGCGCGCAGTGCGTGGACCACCGGAAACATCTTGATGGCTTCCGGTCGCGTGCCGAAGACAATGGATATCTTTGCGCTCACTGGTCCTATCCTTCGAGGAGGTTTGGGTCCTGACCCTAAGTTCGAAAAGCTGCCGTGCTCGCCAGCGACTGCGTCGGTAATCGAAAGTTCTTGTTTTTCCTTTAAATTTCGATCGCAAATTCAGTCATGCGATTGAATTTTGCCGTGGCGTAGCCGCACCAATCTCTTTCTCTGGCCTGCCCTCGACCGAAGAGCTAAGAGCGAGCGATCGGTCGACCGGTCGACCGGTCGACCGGTCGACCGAAACGGTTGGCCAGTCAGATGGTACAGGATTTTTGATTTTAATGGGCATTTTTGCGCGATTTCGAAGAAGCGGTAAGGGCGCAGGCCTCAAGGTTCCAACGGTTCCGTCTGGGCTGCTGTTATATGCGGTAGGGGACATCCATGGCCGCGACGACTTGTTCGCCGAATTGCTCGATCGAATCGACGCTGACCGACGATCGCATGACCATGACGAATGCATTCTCATCCTGCTTGGTGACCTCGTCGACCGCGGCCCCGATTCCAATAAGGTGATCGATCGGGCTTTGGCCGCCGCTCCGCGCTTTGATCGCTTCCACCACCTGATCGGCAATCACGAAGAATGCATGATCCAGGCGCTGACGGGAGATGCGCGCGCGCTGCGCTATTTCGTCAAAATAGGCGGCGACGCCACGATCCGCAGCTATATGTGCGACGACCCAAAATATGATGCCGCGTCTTATGAAGAACTAGCTTCAATTTTTTCGCAAGTCGTACCGGCGACGCACACGGAATTTCTCGATCGTGGCGAAGACCTGGTCGCCTATGGGGATTATGTGTTTGTGCATGCCGGGATTAGAGATGAAATCCCCATCGATCGTCAGAAAGTGAGCGATCTTCGCTGGATCCGAGAAGATTTTCTACGGAGCAATGCAAGCCGTGATGTTGTCGTTGTTCATGGTCACACGATCAGCAACAATGTCGAGGAACAACCACATCGGATCGGGATCGACACCGGCGCCTATGTATCAGGCGTGCTCACCGCGGTCGGCCTGTCGGCCGACCGCCGCTGGTTTCTGCAGACGGGGATCTGAGTATATTCAAGCATAGCCCTCAAGCTATAAAAATGAAGTTATTGATGTACTTTCCGGCGTACCCGCCGCGGTCGAGTTTGGCAACTTCAACACCCTGGGTTGACTGATGGACCGCCGGATCGAAGGATTTTAACGCGCGTAGCTGGCCGTCGAGATAGAAGCCGCTGTAATCCAACGCGTCGAAGAAATCGAAAATTGCGGCGATGGTGCCGGGCCGATGGCGCTCCTCAGCCTCGATCAACATCGTCGGTCGGTGCCTGGCGATCGTGGCCCGCGCGCCTTCCAGAACCGCAAGCTCATGTCCCTCAACGTCGATCTTGATGAACCCGATTCTATCGGTGCGCGCGGCCATCAATCCATCGACGGTCAGGCATTCCACTTCGATCTTGCGCACCGCAAGCGTCGGTTCGAACTGCTCGTGTGCTACCGAGGATAGCCCCGGCTTCCCTTCCGGAATGGCGAGTTCGACGACGCCTGTCCGATCGGAAGCGGCTGCGTTGATCACCTCAACCTGCGGAAACAATCGACGGAGGTTTGCAGCCAGCTCGGGTATCGCCTCGATCGCGATCACATGTTTGGAAAATCTCGACAGCATTTGGCTGTAAAGCCCGCTGTGTGCGCCAATATCGATCGCCGTGCGATCACGGTCCACGAGCCAGGTGAGAAGATCGAGTTCGGGTTCCGGCAAACCCTTGATCCGCTGCTTCAAACGCCGAGCCAACAAAAAAAGGTACCGGTTGCGGCGAGCAATCGTTTTCAGGCTGATCATTGGGCGCCATCTATGGGCATTTCGTCGCCTTTGCAACGGTGCAGTGCTGCCAAAAATGTAATTCTGTGCGCGGTGTACCCGACGGAATTTTTCGCAATTGGCGGAACGGGGACGCATTGCTTGGGGATTGGGAATGGGTTGCGCGCAAGAGGCACTTTGACTAGGCCGCGTGGCGCCGTGATTCGCTCACATATTGATTTTTTTGCATTGGACATGGGTTGTCGATGAGCTTTCGGACGAGTTTTGCACGATGGTCTCGACCAGCCAATAAAACGGCATTCGTGGCATCGCTACCCCCTGATGCAAAGCTTTTCGACGTCGGTTGCGGCAATCGCTCGGCAGAACGGATCAAGCGCGTACAGCCGGGCATCTATTATGTGGGTGTGGATGTCAGCGACTTTCTTCAATCCGAAGCCTCATATTCGGCAATGGATCGCTATGTTCGGTCGGACTCGGCGAGCTTTGCGACAGAAATCGCAAACATCGGCGAGGCATTCGACGCTGTGATCTCGTCACACAATATCGAACATTGCGAAGACCAAGACGCTGTCCTCGACGCAATGTGCGCTGCGCTTAAGCCAGGCGGGCGGCTCTATCTGGCGTTCCCGACCGAAGCTGCTCGGAATTTTCCTTCGCGCGCAGGAACGCTTAATTTTTTCGACGATCCGACCCATCGCGAGGTACCTTCCTTTTCGGTCATCGCTGAACGGCTCGAACGGAATGGCATGACAATCAACAAGGCGATCCGTCGCAGCCGCCCTTGGGTTTATGCCGCGGTCGGATTGATCCTCGAGCCTTGGTCGCGGATCAGTAAAAAGGTCGACGATGCTGGCGCGATCTGGGCTCTGTGGGGCTTCGAAAGCATCATATGGGCCGAGAAAGGGGACAGTAAATCCCGCTAATTGGCAGAGCCGTCAACGTACGAGTCCTGATGGACATTTGCGTTGGTATTCGTTTCGACGCTTGTTTTTCGATGTTTGACAACTCGCTGTCTGCTCTTTATCTCCGCGACGGTCCGGCCGGTCTTGGCTGCATGTGACCACAAGCCAGCAAGGCGCTTCCCCACTTGTCTCCGTTCATTCGATTCCAATTGCGACGATGGCTGCGGTTTGTCGGTGTCCGATTGCGGTCCGGAAAACCGGTGGCGCGCGACATGGATCAGTTTTGTGCGCACCTGCATGACCTGGGGTTCAGGCCGGCGACAATCGTGGACGTCGGCGTCGCCGACGGCACGATCGAACTTTATCGTCATTTCCCTGACCCGTATCTCGTGCTGATCGAGCCGATTGCCGAGTTCGAGCACTCAATCAACGCGATCCTGTCGCGATATCGGGGCGAGGCGCATTTCGTCGCCGCGGGCCCCGAAAATGGCGAAGTTCGCTTCGGTGTCAGCGACGAGGTTGCCGGCCTCCATAACGCCAAGCCCACCGGCGACGAAAGCGCGCCGAACAGGATCGTCAAGGCGCGGCGTCTGGATTCGCTGTTGGCGAATCCGCAAGGCCCAGTCCTGCTTAAAATCGATGTCGAGGGATTCGAGCTGGGCGTCATCGAAGGCGCGCCCAATCTGCTGAACATGGTCGAGGTTGCGATCCTGGAGACACGGTTGATCGATGTCGTCGGCGGAACCGCGATCTTCAGCGAAGTGTGCACGAGGATGGCGCAGGATGGTTTCGAGGTTTACGATATCCTTGATCCGATCGCGCGACCTTTGGACGGTGCCATGATCATGTGCGATATTGCATTCGTTCGGGCCGACGGCAAATTTCGCGCCGACCGGCGTTACGAGAGCCCCGATCAGTCGCGTCGACATGCACGACGGGTGCTTCCGACACTGCGCCGCTGGCTCAAAGTTTGAAAGCAATAATGGCCATGCCAACAGTGATCGTTCCATGACATGAAAAAGCCTGACCGAAAAAACATCAAGCCTAGCCTCGCATTTTTCGGGGCTGCCGCGATGCTCGGAATCGGCATCCTGTTGGGCGGGGGCGCGGCCAATCTGAATTTTGCTTATCTGGCGGTAATTGTGGCGGGCGTCGGTTGCGGCATCTGCCTTATGCTGTCGGACAAAAAGCTCCCGGTTGTGGCGCTCCCGAAACTCGTGCTTGTCGCCGGCATCCTTGTGCTGGCGTTGCCGCTCGCGCAGTTGGTTCCTCTGCCCCCGCATGTGTGGCAAGGGCTTGCCGGTCGCGAAGCCGAGACGGCGGTTCGCGCGTTGGTCGGATCGCTGGATACCGCGTTGCCGATGGCTTTGAATCCGGTCGTCAATTGGCAGCTGATCGGCGCATTGATCGTCCTGAACCTGTTTGCAATCGCTGTTGCGCGGCTCGACGTGACGGATCGCGACCGGTTGATCAGCTTTGTCCTGGCGGTTGCTGCGATTGAGTTTGCGATCGGGTTCGTCCAGTTTTCATCGGCCGGTGCGGTGTTCGACCTGTTTGGCAACAGTCACCGGGGTTGGCTGCTTGGCACCTTTGCGAACCGAAACCACACGGGGCTTTTCTTTGCCTGCTGCGTCTTGCTTTCCGTCAATCTTCTCGGCGAAACGCAGGGTCCGCGTCAGCGCCAACGCAAGGTGGCAACCCGTCAGATTGCGGTCGTCGCGCTCGTCCTGTTGTGGACGTTGGCGACCCTGGGAACGGGGTCCCGTACCGGTCTGGCCCTCACCTTGGTTGCCTTGTTCTTTGTTGCGATCTCTCAGCTCCGCAGCATAAGCCTCTCCAGGTGGCATTGGCTGGGCGGCGCGGCCCTTGTCGCGAGCGTTTTTGTGGTCGCTTCGATCCCGCGGGTGTCGCAAGTACTCGACCGTTATGCCGCCGTCGGCGACGATCAGCGTTGGATGATCTGGCGTAACAGCATCGACATTATCAAACAGTATCTACCTTGGGGCGCAGGCTTCGGCACCTTTTCCCCCATATATGACAAGCACGAGGCGTTGACCGAACTTGACCCCGCTTACATCAACAACGTCCACAGCGACTTTCTGGAGCTCGTCCTTGAAGCGGGCATCCCGGGCGCTGTTGTGCTGGCGTTTATTGCAGCCTTGGTGGTGATCGGCGTTATTCGCGGTGCATGCCTCCCCGACGCTGGCGTTCGGAGACATGTTTTGTTGGGCGGCGGCATCGTCCTGCTGATCGCCGTGCACAGCGTGGTCGATTATCCGATCCGACGCATGGCCATGGCAACGATGTTCTTTTTTGGCCTGGGATTGATTTTGAGCCAATTCGCCATCTCGTCGCGTCGCATGGCGGTGACACAGGAAATCCAGGGAAGCAAAAGCTAGGCCTATACATGGCGGCGGTGGTTACGGGGTTGCGGCGGTCACATCTACCGCTCTATGGCGAAGAGTAGGGCGCATGCCCGGTTGAAGAATTGGAGACAAGTTAGTGGGTATCGGGCGTTGCCTTTTGTTGATGATCACTATCGCCCTTGCTGGTTGTGCGAACGGAAAATTGTCTCCCACGATTATGCAGAATCCAGCTGCGGATATCTATCCAATGAGCAGCGGCGCGCCTCGGAGCGATGAATATCGCATCGGGCCGCTCGACGAGCTGGCGATCACCGTGTTCCAGGAAGAGGATCTGTCGCTCGAGAAAGTGCCGGTCGATGCCAGCGGCAACGTGCTCTTCCCCCTCATCGGGCTCGTGGAAGCAGCCGGAAAGACCAGCCGCGAATTGTCGCTGGAGATTGCGAACAAGCTGGCGGCTCGGTACCTCGTCGATCCTCAGGTTCTGGTCAATGTGTCGAAATCCGCGTCGCAAATCGTGACGGTGGAAGGACAGGTCACGCGCCCGGGGCGTTTTGAAATCCAAGGGCAGGCGACGCTGTTGACGGCGATTGCCAGTGCGCAGGGGCCGACACAGACCGCCAAGCTGGATGAGGTCCTGATTTTCCGGACGATCAATGATCAGCGTTATGCTGCCCGCTTTGACTTGCAGGCCATTCGTCAGGGATGGCAGCCCGATCCCGTGATCAAGGGCAACGACATCGTCGTGGTGGGTGTGTCGAACGCCAAATCGGTGTATCGCGATATCCTATCGGCATTGCCAGGACTTGGCTCTATCTTCATCGCCCTTCAATCAGCGACCAACAACAATTAGCCGGTGTGTCTGATAGGAATCTTGGGTCGGCAATTTGACAATGGAACCATGATTTTTGGCGGATCGACGCTCGCGCTGCAATCGTGAATCGCACGCTCGAATTTGGTATTTATACGTAATTAGCTGTTTTCTTTTTTGGGACCTTCAATGATCCAAACTACCCAACAACTTGACCCGTTCGCGAGCGATGTACCACGCACCGAGGTGTCGCATCCCACCGTTCTGGGGTTCGACATGGTCGCGATTTATTCGGCCTTGCTCCGGTCGCGCTGGTGGATGCTGGCGATTGTTTTCGCGACGCTGACCGCCGGAATTGCTCTGACGCTATTGTCGACGCCGATTTACCAGGCGGCGGCATCGGTTCAGATCAATCAGGAACGCGAGAAAGTTTTGGGAACCGAAAGCAAGGAAGACGTCGTTTCCTTGCAAGATGCCGAGCGATTCCTGCAGACGCAACTCGACGTCTTGCGTTCGCGCACGACCGCAACGGCGGTGGCCGACGAGATGAACCTGTTCAACAATGACGAATTTCTGACCGCCATGGGCGAAGAGTCCGCCACGAATCCGGGTCCGCGCCAAACACTGGAGGAAGCGCGGCGCGAACAGGTAATCAGAATATTACAGGACAATCTGTCGCTGAATCTGCCTGTCGATTCGCGAGTTGTCCAGATCGGCTTTCAATCGAGCGATCCACGACTGGCTGCGCGCATCGCAAACAGCTTTGCCGACAGCTTTATTCGCAGCAATTTGCAACGTCGGTTCGACTCCTCCAGCTACGCGCGTGACTTCCTGCGGGAGCAACTTCAGGAAGCGCAGCTCCGGCTCGAAAAGTCCGAACGCGCGGCAGTTGACTATGCCCGGCGGACGAACATTGTCGACACGAGCGGGAGCAACGGCGATGCAAATCGGAAGAGCAGCTCGCTGACCGTCGATTCCTTGGTCGAGCTTAATCAAAAACTGGCCACGGTGATGGCCGATCGGATCGAGGCGGAATCGCGCTGGAACCGCGTCCGTTCAATCCCGGTGCTCAATATTCCGCAGGTTCAATCGAACGAGGCGATCCAACGGCTGGTGCAGCAGAAGGCCGAACTGGAAGCGCTGTACAGCGAAGAAAGTGAACGCCGCAAAGAAGATTATCCGTCGATGCGACGGGCCGCCGCACGCATTTCCCAGCTGGAAAGCGAAATTTTGCAGCTGGCCGGCGCTGTTCGCCAAGGTGTAAAGTCGAACTATGACGTCGCACGGGAGCAAGAGAATTCGTTGCGCGCCCAGGTTAACGACTTTCGCCAGCAATCGCAGGAAGAGCAAACGGACTCTATCCAGCTTTCGATATTGCAACGCGAAGCCGATACCAGCCGCCAACAATATGAATTTCTTTTGCGGCGATATAACGAGCTAGCCGCCGAAGCAGGCGTGCAATCCAATAATCTTTCGGTTGTCGATCGTGCCGTATCGCCAGCGGATCCCGTGTCGCCGAATATCATTCTGAATCTGCTTGGAGCCCTTGTGCTCGGGAGTTTGCTCGCACTGGTGTTTGCCATCGCGCGCGAGACGCTGTTCAATATGATCCGGACGCCTGACGACGTCTCGCGCGGGCTCCATATCCCGGTCCTCGGCGCGGTCCCCGATGGTGGGGATGCGATGCAGGTTCGTGATGAACTGAGCGATCCCAAGTCGATATTCTACGAAGCGATCAACAGCATTCGCACATCTTTGTTGCTGTCCAGTCGCTCGGGCTTGCCGAAGTCGATCGCTTTCACGAGTACGCAACCTGGCGAAGGGAAAAGCACAACATGCTTCTCGCTGGCCTATGCGCTTGTGCGTTCGGGCCGCAAGGTGTTGGTGATTGACGCCGATCTGCGTCGTCCCAACCAACATCGCATCTTCGGTATTGAGAATGTGTTAGGGATGAGTGACCTGCTTGCCGGGGGGATCGATCTTCAATCGGCGATCCGCAAGGATGCCAAGTCGGGCGTCGATGTGATCACGGCCGGACCCATCCCGCCCAATCCGAGCGAACTGATCGAAACCAACGCGCTCAAAGACCTGATCGCTCGCTGCCATGAATTCTATGATTGTGTGCTGATCGACTGTCCGCCGATCCTCGGCCTCGCCGATGCAATCGTTGCGGCATCCGCGGTAGACGGCGTAATCTATATTGCGGAATCGGGCCGCAACCATAGCCGCGGTGCACTGACATCGGTGCAGCGCCTGCGGGGCAGCGGTGCCCATATCGTGGGAGCGATCATTACACGCTTCGAAGCGGACGCATCAGGCTATGGCAATGCTTATGCCTACGCTTACACATATTCGGCCGATCGTTGATGGTTGAATTGAACCGAGCCCAGCCCAGCATGTTTAATTGGAAGATTTGGTGCGCATTCGCCTTGGCAATTTCTGTTTGCGTGACGGGCTATGCAGTCTATCGCGCGAACGTCACGGCAAATTACATTTCGAAGTCGCGCCAGGCGGACATATTTAAAACGGGACCCGTTTTGGAGCGATCGGCGCTCCAGCGTGAGATCGCACGCAATCCGCTGCAGGCCGATCTGCTATATGGACTCATCGCGTCGCGCGTACAGCTGCGCAAGGGAGCAACGCTCACCGACGCTGAACGCACGACGATGCAATCGCTCGGCTGGCGTTCGACGGCTTTGCAGATAGCCCTGATGCGGGACGGTATCGCGCGTGTGGATGAACAGGCCGTGCTGGCACGTATCGATGGCCTGCTGCGCCGCGGCAAGCTGACCGATCAACTGGTGACCCTGTTGGTTCAGATCGAACAAACCGGCCCGAAAGCTCGCAGTGAACTCGTTCAATTGTTGGCAAATCAACCGGCCTGGCGACACGCATTCTTGGTCGCCCCCGCGGGATTTGGCACGGTTGCGGCGGTCTCGGCGCGGGCCGCGACACTTGACGCAATGTTCGACAAGAAGCTCGGCCCGAAGCGCGACGAGGTGGCTCCGGTTGTCAATCGATTGGAAGCATCTGGCGCGATCGATCGCTCCGAAAAGCTCTGGCGTCGGTTCCAAAGGATCGGCGCAGCGGCGCCGCTGCCCTTCGACCCGCGATTCACTTCGATGGCTGCTGATCCGCAGGACGCCGAGTATCAACCCATGGCGTTCGAATGGCGTTCCGAGCGCGGGTCGGGCTATTCGGCGCAGGCCAATCGACTCAGCCAGCGCGATGCAAGCCTGATGCTTCGTTGGGACGGTCGCGGCGCGCCGGTCTTTCTTCGGCAGCGGTTGATTGCGCCGCAATCCAGTCTTCAGATCGTTGTGAAAGGGCCGCTGCTCGATCGAAGTGTGCTGCAGCGAGTGGGCTTCATCCTTTATTGCGGTTCGACGCCGAATTTCTACGACCGTCTCATACAGCTATCGGATGGCGATCTTGCCTTTGTCTCGTCAGCGCCCAATGCATGCCGAAATCCTGAACTTCGCATGGTCGGTCTGTCGGAAAATAGCCTTGGTCCGATCGAGCTCGAACTTTCGACGATTCGGATTGTACCCGACGGTGGGTAAATGAAATTGCGTCCTAGTGAATATGGCGCTGCGGTGTCGTGGCGGTTCAGCCGGCGCGTGGCCGCCCGAAATTCGGATATTGTTGACAAGCCAACACCCACCCGACAAGGAACGGCGCTCAACAATCGCGCGGTTTAGGCCGATTGTTTCTTCGAGTTGCGTAACGGATTTCTGAACGTGCCAGTCAACGACGACCGAGGAAATGCGGGCTCGGTAGAGTCGCCAGTGATTCATTGGGTTTCCCAAGCGGGGTCCGGACATCAATCGGCATATGACGAGGTGCTAAGGCCGCTGATTGAATCGCACGGCTTCGCCGTCAGCGATAACCGAAACAAAGCGGCGATCGCTGTTTTCCATGCGACACTGGATTTCAACTATCGGGCGCTGCTGCTTTCTGCGCTGCGGTCGATTTTCGGCGGGCCTCAGACCGTCGCGTTGTTCTTGCGGCCGCAAAATTGCTTGAGACCGAAAAAGCCAAGTCATTGGATCAAGAAAATTCTGTTCAAAATGATGCGGCGAGCACCGGGTATTTCGATTCTCACGATCCTGCCATTTTCCATCGAGCCGCGGTTGGCAGAATATGCCGATGATTGGATAAACGATCCGCAATTATGGGATTTGGAACTTTGTGCGCCACTGGTTCTGAAGCAACCGAGCAGGGCATTGGCAGGTCAGAAGCCGCAGATCGCATTGCTGGGAAGCCTCGATCGCAACAAGGGATTCGACCAGTTTGCATCCATGTGGATTGGCGAAGCGGCGATCCGAGAGAAATTTCAGTTCGTTGCTGCCGGGTCACTCGAAGCGTCGCTAGGATCGTTGGGCGATGCTTTTGTCGCTGCTGGCGGAATCTTGATTAATCAGCGAATCTCGGATGCGCGAATGTTCGAGCTCTTTCATGATTCCTTTGCCGTATGGTGCGCATATGATCGTGAATATGATCAGGCTTCGGGTATCTTTGGCCGGGCCTTCCAACTCGGTATTCCAGCGATCGTAACCGGCCACAGCTTTCTGGAGCGGCAGTCAAAGGCGCTGGGACACGAGCACGTCGCTCTGTCCCCCGACTGGACGGACTATTCCCACACATCTGCACGCCTTTTGTTGGAATGGTCGCCGACCCGGCCCGTTTCCGCGGAGCGCCGAGCGACCGTCTCCGGGCTTCGCGAACGCGACATCGCACGGCTCGTTTCCATCTTGTGCCCAGGCGCGATATGACAGTCGCCTCCGGTCTGCGCAAATCGTCGATTTGGGCCATTGCCGAAGTGGTGGTGACAGGGATCGGCCTGTTCGCGATTCTGAAAATCATTCTGGCCAAGCTCGGTACGGACGCTCTCGGCATCTGGTCGTTGGTGGTCGCGACGACGATCCTGTTGCGTGTCGGTGATGCCAGCATAGCGGCCGTCGTGCCCCGATTTGTCGGCGAATCCTACGCTCTCGGACGGACGGATGAGGCGCGCGAATTTGCGGATACCGCCCTTATCACCAGTTTCGCGCTCCATCTGGTGGTGGCCGTCATTCTATATTTCCCGTTGATACTGGCAATTGAAACGGTGGTCCCGGCAAATGCCAAGGCTGAAGCCACACAATTGCTGCCATTCGCAATCGTCGCGTTCGTGATCCTCAGCGTCGCGCAAACTGCCCTGGCCGTCGTCGTGGGGGTGCACCGCGCTTATGCCAAAAGTATATTGATCGTGGCGGCCATGCCACTTCAGCTTGCGATGGTATGGTTTCTATCCGACCAGCTTGGTCTCGTGGCCGTTGTGCTTGCGCAGGCCTGTCAGAGTGCCTTTCTGATCGTTGCTGCGCGCATGTACTGCACGCACGTCTTCGGGCAATCGCCGTCGGAAGCGTTTCGTTTTCACTGGCGGCGTGCGCGGTTTCGTGCATTTTATGGTATCGGGCTGAAAATGCAGGTGACGCAGATTGCATCGCTCGCATTTGACCCGCTGATCAAATTCACCTTATCGGCCACTTTCGGATTGCATGCTGTCGCCTATTTCGAGATTGGCAATCGCATTGCGGCTCAGGCCCGCCAGCTGGTCGTCATGCCGACACAAGCGCTGCTGCCCGTTTTTGCGGTGAGCTATGTCTCCAATCGCGCCCGTTTCGAAGAGCATTTCGCTACATCGATGGTCCATCTCGCGATATTTGCGGGCGGGCTGACCGTGCTCGTGATCATGGCGGCGCCGCTCATCAGTTTGGTCATGATCGAAAAAATTGATCCGCAACTCGTCGCGATGATTGCGATCGCCGTCGTCGGCTGGATGGCGAACGCGCTATCGGCCCCGGCCTTTCTCGCCGCGATAGGGGCGAACATCAGTCGCTGGAACATGTTGGGGCAGGGAGCGGCGACGCTTGCGGCGCCGATCGCGATATGGGCTCTGGCGGACCTCGGAAGCGCTCCGCTCGCAGCAGCGGGTGGCATGGCGATGCTGGCGGCGGGCGCCGTGCTGATGACGATATTGAACTGCCGGTCACTGGCAATCCGGCCTTGGCCAACGAGCGCGCAGTTTGCCAACGGCCTCCGACAACTTCGTTTTCATCGGCAGTAAGGGGCGATTTCTCGATGCGCGCTCATTGACTTGCGTCGAAGTGAGCACCGCGTTTATCCGGCAATAGGCTTTCAAAAATCTAACGATCTGATATGGAACAAATATGAACGAATGGGCGCAACAAGAAGCACTGGGAAAGTCGACGATTCCGGCGGTACTGATCCATGCGCTCAGTCCCAATCAAAATGCGGCCGTCGTGGCATTGCACTTTGTTGCCATGTATCTGGAGTTGTCGGTCTATTCAGTTGACTCGCTGATCGTTCCCTATGCGGGATCGACGTTGCTTGCCGTCGTCGGCGGATTTTTGAACCGCAGCGCGATCAAATCTGTTCACGTTACAATTATTGGTTTGTTTTTTCTGGCAGTCCCAATGATCGCGATCGTTCCTACTATAACAGGGCGGGTGTTTATCGTCGAATTTCTTAAATCCTATGCGCAATTAATTACCGCCATGGTGTCGGCATACTGCATGTTCATCATAATTATCCTGTCGTCGCGCGAGAAGCTGATCCAGTATTTTTCGATAATTCTCGCAGTTATTGTCGTCGGATCGTTCTTCGAACGATTTGATGCCGTTCGAGAGATCAGTGACGCGTTTCGTGAATTTCTCTACCCGAAAAATCTTCTCTATTCGGCCGATATCCGTGACGTCGCGTCCTATGGCGCGGTGCGGCCGCGCTTTTTCGCGCGTGAGCCCAGCGTCGTCGGGATCGGTGCCGGAATATTGATCGCCACGATATTTCTGCTGCTTCGGACCCGTTTCGTCTTCAAAGTGGGCGGGGCGCTGATTGTTTCGCTGATCTGCATGGTCGTGATGCGCAGTCCGACGATCATATTCTTTACGGCCGCTGTATTTTACGGCGCGCTCGCCCTGCGCCCTGGCGAGCGCGGCAAATATTCCTGGTTGGCGGGCGTGGGGATGGTCGTCGGGCTGCTGGCGATGTCGTTCTTGCTCGTATACGGCACCGGCCTGTCCGGCCTGTCAACGCGGTCGATCCTTGGCGGCGGCAGCTATGTCCTGCGGGTGTTCGGACCTCCGCTGATCTGGCTTGAAAGTCTGCGCGACAATTTTCTTTTCGGTTTGGGACTTGGCTCGTTTGACGCCTTGCTGCCGCTTGCGCGTAAAGCGTACGGAAGTTACGATATTATTGCGCTTTTTCCCTATATTCGTACGCAACGTGACGGAGCCTTCCTCATTTCGAACGCGTTTTGGGAGTATTGGATCTTTTTTGGTGTGCTTGGTGGTACAGTTTTAGTAATTTTACTTGCAAGACTGTTTCGAGTTTTTGGCATACAAAGGTTGGCATTTCCGTTTGTTGCTTGGTTGTTGGCGTTGCAGACCTTTGGCGGTGTTTCGGCTTACCGGCCTTGGTACATTCTGTTCACTTTCGCCGCGGTCGCATTTGTTGCCCAGAAAAGCTGGGCGGGCGATCGTTCCGCGCGCGCGGCATAGCATTAAGCAAAACGAAGAAAGTCTGTCGGCAATGAGATTGTTATGGATTGCCCGTTGGGATTCGCGAAATCCCACCGACGGTCAGCTACTCTATTCGGAAGGTCTATTGTCCAGCCTCGATCCGAACGGCGCTTCCGTCGAAGTGCTCGCGACGATCCGGGACGAGACGGCAAACATTGCTCCATTGGGAGAACGGACCCACCTTGCACCCAGCCGCTGGTCGCGCGCGCTCAGCCTGTTGACACCATTGCCCAGTGACGCCGTCAGGCAGCGCACCGGCGCGTTTTTGCATGCACTCGAAGCCGCACTCGCACGGCACCCGGATGCCATCATATTCGATTATTATGCCACAGGCTGGGCATTGGAGGCGGTACAGGCTTATTGCGCCAGTCGGGGCGATCAACGTCCCGTCCTCGTCTATTTGTCGCATAATCACGAAGCGTCGCTACGTCGCACGGTTGCTGATCAATACGCCGGCAATCCGGCCATGCGTTTGATCGTGCGCCACGATGCCGAAAAGGCGGCCCGGCTCGAGGATAAGCTCGTTGAGGCCGTCGATATAATTGCGACCAATACGGACGAGGATGGCGCGCTTTATCGCGCCGCAGAACCCAATAAACAATATGTGACGGTCACCCCAGCCTATAGCGGCGCCGAGCGACCAGCTGGCGAGATTACCGAACAGACGGCGCGCCGCGTGATCATGATGGGTTCACTGCTCTGGATCGCCAAGCAGGAAAATCTGCGACGTTTCGTCGCGGCCGCGCACGAACGATTTTCGGCGGCGGGTATCGAACTGTTGATCCTCGGGCGTTCGGACCCGGCTTTTCTGGAATCGATCGAACATAGGTCATCGACAGTCCGGGCGCTGGGTTTTGTCGAAAACCCACTGCCTTATCTTTACGATTCGCGGATCGGTTTGATGCCCGACGAACTCGGCGGTGGCTTCAAACATCGGGTCGTGAATTACATATTCAATGGCATACCCGTCGCGACAATCCGATCGCAAGCGGCAGGGTTGCCGCTGGATCTCGATACCGATTTAATTGCGGCCGAAACAGTCGACGAACTTGTCGATGCGATTGTCGCGGCGATCGACGATCTAGCCCGCCTGAACGCGATGGCAGCACGCGCGCGCGCGCAATGTGACGGCAAGTTCGATTGGGTCAGTCGCGGCAAGACGTTACTTGACGCCATTCGCTCCGGACGGCATCGGCTGACGACGGATAGCGAAAGATAAATGTTGCGCCTTGCAGGAAAAATTCGCGCCCGTGCGCCGTTGCGTCTCGGACTTGCGGGTGGCGGCACCGACCTGTCACCCTATTGCGACCAATATGGCGGCGCGACCCTGAATGTAACGATAGATCGTTTTGCGTTTGCGACGCTCTTGCCGACGGATCGTCCGCTCATCCGGTTTGTGGCGGATGATGTCGGGATGGCCGAAGAGTTTGACCTGGATGGGCCACTCGACACGGCGAAGCTTGTTTTGCACCGCGGCGTATATGAACGCATGATCCGCGATTTCGGCGGTGGCATCCGGATACCGATGTCGATCGCGACAACCGTCGATGCGCCGTCCGGTTCCGGGCTAGGCTCGTCGTCGGCGCTTGTTGTAGCGCTGGTCGAAGCAATGCGCGCGGTTCTCGACGCACCGCTCGGCCCCTATGACGTCGCGAAACTGGCATTTGAAATCGAACGCATCGACCTGGGACTCGCCGGCGGGCGGCAGGATCAATATGCCGCCGCCTTTGGTGGCATGAACTTCATTGAATATCTTGCCAACGACCGCGTCATCGTGAATCCTCTGCGTCTCAATGCCGGGGTGCGTAACGAAGTCGAGACCTCGATCGTGACTTGCTACACGGGGCAGTCGCGTGAGTCCGCGTCGATTATCACCGAACAGGTGAAGGGCATGACGGCTGCGGACGGGAAGACCGTCGAGGCGCTGCACAAACTGAAATCCGACGCGATCGACATGAAGGCGGCCGTCCTGAACGGCAACATCGACGAAATGGCGCGCATCCTCAATGAAAGCTGGCTCGCCAAGCGCGCGACTGCGGCCGCTGTTGCGAACCAGCGCATCAACGAGATGCTCGAATTCGGACTGCAGGAGGGCGCGCTCGGCGGCAAAGTCTCGGGAGCGGGCGGCGGGGGCTTTCTGTTTTTCCTCGTTCACCCCGAATGGCGGTATAGACTGATTACGTCGCTGAACGCCGCGGGCGCGATGGCGAGTCCGGTCAAGATCGTCGAGCGGGGCTGCGAAGTGTGGCAAATCTGAGCGCGCCATGATCCGTCAGGCCGTTATTCTTTGCGGCGGGCTGGGGACCCGTTTGGGATCGCTAACGCATGCAACGCCGAAGCCGCTGCTGCCGGTCGGCGGTCGTCCTTTCCTGGAAATCCTGATCGGCGAAGTCGTCCGTCAGGGTTTCAACGACATCGTTCTGCTGAGTGGATTCTGCTCCGATCAGGTCGTCCGCCTCGTCAAGGAAAGCCGCTTCATCGCAAGTTTGAAGGCAAATATTCGCGTGATTGTCGAGCCCGTGCCCGCAGGGACTGGCGGCGCGCTCCGATATGCGGAAGACATCCTCGCCAGCGAGTTCATCTTGATGAACGGTGACAGCCTGTTTGACATCCCGCTGCGTCTATTGTGTCTTGAACTGCAGAGGAGTCCCGCTCTGGCCGGTGTATTGGCACTCCGCGAGGTTGCCCAGCCTGACCGCTTCGGGGTCGTTGAGGTGGTCGACGGGGTCGTTCAGGATTTTGCAGATCGCGCACCGGGACGGTCGAGTGGACTTATCAACGGCGGTATCTATGCGATGCGCCGCGATGCCGTCTTGCAGTTGATTGCGGATATTTGCTCGCTCGAGCGCGACATTTTCCCCGCTCTGGTCGCCGAACGAAGAATCGGTGCGCGGGCCTACGACGGGTTCTTCCTCGATATCGGCATACCCGACTCCTATTCGGAAGCCCAGGAGAGCATTCCGGCGCTTATTCGCAGACCTGCGATCTTTTTCGATCGCGACGGCGTGTTGAATGTCGATCATGGCTATGTCGGCACCATGGAACGCTTTGATTGGATCGCGGGTGCCCGATCGGCAGTGCGATCGGCAAATGATGCGGGTTACCTGGTCTTCGTCGTGACAAATCAAGCCGGGGTGGCAAGGGGACTCTATCCGGAAACGGCGGTTGCGGACTTGTTCGACCACATGCAGATGGAGCTTGCCGAGATTGGCGCGCACATCGACGACTATCGCTATTGTCCCCATCATTCCGACGGCACCATCGAGCAATACCGCAAAGCCTGCGACTGGCGAAAGCCAGCACCCGGGATGATCCTCGACCTTGCTGAGCAGTGGAGCGTTGATATGAGTGGCAGCGTTCTGATCGGCGACAAGCAGAGCGACCTTGATGCGGCCAAGGCGGCCGGAATCGACGCGCATTATTTCGCAGGGGGGGCGCTCGACACATTGGTTCACCGCCTCCTTGAAATTTCCACGGAACGGGGCCTTGTGTGATGATTGCGACGGCATTCGATCGAGCAGTTGACGCTCGCGATCGCGCTACGGCATGGCTGTTCGATGATGCTCTGCCGCTATGGGACCGCGTCGGGACCGATCGCCGGGACGGCGGCTATTTTGAAACGATCAGCCACGATGGACGAGCGTCGGATGCCGATCGTCGCACCCGTGTCGTGGGCCGTCAGATCTTTACCTTTGCGACGGCGGGGTCACTGGGCTGGTCCGGCCCTGCGGCAGAATTGGTTGAGCATGGCGTCTCGTATCTGCTTGGTAATTGCCTCAACGCGGACGGAAGCGTCAAATCGGTCACGCGACCCGGAGGTGTTACGGTCGATGCACGATTTGACCTTTACGACCACGCCTTTGCTCTATTCGGACTCGCCGCTGCCCATGCGTATCTCGGCAAACCTGCCGAACTTCAGCAGGTTGCTGAAAGAATTCTGGCTAGCGCGCAAACAGGATGGCGGCATCCGCTGGGTGGCTTTGAGGAAAGCGTGCCACGCTCGCTACCGTTAAAGGCAAACCCGCACATGCATATGTTCGAAGCTTGCCTGGCGTGGGAAGGCACGCTGACCGGCGGGGCGGATGTCTGGTCCCGGCAGGCCGAGCAGATCGGCGGTCTCGCACTGGAACACTTCATACGCAGCGATGGCATGCTACGGGAGTTTTTCGATGGCGATTGGACGCCGATGTCTGATGATAGCGGCCGGATCGTAGAGCCTGGACATCAATTCGAATGGGCGTGGCTGTTATGGCGATGGGACGCTTCGCGAGGCGTTGACGTCGCGCGATCGGCGGCATCGCGGCTGGCGAGCACCGCAGAGGAATTCGGCGTCGACAGGCAACGCGATCTGGCGATTATGGAAATCTGGGATGATCGGACGGTGAAGGATGACCGCGCGCGGCTTTGGCAGCAGACGGAGCGGATAAAATGTTGGCTGGCGATGGCCGAAATCGCCGAGGACGATGCTGCGCGCGATGATGCGTATGACCGCGTTGCGCGCTCGGTGGCTGGGGTCGAACGCTATCTCGCCTATCCCGTCACCGGCGGCGCATATGAATTTATCGACCGCGACAACCGGGTTTTGGCCGATGATGCTCGCGCATCCAGTATGTACCATATCATCTGCGCGGTGGCGGAGATGCATCGATTGCTTCGTTGAACCTATGGACAGGCGTTAAGCGAGGCGATGACCGATCCAGGCAAGATAGCGATCTAGGATCGGTTGGCGTGCCCAGACCGATTCTGCGCGTTGCCGCGCCTTGAGAGCCAATCGCGCATAGTTTTTCGAATCGTCAAGAAGCGAAACAAGCGCGTGCGCCATCGCGTCAGAATTCTCGGGCTCCACGGCGATGCCACAGTCCGCGATCTCGTCCGCAAGGCCGGTGCCGGCATCAGCGCCCGCAATCACCGGGCGGCCGGATGCGAGCATGTTGGTCAATTTTGATGGCAACACCAGGTCGGCCGCGTCGCGCTTTTGCGGCAGCAGGTGAATCGTCGCGAGGTTCAGCAGTTCACCCAGATCTTCGCGCGGCTGCAAGTCATGAAATTGGATATTGGGCAGCCCGGAAGCCATCTCGATCAACTGCGCCCGAAAGGGCCCGTTTCCGCATATCACAAAGGTCAGATCTTGGCGGTCCCGAAGCAACCGGGCCGTTTCGATCAGCATGTCTAAACCCTGTTTGCGCGCGATGCTGCCTGAATAGAGTGCGACATGGCGGGTGTGGACATCCCATAGCTTGCGAAATTTCGAGTTTTCCTGCGGCACGATGTTTGCGATATCGGCCCAGTTGCGTAGTTCATAACAATCGGTGTCGCTCGCCCGGATATGAACAAGCCTTTTGACCATCGCCGGTGAAATACTGGTGGCAAAATCATGCGCCCGGATCGCCCAGTTACTGAACCCCATGGCCCAGCGTGCCAAACGCCCTCCGGACGCCAACTGGTCGGTCGCAAACCCTGCTTCAACCTCAAAGTCCTGAACATGAACCTGGGTGCGTGCCCCACAGAGTTTGGCGGCGAGCAATCCCGATGGGGCAGAAATCAACGTGGGCGCCATGTTGACGATGACGTTCGGTCGCATCCGCATTGCCGACCACAGAACTGGAATGAAGGACGAGAGGAAAAAACTGATATAAAAAGCAATACGGGCCGCTCCCGAGGCGCGGCTCGGGACATATATAGGGCACCGCCAGACCAAGACGCCGTTTTCCAGGCGGCGTGGCCAGCGGAGCCCGCGATAGCCGTCGAACGTGCGCCAATGCGGGTAGTAGGGCGCGGCACACACCATGCGAACCTCATGCCCACCGCGAGCCAATGTTTCGCAGTAATCGGCAGAGTAGGGTGCGGATCCGGTTGGCTCGGGCGAATAGTTGAGCCCGACGACCAGAAATTTCATGCGCGGTTTTCCAGATACCATTTATAGGTCGCCGCAATGCCGTCGCGCAATTCGATCGTGGGTCGCCAACCCATTGCGCGGAGGCGATCGGCGCTCATCAGCTTCCTTGGCGTTCCATCCGGCTTCGACAGGTCGTGGTCAATCACTCCCTCGAAGCCCACGACATCGCATACCATTTGCGCAAGTTCGAGGATCGTGATGTCCTCTCCCGAACCGACATTCACGTGCATCTCGTCGGAATAATTTTCCAGCAGGTGCAGGCACGCGTCAGCACAATCATCGGCATGCAAGAATTCGCGGCGTGGCGACCCGGTACCCCATAGCGTGATCGACGCCGCGCCAGCCGTGCGCGCATCGTGCGCTTTGCGGATGAGTGCCGGAAGAACGTGACTGGAATCGAGATCGAAATTGTCCCCGGGGCCGTAAAGGTTCGTCGGCATTGCAGATATATAGTCGCGGCCAAACTGGCGTCGATAAGCCTCGCAGAGCTTGATCCCCGCGATCTTCGCGACCGCATACCATTCATTTGTCGGTTCCAGCGGGCCGGTAAGAAGCGCCTCCTCGCGGATGGGCTGCTCGGCGAACTTCGGATAGATGCAAGACGACCCCAGGAATAGCAGCCGATTGACGTCGGCCGCGTGTGCCGCGCCAATCAGGTTCGTGGCAATGACCAAATTGTCATAAAGAAAGTCTGCGGGATAGGTCTGATTCGCCAGAATGCCGCCGACTTTCGCTGCGGCGACGATGATCACGTCCGGACGCTCGCGCGCCAGCCATGCTGCAGTATCTGATTGATTCATCAGGTCGAGTTCCGCGCGCGGTGCCGCCAGCAGTTCGCAATTTTCCGACGCCAGACGTCGCATCAGCGCACCGCCGACCATACCACGGTGACCTGCAACAAAGACCCTCTTTCCTGCGATCTTGTGGGGCATTACGCGCCTTTCATGACCGGCTGTTCGGCCATAACAACAAGGTCAGCTTGAACCATTTCGCGTGCCAATTCGCGGACCGATGTTTCATGCTTCCAGCCCAATTTGGTGTGCGCCTTTGTCGGATCGCCGATCAGAAGCTCGACTTCCGTCGGACGAAAATAGCGCGGATCGACCGCGACCAGGAGGATCCCCGTATCGCGGCAATATCCTTTTTCATCGACACCGTCGCCGCGCCATTCCAAATTGATTCCGACATCCTCAAATGCCCATTCGACGAACGTGCGCACATGGGTGGTTTCCCCTGTCGCAAGCACATAATCATCGGGTTGATCTTGCTGAAGCATCATCCACATGCCGCGTACATATTCGCGTGCGTGACCCCAATCGCGACGCGCGTCGAGATTGCCGAGGTATAGACGATCTTGTTTTCCGAGTTTGATCGCCGCCGCCGCACGGGTGATCTTTCGCGTTACAAAGGTCTCCCCGCGCAACGGGCTTTCATGGTTGAACAGAATTCCGTTCGAGGCATGCATGCCATAGGCTTCGCGATAATTGACGACGATCCAATAGGCATAGAGTTTTGCCGCCGCATAAGGCGAACGGGGGTAAAATGGCGTCGTTTCGCGCTGCGGCACCTCTTGGACAAGGCCATAAAGTTCGGAGGTCGAAGCCTGGTAGAATCGGCAGCTCTTTTCCAGGCCCAGAATGCGAATGGCTTCAAGAAGGCGCAATGTTCCGATGGCATCGGAGTTGGCGGTATATTCCGGGGTTTCAAAGCTGACCTGCACATGACTTTGCGCCGCAAGGTTATAGACCTCGTCCGGCTGCGTTTCCTGAACGATGCGGATCAGGTTGGTGCTATCGGTCATATCGCCGTAATGGAGAAAAAACCGGGGATTGGCCACGTGAGGATCTTGATAGATGCCTTCGATTCGACCGGTATTGAACGACGAGGAACGACGTTTGAGGCCGTGGACCGTATACCCCTTCTCCAGAAGTAATTCCGCGAGATAAGCGCCGTCCTGACCGGTGACACCCGTGATCAGGGCCGTCTTTTCTGAATTCAACGTCACGATGTTAATTGCTCCAATGATGCGCGCATAGACGTGCAATAAAACGACTCTTTTTCGCCGACGCGCAAGAATGATCCATGATTGTCAAGGAGTCGGGATTGTCTATTGACTTGATAGGCAAATTTTTTCGGCTGAATTAGTGGGTCCGATATTGATTGGCCATCCGGCTACCCGCAAGGGCGTGATCGGGTCAAGCGACAGCTCGGTCTGAGCCAAAGAAAATTGATGGTGTCGGGAATCTGCGTTCCGACAAAACCAACCTCCTGCGCCATAGTGTTCTGACCCGACGGTCTGCTGTGACGATCAGCCACAAGTTGCATTGCATCGCGCCCCACTTCTAGGCTAACTCTCGAAAAAATGGTCTTTGGCAGTTTCTGTGCTTCAATCAGCGAAATCAGCTTAAGCCCATGCAATTTTTGAATTTCGCAATGCGAAGGTGGCAGTAATGAA
>NZ_SCMU01000020.1 GCF_005503695.1 Sphingopyxis sp. 2PD
CAGCTATGCCGTCACCTTTGCCGCGGTCGCCGCGAACCAGAATGACGCGGTCACCGTGCCTGCGGGTTACACCGTCGACGTGCTGCTGAAGGCCGGCGATTCAGTCGAAAGCGGCGCCCCCTACACCGGCAGTTTCCCGACCCCGGCGATCGCCGAGAAATGGGCCGGCGGCAATCATGACGGGATGGAATATTTCGCCTTTCCGGGGGTCGATGCCAACAACCGCGGCCTGTTGGCGATCAACCATGAATATCCCGATTTCAACATCCTGATGTCCGGCAGCTACAATGCCGCGACCGCGACCGCCGACCAGAAGGCGATCGCGCTGTCGGCGGTCGGGATCAGCGTCGTCGAGATCGCCAAGGGCAGCGACGGTCGCTGGGCCGTGCAGTCGGGATCGACCTATAACCGCCGCTATACCGGCAACAGCAGCTACCGCGTCGGCGGCCCCGCCGCGGGCGTCGTCGCGGGTCCGATCAAGGGCATGCTCAACAATTGCGCGAGCGGGCGCACGCCGTGGGGCACGTACCTGACCTGCGAGGAAACGACCGACAATTATCTTGACCCGACGCAGCCCGCCAACGGCTATGGCTGGGTGATCGAAATCGACCCGCGCCGCGAGCTGGCGGAGCCGACCAAACGCACCGCAATGGGCCGCTTCGATCATGAAAACGTCGCGTTCCTGGAAAACAGCGACCGCCGTACGGCCTTTTACATGGGCGACGATTCCACCCCGGGGTGCATCTATAAGTTCGTCCCCGATCGCGCCTACAGTGCCACAAACCGTGCCGCGAACACCGACCTGCTCGATTCAGGGACGCTGTACGTGGCGCGTTTCAACGGCGATGGCACCGGCGAGTGGCGCGCGCTGGTGGTGGGGCAGAACGGGCTGACCGCGGGCGCGTCCGATCCCGGCAACACGAGCCAGAGCAGCACCCCGCCCGCGCCGACTACGGTCAATTTCAACAGCCAGGCCGACGTGCTGATCAACTGCAAATCGGCGGCGCGCGTCGCGGGCGGCACCGTGATGGACCGCCCCGAGTGGATCACCGTCGCGCCCGACAACAGCGCGGTGTTCGTGACGCTGACCAACAACAGCGGCCGCCGCGTAACCAACCCGATGAACCCGCGCACGACCAACCTGCACGGCCACATCATCAAGTTCAGCGAACAGGGCAATTCGCCGCTGGCGACCAGCTTCCGCTGGGAAATCTTCCTGCTCGCGGGCGATCCGTCGCTGGCGGCGGGGGGCAGCAACCTGACCGGCAACATCAACGGTGACACCTTCTCCAGCCCCGACGGCATCGCCATCGATCCGCAAGGACGGCTTTGGGTACAGACCGATCATAGCGTCCCGGGCAATTCAGGCGTCACGGGCCGTTCGATCGATCAGGCGTTCGGGCACAATGCGATGTTCCATGTCGACCAAGTGACGAAACTGTCGAAGCGCTTCCTCGTCGGCCCGCTGGGCTGCGAAATTACGGGTCTCACCTACACGCCGGACCTACGCACCTTCTTCGTCAACATCCAGCATCCGACGGGCAACTGGCCGGTGGCGGGTCAGCAGCCGCGGTCGTCGACGATCGTCGTGCGCCGCACCGACAACCAGCCGGTCGGCGCATAGACGCACAGGCCCGTCTGTCCTTCGCGGGCAGGCGGGCCTCGCGTTATGGCGTACGCTTGGGGGGCGGCGGCGGCGATCCGTCGGGCGTCTGCGACATCAGTGTCACGCACATGGTGCGATGCACCCGATGCGTCCCGCAGGCGACCCCGGCATAACGGTGCGTTGCGCGCAGCAGGCTGTGGCGATGCCCGCGGCCGGGCACCCCGTCGTCGATCAGCAATTGCTGGACCACCCCCGCCGGGCTGTGGTGACCATAGGTGATGACTTCATTGACGTAAGGACCGCCACCGCGCGCCTTCATCCGTTCACCGGGGCCGCGCCCGCGCGTATAGTGGCCGACCGCCCCCGATCGCGACTGAACCGCGACATGATCGGCGGCGGCGGCGGCCAGCAGGTCGCTCTGCTGCAAACGCGGCAGCGGCTTTTCGCGGCGCAGGTCGCGGATGGCTTCGTCGACCGCGGCGACGCCCTCGTTGGTCATGATGTCGATTTCGCTGTCGTCGTTGGCAAGCAACAGCCGGCCATCGAAGCGCTCGCGATAATCGCGCAGGACATCGGTGTAGCCCGCGGGATCGCTGCGAAAGCGATTGAGCTCGGCAAGTACGCCGGCTTCGAAACGGCTGGGGGCAGCGCTCGCGGCAACCGCACCAAGCCCCAGCACCAGCGCGGCAGCGCCCCATCGAGATATTGTCATCATGGCGCCCGCGATAAAGCCGCAAGGCTGAACCGTTCGCAACGACAATCTGACGCGTCAAAAGCTGGCATCGCGGGCGACTTGGCGCTAGGGGCGCTGCAACCCCGACGCGCCCATCATCAGCGCGCCGGTCACACGGAGTTTTTATGGGTTTCAAATGCGGCATCGTCGGACTACCCAACGTCGGCAAGTCCACCCTGTTCAACGCGCTGACCGAAACGGCAGCGGCGCAGGCGGCCAACTATCCCTTTTGCACGATCGAGCCGAATATCGGCAATGTCGCGGTCCCCGACGACCGGCTGGAAAAGCTGGCCGCGATCGCCAGCAGCAAGAAGATCATCGCGACCCAGCTTGCCTTCGTCGACATCGCCGGACTGGTCCGTGGCGCGTCGAAGGGCGAAGGACTGGGCAACCAGTTCCTCGGCAACATCCGCGAAGTCGACGCGATCGTCCATGTGCTGCGTTGTTTCGAGGATGACGACATCCAGCATGTCGAGAACAAGGTCGATCCGGTCGCCGATGCCGAAACGGTCGAGACCGAGCTGCTGCTCGCCGACCTCGAGAGCCTGGAAAAGCGTGTCCCGGCCTTTGCCAAGAAAGCGGCGCAGGGCGACAAGGAAGCCAAGATTGCCGCGTCGGTGCTGGGCCAGGCGCTGGAGTTGCTGCGCGAAGGCAAGCCCGCGCGGCTGACCGAACCGAAGGATGACGAAGAAGCCCGGGTGCTGCGCACTGCGCAGCTGCTGACCTCGAAACCCGTGCTCTATGTCTGCAACGTCGACGAGGGCAGCGCGGCGAACGGCAATGCCTTCTCCGAAAAGGTATTCACAAAGGCCGCCGCGGAAGGCGCGCAGGCGGTCGTCGTGTCAGCGGCGATCGAAAGCGAGCTCGTCACGATGGACATGGCCGACCGGCTCGAGTTCCTCGAAGAGATGGGCCTGCACGAAACCGGCCTCGCGCGCGTCATCCGCGCCGGGTACGAGCTGCTTCACCTGATCACCTTCTTCACCGTCGGCCCGCAGGAAGCGCGCGCGTGGACCGTACATCAGGGCGCGACCGCCCCCGAAGCCGCCGGCGAGATCCACAGCGATTTCCAGAAAGGCTTCATCCGCGCTGAAACGATCGCCTATGACGATTATGTCACGCTGGGCGGCGAAGCGAAGGCGCGCGAAGCCGGCAAGCTGCGCGCCGAGGGCAAGGCCTATGTCGTCCACGACGGCGACGTGATGCATTTCCTGCATAGCTGATCCGAAGACGGCGTCGCGCCATGCGTCGCCGTCAGCCGAAGTGACGACGAAACCAGCCCCGCTTTTGCGGAATGACCGGCGGCTGCCCCGACAGCCGCACCAGATAATTGCCGAGGATCGCCGCTTGCTGCTTGGTCATGGCGAACCGAAACAGATCGGGGTCGTGCTTCCTGGCGGCTTCGGAGGATTGCACGCTTTCCAGCCGGAGCATGATGCGATCGCCCGCATCATGATGGGTCCAGCCGACCAATGCTCCAAAACTCTCGATCATCTCGCCATGCTCCCTCACGATTTTTCCGCGACCGGCGCCAACAGCACGCGATGAGTGTAACAGACCTTCAGCGGAATGTCGTCTGCGGGGTCATGAGGTGGGGGTAGCGGCAAAACCACACCCTCCCCTTCAGGGGAGGGCAGCGAGACTTACGAACTTGTTCGTTAGTCGCAGCGGGTGGGGCCATCGGCCTTACCCAAGGCCGCTGGCCCCACCCCACTACGACTAGGCAGCAAGCTGCCAAGTCTTCGTTGCCCCTCCCCTGAAGGGGATGGGCTTTTGTACGCCATCGGCCGCTCGCGTTAGTGGTACATATTCCAAAGGTCGGGAAAGGTCAGCCCAATGGCGATCCGATTTTGGTTCCCTCGATAGGCGGCACATACCGGGTCGTGGCCGCTCCCGCGATGAGTTCGCGGCGGTTGGGACGGGCAGGCGTGGGCATGGCAGAATCCTTTTCAGAGCCGATCATGCCTGAAATTTGCCGCAACGCCTAACCATGGTCAGGCTGTCCTTTAGCCCAGCGAGGCACGCCATTCTTGCAGTGCGCGCGGATTTTTGAGCCGCACCAGCTTTCCGTGATAATCGCGCAGCTTTTCTTCGGTACGCGGCCGCGGCCCGCTGTTCCATGCAAGCAGATAAAGGAAGAATGCCAGATCGAAGCGTTCGGGGCAGCCTTCGGTCATGTCGGGACGGCTGCGCCCGCGATAGGTCCAGATCCGGCGCAGCACGCGCGAAGCGCACAACCGGATCGGAAAATCGAGATAGACGACGGTGTCGGCGCGCGCCAGTCGCGCATCGAGCGTCCCGCCATAATTGCCGTCGATCAACCACCGATCCTCGCCGGTGATGGTGGCTAGCCGGGCGCGGATCTCGTCCTTGCTGCTTTCGACCCAGCCCGGACGCCAGTTGAGCTGGTCCATGTGAAAGACCGGTAGCTCGAGCAACTGGCCCAGATCGGCGGCCAGCGTCGATTTCCCGGCGCCGCAGGGACCGATGATCAGCACGCGCTGCACGATCGTCAGGCCTGCAACCGCAGCGCCAGATCGCACTGAAAGCGCACGTCATTGCCCTCGGCCAACCATGACGCCTCGGCGGCGATCGCGCCGAGCAGGTCGATCAGCGGCTCCATCTCGCTCTTGTGATAATTGCCCAGCACATGGCCGGTGACGCGGTCCTTGTGGCCGGGATGACCGATGCCGATGCGGACGCGGCGGAAATCCTCGCCGATATGCTGGATCATGCTGCGGATGCCGTTGTGGCCCGCCGCGCCGCCGCCGCGTTTGACCTTCACCTGCATCGGGATCAGGTCGAGCTCGTCGTAAAAAACGGTCACGTCGGGCGTGTCGAGTTTATAGAAATCCATCGCGGCGCGCACGCTGCGTCCGCTTTCGTTCATGAAGGTACCGGGTTTAAGCAGATGGATGCGCGTCGATCCGATGCGCCCGTCCTGGATCCAGCCCTGGAATTTCTTCACCGGGGCGGCAAAGCCATGAACATCGGCGATGACATCGGCGGCCATGAAGCCGACATTGTGGCGGTGCATCGCATATTGGGGCCCGGGATTGCCGAGGCCGACCCAGAGCTGCATCATACTGCCTTTCCCGGGTCTGGTGGAAACGCCCCTCCCGCTTGGGGGAGGGGCGCATCCGAAATGCTTAGGCTTCGTCGCCTTCGGCAGCTTCGCCTTCATCCTTCGTCGTGTCACCGTCGCTGGATTTCAGCGCCGACGGGGCGACGATGGTGGCGATGGTGAAGTCGCGGTCGGTGATCGCGCTTTCCACGCCCTTGGGCAGGGTGACGTTGCTGATGTGGATCGAGTCGCCGACGTCGAAACCGGTGACGTCGATTTCGATGTTGTCGGGAATCTTGTCCGCATCGCACACCAGTTCGAGTTCGTGGCGAACGATGTTCAGCACGCCGCCGCGCTTCAGGCCCGGCGAGGCTTCTTCGTTCTGGAACACGACCGGCACCGCGACCTGGACGGTGGCGTCCTTGGCGATGCGCAGGAAGTCGGCGTGGATCGGGCGATCCTTGACCGGATGAAACGCGACGTCCTTGGGCAGCGTGCGGATCTGCTTGCCGCCGACGTCGATCATGACGACCGAGTTCATGAAGTGACCCGTCATCAGCTGCTTCATCAGCAGCTTTTCTTCGACGTGGATCATCAGGGGTTCTTCTTTGCCGCCATAGACAACGGCGGGGACACGGCCTTCGCGACGCAGTTCACGCGAGGCTCCCTTGCCTTCCCGATCACGCGTCTCGGCCGACAGCACCAGCTGGTCGCTCATCATTTTTCTCCGAAACAGATTACACAGTCCGCCACGCCTCCAGGGATGACCATGGACGGAAGCGGCGGCGCTTAGCGGGGAAGCGCGGGAAATGCAAGCGCGGGTAGGATCGGCAAGCAGTGGACGGCGGGTATCGACCGATTGCGGCCTTCGATCCAGTCCCCGTTCGTATCGAGCGAAGTCGAGATACGCGTGGCTTGGCGTGAGCCTTCGGCGTGTCTCGACTTCGCTCGACACGAACGGAGGTAGGAGATGGTCGGGAATCCACCCCAAAAGCGGACGCTGCCGGGCCCGCCACCTCACTGCACCCGCGTCACCGTCATCCCCTCTGCCCCCAGCATCGCCGGGACACCATCCGCTCCCACCAGATGCCCCGTGCCGACCGCCATCAGCACCGTGCCCGGCTGCGCCATCCGACGTTTCGCCCAGACCGTCCAGCGCCGGTTGCGGTCGGTGATGATCGCCTTGCGTGCCGCGGGGACGGTATCGACGTCGGCGTTGATCATCTGTTCAAGCCCATCGACGTCGCCGCTACCCCACGCGGCGGTCAGCGCGTTGATCTTGCCCACCGCCCCGTCCGCGCCGGTCGCGGCGCGGGTCAGCAAGGCGCGCTGGGTCGATGCGTCGAGATTTTCGAACAGCATCAGCTGGCTCTGCGCCGATTCCAGCCCGCGGATCGGCTTGTCCGCGGCTGCGAAAATTTCGGTCAGTCCCTTTTCGACCCCCGCGGCGGGTGACAGGTCGGCGGCGCGCGCGGCGCGCTGTCCGATCAGGATCATGATCGCCCAATCGTCGAGCTTTTCGCCGCCGAACGAGCCGCCGCTCGCTTCGAGCGCGCGGTAGCGCGCAAGCGCTGCGCCGGAAAGCCGCGCTTCGATTGGCAGGGACGCGGCGCGCGGCGCCAGCCTCTGGAACATGGTGCCCGCCGCCGCCAGTTCGCGCGGCGATAATTCCATGATCAGCTCGTCGGCCGACGCAATCGCTTGCCCGACCGCGCCGTCATCCCAGTCGGTCCCGCGGGGCAGCGCGTGCATCGTGCCGAGCATGTAAATTCGGGTATCGGCATCCGCGACCAGCCACATTGCCGGCTTTGCCTTCGGCGCCGGGTCGGCAGGGGCGCATCCCGCCAGCAGCAACGGCAAAAGGGCCGCCGCAACGCGGCGACCCCAATGTCGGGACAGAGGCGCGGCAGGGCTCAATATTCGACCCGCGTCGCGGTCAGCCCCTGTGCCTTCAGATAATCCTGCACGCTCTTTTCGCCCGCCAGATGTCCCGCGCCGACCGCGATGAACACCGTGCCCGGCTTGTCGAGCCGCGTCTTGATCTGGTCGGCCCAGCGCGCGTTGCGATCATAGAGCAGCGTCTTGGCGAGTTCGGGGGTCGCCGCCATGCTTTCGTTCATCGCGACCGCCAGCCCGTCGGGATCGCCCTTGGCCCACAGCGCGACCATCTTGTCGAGCATCGGCCCCAGCTTATCCATATCTCGGACCACGGTATTCAGGAATGCGACCTGTTGGGTGTCGGGCAGCTGGTCGAAGAAGCCGAGCTGTTCTTCGAGCGTTTCGAGGCCCGATACCGGCTTCGCATCGGCCTTGGCAAATTTGGTGAGCAGCTTTTCGGCCCCCTGTTCGGGGTCGTAGCCAAGCTTGGTCAGCGGCAACACCGACAGCGTCATCGCCGGGAACCAGGGTTCGAAGGTATCGAACGCATTGGCGGGCAGGCCGACACTGACGATCGCCGCCTGATAAGCCTTGAGCTGGTCGGCGGTCAGGCGCGACGGGATGGTCTTGCCGCTCTGGTCCATCGCCAGCGGCATCATTGTCCTGGCGACCGCATTCTGGTCCTCGGGCATGACGATTTCCAGCATCATCTCGTCCGATTTGTCGAACGCGTCCTTTACCGCTTCGTCGAACCAGCTGAGGCCGGGCTTCAGCACATGGACGGTGCCGAACAGATAGATCGTCGTGTCCTCATCCTTGACCACCCACAGCGCGGGGTCGGCATCGGTCAGCGCGGTCGCGGCGGCGGCAACCGGTGCGGGTTCGGCGGCGATGGCGACATTGCCGCCGGGCAGCACGGCGCATTGCGCGAAGGGGATGACGGCGCAGGTGGCGGCGAGCGTCTTGAACCATTTTTTCACGGGGGAATATCCTTTCATTATTGGCCCTTATGACCGGATGTGATGGGGAAGGGGAGAGCGAAAAGGGTCAGCGAAACTTGAACCAGAAATAGAATAGTGCATTGGCGGTCAGCGACAGGGCGAACAGCGGCATCGCCTCGACCGGGGGCGCCAGATCGGCGCGCCACAGCACCCACCAGACGGGGCAGGGGAAAACAAAGGCGTAAAAGCCGGCAAGCCCGCCCAAATGATAGGCCCGCCGCTCATGGTCATCGACCGTGCGGTGATAGAGGACCAGCGCGATCGTCAGACCGACCACCCACATCACCGACAGGCCGATCGCAACCGTCGGTGTCAACGCGGCATTGCTGAACAATCCCTCGGGTCCGTTCGTCCCCGATTGCATCACCATGGCCGCGACGAAGCCCAGCGCTCCCGACAGGGTCAGGCTGACCCAGTACAGGCGCTTGCGCGGCGACCAGCTGCGGAACCAGTCGGCGTAGCGGCGGACGTAATAGGCGAATGCAAGACCGCCGATCAGGATCGCGACGACGGGACCGATCCAGGGGGCCAGCACGGCATCGCCATTTTCGGCCGCCGCCTGATTGTAACCGGCAAAGCCGCCCGCCAGCATCGCGGTGCCGAGGCCGATCGCGATCGGCCAGACCATGCTGGGCGCGCGGCGCTTTTGCGGTTCAATGTCCATCATCTTGTCCCTCATGGCCATCGTCGAAAATTTCCTCGATCGGCATCGCGAACAGCCGCGCCAGCTTGAATGCGAGCGGCAGCGACGGGTCGTATTTCCCCGTTTCGATCGCGTTGACCGCCTGCCGCGATACGTCGAGCCGGTCGGCCAGTTCGGCCTGGCTCCAGTTCCGCATCGCGCGCAGCACCTTCAGCTGGTTGTTCATCGGCAATCCGTCATGCGTCCCTGACCGTATGTCAGGTGTTATTGACTAAATGACATGATTCGCTGACTGTGTCAACAACAGCTTACATTCGCCGTCGGATGTCGCATTACGCGGCACTTTCGCCGACATCCGCGCGCCCGTCGCCCTTGACCCTGCGACCCCGCTGCGCCAAGGGCGGCAGCAGTTGTTGCACCTGCGAAAGAGCGGACAGTGGCCGACGCGGCGGAGACGAAACCCTTAAGCTTTCAGGACATGATCCTGACGCTCCACAATTATTGGAGCGCGCGCGGCTGCGCGATCTTGCAGCCCTATGACATGCGGGTCGGGGCAGGGACGTTCCACCCGGCGACTACCTTGCGTTCGCTCGGCCCCGTGCCGTGGAACGTCGCCTATGTCCAGCCGAGCCGCCGCCCGACCGATGGCCGCTATGGCGAGAACCCGAACCGGCTCCAGCATTATTACCAGTATCAGGTCATCCTGAAGCCGTCGCCCGCCGACCTGCAGGAGCAGTATCTCGGCTCGCTCGCCGCGATCGGCATCGACCCGCTGCTCCACGACATCCGCTTTGTCGAGGACGACTGGGAATCGCCGACGCTCGGCGCGTGGGGGCTGGGCTGGGAAGTCTGGTGCGACGGAATGGAAGTCACCCAGTTCACCTATTTTCAGCAGATGGGGGGCTTCGACTGCAAGCCCGTCGCGGGCGAGCTCACCTACGGCCTCGAACGCCTCGCCATGTATATCCAGAATGTCGACAATGTGTACGACCTGCGTTTTTCGGACGCGGTCGGCGATGTCGCGGCGGTGAGCTATGGCGACGTGTTCCTTGAAAACGAGCGTCAATTCTCGAAATGGAATTTCGAGGTTGCCGATACCGACACCTTATTCGCCGGCTTCAAGGCCGCCGAGGCCGAATGCCAGCGCGCGATCGCGGCGAATGTGCCTTTGGCCGCCTATGATCAGGCGATCGAGGCGAGCCACCTGTTCAACCTACTTCAGGCGCGCGGCGTCATCAGCGTGCAGGAACGCGCCAACTACATGGCGCGCGTCCGCGACCTCGCGAAGGGCAGCTGCAAGGCGTGGATCGACAGCCAGTCCGAGCGCTGGACCGAAAAATATCCGGGGTGGACGCTGTGATGGCCGATCGTTGTTTCGCCGCCCTCTTCTCCGTTCGTGTCGAGCGAAGTCGAGACACGCAGCGGTCTAGCGCTATCCTCTGGGGCACCTCGACTTCGCTCGATGCGAGCGGGGTTTGGGGTTCGGAGGATTTGCTGTGACCGACTTTCTTCTCGAACTGCGCAGCGAGGAAATTCCGGCCCGGATGCAGGCCGGCGCGCGCGCCGAACTCGAAAAGCTGTTCCGCGCGCAACTTAGCGCCGCGGGTCTCGAAGCGGGCGACCTCACCATCTGGTCGACGCCGCGCCGGCTCGCGCTGATCGCCAAGGGCCTGCCCGAGGCGACCGCTGCGGTCAGCGAGGAACTCAAAGGCCCGCGCAGCAGCGCGCCGCCGCAGGCGCTCGAAGGCTTCCTCCGCAAGACCGGCCTGACGCAGGATCAGCTCGAAGACCGCGACGGCGTCTGGTTCGCCGTGATCGACAAGCCCGGCCGCCCCACGTCTCATGTCCTTACCGATACGATCGCGCATATCGTTCGGCATATGCCGTGGCCCAAGTCGATGCGATGGGGCAAGGAAAGCGCGAGCAGCGAAAGCGCCCGCTGGGTGCGTCCGCTGTCCGGTATCGTCGCTATTTTTGGCGAAGAGCTGGTTCCCTGCAAGATAGCCGGCGTCGAGGCCGGTTTCGCAACGCGCGGCCACCGCTTCCATTGTCCGGGCGAGATCACCATCGGTTCGGCATCGGACTATGCCGAGAAATTGCGCGCGTGCCATGTCATCGTCGACCATGAGGAGCGGCAGGCGATCATTCGCGACGGCGCCGCCAAGGCCGCGGCCGATGCCGGGTTGAGCCTCGTCGAGGACGAGGGGCTGGTGATCGAGAATGCCGGTCTCACCGAATGGCCGGTGCCGTTGCTCGGCCGCTTCGACGAAGCGTTCCTCGAAGTGCCGCCCGAGGTCATCCAGCTCACCGCGCGCGTGAACCAGAAATACTTCGTCGTGAACGGCGCCGACGGCAAGCTTGCGAACGGCTTCGTCTGCACCGCGAATATCGACGCGAGGGATGGCGGCGCAGAGATCGTCGCGGGCAACCGAAAGGTGCTCGCGGCGCGATTGTCGGATGCCCGCTTCTTCTGGGAACAGGATCAGAAGAAAGCGCTCGCGCAGCATGCCGAGAAACTGGCGAACATCACATTTCACGAAAAGCTGGGCACCGTCGCCGACAAGGTCGAACGCGTCGCGAAGCTCGCCGAATGGCTTGCAAGCGAAGGCATCGTCCCGAACTGCGACCCCGCGCTGGCGCGGCAGGCCGCGGAACTGGCGAAGGCCGATCTCGTTACCGAAATGGTTGGCGAATTCCCCGAACTCCAAGGCCTGATGGGCGGCTACTACGCCCGCGCCGAAGGCCTGCCCGACGCGGTCGCTGACGCGATCCGCGATCATTACAAGCCGGTCGGGCAGGGCGATGATGTTCCTACCGCGCCGGTGACGGTGGCTGTGGCGTTGGCGGATAAGCTGGATACGCTTTTTGGTTTCTTCCGTGAAGATATGTTCCCGACAGGATCGAAGGACCCGTTCGCTCTCAGGCGTGCAGGCATTTCTTCCCTGCGTCTAATTTTGCAAAACGGGCTGAAGCTGTCGACTGACGCTGCTGCGACGCAATGGCTTGGCCAAAGCGATCCGACTGCCCGATTGAGCGAAAAGGAGATCGCCGATCGCAAAATTCTGACAACGATTCCGGACTTCTTGACGGAGCGTTTGGCAGTTCAATTGCGTGAAACTGGCGTGTCGGCAGATGTGGTGCAAGCTTCGCGCGAATGGAACAGTCGAGATGACACTCGGCTTGATCGCACGGAAACTCGCGCTCGCGATTTGCAAGCATTCTTGGCGACCGAAGACGGCACCAATCTGCTGGCGGGCTACAAGCGCGCGGCGAACATCCTGAAGCAGGCGGGCGAGGTGAGCGGCAACGGCGCTGCGACGCCGCCGACCGACGCGGACGCCGCCTTGCTTGCCGCGCTCGACACCGCCGAACCCGCCGCCTCCGCCGCGGTCGCCGAGGAGCGCTTCACCGACGCCATGGCCGCGCTCGCGTCGCTGCGCGCGCCGATCGATGCGTTTTTCGATGGCGTGATGGTCAACGACCCCGACGAAGCGGTCCGCGCCTATCGGCTCGGGCTGCTCGCCCGATTTACCGGCGCGGTGCATGGCGTCGCTGATTTTTCGAAGATCGAGGGCTGACGCTGCGGCTATGCGCCGCTTCTTATATCGCGCGAAGTAAATCTGAATCGACGACAGGACTTCTCAACCCTATCCAGCCGCAACCTCCTCCCCGGGGCAGCAGGAGCATATGATGACGAAGATGGTGCATTTGTTCGGCGGCGCGGCCACGACGGCCGAGCGTTCGAAGGAATTGCTGGGTGGCAAGGGGTCGAACCTGGCCGAAATGGCCTCGATCGGCCTGCCGGTCCCGCCGGGCTTTACGATCACCACCGACGTCTGCACCGCCTATTACGCCAATGGCGAGCAATATCCGGCGGGCCTCGTCGAGGATGTCGCCGCGGGCATCGCGCATATCGAAGGAATCACCGGCAAGAAGTTCGGCGACCCCGCCGACCCGCTGCTCGTCTCGGTCCGTTCGGGCGCGCGCGTGTCGATGCCGGGGATGATGGACACCGTTCTCAATCTCGGGCTCAACGACCGGACCGTCGTCGGCCTGTCCGAAGCTTCGGGCGACCCGCGTTTCGCGTGGGACAGCTATCGCCGCTTTGTCCAGATGTACGCCGACGTCGTCATGGGGCTGGACCATGCCGAGTTCGAGGAAGCGCTGGAAATCGCAAAGGAAGACAAGGGCTTCTATCTCGATACCGAAATGTCGGCTGAAGACTGGCAGGCGCTGGTCAAGCAATATCAGGCGATCGTCGAGCGCGAGACTGGCGCGCCTTTCCCGCAAGAGCCGAAGGATCAGCTGTGGGGCGCGGTCGGCGCGGTCTTCGCGAGCTGGGAAAGCGACCGCGCGAAAGTCTATCGCCGCCTCAATTCGATCCCCGCCGAATGGGGCACCGCGGTCAATGTGCAGGCGATGGTGTTCGGCAATATGGGCGACACGTCGGCGACCGGCGTGGCCTTCACGCGCGACCCCGCGACGGGCGAGCGCGCCTGGTACGGCGAATGGCTGATCAATGCGCAGGGCGAGGACGTCGTCGCGGGCATCCGCACGCCGCAATATCTGACGCTCGCCGCGCGCGAAAAGGCGGGTGCCAAGCCGCTGTCGATGGAAGAGGCGATGCCGGAGACCTTCGAGGAACTCGGCCGCGTCTTTGACACACTTGAGACGCATTACCGCGACATGCAGGATATCGAGTTCACCGTCGAACGCGGGACGCTGTGGATGTTGCAAACGCGTTCGGGCAAGCGCACCGCGAAGGCGGCGCTGCGCATCGCGGTCGAAATGGCGGCTGAGGGGCTGATTTCGGAAGAGGAAGCCGTCGGCCGTGTCGATCCCGGCGCGCTCGACCAGCTGCTCCACCCGACACTCGATCCCAAGGCGCCGCGCGACGTGCTGACCAAGGGGCTGCCTGCCAGCCCCGGCGCGGCGTCGGGCAAGATCATGTTCACCGCTGACGATGCGGAAAAGGCGGCCGAAATGGGCGAGGCGGTGATCCTCGTCCGCGTCGAAACCAGCCCCGAGGACATCCACGGCATGCACGCCGCGAAGGGCATTTTGACCGCGCGCGGCGGGATGACGAGCCATGCGGCGGTGGTCGCGCGCGGCATGGGGCGCCCCTGCGTCTCGGGCGCCGGCGGGCTTTCGATCGACGGCAATGCGCGCGTGCTGCGCGTCGGCGGGCGCGAGCTGCGCGAAGGCGACATATTGACGCTCGACGGTTCGACCGGCGAAGTGATGGCGGGCGAGGTGCCGACACTGCTCCCCGAACTCGTCGGCGATTTCGGCACGCTGATGGGCTGGGCCGACAAGGTGCGCCGGATGAAGGTGCGCGCCAACGCCGAAACCCCGGCGGACGCACAGGTTGCGCGCGATTTCGGCGCCGAGGGCATCGGGCTGTGCCGCACCGAGCATATGTTCTTCGACGCCGCGCGCATCACCGCGGTGCGCGAGATGATCCTCGCCGACAGCGAGGACGGCCGCCGCGCCGCGCTCGCCAAGCTGCTCCCCGAACAGCGCGGCGATTTTGCCGCGATCTTCGGGGTGATGGCGGGGCTGCCGGTGACGATCCGTCTGCTCGACCCGCCGCTCCACGAATTCCTGCCGACGCGCGAAGAGGATTTTTCCGACGTCGCCGCTGCTGCGGGCGTGGGTATCGAGGCATTGAAGGCGCGGGCGAACGAGCTGCATGAATTCAACCCGATGCTCGGCCATCGCGGTTGCCGCCTGGGTGTCACCTACCCCGAAATCTACGAGATGCAGGCGCGCGCAATTTTCGAGGCCGCGTGCGACGTCGCCGCGACCACCGGCGCCGCGCCGATCCCCGAGGTGATGATCCCGCTCGTCGCGACGCGCCGCGAATTCGACCTCATGAAGGCGGTCGTCGACGCGCAGGCGAAGGCGGTGTTCGCCGAGAAGGGGCGTGAGATCGCCTATCTTGTCGGGACGATGATCGAACTGCCACGCGCCGCGCTGATGGCGGGCGAGATCGCCGAGAGCGCCGAGTTCTTCAGCTTCGGTACCAACGATCTTACCCAGACGACGATCGGCATCAGCCGCGACGACGCTGGCCGCTTCCTGACGCAATATGTCGACAAGGGCATCTTCCTGACCGACCCGTTCGTCAGCCTCGATGTCGAGGGCGTCGGGCAGCTGATCGAGATCGCGGCCGATCGTGGACGTGCGACGCGCCCGAACGTCAAGCTCGGCATTTGCGGCGAGCATGGCGGCGACGCGCCGAGCATCCATTTCTGCGAGAAAACCGGCCTCGACTATGTCAGCGCCTCGCCCTACCGTGTGCCGATCGCACGCCTGGCGGCAGCCCAGGCGGCGTTAAAGAGGGGCTGATATCATCACCGGAGCCCTGAGCCTGTCGAAGGGCGCATCTCGGTGAAGCGCCCTTCGACAGGCTCAGGGCTACGGTCGGGGGCAGGGGGAACGCGCGCATGAAAAGCTGGCACCGCTATACGATCACCCTGTTAGGCGGATTGGCGGTGGGGCTCGGCGCGGCCTGGGCGCTGACCAACGGCGGCCTTGGCGACGGCGCAATCAGGAACGGCCCGTGGACGACTTCGCTTGGCTATGGGACAAAGGCGACCGATCCGCTGACGCGCGCGATGGTCGCGCGCTCGGGGCTGCTCGCGCTGCCCGCCAGGGAAACGATCTACTGGATGGCGAAAACCGACGCGAGCGGCGCGCCGCTTGACGGCAATTGCCGTTACAGCCTGTCGGGTACCCCGCTCGATGCGCGGTGGTGGAGCGTGACGGTCTATAACGATACGGGCTATCTGGTTGATAATCCGGCGGGGGTCTGGTCGGTCAACGGCGCCAATGTCGCACTCGATGCGAAGGGCGCGTGGCGCGTCGTCATTTCGCCTGACAAACCCGCCGATGCGGCCTGGTTGCCCGGGATCAAGGGCGAACCGTTCCAGTTAACCCTGCGCATGTACAATCCCGGGGCGGCGTTTCGTGCCGACCCGGCGAAAGCGGCGCTGCCGAAAATCGTGAAGGAGGGCTGCTGAGATGCGCAACTGGCTCGGTCCGCTCGCCTTTGGCCTTATCCTTGCCGCGGTCTCCACGTGGGCGGCAATCGGCGCGATCCCCTATGGCCTGATGAACGTCGCGATGGAGCGGCTGGGGCAGGGCGGGATCAACACGATGTCGCACGGCAATTTGGCAACCCCCGCGCGCCAGCCGGTCGTGCGGCCCAGCCCGGATCTTGCTTATTCCAGTTGTCCTTACGATCTGTCGGGGGGACCGCTGGCGATCGACGTCACCCCCGTTCCCGGTCGCTACAGCTCGCTGAGCATCTTTGATGCCGCGACCGATGTCATCTTTGTGCGCAACGATGTCGAAGCACAGGGCAAGCCGTTCCGAATCGTCGTGGCGCGCGATGGGCAGGCGGTGCCGGCGGGCGCCGAAGTGGTCCGCACGACCCATGATCGCGGTATCGCGCTCGTTCGTCTGCTTTTGAAAGATCCCAAGGAAATCGGCGGCCTGAACGCGGTCCGGCGTCAATCGACCTGTGCGACGGTCACAAAGCTGAAATAGGGGGTTGCGCCCCTGCGCCGCGCCCCTTAAAGGCGCCTCTCCACGCACCCGTAGCTCAGCTGGATAGAGCACCAGACTACGAATCTGGGGGTCGGACGTTCGAATCGTTCCGGGTGCGCCATTTCCCACCATCGCCCTTCATCCTGCAGCAGAGCGCGGAAGATTCCGCTGGCCTCGCGCGGCGAAAATCGGCAGCAAGACGGTATGGTCGCGCGTCCCGTCCTTGGTATTATCGCCTGCAACCGCACCGTCGGGGTCGAGACGGCGCAGGCGGTGATGAACCGCTATGCGACCGCGGCGATGCAATATGCCGACTGCGCGGCATTGATCATTCCCTCGCTCCCCGATTTCATGCGCGCCGACGAGGTTGTGGGGCGGCTAGACGGGGTGCTGCTGACCGGAACCCCGTCGAATGTCGAGCCGGCGCGCTATGGCGATGCGGGGGCGGGCGAGGGGCCGTTCGATCCTGACCGTGACCGGATGATGATCGAGCTGGTCGACGCGGTCATCGCGGCGCAGCGGCCGCTGTTCGGTATTTGCCGGGGGTTTCAGGAAATCAATGTCGCGCTGGGCGGCACGCTGCGCCGCGATACGTCGGCGAGCGAGGATCTGCTGACGCATCATGCGCCCGACGGCGTCAGTTTCGACGGTATGTTCGAGCATCGGCACGCGGTCGAGCTGGCCGACGACGGCCTGCTTGCCGCCGCTTACGGCAAGGCGTCGATCGACGTCAATTCGGTCCATTATCAAGGCGTCGGTGAACTCGCGGACGGTTTGCGGGTCGAAGCGCGCGCGCCTGACGGGCTGGTCGAGGCCTATAGCGCCCGCCCGAACGGCGCGCCGCTGCTCGCGGTGCAGTGGCATCCAGAATGGGCGACCGACGACAATGCCGACAGTCAGACCTATTTCCGCCTGCTCGGCCGCGCGTTAAGAGGCGAATTATGAACCGCCGCGTCACCCGCTACGATCGCTACCTCGCGCGCATCAGCTTTTCGCCCTGATCGGGGGATTCCCCTCCCGCCTGCGGGAGGGTTTGGGGGTGGGGTGAGCCGCAGGCGAACTTCTGCCCTCTCGCCCTCAGGACGCGCTTTGCGCGTACCCACCCCTAGCCCCTCCCTGGAAGGGAGGGGTATTTCAGGAACAAAAACATGCCCCGCAATCACGACATCGCCGAACTCAAGCGCCTCGACGTCGCGCACCACTTGCCCGCCCAGGCCGACTGGGCCGAGATCGAAAAACTTGGCGGCAGCCGCATCATCACCCATGCCGAGGGCTGTTACATCCACGACGGCGACGGCCACCGCATCCTCGACGGGATGGCGGGGCTGTGGTGCGTCAATGTCGGCTATGGCCGCGAGGAACTGGTCGAGGCGGCGGCAGCGCAGATGCGTGAGCTGCCGTTCTACAACACCTTCTTCAAGACCGCGACGCCGCCGACAGTGACGCTGGCGGCAAAGATCGCCTCGCTCACCGGCAATCGCCTGCCGCACGTGTTTTTCAACGCCTCGGGCAGCGAGGCGAACGACACGGTGTTTCGCATGGTGCGCCACTATTGGAAGCTGAAGGGCGAGCCGAAGCGCACCATCTTTATCAGCCGCTGGAACGCCTATCATGGCTCGACCGTCGCGGGCGTCTCGCTGGGCGGCATGAAGGCTATGCACGCGCAAGGCGACCTGCCGATCGCCGGGGTCGAACATGTCCGCCAGCCCTATGCCTTTAACGAAGGGCAGGGGATGAGCGAGGAGGCGTTCTGCGACGCCTGCGTACAGGCGATCGAGGACAAGATTCTGGAGGTCGGACCCGAAAATTGCGCCGCCTTCATCGGCGAGCCGGTGCAGGGTGCGGGCGGGGTGATCATCCCGCCCAAGGGCTATTGGCCGAAGGTCGAGGCGGTGGCGCGCAAATATGGTTTGCTGATCGTCGCCGACGAGGTCATCTGCGGCTTCGGGCGTACGGGGAAGATGTGGGGGCATGAGACGATGGGCTTCACCCCCGACCTGATGCCGATGGCGAAGGGGCTGTCGTCGGGTTACCTGCCGATTTCAGCGACCGCGGTCGCGGCGCACGTCGTTGAGGTGCTGAAGACCGGCGGCGATTTCGTGCACGGCTTCACCTATTCGGGCCATCCGGTTGCGGCGGCTGTCGCGCTCAAGAATATCGAGATTATCGAGCGCGAGGGGCTGGTCGAGCGCACCGGCAGCGTCACCGGCCCGCATCTGGCGAAGGCACTCGCGACCCTGAACGACCATCCGCTTGTCGGCGAGGCGCGCTCGATCGGGCTGCTCGGAGCGATCGAGATTGTCGCCGACAAGGCGACGCGGGCGCGGTTCGGCGGGGCCGAGGGCACCGCGGGGCCGATGACGCGCGATGCGTGTATTGCGAACGGCTTGATGGTGCGCGGCATCCGCGACAGTTTGGTGATGTGCCCGCCGCTGGTGATTTCGACCGAGCAGATCGACGATATGGTTGCCATCATCCGCGAATCGCTGGATGAGGTGCTGCCCAAGCTGCGGGCGCTCTAGCGCGTTCTCGAGTTCCGTTCGTGTCGAGGGAAGTCGAGCGCAAACTTATCGTGTCTCGACTTCGCTCGACACGAACGGCTAGAGGGATGATGAACGCCTTCACCGAATAGACGAAAGACCGACACCCTATGCCTTCAGGCCTTTTTGCCCTGCTCGACGATGTCGCCACGATCGCGAAAGTGGCGGCGGCGAGCATCGATGATATTGGCGCCGCGGCGTCGAAGGCGGGCGTCAAGGCCGCGGGCGTGGTGGTCGACGATGCCGCGGTCACCCCGCGCTACGTCACGGGGTTCCAGCCCAACCGCGAACTGCCGATCATCTGGCGGATCGCCAAGGGCTCGATGTTCAACAAGCTGGTGCTGATCCTGCCGGCGCTGCTGCTGCTATCCGCGGTGGCACAATGGGCGATCACACCGCTACTGATGGTCGGCGGCGCCTATCTGTGTTTCGAGGGCGCCGAGAAGGTGTGGCACAGCTTTGCCGCAAAGAAGCACAGCCTTGCCGAAGAGGCTGCCGAGGTTGTCGATCCGAACCATGAAGAAACCATGGTCAAGGGCGCGATCCGGACCGACTTCATCCTGTCAGCCGAAATCATGGTAATCGCGCTCAATGAAGTGCTGACCGAGCCGTTCGCGATGCGCGCTGCAACGCTGATCGTCGTGGCGATCGCGATCACGATCGCCGTGTATGGCGTCGTCGGGCTGATCGTGAAAATGGACGACATCGGCCTGCATATGGCCAAAGCCGGTTCGACGGCCCGGCGCGCGATCGGCCGTGGGCTGGTGAATTTCATGCCCAAGCTGCTTGCGACGCTGGCAATCGTCGGCACCGCCGCGATGCTGTGGGTCGGCGGGCAGATATTCCTGCACGGGCTGGATCAATATCATATCGGCAATCTTGGCCATGGCCTGCATGATTTTGCGCATGCGGTGGCGGGCGGTCTCCCCGGTGCCGGGTTCTGGGAGTGGCTGATAAACGCCGGCGGGGCCGGGGTGTTCGGATTGTTGTTGGGCGGGCTGATCGTCGCGGTGCTGCATCTGGTGCCGGGGAAGAAAGCCGCGCATTGACAGCCTTACTTCGTCATCCCGGCGAAGGCCGGGATCTCGCCGTGGCGTCGTAATGATATGTCGAGACCCCGGCCTTCGCCGGGGTGACGAGCAAAGAAATTACCCCAGCAACACCACCGGACTGTCGGCGCGCCAGTGCATGCTCACCCGGTCGTCCCAGGTGAAATCTTCCTGGTCGTGGCGCGACAAATTGGGCCGCGAGACGCGGATGCGCGCTCCGTCGTCGAGCTCGATTTCGAACAGGGTGATGTCGCCGAGGTAGCTCATCCCTTTGATCTTGCCGCGCGCGAAATTGTACCCGTCCGGGGCGTCCTGCGCCGCGGCTTTGACGGCTTTACCCTCGCCGGGGACGTGCAGATAGATTTTCTCGGGGCGCAGGGCGATCCATACATCGGCGCCGTGCGGGCCGGTGACGCCATGGTTGAGGTAAATCTTGCCGACCCCTGGACAGTCGACCGCGGCCTTGTCGGGCTCGTCAAGGGTCAGTTTGCCCTCAAAGATATTCACCGAACCGACGAAATCGGCGACGAAACGGTTCGATGGATATTCGTAGAGATCGGACGGGGTTGCGAGTTGTGCCACCTCACCCTTGTTGATCACCCCGATGCGGCACGCCATCGACAGCGCCTCGTCCTGGTCGTGGGTCACGGTCACAAAGGTGATGCCGACCTTTTCCTGCAATTCTGACAGCTCAAACTGCATCTGCGCGCGGAGCTTCGCGTCGAGTGCCGAGAGGGGTTCGTCGAGCAGCAGCACCTTGGGGCGCATCACCAGGCTGCGCGCGAGCGCGACGCGCTGGCGCTGGCCGCCCGACATCTGGTCGGGCATCCGCTCGCCAAAGCCGCCGAGTTTGACGAGTTCGAGCGCCTCGGCGACGCGGTCCTTGACCTCGCCGCCTTTTACCCCGGCGATCTTCAGCCCGTAAGCGACATTGTCGGCGACGCTCATGTGGGGGAACACCGCATAGCTTTGGAACACCATGTTCACCGGGCGCTTGTTCGGCGGGATGCCCGCCATATCCTGTCCGTCGATCAGGATGCGCCCTTCCGTCGGCAGCTCGAAACCGGCGATCATCCGCAGCAGCGTCGTCTTGCCGCAGCCCGACGGGCCAAGCAGGACGAAAAACTCCCCGGCGTTGATGTCGAGGCTGACATTGTCGACCGCGGTGACCTTGCCAAAGCGTTTCGAGACATTCTGGATCTGGATGATCGGTTTGGCGGGTTCGGTCATGGTCAGTGGGTTTCCGCAATAGCTTTCACGCCTTGGGCCTTGAGCGCGATGAAGGTCAGGATGACGGTCAGGATGATGAGCAGAGTCGACGCCGCATTGACCTCGGGCGTTACCGAGAAGCGGACCATCGAATAGACCTTCACCGGAAAGGTGATCGTGTCCGGGCCGCTGGTGAAATAGGTGATGACGAAATCGTCGAGGCTTAATGTGAAGGCGAGAAGCGCGCCCGCGACAAGCGCGGGCTTGATATGCGGGATCAGCACGTCGCGGAACACCTGCGCCTCGCTGGCGCCGAGGTCCTTGGCCGCCTCCTCCTGCTCGCGATTGAAGGTTGCGAGCCGCGAGCGGACGACCATTGTCACGAAGGGAAAGCAGAAAGTGATATGCGCGATCGTGATCGCGCCGAGGTTGAACGGCCAGACGAGATCGGTCGGCCAACCCACCGCGGCAAAGAACATCAGGAACGCGACGCCAAGACAGATTTCGGGAACGATGATCGGCAGCGAGATCGTGCCATCGATCGCACCCTTCCACGGGAAACGAAAGCGCCACAGCATCACCGCGGCTAGCGTCCCGAGAACGAGGCTGGCCAGCGTTGCCAGCGCCGCGATGGTCAGCGAATTGATCAGCGCCTCGACCAGCTGGTCATTACCCAGCGCCTTTTCATAATATTTGGTGGTGAAGCCGCGCCACACGACGTTGCGCTTGCTGTCGTTGAAGCTGAAGATCATCAGCACGACCAGCGGCGCGTAGAGAAAGACCATCACCGCGCCGACCCAAAGCCGCATCCACAGGGTGCGGCTATATTCGAGCGGGGCAATCGGTGCGCGTGCGAACAGGGCCATCAGCGAACCTCCGGCACTTTTTTGCGCATCGACTGGATCGCGATCAGGATGAACATCGCGTAGATGAGCAGGAAGGACAGCGCGGCGCCGAACGGCCAGTCATTGGCTTTCTTGAACTGCCGTTCGATGACGTTGGCGATCATCTGGCTGTCGGTGCCGCCCATCAGGTCGGGGGTCAGGTACGCCCCGAGCGCAGGAATCAGCGTGATCATCACCCCGGCGATAATGCCGGGCGCGGCCAGCGGGACGACGATGCGCATGATGGTGCGGAAATGCCCGGCGCCGAGGTCGAGGCTTGCCTCGATCAGGCTGCGGTCGAGCCGGTCGAGCGCAGCGTAGAGCGGCAGCACCATGAAGGGCAGATGGACATAGACGAGCCCGAAGACGACCGCGAAATTGTTGAACAGCAGCTGCACCGGCTCCCACGTCGGCAGCGGTTGCAGCCCGACAAGCGTCTTGATCCAGCTCGTCCCTTCCCACAGCGCCCCCATCCCCTTGTTCGCGAACCCCTGCGTGCCGAGCAGCATCATCAGCGCATAGGTGCGGATGAGGAGATTGGTCCAGAAGGGCAGCATGATGCCGAGCAGCAGCCACGGCCGCCATTTCTCGCTGGCAAAGGTAATCGCCATCGCGACCGGAAAGCCGACGATCAGGCAGATCAGCGTGACGAGCGCCGCGACCGCGAAGCTCTTGCCGAAGATGGTCAGGTACAGCCACTCGGTGGCGCGCTTGTAATTTTCGAGCGTGCCCGAAAACTCGATCTCGGTCAGGCCGCGATTTTCACCGAAACTGTAGAGCCAGACGATGGCCATCGGGATCAGGAAGAAAACGACCACCCAGAACAGGGTTGGCAGCGATACCGCCGCGAAGGTCCGTTTGCTCGTCTTCCAATCCTGTTCGGCCACCCCCCGAGCCTTTCTCGACTATGCCGCCCGTACCCGCGTGAAGGCTTCCTCATACAGCGGCTGCAAGGTCGGATTGAACTTGGCATATTCGCACTTCGCCAGCACGTCGGCGGGCGGATAGATGACCGGGTTGTTCTTGTAACTGTCGGGCATCAGCGCCTTTGCTGCGGCATTGGGGGTCGGGTAAAGGATCGTTTCGGTGATCTTCTTGCCGACCTCACCGTCGAGCAGATAGTTGATGAAGGCGTGGGCGTTCTTCGGATGCGGCGCGCCCTTCGGGATGCACAGATTATCCGAATTGAGCTGGCTGCCTTCGTTGGGCACGATGAAATCGATGTTGTCGTCCTCGGTCATCGCCTGCGCGATGTCGCCATTATATTCGAGCACCAGATCGATATCGCCCTTGAGCAGTAGATCCTGTCCATCGTCGACGTGGAAATTCTTCACATTGGGCTTCTGCTTGATCATCATCGCCTCGATCGTCGCGATGTCGGCCGGAGTCAGCGCGTTGACCGATTTGCCGAGATATTTGCCGTAGAGGCGGAACATGTCGCCGGCTTCGGACAGCCAGGCGATGCGGCCGGCATATTCGGGGCTGTCGAACAGCACCTTCCAGCTGTCGGGCTTCGCCTTCACCTTCGACTTGCGATAGCCGATCCCGAGCGCGAGCCAGGTGTAGGGCATCGAGAATTTGCGGCCCTGATCATAATCGACGTCGATGAAGGTTGGGTCGATATTCTTCATGTTGGGGATCGCGCCATGGTCGAGCGCCTGCAACATGTCCGCCTGCGCCATGCGTTCGACAAAGTCGTTCGAGGGCACGATGACGTCGTAACCGGGGTTCCCGGCCTTGAATTTCGCGAACAGCACATCGTTGCTGTCGAACAGGTCCATCTTGACCTCGACGCCCGACGCTTCCTTGAAATCGTCGAGCGTCGTCTCGCCGATATAGGTGTCCCAGTTGTAAAAGTTGAGCTTGGCTTCCTCGCCATTCGCGAGCTTCTTGCCTTCGCCCTTGCTGCACGCGGCGAGGCCGCCGAAGCTGATCCCGATCGCGGCGGCGCCCATCGCCTGAAGCAGCGAGCGGCGCCCGCGGGTCTGTTTGATCAGTTCGTTGAAATCCATCGCGAGCCTCCCTGTCTGTGACGTCAAGCTGACTCAATCGAGCGCGCTTGGGAAGAGGTTTTTTGCGCTGCACCAAGATTTCGTGAAACTTTCATGCGTTGCGCAGGTACCAATCGTAATCGAGCGTCGGGACAACGCTGAAATAATTATCCTGCTCGACGCGTTTGACGATGCTGAACATGTCGACGAAACGGTCGCCGAGATAATCGCGCATCAGTGTCGAGGCGTGGAAACGATCAACGGCGGCAAACCAGTTCGACGGGGGCTTGTCGTCGCCGCTGTTGTCGCGATCGTAACCGTTGCCGACGACCGCGGCGCCGGGATCGGCCTTCGTCGTCATGCCGTGGTGCATGCCCGCCAGCACGGCGGCGACCGCGAGATAGGGGTTGGCGTCGGCGCCGCAGGCGCGATGCTCGACATGACGGCTCGGCGGCGGGCCGGCGGGGATGCGGAACGACACAGTGCGGTTGTTGACGCCCCAGGTCGGCGCGACCGGGGCATAGCTGTTCGCCTTGAACCGGCGATAACTGTTCGCGTGCGGGGCAAAGAGCGCAAAGCCGTCGCCGACGGTGCCGATCATCCCGCCGATCGCGTGGCGCAGTGCCGGGGTGCCTTCGGGATCGTCGCTGGCGAAAATGTTGGTGCCGTTGTCGTCGTTCACCGACACATGGATGTGCATCCCGCTGCCCGCCTGATCGGCGAAGGGCTTGGCCATGAAAGTGGCTTCGAGGCCGTGCTGCTGCGCCACCGCCTTGACCAGCCGTTTGTACATGATCGCATCGTCGCAGGCGCGCAGCGCGTCCGGCTTGTGGCGCAAGGTCAGCTCGAACTGACCGGGGGCGAATTCGGATATCGCGCTTTCAAGCGGGATGTCCTGCGCGTCGGTCGCAGCATAGAGCGCGTCGAAGAAGGGGCGAAAATCGTCGAGCTCGCGCAGGCCATAGACTTCGACATTGCGCGGCGTGTCGCGGCTGTAGCCGGGGCGGGCAGGGCGGACCGTGCCATCGCGCGCGCGGCGCGGATCGACGAGGTAGAACTCCAGCTCGACCGCAAGCACCGGAGTCAGCCCGTCGGCAGTAAAGCGGTCGATCACGCGGCCAAGGACATGACGCGGATCGAGGTCGTGCGGAGTGCCGTCAAGCTCGTAGAAATCGACGAGGAACTGCGCGGCATGATCGCCGCCCCACGGAGTGCGGACGAGGGTGCCGGGGATCGGCTTCATCGAGCGGTCGGCGTCACCATCCTCCCACACCAGCCCGGTTTCGACGGTGTCCTGCCCGGTGATATCGACGACGGTGATCGATCCGGGGAACATCCGCCCACTTTCGTACACCGCCAGCACCTCATGCCGGCGCAGGCGCTTACCGCGCGGCACGCCGCCCATGTCGGTATAGATCATCTCGATCGAATCGACGTCAGGGTTGGCCTTGAAAAAAGCTTCCGCCTCCGACCGCGGCGCCACTACGCCCGATGATTTCGACATCGCCCCTCTACTCCTTCAACGCCTTTGCGCAGTCGGCGAACGCGCCGACCAGCCGGTCGATCTGGTCGTCGCCGGTAACCGGGCTCACCAACATCATATTGTGGAACGGCGCCAGCAAAATTCCGCGATTGGCGAGGAACAGGTGGATCGCGGCCTCGAGTTCAGGGTGCATCGCTGTCTTGGCTTCGCCGCCGTTGCGGGGCGGGGTGGGACAGGTCAGGAATTCGACCCGCGCGCCGACCTGGGTGACGTGCCAGTCGAGGCCGGCAGCGGCGATTTCCTGCTCGAGTCCCGCGACCAAGCGCGCGGCCCCGCGCAGCATATGATCGTAGGTGGCGGGGGTAATGACCTCGGACAGCATCGTATCCATCGCGGTGATCGCGAGCGCATTGGCGGACAGCGTCGTGCCGATGCCGCTGTGGCCCGGAGGGCGAGCGGCGTTCAGCGCCGCCATGCGCTCGGCGACCTCGGCGCTGAAGCCATAGACCGCGCAGGGGACGCCGCCGCCGATCGACTTGCCGACGACCATCAGGTCGGGTGTCGGGCCGTGGGTGACGCCATGGCCGCCATAGCCCGACGAGATGGTGTGGGTTTCGTCGAACACGAGCAGCGTGCCGGTTTCGTTGCAGAGCTTGCGCAGCGTCACGAGAAAGCCCGGCGCATCGCGTACCATCCCGACGTTGGTCATCACCGGCTCGGCAAGGACGCAGGCGATGTCGCCGGTGCGGAGGGCAGCAGCGAGCGCATCTTCGTCGTTGAACTCGATCACTGTCGTCGTATCGCGCAGGTCGAGGACCTGGCCGACCAGGCTGGCGCGCATGACCGGCGCACCGCCTTTCAAATCGACAAAAGCATCATCGACCGCGCCATGATAGGCGCCGTTGAAGATCAGCACCTTGCGCCGTCCGCTGATACCGCGACACCAGCGGATGACCGCGCGATTGGCTTCGGTCGCGGTGGTCGTGACCTGCCACTGCGGTAGTCCCAACATCGCGGCGAGCTTGACCGACAGCGCTGCGCCGCGTTCGGTGGGCAGCATATAGCTCAGCCCCTCGCTCGCCTGCTGCGCCAACGCGCTGACGAGAGCCGGCGGCGAGTGACCGAACAGGCTCGCCGTGTCGCCGAGGCAGAAATCGTCGTACGTCTGGCCGTCGATGCTGCTGAGCGTCGCGTTTCGCGCCGAGGCGGCGACGATGGGCACCGGGCTCGGCCAATCCTTCATCCAGTGGAACGGCACCGACTGAAACCATCCACTTGCCGCGGCCTGATGCGCGAAGGCGCGCGGGTTGGCGGCGCGGAAGCGTTCGGCTTCGCGGTCGGCAACGCGCGCGATGGCGGCATTGGCGATCATCCGAGCCTGTCCTTCATCGCATAATAGAGCAGCCCCAGCGTCGCGAGCGGCTGGCGCAGCCATTTGCCGCCGGGGAAGGGGCGGCTGGGCAGGCTGGCGAGCACATCGAACCGCTCGGCGGTCCCCGCCATCGCCTCGGCAATCAGTTCACCCGCCAGCGTCGTCACCAGCGCGCCATGCCCCGAAAAGCCGTGCGCGAAAAAGACACTCCCGCGCCGCCCGATATGTGGCAGCCGGTTCATCGTCACCGCCACCGCGCCGCCCCAGCCATAGTCGATCGGCGCTTTGGCGATCTGCGGAAAGACTTCCGTCATGAACGGCCGCACGAACGCCGCGATGTCGCGCGGTGGCGTCTGCGAATAACGCTCACCACCGCCGAAAATCAGCCGCTTGTCGGCGGACAGGCGGAAATAGTTGAGCACGAAGCGGCTGTCGGCGACCGCGGCGTCGCTTGGCAACAGGTCATCGGCGTTCACGAGCGGCGCGGTCGCGATATTATAGTTCATGATCGGCACGGTGTAGCGGCCAAGGTCAGGCTCGATATGGCCAATCCAACTGTCGGTCGCATCGATCACGAAGCGCGCAGCGATATGCGCGCGATCGGACATCACCCCGGGTCCTTCAGGATAATCGGTGATGCGATGGACGCGCTCACGCTCCCAAATGCGGACGCCAGCGGCTTCGGCGGCCTGCGCGAGGCCGATCGCATAGTTTAGCGGGTGGAAATGACCGCCCTGCGGGTCATGGATGCCGCCATGGTACAGCGGGCTGGCGATATGCTGCGCCATGTCCGCTTTGGCGACGACATCGGTCCGGTAGCCGAAACGGTTTGCAAGATAATCGGCCTCGCGCCGCATCGCGCCGAAATCCTTGGGCGTCCAAGCGGCTTCCAGATGTCCGGTTTTCAGGTCACAGTCGACGCCGTGCTTTTCGATCCGGGCCTTAACGCGGTTGTTGCGCCAGCACAGGTCAAACAGCGCATCGGCGCGATCGCGGCCGAATTCGGATTCCAGTTCTGACGCCGTCCAGCGAAGTCCCGGGATCAGCTGGCCGCCGTTGCGACCCGATGCGCCAAAGCCGATATGCTCGCGTTCGATCAGGATGACCGAAAAGCCGCGCTCGGCGCAAGCCAGCGCGGCGGACAATCCCGTAAACCCACCGCCGATCACCGCGACGTCGCAGCTGCAATTGTCCCCGTCGAAGGGGCGCGGCCGCCACGCGCGCGCGGTTGCGGCATAATAGCTGTGGTTCAGCGGATCGGTCATTCAGACACCACCCTCTAAGCCCGTTCATGTCGCGCGAAGTCGAGACACCGCTCATGCCTGCGCGGCGTCTCGACTTCGCTCGACACGAACGGAAAGGGCGGGCTGAATGTCATCGGCGGGTCAGACCCGCATCAGCAGATGTTCGCGCTCCCAGCTCGACACCACCGACTGATAGTTGAACAGCTCATAATCCTTCACCGCAAAGAAAATCTCGAAGAAATCGTCGCCGAGCAGGTTGCGGACCTTCTTGCACGAGCTGAACCGGTCGAGCGCCGCCTCCAGCGTGCGGGGCAGGGTGCGGGCGCGGTTGTACGCGCTGCCCGCGATCGGCTTGGGCGGCACCATGCGGTCGACCATGCCGATATAACCGCACACCAGCGACGCGGCGATCGCCAGATAAGGATTGCTGTCGGCGCCGGGCAGGCGGTTTTCGACGCGGCGATTGTGTTTGTCCGACACGGGAACGCGGAATCCGCACGAGCGATTGTCGACGCCCCACTGGACGTTGATCGGCGCCGCGCTGTCGGGGCGCATGCGGCGGAAGCTGTTGACGTTCGGCGCCCACAGCGGCGCGATCTGCGGCATGAAGCGGATCAGTCCGGCGACATAGGACCGGAACGCCGCGCTGTCGCGTCCGTTGGCGGTCGAAAACAGGTTTTTGCCGGTGGCCGCATCGACCACCGATTGGTGGATGTGCATCGCGCTGCCCGGCTGCCCCGCCATCGGGTTCGCCATGAAGGTCGCATAGACATTGTGCTGCTTGGCGACGCCGCGCACGACGCGCTTGAACAGGAAGACCTCGTCGGCGAGCCGTAGCGGGTCGCCATGCTCGAAATTCACCTCGAGCTGCGCCGCGCCCATCTCGTGAATCATCGTGTCGATATCGAGCCCCATCAGCTCGCAATCGTCATAGATATGATCGATGATATCCTCATATTCGTTCATCGCCTCCAGCCCGTAGGGCTGGCTGGCGCTCTCGCTGCGGCCCGACTGGCCGACCGGCGGGGTCAACGGGAAATCAGGGTCGGCGTTCGGTGAGACGAGGTAGAATTCGACCTCGGGCGCGATGATCGGCTTCCACCCCTTTTCAGCATAAAGCGCGAGCACTTTCTTGAGGATGGTGCGCGGTGCAATGTCGACCTCGGTCCCGTCGCCGTTAAATGCGTCGGCGATGACGAAGGCGGTGGGCGAGGTAAAGCCCGGCGCGACACAGATCGTGCTGGGATCGGCGATCAGGATCTTGTCGGGATCCTTGTCCCAGATGTCGTCGATGTCCTCGGGATAATGGCCGTCGATCGTACAGATGAAAACGCTGCCCGGAATACGCAGCGACTTGTCCTTGACCGACGACAGGAACTTCTTGGCCGGCAGCACCTTGCCGCGCTGGACCCCGTTGATGTCGGGGACGATACATTCGACTTCGTCGATTTTATGGTCGCTGATCCATTGTTCCAGATTGACTGACATGCGCCCCCGATTGGGCCGAGGAGCCGGCCCGTTTGTGGAACGCCAGCGTATCGCAAGCCGGGACGAAGCGCCAGAGGGGCCGTTATCGGCCATTTTCGGCGTTGCCAGCCCCGCGTTTGCTAGCCACATTGCAGATCGTCATCGCGAGCAAAGCGAAGCAATCCAGGGCGGCTTACGCCTGCTCTGGATTGCGGCGTCGCTTCGCTCGTCGCAATGACGGTCAATGGCAGCGGAGGGCGGCACGCGATGAAGGGCGAAAATGATCCACTGGCAGCCTTCTGGATGCCGTTTACCGCGAATAAGGCCTACAAGGCGCACCCGCGCCAGCTCGTTTCGGCGAGCGGCATGTACTACCAGTCGGGCGATGGGCGCGACATTCTCGACGGCACATCGGGCCTCTGGTGCAGCAATGCCGGGCATTGCCGCCCCGAGATCACCGAAGCCATCGCGAAAGCAGCCGCAACGCTCGATTTTGCGCCGACCTTCCAGCTCGGCCACCCGCTGCCGTTCGAACTGGCGCAGCGCCTTGCGGCGCTGATGCCCGACGGCCTCGACCGGATATTTTTCACCAACAGCGGGTCCGAGTCGGTCGATACGGCGTTGAAAATCGCGCTGGCGATCCAGCGCGCCAAAGGGCAGGGGACGCGCACCCGACTGATTGGGCGCGAGCGCGGCTATCACGGCACCGGCTTTGGCGGGATCAGCGTCGGCGGGCTCGTCAACAACCGCCGCGCCTTTGGCGGCGGGCTGCCCGGCGTCGATCATCTGCGTCACACGCACGACATCGCGCGAAATGCCTTCACGCGCGGCTTTCCGCAGCATGGCGCCGAGCTGGCCGACGATCTCCAGCGTCTGGTCGACCTGCACGGCGCCGAAACGATCGCGGCGGTGATCGTCGAACCGATGGCGGGCTCGACCGGCGTGTTGATCCCCCCGGTCGGCTATTTGCAGCGGCTGCGCGAGATCTGCGACAAGCACGGCATCATCCTGATTTTCGACGAGGTCATCACCGCTTTCGGCCGCGTCGGCGGCGCAACGGCAGCAGGGCAATGGGGCGTGACGCCCGACATCGTCACCATGGCGAAGGGATTGACCAACGCCGCGGTGCCGATGGGCGCCGTCGCGGTGAAGCGCGAACTGCACGATGCGGTGCTCGACAGCGTCGATGCGGGCATCGAGCTGTTCCACGGCTACACCTATTCAGGCCACCCGTTGGCGAGCGCCGCCGGGATCGCGACGCTCGATCTTTACGCGCGCGACGGCTTGTTCGACCGGGCGAATGAACTCGCGAGCGATTGGGAGGAAGCGGCGCACAGCTTGAAAGGGCGACGCCATGTCATCGACATCCGGACCATCGGTCTGGTGGCCGGGATCGAACTGGAGCCGCGCCCCGGCGCGCCGACCGCGCGCGCGATGGAGCTGTTCCACGCCTGTTTCGACAATGGCCTGTTGGTGCGCGCGACCGGCGACATCATTGCGCTGTCGCCGCCGCTGATTGTCGAGAAAAATCAGATCGAGGAAATGTTCGGAAAGATCGGCGATCTTGTCGATCGTATCGACTGACGAATTCGGTCAGTCCAGCATATCTGCAATCACGCGCCGCAGTTCGCGTCGCGAAAGCGTCGGCGACCGCCGCGCTGGTTTTTCGGCCCGCGCTTCGATGGCGCTATAGGGGCGGAGAAGGGAAGGAAACGCATTTAGTTTGAAGTACATATTATCCTTTGGTTTTCTTTTTGTTTTCAGATTGAAGAAAGGTCGGCGATATGCCCGGCGGGGCAAACCGCCGATCGAAAAATGGTGACGGGGCCGACAAATTTCAAGATGCCGCTGAGAGGACGCGCCCGCTGTCAGTCCTCGCTCACCAGCGGGAAGGTGACCGAAACCCGCGTTCCCTTGCCGACCTCGCTTTCGATGTCGAGTTGGCCCTGGTGGCGCTCGCTGATGTGCTTGACGATAGCAAGGCCAAGCCCGGTACCACCGACCGATCGACTACGCGCCTCGTCGACCCGGTAGAAACGCTCGGTCAGGCGTGGCAGGTGGTCGGGCGCGATGCCGTCCCCTTCGTCGCTCACCGACAGGCGTATGCGGCGCCCTTCGCGCGCGAGTTCGACGGTGACGGGGGTATCGGCATGGCCATATTTCATCGCGTTCGACACGATGTTGTGGGCAAGCTGTTTCAGTTGCGCTTCGTCGCCCAGAATCAGCGCGGGTTCATCGCCGAACCGGGTCACGACGTCCTTGGCGCGCGCGGGTTCGCTGTCGCCAAGCTGCGCGACGGTGGTGCGCAGGATTGCGCCCAGATCGACTGTCGTCGTCGGGCGCCGAAAGCGGTCGGCCTCGACGCGCGAGATCGACAGCAGGTCAATGACAAGTTGCTGCATCCGCCGCGCCTCGCGCTCGATGATCGACAGGAAACGGTCGCGGGTTGACGCGTCGGTGTCGCCGTTCATTTCCTGTAGCGTCTCGACATATCCAAGGATCGCGGCGAGCGGTGTGCGCAGCTCGTGGCTGGCGTTGGCGACAAAGTCCGACCGCATCCGGTCGGCGGCGTCGATCGCCGAGCGATCGGACAGGAAGATGATATTCTCGCTGCCCGACAAGGCGGCAATCCGCATGGTCCAGCGCTGGCCCGGCCGCGGAAAATCGACCAGGTTGACCGGCTCCAGCGGCGTGCCGCCCTGGATATGCGACAGCCATTCGGTCGCTGCCGGATGCCGGATCGCGGTCCGGACGTCGGCGCCGACGATATGCCGCCCAAGCAGTCGGACGGCAGCGTCGTTGGCGATGGTCACGATATTGTCGGCAGTACCGAGCAGGGGCTCTTTTTCCTGATCGACCCAATGCGCGAAATCGGGATGGCGGAGGAGCGACGTCGGGGCAATGGTGGTGGGAGAAGGGGGAGCGGTCGAAGGTTCGGCGATGCTGGCGGGAAGCGCGCTGTAAACGGTCCAAGCGGCGATGCAGCCGACGATCGCCATGATTGCGATCGCCAACAGGTCGCCACCGGTCAATGCGGCAAAGATCGCCGCGATGACGATCATGGTGAGCGCAATGACGAGGCTGGACAGGCGATCGAACATCGTCTGCCGCCTCGCACGAAGCAAGGGGCAGGCGCAAGGCCGTTTGCGGGTGTTAACGCTTCGGCGGCGGATGTCCCAAACCGGGATGCAGGCGGTCGTGCGCGGTGTTTTGCTTTTCCTTGCGTCGTCATTGGGTTATGCGCGGCGCATGGATAATCGCGAAATTCCAACCGAGAACGCCGCCAGCCCCGACGACGCCATTCCCTCACGGCGGCGCATGTTGGCGCTTGGCGCAGTGGGCGTGTCGGCGGCGCTGACGATCCGTCCCGCCTTTGCACAGACAGCGGTATCGGTGATGAATTGCCAGATACCTGTGCCGGGTCCGGGCGGCGCGGGTCAATTTATCGATGCGCAGGGCAAGCTGGTGCCGCCGGGCACAAAGGGGGCGTTTCCAGGCGCCCTGCGGCCCTTCACGGGCGAAGAAGTGAAACGCGCATTCCGGGGCCAGACGCTCCCCGGTACGACCTATAATCAGTCGCAAGCGTATCTGCAGTACATCCGGCGCTTGCAGGCAGGGCAGAGCGGCTTTACCTGTTTCGCGTCGATCACGACGTCGCGCTGATTTTCGCTCTTTCGCGGGCGACGTCGGTTTAGCCGCGTCGCCAGCCAAAGGAGTTTTCGTGAAATTAGCTTCGCTCAAGCACGGCCGTGACGGCCGTCTCGTTGTCGTTTCGGACGATCTGGCCTGGTATGCCGACGCTGGTCAGATCGCGGCGACAATGCAGGCGGCGCTCGATAATTGGGCCTATGCGGCGCCGCGGCTGGCGGCGCTGGCAGAAGACCTGAATCACGACGCGATTCCCAAGGAGCGATTTCACGAGCGCGATGCGGCATCGCCATTGCCGCGCGCTTATCAATGGGCCGACGGCAGCGCCTATGTGAACCATGTCGCGCTGGTCCGGCAGGCGCGCGGCGCCGAAATGCCCGACAGCTTCTGGCACGATCCGCTGATGTATCAGGGGGGCAGCGATGCGTTTCTGGCGCCGCGCGATCCGATCCCGCTCGCCGACCCGGCCTGGGGCTGCGATATGGAGGCGGAAGTCGTCGTCGTGACCGGCGATGTCCCCGCGGGGATCGACGCGGTCGCGGCGCGCGACAAGATTTTGCTGGTCGGGCTGACCAACGACGTGTCGCTGCGCGGGTTGATCCCGGGCGAACTCGCCAAGGGGTTCGGCTTTTTCCAGTCGAAGCCGTCGAGCGCGATGTCGCCGGTGTTCGTGACGCCCGAAGCGCTGGGCGCGCGCTGGCAGGACGGCAAGCTGCATGGCACGCTGTGCGTTGACCTCAACGGACAACCGCTGGGCCGCGCCGATGCCGGCGTCGACATGACCTTTGATTTCGGGGCTTTGATCGCCCATGCGGCCAAGACGCGCGATCTGGGCGCGGGGACGATCATCGGGTCGGGGACGGTATCCAATCGCGACGCCGATGGCGGCCCCGGCAAGCCGATCGCCGAGGGCGGTTTGGGCTATAGCTGTCTGGCCGAGGTGCGGACGGTGGAGACGATCCAGCAAGGCGAACCCAAGACGCCGTTCATGCAAAAGGGCGACACGGTCCGGATCTGGATGGACGACGAACGCCACCACAGCATCTTTGGCGCAATCGAACAGCAGGTTGCCTGAATGAAAAAGGGGCGGGATTGATCCCGCCCCTTGTTTCCTATGGGTGAACCGCCGCCGGATCAGCCGAAGCTGCCGCCCGACATGGCATCGCTGAGCGAACAGGCCGCCGGGCCCAGAATGACGATGAACAAAACCGGCAGAATGAACAGGATCAGCGGCACCGTCATGATCGCCGGCAGGCGTGCGGCCTTTTCCTCGGCGCGCATCATGCGTTCATTACGAAACTCTGCCGACAGCACGCGCAGCGCACTGGCGAGCGGCGTACCATATTTTTCGGTCTGGATCATGGTCGTGACCACGCCCTTCACCGACTCCAGATTGACGCGATAGGCCAGATTTTCGAACGCTTGGCGGCGCTCGGTCAGAAAGCCCAGCTCGATCGAGGTCAGCGCAAACTCCTCGCCGAGTTCGGGATAGGCCCGGCCCAATTCCTTCGACACGCGCGCGAAGGCGGAGTCGACGGTCAAACCGGCTTCGGCGCAGATCACCAGGAGGTCGAGCGCGTCGGGCAGACCCTTGCGGATCGCGTCGGTTCGCTTGGTCCGCTTGTTCTGAACGAACAGGTCGGGTGCCTTGTAGCCGAGGATCAGCGCCGCCATCGTCGCGCCCGAGCGTTTGAACGGCGTGAGATCGGGCCACATGTCGAGGCCGTAAATCAGAAACGCGGCAAGACCGCCAAACACGATCGGCAGCACCAGGCGGCCGAAAATCACCGCAACCGCCAGATCCTTTGACCGGATCCCCGCTTGCGCCAGTTTTTGCTGAACCTCTTTGACCTGGCCTTCTTGCAGCACCTGAAGCTTGCCCAGGAAGGTCCGCATCTTGTCGGCGTGCTGGTTCTTGCGGACCAGCTTGGCGCGGCGTTTCGCGGTCGATGCCGTGATACCGGCCTTCAGCTGTTCGCGGCGTTCGTTGAGCGCCTTGACGCGCTTGGTCATCGGATTGCGCACCGTCAGCGCGCCATAAATGGCGAACAGAACGGCAAAGACGCCGACCGCGGCCAGCATGGTACCGGCCCAGATCACGTCGACGCCCATCAGCGTCGGCCCAGCCTGGGCGCCGGTGAAGGTGGTCAGAAGGAGGCTGCTGTTCACTGGTTCCGCCCCTTCAGATTTCGAAACTGATCATTTTGGCCATGATCCCGGCCCCGATGCTCATCCAGATCAAGCCGCCGATCCCGGTAATGATCAGCCGCTGCTCATAGAAAAAGCCCGCAAGATAGCTGGGATTCATCGACCACACGACGCCAAAGACGAAGAAGGGCAAGGCGCCCACGATGTACGCCGATGCCTTGGCTTCAGACGACATCGCCCGGATCTTGAGCTTCATCTGGGCACGCTTGCGCAGCACATCCGACAAATTGGACAGCGTTTCGGCGAGGTTGCCGCCCGTCTCGCGCTGAATCTGGATGGTGATGCAAAAGAACTGAAACTCGGGCGTCCCCAGCATCACAGCTGATTCCTGCAATGCGGCTTCCATCGTGTTGCCGATACGGATGCGTTCCACAATGCCCTTGAATTCCTCGCCCACCGGACCAGGGAGCTCTTGGCTCACCACCTGAAAGGTTTCGGTGACCGGCAAGCCGGACCGCAGACCGCGCACGAGCAAGTCGATCGCATCGGGAAAGCGGGCGTTGAACTGGGCGACGCGCTTCTTGATCGCGCGCCCGACGATCAGATACGGCAGGCCAAGGCTCAACAGCAAGCCGATGAGACCGGCCATGGTGATCGGCGCGCGCATGGCCAGCATGCCGCCGGTAACGACGACAAAAAGGCCCATCGAGGCGAACATATATTGGGTGAGCGTCCATCCCTTGCCGGTGCGGCGAAGGCGCTTTTCCATCTCTTCGCGGCGCGGCATCAGGCTGGCCAGCGTTGCGTTGCCCTGGACACCCGACTGGATCGTCTTGCGCATCTGAGCCGCCACGACCGCCTCGGTCGAGGCGGCATGACGGTCCTTGACCATCGCCAGTCGGCGCGTCTTGGCTTTGCCGGCCGAAGGCCCGCCGAGCAGGACGACGAGCAGGGCAAAGGCCAGCACGGCCCCGGCGATGATAAGGATGACTGGCAGATTCATGTCAGCAGATGTCCGCTTCTATCGCTTTTGGTGGTGAAGGTCCCTCTGGCGGACCGTCATGCCGCCTGCTTCGCGCCCTTTTTCGTCATCAACCCGAGCTTGCCGAGCAACGAACCGCCCGACTTGCCCTTGGCCGTTGCGGCCTGCGCCTCTTCGGCCTCGACATCGGCGCCGTCGAGGATCAGGCGCATCAGATTACTCCACACCTGCGCGGCTTTGGTGCCCTTGCAAACTTCGGCATAGGATTTGCCAAGCTTCGCCGACTGGCAGACCAGTTTCGGGTCGAACGGGATCACCACGTCGATCTGGCGTTCGATCGAGGATTCAAATTCCTTGCGCGACAGTTCACCGACGGCGCTTTGGAACTTGTTGGCGACCAGCACGACGCGGGCGCCGGGCACATTCTGTTTGAACCAGGACAGCAGGCGAATGGTATCGCGCGCGGCGGCCAGCGTAACGTCGGTCACCAGCAGGATCGTTCCGGCCTCCGCCACCAGATGGGGGAAGGGGATCAGCACCTGGCGCGGAATGTCGACGATCGTCATTTCGAACGCGCCGCGCAATTCTTCTTCCAACTGGAAAAAGGCAGATCCGTCCGTCATTACCGGCTGATGGATCGGCGCCTCGGCCGACAGCAGGCTGAGCTTGTCCGACGCCCGCACCATGGCGCGTTCGATGAACAGGCCGTCGATGCGGCTCGGATTGTCGATCGCGTCGATCAGGCCGCGACCGGGTTCCAGGTCGAGCGTCAACGCGCCGGTACCGAAATGGACGTCAAGGTCGAGCAATGCCGTCTGGCGGCTCGCCTGTTCGCTCATCGCCCAAGCGAGCGAGGTCGAGACAAGCGAGGCGCCGACGCCGCCACGCACCCCGACCACCGCCATCATGTGATGCGGCTTGTCGTCCTGCATATCGGCATGTTTCGGCGCGGTCAGCATCGCCTGCGCCATGGTCAGCGATTCGCGAACCTGTTCCAGCGACAACGGTTTGAGCAGATAATCCTGGATACCGCTCGACAACAGGTCGCGGTACAGGCGCACATCATTGACCTGCCCCGCCGCAATCACGACGGTGCCGGGTTCGCAGACCTCGGCCAGCGCGTTGATGTCGTTGATAGGGTCACCCGATTCCGACATGTCGACGAACAGGATGTTCGGGCTGGCGGACACCGACAGCGACTGGACCGCGTTGCGCAGACCGCCCTTGTTACATTTCTCGATCGGCCAGCCCATGTCGTTGGCGGCGGCGCGGATCAGCTCAAGCGTATCGTCGTCGCACACGAAGGCGCTGAACGGGTCACGCAAGCCTGCGGATTTGAACGGCGCGTTCACTGGCCACCTCCTTCGTTGGTCTTTTCACCGCGCAGTTCGCCGGCCCCTGTTGGCGGCTTCTCACGGAAGGTCTTGATCGCGCGCGTCGCCATCGACGGATCGTTGCCGTCGCTGCGTGCGCCCTTGATCAGATCATTGGGGTCGGCGACCATCGCAGCGAGGTTGCTGTTCGTCGCGCAGCCATAGTTGGCCGACGTTGCATTGGCGGTGTTGATCGACGACTTGCTGGACCAATCGGGGCAGCCGGGGACGAAGGCCGACGCGCGGGTGATGATCACGCGCAAATGGCCCTGCGGCACTGCACCCGTGGTTACCGGCACAGCGTCGCTCACCAGCAGTCCGCGACGCGCGACCATCGACCGCACAGTCGCTTGCGCCGATGTGGCGCCATAGACCGAAGAGTCCTCGATCGAGATGCGGTCGCCGTAACGCACGCCCATCGCGTCGAACCAGCCTTGCAGTCGGCTCTGCTCGCTGGGTGCCAGCTCTCCGCTGGAAGCGGCGACGTCGAACTGATGGATGGCATTGCGCACGACCGGCTGATGCACCGAATCGAGGCTGCGGTTGCTGTAGGCGGTGCCGGTGCATCCCGCGAGCGATGCGCTCAGTGCCAGGACCGTCCAAGTTGCAATTTTTTTCATCACTTTGCTCCTGAAATCCTGGACATCACTTGATGCTGAAGCCGGGGGCGGCGTCGGCGCTGCTCCCGCGCGGGCGATCCGCGTCGCCGACGCTGGTGTCGAGCCGCGGCTTCGGACGATCGCCGCCCGTCACGCCGTCACCGGTCTGATTGAGCAGGATCCGCTGCAGATCGTTCGCGTCCTGATAGGCGTCGGTCGGCAGCTTGATGTCGTTCGCCGACACCGGCTGGACCAGATAGGGGGTCACCACGATGACCAATTCGGTCTCGCCACGCCGGAAGCTGTCCGATTTGAACAACATGCCGAGCAGCGGCACGTCGCCAAGACCGGGCATCTTGTCGATGGCGCCGATCGAACGGTTGTTCATCAGGCCGGCGATCATGAAGCTTTCACCCGACCCCAGTTCGACCGTCGTTTCGGCTCGGCGAACCGTCAGGGCCGGAACCTGGAAACCGTCGAGCTCGATGGCGCCTTCGGTCGAAAGCTCTGAAACTTCGGGGCGAACGCGCAGGCTGATACGACCGTTCGACAGCACCGTCGGCGTATAGGCCAGGCTGACACCATATTTGCGATACTCGATCGTCGTCCCGGCAAGATTGCCGGGGATCGGAACCGGGAATTCGCCGCCCGCCAGGAAGTCGGCGGTTTCGCCCGAGATCGCGGTCAGATTGGGCTGCGCCAAGGTGGCGACCAGCCCCGATCGTTCGCCGATATCGAGAGACGCCATCAGGTCGAGCCCGAACAGACGACCGGCGCCGGCCAGGCTGCGTCGACCCGACGGCTGGGTAAATTGATAGTTGGTGCCCAGCGTCGTGCGACCGTTGGTGAGCGGCAGGCCGGTGGTTGGGTCATAGGGACGAGGAACCGGGCTGCCCGGGAAGACGGCGGTCGGCGCAGGAATGTCGGTGATCGTGCCGGGGCTCCGACCGCCAAAGATCCCGCCAAGGAAACCGTTGCCCAGCGCACCGTCGGTGTCGCGGGTCAGCAGATTTCCGCTCATTTCCTTGACCAAAGTGCGGTTCACTTCGGCGATGCGGACCTGCAGATTGACCTGCAGCGGCGTTGCCGTGCGCAGACGCGACAACACTTTCGTACCCTCGCCGACAAACGCCTGAACCAGCATTTCGGCTTCGGCCGCGTCGTCGGGCGACTGGACGGTGCCGGTTAGCAGCACAAAGCCGTTCATCGTATTCGCCGAGATGCTCGCGTCGGGCATTGCCAACGACAGCATCTGATCGATCGTTTCGATATTGTTGCCGACGCGGGCGACGGTCGAGAACACAACGCGGCCGCTGGCATCGGTGGCATAAATGCTGGTTTCACCCGGCTTTTTGCCAAAGATGTAAAGCTGGCGCCCCGAACGGACCTGGACGTCGGCGACTTCGTCATTGGCGACGAAGATGTCGGTCATGGCAGCCGGAAGGCTGATCAGGCGGCCACGGCCCACCGACAGGTCGATGCTGCTGCTGGCGTTCTGGGTTGCCTGAGCCGCCACCGGCTGTACCGGCGCGGAAACCAGCGTCGCTGCGACCAGGCCAATGGCCAGGGTGCGGGCCATGGCCGCTGCCTTGAAATTGGGTTTGCTGTTCATCTTACTTACCCCCAACCGAAACTTCGGTCACTTTGTCACCGCGCGTCACGCGAACCACCGGTCCACTGCGCGCCGCCGGCCCATAATTGCCGCCTGAAGGTGCCGGCATTCCGGCTGCCTGCTGCTGCGGACGCGATCCGCCGCCGCCGACACGGCCGCTGACCGGGATCCAGAAGCGCGATACATCGCCGCCGGTTGTCGCGGTTTTCGCGGTAACCGGGCGGGCCTGGGCCTGCGCCAGCATGCGGCGTTCTGCTTCGCTGCCGCCCTTTGCTGGGACGCTGATGTCGCCCGAGGCGATCGCGGCTTCGAGTTCGCCGCTGCTTTCGGCCAGCGGACGCAGCGCGAGCGACAATTTGCCCATGCTCTGCGCGACCGCGATGCGTTCGGCGAGTTCCGGAGTGGCTTCCAGCGTAACCGAGCCAAAGGTGCGAACCGGCGTTTTGCCCGTTTCGTCTTCGGCATCGTAGCGCTGGTCGGTCGCAAGCACGCGGACGTTTCGCACGATCGTTTCCGCGGTGAAAATCTGATCGTCGGGATAGGCGCTGCCTTCCTTGACCTCGATCGTCTGCGCCAGCAGCACGTCGACGCGGTCCCCCGGAAAGACGAAGCCGGCGACGCCCTGTTCCTGGCTGACCTTGACCGTCACGGCGCGCATGCCGGGGCCAAGCGCCGCCGCAAGGAAGCCGCGATCGTCAGGATGGACCAGCGCGCCTTGGGTCAAGGGCTGGCCCGCGGTGATCGGATAGCGCACGACGGTGCCGACCAACGTGTTCACGTCGGTCTTTTCCTTCATGAAATACGCCTTTTCGACCAGCTCTTTCGGCCAGGGCTGGAAACGGAAGCTGTCGGGGCCGATGATCGTGCCGACCGGCAGCTGCCGCGTTGCGACCAGAATCATCGGACCGGTAATCTCCGGCGCCGCAGCGGCCCGAGCTTCCGGAGCCGAAGCCCCGCGCATCATCTGGTTGACCCCGAATGCCGCGCCGATCGCAATGACCAGCGCGCCAACGATCAGCATAATCTTTCGCGTATCCATGACGATTTTTCGCCTCCTAACACCAGCCAGACACGGCGGTGTTTGCCCTCAGGCTCAACCGATAGCCTGAAACTGGTTAAGATATTGTTGGTGAAGCGCCCAAAGCCCGGCGGCGGCGATCGCGACCCCATAGGGCACCTCGACCGGCGTTTCGGACCGACGAATTTTCATATGAATCAACATGACGGCGGACAGGATGCCGCCGCCCACGGCCATGACCGTGAGCATCGGCAGGAACAGCGGCAGCGGGATCCACAGCATCACCGCGCCGATCATCTTCACATCGCCGCCGCCCATCGCGCCGATCGCAAAGAGTCCGGCAAAAACCAGGAAGACCGCAAAGGCCGCACCGAACTGAACGGGCATGTCGGGCCACAGCGCGAGGCCGCTGGCAATCCAGAAAGGGATCGCGAGCAGGGCGATTGCCGCGTTGAGCTCGTTGGAAATTGTCCGCGATCGCAGGTCGCTGATCGCCGCAGCGATCATCAAAAGGCCTAATATGGCCATCAGGCCAAGGGAGATAGTGCCGCTGTCCATCGGCGGCCTCCTACGCAATATGGCTTACCAAACGGTAACCATGCACTGCCGACGGCGCGGCTTGCATTCCGTGGGCCAATGGATATGCGGCGGGGCATGACCGCCGCGCTGCCTTCTGCCATCGACGTGCTGATCGTCGGCGCGGGCATCGCGGGTGCCAGTCTGGCCGCGGCGCTCGCGCCGTGGCGCCGGGTGATGCTGATCGAGGCGGAAGATACGCCGGGTTACCACGCCACTGGCCGATCAGCGGCTTTCTGGCACGAAACCTATGGCGGGGCGCACGTTCAGCCGCTGTCCATCGCGTCCTTCGATACGCTAGCGCACCCGGCACCCGACTTTTCCGAACGCACCTTTCTTTCGCCGCGCTCGGCGCTCACCATCGGCCGTCGGTCCGAAGCGACGGCCGTCGATGCCTTTGCTGCCAAATTTGCGGCCAGGGGCGTCGATGTCGTGCGGATAGGCGCCACCGATATCGCGCGAAGCATCCCCGGCGTTCGCGCCGATTGGAGCGAAGCGGCCTATGAGGCGGCGTGCAGCGATATTGATGTTGGCGCGCTTCACGCTGCCTATCTGCGGGCGGCCAAGCGTGATGGAGCGCTTCTTGCGATCCGAGCACCGCTGGAATCGGCACGGCGGACCGCTGACGGCTGGGAGGTCCGGGTGGGGGGAGAGACCATCCATGCGGCGCTGATCGTCAATGCCGCGGGGGCTTGGGCGGACCGCGTTGCGACGGCGTGCGGGGTCGCGTCGGTCGGCATCCGTCCCTATCGCCGCACCGTTGTCCAGCTGCGGTTTGGGGTGGCTGTGCCTGCCGAACTGCCGCTGATCGTTCACGTCGGCGGCGATTTCTATTTCAAGGGCGAGAGCGAAGGGCGGGTGTGGCTCAGCCCGCATGATGAAACGCCGGTCGAGCCGCATGATGCGGCGCCCGAAGACGTCGATGTGGCGATCGCGATCGATCGCTTGCAGGCCGTCGTCGATTGGCCGGTTGCTGCCGTCGAACGCAAATGGGCGGGGCTGCGCAGCTTTGCGCCCGACCGTGTTCCGGTGTTCGGCGCCGATCCGCACCAGCCCGGTTTTATCTGGTGCGCGGGGCAGGGCGGCGTCGGGATCCAGACCTCGCCCGCGGTTGCGGCGCTGCTGGCGGCCGAGCTCGGGGCGCCGCCACCGGCAGGCATGATCGGGGACGTCGATCCGTTGCCTTTCGCGCCATCGCGCTTCGCCTGATATCAATCTGGCGGCTTGCGCGCCGCCTCCGTCTGCTTACCATAGGCTTGTCGCGTCACCGTGGCGCGCCAACGACCTGCGGAGGAACCGATGGCCCATTATTTCGAGATCAAGAAGAACAAGGCGGGCGAGCATGTCGCCTATTTCAAATATAACAGCGAAACGATTTTCTGGACCGAAGGCTATTCCAGCAAGGCGTCGGCGCTCAACGCCATCGAATCGATCAAGAAAAACGGACCGGGCGCGGAGATACGCGAAGCCGAATAGAGCGACGGCGCGGGCGTTCAGCGCGCCCGCGCAACCTCCAGCGCGGCGTCGCTGGCGAGCTGATCAGCGATTTCATTGTCGCCATGCCCGGCGTGGCCCTTGACCCACAGCCATTCGATGTCGTGCCGCTTGGCTTCGGCCAGCAAGCGCTGCCATAGGTCGGCATTGGCCACGGGCTTTTTGGCAGCGGTTTTCCAGCCGTTTTTCTGCCAGCCATAGATCCATTTGGTGATGCCGTCGCGCACATAGACGCTGTCGGTCGACAGTTCGACTTTGCAGCGTCGTTTGAGCGCCGCCAGCGCCTCGATCGCGGCAAGCAGCTCCATGCGATTGTTCGTGGTATCGGGCTCGCCGCCCGATAGCTTTTTGACCACATCGCCCCAGCGCAAAACCGCGCCCCAGCCGCCCGGACCGGGATTGCCCTTGCACGCACCATCGGTGGCGACGATCACCGTCTTTGTCCGTTCGTCGCTCATGCGGCGGCAAACAGGCTGGCAGCATCGGCGGCGCGATAGCGCAGCAGGCGGGCGAGGAAGGGTGAGGGATCCTTGCGGGTAACCAGCGCGTCCTCTGGCGTATGCACCCAGTCGTGCGCGCGCGTCAGCAGGAACCGCAGCGCGGCGCCGCGCGCCAGCGTCGGCAATGCGGCACGCTCGGCGTCGGTCAAGACAATTTCGCGCGCGTAGCCGCGCATCAGCGCCCCCGCGAGCGCGGGGTCGCACGTCCGGCCGTCGGCGGAAAAGGTCCATGCCGCATGGGTGATCACCAGATCATAGGCGCGAAAGTCGGTGGCGGCGAAATAGAAGTCGATCAGCCCCGTCACCCGGTCGCCGAGCATCAGGACATTGTCGGGAAACAGGTCGGCGTGAATGACATGGGCAGGCAGGTCGGCGGGCCAATGCGCCTCCACGAAGGTGAGTTCCGCATCGACGATCGCCTGCAAGCCCTGGCGTACTGCGTCGAGATTTCCTGTCGCGTCGGCGACACCGCGCCAATGTCGTTGGCCCATGCTGTTGTCGCGAGCGCCGTCATATCCGGCGAGCGCGCGGTGCATCGCGCCGAGTGCGGCGCCCGCCGCCTCGCACTGTGCCGCGCTGGGATGCGTGAGCGATATGCCCGACAAAAACTGGATAATGCATGCGGAACGGCCCGAAATCTGCTGGACGGCGACGCCGCTGCGATCGCGGATCATTGCCGGCACTGGCGAGCCGCTGGTTGCTAGATGGTCGAGCAGGTCGACAAAGAACGGCAGGTCGCCCGCGCTGACGCGCTTTTCGTAAAGCGTCAGGATGAACCGGCCCGCGGTCGTTTCGAGCAGGAAATTGCTGTTTTCGACCCCCTCGGCAATGCCCTTGCACGACAGGACGCTGCCAATGTCATAGCGCGCGACCAGCGCAGCCAGGTCGGCTGGATCGACATGTGTATAGACCGCCATCAGGCGGCTGCCGGTTCGAGCCCGCGCGGCAGCTTGAACACCATATTCTCTTCGGCGGTGACGACGACATCTTCGACGATGCGTCGGTGCGCCGCAACGGCATCGATCACTTCGCGGACCAGCGTTTCGGGCGCGCTGGCGCCCGCGGTGATGCCCAGTGTCGCGATATCGGTGAGCCAAGTGGGATCGACATCGCCGCCGCGCTGCACCAGATGCGCCGGGGTGCCCATGCGCTCGGCCACTTCGACCAGGCGCAGGCTGTTCGAGCTGTTCGGCGCGCCAATCACGATCATGCGGTCGCAATCACCGGCAATTGCCTTGACCGCATCCTGCCGGTTCGAGGTGGCGTAACAAATATCTTCGCCGCGCGGCCCCGAAATGGCCGGGAAACGGTGCTGCAAGGCGGCAATGATGTCGCGGGTGTCGTCCACCGACAGCGTGGTCTGGGTCAAAAATGCCAGCCTGTCGTGGTCGGGCGGTGTCAGCGCGGCGACATCATCGACCGATTCGACCAAAGTCATCGCACCATCGGGCAATTGGCCCAGCGTGCCGATGACCTCGGGATGGCCGGCGTGGCCGACAAAGACGATGTGGCGTCCCGCTTCATGCGCGCGCTCAGCCTGCCGATGGACTTTCGATACCAAGGGGCAGGTCGCATCGATGTAATCGAGCCCGCGCATTTCCGCCTTCGCGGGGACCGCTTTGGGGACGCCATGGGCGCTGAAAACGACCGGCACTCCATCGGGAACCTGATCGAGCGATTCGACAAAAATGGCGCCTTGCGCCTTCAGCGTGTCGACGACGTAGCGGTTGTGAACGATTTCGTGCCGGACATAGACCGGTGCGCCAAAACGCTCGAGCGCGAGTTCGACGATGCGGATGGCGCGATCGACGCCAGCGCAAAAGCCGCGCGGCGCGGCGATCAAAACCCTGAGTTCTGCGGTTTCGTCGCCGTTCGGGCGCGGTGTCGGATGTGGAGCGTTCATGATGGAGGCGCTCTAGCGCAGCAGGCCATATAGCGTAAAGCGGCTTCACACCGTTGCGCCGCGTTCATCGCACCGATAAGAAGCGGCGCGCATGAAGCGGGATCAACCGTCCCGACTGACTTGAACTGGTTAGTGCGCCTGTTTGGAAAGCCCGATTATCATGATCTCCATTTCGTTCCCGTCGCGTAAACTTCTGACCGTGCTGTGTGGCACGGCGGCCATGGCGACGGTCGCGGGCTGTGCGAAGGACAATGACATCGACGTGTCGGGCGGCGTCGGCATCACCGCCACGCGCAGCGCGTGCCCTGCGGTCGCTGTCCCGCTGCACACCGGCGACATCACGCTGTTCGACCCGGCGACCAGCCGCGATGCGAGCGCGATCGACGTGGTCGCCGCGATCACCAATGTGACGCCAGTATGCAACGACGCGAGCGAAAAGGTCTATCAACTTGCCAGTTTCGACGTCATCGCCACGCGCCGCGATGCCGGTCCGGCGCGTTCGGTAACCCTGCCTTATTACGGCACCGTGTTGCAGGGCGGCACGGCGGTCGTTGCCAAGCGTCTCGGCAATGTCGTGGTGACTTTTCCCGAGGGACAGACCCGCGGCACGGGCCGCGGGCAGGCGTCGGCTTATGTCGACCGCGCTGCCGCGACGCTCCCCGCCGATATTCAGGAACGCATCACGCGCCGCCGCAAGGCAGGCGACCAGGATGCCGCGATCGATCCGCTGAGCCAGCCCGAGGTGCGCGCCGCGGTACAGCGTGCCAGCTTTGAACTGCTCATCGGTTTCCAGCTGACGCAGGAACAGCTCGAATATAACGTCCGACGATAGTTTCGCGGCGGCGCTTCGGCGTCGTTCGCAACCGTTTGCCCTGCGCGCCGTTCCGGTGACGCAGGGCTTTTCGCGTGCGCCAAGCTGCGATAGGGCGCGCCAGACTTTCTCCGATCGAAGATAGGCCAAACCCCGTGACCCTGTTCAGCCGTTTTTCCGACCATATCGGCGCCGCGCTCGATACGCTCGCCGCCAAAGGCGCCTTGCCTGCCGGGCTCGACCGCGCCGCGATCAGCGTCGAGCCGCCGCGCGATCCGGCGCACGGCGATGTTGCCACGAACGCGGCGATGGTGCTCGCCAAGCCCGCGGGCATGAACCCGCGCGCGCTCGCCGAGCTGCTGGTCGCCGAGCTCGCGGCGCTCGACGATGTGACCGAGGCAAGTGTCGCTGGTCCGGGGTTCATCAATCTGCGCCTTGCCGATGGCAGCTGGCGTGACGAACTGGCGCTGATCCACAGCGAAGCGGCCGATTATGGCCGGTCGGCGATGGGACAGGGGCGGCGCGTCAATGTCGAATATGTGTCGGCGAACCCGACCGGCCCGATGCACGTCGGCCATTGCCGCGGCGCGGTCGTAGGCGACGCGCTCGCGGCGCTGCTCGAATTTGCGGGGCACGATGTCGTGCGCGAATATTATGTCAATGACGCGGGGGCGCAGGTCGATGTTCTCGCGCGGTCGGTGCATATGCGGTACCGTGAGGCGCTCGGCGAGAATATTGGCGCGATCCCCGAAGGCCTCTACCCCGGCGATTATCTGATCCCGGTCGCGGGTAAGCTGGCGACCGAATATGGCGACCGTTTTGTCGCGGCGCCCGAAAGCGGCTGGCTTGGCCTGTTCCGCGCCGAGGCGGTCAGCGCGATGATGGACATGATCCGCGCCGACCTCGCCAAGTTGGGCATCCACCACGACCTGTTTTCGTCCGAAGCCGAATTGCAGGCTGCGGGCAAGCCCGCCGACGCCGAAAAATGGCTGCGCGATCACGACCTCGTCTATGACGGCGTGCTCGAAGCGCCGAAGGGCGAAACGCCAGAGGATTGGGAACCGGTCGAGCTGCCGCTGTTTCGCTCGACCCAATTCGGCGACGATCAGGACCGCCCGATCAAGAAATCGGACGGCAGCTGGACCTATTTCGGCGCCGACCTTGCCTATCATTTCCAGAAAGCCGAGCAGGCCGACGAGCTGATCGACATCTGGGGCGCCGACCATGCCGGCACGGTCAAGCGGATCAAGGCGGCGGTCGCCGCGCTGACCGACGGCAAGAAGAAATTCGACGTCAAACTGGTCCAGATGGTTCGCCTGCTCAAAAATGGCGAACCATTCAAAATGTCGAAGCGCGCGGGCAATTTCGTCACGCTCGCCGACATTGTCGATGAGGTTGGCAAGGACGCCGTGCGCTTCACCATGCTGACGCGCAAAGCCGACGCGCAGATGGATTTCGATTTCGCCAAGGTGGTCGAGGCCTCGCGCGACAATCCGGTCTTTTATGTCCAATATGCCCATGCGCGCATCGCGTCGCTCAAGCGCAAGCTCGCCGAGGCAGGGGTGGCATCCGCTGCCCCGCACGCGGCGCGTCTGAACGACTATGAACTCGGCCTCGTCAAGCTGCTGGCGCAATTCCCGCGTATCGTCGAGGCGGCGGCATTGGCGCGTGAGCCGCATCGGATCGCTTTCTACCTCGGCGACGTTGCGGCGGCGTTCCACGCTTGGTGGAACCTTGGTAACGATCGTCCCGACGCCCGTGTCATTTTGGCAAATGACCCCGAATTGACGGCGACGCGCCTTTATTTGGCCGATGGAATCGGGCAGGTTATCCGAAACGGGCTGCACCTGATGGGGGTAGAGGCGCTCGAGGAGATGAATTGATGGCCGAGGACAAGAACGCCGAGCAGGGCGAAGCGGGGTTGGGGCTGGAAAGCGAAGACCGGCTGCCGTGGCTGGAAGCCGCCGACGGGGTTGAAGAAGATGGCGAAGTTTCGCCCGCGCGCCTGCTGGTGATGGTGCTGGGCGGATTGCTGCTAATCGGCGCGGTGCTCGGCGGCCTGTGGTGGGTCCAGAATGGCGGCGCGCGCGGCAAAGGCGAACTGATCGCGGCGCAGGACGGCAATTACAAGGTCGCGCCGAAGAACGATGGCGCGAAGACCTTTGAAGGCGAGGGCGATGCGAGCTTCTCGGCCAGCGAAGGCGCTGAGCCCGCGGGCAAGGTCGATCCGACGCGGATGCCCGAAGAACCCGCCGTCACGCCGCAGGAGCGCGAAGCGGCAAAGGCAGCGGCGGCCAAGGCTGCTGCGGACAAGGCGGCGATGGCGAAAGCCAAGCCCGCGCCGACGACCGTCAAGTCCGAGCCGAAGGTCGCTGCGGCCTCCGCCAAGGCTCCCGCCGCGACAGCGAAAGCCGCGCCGCCGACGGCCGCTGCGGGATCGGCGATGATCCAGCTCGGCGCGTTCAGCAGCGATGCCGCCGCGGCGAAGGCATGGACGAACCTGTCGAAGCGCTTTGCCTATCTGGCCGATCTCAACAAATCGGTGTCACCGGCCAAAGTTGGCGATGGTACGGTCTATCGCCTGCGGGTTGCGGCCGGAACGGCAGCTAACGCCGCGAATTTGTGCGGAAAATTGCGCGTCGCAGGCGAAAATTGCGTCGTCGTTCGCTGATTTGGCCCGTCTGGTCGCAGACTCCGTTGGTACAATCGCGCCGCTATGGCATGTTGCATGGCGTGGCGGCTGCGTGAGGGGGCGGCGGCCAAGGGAGTTTGAGATACGATGATACCCGCCATTTTCGGCCTGTCGGGACTGACCCTCACCGACGACGAGCGCGCCTTTTTTCGCGATAGCGACCCCGCGGGCTATATCCTGTTCGGACGCAATATCGAAAATCGCGAGCAGCTGCGGCGGTTGACCGACGAATTGCGCGCGCTTGACGGGCGGAGCAACGTGCCGATCCTGATCGATCAAGAGGGCGGCCGCGTCGCGCGGATGAAATCGCCCGAATGGCCGCTATTCCCAAGCGGCGCAACCTTTGACGCGCTCTATGATCGCGCCCCGGCGAGCGCGATCGAGGCGGCACGGTTGAATGCGATGGCGCTCGCCGCGATGCTGGCCGAGGTCGGCATTAACGTCGATTGCCTGCCGCTACTCGACGTGCGTCAGCCGGGCGCCAGCGATATTATCGGCGACCGCGCGCTGGGCAGCGAACCGATGCGCGTCGCCGCGCTCGGCCGCGCGATCCTTGGCGGACTGCAGGACGGCGGCGTGCTCGGGGTCGTCAAACATATTCCCGGCCACGGACGCGCGCTGCTCGACACGCACGAGGCGCTGCCCGTCGTGACTGCGTCGGACCGCGATCTGCAAACCGATCTCGCGCCGTTCGCGGCGCTCCGCGACGCGGCGATGGCGATGACGTGCCATGTTATTTTCGACGCCTGGGACCCGGATCGACCCGCAACGCTGTCGCCGATCGTCATCGACAGCGTGATCCGCCAGCGTATCGGTTTTCACGGCCTGCTGATGTCCGATGATCTGGATATGAAGGCCTTGTCGGGCGACGTGCCCTCGCGCGCCGCCGATGCCGTGGCCGCAGGGTGCGACATTGCGCTCAATTGCTGGGGCAAGATGGACGACATGATTGGTATCGCCAACCGGCTCGACCCGATCAGCACCGTCGCGCGCGCGCGGCTGGAAGGCGCGATGGACCGTATCGCGGGAGCCGGCGACGACCGCGCCTTTGCCACGCTGGTCGATCAGCGCGACGCGCTGCTCGCGGTCGCCTGAGCGGTCGATGGACGAGCTGGCGCTCGAATTCGATATTGCGCCAGCGGCGCCCGAGCGCGACGATGCCCTGCAACTGACGCTTGAAAGCTGGGAGGGGCCGCTCGACCTGCTGCTTGCTCTTGCGCGGAGTCAGAAGGTTGACCTCAAACAGATTTCGATCCTCGCGCTCGTCGAGCAATATCTGGCGTTCATCGCCGAGGCGCGCGAGCTGAAGCTGGAGGTCGCCGCCGATTATCTGGTGATGGCAGCGTGGCTCGCCTATCTCAAATCGGCGCTTCTGCTGCCCAAGGATCCGCTCGAGGAGCCGTCGCCCGACGAACTTGCGCTGCGCCTGCAACTGCGGCTGCAGCGGCTGGCAGCCATGCGCGAGGCGGCGGCGCGGCTGCTCGCGCGCGATCGCATTGGGCGCGACGTGTTTCTGCGGACCAAACCCGAAGGACTTCGCGACGTCCGGGTACGGCGCTGGGACGCCAGCCTGTACGATCTGCTGGCCGCCTATGGTCAGGTCAAGCTGCGCAGCGAACCCGTCGTCCACATGGTGTCGCGGCGCCCGGTGGTGACACTCGATGCGGCGCTTCACCATTTGCAACGGATGATCGGGGTCAAGCTCGACTGGGCCGAACTCGCCGACTTCCTGCCGCCCGACTATGATGGGCCGCTGCGCCGCTCGGCGATTGCATCGAGTTTTGTCGCAGCGCTGGAACTGGCGCGGCAGGGGCGCGTCGACCTGAAACAGGCCGGGGCGTTCGAACCACTCTATCTGAAAGCCGCGCAGACGGGACAAGCTACCGCATGATTGACGATCTGGAACGCGCCATCGAAGCGATGCTGTTTGCGAGCGATGCGCCGCTCGACCCGCGCCAGCTCGCCGCGCGGCTGGGCGATGAAATGACGCCGGGGCAGGTGCGAGCGATCATCGAGGCGATCGCCGCGCGCCACGCGGGCAGCGGCATCGAACTGGTCGAACGCGGCGGTCATTGGCATTTTCAGACCCCCGCCGATCTGGCGCATCTGCTCCGCCGCGAGCGCGACGATCCGCGCAAGCTGTCGCGCGCCGCCGCCGAAGTGCTGGCGATCGTCGCCTATCACGAGCCGGTCAGCCGCGCCGAGATCGAGGCCATCCGCGGCGTCCAGACCTCGAAAGGAACGGTGGATGTGCTGATGGAGGCCGAATGGATTGCCCCCGCAGGGCGGCGCGAGGTGCCGGGGCGGCCGCTCATCTACAAGACGACCGACGCATTTTTGCAGCATTTCGGACTTAGCAGCCGCAAGGATCTGCCGGGCATCGACGATCTGCGCGCGGCGGGTTTGCTCGACCCGGTTGATCTCGCTTTTGACGATGCGATGAGCGAGCTAGACCTAGTAAAAGACGGCGAAGAAGCTTAGATGAGCGCCGCAAGGAGAATTTGATATGGGTAGCTTCAGCATCTGGCATTGGCTGGTCGTCGGCATCCTCGTGCTGCTGCTGTTCGGTAAGGGCCGGTTTTCCGATATGATGGGCGATGTCGCCAAGGGTATCAAAAGCTTTAAAAAGGGCATGGCGGACGACGAGGAAGCGCCCGGCACGCCGAAGCATATCGAAGGCCAGCGCGCGCCCGACAGCGCCCCGGTCTCCACGCCGACGGGCGAGCGCGACAAGCTCTGAACCTTTTCGGCGCGCGGGAAAATTAGGTCATGTTCGACGTCGCGCCTACCGAGCTCCTGCTCGTCATCGTGGTTGCGCTGGTGGTCATCGGTCCCAAGGATTTGCCCAAGGCGATGCGCTTTGTGGGCAAGTGGATGGGCAAGGCGCGCGGGATGGCGCGCCACTTTCGATCCGGACTCGACACGATGATGCGCGAGGCTGAGCTTGAAGAGCTCGAGAAGCAGTGGCGCGCGCAAAATGACGCGATCATGCGCGAATTTCCGCGCATCGATGATGCAAACGCTCCAGCGCGATCCCCAACGTCGGCACCGGACACGAGCGCCCCGGCTGGCACGTCGGGACCGCCGAGTGACGCCGATGTCGATCAGGCGGCCGCTGCGACACCGCCCGAAACGCACGCCGTGCCTCCGCGTGATGGGCCGCTGCCATGACCGCCGAACCCGTTTCCGTTGCGAGTGAAGAGGATGGCGCGGGCGGCAAGATGCCGCTGCTCGACCATCTGATCGAATTGCGCTCGCGGCTTCTGAAATCACTGGTCGCCATTGGCCTCGCCTTTGGCGTCTGCCTCTATTTTGCCGAGCCGATCTTCAGCATCCTCGTCCAGCCGCTTGTTGCCGCGGGGCAGGGCAAGATCATCTACACCCAGTTGTTCGAGGCGTTCTTTGTCCAGATCAAGGTCGCACTGTTCGCGGCGATGATGATCGCCTTTCCGGTGATCGCGAACCAGTTGTGGAAATTCGTCGCGCCGGGCCTCTATCGTCAGGAAAAGCGGGCGCTGCTGCCCTTTATTCTGGCGACGCCCGTCCTGTTCACGGCGGGGGCGTGCCTTGCCTATTTTGTCACCATTCCCGTCGCGTTGAAATTCCTGCTCGGTTATCAGGGCGATATGGGCGGTATCCAGCAGGAAGCGCTGCCGTCGGTCGCCAATTATCTGAGCTTCATCATGCAGTTCATCATGGCGTTTGGTATCGCCTTCCTGCTGCCGATTTTCCTGATGCTGATCGAACGATCGGGGCTCGTCACGCGCGCGCAGCTGGTGTCGGCGCGCCGCTACATGATCGTCGCAGCCTTCGCGATCGCGGCGGTTGCGACACCGCCCGATATTCTCAGCCAGTTCCTGCTCGCGGTCCCGCTGATCCTGCTTTACGAGCTGTCGATCTTTGCCATCTGGTTTACCCAGCGCCGACGCAAAACAGGCGCCGAAGCGGCGCCTGTCGAGCCTCTCGAAGAGGCTTAGGGTAAGCTCTACTCGCCCGATCAGTTGATCGCGTCGCTGCCAGCCTGACCGACAGATTCGATGTCGCGGCCTGCACCCTTCACCGTGTTGCAACCGGTGACGACGACGCTGGCCACGATGGCGAGAATGATTGCTCGAAAACTGGTCATGGAATCCAACCTCTCTGAACTCGATGCAAAATGGCCCGGCGCGCTTCGAGGG
>NZ_SCMU01000021.1 GCF_005503695.1 Sphingopyxis sp. 2PD
AGGGGGGAGCGCGTGGTCATGCAGGGGCGCATAGCTTTCCAGCGCCCAAAGAAAAACCCCTCCCTGCAAGGGAGGGGGCGTTCCTCCCTGTCGCGAAGCGATGGGGAGGTGACAGCGCGAAGCGCTGACGGAGGGGCGATGGCGCCACCCGCGCTTGCCCCTCCACCACCGCTTCGCGGCGGTCCCCCTCCCCACGGCTTCGCCGCAGGGAGGATCTTGGTGTCAGGCCGGAATGCCGCTGATCGACTTCACTTCCATGAAATCCTTGAGCCCGAACACGCCGCCTTCGCGGCCGTTACCCGACGCCTTGTAGCCGCCGAACGCCGCGCCCGGCCCGGGCCCCCAGGCGTTGACCGCGACCATGCCGGCGCGCAGCTTCGGCGCGATTTCGGCGGCCTTGGCGGGGTCGCCCGAAACCACCGCCGACAGGCCATATTCGGTGTCATTGGCAATATCGACCGCCTGTTCCAGCGTGTCATAGGCCATGACCGTGGCGACGGGGCCGAACACCTCTTCCTTAGCAATGCGCATGTCGGGGGTGACGCCCGAAAAGACCGTCGGCTTGATGTAATAGCCGCGGTTGACGTTCGACGGCAGGCCGGTGCCGCCGGTTTCCAGCGTCGCGCCTTCGTCGATCGCCGACTGGATCAATCCCTGGATCTTGTCGAACTGTGCCTTGTTGACGACGGGGCCGATGTGGCCGCCCTCGCTCATCGGGTCGCCGACCTGCGTCCCGTCGAACATCGCCTTGATGACGCCGACCGCCTCGGCCTCGCGCTCCTTCTGGACCAGGATGCGCGTCGGCGCGATGCAGCTCTGGCCGGTGTTGACCAGCACGCCCTGCACCGTCGGGGGCAGGACGGCGGCGAAATCGGCGTCGGGCAGGACGATGTTCGGCGACTTGCCGCCAAGTTCCTGATGGACGCGCTTGACGGTATCGGCTGCGGCCTTGGCGACGAGGATGCCCGCGCGGGTCGAGCCCGTGAAGCTCACCATGTCGATGCCCGGATGCGCGCTGATCGCGTTGCCGACGGTCGGGCCGTCGCCCTGGACGAGGTTGAACACGCCGGCGGGGACGCCCGCGGCGTCGAGGATTTCGGCGAAGATCACCGCGTTGCCGGGGCATTCTTCGGACGGTTTCAGCACCATCGTGTTGCCCGCCGCGAGCGCGGGGGCGACCTTCAGCGCGATCTGATTGAGCGGCCAGTTCCACGGCGTGATCATGCCGACGACGCCGATCGGTTCATAGGCGATCATGCCCGCGGCATATTTTTCGGTGAAGCTGAAATCTTTGAGCGCAGCGATCGTGCCAAGGAAGCCGCCGATGCCGGCACCGACTTGCGCGGTGCCCGCGAAGCTGACCGGCGCGCCCATTTCGGATGCCATCGACTTGGCAAGGTCGGCGCCGCGCTTCTTATATTCCTCGACGATGCGGTTCAGCAGGTCGAGCCGTTCCTCGCGCGTGGTCTGCGAGAAGCTTTTGAACGCTTCCTTCGCCGCCGCCACTGCGTCGTCGACGTCGGCGGCGGTGCCGAGCACGACGGTCGAGGCGGCTTCTTCGGTCGCGGGATTGATGACGTCGTGGAGCTTGCCGCCCTTGCTGTCGACCCAACGGCCGCCGATGTAATTCTGCTTGAGGTGCGTTTCGGTGCTCATCATTCTTCTCCCATCGGCGGTCAATTCCGTCTCGGATTGCTACCTAATCACTGTGGCGAATGAATCAAGTTGAGCCAACTGCCAAAGACGGCAGTTTAGCGCTTTTCAGCAGAAAGGCGTGACATCAATATGGCGGCGCGCGTCGCCTGCCGCGCGATGCTCGGGATGTCGACCGCTTCGCCTGCGGCATGGTCGCCGGTGCTATACGGTCCGAGTCCCGCGAGCCCATCGACGTCTGCGGCGACAAAGCTGATATCGCCCGCGCCGCGCTTGAGCGGGTCGAGCGGCGCCATTTCGGCAAGGCCGAGGTCGCGGTTCACGCCGTTGAGCTTCGCCAGCAACGCGCGATTGCCGTCGGTCGGCGCCATCGACGGATAGCCGCCGGGGTCGAAGGCGATCCTTGCGTCGGTCCCCGGCGCATGGTCGGCGACGATCGCCGTCATTTTCGCCTTCACCCGCACGATCTGCTCGGGCGACAGCGCGCGAAGGTCGCCGCGCGCGACCGCGATCGGGGCGATGATGTTGGTCTTGCCGTTCACCGTCGCGCGGATCCCGCCCGCGTCGAGATCGGCCTGCTGCCCGCCCGCGATCAGCCCGACGTTGAAGGTGAGGTTCGGTTCGGGAAGTTCGGTGCGGAAGCGGTGGATGATGCGCGTCAGCTCATAGATTGCGCCGTCGCCCGCCGCGGCGCTAAAAATGCCCGAGCTGTGCGCGCTCTTGCCCGTCGCGGTGACGGTCCAGCTGTCCGACGAGCGCCGCGCGACCGACCCCATGTCGGCGCCGCCATCGCGGACCAGCCCCTCGAAATCGAGCGCGACGTCGCTGCGCTTGCCCGCGGCGATCAGGTCGGCGCGCGCCTTCTCGATCGGGTGGCCCGCATCCTCCTCGTCGCCGGTCATGTGGATCTCGATATTGGCGCCCTTCAGCGTTCCCGCCGCCTGCATCGCGCGCAGCGCTGCGACGATGACGACCATGCCGCCCTTGTCGTCGCCCGCGCCCGGGCCTTCGCCCAAATCGCCCTTGCGGGTGAATGTCTGGAACGGCGAGTCGGGCTCGAACACCGTGTCGAGGTGGGCGATGAGGAGCAGGCGCTTGGTATCGGGTCTGCCGACATGCGTCGCGATCAGATGGCCCGCGCGCCCGGTGTCGCGCATCGGCTTCCATTCGACCTTGAAGCCCAGGGGTTCGAGCTCGGCGCGCATCATCGCGCCGACCTTTTCAACGCCCTCGAGATTGAGCGAGCCGCTGTTCTGGTTGACGAGCCTTTCGAGCAGCGCAAGCGACCGCTCCTGTTCGGCCGCCACCGTCTTCGCCATCCCGCTTTCGGCTTTGCTGAGTTTCGCCGCCGCGGCGGGCGCGAGCGCGAGTTGAAGCGCGACGAGGGCAGTGAGCGGCAAGGATTTCATTGGGGGGACTCTCCGGTTACATCTCATCGTCGCCCCCGCGCAGGCGGGGGCCGCTATCGGCGCGGCGCGTAGCTGCCAGCGGCCCCCGCCTGCGCGGGGGCGACGGCATGTGTGTGCCTTCATTGATCGGCAGGGGCAAGCGGTCAGCCGGGGCGCACCATGAAAATATCGCCGCCGATGCTGACAAGGAAAAGATTGCCCGCGCTGTCCTCGCCAAACGAGGCGATATTGCTGAGCGCCCCTGCGTCGGGCGCGAAATCCTCGTTGCGCCGCGCAAAACGCGACGCGGGGAGGGTCTGCCCGGCGACGAGGCTGGCCAAGGGAACCGACCAGATATTGCCGGTGACGAAATCGGCAAAGACATAGTGGCCGACCAGCGAGGTCACCGGGCCGCGATAGACATAGCCGCCAATCACCGATCGTCCCTGCCGCGGGCCGCTGCCATGGCCATATTCGGCGACGGGCGGCGTCAGGCCAGCGGGAGCGGTGCCTGAATAGGGCTGGGTGCCTTCGAGAAAGCGCCAGCCGAAATTCAGCCCCGGCTGGGCCGTCGTGACCGCATCGATTTCTTCGATCGCACCCTGACCGACGTCGCCGATCAGCAGCGTCGATCCCGAAAAGGAAGCGCGAAACGGATTGCGCAGGCCCAAGGCGAAAATATAGGGATCGCCGCCCCCCGATATAAAAGGATTGCCGGGCGCGGGGGCGTAGCTGCTGCCGCCCGCGCCGACGGCAAAGCGCAGGATCTTGCCGAGCTGCACATTGCGGTTCTGGGCATTGTTGTTCGGATCGCCGCCCCCGCCGCCATCGCCGACCCCGACATAGACAAGACCATCCGGACCAAAGCCGATCCACCCGCCGTTGTGATTGTCGAACCCCGGGTGCGGGATGTCGAGCACGGTGTCATAGCTGGCCGAGCTGTTCGGCTGGCCCAGCGTGTAGCGGCGCACCTGGACATTGCCATTGGTCGCCGTCGCGACCGCGAACAGCCGCTGCGACGTCGCATGGTCGGGGTAGGGGGCAAGGCCGAGCAGGCCGCGCTCGCCGCTCGTCGAAATGTCGGTGATGTCGAGCACCTGCGTGCGGCTGCCGTTCGTGGGGTCGAAGCGATAGACGTTGCCGCCCTTTTCGACGACATAGACGCGGCTGTCGCCGGGGATTGCGGCGACGTAGAGCGGCTGGTTGAAGCCGGTGCCGACGCGGGCCACCGATATGCCTTCGCGGCTGTTGGTGACGGTGATGTTGACCGCCTGCGTGACGCTCGCCTGCCCGTCGCTGACGCGCAGCACCACTGCATAGACATTGTCACCGTCGGCATCCCCGGGCAGGTCAAAATCGGGCGCGGCGCTGAAACTGAGCGCGCCCGCGCCGGTGATCGCAAAACGGCCTGCATCGGCGCCGCCGTCGATGGAAAAGGTCAGCGCATTGCCATCGGGGTCGGTCGCGGTCGCCTGGTAGGCGGCGGTGCCGTTCTCGGTCACGCTGGCGGTTTGCAGCGAGGTGAAGCTGGGCGGCGCATTGGCCGCGGGCGGGGTGCCGCCGCCACTACTACCGCCGCCACATGACGCAAGCAGCAGCGGTGTGAGGAGGAGGGGGACGCGCTTCCGCATGGCCTGAATGCCTTTCGCGATCGTGCCACCCCGCGCGCAACCTGCCACTGGTCGATGGCCACCGCAACCCTGGCGGTTTACCATGTTGCGATCGCGCGCAGCGCCGTCAGGCGGGCTCTTTCGCTTCTTCGAAATCGTCGAGTTTGCCGAGCGCCTCTTGCGCGATCTTGCGCAAAACCAATCGGTTGACCGTCAAGCCCTTCGCGCCGTCGCCGGCCAGATCGTCGATCGCAAAATCGACGCGGGTGCGGTCGGGCGCCAGTTCTTCGAAGGTGAATTTCAGCCCCGTCGTCAGCGCGCCGTCGTCAACATTATAGATCAGATGGGCCTCGCGGGGGATTTCCATCGCGACGGCGATCTTGATCTTGTACGCGTCGGGCCGTTCGTCGGGGACCATTTTTTCGAAACCCGGATCGCCCTTTTCGGCGACAAGTTCATACAGGCGCGTCGAGCCGCCATTGGTGACCAGCGGCATGCCGGTAAAGGCGCTGCCGTCGCCGAACATCTTCGCAAACACTTCTTCGCGCGGCGCCGCGACCGTGCGGGTCTTGTTGGCGAGTTCGGCCATCTTGCCGCACCCTGCGGTCAGCAGCATCGCGGCGACCAATAATGTCGAACGTAGCATCGCAATTCCCCCTGAAATGCAGCGCCCTGATAGCGACAACAGCTTACAAAAGGGTCAACGGCCGAACGCGTGAGATGTAAAGAGTGTTTGACAGGTCGCCATTGTCTATGTAAAGAGCTCTTGACAGGCAAGGAAGCGGATGTGGAAAATCGGGTGCGCGAATATCGCGAGGCCGCGGGGTGGAGCCAGGGCGAACTCGCACGCCGTCTGGGCGTGTCGCGCCAGACGATCAACGCGGTCGAAACCGACAAATATGATCCCAGCCTGCCGCTCGCGCTGCGCATGGCGGGCCTGTTTGCGCTCGAAGTGCGCGAGCTGTTCATCGACCATTGGTCGCCGAAGGAGTGATGAAATGACGACGCAGGCAGGCAAGACGGCGGGATGGCGCAAGACGGCGATGCAGGCGACCGTCGGCGCAATCGCGGGCGCGGGCGGCATGTCGGTGGGGCTCACGCTCGCCGAGGGGCAGGGCGGGGTCGATTGGGCACCCTCGTCGATCATCCTGTTCGGGGTCGGGTTTATCTTTGCCTTGATGGGGCTGTTCGTCGGACTCGGCACCGCGGCGCCGAACCTCCTCGGTCGGCGACTGCTCAACGTCGCCGATGCCGAAGAAATCGTCGAGGAACGATCGAGCATGGGCGCCAGCTCGGCCTGTTGCCTGATCCTCGGCGCGGCGCTGATGCTGCTGGCATATTCGGTGGCGGCGGGCGCCGCGGCGTTGGTGAGCCCCGCGGCGGCGTACTGGATCCTGCTCGTCGTGCTCGGCGGCTTCACCGCGGTGTCGCTGTGGATGTGGCAAAGTTTCGACGAGCTTTGGCGGCAGCTGACCGTCGAGATTTCCGCGATCACGGGAAATGTGATGATGCTCGTCGCGATCGTCTGGGGCGGCGCGGCGGCGGCAGAATTGACCGCCGGACCGCAGCCGCTCGACCTGGTGTCGCTGGCGTTCGGATCGATGCTGCTCGCCTGCTTCGTCGCGGCGGGCCGCCGCGGGATGATGGCGCCGCGCTGAACGCCCACCAAAAAGGGCGCCCGGTTCCCCCGAACCGGGCGCCCCCCTTGGCGTCGCTGACCCTTGCGGATCAGGCGCTGTAGTACATGTCGAACTCGACCGGGCTCGGCGTCTGTTCGAAGCGATAGACCTCGTCCCACTTCAGATCGATATAGGCTTCGATCTGGTCCTTCGAGAACACGTCGCCCTTGAGCAAGAAGTCGTGGTCGGCGGCGAGGCTGTCGAGCGCTTCGCGAAGCGAACCGCAGACGGTCGGGACTTCGCTCAATTCTTCGGGCGGCAGGTCGTACAGATTCTTGTCCATCGGGTCGCCCGGGTGGATCTTGTTCGCGATGCCGTCGAGCCCCGCCATCAGCAGCGCCGAATAGCAGAGATAGGGGTTCGCCATCGCGTCGGGGAAGCGGAACTCGACGCGCTTCGCCTTGGCGCCCGCGCCATAGGGGATGCGGCACGAGGCCGAGCGGTTGCGGCTCGAATAAGCGAGCAGCACCGGCGCTTCGAAGCCCGGGACGAGGCGCTTGTAGCTGTTCGTCGTCGGGTTGGTGAAGGCGTTCAATGCCTTGGCGTGCTTGACCACACCACCGATGAAATAGAGGCACATGTCGCTGAGCCCCGCATAACCGTTGCCGGCGAACAGCGGCTTGCCCTTTTCCCAGATCGAGATGTGGGTGTGCATGCCGCTGCCGTTGTCGTCCTTGATCGGCTTCGGCATGAAGGTCGCGGTCTTGCCATAGGCGTGCGCGACCTGGTGCACGACATATTTGTAGATCTGCATGCGGTCGGCGGTTTCGGTCAGCGTACCGAAGGTCAGACCGAGTTCGTGCTGCGCCGCGGCGACTTCATGGTGATGCTTGTCGCACGGCAGGCCCATTTCGAGCATCGTCGAGACCATCTCGGCACGGATGTCGACGGCGCTGTCGACCGGCGCGACGGGGAAATAGCCACCCTTGGCGCGCGGGCGGTGCGCCAGGTTGCCGCCTTCATAGCTGCGGCCGGTGTTGGTCGGCAGTTCGATGTCGTCGATCTCGAAACCCGACTTGTTGTAGCCGGTCTCGAAACGGACGTCGTCGAACATGAAGAATTCGGCTTCGGGGCCGACATAGACGGTGTCGCCGATCCCGGTCGAGGCGACATAGGCTTCGGCGCGCTTTGCCGTCGTGCGCGGGTCGCGGGCATAGCCTTCGCCGGTCGACGGCTCGACGATGTCGCAGAAGATCACCAGCATCGGGGTGGCCGAGAAAGGATCGTCATAGACGGCGTCGAGATCGGGCTTCAGGATCATGTCCGACTCGTTGATCGCCTTCCAGCCCTCGATCGACGATCCGTCGAACATCAGCCCGTCTTCCAGTTCGTCTTCGCCCAGGACCGAGGCAACCATCGTCAGATGCTGCCACTTGCCCTTGGGGTCGGTGAAGCGCAGGTCGACCCACTCGATGTCGTTTTCCTTGATCCGCGCGATGATGTCCTTGGGCTTCGTAGCCATGATCTATGCTTCCTTCTTGCGAAATGGTCCGGCGTGCCGGTGACTGTCGGGTTTTCGAAAAATGCGAAAAGTTAAAGCGCGTCCTCGTTGCGTTCGCCGGTGCGAATGCGAAGCGCGGTTTCGACCGGGATGACGAAGATCTTGCCATCGCCGATCCGGCCGGTCTGCGCGGCGGCGGCGATCGCCTCCACGACGCGTTCGGCCATCGAATCCTCGACGATGACTTCCAGCTTCACCTTGGGCAGAAAGTCGACGACATATTCGGCGCCGCGATATAATTCGGTATGACCCTTCTGCCGTCCGAAACCCTTGGCCTCGGTGACGGTGATCCCGCTGACACCCACTTCGTGCAGCGCTTCCTTCACTTCGTCGAGCTTGAACGGCTTGATGATCGCCTCAATCTTCTTCACGCTTTTCGTCCCCCTTTGGGCTGGCCGCCGCGCCTTGCGCGTCAAGCCGGATCAGCTGCGCTGCCCGGTCTGTCGTCGAGTCGGTGCGATGTCCCGCCATCTTGCACCAATCAAAAGCCGTGCCAATTGGCGAATCGTGGGGTTTCGGTAAGAATTTTGAAACGAAAAGACGCCGCTGCCCAAGGGCTGGGCAACGGCATTATCTCGATGCCTAATATTTGGGCAATCAGCGCCCGACCGGCGCCGACGCCTCGGGCAAATTGGCCTTGGTCCAGTTCGAGCGTTCGATGACATAGGCGCGGATCGCTTCGGCGTCTTGCGGGGTGAGCACCTTGGCGAAGCTCACCATGCCGCGCTCCTTCAGTGCGCCGTCGACGACCACGGCCTTCCACGCGTCGGCATTGGCCAGCGTTCCCGATACGCGAAGGTCGGGGGTGAAGCCGTTGCCGATCGCGCTATCGCCGTGACAGACCATGCAATAGCGCCCGAACTGCGCCTTGCCCGCCGCTACCTGCGCCGCGCTCGCGGTCATCGGCGGCGGGTTCCACGCCAGCGTCGTCGTCGCGGGCGGGGCGGGCAGTTTGGCGGTGCCGCCGATCTTGAGCACGACCAGCCGCGGGATGTTCGGAATCTTGCGCGTCGCGCCGCCCGCCACCCCGGCGACGAGCGGGAAGGCGCCGCCCTTGCTGGTCATGAACGCGACATATTGGACGCCGTTCACGCGGAAGGTCGAGGGGGCGCTGACGATCCCCGACTGCATGTCGAGATCGAGGAGTTGCTTGCCGGTGTCGGCGGTATAAGCGCGGAAACGGCCGAGGCTGGTCCCCTGGAACACCAGATTGCCCGCGGTCGTCATTGTGCCGCCGTTCCACGCCGCGGGATGATCGACCGCCCACGCGACCTTGCCGGTGCGCGGGTCAAAGGCGACGAGGCGCCCGGTCGTCGCGGCGACCGCGGCGCGGAACGCCGCCTTGTCGTCAGGGAGCAGCGTGCCGGTCAGCGAGGTACCGACGTTGAACCCCAGCACCTTGCGCTTGTCGAGCTCGTTCATGTCCTGAAGATAGCCCTGCGGGATTTGCTGCGCCGGAATGTAAACGAGCCCGGTCGCGGGATTGTAGCTCATCGGGTGCCAATTGTGCGCGCCCAGCGCACCGGGGATCGCGATGAAGGGCTTGCCGGTCTTGTAGAAGCGCGCTTCGGGATTTTCGATCGGGCGGCCGGTCGCAAGGTCGTAACCGGTGGCCCAGTTGATCCTGTCGACGAACGGCTTGGCATCGATCAGCTTGCCGTTCGACCGGTCGATGGTGAAGAAGAAACCGTTCTTCGGCGCATGGTACAGCACCTTAGTCGGTGTGCCGTTCACCGTCTGCTCGGCGAGGATGATCGGCTGGGTCGCGGTATAGTCCCACGTTTCGCCCGGGGTTTCCTGATAGTGCCATTTATATTGGCCGGTCGCGGCATCGAGCGCGACGATCGACGAGAGGAACCAATTGTCGCCCTCGCCATTCGAGCGCGTGCCGTGGTTCCACGGATTGCCGTTGCCGACGCCAAGATAGATCTGGTCGAGATCCTTGTCGTAAACGATCGCGTCCCACACGGTGCCGCCGCCGCCCGACGTCTGCCACTCGCCCTTGTCGGACCAGGTGGCATTGGCCTTGGTCGCGAAAATCTCGTCGCTTGCGGCGCCGTCCTTGGCCTTAGTCGGGTTGGGCGCGGTGTAGAAGCGCCAGCGTTCCTTGCCGGTATCGGCGTCATAAGCGGTGACATAGCCGCGCACCCCGAATTCGGCGCCGCCGTTGCCGATCAGCACCATGTCCTTCACGACGCGTGGCGCGCCGGTGATCGTGTAGGGTTTGTCGGCGTCCACCGTCTGCGTCGACCACAGCTCGTTGCCGCTCTTGCGGTCGAGCGCGATCAGTCGCCCGTCGATCGTGCCGACGAAAACCTTGTCGCCCCACAGCGCGACGCCGCGGTTGACGACGTCGCAGCAGGCGTGAACCGCGCGTTCGCCCGGAACCTTGGGATCGAATTTCCAGAGCGGCTTGCCGGTCGCGGCGTCCCAGGCGCTGACCTTCGACCAGGCGTGGCTGACATACATCACCCCATCGACGACCACCGGGGTCGCTTCCTGGCCGCGGGCGTCCTCCAGATCGGCCGTCCAGGCGATGCCGAGTTCGCCGACATTCTTGTCGCTGATGTCGGTCAGCGGGCTGAAGCGTTGCTCGTCATAGCTGAAGCCGATCGCGCCCCAATCGTCGCCGCTGCCGCCGGTCTTAAGCAGGGTCTCGCTGGCTTTCTCGGCTTCGTCGAGCGCCGCGGTGCCCGAGAGGCTGTCGTTCTTCGACGCGTTGCATGAAGCCAATGCCAAAGTCGCGCCGCCGAGCAGCGCGGCCGTCCAGACCCGTTTCGCCATCCCAAACTCTCCCGTTCGCCGTCTATCGTTGACGTTAACGTCAAGTCTGCGCGCGAAGGGACGCGGGTGCAAGGGGGAATATGCGGTGCGCGCGAAAGGCGCGCTTGGTCGCCGCCCCGGCTCAGGCGCGGGGCGACGAACGACCGATCAAAGCGCGCTTTCGAGCCAGCCCTTGAGCGCGCTTTTGGGCGCCGCGCCAACCTTGGTGTCGGCGACTTCGCCATTTTTGAACAGGATCATCGTCGGGATGCCGCGCACGCCATATTTGGCGGGGGCGTTCGGGTGATCGTCGATGTTGAGCTTCGCGATCACGACCTTTTCGCCCAGCTCGTCGGCGATTTCCTCGAGCGACGGGCCGATCATCTTGCACGGGCCGCACCATTCGGCCCAGAAATCGACCAGCACGGGGGTGTCGCTGTCGAGGACATCGGCCTGGAAGCTGTCGTCGCTGATTGCCTTGGTACCCATGATCAAAACTCCTGAATTTCGCTTGGCCTTCAAGCTAAGGGCTTGCAGCCTCCGGCTCAAGGGCTCAACCGCCCAAATTCGCCTTGGTTGCCAGCAAGCCCGGCTTGTGCGCGTCGAGCAGCGCGTCGTCCAGGTCGATCAGCCGCGGCGCGGCGGTGTACAGCAAGGCGGCCGCGATCCGCCGCGACGGGAAAATTGCTGCCAGCGCATCGCGATACGCCGCCATCTGGCGCAGATAGGCGGGCTGGACGTCCGACGCGCGGGCAGGGACATGGCGCCCGGTCTTGTAATCGATCACCGTCACGGCATCGTCGGTGACCAGCAGCCGGTCGACGATCCCGGCGACCACCGCGCCGTCGACCACCGCCGACAGCGGCACTTCGGCGAGCGACCCCGGCCCGAACAGCGCGGCGTGTGCGGGGTCGTCCAGCACGGCCAGGACCTCGTCGACCATCATCGCGCGGTCTGCTTCCTCGAGATCGGCGGCTTGAACGCCTAGCCAGCGCCACGCAGCCGAGCGCCGCTGCTCGGGCGCCACCGGCGGCAGCCGCTCGAACAGCGCGTGGAGCAGCAGCCCGCGGTTCACCGCCGCGGCGCGCGCCGCGCCCTGCGGCACCGCTGCCACATCGTCTTCACCGAGCGCCGACGGCGCGAGCGGGCGCGGCGGGCGTGCTTCCTCGGGCGCCGCTTGCCGCGCCCAGTCGGGAACGACGACCGGCGGCGCCGCGGAGCGCGCTTTTGCCTTTGCAGCGCGCGTCTTGCCCTGCACCGCATGCACACGCTTCCGCCCCCAGCGCGGCCCGGCGTCCTGCCACTCGGCGCCCATATCGGCGAGCACCGCATCGACCGCGCTGTGCCAATTGTTCTGGGGAAGCTCGTCGCCTTTGCGCGTGCCGGCGACGACGAGCAATTCCTCGGCGCGCGTCATCGCCACATACAGCAATCGCCAATGCTCTTCGCGTTCGGCGGCTTCCTTGTCCTCATGCGCCTTGGCAATCGCGCCGTGCCGCTCCTCCTTGCCGAGCGCAAACACCGGCAATTTGTCCCAACCCGCCGCCGACAGGTCAAAATTCACCCGCCGCGGCTTCGGGTCGTCGGTCGCGTCGGCCAAGATGACGATCGGCGCCTGCAAGCCTTTCGACCCGTGCACCGTCATCACGCGCACGACGTCGCCGCGCGCCTCGCTCTGGCGCTTGATCTCGGCGGTGCTCGCGGCGATGTGCGACAGGAAGCCGAGCAGCGACGGCGCTTCCTGCCGCTCGAACGCCAGCGCCTGCGCGAGCAGTTCGTCGATCGGGTCGCGCGCCTCGCGCCCCAGCCGCTGATACAGCTTGCGCCGTCCATCGAGCGACCCCGACAATATGCGTTCCAGAAAGCGGAACGGCGTCGTGAAATCGCCCATGCCGAGCAGGCTGCGCAGCGCCGCCATCGTTGCGGGCGGTGCCTCCTCTTCGCGCGCGCGTAACTGTTCCCACAACGCCCGTTTCTGGCGGCCGTGGGCAAAGACAAACAGCTCGTCCTGGCTCCACCCGAACAGCGGCGAGACCAGCAGGCTGGCAAGGTTGAGGTCGTCGAGCGGTTGCACCGCAAAGCGCATCGCCGCGAGCAGGTCCTGCACCGCCAGCGACTGCGTCAGCGAAAAACGATCGACCCCCGCGACTGGCACATGCAGCGACTGCAGCCGCGCGACGATCCGCGCCGCAACATCCTTGCGGCGGCGGACGAGGATCAATATGTCGCCCGGCGCCACCGGACGCCCGTCCTTGCCGTGCGCGATCCACTCGCGCACCTCGTCGGCGATAGCGCGAGAGAGCCGCAGGCTGGCGGCGTCGCTTGCGGCGGCCGACGTGTCGCGGGAAGCGCCGTCATCATCATCGCCATCAACGTCGCCGACGCCCTCATCCTCGGTATCGGCATCAAGCGCCTTGCCCACCGGCAGCGGCGCCCACAGCTCGACGCGTCCGGCGCGGTCGCGGTTGAAATCGGCGGGAATGTGCGGCGGCTCGTCGCTGCCCAAGCCCATCAATTCGGTCGCCCCCGCCGCGATCCACGCATCGACGACGTCGAGCACCGCGGGGCTGGAGCGATAATTGGTGTCGAGATCGACATCCTCGAACGGTTTGCCGCCCTCGGCCGCGCGCCTGGCAAAGCTCAGCCGCGCTGCCTCGAATGCCGCGGGCTCGGTGCCCTGAAAGCCGAAGATTGCCTGCTTGCGATCGCCGACGGTGAACATCGTGCGGACCCGTTCGTCCTTGGCGCCCGCCCCGGCAAAAAACTCGCCGGCCAGCGAGGCGACGATCGCCCATTGCCGCGCGTTGGTGTCCTGCGCCTCGTCGACCAGGATATGGTCGGTGCGCTGATCGAGCTTGAAGCGCACCCAGTCGCCGAAGTCGCCCTGCGCCAGCAGATGCCCCGCGATGCTGATCAGGTCATCGAAATCGGCGAGCCCGCGCTCGCGCTTCGCCAGCGCATAGGCCTCCGCAAAGCGGCTGCCCAGATCCCACGCCGCCGCCAGATCGTCGGCGACCGCCATCGCGGTGGCGGTCGCGAGCAGGTCATCGGCCGCGGCGACGATGCGTTCGGCGGCGGCAAGGCAGCTGCGCATGCCGCCTTTGTCTTTGGTGTAATCGGCGCGCATGTCGCCGGTGCTGGTCAGGAAACAGCCGCGTACCGCGACCATCATCGCGGCGCGGCCGTGCGCATCGGCGCGGAACCAGTCGTCCATGATGTCGGCGCGGCCATCGCCGGTCTTGGTCCCCCAGCCGCGCCCGCTCGCAGCCACCGCCGCGATGTCGGCATCGGCAACCGCGCCGCCCGCCAGCGCCGCCGCCTGCCAGGTCAGCGGATCGCCCTGCGGTAGCCCCAGCTGCGCGCGCAGGTCCGCCGCGCGCGGCGCGAAGCGCGGGGCGTCCGCTGCAGTAAAGCTGCTCGCACAGCGCGCGAGGAAAGCAATCGCTGCATCCTGCCCCAATCGCTGCGACAGCATCGCGGCGATCGTCCGCATCGCATCGCCGTCGGCATCGGGACGCGCGAGCAATTGTCCGAGCACCTCGCGCTGCAACGCGCTCGCCTCGCTGTCCTCCAGCGCGCGAAAGCCCGGCAAGATTTTCGCCTCGAGCGGGAAGCTCGCGAGCAGGGTCTGGCAGAAGGCGTGGATCGTCTGCACCCGCACCGCGCCGCCGGGGCTGTCGATCACGGTGGCGAACAGCGACCGCGCGCGGTCGAGGATGCCCGGCTCGGCCCAGTCGGCGCCGAGCGCGGCGAGGTCGAGCCGCAGGTCGCCGTCGGCCATCCGCACCCACATCGCCAGCCGTTCGTGGATGCGGTGCGCCATTTCGGCGGCGCCCGCCTTGGTAAAGGTGATGCACAGGATCGCCTCGGGCGACACCCCCGCCAGCATCAGGCGCAGCACGCGCGCCGACAGCACCTGCGTCTTGCCCGTCCCCGCCGACGCGCCCAGCCAGACATGGTCGTGAGGCTGGGCCGCGGCGCGCTGCCCGCCGTCGAGCGTCTTGAGCAGCTTGTCGGGATCGATCATGCCGCCCCCCCGTCGGTCACGCCCGGATCGGGATCACCGCGCCCGAACCATTCGTCGCGGCGCATCAGCTGGTCGAAATCGGGATAGCGTTTGGCGCTGTCGCCCGGAACGAACGGCTCCTGCCCCAGCAGGAAGCGCGCGCTGAGGTCAGCGAGGGCTTCGCGCGCCCGCTCGATCACCGCTGCGGCGGTCGATGGCTTCGGCTTTTGACCCTTGATCACCTTGACCGCGCCATCGAGGCCCTTTTTGCGGTCGCGCTTCAACTCCCAATATTCGAACGCCCCGACCGGCTCGGGCGCCAGATCGCCGAGCCCGGCTTCCTCGGCGATCAGCCCGAGCAGGCCGAGCTGGCTGTTCAACCCTTCGCCCGCCGACTTGGCCGACGGCGCGGCGCCGGTCTTGTAATCGACGATCGCCAGCGTACCGTCGGCGGCCTGATCGACGCGGTCGGCGGTGCCGCGCAGCATGATGCCGTCCACCAGAAGCTTGCCGCTGACCTCATTGGCAACCGGCCAGCGCTCGTCGCGCGCCGCCCACACCCGCTCGGCGGCCCAGCGCAGCGACGGCTCGATGCGCGGCAGCCAGAAGGCGCGGCCCAGCGAATCGAGCGCCGGATCGGCGCGCAGCGCCGCGATCTCGGCATCGAACGCCGCCTCGCTCAGCCCCGCCGCCTGCCAGTCCTGCAGGAATTTATGCACCCGCGTGCCGAACCATTTGGCGTCGGGGCCGCTGCTCAGCGGCTCGAGTTCGCTCAACCGCAATATCTTCGCCGCGTAAAAGGCAAAGGGATCGCGCGCCAGCTGGTCGACCCCGGTGACGCTGATCCGGTCGGGGCGCGCCGAAAGGGGTGGCGACGGGCGCGGCCTGTCGGCGGGCTCGCTCTGCCCCGGCGGGACATCGAGCATCGCGGCGAGCGCGGTCACCGGCTGCCCGCCGAGCATCGCTTCGGGCAAGTCGCCCGCCAAGGCGGCGAGCCGCAGCCAGAAGCGCGACGCCACCGCCGGGTCGCCGCCGCTGCGCATCGCGCGCGTCACCACCACCGCGTGCGCCGCAAAGGCACCGGCGAAATCATGCGCCGCCATCCCCTGCTGCCGCTCGGGCGCGGCAAGACCCAGCATCCGCCGGATGCCGGGGGCGAGCCAGGGGTCGGGGCTTTGTTGCGGCGGCCAGCGCCCCTCGTCGAGCCCGCCCAAAATCATCAAATCGGCGCGCTGCAACCGCGCCTCCAGCAGACCCCATATGAACAGCCGCGGATGCCCGCCATAGGGCGGGCGGATGCTCTCGCCCGACATCAGATCGGCGAGCATCGCAGGAAAATCGGCGGGCGCGACCAGCGCCGGGCCATCGCCCTTCGCTAGCGCCCAGCGGTCGAACAGGTCGGACAAGGCGCGGCCCGCATGCCCCGTCCACGCCCCTTCGCCCGTGAGCCAGCCGAGCGCGTCCTGTAACGCGCCGAGCAGCACTGACGGCGGCGCGGGAACGCCCGCCGCGAAAGGCGCAAGCATCGCGCTGAGCCCCATCGCCACCTCGTCCCACCAATCGGCGATCGCCAGCGCGGCGCCATGCCCGCGCCGGTCGCCATCGGCCGCAATCTCGCCGATCCGCGCCGTGACCCCCGTCCAGCCCGGCACCAACCCCGGCCCGCGCAGCACCAAATCGAGCCGCCGCACCTGATCGAGCCAGCCCAGCCGTCCTTCGCCCGCGCGCACCAGCGGATGCCCAAGCAGCGCGACCAGCCGCACCGGATCGAACGCCGCGGCAAATTCGGCGAGCAACAGCAGCAGCGCCCCCGGCGGCGTCTGCCCCAGCGGCTGCCCGGCGCTGTCGTCGACCGCGATGTCCCAGCGCGCGAGCGCCGCCGCGACGCGCTCGGCAAGCAGGCGGTCGGGGGTCACCAGCGCCGCGGTGCGCCCCGGCTCCTCCAACGCGCGCCGCATTATCAGTGCGATCCCCTGCGCTTCCTGCCCATCGTCGGCAAAGGTCGCGGCGCTGACCCCGGTCAGGCTGGGCGCGACATCGTCCGCCGCCTGCCAGCGCGCGGTATAGGCCGCGGGGGCAAAGAGTAGCGACAGAAAGGGCGCGCGTGCGTCGGAGCCGTCGAACGGCGACGTCGCGGCCCACGCGCCGACCTCGTCGCGTGCGATTCCCATGCGGGCAAGCAACAGCTTCAGATGATATTGCGGATGCGTTTCGAGCGGGCGCTCCCCCGGCTGATCGGGATCGGGCTTGACCGGCCCCAGCGCCTCCCATTCCTCCGCCGCCATGCCGAGGTCGAGCCCCGGCAGGACCACCATTCCATTGGGCAAATCGGCAACGGTGCGCAGCAACCGCGCGATCGCGGGCGCTGCGGTCGTCACCCCTGCGGCAACGACGAAGCGCCCCGGCGGCGTCGCGCGCCATCCGTCGCTGACCCGTGCAAGCAGCCGGTTGCGACGGTCGGCGCGGTCGATATGCCCGGTCGCGGCGAGCATCGCGGGCCAATGGTCGATCAACAGGCGCAGCCGCTGCCACGACGCCTGCCAGTGCCCCGCGAGATCGCCCAGCGCGGCTTCGATGTCGCCGAGCCGCGCCGGGGCGACCTCTTCATAATGCAGCTGGTCGATCACCCGCCCCAGCCCTTCCGCAAGCTGGAACGCCGCCGCGCCGGTGATCGCCTCCTCACCCGCCGGATTGTGCCGCTCGATCAGCGCCGCCAGCATCAGCCGCCGCCGCAGCGGATCGATCGCGGGGGGGATCGGTTCGACCTCATCGATCGCATCGAGCGCCAGCGCGACGCTTTCATCAAGGTCGGCATCGCCGATCACCGCCAGCCGCGGCATCAGCAGCCCCGCCCCGCTGGCACGCACGAACGCGGCCTGCACTGCGCTCCGCGCGCGATTGCTCGGCAGCAGGATCAATCCTTCGGCGAGCCCCAAGGCGCCGTCGGCAAAGCGGTCGATCAGCCCGGCGACGAGCGCGTCGGCAAAGGCCCGCTGGACGGGGATGGAAAAGACGGTGGGGGATGTCGTCATATGACCCGGTTATTCAAGGCTTGCCCGTGATGCGCAAGCCGCTCCTCCCTGTGGCGAAGCCATGGGGAGGTGGCAGCGCGAAGCGCTGACGGAGGGGCAGTGGCGCTAACGTCGCGGCCCCTCCACCACTTGCTTCGCAAGCGGTGTCCCTCCCCATCGCTGCGCGACAGAGAGGAGCAAGTGGTCAAACCTCACTCAACGCGGCTTCGGTCGGCGCAATGCGCGCCGGGGTACCGACGTCGAACCATTGCCCCATATGCGACAATCCGTAGAGCCGCCCCGCCGCGATCGCACGGTCCCAAAGGATGTTCGTCGAAAACGCGCCCTCGGGCGCGCCGTCGAGCAGGCGCGGCGAGATCAGCTGGATGCCCGTGTAAACAAAGGGCGCGATGCGGCCGGGCTTGCGCCGCGACAGCTGGCCATTGGGGTCCATATGGAAATCGCCCTTGCCGCCGTGCCCGGTCGCACTTGCCTGCCGAATGACCAGCAGCAGCGCGTCCATCCGATCGCCGTCCCAATGCCGCGCCAGATGCTGGATGCTGTCGACCGGCCCGTCGGTCCAGATATTGTCGCTGTTGACGATCAGGATCGGATCGCCGCTGAGCTGGGGCAGCGCCTTGACCATCCCGCCGCCCGTTTCGAGCAGCAGGTCGCGCTCGTCCGAAATGGCGATCGTGAACGCGCGTTTCTGCGCCGCCAGATGCGCTTCCAGCGCGTCGGCGAGATAATGGACGTTGACCACGACATGACCGACCCCCGCCGCCTCGATGCGGTCGAGGCTATGGTCGATCAACGCCTTGCCCGCGACGCGCACCAGCGGTTTGGGGCGAGTGGCGGTCAGCGGGCGCATGCGCTTGCCGAGCCCCGCCGCCATCACCATCGCGCTTTCGATCCTGGTGGTCATCACCACGCCGCCGCGCGCTTGTCGGCGGGGATATTTTCGTCGAACCACGCGCGCACCGGCGCCAGCCCCGGATGCGCCAGATCGCGCTCGAGCAGCCCCCACATTCGCGGTTGGAACTGGCGATAGCCGGGCTTTCCGTCGCGCTTCCACAGCCGCACGAACACCCCCAGGATGCGCGTGTTGCGCTGCGCCGCGAGCGCCCAATAAGCGCTTTCGATGTCCTGTCCGGTCGCGCCTTGGTAACGCGCGAGCATTGCCGTCTCGACCGCGGGGGTCACGTCGCGCCGCGCATCTTCCAGCACCGACGCCAGATCATAGGCCGGGTGGCCGATCAGCGCGTCCTGAAAATCGAGCAGGCCATAATGGGCCACCCCCGTCTTGCCCGGCACCAGCATGATATTTTCGGCATGATAATCGCGCAGCACCGTGACGCGCGGCAGGCCGTCATGCTCGACCGGGGTCAGCACGGCGTCCCATGCGGCGCGAAAGGCGTCGCGGTCGACCTCGATCCCCAGCGTCGGGCAATACCAGTCGCTGAACAGCATCACCTCGTCGAGCCACTGCTCGAGCCCCAGCACCGGCAGCCCCGGCATCGGCGGTCGCGCGTGAAGGTGGACGAGCAGGTCGGTCACCCCGCTATACAATTCGACCTCGCGGTCGAGCGCCGCATCGGCGGTCTCGCGCAGCCGCACATCGCCAAAATCCTCGATCAGCAGCAATCCCTGCGCCAGGTTGCGCGCAAAGATCGTCGGCGCGGTCAGCCCCTCGCCGCACAGATATTCGGCGACCGCGATAAACGGCCGCGGATCCTCGTGCGGGGGCGGGGCGTCCATCAGCACCGCCTGCCGATCGCCGTCGACGACGCGGAAATAGCGCCGGAACGACGCATCGCCGGCGAGCGGCAAAATCTGGGCATCGCCCCAGCCATGCGCGGCGAGGAAAGCGGGCGCATGGGGGGGCGGAATCATCGGAGCGGCCATCGGCTCCCCCAAGACGTCGGCACGTCGGCTGTCAAGACGCGCGCGTCGCCGCTCCCCGAAATCGTGATCGACAGTGCGCCGGGCCAACCCTGCGCCCCGAGCCGCTCAGGCCATTCGATCAGCAGCGCGCCGTCGTACAGATACTCGTCGAGCCCCAGCTCGATCAGCTCGCTTTCGTCCTCGATCCGATACAGATCGACATGCGCGATGGGCAGATCGACCTCGGGCGGCGCGTAGGGCTGGACGATCGCAAAGGTCGGGCTCGGCGCCTCGCCCGCCAGCCCGCGCGCCTTCAGCATCGCGCGCGCCAGCGTCGTCTTGCCCGCGCCGAGGTCGCCCGACAGCAGCACGACATCGCCGGGTAGCAGCGCCGCGCCAATCGCGGCACCGATGCGGTCGGCCTCGGCCAGCGTATAGTCGTATCGTTGGCTCATACCCGCCGCGGCAAGCTGACCCGCACCAACGTACCCTGTCCCGCCTCGCTCACCACTTCCATCGTCCCGCCATGCGCAGCGACGAGCTGGCGTGCGAGCGCGAGGCCGATGCCCCCCGACGCGGTTCCCGCCTGCTGGCCCTTGGTTACCGCCGCGACCGCCTCGGGCATCCCGGGGCCGTTGTCCGACACGATGATCTCGACCGCCCGCCCATCGCCCGTCGCGTGCAGCAGGACGCGGCCGTCGGTCTTGCGCGCCGGGGCGGTGTAGCGCACCGCATTGTCGAGCAGCCCCGCGACCAGCCGCGACAGGCGCGGCGCATCGCCGTCGATGCGGCCCAGATCGGGCGAAATATTGCCAACCAGCTCGACCTTTTCGGCGGCAGCCAGCGCCTGCGCGTCGGCGAGCGCCCGATCGAGCAGTTGGCGCACATCGACAGGCGCGCGCTCGACGACCAGCGACCCTGCCTCGCCCTGCGCCAGGTCGAGCACATTGTCGATCTGGCGCCCCAGCACCCCGACCGAATCCATGATCGCATTGACATAGCCTTGCTGCTGGTCACTCAGCTTGCCGGCATAGCCCGCCTGCAACATCTCGCCGAACCCGCCGATCGAGGTGAGCGGCGTGCGCAGTTCGTAACTCATCCGCGACAGGAATGCGGTCTTGACCTTGTCGGCCGCCTCCAGCGCCTCGTTGCGTTCGCGCAGCGCGCCCTCCATCTTCCGGCTCGGGGTGATGTCGAGCATGATCAGCAGCGCGTTGCCGTCGGGCAGCGGGATCGACGCGAAGTCGAAATAACGCCCGTCGGCAAATCCGATCTCGCCGCCGCGCTGTTGCCGCTCCAGCGTCGCGGCGCGGATCACTTCCTGAACGATGCTGATCTGGTTCGGCTTCACCAACCGGTCGGCGAGCCCGCCCATCAGCGCATCGACGCGCGGATGCGCCGCCAGCGTCGCCTCGTCGATCCCCCACAGGCGGCGGAAGCGCTGGTTCCACAGATGCAGGCGCCCGTCGGGCGCGAACACCGCGATCGCCTCGAACAAATTGTCGAACGTCGCGGTGCGCACGCGCAGCAGCGTGTCGCGCGCACCCGCCAGCTGGACCTGCTCGGTCTTGTCCTCGGCGATCAGCAGCATCCCGCCGTCGGGGGTCGGCTGCGCGACGACGTGCAGGTGGGTGCCGTCGCGCAGCAGCCAGTCCTCCTCGCTCGCCCCCGGCTGCGCGAACCAGTCGACATGCGCCTGCCGCCATTCGGGATAGTTGCGCACTTCCGGGGTTCGCCCGCGTTCGCGCCACGCGTCGAGCAGGCGCGCAAAGGGCGCCGCCTCGGCGACCTCCTCGGCTTCGAGCCCAAACAGGCGGCGAAAGGGCAGGTTGGCAAAGCTCAGCCCCTGGTCGGGGCCGAATTGCGCCACCGCCGCCGACAAACGGTCGAGCAATTCGCGCTGGGTGTCGACGAACCGCCGGTGCGCGCCGCGTTCGCTCTCCAGTTCCTGAATGTCGATCGCATAGCCGGCGATCCCGATCACCCGTCCGCCGGTCGGCGCCAGTGGCACGTCGACCACGCGCATGATCCGCCGCTCGCCCTCGATCGTCACCGGGATCGTGCGGACCTGCGCCGCGCCCGCGATGCGCGCCTCGTCGGCAGCCTCGGCGGCGCTGACCCCGGCGACGGTCTCGCACAATTCGATGCCGCCATCGATCACCGCCACCGCGCTTTTCGCCTCGACCGCCCGAACATAGGCGCCGTTGACGAGCGCGAGGTTGAGGTCGGTGCCGCGGAACCACATCGGGAAGGGGGCGGCCTCGATCAGTCCCGACAAGGCCTCGAACGCCGCCATCGCCTCGTCGCGCTCGCTGCGCGCCTGCGCCAGCGCATGCTGGCCGTCGGTCGCATCGCTCAGCCACAACAGCACGCTGCCCGGACCGCCAACGGCCTGCGGTGCCGGCGCGCCGTGCAGGATGATCGTGCGCTCGCTGCCCAGCGGTTTCAGGCTCAGCGTAAAGGGTTTGGCGCCGCGCTGCGCGCCCAGGATCGCCTGGCGCAGCGCGTCATGGCCATCGGGGTCCAGCCCGCTGCCCAGTCCGCGCAGTTCGTCGAAATTGCGCGGTCCCTGGGCCAGACCCAGCCAGCGTCCCAATTTCTCGCTCGCCTCGATCCGCCAGTCGGCGCGGACGATGACCGGCAGCTGCGGCGACGCCTCGACCAGGCTCGCGAGCCGTTCGCCCTGTCCGGCGACAAATGCCGCGCGCCGCTGCATCGCAATCCCGCGCCCGACCGCCCACAATCCGGCAAGCAGCCAGAGCGCGACAAAAAGGCCCAGCGCAAAGAGCGCCCCCGACGAAAGCGTCATGAAGCGCGCGCCGCGAGGCGGGTGGACAGGAAAGAGCGGCGTCGGCCCATCTGCCCGCCCTATCGACTGTCCCCGACCGTTTCAATCGCTAGGCGCTGGACTGCCTGATCACGCTGTCAATTCCCCGCAGAATGCGCTGCGACAATTGGGCCACAGGCGACTGACAATGCGGTGAATTGCATAGCGCTACCCTTGACTTCGCGGCGCGGGCTTGAATAGCTTGTGTCATCGGCAAGTCACAAATCCGCCAAGAGATTGAAAAGACGCGCCTTTCACTTTTCGGCCAACCCGATCGGGTTGGTCGGGGCATTAAAAACCGGGGATTATCTATGAATGATTTGAGCAGGGCGTCGCTGCATGCGCGTCGGATTCTGGGTTTCGCGAGCCTTTCCGCCATGGCGGTTGTCATCGCGGCGCCAGCGATGGCGCAGGATACCACACCGGCTGAAACCAGCGCCGAAACCGCCGCACCCGAAGACGCGATCGTCGTCACCGGTTCGCGCCTGCGCGGGGTGACGCCGTTCAACAGCCCCGATCCGATCGCGGTGATCGATCCCGATATCGCATCGAAGGAAGGCAAGTTCGATCTGGCATCGACGCTGCAAAGCTCGCCGATCGCGGCCGGCTCGACCCAGATTACCGCCGCCATTTCGTCGAACTTCGTCACCGACGGTGGTCCGGGTGCGCAGACGATCAACCTGCGCGGGCTCGGCCCCAACCGCACCCTCGTGCTGCTCAATGGTCGCCGTGCCGGTCCCGCGGGTACCCGCGGCGGCGTGTCGGCGTTCGACCTCAACGTCCTGCCGCAGTCGATTGCCGAAAGCGTCGAAATCCTGAAAACCGGCGCCTCGTCGGTCTATGGGTCGGACGCGGTCGCGGGCGTGGTCAACATCAAGACCAAGACCAGCACCAACGGCCTCGAACTCAACGGCACCGTTTCGGCACCCTTCGGCGGCGGCGGCGAGGAATATCGCATCAACGCGATCTGGGGTAAAACCTTCAGCCGCGGCCACATTCTGATCGCGGGCGACTATACCAAGGTCAAGGAACTCAAGCGCGGCGATCGCGCCTATCTCGCCTGTCCGGAAGCCTATACCTTCCGCGAAGATGGCAGCCGCGCCGACATCGTCGATCCGCGCACCGGTCAGTTCAAATGCGAGGATCTGCGCTGGGGCCACGCCTGGACCTACAATCTGATCGACAATCTTCAGCTCGACGGTCCGGGTGGTCCGAACACCGGGCTCAACACTTCGCCGACCGGCGCGACGGTGCTGATGCAGTTCCAGTATCCCGGCGAAGTGCTCGGCGTGCCGACCTATGGCGCGCCCGCCTATCCGGGTGACTTTGGCATGCCTGCCGGCTGGTTCCCGACCGGCTATGACACCGCATCGCTGGCGATCCAGAACGCCTATCACCCGTTCCAGGCCGATCAGACGCTGATCCCCGAAACCGACCTTTATACGGCGTTCGTCGATGGCGCGTTCGAAATCAGCGATTCGGTCGAACTGTTCGGCGAATTCCTGTTCAATCGCCGCGAAACCTACCAGAACGGCTGGCGCCAGTTCTGGAACTTTGGCTACACCGGCGACCTGTACGGCACCGGCACCCCGGCGACCAGCTGGGCGGCGGGGTGGCAGGGGCTGAACCTGATCAGCCCGACCGCAATCACCGATCAGTCGGACAGCAGCCAGAAGGTCGATTATTATCGCGGCGTCGCGGGCGCCCGCGGCGATTTCGGTGGCACCGGAAACTGGCGCTGGGAAGTCTATGGCCAGTACAGCAAGAGCATCGGCAAGTACCGCCAGCAGCAGGCGCTGCAGGACGCCTATGACACCGGCTATTTCCAGACCGCATCGTGCGTTGGCACCGTCACCCCGGTTTCGGGCAAGCAGTGCGTCGACATGCGCTGGCTCGATCCCAACTTCCTCGCCGGTGACCTGACGCAGGCCGAGAAGGATTTCTACTTCTCGTGGGAAGAGGGCAAGACCGTCTATACCCAGAAGTCGGGTGAAGCGACGCTGACCGGCGATCTGTTCAAACTGCCGGCGGGCGCGGTGCAGGTGGCGCTCGGCGCGACCATCCGCCAGGACCGCATCAACGACGTTCCGGGCGAAATCACCCGCGCGGGCAACGCCTGGGGCGCCTCGACGTCGGGGATCACCGCGGGCAAGAGCATGACGAAGGAAGCGTTCGGGGAAATCAACGTCCCCGTGCTGGCCGACAAGCCCTTCTTCCAGAATCTGACGCTCTCGGCGGCGGCGCGCATCACCAGCGTCAAATCGACGCGCGCGTCGGACGGTTTCTCGGACAGCGACAATGGCAACTGGACGTACAAGCTGGGTGCCAACTGGGCGCTCAACGACACCGTCCGCCTGCGCGCCAGCTATGGTACCTCGTTCCGCGCCCCGGCGCTGTTCGAACAGTTCCTCGCCGACGAAACCAGCTTCCCGCGTCAGACCGACATCGATCCCTGCGTCAACTGGGCGGCGAACCTGGCGTCCGGTCGCATCACGCAGCGTATCGCTGACAATTGCGCGGCTGACGGGATTCCGAACAACCATCCGGGCGGCGGCGCCACCGCAACCGCAACGTCGCGCGGCGGCATCGGCCTGCTCGACGCCGAAACGTCCAAGGCGCTGGTGGTCGGCGGCGTGCTCACGCCCAAGCTCGGCTTCCTGCCCGATACCACGATCAACATCGCGGTCGATTATTTCGACATCAAGGTGAAGGGCCAGATCACCCAGCTGGGTGGCCGCAACATCATCTTCGGTTGCTATGATTCGGACAATTTCCCGGCCGATCCGCTGTGTGACCTGTTCACTCGCGGCCAGACCGGGGCGCCGAACAATATCAACGAAGTGCGCGACCAATATGTGAATATCGCCAGCCAGCGGAACAGCGGTGTCGATCTGAACGTCAATATCCGCCACGATCTTGGCCGGTTGGGACGCCTGTCCTTCACCGCCGACATGACCTGGCAGACCAAGGATATTTTCCAGCTGCTGCCGACCTCGCCGGTCGAGGACGATTTGGGTGAAGTCGGGTCGCCGCAGTGGGTCGGCGATTTCCGCATGACCTGGGCCGCCAATGGCGGGACGACGCTGTTTTACGGCATGAACGTCATCGGCGGTACGTCGAACGTGCAGGAATATGTCGATCGCAACGGCGACGTCTGCGTGAACAGCGCGCTGCGCGGTCGCTATTGCCCCGTGCTGACGACGAAAGCGGTCTTCTACCACAATGCTTCGATCACGCAGGAAGTGGGCGACCGGTTCGAAATCACCCTGGGGGTCAGCAACCTGTTCAACACGCGCCCGCCGCGCGTGTCGACGCTGAACGGCGGCACGATCTCGATGATCGGGCCGGTGGTCGCCGCGTCGCAATATGGGTTCAGCGGACGCCGCGGCTTCATCAACGTCAAGTCGAAGTTCTGATCGATTTGACAACGCAAACATTGGGGCGGCATGGCAACATGCCGCCCCAACTGTTTTTATAATCCCAAAGGAACGCCCGCGCCCGATGCCTGAAGTCACGGTGAAAGCCGACACGCTCGACGCCGAAAACCGCCGCTTTGTCCAGGCGCCGCTGCGCCAGCCGGTGTTCCTCAACAGCGTTCCGAAAAGCGGCAGCCACCTGCTGCGCAACATCATCCGCATGTTCGTGCCGGTCGCACAGCAATATGCGCGCGATTTCATCCAGTGGCCCAACCTGCAACAGCATCGCGGCGCTTTTGATCCCGCGCGGCCGCAGCTCAGCTGGGGCCATCTGTTCTTCGCTGATGCCTCGGCGATCGAAACCGCGCCGGCGCGGCGCATCCTGCTCTATCGCGATCCCTATGACTGGGTGATCGCGCGCGCGCGCTTTTTCGCGTCGGAGCAGTTTTCGGGCAATATGGATTTCTTCAAGACCGGCGCGCTGACGGTCGATGAACTGCTGACGATGATGATCTTTGGCCTGCCCGGCAAGGCGCCGTCACTCAACGACATCTATGAAATGAACGCCGCGGCGTGGCTCGGGGCGCGCGTCCATGTCGTGACCTATGAAGAATTGATCCGGCATCTGGCCGACCTCGATACGCCTTCCGCGGAGGCCTTTTTCACGGGCTTGCTCACCGCCTGCGGCATCGATCGCCCCGACGATTGGCGGCTGCGCGTCCGCATCGGCGCCGACCCGGCGCAAAGCGGTACCGCGCGCGGCAACCTCACCGGCGTGGCGCTCGACTTTCCCGCGACGCTCGGCGCGCGTCACCGCGCGCTGGTCGACTATCAGGCGCCGGGCCTGCGCGCCGTGCTGGGTTACAGCGAATGACCGTCGGCGGCACCGTCAGCGCCTTTCCGCTGCTGATCAGCGCCACCTCGCTCGCCAACGCCGGACGCCTCGAAGAGGCGGCGCAGCAGGTCATCGCCCATCTGCGGACGTGTCCCAACGAGCCGCAGGGACTCGCGAAGCTGGGCGAGATCGCGATGCTGCTCGGCGCGCTTGGCCAGTCCGAACATTTCCTGCGCCGTGCGCTCGCCGCCGGGTCGCGCGATGTCCAGGTCCGCCGCCACCTCGCGTCGGTGCTCAACCAGCAGGAACGGCTCGACGAAGCGGCGGCGTTGTTCGCGGCGCTGGAAACCGAGATCGACGATCCCGTCATCCCGGCGATGCACGCTCTGATCCTCGACAAATTGGGCCACAATGCCGACGCGCAGGCGATCCAGCAGCGGCTGGCCGAGCAGCATGGCGACAAGCCGCACCACTGGATCGCCTATGGCCACAGCCTGCGCGCCGCGGGCGAGGTCGATGCCGCGATCGCCGCCTATCGCAACGCGATCGCCGCCGACGACGAATGCGGTGAGGCCTGGTGGGCGCTCGCCAATATCAAGAGCCGCGTGCTGACCGACGCCGATGTCGACCATATGCAGCGGATGATCGGCATCGCGATCGACGTCCGCAACAGCGCCCCGCTCCACTTTGCGCTTGCCCGCGCGCTCCACGATCGCGGCCGCTATCGCGAGGCGTTCGACCATTATGAGCAGGGCAACCAGCAGCGCGCCGACGACATCGGCTATGACGCGCGCGAACTGACCGCCGAAGTCGCCGAGGTCGAGGCGGCCGTCGACCCCGCCTTTGTCGCGCGGCTTGGCGCCGAGCCGGTCGGCGACGCGGTGCCGGTCTTCATCGTCAGCCTGCCGCGCTCGGGCTCGACGCTGCTCGAACAGATGCTCGGCAGCCACCCCGCAATCGAACCCGTCGGCGAGCTACCCTATGCCCCCGCGATCCTGCGCGGCGCGATGGAGATGGCGACGCGGCGCGGCAAGGTGACGGTGCCGCAGCTGATCGCGCAGATCCCCGACGCTGCCGCCGCCGCGATGGGGCAGGATTATCTTCGCCGCGCCGCGCTGCATCGCAAGACCGACCGCGGCTATTTTATCGACAAGCTGCCGCACAATTGGAGCAACATCCTCTTCATCCGCCGCATCCTGCCGCAGGCGAAGTTCCTCGATATCCGCCGCGATGCGATGGACTGCTGCTTCTCGAATTTCTCGCAAAGCTTTTCGCGCGCCCACGCCTCATCGTTCCGGCTCGCCGACATCGGCCAATGCTACACCGATTATGTGCGGATGATGGCGCATCTGGATCGCGTCGCGCCGACGCTGGTTCATCATATCGACTATGAAGCGATGGTCGCCGACCCCGAAGCGCAGCTGCGCCCGGCGCTTGGCTATCTCGGCCTCGACTGGGACCCGGCGCTGCTCGAATTTCACAAGCTCGACCGCGTCGTGCGCACCCCGTCGAGCGAGCAGGTGCGCCGCCCGCTCAACCGCGACGGGATGGACGTGTGGAAACCCTATGCCGAATGGCTGGGGCCGCTGCGCGACGCGCTCGGGCCGCTCGCGCGCTGAACGTAAAACGGCCCGCTCCCGGCGAAGGGAGCGGGCCGCTCTGATCCACGTTGGTGGAACTTAATCAGTAACGATAATGGTCGGGCTTGAACGGCCCTTCGACCGGCACGCCGATATAATCGGCCTGCTTCTGGCTCAGCTTCGAAAGCTGCACGCCCAGCTTTTCGAGGTGCAGCGCCGCGACCTTTTCGTCGAGATGCTTGGGCAGGACGTAAACGTCGTTCTTGTACTGCTCGCTGCGCGTCCAGAGCTCGATCTGCGCCAGCGTCTGGTTGGTGAAGCTCGCCGACATCACGAACGACGGGTGGCCGGTCGCGTTGCCGAGGTTCACGAGGCGACCCTTCGACAGGATGATGATCTGCTTGCCGTCGGGGAATTCCACCAAATCCACCTGCGGCTTCACTTCGGTCCATTTGTAGTTAGCGAGCGCCGCAATCTGGATCTCGCTGTCGAAGTGGCCGATGTTGCAGACGATCGCCATATTCTTCATCGCCGCCATATGTTCGGCGGTGATCACGTCGGCGTTGCCCGTCGCGGTGACGAAGATGTCCGAGCGCTTCACCGCTTCGTCCATCGTCACGACCTCGAAGCCTTCCATTGCCGCCTGCAGCGCGCAAATCGGGTCGATTTCGGTGACGAGGACGCGCGCGCCGCCGTTGCGGAGGCTCTGGGCACTGCCCTTGCCGACGTCGCCGAAGCCCGCGACGGTCGCGACCTTGCCCGCCAGCATCACGTCGGTGCCGCGGCGGATCGCGTCGACCAGCGACTCTTTACAGCCATAGAGGTTGTCGAACTTCGACTTGGTGACGCTGTCGTTGACGTTGATCGCGGGGAAGGGCAGCTCGCCCTTCTTGGCGATGTGATACAGGCGGTGGACGCCGGTCGTCGTTTCTTCCGAGACGCCCTTGATCGCTTTGACCGTCTTCGTGAGGTAACCGGGGTTCGCCGCGACAAACGCCTTCAGCGCGCGCTGCATCTCGATTTCTTCCTCATTCTCGGGCGCCGGCATCGTCTCGCCGGCCTCGAGCTTCGCGCCCCACAGCGCGAACATCGTGGCGTCGCCGCCATCGTCGAGGATCAGGTTGCAGGTGGTGCCGTCTTCCACGCCCCAGTCGAAGATGCGGCCGACATAGTCCCAATAATCGGCGAGGCTTTCGCCCTTCACCGCGAACACCGGCACGCCCGTCGCGGCGATCGCGGCGGCGGCATGGTCCTGCGTCGAGAAGATGTTGCAGGTCGCCCAGCGCACTTCGGCGCCGAGCGCGGTCAGCGTCTCGATCAGCACTGCGGTCTGGATCGTCATGTGCAGCGATCCGGTGATGCGCGCGCCCTTCAGCGGCTGCGCCGCGCCATATTCGGCGCGCAGCGCCATCAGGCCCGGCATTTCGGTTTCGGCGATGTTGATTTCCTTGCGCCCGAAATCGGCGAGGCTGATGTCGGCAACGACATAATCACGGGTGTCGGCGGCGAGAGTGGCCACGGGGATTCTCCATATCGGCAAGTACGACCGCAGGCGAGCGGCCACGAAGTCATGGGTAATTATGTTGCGCGCCCTAGCCGAAAGCGCGCCGCCGATCAAATATAAACTTTTCTTTATATCGCAATCCGGGCTCGATCCGCCGAACGGCGCGGACACGCGAATCGGCGGCGCAAAATGCACCGGCGCCAAAATTAATTTTCAGCAGGCGCAATTGTGACAATCGACGTCACCAAATTGTGACAACGAGTCGGGCAAGCCAAGATTCTGAAAATCCTGACTTATAATACGCCTTGCGACTAGCATAATTCGTGATTGTGACACGAGTGTTACAAAGTGCCGAAAACATTGACTTTTCCGCCGATGAGCGAGAAAATCGCCCAAAGTTTTCGAGGGGATAGAGAGATGAAAAAAATATTGCTGCCGCTGATCGCATTGGCTTTCGCGACCCCGGCTGCCGCGCAATCGATCATCGTCGTCACCGGACCGCAGGCCGATTCGGCCGCGCTGCCGGTGGCCTATGCCGAACTGCGCGCCGGCGAAAATCACGCCGCGATCGCCAAGCTGACCGGCGACACCAATCTCGACGCCCGCGATCCGTCGCGGCTGATCAACCTCGGCACCGCTTATGCTCGTCTGGGTCGCACCAGCGAAGCCGCCGCCGCCTATGATGCGGCCCTCGCCAGCCCGATCCGGTACGATCTCGAATTGGCGAATGGCGATTATGTCGATTCGCGCTGGGCTGCCCGCACCGCGCGCGCGAACCTCGCCGCCGGTCGTCCACTGCTGGCTTTGGCGCGGTAATCTGATCGTCGCTCCCGCCCCGCGGCAGGGGCGACGATCAGACGATCAGGGGGATCAGCGCGTCTTCACCAGCATGAGCGTCCCCATGTCGATCCGGCTGCGGCCATCGAACGCGACGCTGTTGCGCGTGTCGGTGATGAACATCAGCCGCCCCGATGCGTCGGTGATGCGCGCCGACACCGCATAGCTGTGGCGCGGATCGAGCTTGTTCTGATCGACGGTGAACGAAAAGGCGAAGGGAACCTGGCGCCCGTCGGCAGTAAAGCTCTGCTCGGCGATCGTGTGCGACGGCGCGTCCATCAGGCTGACGTCGCTCAGCTGGATCTGCACCTGCGCGGTCGGCGGCAAAGCCATGCGCTCGCGATAACTGATCTGGCCGGTGACCGACACCGGCTGTTCGGACGGTCCCAGCGTCGCGCACGCGGCGAGCGGCAGGGTGGCGAGGCTGAGCGCGAGCGCGCGGGCGAGACGGACCATGGCTGTTCTCCTGTTATGGCGCGCGGCGATTAGCCTCGCCGCGATGAACCCTGTCTGTCCGACCTGTTGCCCGGCGGTCAGCCTTCCAGCTCGACGTCCCAATAGAGCCAGTCGATCCAGCTTTCGTGCAGATAATTGGGCGGGAAACAGCGGCCATTGTCTTGCAACTGCCAGCTCGTCGGTCGCCACGGCTGGCGGTGGATCGGCATATGCGCCTGCTGCGGGGTGCGCCCGCCTTTCTTCAGGTTGCACGGCGCGCAGGCGGTGGTGACATTTTCCCACGTCGTCCGCCCGCCCAGCCGCCGAGGGACGACATGGTCAAAGGTCAAATCCTTGCCCGACCCGCAATATTGGCAGGCGAAACGGTCGCGCAGGAACAGGTTGAAGCGCGTGAACGCCGGGTGCTGCGACGGTTTCACGTATTGGCGCAGCGCGATCACGCTGGGGATCGGCATCGTCCGCGTCGGCGAATGAATTTCGCGTTCGTAATTTTCGACGATGGTGACGCGGTCGAGGAAAACCGCCTTGACCGCGGTCTGCCACGGCCACAGGCTGAGCGGATAATAGCTGAGCGGCGTATAATCGGCGTTCAGGACGAGCGCGGGACAACTATCGGGATGCCGGGCAAGATCGGGATGAAACATGGCTTGGTAACGCAGCCCCCTTCGCTTCTCGGGATGGCGCGCCACTGCCTTCCCTGCGTGACACGATCATTACATGCCGCATCAGATTCTGACGTCAAGGGGGCATCTGCCGCAAGATATGGAAGGATTTCGATGAGCGCGGCACAGTATATGGAATCTTTACCAGCGCGATGCTGACCCGTTTCGCGCCCAGCCCGACCGGCGACCTTCATCTCGGCCATGCCTATAGCGCGGTACTGGCGCATGATGCGGCGCGCGCCGCGAACGGCCGGTTCGTCATCCGCATCGACGATATCGACGGCAGCCGTTCGCGCGAAGACTATGTCGCCGCCTCGCTCGCCGACCTCGCGTGGCTCGGGCTCGCCTGGGACGGCGAGCCGCTGCGCCAGTCGAACCGGCTCGACGACTATGCCGCCGCGCTCGATCGCCTGCGTGCCCGCGGCCTTGTCTATCCCTGTTTCTGCACCCGCGCCGACATAGCCGCCAGCCTGAGCGCTCCGCACGGACCTTCGGGGCCAGTCTATCCCGGCACCTGCCGCGACCTCCCCGCGGCCGAACGCGAACGGCGGATGGCGACCGAGCCGCATTGCTGGCGCCTCGACATGGCGCGCGCGGTTTTGACCACCGGCGCGCTGGCGTGGGAGGAACAGGGGCAGGGGGAGCGGATCGCCGACCCGCTCGCGCATGGCGACATCGTCCTCGCGCGCAAGGATGCGCCCGCCAGCTATCACCTTGCCAGCACGCTCGACGATGCGATGATGGGGGTCACGCATATCATCCGCGGCGCCGACCTGCTCGCGTCGACCGATGTCCACCGCCTGCTCCAGGCACTGCTCGCCCTGCCGACCCCGCTGTACCGGCATCATCCGCTCGTCTGCGGCCCCGACGGCAAAAGGCTGGCGAAGCGCGACGCCGCGGCCTCGCTCGCGTCGCTCCGCGCCGCGGGCGTGGACGGCCCCGCGCTCGCCGCCGATCTGCTCGCGGCGCGGCTTCCCACTGGTTATTCGCTGCAAATGCCCTAAATAGGGGGCATGAACATTCTGCTGATCATCGGCGTCGTCGTGGCGGCCGGCTTCGTCCTGTTCTCGCTCGCGCGGGGGCTCTTCTATTTTTCGCAAGGTCATCAGGCGGTGATCGACGGGAAAGTCGAGGAAAATCAGGTGATGCAAAACAAGATGATGATGGCGCGCGTCAAATGGCAGGCGATCACCATCATCCTGCTCGTCCTGATCGGCCTGCTCGCCGCGGGCGGCTGATCCTGCCGCCGCGCAGGCTTCGCTAAATGGTCAAGCTCAACAAAATCTACACGCGCACCGGCGACGACGGCACCACGGGCCTTGTCGACGGTTCGCGGATCGCCAAATCGGCGCCGCTGATGGCGGCGATCGGCGATGTCGACGAAGCGAACAGCTGGGTCGGTGTCGCGGTCGCCGCGCTCGATCCCGGCAGCGACGCCGCCGCGATGCTGGCGCGGATCCAGAACGAGCTGTTCGACCTTGGCGCCGACCTTGCCACCCCCGCCGACATCCAGTTCGGCTTCGGCCCGCACGACATGGCGCTGCGCATCGTCCCCGGCCAGATCGCGCGGCTGGAGGATGAAATCGACGCGATGAATGACGATCTCGAGGCGCTGCGCAGCTTCATCCTCCCCGGCGGCACCGAGGCCGCGGCGCGCCTGCACGTCGCCCGCGCGGTCGCGCGGCGCGCCGAACGCGCCGCGGTCGCCGCCGGTGCGGACCGCGACCTCAACCCGCTCGCGCTGACCTATCTCAACCGCCTGTCCGACCATCTGTTCGTGCTGACGCGCCACCTGAACGCTGCGGCCAGCGGCGACATTCTCTGGAAACCCGGCGCGACGCGCTGACGGCAACGAAGAATGGTGTGCGCAGAGATCGCTGAGAAAAGATGTCCACGCGGAGACGCGGTGCGACTTTCTCAACCCCGTTCGTGCTGAGCTTGTCGAAGCACCGTTCTTCTCTTGCGAGGTTTCAGGAAGAGCGGCCCTTCGACAAGCTCAGGGCATACGGCTCTTTTTTCCGCGTCTCCGCGCCTCCGCGTGAACCAAAAAATCTCTGCGTCCTCTGCGCCTTTGTGCGAATCCCTTCAACGCCGCTGGGTCAGCTCGCTTCGAACGACAAGGACGTCGTTCTCTAAATGTTCTGGACAAGCCCTCGCGCCGTAACCATATTCCTGCCCACCGCGAAACCGAATCGGACCTCGGGGGATTATCCTTTTTATGGCTAGCCAGACAGATGTTCCGCCCGTTGCCACCGGTGCCGATAATGCGCTGGCGCTGGCCAGCCGCTTCGCGGCAACGCGCCGCCTGTCGCTCGACCTCGTCGCAACGCTGTCCGACGCCGACGCCAGCGCGCAGTCGATGCCCGACGCTTCGCCCGCCAAATGGCATCTCGCGCACACGACCTGGTTCTTTGAAACCTTCATCCTGCGCGATCATCTTGCGGGATACCGTCTGTTCGACGATCGCTACGCCTATCTGTTCAACAGCTATTATGAGGCCGAGGGGCCGCGCCACGCGCGCCCGCAGCGCGGGTTGCTGACCCGCCCGTCGCTCGACGACATCCGCATCTGGCGCGCGCATGTCGACACCGCGGTGCAGGCCGCCTTGCCCGATCTGCCCGCCGCCGCCTTGTCGCTGGTCGAACTTGGCATCCATCATGAGCAGCAACATCAGGAATTGCTGCTCACCGACCTCAAGCATCTCTTTGCGCAGAACCCCCTCGGCCCGGCGGTCTGGGACAGCGAAATCGCGCGTAATGTTTCGCAGTTTTCCGCCATGAAATGGATCGAGGGCAAGGCGGGTATCGTCGGCGTCGGCCATGCTGGGGGCGGCTTCGCCTTCGATTGCGAAGGCCCGCGCCACGATACGCTCCTCGCGCGCCATGCGCTCGCCAGCCGCCCGGTCAGCAACGGCGAATGGCAACAGTTCATCGCCGACGGCGGTTATCACACCCCCTCGCTATGGCTCAGTGACGGCTGGGCATGGGTGCAGGCCGAGGGAGTCGACGCGCCCGCCTATTGGGATGGCGATCGCCAGTTCACGCTGGCGGGATGGCAGGACATCGACCCCGCTGCGCCCGTCACCCACATCAGTTTTTTCGAAGCCGACGCCTTCGCCAGCTGGGCGGGCGCGCGCCTGCCGACCGAGTTCGAATGGGAGGCCGCGGCGGCGGGGCTCGATCCGGCTGCGGGACAGCAGCTCGACGCCGCCGGGCCGGTTCAACCCGCGGCGACCGGCGATGACACCGATCTGCAACAGATGTTCGGCAGCGTCTGGGAATGGACCGGCAGCGCCTATCGCCCCTATCCCGGCTTTCGCGCCGCGCCCGGCGCGGTCGGCGAATATAATGGCAAGTTCATGAGCGGCCAGTTCGTGCTGCGCGGCGGCAGCTGCGCGACCCCGCGCGGCCATCTTCGCGCCAGTTACCGCAACTTCTTCTACCCCCACCAGCGTTGGCAGTTCACCGGCCTCCGCCTCGCAAAGGATATTTGAAACCATGGGCGTCGTGCGCAATCTTCGTCAGGTTTCGGCGGACGACGCGGGGGTCGACATCGCCTTTCGCGCCGACGTCCGCGCGGGACTGGCGCAACAACAAAAGGCGATTCCCGCGCGCTGGTTTTATGACGCGACCGGATCGGCGCTGTTCGAGGATATCACCGCGCTCCCCGAATATTATCCGACGCGCAGCGAAACCGACCTCCTGACGCGCCACGCCGCCGATATTGCCGCTGCAATCGGCCCGGGCCGGGCGGTGGTCGAACTGGGGTCGGGCAGTTCGACCAAGACCCCGCTGCTGCTCGGCGCGATCGCGCCCGCCGCCTATGTGCCGGTCGATATTTCGGGCGATTTCCTGCGCGACAGCGCCGCGGCGCTCGCCGCGCGTTTCCCCGGCCTTTCAGTCTATCCGGTCGAGGCCGATTTCACCCAGCGCGTTGCGCTGCCGCGCGAGATTTGCCCGTTGCCCAAGCTTGGCTTTTTCCCGGGATCGACGATCGGCAACATGGTCGCGCGCACCGCGATCGACCTGCTCCGCAACTGGCGCGAGGCACTCGGCGACGGGTCTTTGCTGCTCATCGGGATCGACCGGATCAAGGATATTGCGGTGCTGGAGCGCGCCTATGACGACCCGGCCGGGGTCACGGCGGCCTTCAATCTCAACCTTCTCGAACGGATCAACCGCGAGCTGGACGGCGACATTCCGGTGGAAAATTTCACCCATCGCGCGATCTGGAACGACGTACATGCGCGGATCGAAATGCACCTGGTGGCGGCGTGCGACATGGATTTCACCGTCGACGGCCGCGAATATCAGATGGCGAAGGGCGAGACGATCCACAGCGAGAACAGCCACAAATATGGCCCGCGCGACGCCAATCTGCTGCTGCGCGCCGGAGGGTGGACCCCGATCGCGACGTGGGACGATGCCGATCCCGCCTTCGCGCTGATCCTTGCCGAAGCAACCGAGTTCCGCTCCGCACCTTGACGGCCGGACATCAGAACCTAGAGCAACGGTCCATCCTATTCCGTTTGTCCTGAGCTTGTCGAAGGACCGTCCTTCTTTGTTGCGCCGGTCGAAAGGTAAAAACGGCCCTTCGACAAGCTCAGGGCGAACGGCGGTGGGGTGTTTTAAGAATGATAGGGGACAGCAAATGATCGTCGGCGTCATCGGGGCAGGGCAAATGGGCGCGGGCATCGCGCAGGTGTCGGCGGGGGCGGGGCATGACGTGCTGCTGTCGGACATCGACCTGGCGCGCGCCGAAGCAGGCAAGGCGGGCATTGCCAAGACGCTCGTTCGCCTGGTTTCCAAGGACAAGATGACGCAGGGTGACGCCGACGCGCTGCTCGCCCGCATCACCCCCGTCGCCGATCACAGCGCCTTCGCGCCCACCGATCTGGTCATCGAGGCGGCGACCGAACGTGAAGATATCAAGCGCGCAATCTTTGCCAGCGTTGGTCCGCATCTGTCGGCGACCGCCATCCTCGCCAGCAACACCAGCTCGATCCCGATCACCCGCCTTGCACAGGCGTCGCCCGATCCGGCGCGCTTTATCGGCGTCCATTTCTTCAACCCGGTGCCGGTTATGGGGCTGATCGAGCTGATCCGCGGCCTCGCCACCAGCGACGCGACGCTGCAAGCCGTCGAGGCGTTCGGTCGCGGGCTCGGCAAGGAAATCGTCCACGCCAACGACGCGCCGGGTTTCATCGTCAACCGGGTGCTGATGCCGCTGATCAACGAGGCGGTGTTCGCGCTGGGCGAAGGCGTTGCGACGATGCAGGACATCGACACCGGCTGCCGTCTTGGGCTCAACCATCCGATGGGACCCATCACGCTCGCCGACTTCATCGGGCTCGACACCTGTCTTGAAATCATCCGCGTCCTGCACAGCGGCACCGGCGATCCCAAGTTCCGCCCGGCGCCGCTGCTCGTCCAATATGTCGAGGCGGGCTGGGTTGGCAAAAAGGCGGGGCGCGGCTTTTACGACTGGACGGGAGCCGAACCGGTTCCGACGCGTTAGCGGATTGGCTGTCAGGGGGCAGCGAAGGAGGCGTGACATGCACAGGAAGATTTTCGCAGGATTATCGTTCGCCGCACTGGCCATCGCGGCGCCCGCTTTTGCCCAGCAGGGGGCGCCCGAAGATTCGACGCTCAAGGACACCGCCAATCAGGTCACCGAACCGTTCGACGGCAAGGAAGCGCCCGCCAAATTGGTCGCGGTCCAGGCCGATCCCTATTCGCTGGCGGGGCTCGGCAAATGTTCGGCGATCATCCGCGAAGTCACCGAGCTCAACGAGGTGCTCGGTCCCGATGTCAATGAAGTGGTCGACAAGGACCGCGAAAAGAAGCGCGAAGAAACCGCGGGCCGCGTCGCGGGCAGCCTCGCCGGATCGATCATTCCCTTTCGCGGCCTGATCGGCGAAGTCACCGGCGCCAATGCCGAACGGCGGCGCTATGCCGCCGCGGTCTATGCGGGGACGGTGCGGCGCGGGTTCCTGAAAGGTGTCGGCCTGCAACGCGGTTGCAAGGCGCCCGCGCGGCCCTGACACGCGGCGGGCAATGGGAGGGGGGAATGTGATGGACGTTGCCAATATCCGCAGCTTCACCATCGATGTGCCACAGGCGGCGCTCGACGATCTCAAAGACCGGTTGGCGCGGACGCGCTGGCCCGAGAAGGAGACGGTGGACGACTGGGATCAGGGCATCCCACTCGCCTATGCGAAGGAACTCGCGGCCTATTGGCGGGACAGCTACGATTGGCGGCGGATCGAGGCGCGACTGAACGCGCTCCCGAATTATCTCGCAACGATCGACGGGCTCGACATTCATTTCCTCCATATCCGCTCTGGCAATCCCGCCGCGCGGCCGCTGGTGCTGACCCACGGCTGGCCGGGGTCGGTGCTGGAATTTCTCGACGTCATCGAGCCTTTGTCGGTCGACTATCACCTCGTGATCCCGTCGCTGCCCGGCTATGGCTTTTCGGGCAAGCCGACCGAGGCGAAATGGAGCGTCGAGCATATCGGCGCCGCGTGGGATGCGCTGATGGTCGCGCTCGGCTACGATCGCTATTTTGCGCAGGGCGGCGATTGGGGCAGCGCGGTGACCTGTGCGATCGGCATGAATCACGCCGATCATTGCGCCGGGATCCACGTCAATATGGTGGTGGGCGCGCCGCCGCCCGACCTGATGACGGACCTCAGCGAGGCGGAAAAACTCTATCTAGCGCGCTTTGGCTGGTATCAGGCAAAGGACAGCGGTTATTCGACCCAGCACGCCACGCGGCCACAGACGATCGGCTATGCGCTGACCGATTCACCCGTCGGGCAGATGGCGTGGATTGCCGAAAAATTCCACGGGTGGACCGATTGCGGGCATCAGCCGGGCGGTCAGTCGATCGGCGGCCATCCGGAGAAGGCGCTGCCCAAGGATGCGATGCTCGACACGATCAGCCTCTATTGGCTGACCGCGAGCGCGGCGTCATCGGCGCGGCTCTATTGGCACAGTTTCCGCAATTTCGCCGCGGGCGAAATCTTGGTGCCAACGGGGTGCAGCTTGTTTCCGAACGAAATCATGCGGCTGTCGCGACGCTGGGCCGAACGGCGCTACAAGAATATCGTCCACTGGAACGAACTGCCCCGCGGCGGCCATTTCGCCGCGTGGGAGCAGCCCGAACTGTTCGTCAGCGAGGTCCGCGCCGCGCTGGCGAAGATGGCACTTTGATGCGGTCAGGGACCTCGATCCGTTCTGTTCAGATTATACCGTAGCCCTGAGCCTGTCGAAGGGCGCCTATCGCCGATAAGCGCCCTTCGACAGGCTCAGGGCTACGGGTAGCATATGATTGTGCTGCAACAAGACTGGCGCTAGCGCGGCACCACCACCTGGCGGCAGGTTTCGGGCGACGAGCGCAGCGCGGTGTTCCACATCGCCTCGTTCCCCTTGGTATGCAGCCGCCAGCCGGCGCGGTTCTCGTAAATCGCGCCGCTCGCCGCGGGGGTCGACCGCATCGCTTCGGGGCGGCCCCCGTTGACGCTGACCAGCGCGCGGTCGCCCCTGAAATCGACCTTCAGCCGGGTGCCGCGGTCGCATTCATAATAGGTGCTGACCCCCGGTCCGCCGACCGACATGCAGGCGGACAGCAACAACGCGGCGACCGCAGGGCCGGCGATTTTCATCGCGTGCATCATCGCATCCTCCCTCAATAGCCCGAACGGACGCAGAGCACGTCGGCCAGATATTCGCGGCCGCCGACGGTTTCCATATGCTCGCGCGCCGACCCGTTCCACCCGATCGTCCGGCACCAATTATCGGCTGCGCGCGCCGCACAGGCTGCCGTCGACGAGCCGCTGGTGCAGGCCAGAACGCGGGTGCCGCCGGTCGATGGCTGGGTGTGGAATTCGGCGAAATTGCCGCGCGCGACCTGATCATTGGCGGGCGGGTTGGGATTCCAGCCGCCACCGCTACCCGCCGGGCGGATCGACTGGATGGCCAGCCCGCGCAAAATGCTGTTCAGCATCGGCGTATCGCGCTCGACGGTACGGCAATTGCCCCGAAAGCGCGTCTTTTCGCAGAGTTCCCAACGGCCGCTGGCAACGCGGATCGAATTGACCGGCCAGGCGAGCCCGAGGTTCGGCTTGGCTTCGCCGACGAACACCGCGGGGCCGCGATAGCCGGCATCGCGGTAAATCGTTGCTTCGGGCGGGCGGTACATCTTGTCGTCGGGCGTCTGGGCGCTGGAGGTCGCAAGGACTCCCGTCCCGATCGATACGGCAGCGGCGGCGAGGATCGACAAACGATATGCGATTTTCATGGCAAACTCCCTGTTGGCGAGGGCGACCCGGGACTCGTTTCCGAACCGCAAGTTACGCCATTTGCCGGGGGCTTGCAAATTCTCCCAAGCGCGGATTTGGCCGGGTCAGGGCGCCTTGGTCGCTGTGGTCTCGGCTTCGGGTGCCGCCGCAGGCGCTTCGGTAGGGGCGGCGACGGCCGCGGGTGCCGCAGGCGGCGCTGCGACCGGCGGTGCAATGCCCAGCATCAACCCGGCGAGCGCTGCCGACATCAGGTTCGACAGGCTGCCTGCGAGCAGCGCCTTCAGCCCCAGCTTGGCGATCATCGGGCGCTGGTTGGGGGCGAGGCCGCCGGTTACCGCCATCTGGATCGCGATCGAGCTGAAATTGGCAAAACCGCACAGCGCAAAGGTGGCGATGGCGACCGCGGCGAGCGACATATCGCCCTGGACCTTGCCGAGGTCGATGAAGGCGACGAACTCGTTGAGCACAATCTTGCTGCCGAACAGCCCGCCGACGACGGCGCTTTCGTCCCACGGTACACCCATCAGCCACATGACCGGGCGGAACAGCGTGCCGATCACCGCCTGAAACGACAGGTCGGGATAGCCGAACCAGCCGCCGACCCCGGCGAGAATGCCGTTGGCGAGTGCGACGAGGGCGACAAAGGCGAGCACCATCGCGCCGACCGCGACCGCCAGCTTGACCCCGGTCTGCGCGCCCTGCGCCGCCGCCATGATGATGTTGGCGGGCTTCTCCTCGTCATGGCTCGCCTCGGGCATGATCACGGGTTCGATGCCCAGATCCTTGGGATCGTCGGGCATCATGATCTTGGCCATCAGGATGCCGCCGGGTGCCGACATGAAGCTGGCCGCGAGCAGATAAGGCAGCAATTGTTCGCCGATCATGCTGGCATAGGCGCCCAAAATGGTCCCGGCAACCCCCGCCATGCCGACGGTCATGATCGTGAACAGCTGCGGCGGGGTGAGGCCTGCGAGATAGGGGCGGATCACCAGCGGCGATTCGGACTGGCCGACAAAGATGTTCGCCGCCGCGCCGAGGCTTTCGACCTTGGTGATGCCGGTGATCTTCTGGATGGCGCCGCCGACCCATTTGATCACCAGCTGCATGATGCCGAGATAATAGAGGATCGAGATCAGCGAGGCGAAGAAGACGATGACGGGCAGCGCCGCGATGGCAAAGCTGTTCGCGCCGATTTCGGGCGAAGCGAGCGGGCCAAAGATGAAATCGGTCCCCGCCTTGGCATAGCCGAGCAGGTTCGACACGGCATTCGACATCGCCTGGATGATCGCGCGGCCCCACGGCGTGCCGATCACCAGCAGGGCAAAACCGGCCTGGAGCAGGAAGGCGGGAATGACGACGCGCAGGCGTATCCAGCGGCGGTTCGACGAAAACAGCACGGCAATCGCGAGCAGCGCGACGATGCCAACCAAACCAATCAGGCGTTCCATATTCTTGTGCGTCCCCCGCAATCTGTTGCGCCTTGTCTAGCGGGCTTTGGCGGTGGGGCAAGTGCCGGTGCCACGCGCATCTTTCCACGCTGAACAAAAGCGACTATCGGGCGGCATGACCGACACCACATCGACGGCGCTGCCGCGCACGCTTTCGCCCTCGCTCTTTCTTTTCACCATTATCTATGGCGGCATGGTCGTGCTCGCCGGGGTGCTGGGGAACAAGCAGGTCGCGCTGTTTGGCGGGCTGGCGGTGGAAGCCGGGATCTTCCCGTTCCTCATCCTCGTTGCTCTGTCGAGCGCAGTGTCGGAACTGCAAGGTCAATCCACCGCGAACAAGTTGGTGCTGTGGGGCTTTGTCCCGCTGGTCCTGTCGATCATGCTGACGTCGCTGGTCTATTGGCTACCCGCTGCGCCTGAGATGGAGCCTGCGCGGCTGGCCGCTTTCAACATGATTCTGGGTCAGACGCCGCGCCTGATGGCGGCGGGCATCGTCGCCTATGGCACCTCGCAATTTCTGAACGTCACGATCTTCAGCAAGCTGCGCGGGCGCGAAGGCGCCGGGACCGGCACGACCTGGCTGGCGATCCGCGGCGCGGTCGCGAGCGCGCTCAGCCAGATCGTCGATACCTTGCTGTTCGTGACCATCGCCTTTTACGGCGTGTTCCCGATCGCCAATCTGATGGGCGGCCAAATGCTGGCCAAGGTCGTGTTGTCGATCGCGGTCATTCCCTTCGTCATCACCGGGCTGGTCGCGCTGGGCCGCAGCCTCGATGCGAAGAACGGCGGATGATGGCGATGACCGATCCGTCGAAAATGCCCGATCTGCTCGCCAAGGCCGAAACGCTCGTCGAGGCGCTGCCCTATCTGCAGCGTTATGCGGGCCAGACCTTCGTGATCAAATATGGTGGTCACGCGATGGGCGACCCCGAAGCGCAGCGCGATTTCGCCGAAGATGTCGTGCTGCTGAAGGCCGTCGGCATCAATCCGGTCGTCGTCCATGGCGGCGGGCCGCAGATCGGCGCGATGCTGAAGCAGCTCGGGATCGAATCGACCTTTGTCGGCGGGCTGCGCGTCACTGATGCCGCCACGGCGGAGGTCGCCGAAATGGTGCTGGCGGGCAAGATCAACAAGGAAATCGTGAGCTGGATCGCGGCGCTCGGCGGGCGGGCGGTCGGCATTTCGGGTAAGGACGCCAATCTGGTGCTCGCCGAAAAGGTTAGCCGGACCGAGCCCGACCCCAATTCGGGGATAGAGCGCCACGTTGATCTGGGATTTGTCGGCGAACCTGTCGCGGTCGATCCGACGATCCTGGTCAATCTGACCAATGACAATTTCATCCCGATCGTCGCGCCGGTGGCGCTCGGCGCCGATGGGGCGACCTATAACATCAATGCCGACACGATGGCGGGCGCGATCGCGGGGGCGCTGGGCGCCAAGCGGTTTTTCCTGCTCACCGACGTTGCCGGGGTGCTCGACAAGGAAAAGAACCTCCTGACCGACCTCGACCGCGCGGCGATCGACGCGCTCAAGGCCGATGAAACGATCACCGGCGGGATGATCCCCAAGGTCGAAACCTGCGTCGCCGCGGTCGATGCCGGGGTCGAGGCAGCAGTCATCCTCGACGGGCGCATCCCGCATGCGATGCTGCTCGAAATTTTCACCGCAAGGGGTGCGGGGACGCTCATTCACCGCTAAGAGACGCGGCAAGATCCTTTTTCGGAGAAATCGCCTTGGTTCTCATGCTCCTCCAGATCGTCCACATCATCCTGACGGTCCTGTGGTGGTTCATCATCGCACAGGCGGTGATGTCGTGGCTGATCGCGTTCAATGTGATCAACACGCACAATGATTTCGTCAATCAGCTGTGGACGGTGCTAGACCGGATTACCGAGCCGCTGTACCGCCCGTTCCGCCGCATCATGCCCGATTTTGGCGGGCTCGACCTGACCCCGATGCTGGTGCTGATCATCATCATCATTCTCGATGGGCCGGTGCTCAGCTATCTCGCGCGCCTCGCCTATGCGAATGGCATGGCGTGACGATGGCTGATACCGCGGCGCATGTGATCGACGGCAGGGCGTTCGCCGCCGGGCTGCGCGCGCGGATTGCCGGTGCGGTCCCGGCCTTTGTCGCCGCCACGGGGCGCGCGCCGGGGCTGGCGGTGGTGCTGGTCGGCGACGATCCGGCGAGCGCGGTCTATGTGGGTTCAAAGGGCAAGGCGACGGTCGCCGCCGGAATGGAAAGTTTCGAGCATCGCCTGCCCGCGACCGCGACGCAGGACGAGGTCGAGGCGCTGCTCGCAGCGCTTAATACCGACGACGCGGTCGATGGCATATTGCTGCAACTGCCGCTCCCCGGCCACCTTGATGAACAGGCGGCGGTCGCAACGATCGACCCCGACAAGGATGTCGACGGGCTGACCCCGGTCAGCGCCGGGCGTCTCGCGCTTGGCATCCCGGGCATGGTGCCGTGCACCCCATATGGCTGCCTGTTGCTGCTGCAGGATCGGCTCGGCGATCTCAGCGGCAAGGACGCGATCGTCGTCGGGCGCTCGATCCTGGTCGGCAAGCCGATGGGGCAATTGCTGCTCGGCGCGAACGCAACGGTGACGATGGCGCACAGCCGCACTAAAGACCTGCCCGCGCTGGTCCGCCGCGCCGACATCGTCGTTGCCGCGGTCGGGCGCGCCGAAATGGTCAAGGGCAGTTGGATCAAGCCGGGCGCGGTGGTGATCGACGTCGGCATCAATCGCCTGCCCCCCGCCGATGGCGCGGCCAAGGGTCGGCTGGTCGGCGATGTCGACTATGCCGAAGTACAGACGCTGGCGTCGGCAATCACCCCCGTTCCCGGCGGGGTCGGTCCGATGACGATCGCCTGCCTGCTCCGCAACACGCTCGTCGCCGCGCACCGCCGCGCGGCGCTCGCCGATCCGGAAGGTTTCTGATGCGCCCGCTGCTGCTTCCCGTCCTTGCGCTGTCGCTGCTTGCCGGCTGCGGCGGCAATCGTGACGACATCCGCAATCGCCCGCTGGCGGCGAACCCCAGTGCCTTTGTGGCCGCGGAAATCGGTTTTGCACGGCTAGCGCAGGAAAAGGGGCAGTGGACCGCATTTCGCGAAACATCGCACCCGGACGCGGTGATGTTTGTGCCGCAGCGGGTGAAGGCCCGCGACTGGCTGAAAACCCAAGCTGACCCGGCCGAGGCGGTAAGGTGGCAACCGCACGCGGTGTATGTCAGCTGTGACGGCAACAGCGGGGCGACGACGGGCGCGTGGCAAAAGGGACCGGCGCACGGATTTTTCAGCACCGTCTGGATGCGTGATCCCCGAAGCGGCAAGATCAGCTGGATCCTCGACCATGGCGATGCGTTGAGCACTGCCCGCGAAGCACCCGAATTCATCGAATCCAAACAGGCCGCGTGCGGGTCGCGTCCCGCGGTGCCGATCGAAGCCGGGGCAGAGGGTGATGACATGGCGGTCGGCCTGTCGCCCGACCAGACATTGAGCTGGACCTCGACCGTTCGCCCCGACCAATCGCGCCGGGTGACGATCCGGCTGTGGGACGGCAAGACGATGGCGACGGTAATCGACGATCAGGTCGCGGCGCCCAAACAGCCATGATCGACCTGTTCATCTCGGCCTTTGTCACGCTGTTCGTGGTCATCGACCCGCCGGGTTGTGCGCCAATTTATGCCAGCCTGACCACCGGTGCCAGCGCGCAGCAGCGCCGGTCGATGGCGATCCGGGCGACGGTGATCGCAGGATGCATCCTCGTCTTTTTCGCCATGTTCGGCGAGGCGCTGCTCAGCTTCCTGCACATCGACCTCGACAGTTTCCGCATCGCGGGTGGCATCATGCTGTTCATGATCGCGATCGACATGGTGTTCGAGAAGCGCACCGAGCGGCGTGAGCAGCGGGCGGAAAAGGTTGCGGCATCGCATGTCGAGGATGTGTCGGTGTTCCCGATGGCGATGCCGATGCTCGCCGGACCGGGATCGATCGCATCGGTGATGCTGCTCGTCGCCCAAAACAACGGGCTGGACCGCGCGTTCGTCATTTTCGGGGCGCTGCTGCTCGTCCTGCTGATGACGCTCGCGGCGTTGCTCGCGGCGGGGCCGCTGATGCGCTTTATCGGCAACAAGGGCGAGGCGGTGATCACCCGCCTGCTCGGGGTGCTGCTGGCCGCGCTAGCCGCGCAGTTCGTCATCGATGGGCTTAAGGCCAGCTTCCCCAGCCTCGGATAAAAAGGGGCGCCGCCTTTCGGCGACGCCCTTTCTTTTCCACGGGAATGGAACCCTGTTAGCGCGCGGCGTTGACGTCGGCCTGCGTCACCGGCGCGATGCGGATTTCGACGCGGCGGTTGCACTGATAATCGGCCTCGCTGCGCTCCGGAGTGCACTTCAGCTGCGATTCGCCGTAACCCATCGTCGCCATGCGCGCGCGCTGGATGCCGCGACCGGCCAGATAGTCGGCCACCGACGAGGCGCGGCGTTCGGACAGACCCTGGTTATAGCTGTCGCTGCCGGTCGAATCGGTGTGACCATAGACGTCGATATAGGTGCTGGGATATTCGGCCAGCGTCGAGGCGACATTGTCGAGCGCGCCGCGGAACTGGCTTTTCACCATCGCGCTGTTGAGGTCGAAGGTGACGTCGCCCGGCATGTTCAGCACCAGCTGGTCGCCCTGACGCTCGACATCGATGCCTGTGCCGGCGGTGCGCTCGCGCAGCTTCTTTTCCTGCTGGTCCATGTAATAGCCGACCCCGGCTCCGGCGACCGCGCCGATGCCCGCGCCGACGATTTCTTCGGTGCGGCTGTTTTTGCCGCCGATCAGGTCGCCGAGCAGATAACCGCCGAGTGCGCCGCCAACGCCGCCGATCGCGGCTTTCGAAATCTTGCGCTCGCCAGTCACCGGGTCGGTAACGCAGCCCGCCAGCGCCACGGCGCTCATGGTGGCCATTGCCGCAAGTTTGATCGTCTTGATATTCATAGGTCGCTCCCTTTTTTTGGCGGCTGCATCTGGTCCCGAGCAAACCGCCGCTCCTGCCGATAACATATGGCTGGCGATCTGGTTCCCGATTTCGCCTGAACCGCCGCTGATGCGCCAATTCAGCTGGCGTTTTGCATTGCGGTGGCTTTGCCCTATAGGATCGCCATGATCGACGATGACAGGGGCCAGGCGCTGAAGCGCCGCACGACCGCCCGATGAGCCCTTTTCCTTGGTCCGACGTGGCGATCATCGCCGTCCTGATCCTCTTGAATGGCGTTTTCGCGATGTCGGAACTCGCGATCGTCTCGGCGCGCGCGCCGCGCCTTCAGGCCGCCGAAAAGCGCGGCAGCCGCGGTGCCGCGGTCGCACGCCAACTCGCCGCCGATCCCGGGCGCTTTCTGTCGACGGTGCAGGTCGGCATCACGCTGATCGGCATTCTGGCGGGTGCCTATTCGGGCGCCAGCCTGGGCGGACCGGTCGGCGACCGATTGCAGGCGCTGCTCGGCCTCGACGACGAAACCGCGCTGACCGCGGGGTTTGCCGTGGTGATTGCCGTCACCACCTATTTCTCGCTGATCGCAGGCGAACTGGTGCCCAAGCAATTTGCGCTGCGTGCGCCGGAGCCGATCGCGATCTTCATGGCGCTGCCGATGCTGTGGTTGTCGAAAATCGGCGCACCGCTCGTGTGGCTGCTCGACCGCAGCTCGGCGTTGGTTTTTCGCGTGCTCGGACTGAACCGCGAGTCCGAGGACAGGGTGACCGCCGAGGAGCTCCACCTGATCGTCGCCGAGGCGTCGAAATCGGGGGTGATCGAGGAAAGCGAGCGCGCGATCATCTCGGGCGTCGTGCGGCTCGCCGATCGCCCGGTCCGCGAAGTGATGACGCCGCGCAAGGACGTCGACTGGATCGACATTTCGCTCGACGCGCGCGGGGTCCGTGACAAGCTGGTCGAAACGCCGCACAGCCGCCTGCCGGTCGCGCGCGGATCGGTCGACGACATCGTCGGCGTCGTGCAGGCGCGCGACATTGCGGCGGCGCTGTTTCGCGGCGAAGCGCTCGACCTTGAACAGCTGATGCGCCCGGCGAAGGTCATCCACGACCAGATCGACGCGATGGACGCGCTCGAGGCGCTGCGCGCCGCGGACGTGCCGATGCTGTTTGTCCACGACGAATATGGGCATTTCGAAGGGCTGGTGACCCCCGCCGACCTGCTGGCGGCGATTGCGGGTGAGTTTGCGTCGGACCAGGACATCGGCAGCGAGCCGTTCGTCGTCGAACGCGATGATGGCAGCCTGCTGATTGCCGGATCGATGCCAGCCGACCAGATGGCCGAACGGTTGGGGATCGAGCTTGACGATGATCGCGATTATGCGACCGCCGCGGGTCATGTGCTGGCGATTCTCAAGCATCTGCCAAAGCTGGGCGAGAAATTCACCGACAAGGGCTGGCGGTTCGAGATTGTCGACATGGATGGGCGCAAGATCGACAAGCTGCTGGTGACCGAGCTGTCGCGGCCCAAGGACGCCGACGAAGCCTAGGCCGAACAGGGTCCGCTGGCGGCTTAAAGCCACAAAAGCCTCGCCCGCGCCCATTCAAAATGTGTCCTTTGTGGCTTTAAGCGGCGCCGCGTCCTCGCGCAGCGCAGCGCGGACAATATCCATGTCGGGGCCACCGGTGACGTCGATCGCGCCGCCGCGCAGGATGCGGACGGTGGTCACGCCGTTGAGCGCGCGGTCCATCGCATAGTCGAATTGGCGCATCCGGCCCATCGACAGGGCACGGTCCCAGGCCGCTGCGAAGTCTTCGGCACCGGGTCGTTCGCGCAGGCGATAGGCCGAGCGGCGCCCCATGCCCACGGCCTTCGCCGCGCGCCCGACCGACCCCATCGCTTCGAGGGCGCGGATGAAGCATAGCTGGATTTCGGGCGTCCACCCGCCGGCGCGGCGGCGCTGCGCGGACACGGGGGTGAAGGCGAGGCAGGTGCCGGCGAGCAGTGGGGCGGACGAGTCGGGATGTTCCATGGACCAGTTTGGAACATAGTGAAATAATGTAGGAAAGGACTTTTTCGGCGGAGGTGAACGGTCGGGTCTGGGTTGGGGCGCGGACGCAGCGATCCTCCCCGGAACGGGGAGGGGGACCAGCGAAGCTGGTGGAGGGGCACCATCGGTTTGCCTTGCCGCCGAAGTCGTGCTCCATTGCTACGTTCCCGGAACGCTTGGCTCTTCCAGCCCGGCGCTGCGGTAACCTCCTGTGCCCCTCCACCACCCTTCGGGTGGTCCCCCTCCCCCGGTGGGGGAGGATCGGCTACGTCCGCAACCGGTCGGAACCTGTCGTTACAACTCGCCCCCCAGCGCGCCATATTTCGCTTCGAACCCCGCCTTGTCGCCGCGCGCCAGATACCCCGCCTGATCGACGAAATTGTCGCGCGCGATGCGGCCCTGGAAGGCGCCGAGCTGGGGATCGATCGCGGCGATATCGGCGTCGGTCCAGTCAGCGATCTGTTGGAAGCTGGTGACGCCAAGGCCGTTCAGCAGGCCCGCGAGCTTGGGCCCGAGCCCCTTGATCAACTGCAGATTGTCTGCCTTGGCGGCAGCCGGAGCCGGAGCCGGTTCGGAAGCAGGAGCCGGAGCAGGTTCGGGCGCGGGCGACGGAGCAGGTGCCGGTTCGGGATCCGCCGCGGGGGCAGACGGCGGGGGTGCCGGTTCGGCGGGTGGCGGCGGCGCTGCGGGTTCGGGTGCCACCTCGACGACCGGTTCGGGTGCCGGGGGTGCCGGGGGCGCCGGCGGCGTGGCCGCGACCGGGGGCGTGACCGGTGGCGCGGGCGCTGGCGCGGGTTCCCTGGGCTTGAAGCGGGCGGGTTCGGCCGCGACGATCTCGGGCTTTGCCGCTTCGAGCGGCTTTTTCGGTTCTGCGGGCGGAGTGACGGTCGGCGCGGCATCCTCGGCCTTTTTGCGGCCGAACAGGAACCAGAGCAGGACGACCGCGACGACGAGCCCGACGACCGCGATGACATAATTTTCCTGAAGCCACGCCATGATATTCTCCCTGTCTTGCCGTCAGCCTATGCGCGTGCGTCCGCGCCGTCCAGCAACGCTTTGCCTGGCCGCGCGCGCAAGCCCGTCAGCGCGCCTCGCGCGCGACTTCGCGCCAGCCCCTCAGCGCGCCTCGCGCGCGACTTCGCGCCAGCCCCTCAGCGCGCTTCGCGCGCGACTTCGCGCCAGCCAATGTCGCGGCGGCAGAAGCCGCTGGCGAAATCGAGCTTGTCGACCGCGGCATAGGCACGCGCCTGCGCCTCGGTAACGGTGCGCCCCGTCGCGGTGACATTGAGCACACGCCCGCCTGCGGCAATGATGGTATCGCCGTCGCGCGCGGTTCCCGCGTGAAATACGCGCACGCCGCCGCTTTCGGCATCGGCGATGCCATGGATCGCGCCGCCCTTTTCGGGGGTCGCCGGATAGCCATTCGCGGCCATCACCACCGTCAGCGCATAGTCGCTGGCGAAAGCGGGGGGCGGCGCATCCGCCAGCGCGCCGGTCGATGCGGCGTAAAGCAGGGCGGCGAGGTCGCCCGCGTAGCGCATCATCAGCACCTGGCATTCGGGATCCCCGAAACGCGCATTATATTCGATCAGCTTCGGCCCCATGTCGGTGAGCATCAGCCCGGCGAACAGCACGCCGACATAGGGCGTCCCCTCGGCGGCGAGGGTCGCGACCGTCGGGCGGATGATGCGGTCCATCACTTGCGCTTCGAGATCGGCGGTGAGCACCGGGGCGGGGCTATAGGCGCCCATGCCGCCGGTGTTGGGGCCGACGTCACCGTCGCCGACGCGCTTGTGATCCTGCGCGCTGCCGAACGCCATCACATTGGTGCCGTCGGACAGGGCAAAGAAGCTCGCTTCCTCGCCGGTCATATATTCCTCGATCACCACCTCGGCACCCGCGCCGCCGAAGGCGCCATCGAACATGTCGTCGATCGCCGCGGCGGCCTGTTCGGCACTTTCGGCGATGATGACGCCCTTGCCAGCGGCGAGGCCGTCGGCCTTGATGACGACGGGGATGTCGAACCCTTCGAGCACGGCATGCGCTTCCTCGGCGCTCGCGCAGCGGGCATAGGCGGCGGTCGGGATCGACGCGCGGGCGCACAGATCCTTGGTGAAGCCCTTGCTGCCTTCAAGCTGCGCCGCCGCGGCGCCGGGGCCGAAGGTCGCGATGCCGAGCGCGCGCAGCCGGTCGGCGAGCCCCGCGACGAGCGGCGCTTCGGGGCCGACGACGACGAAGTCGATCGCGTGTGCGGTGCAAAAGGCGACAAGCCCGTCGAGGTCGTCGGCGGCGATGCTGACGCATTCGGCATGGGCTTCGATGCCGGGGTTGCCGGGTGCGGCATAGAGCTTGGCGCAGCTTGGCGATTGTGCCAACTGCCAGCTGAGCGCATGTTCGCGGCCACCCGATCCGACCAGCAGGATGTTCATGTCTGTCCCTTTTCCCGATACGGCGTCCGAAACCGACCCCGCGGCGCGGCTGTTAGCTGAGCATTCGCCCGGCGACAATCTTGGTCAGTCGCCGTCGGGCGACGGGGCGCCCGCCATGACGGTCAGCCAATTGTCGGCGGCGATCAAGCGCACCGTCGAGGACGGCTTTTCACGCGTGCGCGTGCGCGGCGAACTCTCGGGCGCGAAACGCGCGGCGTCGGGCCATTTCTATGCGGCGCTGAAGGATGACAATGCGCTGATCGACATGGTGATGTGGAAGGGGCAGGCGGCGCGCCTCGCCTTCCGGCCCGAGGACGGGATCGAGGTGATCGCGACGGGCAAGCTTACCACTTATCCGGGGCGTTCCAAATATCAGCTCGTCGTCGATAGCCTCGAGGTCGCGGGCGAGGGCGCGTTGATGCTCCTGTTCGAAAAGCTGAAGGCGCGGCTGGGCGCCGAGGGGCTGTTCGATCAGGCGCGGAAGCAGGATTTGCCGCGGCTGCCCCGAATCATCGGGGTCGTGACTTCGCCGACGGGCGCGGTGATCCGCGACATCCTCCACCGCCTTGCCGACCGTTTTCCGACGCATGTCATCGTCTGGCCGGTGCTGGTGCAGGGCGACGGTGCGGCGGCGCAGGTCGCGGGCGCCATTCGCGGCTTTGACGCCATCGCGCCCGGCGGGCCGGTGCCGCGCCCCGACCTGGTCATCGTCGCGCGCGGCGGCGGCTCGATCGAGGATTTGTGGGCGTTCAACGAAGAAGTCGTGGTGCGGGCGATCGCCGATTGCCGCATCCCGACGATCAGCGCGGTCGGGCACGAAACCGACACGACGCTCGCCGATTATGCCGCCGACCGCCGCGCGCCGACCCCGACCGCCGCCGCCGAAATGGCGGTGCCGGTGCGCGCCGAACTGCGCGAATTGCTGCTCCAGCGGGCGGGACGGATGGTCGGTGCGGCGAACCGGCATCAGGCGCTGGCGCGCGAACGGCTCGCCGCGCTGGCGCGCCACCTGCCGAAGCGCGAGGGGCTCTATGCGCCGCAGCGCCAGCGGCTCGACGATAGTGCCGACCGATTGGATCGCAGCCAGCGGCAGCGGCTGGCGGTGGTCGGCGAGCGGTTGGCGACCCGCGGCGCGGCGCTGCGCCCCGCATTGCTCGCGCGACGCTGGGACCGTGATCGCGCGCGGCTGGGCGGGTTGGGGCGGCTGCTCGACAGCCTTGACCCGCGGGCGCTGCTATCGCGGGGCTATGCGATGGTGCGCGATGCCGGGGGAGAGATCGTTACCAGCGCCGCGCGGGCGCAGGCGGCAGCGCGGCGCTGGTAACGATCTCTCCCCCGGC